>NZ_JAIQVD010000001.1:0-1183048 GCF_035064545.1 Bacillus sp. ILBB4 | reverse complement strand
GCGATTGTGGCGAAGTGGTTAACGCACCGGATTGTGGTTCCGGCATTCGTGGGTTCGATTCCCATCAGTCGCCCCATCTTAAGTAACGCGGGTGTAGTTTAGTGGTAAAACCTCAGCCTTCCAAGCTGATGTCGTGAGTTCGATTCTCATCACCCGCTCCAAATGAAGGGCCTATAGCTCAGCTGGTTAGAGCGCACGCCTGATAAGCGTGAGGTCGGTGGTTCGAGTCCACTTAGGCCCACCATATTCCACAGTAGCTCAGTGGTAGAGCTATCGGCTGTTAACCGATCGGTCGTAGGTTCGAGTCCTACCTGTGGAGCCATATGGAGAAGTACTCAAGTGGCTGAAGAGGCGCCCCTGCTAAGGGTGTAGGTCGTGTAAGCGGCGCGAGGGTTCAAATCCCTCCTTCTCCGCCAGTCGTTTTAAATTTAAATATGGCCCGTTGGTCAAGCGGTTAAGACACCGCCCTTTCACGGCGGTAACACGGGTTCGAATCCCGTACGGGTCATCTCAAAAAGGTTTGCATATATGCAAACCTTTTTTATTTGCGCTTTTTTAAAGATTAAGTAAACAGAAATAATAGTTAGGAATAATTACCATGAATTTTCGGAATAAAAAGTAAGTTTTAAGCAGGATTTTCCCTATATCATATGGAATTATTCATAAAGTAATAAAGTATGAAGAGTATGGGATAAAGAGTAATTTAAAAGAACATTTATTCTATTATATTTGTAAAAAAGGTTTATGTTTTTACTGTAAAAGGGAATGAGTGGTAAGAAGCGTATATTATGTGCGTATATTATGTTTGAAGTTAAAGGGGTGGCAAAAGTGAATCTAGCGGTTCAGCCTACTGAATTTGATGTTCATTTGTATCACGAAGGAAACTTATTTCGCAGTTACTCTATTTTCGGTGCGCATCAGGTAACGGTAGAAGGAATTGAAGGCGTACGATTTTGCGTGTGGGCACCTCATGCAAAGGGTGTAAGCGTTGTAGGTGATTTTAATAAATGGAACGGTTTTCAACATTCAATGGTTAAAGTTAATGAAGAAGGTATTTGGATGACATTTATCCCTGAATTAGAACAAGGGACTATTTATAAATATGAAATCATCACACAAAGCAATCAAAAAAAATTAAAAGCAGATCCATACGCTTTCTTCAGTGAAGTGCGTCCAAACACTGCGTCTATTGTTTACTCATTGGATGGCTACAAATGGAACGACCAATATTGGCGTAGAAAGAAAAAACAGCAAAATATATATGAAAGACCACTGTGTATTTACGAGCTGCATGCAGGGTCTTGGAGGACTCATGAAGATGGCAGTCTTTATACATACAGTGAATTAGCACAGGAGCTTATTCCTTATATTGCTGAACAAGGTTTTACACATATTGAGTTATTACCAGTCATTGAGCATCCGCTCGACCGATCCTGGGGATATCAAGGAATTGGATACTATTCTGCTACCAGTCGATACGGTACACCTAAAGAGTTGATGAACTTTATAGATGAGTGTCATCAAAACAATATAGGGGTTCTTTTAGACTGGGTACCCGGGCATTTTTGTAAGGATGAACATGGTCTGTATATGTTCGATGGAGAACCTACTTATGAATACAAACAAGAACCCGATCGTGAAAACTACGTTTGGGGAACAGCTAATTTCGATTTAGGAAAGCCTGAAGTACAAAGTTTTCTGATTTCGAACGCTTTGTTTTGGTTGGAGTACTTCCATATAGATGGATTTCGAGTAGATGCTGTAGCTAATATGCTTTATTGGCAAAATTCTTCTGGAAAAGCAGTGAATGATGGAGCTGTCAGCTTCTTGAAAAAGTTGAATGAAGCTGTTTTTGAATCTGATGAAACGATATTAATGATGGCAGAAGATTCAACGGACTGGCCGCTTGTTACAGCACCTACGTATGAGGGCGGTTTAGGCTTTAATTATAAGTGGAACATGGGATGGATGAATGACGTTTTAACATACATGGAAGCTGGCGTGGAAAGACGTCCCTATCTTCACGATAAAATGACCTTTTCACTAATGTATGCGTTTAACGAAAACTTTATTTTGCCGCTTTCTCATGATGAAGTCGTACATGGGAAAAAATCATTACTTAATAAAATGCCAGGTGATTACTGGCGCAAGTTTGCACAGCTTCGACTGCTATATGGATATTTCTTTGCACACCCTGGGAAAAAGCTTTTATTTATGGGCGGAGAGTTTGGGCAATTTGATGAGTGGAAAGATTTAGAGGAGTTGGATTGGATGCTTTATGACTTTGACATGCATCGCAATCTTAACGGATATATGAAAGATCTCATCAAGATTTATAAGAGAAGCAAGCCTTTATATGAATTAGACCATAATCCAGATGGATTTGAATGGATTGATGTTAACAACCATCATCAACAAATTTTCTCTTTTATTCGTAAGTCGAAAGAAAATCAGGAGATTTTTATAGTTGTTAGCAATTTTTCTGAGCATCCATATCATTCTTACAAAGTTGGAGTTCCAGTTGAGACAGAGTACATTGAAGTTATTAACAGTGATGACGAAGTGTACGGCGGTTCAGGCATTGTAAATAAAAAGGCATTAAAATCAGTGGGTGAATCGTTTCACGGCCAACCTTTTTGCATTGAAATGAATATTCCGCCGTTTGGCATTAGTATACTACGAGCAAAGAGAAAACGAGGGGAGAGAAAACAACATGTTAAAAAAGAAATGCGTAGCGATGTTATTGGCAGGAGGAAAAGGTAGTCGGCTAAGTTCACTTACAAAAAATCTAGCAAAGCCAGCTGTACCATTTGGTGGTAAGTATCGAATTATTGATTTTGCTTTAAGTAATTGTACAAATTCAGGTATTGAAACAGTAGGTGTGTTAACACAATACCAACCGCTAGTTCTCAATTCATACATTGGAATTGGAAGCGCTTGGGATTTGGACCGACGGAATGGTGGCGTCACGGTATTGCCTCCATACGCGGAGTCAGATGGAGTAAAGTGGTATAAAGGGACGGCTAGTGCTATTTATGAAAATTTAAACTATTTAACACAATATGATCCTGAGTACGTACTGATTCTATCAGGTGATCACATTTATAAAATGAACTATGAAAATATGCTTGATTATCATATAAACAAAGAAGCAGACGTAACGATTTCTGTTGTTGAAGTACCTTGGGAGGAAGCAAGCCGTTTTGGTATTTTAAATACAAATAGTGACCTAGACGTAATGGAGTTCGATGAAAAGCCTCAGCGTCCTAAAAACAATCTAGCTTCCATGGGGATTTATATTTTTAAATGGAGTATTTTAAAAGAATATTTAGAAATGGATGCACGCAATCCATATTCAAGCCATGATTTTGGTAAAGATGTTATTCCGCTTTTACTAGATGAAAAGAAAAAGCTAATTGCATACCCATTCCAAGGTTATTGGAAAGATGTAGGAACTGTAAAAAGCTTGTGGGAAGCGAATATGGATTTGTTATGTGATAAAGACGAGCTTAATTTATTTGACTCTTCATGGAAAGTATACTCTGTTAACCCTAATCAGCCTCCTCAATATATCGCGCCAAACGCCTGCGTGGTGGAGTCATTAGTAAATGAAGGGTGCGTTGTTGAAGGAAACGTGGAGCAGTCCGTGTTATTTCCAGGTGTACAAATCGGCTCAGGTTCTGAGATCAAGAAAACGGTTGTCATGCCTACTGCAAAGATAGGTTCTAACGTATATATTGAAAACGCAATTGTTCCATCGGACATTGAAGTTCCAGACGGTACTATTATTCGACCGACCAAAGGAAGCGAAGAAGTAATTCTTGTTACTCAAGAATTGATTGAATCAGTTGCTAAATGCATTTAACGAACAGAGAGGATGAACGACATTGAATAATCAAATGCTTGGTATTATTGATGCTTGTACAAACACAACAGCGCTGCAGCCTTTAACCTTTTATAGATCGATTGCTGCCATTCCTTTTGCAGGACGCTATCGATTAATCGATTTTACGCTTTCTAATATGGTGAACTCTGGAATTTCGAGCGTTGCCATTTTTCCTCGTGATCGCTATCGCGCATTGATGGATCATATAGGTTCAGGAAAAGAGTGGGATTTGGATCGGAAGCGAGATGGATTGTTTATTTTCCCTCCTATGACAAGTGATTTACACTTAGAAAGTCCATCACTATTCACGCAGTTCCGTTATCATATTGATTATTTCTTAAGAAGTAAGCAGGAATACGTATTAATTGCGAATAGTTATACGATATGTACAGTTGACTTTGAGCACGTGCTGCAACGTCATATTGCTTCAAATGCAGATATTACTGAAATGAAGCAGGGTGATAAATCGCTTAATATGTATATTATTAATAAATCTATTCTAGTTAATATTTTGCAAAATGAATCCCATGATTTTTATACGATTAAAGAAATGGTTCGATATATGGCACAATCTCATCGTGTAGAAAAGTATGAGCACCATGGATATACGGCTGAGATTTCTAGCTTAGATGCCTACTATAAAACAAGTATGGAAATTTTATCTCCAGATGTTTGGAAGCAGCTATTTATCAACGAACGTCCTGTTTTCACTAAAGTAAAAGATGAACCGCCTACTCGTTACGCAAAAAAAGCGGTTGTGAAAAACTCAATGATCGCAAACGGGTGCGTGATTGAAGGGCATGTGGAAAATAGTATTATCTTCCGAGGTGTTAAAATTGGAAAAGGTACGGTCGTTAAGAATAGCATTGTGATGCAAAAAGGCGTTATTTTAGAAAATAGTGTATTAGAAAATGTTGTTTTAGACAAAGATGTGAAAATAGGAAGTAATGAAACGTTGCTAGGTGAGTCAGGTCTACCTAGAGTCATTGCTAAAGGAACAACTCAAGGAGCGTTGATGAAGTCGTGAATGTATTATTTGCTGTATCAGAATGTGTACCTTTTATTAAAACAGGAGGATTAGCAGACGTAGCTGGTGCCCTGCCTAAAGAATTAAAAAAGTTAGGAACGAACGTATGTGTAGTCATGCCAAAGTACGGAACGATTCCTCCACATTATCAAGATGAAATGGTGCTTGAAAAAGTTATTCATGTGCAGGTTGGGTGGAGAAGACAGTACTGCGGAATTGAATCGTTAACGATGGATGGCGTTAAATATATTTTCATTGATAATGAATATTATTTTAAAAGAGATAGCTTATATGGGCACTACGATGACGCTGAACGATTTGCTTTTTTCAGCAGAGCCGTGCTTGAAGCTATCCCATTTTTAGAGAATGAGCCTGATATTATTCATTGTCACGACTGGCATACGGCTATGATTCCATTTTTACTTCGTGCTAATTATGATATGTATGATCATATTCAGACGGTCTTTACGATTCATAACTTGCAATTCCAAGGAATTTTCCCTAAGAGCAATTTATATGAGTTATTAAATTTAAATGATTATTATTTTACTACAAGCCAGCTCGAGTTTTATGGGAATATTAATTTTATGAAAGCTGCGCTTGTATCAGCTGATAAAATTACCACGGTAAGTCCTACATATCGAGATGAAATTCAAATGCCATATTACGGAGAAAGTTTAGATGGATTATTGCGCCAGCGAAATCAAGATTTAATTGGGATTGTAAATGGAATCGATGAAGAAGCTTATAGCCCAGACGCAGATCAGCTTATATCTTATCCTTATTCGGTAGAAGAGATTGAAGGAAAATATAAAAATAAAAAAGAGCTCCAGCGCTATCTTGAATTAGAAGAAAATAAGGATGTTCCAATTATTTCGATGGTTACAAGGTTAACTCAGCAGAAGGGGCTGGATTTAGTTAAGCACGTTTTCCATGAGACGGTTAACTTAGGAGCCCAAATTGTTATTTTAGGAACTGGAGAACACGAGTTTGAGCAGTTTTTCCGTGAGATGGAAGATACGTACCCCCAGCAAGTAAAAGCCATTATTGGTTTTAATGAGGAACTTGCTCATAAAGTTTATGCCGGTACGGATTTATTTTTAATGCCTTCCCGTTTTGAGCCTTGCGGACTCGGACAATTAATAGCCTTAAAATATGGAACCATTCCAGTCGTGCGTGAAACGGGCGGCCTGAATGACACGGTCAAAGCTTATAATGAATATAGGGGAGAGGGAAATGGCTTCTCTTTTAAGAATTATAATGCTCACGACATGCTTCATACGTTAGAAAGAGCTGTTTCATTTTATCACCAGAAAGATGTATGGAAAAAATTAATGATGGATGCTATGAGTCAGGATTATAGCTGGGGACAATCGGCATTTAAATATAATCAATTGTATTCAAATTTGACATCTACTCCATCGTGAAAGGGTGAGCAGATTGTTCTCTGATAAAAAAAGCTTTCAAGAGGCTTTTTTAAAAAAGCTGGAAATGACATATGGAAAGAGCTTTAAAGAATCTACTGTTCAAGATCACTATCATACATTAGGCAATATGGTGCGAGAATATATTAGCAGCGATTGGATTTCAACCAATGAAATTCATAGGTCTTCACATACAAAGCAAGTGTATTATCTTTCTATCGAATTTTTATTAGGCAGACTATTGGGTCAAAATCTGTTGAACTTAGGAATTCGGGAAGTTGTAAAAGAAGGATTAAGTGATCTGAATATTTCACTTGAAAATATTGAGGAAATAGAAGTAGACGCAGGATTAGGGAACGGTGGATTAGGCAGGCTTGCTGCTTGTTTTTTAGATTCTCTTGCTTCACTTAATCTTCCAGGCCACGGTTATGGAATTCGCTATAAACACGGTTTGTTTGATCAAAAGATTGTAAACGGCTTTCAAATTGAACTCCCAGAACAGTGGTTAAGGCATGGGAATTCATGGGAAGTACGCAAATTAGATCAAGCCATAGAAGTGAACTTTTGGGGCGAAGTTGAAATGGTACAGGAAGACGGAAAATTCTCTTTTCGTCATGTAAAAGGAGAACCCGTCTCTGCTGTTCCTTATGACATCCCGGTTATCGGGTATAAAACAGATACTGTGAATACACTTCGCCTTTGGAATGCGGAGCCTTCATCATTTCCAGTACATAAAGATGTGATGGAGTATAAGCGTCAAACAGAGGCTGTATCAGAATTTTTATATCCGGATGATACACATGAAGATGGTAAAATATTAAGATTGAAACAGCAATATTTTCTTGTGTCAGCTAGCTTACAAAGTATTATCAGAGCACATCGAAATACCTATCAAACACTTACAAACTTTCACGAAAAAGTAGCCATTCATATTAACGATACGCATCCTGTACTTGCGATTCCTGAGCTAATGAGAATTTTACTGGATGAAGAAAAAATGGAATGGGAAGATGCATGGCATATTACGTCCAATACCATATCATACACAAATCATACGACCCTTTCTGAAGCCCTTGAGAAATGGCCGATTGATTTATTTCAACCCTTGCTTCCACGCGTGTATATGATTATTGAAGAAATTAATGAGCGTTTTTGTAAAGAATTATGGGAATCATATCCAGGTGACTGGCAGCGAATTGAAAATATGGCTATTTTAGCGCACGGGTTAGTAAAGATGGCTCATTTAGCAATTGTGGGAAGTTATAAAGTAAACGGTGTGGCAAAGATTCATACTGATATTTTAAAAGAACGAGAAATGAAAGATTTTTATCAGTTTTATCCTGCTAAATTTAACAATAAAACGAATGGAATTACCCACCGGCGCTGGTTGTTAAAAGCTAACCCGCAGCTTTCCTCCCTTATTACCGAGGTGATAGGAGATAAATGGATTAAACAGCCGCATTCTCTTATAAAGCTCCAAGAGTATGTGAAAGATCCAAGCTTTTTACAAGGACTAAAAACAGTAAAACAACAGCGTAAAAAGCTGCTTGCGGATATTATTCAAGAGCAAACGGGAATTAAAATAGATTCTAATTCTATTTTTGATGTACAGGTTAAAAGGCTTCATGCTTATAAAAGACAGCTTTTAAATGTGCTGCACATTATGTATTTGTACAATCGATTAAAAGAAGACCCTAATTTTCAAATCGTTCCTCGTACATTTATTTTTGGTGCAAAAGCTTCTCCCGGCTATTATTATGCAAAAAAAGTCATCAAGCTAATTAATTCTGTAGCTGATGTTGTCAATCATGATCCACAAACATCACCGTTCTTAAAAGTCGTTTTTTTAGAAAACTATCGAGTGTCACTTGCTGAGTATATCTTTCCTGCAGCGGATGTCAGTGAACAGATTTCAACCGCCAGCAAAGAAGCTTCGGGAACGGGAAATATGAAATTCATGATGAACGGGGCGTTAACTCTTGGCACCATGGACGGAGCGAACGTCGAAATTAGCGAGGCAGTAGGAAAAGATAATGTCTTTATTTTTGGATTAAAAGCCGAAGAAGTGTTGAGCTATCAGCAAAATGGAGGATACCGTGCCTATGATTATTACCATCATGATAAGCGGATTCGACAAGTGCTCGAGCGGCTTACAAACGGCTTCCTGCCTGACACATATGACTTATTCGAGCCTATATATGATTCATTATTAATGCAAAATGATGAATACTATGTGCTCCGTGACTTTGACTCATACGTTACGGCACAGCAAAAAGTAAACGAAGCTTATAGAAATGAAAATAAATGGCTTCAAATGAGTGCGACGAACATTGCACATTCCGGCTTTTTTTCGAGTGATCGAACGATTGAGGAATATGCATCTGATATTTGGGGAATTCACTCCACTAAAAATTTATTAAATCAATAAATAAAAAAGGTGTAGTCAAAGACTATACCTTTTTTATTTTATCTGTTGTCACCGTTTAAGAAATCACCTAAAGAACCAAGGATACTGCCTTCACCTTTACCTCCCGTTGGCGAAACTGCACTTGATAAAACGCGATCGGCTAGTCGGCTAAAAGGAAGAGATTGAATCCAAACTGTTCCCGGTCCTGACAGAGTAGCAAAAAACATGCCTTCTCCTCCAAACAGAGCTGTTTTAATTTTCCCTACATATTCGATGTTGTAGTTTACATCACGGGTCATGGCCACTAAACATCCAGTATCCACACGAAGGCGTTCACCCGGCTGCAGCTGTCTTTTATGAATGGTGCCGCCTGCATGCAAAAATGCCAAGCCATTACCTTCTAATTTTTGCATAATAAAACCTTCACCGCCAAAGAAGCCCGTTCCTAGTTTTTTTTGAAAATCAATACCAACGGATACGCCTTTGGCAGCGCATAAAAAGGAGCTTTTTTGACAAATGATTTTATGATCGAGCTGCTCTAAATCGACAGGAATAATCTTACCTGGAAATGGTGAAGCGAAAGATACTTTTCGTTTGTGATATCCGTTATTTGTATATACCGTCATAAATAAACTTTCACCAGTTAATACGCGTTTCCCAGCTCCTTTTAGTTTATTAAAAAGCCCGTTGCTGTTGGAGGAAGAACCGTCACCAAAAATGGTTTCCATCTCAATATCATCTTCCATCATCATCATTCCTCCAGCTTCTGCTATAACACTTTCTGAAGGATCTAATTCAATTTCAACAAACTGCATGTCATCTCCATACAATTTATAATCAATTTCATGTGCATTCATCATTTTCACCTCATTATTAATTCTAATCTCCTATTCATTCGATATCATCTCCCATTGCTCCTACTAAAAATAGAAAAAAGAGTAGTATGAAGAACTACTCCTTTTCAGTGTATGGATCTTTCTCATAGGCCGGTAAATCTCCAAATATGGTCATCGTACCTTCTTCATCAAGTGCATTTTCGTATCGCTCATGCTCTTTTGAAGGGTAAATAGGAAGAGGCTGTCCATATAAATCGGTAGCGGCAAAGTTTTCATAATCTTCAACGTACCCGATGGCTTCATCTGCCTCAATATAGGTTTCACTATAGTTAGACGTATCTTCTATAAAATCAGAAGGAGATTCAGACGTCCCGTAACGCGCAACGTCTTGCCAAGAATCTTCTGCGTCATATCCTGTCGTTTCGGTATCGTCATAGTCGTATTGACCAAATGGGTGATGGAGAACATTTTCTTCTACAGGTCTGTGCTTTGGAATATCCTGTGATGGGCTATGTTCTCTACAGTATAAAGTAGTCGGTACAGCCTGAAGTCTTTCAAACGAGATATCTGCTCCACATACTTTGCATGTTCCATACGTGCTGTGAGCGATTGCCTGAAGTGCTTCTTCTATTTCATGTAGCTCTTGTTTTGCATGTTCATTTAGTGCAAGGTCTTTTTCACGCTCGTATGTTTCCGTGGCTGTGTCACCAGGGTGGTTATCGTAGCTTGAAAGTTCTCCTACAGCATCGTGAGCGTCGCTTCGAGTTAGACCAAAATGATCATTTTGGTCAAAGTGCGATTGAATATCAGCCTGCTGCTGCTGTAAATTTTGTTTTAACTGACTGATTTCTTGTTTTGAAAGTGTCATGAAGCTCCCCCTTAAAAATTTATTGTGCTTTTGTAGTATGTGTTAAAAATTCAAAAAAACACGATTCATATTAGGAGTATTTGGGGTATTCATGAAGCTAAGAGAGAAAAGGAGTGGAAAATTAAAGAAAGTTAAAGGTTATAGAAAAGGGTATGATAAAAATAACGTTCTCGAGGTTTAAGGAGTACTAAATAGATCATAAAGATTTTTGATTCATTTAATAAAAACGCATAATTTAGACAAGCGAAATTAATTTTTTCTGGCGAATCGCGATGCTAGATTTTTTTGAACTGAAAGTTTATAATAAGTTAGTTACAGACTTAAGAAAAAAGATGAACGGGGGGACGTAGTGTGATTGCAACGACCGAACAGTTAGTACAAGAATACATTAAAGATGCGATTGAGTGTGCAAAAAATGAAAATCAGCCAAAATTGGTCAGTTTAGTGAAAAAAGTAAGACCTATTGACCCCCTTATTTTTTATGCGAACGGACATGACCAGTTTTATAAAGAACGCTTTTTTTGGAAAGATCCCAACAGTTATTATACATTTGTTGGATTAGGATATGCGCATACTATTTGCACCAATGCGGCAAAAGAACGTTATTTCCACATTGAAAATGAATGGAAGCGCTTTATAAAAGAAGACTTTTATAAAAATAACCAAATTTTCCCGGATGGGACAGGTCCTCTTTTATTTGGAGGATTTTCATTTGACCCAAATCAGTATCGAGAAAACTATTGGAGTGATTTCCCGAGTTCAAAATTTATGATTCCAACTGTGTTATATACTCAGGTAGACAAAGAAGGATACCTTACCGTTAATATGATGGTTAAAGGACAAGATTCTGTTAAAAAGCACATCAATTATTTCGAAGAGGTCCAAAAGCTTGTTCTTTGTGAAGAGTACGACGGGGAATCTCATATTTCACCTTTGCTGTTGGAAAAAGAGGAAATTGGGGTAGAGAAATTTAAAGGAAATGTTGAAAGAGCTACTACTTTAATTAAGCAACAGGCTATAGAGAAAGTGGTTCTTGCTCGTCAATTAAAAGTAAAATTTAATGAAGATATTTCTACTGAATACGTGCTTCAGCGTCTGTTAAAGGAACAGCCAACTAGCTACACATATATTTTAGAGGGAGAGCATCAGCATTTTATCGGCGCTTCCCCAGAAAGGCTAGTGCAAAAACAAGGAGATTATGTGTTTTCCACTTGTTTAGCGGGTTCGATTCCAAGAGGAAAGACAAGGCAGGAAGATCACGAACTAGGTGAGGAATTGCTTCAAGATCCTAAGAACTTAATTGAACACGATGTTGTTGTTCATATGATTAAAGAAGCGATGAATTCTTATTGTTATGAAGTAGAAATTCCAAGTACGCCAAGTTTATATAAAACAAAGCATATTCAACATTTGTATACACCTGTTAAAGGGCGTATAAAGGAAGATGTAACGCTATTTTCATTTATTCAAAAGCTCCATCCAACACCAGCGCTAGGAGGATATCCTCAACAGGAGGCCTTGCCTATTATTCGACAGCTAGAATCCTTTGACCGAGGGTGGTATGCAGCTCCTTTAGGATGGATGGATATCAACGGAAACGGTGAATTTATAGTAGGAATCCGCTCCGCTGTTATTCAGCAGAAAGAAGCCGTTTTATTTGCGGGCTGTGGAATTGTAGCAGATTCTACGCCTGAAAGTGAATATGAAGAAACAAGAATTAAATTCAACCCGATGCTTTCAGCTTTAGGAGGGATTATGCGTGGAACACATTAAATCATTAACAACGTATATTGCGTCATTCGTGGATGAATTAGTAGAAGCAAATGTTGAAGAAGTAGTGGTCAGTCCAGGGTCACGTTCAACGCCTATTGCGATGCTCATGGCTGAACACCCTGATATTCATGTGCACTTAAATATTGATGAACGTTCCGCCGGCTTTTTTGCTCTAGGAATAGCAAAAGCAAAGAAAAAACCAGTGGTGCTTGTATGTACATCTGGAACAGCTGCAGCGAATTATTATCCTGCAGTAATTGAAGCTCACTACTCACGCATTCCTTTAGTAGTTATCACAGCGGATCGGCCGCATGAGTTAAGGGATATAGGTGCCCCGCAGGCCATTAATCAGAATCATCTTTTCGGTCAATATGCGAAGTGGTTTGTAGATACAGCTTTACCAGAAGAAAGTGCAGATATGAATCGTTATATTCGAACAGTAGCTTCAAGGGCTGTTCATACAGCTCAAGCTATACCGAGCGGTCCTGTACACATTAACGTACCTTTACGTGAACCGATTGTACCAGATTTGTCTATTGAACATTTATGGAGTCAAGGGAAACGCGGTAAATCATATGTGGCTGCTATTCATGGAGAAGCATCTCTATCTGAAAAAGGATTCGAAGAAATTGCGAAGCGCTTAAAGGGAACAACAAAAGGACTTATTATATGCGGAGACCAAATGTCTTTAAAAGCAGTAGACAGCGTATGCCGTTTAGCTGAATCTTTAAGCTTTCCGGTCCTTGCAGATCCGTTATCACAATTAAGAAGCGGCAAGCATTCAAAAGAAAATGTAATAGAGACATATGATACATTTTTAAAAAGTGATAAGGTTGATGAGCGTTTTCACCCGGAAGTTGTCATTCGTTTTGGCGCGATGCCGGTATCGAAACCGCTATTGCAATTTTTGAAAGCACACGAGCCGACAGAAATGTTTGTAGTTGACCAAGGTAAAGGCTGGAGAGATCCTACTTTGCGTTCAACAGTGATGATTGAAGCCGATGATACATTATTTTGTGAAGAACTGATCAAGCGTCTTTCAGCGAATCAAGAGGAGTCTACTTCATGGCTGAGGCTGTGGAAAAAGATTAATGCTCAAACTGCACAGGCTTTGAGAACTTTAACTTCTGGCCAGGAATGGTTCGAAGGACAAGTAGTTCAAGAAATTGTTGATGTAGTACCTGAAGGCACGGCTTTGTTTGCTGGAAATTCAATGCCTGTTCGAGATATTGATTCTTTCTTCTTAAATACGGAAAAAGATATTCCACTCTTTGTAAATCGGGGAGCAAATGGAATTGATGGTGTAGTTTCGTCTGCTCTAGGCGTAAGCACGGCTTACGATCACACCGTTTTATTTATTGGTGACCTATCGTTTTATCACGATTTAAATGGTCTGCTGGCAGCTAAAATGCATAATTTAAATTTAACCGTTGTGCTAGTTAACAATGACGGCGGAGGAATTTTTTCATTTTTACCGCAGTCAAAACAAGAAAAGCACTTTGAATTTTTATTTGGTACGCCAACTGGATTAAATTTTGAGCATGCCACGCGTTTGTATGATGGCACATTTTCTTCAGCAAGCAGCTGGGAAGAATTTCGACATGCAATGAACCATGCTTTCGTAAAAGGCGGGTTGCATGTTGTAGAGATTCGTACAACTCGTACAGAAAATGTAGAGACTCATCGCAGTTTGTGGAAACTTGTTTCCGGGGAAATAAATTTGTCAAACGGTGAGGAATAAGCAATGATGTATCAATTAAATGGTGTATCTTACTATGTGCACACCGAGGGAAAAGGAGAGCCGCTGCTTTTGCTTCACGGCTTTACCGGTTCTTCTCAAACTTGGCGTACCTTTATGAAGAAATTCGTTAAAGACTATCAGGTGATTGCTGTTGATATTATTGGTCATGGCCAATCAGCAGCTCCGAAAGAAATCAAACCATATTCAATGGAAGCAGTCGTTGAAGCACTGCATGAGCTTCTTCAACAGCTATCTCTATCACAGGTGAATGTAATTGGATATTCGATGGGAGGAAGGCTTGCTCTTTCATTTGCTCAGCGATATCCACACCTTGTGAAAAAGTTGGTATTAGAAAGCGCATCGCCTGGTTTAAAAACGCGAGAAGAACAAAAGCTAAGAAAAGAAAAAGATGAACAGCTGGCGAGCCGCATTATGAAAAATGGGATTGAAGAATTTGTGAACTTTTGGGAGAAAATCCCTCTTTTTAGTTCTCAAAAGCAATTGCCTAGCCATGTTCAAGAAGCGGTGCGTAAAGAAAGACTTTCGCATACAGAAACCGGCCTTTCCAACAGTTTGAAAGGAATCGGAACAGGAGTCCAGCCGTCACTTTGGGAGAAGCTGGACAATCTGTTGATGCCGGTTTTGCTTATTACAGGAGAAGTAGATCAAAAGTTTTGTTTAATTTCCAAAGAAATGCAAACATTAATACCAAATGCTACTTCTAGAATTATTTTAGGGACAGGCCATGCAATTCACGTGGAACAACCTGAGATTTTTGGTAGAATAGTAAGTGAGTTCTTAGCTACTACATAATTAGGAGGAAATAAAGATGACAGTTGAATGGACATCAGCACGTCAGTATGAAGACATTTTATACGAAACATATAACGGAATCGCTAAAATTACGATTAACCGTCCGGAAGTGCACAATGCATTCCGTCCAAAAACAGTAATGGAATTGATCGATGCATTTGCTTATGCTCGTGACGATGCAAGTATTGGAGTAATTGTATTAGCAGGTGCTGGAGATAAAGCATTTTGCTCAGGCGGAGACCAAAAAGTTCGCGGCCACGGCGGCTATGTAGGAGAAGATGAAATTCCACGTCTAAACGTTCTAGATTTACAGCGTTTAATTCGTGTAATTCCAAAGCCGGTTGTTGCGATGGTATCAGGCTATGCAATTGGTGGAGGCCACGTTCTTCACGTTGTATGTGACTTAACAATTGCAGCGGATAACGCAGTCTTTGGACAAACAGGTCCTAAAGTTGGAAGCTTCGATGCAGGATATGGATCTGGTTACTTAGCTCGCATCGTAGGTCATAAGAAAGCGCGTGAGATCTGGTTCTTATGCCGTCAGTACAACGCTCAAGAAGCACTAGACATGGGATTAGTAAACACGGTCGTTCCATTAGAACAGCTTGAAGCTGAAACAATTCAATGGTGTGAAGAGATGTTAGAAAAAAGTCCAACCGCTCTTCGTTTCTTAAAAGCAGCATTTAATGCTGATACGGATGGCTTAGCTGGTATCCAGCAATTTGCGGGTGACGCAACGCTTCTTTATTACACAACCGATGAGGCAAAAGAAGGTCGCGATGCATTTAAGGAAAAACGCAATCCAGACTTCCAACAGTTCCCACGTTTCCCTTAAACAGCTGAAACAGCTTGGTGATTATCATCAGGCTGTTTTTTCAATTTAATTTAGTTAATCAGTATAAAAAGGAGAGAAATTCATGAGTAGCCAAACGATTCCCAATGGGCTTATGCAAAGAGCATATTTGACGCCAAATCGAGTGGCGGTAGAAACACCGCAAACGTCTCTTACGTTTCAAGAGCTTCATAAACGTGTTCAAAAAGTAGCACAGCAGCTTTCGTTTAACGGTGTAAAGCAAGACGATACCATTGCTTTATACATGAAAAATAGAGTGGAGTTTATTGAGATTTTACATGCGGTTTCTTATATTGGTGCAAGGTTGCTGCTCGTCAACACGCGTTTGACAAACGAAGAAATTAATTATCAGCTAACAGATGCAAACGTGTCGTTGCTTATTGCGGATGAAACATTTTTAATGAGAGAATTCCAAAGTTCCATTACTCAGCTTACTTTACCTGCTTTAAAAAGTTCTCCAGAAGCAGAAACGGATTTTCAAAAAACGTGGAATCTCGAGGAGACATTTACCATTATGTATACGTCCGGAACAACAGGTCATCCAAAAGGAGTGCTGCAGACGTATGGAAATCACTGGTGGAGTTCCGTTGGCTCAGCGCTTAATTTAGGATTAAACGAAAAAGACTGCTGGCTTATAGCGGTTCCTTTGTTTCATATTAGCGGCTTATCTATTTTAATGCGGAGCGTCTTTTACGGAATGAAAATCATTTTAGAAGAACGGTTTGAAGCAAGAGCAGTAAATGAAGCAATTGAAAACAAAGAGGTAACGATTATTTCGGTTGTCACTTCCATGCTGTCCAACATGCTCGATGAGTTAGGGGGACGGAAATATCCGCATACGTTTCGATGCATGCTTTTAGGAGGAGGACCTGCACCGCTTACTATTTTAGAAGCTTGTGTGAATAAAGAAATTCCTGTTTATCAAACGTATGGAATGACAGAAACATCTTCACAGTTCGTTACGCTTTCACCTGAAGATAGTTTGCGAAAACTGGGATCAGCAGGTAAACCATTATTTCCATGTGCAATGAAAATTGTAGATGAAAAAGGAAATGAGACCAGCGAAGCAGGAGAAATCATTGTTAAAGGTCCAAATGTTACAAAAGGATATTTAAATAAACCTGAAGCTACTGAAAAAGCCTTTCAACAAGGCTGGTTCTATACAGGAGATATCGGGAAAGTGGATGAAGAAGGCTTTCTATATGTGTTAGACAGACGTTCAGACCTTATTATTTCAGGTGGAGAAAATGTATATCCAGCTGAAATTGAAAATGTTTTGTTGAAGCATCCCGCTGTTAAAGAGGCCGGTGTAACGGGAGTAGCTGATGAAAAATGGGGACAAGTGCCAGCTGCATGTATTGTTGTAAACGAAGACGTTTCAGATGAAGAATTATCTTTACACATTCAACAACTTTTAGCAAAGTACAAACTTCCAAAGTATTTCGTTCGAGTAGAGGAGCTGCCGCGAACAGCTTCTAATAAAATCATACGCCGGAAGCTATCATCGTTCATACAGAAAAGGAGCTAATCGATGATTATAAAAAAAGTACATCTTTATAAAATTGACATGAAGCTTCTTTCTCCTTTTTCAACAAGCTATGGTACAGTGCAGGATCGAGAATTGATTTTGCTGGAAGTAGAAGATGAACAAGGATTTACAGGGTGGGGAGAAGTCGTTGCTTTTTCATCTCCTTGGTATACGGAAGAAACGATTCAGACATGTTTTCATATGTTAGACGATTTTTTAATTCCTTCGCTTCTTCATCAGCAGCTTCAAAAACCAGAGGATGTTCAAAAGTTATTCAAACCTCTAAAGCGAAATAACATGGCTAAAGCAGCTTTGGACTGTGCTGTATGGGATTTGTATGCAAAGCGGCAAAATAAGCCGTTATCTGAAGTAATTGGCGGAGTAAGGTCTGCTGTAGAAGCTGGAGTGGTAGTTGGCTTAAATGATATTTCCATAATGAAAGAACAAATAAAGACTTACATGAAAGATGGCTATAAGCGCTTTAAAGTGAAAATTAAGCCGGGTGCTGACTATGAGCTACTGAAACAAATTCGAGATGAATTTCCAAGCATTCCTCTTATGGCTGATGCCAATTCAGCCTATACGTTAAGCGATAGTGATTCATTGAAGAAACTAGATGAATTGAATTTAATGATGATTGAACAGCCGTTAAGTTCTGATGATATCCTTGATCATCGATTGTTACAAAAGCAAATGAAGACGCCAATTTGCTTAGATGAAAGTATTGTGAGCTATGAAGATGCACGTCATGCAGTTGAACAAAGAAGCTGTAAGATTATCAATGTGAAAATCGGTCGAGTTGGCGGAATATCCGTAGCAAAGCAAATTCATGATTTATGCGCCCAGCATGGTGTAAGACTTTGGGTTGGAGGAATGTTAGAAGCAGGGATTTCACGAGCTCATAACATCGCCCTTGCCACACTGCCTTCTTTCACGATACCAGGTGATATTTCTGCGTCGTCTCGCTATTGGGAAAAAGATATTATTAAGCCCGAAGTAGAGGTAGAAGCCGGAGTAATAAAGGTGAAGGGAAAACCGGGGATAGGATACGATATTGATAAAAAGTTTATCAAAACAATCACAGCATTTGAAAAAGAATACAAATAATTAAAAACCGTTTTTTTATGAAAAACGGTTTTTTTTATTGAGGTTGTCAATGTTTAGTAGAAAAATAGGACAAATTTTTTAAAAAGAGCACATTGTTCCATCAAGCGTGTCAAAACATGTTATGATGGAATAGTTTGATGAAAAAGGTCGAAGAGTTTTATCGTAAAAAACAAAATTATTTTTGAAAATAGGTTGATAGTTTTCTAAGTTGTCCTATATAATGTGTTTATAACATAACACAATATGTTGTTTTGAAATCCATAATAAAATACTATATTTTGTGTTTTCCAGTGAAAAAGGTGTCTGATAAAAAGACTTAAAAGGGAATTTGGTGAAAATCCAAAGCTGTCCCCGCAACTGTGAATGCTGATGAAATAAGGAGATCCACTGTGAGTAAACATCATGGGAAGGCCTTAAAGTAAAAAGAAGCATAAGTCAGGAGACCTGCCTTTTTTATGTCGTTTTATCTTCTTCGGGAGGTGAGAGGGTAGAGCGAGGATTGAGAAAAGACTTAGTGTCTTCTTCTATCTTCGTTCTATTCGCTCACCGAGGTACGGTGAGCGATTTTTTATTTTGAAGTGAAGAGAGGAGCCATATTTATGGTGAATACATTAAAGCCTACAATTCTACATGAATTAACTGCATATATTGAACGTTTAAAAAAAGAATTTACGCAGCTTGATTTTTCTTTGTATGAGGAAAAGGTTATTCAAACTGTTACAGTAAAGGAAAATATGACGGACGAAAAGGTTGCAAACGTACTAATTTTGGCAGCCTTAGAGCGTATTTCAATGGAAGAACCCGATTGGACGTACGTAGCGGCAGACGTCTACTTAAACGAACTATATCGAAAAGCAGCGGACAACCGAGGTTACGATAAAAAAGAGAAGTACGGTTCGTTTTATCAGCTTATTCAAGAACTAACAAAAATCGGCATTTATAATAAGCAGCTATTAAAAACATATACAGAAGAAGAAATTAATGAAATTGCTTCAGTCATTATTCCTGAACGCGATCGTTTATTTACATACATTGGATTGTTGACATTAGCAGATCGCTATTTAGCGACATCACATGATAAGCGCGTATACGAATTACCGCAAGAACGTTTTCTTATCATTGCTATGACGCTGATGTCTCAAGAAAAGAAAGAAAATCGAACAGCATTAGTAAAAGAAGCGTACTGGGCGCTTTCTAGTCTACATATGACGGTTGCCACACCAACACTTTCAAACGCAGGAAAGAGCTACGGACAGCTATCTAGCTGCTTTATTGATACGATTGATGACAGCTTACGCGGTATTTATGATAGCAATACAGATTTGGCCACGCTTAGTAAAAATGGAGGCGGAATTGGTGTCTACCTCGGTCATATTAGAAGCCGAGGAAGTGATATAAAAGGTTTTAAAGGCGTATCATCAGGAACAATTCCATGGATGAAACAGCTAAATAATACGGCTGTAAGTGTCGATCAGCTAGGTCAACGACAAGGAGCTATTGCCGTATATTTAGACGTATGGCACAAAGACATCTTTTCATTCTTAGACGCGCGTTTGAACAATGGTGACGAACGTCAGCGCACGCATGATTTATTCACTGGCGTATGTTTGCCAGATTTGTTTATGGAAAAAGTAGAGGCACGTGAAGACTGGCACTTATTCGATCCTCACGAAGTTCGTACGCTGATGGGCTACTCGTTAGAAGATTTTTATGATGAAGAAGAAGGCAGCGGTTCGTTCCGCACTCGTTACGCTGAGTGTGTAAATAATGAACAACTTTCAAGAGAAACAGTACCTGCTATTGAAATCTTCAAGCGCATTATGCTTTCGCAGCTTGAAACCGGAACGCCTTATATGTTCTATCGTGATACGGTTAACCGAGCTAATCAAAACCGCCACGAGGGCATGATCTACTGCAGCAACTTATGTACAGAAATTACGCAAAACCAAAGCACAACGGTCGTAACAGAGGAAATTACGGAAGACGGAAAAATTATTATTACAAAGAATCCGGGCGATTTTGTTGTATGTAATCTTTCTTCTATCAACTTAGCGAGAGCCGTAACTGAAGATGTGCTTGAACGTTTAATTCCAATTCAAGTACGCATGCTTGATAACGTTATTGAGTTAAATGATTTGCCGGTACTTCAAGCAAAACTAACAAACCAAAAGTACCGCGCAGTAGGGCTTGGCACATTTGGTTGGAACCATTTGCTTGCCTTAAAGAAAATAGCATGGGAAACAGATGAAGCGGTAGCATATTGCGATGAATTATATGAGCAAATTGCTTACTTAACCGTACAGGCAAGCATGAACTTAGCTAAAGAAAAAGGTGCATATCCATTATTTAAAGGCTCAGATTTTGAGTCAGGCGCTTATTTTGAAACACGTAAATACACAAGCGAAGCGTGGAGTGAACTGCGTAACGAAGTTCAAAGCAATGGGATAAGAAATGGCTACTTAATGGCTGTAGCACCTAATTCATCAACATCTATTATCGCGGGTTCTACTGCAAGTATTGATCCGATTTTCCGTAAGTTTTATTCAGAGGAAAAGAAAAACTATAAAATCCCGGTGACGGCACCAGATTTATCACCAGCAACAAACTGGTATTATAAGTCCGTTTATTTAATTGATCAGCACTGGAGCATTAAGCAAAACGCCAAGCGACAGCGCCATATTGATCAATCCATTTCATTCAACTTATATGTGCAAAATGATATCCGAGCAAAAGAGCTGCTGGATCTTCATATGACGGCATGGAAAGAAAAGTTAAAAACGACCTACTACGTACGTTCAACATCAAGTGAAGTCATTGAAGAATGTGAAAGCTGTCATAGTTAAAAGGAGTGAATAATTGATGACAAGCATGTTAAAACGAGAATTAATGAACGAAACAGCTCCGAACCGTTCGACAGGAATCATTAACGGCAAGAGCTCAAATATTCTAAACTGGGATGACGTCCGATTTTCATGGGCGTTCCCTAAATACAAACGTATGCTAGCTAACTTCTGGACGCCGTTTGAAATTAATATGGGTCAAGATATTAAGCAGTTCCCTCAGTTAACGGCTGACGAACAAGAGAGCTTTTTAAAAATTATTGGCTTGCTGGCACTACTGGACAGTATTCAATCAGATTATGCTAGCAAAGTAGCTGACTATGTAACCGATTCTTCGATTAATGCTCTAATGATTATTTTAGCGCAGCAAGAAGTGGTTCATAATCATTCGTATTCATATGTTTTATCAAGTCTTGTACCAAAAGGAAAACAAGATGAAGTATTTGAATACTGGCGCACAGACGAAAAGCTTCGCGCTCGAAATGACTTTATTACAAACGGATATAAAGCATTTAGCGAAGAAGCAACGGTTGAAAACTTTTTGAAGTCTATGGTATATGATGTTATTTTAGAAGGCCTTTTCTTCTATAGCGGATTTGCTTTCTTCTATAATCTTGCGAGAAATCAAAAGATGGTGGCGACATCTACGATGATTAACTATATCAATCGTGATGAACAGCTTCACGTTGGGTTATTTGAAAAGATTTTCAAGGAAGTACTAAATGAAAATCCAGCTTATCGTACGGAGGAGCTAGAAACGTTTGTAGTTGAAACGTTCCAAGAGGCAGCTCGTCTTGA
This sequence comes from Bacillus sp. ILBB4, assembly GCF_035064545.1. Lineage (NCBI taxonomy): Bacteria > Bacillati > Bacillota > Bacilli > Caryophanales > Bacillaceae > Bacillus > Bacillus sp. ILBB4. The sequence continues at coordinate 1,161,147 of NZ_JAIQVD010000001.1, read as the reverse complement.
AATTGAATGGGCGGAATCTGTTATCGGAGAAAAATTCGACGGCATCACGATGAAAGAACTGCAGCAGTATATTGAATACATGGCTAATAAACGCTGTAATCAGTTAGGCTTCGGTCGAGCTGCTTTCCCAGAAGCACCGATTGAAAATCCTCTTCGTTGGATTATTGCTTATCAAGAGGTAGATTTAGGGAAAACGGATTTCTTTGAACAGAAATCAAGACAATATACAAAAGCATCAGATGCGAATGGATTTGATGATCTATAAATACAAAAGCTGACTAATTTCCTTATTGATTAGTCAGCTTTTTTTAAGTGAATAAGTCCAAGTTCTAACGCACGTGTCGTAATTAAGTCATCAATTTCTTCTGGAATGTTTTCAAGTGTTCCCCATTTATATGTCCATAAATGAGTAAACGATTGTACATAGATTGGAAAGGTTTGTTCATTTGCTTTTATTGCTTCTTCTTTAAAAAAATGAATCAGTTGTTCAGTTTTCATATTAGTCTCCTTTTTTATGATCTTGAAGAGAGAAAAAAGACAACCCAGAGGCTGTCCTTTTGCGGGTTACGCTTCAGTTGGCTTGAACGTTTTACAGTCTGTTTCATAACTGCTTGCTGCATGTTTTCCGCTATGACTTACCACGTAAATTTCTTCTGCGCTGCAGTGATTTCCATTTTTCCAAAAGTGACAGTTATTTACTTCACAAAGAATGTTTTGTTCCAACGTTAACCCTCCTTTGTATGTGATAGCTATAGTATGGTCAAAATTCAACTAACTTATAAGAAAGGTGGTAGACTTTCATTTTAATTGAGAATTTTTATCAATTAAACATTGACAAAGAGAATCATTCTCAATTAAACTGTGTATATAGTAAAGAATACAAGTTGTTGTCAAATCATTAAATGAATAATTAATTGGGAGGGAACAAACATGTCATCAGTTATGGTTGTAGGAGGAGACAGGTTAAAGCATATTACAGATCGTTTAGCGGGAGAAGGATTTAATGAAGTAATTCATTTAGATGGCCGTAAAAGCAATATGGTGAAGCGAGAAATACCCGAACATATTGGGGTTGTATTAGTTATTACGGATTTTATTAATCACAATATGGCAAAAGTCATTAAAGAGAAAGCAAAAAAACAAAAAAAACCGATTTATTTCGTCAAACATTCATGGAGTGCTATTCGTAAAGTGATTGAGCAAATTTCATGATTTAATTTTTACTTATTATTGAGAATGAATTTCAATTAGGGTGGTGAGACATAGGTGGAACCGATAAAAGTGCATATAAAGACACTCTCTAACGACCACATCGAACAATTTATTCGATGTCCGTACAAATTTTATCAGCAGCAGCTTCTTTTGAAAAAAACATCTATAGATTGGAAACAGCTTGTTCAAGTAACTGTCCATCAAATCATTAAAACATACTATAGCAAGCCCGTTGAGTATCGCTCGAACCTCTATGTTTTACAGCTTATTGAAAAATATTGGCGCCTAAAGCCAAATATGTTTTCATCACCCGTTCACTATTACGATGTGTTAGCTAAAGTAAGCGATTATTTACTAAGGTTTTTAGGAGAGAAAGCACATGTGGAACTACCGCTTTTTGTGTTTGAGAAATACAGCGTGTATGTAGAAGAAATTCAAAGCAACCTTTCTCTAACCATTGATTTTGCTGCATGGGCAGAGAAGTCTTATACGGTAACAAAATTCATTCTAGATGACCATGAAGAAGTGAAAAACGCCATGAAAGACTTTATTATCGTTTTTTCGAAACAAGCTTTTAAAAAGGTTCCTGAACAAATTCGTTTTTATTCATTATTAACTGGAGAAACAACAACTTATCATATTGCACCAGACGATTATCAAAAAGCCATACTTCAACTACATATTGTCAAAAGTGTGTTAATGGAACCAAAACATTTTCAAAAGAATTATGCATCCAGTGAGTGTGAAAACTGTCCTCTTCAACGAGAATGCGCTGAAGAAGGAGATGTGCGGCCAACACTGCTGGTGTAAAGGAGCGTCATTTACATGAAGGAAATCTTACTAGCTTATGCGAGTATGTCAGGTAACACAGAAGCGATAGCCGATTTGATCGAAGAAGAATTAGTCAAGCATGGATTGCATGTGAAACGAGCAGAAGTATATGACATTGATGCTTCTGACCTTGTATCCGCAGAATCTATTATCTTTGGAGCTTATACGTGGGGAGATGGAGAGCTGCCAGATGATTTTTTAGATCTTTATGATGAAATGGATGATATAGATCTCAGTCAAAAGCAGATGGCTGTATTTGGCTCAGGTGATTCATCATATGATGTTTTTTGCGGAGCAGTTGATTTAATTGAAGAAAAAATAAAGAGACGTAACGGAAATATAGCCGTTCCCGGTTTGAAAATCGAGCTCTCTCCCTTTGGAGAAGATGTAGAAAAATGTAAGGTATTTGCTAAAGGTTTTGCTGAAGTAGTAGCAAAATCTGCTCCTTCATAAGAAAACCCGGTCAAGTGCTGACCGGGTTTTTTAATATGGCTTCTTTTTGCTGTATTCTTTATTATCTTTCATAAATAGACGCCAGAAATAAAAGAATCCAGGAAATAAAATAGCAAAACCAACAATATACACAATAAATAAAGAATGAAACGCATCGGGATGTGTAAATCCATTCTCAATCGTTACGTTTGGATAGACAACATAAGGTAAATGACTTCGTCCGTATACGTAACTTGCTAAGAAATATTGAAGGATAATGGATACCACAGCTAAACGAGGCATGCCTTTTCCTTTTTGAGAAGGTAGCAGCAGAGCAATACCAGCTACTACAAATAGACCTACAGATCCGTAAAGAAGGGGCTTAAACTGCATCATTTTATCATATAACCAGCTTGCTTCTGATTGCATTGTAATCATAATAAAGATAGCCATTAGCAGGGAAAGAGGTCCTGTAATGAGCGCATCACGCCGATAGACCGCATAAGCTTCCATTTCGTCAGATGACTTCGAGTAATCTGCTAATAACAGAGACGATAGAAACAGCGAAGAGCTTATGGCAAACCCGATAAATGAATAGACGTGCGGACTTGAAAATACTTTTGCTAAATTTAATCGCTGCGTGCCATCAATTATATCAATAAATCCACCTTGACTTACTGGCAGTACAGCGATTAAAAAAGCAGGAATTAACACGCCGGATATACCGGATATATAAACCAATGCTCTCCGATATTTGAAGCTGCTAGCATAGTGTGAAAACACTAAAAATCCGCTTCGAATAGATAAGAGAAGTAAAATGATACTTCCGGGTATTAGTAACACTGTGCCAAGCGTAAATGTAGCTCGAGGAAAAAAACTAAACAGCGCAACAACAATCGCAACGATAAATACATTGGTTACTTCCCAAGTAGGCGATAGATATCTGTTTGCTACATCTGTAGCATTTGTTTTCGTACGATTAATATATACCATCGACCAAAAGCCAGCTCCAAAGTCCATCGTTCCCATTACGGCATAGATAAAAATGAAGCCCCATATTACAGTAATTGCTAGTAATGAATCACCCATATTCTCACATCCTTTTTAATCTGCTTGCGCAGCAAGCTCTTTAGAAAGCGGATTTCTTCTGAAATAAAACACCAGTACAAGGGCGACTGCGGCCACAAGTACGATATAAACAAGCAAAAATAAAAAAAATAAAATATGCAAATTAGCAGAAGTGGTAACTGCTTCTGATGTACGCATGATGCGGTAAATGACCCAGGGCTGTCTTCCTGTACATGCGAAAATCCATCCGAATTCAATGCCCATGATCGCGAGAGGGCCTGTTGCGACAAATGCCCACATAAAAATTTTAGGGAAGCTTTTCTTCTTTAAAAACTTGTACCAAACAACGCCCACTAGCGCCACTAAAATTAAAATCGATCCGATAATGACCATACCGTTAAACAAGGTATGCACAAAAAGCGGCGGCCAATAATCCCTAGGGAAGTCATTGAGTCCAGTAATCACTGTATTAAAGCTATTACCCGACAAGAAGCTGAGCATCCATGGAAACTCAATTCCATACTTGACTCGCTGTTCTTTTTCATCTGTAAATCCGCCTAAAGCTAATGGCGCATGATCTTGCGTTTCAAATAGACCTTCAGCTGCTGCAAGTTTTTCGGGTTGATATTCGTATACTTTTTGCATAGATTCATGTCCATTCAAAGCTGTTACAAAAGAAAAAATCCCGCCGATTACTAATCCCATCATCAATGCTTTATGATGAAATTTATATTCTCTTGGATTATGTTTTCGCGCACGAAGCATTTTAAAGGCAGCGACTGAAGCAATGACAAAGCCTCCGGTTGTATAAGCAGAAACGGCTACATGACCGGACGTTACAAAGAAACTCGGATTAAAGAAAGCTGCCCAAGGATCTACGCTTACAATTTCGCCATTTAAAATTCGAAAGCCAGCAGGTGTTCCTTCAAATGCGTGCACGTTTGTAATTAAAACGGCAGAGGCAAGAGCGCCTATTGCTACTAAAATTAGACTGATAATCCTCATTTTTCGAGAAATACGGTCCGCTGCGTATACGTAAATAGAGAGAAACAGAGCCTCAATAAAGAAAGCATAAATTTCAATTTGAAAAGGAAGAGCCATCACTTTTCCTACAATTTCCATAAAACCCGGCCAAAGCAACGCTAGTTGTACACCAGCAATCGTTCCCGTAGGAATGGCGACTCCAAGCAGGACAGCAGCTCCTTTTGTCCAACGCTGTGCCATAAGTTCATAATCTTTATCTTTTGTTTTGTAGTAAAGAATTTCAGCCAATAAAATCATGAGAGGAATGCCGACGCCAAGAGTGGCAAAAATGATATGTACTCCCATGTTCAGACCAAACATTGAACGTGCAGTAACTAAATGATCCATTCATTTTTCAACCTTTCCAGTAAAGTATTGATAAACCTTATTGTCCACTTTTTACCACGCTTTATGCATCAGAATTGGTAAAACATATAACTTGAAAATAGTAATCATTACGATTATAATAAGTATATATTGTTTTAAAGGAGAGATATTTAATGAAAACAAATATTCATCCAGACTATCGTAAAGTTGTATTTATGGATACAAATAGCGGAACATCATTTTTATCAGGATCTACAAAACAATCAATTGAGACCGTTCAATGGGAAGATGGCAACACATATCCGCTTTTAAAAGTTGAAATCAGTTCGGATACACATCCATTTTATACAGGAAAACAAAAATTTGCTGATAAAGGCGGCCGTGTAGAACGCTTTAAGCAAAAATATAAATTACAATAAAAAAACTAGCCGGGAGGCTAGTTTTTTTATTAATATAATGCTTTTTTCAACGTATCAATGTTGTGTTGCATAATGGAGAAATAGTCTTCTTTATTTTTAACATCGTTTTTTGTTAATGACTCTAAGTTATGAAGTGTTAAAGCTTGAGCTCCTACTTCATTTTTTACAAGCGTAGACACTTTAGGCTTTAAATTTTGGTCAAAGATAAAGTATTTGATATGGTCTTTTTTTGCTTGTTTTACGATGTTTTCTAATTGTTTCTGAGACGGCTCATTTGTAGGAGATAAACCCGCTACGCTAATTTGCTTTAAGCCGTATCGTTTTTCCCAGTAGCCATAGGCTGCATGTGATACTAAAATTTCTTTATGAGGTGCGTCGCCAATCGTTGTTTTTAACTCTTGGTCCACATCTTCAAGCTGAGTCTTTAACGATTGGAAGTTCTTTTCAAACTCTGCTTTTTTATCTGGTTTTAATTCAATAAGTTCGTCTTTAATATTTTCAGCTAATTGAATAGCTAAAACAGGATCAAGCCAAACGTGAGGGTCTGTATCTCCGTGGTTATGCTCTTCTTCATGAGCATGCTCATCTTCAGAACTCTTTGCTAATTTAATTCCTTTTGCAGCTTCTACTAAAGCTACATCTTCATTTTTAAGTGTAGACTGTGCTTTATCTGCAAAACCTTCAAGTCCAATTCCTGAGTAAACAAATGCGTCCGCGTTGGCGATTTTGACCATTGTTTTTGTTGTAGGCTCAAATGAATGGGCATCTACACCGGTTGGTAAAATGCTTTTAGCTTCTACATATTTTCCACCGATTTTTTCAGTAAAGTCCTGTAAAGGGTAGATTGTTGTATAAACTTCTAATTTTTTGTTTTTATTATCAGATGCGTTATTTGCACTGCTTGAACTGCACCCTGCAAGAGCTGTTCCAATTCCTAATGCAAGCACCATTAAAAGTGGTTTGAATTTCATTATGTTGCTCCTTCCGTTCGTATCGTAACCATTTATGACCTATGTTATTATATCGTAATTATTACGATTTGAAAACTAAAAATTTACGCACTTACTGTAAATTTAGGAAGGGGATCTTTGAGAGTAGCCCAATCTTGATTCATTTCCTCATTTGTCAGCAAACAGCGGTCTAAAGTTTCAATTATTTCAGCTTTGTTCATATCAATACCAATGAACACAAGCTCGTTAATACGATCTCCAAATTGTTCATCCCATTTTGCTCGTAATTCAGGCTCTTCTTTTAAGGTTTGTTCTCTTTCTTCCGGTTCGTAAGTTGCTATCCATTCACCCGCTGCTTGAATCATAATGGACGTACCGGCTTGAGAAAGAAGTCCTGCCATATTATTACGCGAAGCAAGCCAGAAAAATCCCTTTGCGCGTACAATATCAACCGGCCAGTTCTCTAACCATTTCATAAAGCGTTCAGGATGAAGGGGACGATTCCTTCTGTATACAAAAGAAGAAATACCGAACTCTTCCGTTTCAGGCGTATGGTGCTCCTCATTTAATTCTTTAATCCATCCGGCTCCTTGACTAGCTTTTTCAAAGTCGAATAAGTCGGTATGAAGTATGGCTTCAAGGCTTACTTCACTATTAATTGTTTGGATAACAGTGGCTTCTGAGTTTAATTTGTGAAGAACAGCCTGCAGCTCATCTGCATCATCTTTTGTTAACAAATCAACTTTGTTTAACAAAATGACGTTTGCAAATTCAATTTGATCGATTAATAAATCAATCACTTCTCTTGTATCGTTTTCATCTGTTCCTTCTTTGCGGTCTAATAAGCTTTCGCCGGATGAAAAGTCTTCCCAAAAGCGATTGGCATCTACTACAGTGACCATCGTATCTAACGAACATTTCTGAGTTAAATCAATGCCAAGCTCTTCATCAATATAAGTAAATGTTTGAGCAACAGGGATAGGTTCGCTGATTCCGGAAGATTCAATGACAATATAATCAATATCACCATTGTCTGCTAGGCGTTCTAACTCTTTCATTAGGTCGTCTCGAAGCGTACAGCAAATACAGCCATTTTGCATTTTAAAAAGTTTTTCTTCTGTTCGAGAGAACCCGCCTTGTTTAACTAAGTCTGCATCAATATTTACTTCGCTCATGTCATTGACAATGACCGCGACCTTTAAACCTTCTTTATTTTTTAAAATATGGTTCAAAAGAGTTGTTTTACCTGAACCAAGGTATCCGCTTAAAACGGTAACGGGAATTTTTTTCACTGTTATAACCTACTTTCTTGTTTATAAATAATAATGATTACGATTTAACACTTTTCATCTTATAGGAAAAAGTATTATAATACAAGAAAGAATTTTTTTTATGAAGGAGAAGACAGCAGATGAGCTTATTACAAGATGTTTTAGAATTCAACCAAAAATTTGTAGAAGAAAAGAAGTATGAACTTTACGAAACAAGCAAATTCCCTGATAAAAAAATGGTTATTTTATCGTGTATGGACACAAGATTGGTAGAATTACTTCCACACGCTTTGAATTTGCGCAACGGAGACGTGAAAATTGTTAAAAACGCAGGAGCGCTTGTTTCACATCCATTTGGAAGTATTATGCGAAGCATTTTAGTAGCTGTGTACGAGCTTCAAGCAGATGAGGTATGTGTAATTGGTCACCACGACTGTGGAGCAGGTAAACTTCAAGCGGAACCTTTTTTAGAGAAAGTAAGAGCAAAAGGCATCTCAGATGAAGTGATTAATACCATTGAATATTCTATGGACTTGAAACAATGGTTAACGGGTTTTGATTCAGTAGAAGAGACTGTTCAGCATAGTGTAGAGACAATCCGTAATCATCCTCTATTTTCAAAAGATACTCCTGTACATGGACTAGTTATTGATCCAAATACAGGAAAGCTAGATGTTGTTGTAAATGGGTATGAAGCAATCGAAAACAACTAAAGCTTAGTGTGATTTTTTCTCAGGTACTTCATCGATGCCACCCGGATGGAACGGGTGGCATTTTAAAATGCGTTTTACAGTCAAATAAGATCCCTTTACGGCACCAAAGCGTTTAATGGATTCAACTCCGTACTGGGAGCAAGTAGGGTAAAACCGGCACCTTGCCGGAAGAAAAGGTGAAATTCCTTTTTGATATCCTTTTATAAGTAAAAGCAAAAGCTTTGCAATCATTTATTATCACGTTCTTTCTTTCGTGTTTGCTCATACTATAAGGGATAGAAGGAATAAAAAGCAACTAAAAGAAATAAAGGTTATTAAATGGATGAAATATATCGGAATTGCATGTTATGATAGGTGAAAGAAGAAAAAAGGAGTGGTATTATGCCATCAGTAGAAAGTTTTGAGCTAGATCATAATGCGGTTAAAGCACCTTACGTAAGACACTGCGGTGTTCACAAAGTGGGAAGCGACGGCGTTGTAAATAAATTTGATATTCGTTTTTGCCAGCCAAACAAACAAGCAATGAAGCCGGACGTTATTCATACGCTAGAGCATTTATTAGCTTTTAATATTCGTACTCATGTAGAAAAATACGAGCACTTTGATATTATTGATATTTCGCCTATGGGATGTCAAACAGGGTACTACTTAGTAGTGAGCGGTGAGCCGACTGTACGTGAAATTATTGATTTGTTAGACGATACGTTAAAAGATGCAATTAACATTACTGAAATTCCAGCAGCAAACGAAAAGCAGTGCGGTCAAGCGAAACTTCACGATTTAGAAGGAGCAAAACGTTTGATGAAGTTCTGGCTAGAACAGGACAAAGAAGATTTAGAAAAAGTATTTGGCTAAAAATAAGCAGTCCGCTGGGCTGCTTATTTTATTTGAAAAAAGATGAAGAAGTTTCTCTAAGTCTAAAGAAAGGGAAATGTCTCTTTTTATGAAAAAAATGTTTTAATCAACTAAAAAAGGGTACAACTATATTATACAAAGAGTTCACAAAGGAGCGAAAAACATGGCAGTAAATGTAAATGAAATCGTTAATAAACAAGTAGCGAATTTTAGTGTAATGTACATAAAACTTCATAACTTTCACTGGTACGTAAAAGGTGAACAATTCTTCACTCTTCATGAAAAGTTTGAAGAGCTGTATACGGAAACAGCTACAATTATTGATGACCTTGCAGAACGCCTTTTAGCATTAGAAGGAAAACCTGTGGCAACAATGAAAGAATCGTTAGAACTTTCTTCTATTAAAGAAGCGGATGGAAGCGAAACGGCTAAAGATATGGTCGCTTCTTTAGTAAGCGATTTTGATACGCTAACTGCTGAATTAAAAGAAGGAATGGACGCAGCCGGTGAAGCGGGCGACGAAACAACAGGAGACATGCTGTTAGCCATTCATCAAAGCTTAGAGAAGCATACGTGGATGTTAAAATCATTCCTAGGCAAGTAATTAAAACCTGCGAGTACTCGCAGGTTTTTTTATGATAAGATGGACGAACACTTTTTTTTCACTGGCATATACTGTAGGGATATGACTGCTTATGACTGCTGAAAGGGTGAAAAAAGTGGATATGCAGAAGCTTGCTGTCTTGATAATCTCAAGTTTAGGTTCACTGGCTTTTTTTTTATTTGGAGAGTGGGACTATTTACTAATGGCTTTAGTAGCATTAGTGGCAATGGATTACTTGACGGGTACAATTGCAGCTTTTATAAATAAACGTTTATCTAGCAAAGTAGGTTTTAAAGGAATTGCCAAAAAGATTTTTATTTTTGCCATGATTGCTGTAGCAAACTTTATCGATTCTGTATTCTGGGAAAACGGTCATATTATTCGAGATGGAGCTATTTTGTTCTATATTTTAAACGAAATGATTTCAATTACAGAAAATGCAGGAATTGTAGGAATTCCAATTCCAGAGCCGTTAAAAAAAGCAATAGCGATTTTAAAAGACCGCTTTAAATCGTAGAGTGTATAAAAAAAGAATAAGATACAAATAAGAAAGATAAGTTGGCACTAGAAAGAAGGAGCTGAATATCTTTCATGACAAAAAAATATTATATATCTCTGAGTTCAGGAGAAATCAATCAGTCAAATACTGCTTCAGATTGGAATTATGCGATTGAAGCAACAGATGAAGAAGTGGAGAAGCTGAGAACGTATTTAGATCAGCGTGCTTCAAGCGATTGGTCAAGCTTTTGGCGATCACATATTCCATATCTGGAATATCATCATGATTCTCAAAATGATATGTACGATAAAACGACAGTTGAAATATATACCATGCTTTATCAGCTGGGAGACAATGAAACAAAATCACATATCAAACAGATGAATATTTTATCTTCAGATAGAATGGAATAAGGGGTAAAAAGCAAAGAAAAAAAGTACAAGCATACTTTTCTTATCAGGTATGGCCGTAATGTATGATAAAATAAGGGAAAAATCAAATGGAGTTTGAGTCGACCATGTACACATTTAAGGATGCATATCATAATCAAGTATTTTTATCATTTGAAAAAAATCCATTCTCGAAAACTCCACGTCATGTTTGGGTCGTATGCAGGTATGAAAATCAATGGTTGCTAACGAATCACTCAAAACGAGGTTTAGAATTTCCCGGAGGAAAACTAGAAGGCAATGAAGTACCAGAAGAAGCAGCGGTTCGAGAAGTATTTGAAGAAACAGGCGGAGAAGTCTCTTCTTTAACTTATATTGGGCAATATAAAGTAGTAAGTAAAGGAAAGACCATTATTAAAAACATTTATTTTGCTACTATTGGAAATGTAATTAAAAAAGAAGACTACATGGAAACGGATGGTCCCGTAATGATTGATGAACTACCTTCGGGCATTCAACAAGATGATGCATACAGCTTCATCATGAAAGATAATGTTTTACAATATGTAATGAAATATGTAAAGCGAACATTTTTGTAAAAGTATCCTATCAATGAAAATCCCCCCGTTTGTACGGGGGGATTTTTTATGAGCGTCGGATCAATTTCTTTTCTAAATAAGCAACGCCTTGATACATAATCGTAGCGAAAATGGCAATTAATAATAAGCTGAGAAGAACAAGAGTAAAGTTGAAGACTTGGAAACCATAAATAATCATATATCCAAGCCCTTTCGAAGAAACTAAAAATTCTCCTACGATGACTCCTACCCAAGATAAGCCGACATTTACTTTAAATGTGGAAATAATAGCGGGCATGGAAGCTGGCAAAATGGCTTCTTTAAAACAGCGGGTTTTCGTTGCCCCAAAGCTTTTTAGTAATTTAATATAGTTTGGATCAACTTCTTTAAATGCTGTGTAAACGACGATGGATGTAATAATAACGGATATAATCGCCCCCATCGTTAAGATTGAGAAAAATCCTGGACCGATCGCTACAATTAAAATAGGGCCCAGCGCTACTTTTGGCATGGCGTTTAAAATAACGAGGTAAGGGTCTAATATGTTTGCAAGCCTCGTTGAATACCAAAGGGCCGTTGCAAGTAAAATACCTAGTAATGTGCCTAAAATGAAGCCAAGAACCGTTTCAAATAATGTAAAACCAATATGTGCTGCCAGCGAGCCGTCGGCAAGTTTAATTAAAAATAAATGCCATACTTTAGTAGGGGAACTGAAAATTAAAGGGTCAATCCACTTTAAACGAGAAGCCAGTTCCCAGAAGCTAAAAAAGGCTAAGAAAATGACCATCTGTACGCTCAGTACTAATCGTTTTTCGCCGCGAACCTTGCGAAGGTAGCTTTCGTGAAGAGTATTTAGGGAGCTAGTGGGTTTCAAGTTGATCAAGCTCCTTCCATATGTCCATAAATAAATCGTTATAGACAGGGTGCTGGCGTGCTTCAAACGGAGAAAGGGTTCGTAAAATAGAAGGAACCGTAAATGTTTTTGCGATTTTCCCCGGCTTGGCTGAGAATAAAAAGATTCGGCTGCTCATAGCAATGGCTTCGCCGATATCGTGCGTGACCAAAACGGCCGTTTTTTGATAGGTCATCAGCGTTTTGGAGACAAGTTCTTCAAGCTTGAGTTTTGTTTGAAAATCGAGTGCTGAAAAAGGTTCGTCTAAGAGTAAAATAGCGGGGTCAATAGCAAGTGTTCGAACTAAAGCGACGCGTTGTCTCATGCCTCCGGATAACTGGTGCGGATATAGGCTATCTACGCCCTGTAAACCGATTTCTTTTAGGAGTAACAGTGCTTTACTCTCTGTTTTATCTGTTAGCTGGCCGCGAATTTCAAGACCAAGTAAAATATTTTCTTTAATGGTTTTCCACGGAAACAAATAATCTTGTTGAAGCATATAACCGATGTTTGGGACTGATGTTCCGATATTTTCACCGTCTATTGTGACAGAGCCGGACGTTGGTTCAATCAAGCCGGCAATAATCGATAGAAGCGTCGTTTTTCCACATCCGCTTGGGCCGAGAAAGGAAACAAATTCTCCTTCTTCAATAGACAAATTAATATGTTCAAGTGCAGTGGTAGCAGACTTTGTCGTAAGATACATATGCTGAACATCTTGAATGTGAAGTTTTGTCATATTACTCACTCATTGCATCTTTTGCGAATTTTGTGTTGACTAGCTTGTTGTGATCGATGTGTCTTGGAAGTTCTCCAGATTCGTCCATGATTTTTTGTAAATGATCCCACTCTTTTTGATCTAATAAAGGGTTAGTTGCAAAGGATTTTTGAGATTTATAGCGGTCAATAACAGTTTTCAGCGTTTCTTTAGGAGTATCTTCGAAATACGGTGCAACCACTTCGGCAATTTCATCTGTGCTATGTGTATTCACCCATTTTTGTGCTTTGTAAATAGCTCGAGTAAATTTAGCCGCTGCTTCAGGGTTATCTTTTAAATAGCTTTCTTTGGCCATAAATGTTGTATAAGGAACTGTTCCTGATTCTTTTCCGAAGGAAGCAACGATATGTCCTTTTCCTTGTTGCTCTAAAATACTAGCCGTTGGCTCAAATAATTGAACATAATCTCCAGTACCAGAAGCAAAAGCATTCGCAACGTTAGCAAAATCAATGTTTTGAACGAGTTTTACATCTTTTTTAGGATCAATATTATGCTGTTTCAACACATATTCCCCTACCATTTGCGGCATGCCGCCTTTACGTTGACCAAGAAACGTTTTGCCTTTAAGCTGATCCCATGAGAATTGATCGACCTTTTTACGCGATACTAGAAATGTTCCGTCGGTTTGGGTTAGTTGTGCAAAGTTGATGACGGGATCACTAGACCCCTGTGCATATACGTAGATTGAAGTTTCCGAGCCGACTAAGGCGACGTCGATGCCGTCAGATAAAAGTGACGTCATTGTCTTATCTCCGCCCCACGTTGTTTTTAAATCTACCTTTAGTCCTTCTTCTTCAAAAAAGCCTTTTGAAATAGCAACGTACTGGGGAGCATAAAAGATAGAGCGAGTTACTTCGCCGACACGAACCGTCTGTACAGATGTTGTTTTGCCGCAGCTAATTATTGGGATGAGTAAAATCATAATAGCAAGCAAAGAAAAGAGCCATTTGATTGGTTTCATAAAGCAAACCTCCTTAAAAGAATAAAATATTTTATGATAATGTATGTAAGAAAGTAGAAGAAGGTGAGTGCCTACATAACTATGTGGAAAATCAAAGAAGTATTAGCCAACGATTGAAAGTCCACCGTGGCGGGAAAAAATATACCAGTCATATAAAGAATGGAGGAAAAAAATGAAAGATGGAACAATTCTTCATAAACAGCGTTTCCCATCATCAAACCCTCGCGTGGCGCTGTGGGTGATTACATATGCATGTCAAGGGCTTAAGATTAAAGGAATGCTCGCAGAGCCAAAAGAAAAAGGAATGTATGACGGCTTTTTATACTTAAGAGGAGGTATTAAGAACGTAGGAACGGTTCGTCCTGCTCGACTCATTCAATTTGCTTCTCAAGGTTTTATTGTGATGGCTCCGTTCTATAGGGGAAATCAAGGAGGCGAAGGAAACGAAGATTTTGCAGGAGATGATCGTTACGATGCTTTTGCTGCTTACGATTTATTGAAACAGCTCCCTAACGTCCACCGTGACCGCATTCATATTTTTGGGTTTTCAAGAGGGGGAGTGATGGCTTTACTCACAGCCATTGAAAAAAACGACAGCCGCTCTCTTGTGTTATGGGGAGGTGTCACGGATATGGTGCTGACATATGAAGAAAGAGAAGATTTAAGAAGAATGATGAAGCGAGTGATTGGAGGAACTCCTTCTAAATATCCTGAAAGATATGAATGGAGGACACCTTTGCATCGTGCTCATCTCGTCGAGCCGCCGGTCTTGCTTATTCATGGTTTAGAAGATAAAAACGTATCGATTGATCATTCCTATCAGCTCGAATCTAAATTAAAGAAGTCCAATAAAAAAGTTACCAGCTGGTACTTCGAAAACTTTCCACATGCTTTTCCACCAAAAGAAAACCGAGAAACGGTGAAGAAGTTAACGAAGTGGATGAAAGCGCAATAAAAGATATGCTACGATAGAGAAAACAAGTAGAATAACAGTGAGGAGTGAGAAAAAATGGGGATGCCGCTAGAATTAAATACAATGATTGTGACAAAAGGCAACGAAAAACGTGTAACGGATAACATTTTTCAAATTGAGAAAAAAGGATATCGCTTGTATCCGTTAGATATTCCATTAAACATTCACAAAACGAAAACTGGAGAATGTATTGGAACTGCTGTTGTGCGTAAGGTAGAAATGGAGCAGGAAAAAACCATTGTCACATATGAACTGACAAAATTACATTCGACTAACTAAAAAACCGATCGTCTCTAAGACGATCGGTTTTTTATTAGACCCTAGGTCCGCCTAATGTTGAAATATCAGATGCCACATCATTAAAACGCTTGAAATTAGCTTTGAATTTAGCAGCAAGCTCAGTTGCTTTTTGATTATAAGCTGTTGCATCGTTCCATGCTTTAGAAGGCTGAAGCACTTCATCAGGAACTCCCGGAACATGAGTTGGAATCGATAAACCAAAAATAGCGTCTGTTACTGTTTCGGTATTAGCTAGTTCTCCTTCAAGAGCTGCTTGAACCATAGCTCGAGTGTAACTTAACTTCATTCGTTCGCCGACGCCGTATTCACCACCGGTCCATCCAGTATTTACAAGGTAGACATTTACATTATGTTCATCGATTTTCTTTCCTAGCATTTCTGCATAAGTTGTTGGAGCAAGAGGTAAGAAAGGCTCACCAAAGCATGTAGAGAAAGTAGCCTGTGGCGATGTTACGCCGCGCTCTGTTCCAGCTAACTTACTAGTGTATCCGCTCAGAAAATGGTACATCGCTTGTTCTTTTGTAAGCTTGCTGATTGGAGGCAAGACGCCGAAAGCATCAGCAGTTAAAAAGACAATAGCTGTAGGGTGCCCAGCAACGCTTGGCAATACCGTATTATCAATAGAGTCAATTGAATAAGCGGCACGAGTATTCTCTGTTAAACTATTATCATTGTAATCTGCTACTTTCGTATTTTGATTTAACACTACATTTTCCAGTACGGCGCCGAAGCGAATTGCATTGAAAATTTGCGGTTCTTTTTCTTCGGAAAGCTGAATGCACTTCGCGTAGCATCCTCCTTCAATATTAAATACACCAGAGCTTGACCAACCGTGCTCGTCATCTCCGATTAAACGACGGTTTGCATCAGCAGAAAGCGTTGTTTTACCCGTTCCAGATAAACCAAAGAATAATGCAACGTCACCTTCTTCTCCTACGTTGGCAGAACAGTGCATGGATAGAATATTGTTTTGAGGAAGCAAGAAGTTCATCACTGAGAAAATAGATTTTTTCATTTCACCAGCGTATTCAGTTCCTCCAATTAGCACAATGCGTCGCTCTAACGAAAGAATAATGAAGGTTTCAGAATTCGTCCCGTCTGTTTCAGGATCAGCTTTGAACGTTGGAGCTGCTACAATTGTAAACGGCTTCATATCATCATTTGTTTTTTGTTCGGCTGAAGGGCGAATGAATAACTGCTGAGCGAATAGGTTATGCCATGCAAATTCATTAACTACTTGAATTGGTAACTGATACTTTTTATCAGCTCCAGCATATCCATTAAAAACAAAAAGTTCATCCTGCTTCTTTAAGTGGGTTAAGACTTTTTTGTATAGCGCATCGAATCGCTGAGCAGAAATTGGCTGATTGACAGGTCCCCATTCAACCGTTTTTGAAGACACAGCATCGCTTACAATAAATTTATCTAAAGGAGAGCGACCTGTATATTTTCCGGTTTCGACTGACACAGCACCTGTAGAAGTCAGCGTTCCTTCGCGTCGAGCTAGAATTTTTTCAACAAGTTGTGGAACAGATAATTGGTGTTTTGTTGTTTTTAATTGAAGCAAACCATTTAATTCGATAGACATATCAACAGTACTCATGTGCACTACCTTCCTTTTTTAGCTATTATTTATTCATTAATGTTTGAAATTTATAATTAGTATAACACATTTATTTAATTATTCTATACTATTTAACTAAAAATGTTTGTGTATTATAAAAAAATGTACGTTATACCTATTTTAGACACATGTATATGTGATAGGAGCAAAAAAAGTGAAGCTATTTTAAGTGAAAGCCTCATTTTGATCTGTCTTATTAACTAAACTTAGTGATGATTCTTAATAAGATGTACTATTTCGGAATTTGAGTATGTTACATTAAAACACATTCAAACATAAAGAGATGATTTCCATTTGAATGTTGTTGACAGTGAAGCGCTTTTTCATGTATTATATGTCCTTGAACGGATACTCTCTTATCCCGAGCTGGTGGAGGGACAGGCCCTATGAAACCCAGCAACCATCGTCATTTTTTTGTGTAGACGATAAGGTGCTAACCTGATGCAAGGGCACAACCTTGATCGATAAGAGTGAAAGGCTTATGTAGAATTTGATACCTTTCCTCGATACAAGGAAAGGTTTTTTTATATTTTTTAACGTGTAGTGAAAATAAGGGAATGAGTACCGTATCACAATGTATCGTATTTATAAGGAGGAAAACTGATGTCAACACAACGTCGTCTGTTCACGTCAGAATCTGTTACAGAGGGACATCCCGATAAAATTTGTGACCAAATTTCTGACTCAATTCTTGATGCTATCCTAGCAAAGGATCCAAATGCTCGTGTTGCTTGTGAAACAAGCGTAACAACTGGTTTAGTTTTAGTAAGTGGTGAAATTACAACTTCTACTTACGTGGATATTCCTAAAACAGTTCGTGAAACAATTAAAGGAATTGGCTATACTCGTGCAAAATACGGATTTGATGCTGAAACTTGTGCAGTATTAACATCTATCGACGAGCAGTCAGCTGATATCGCTGCTGGTGTAGACCAAGCGTTAGAAGCACGTGAAGGTCAAATGTCAGATGAAGAAATCGAAGCAATCGGAGCTGGAGACCAAGGGTTAATGTTTGGTTATGCATGTAACGAAACAAAAGAATTAATGCCTCTTCCAATTTCATTAGCTCATAAACTTGCTCGCCGTCTAACAGAAGTACGTAAAGAAGAAATTCTTCCTTACCTTCGCCCGGATGGTAAAACACAAGTAACAGTTGAATATGATGAAAACAACAAACCTGTTCGCATCGATACAATTGTTATTTCAACCCAGCATCACCCAGAAGTAACGTTAGAGCAAATTCAACGTAACTTAAAAGAATATGTTATTAATCCAGTTGTTCCAAACGAGTTAATTGATGAAAATACAAAGTATTTCATTAACCCAACAGGACGTTTCGTAATCGGCGGTCCTCAAGGAGATGCTGGTTTAACTGGTCGTAAAATTATCGTTGATACTTACGGCGGATATGCTCGTCACGGCGGCGGTGCATTCTCTGGTAAGGACGCAACAAAAGTAGACCGTTCAGCAGCTTATGCAGCTCGTTATGTTGCGAAAAACATTGTAGCAGCTGATCTTGCCGATAAATGTGAAGTACAACTAGCATATGCAATTGGTGTTGCACAACCAGTATCTATTTCAATTGATACATTCGGTACAGGAAAAGTTTCTGAAGAAGTACTAGTAGACGTAGTACGCAAAAACTTTGACCTACGTCCAGCAGGCATCATTAAAATGCTTGATTTACGTCGCCCAATTTATAAGCAAACAGCAGCTTACGGCCACTTTGGTCGTACGGATGTGGAGCTTCCTTGGGAGTTCACAGACAAAGCGGAAGCATTAAAAACTCAAGCTTTAGCTAAATAATAAAAAAATCTCCGTGAAAACGGAGATTTTTTTATGCCCATTGAATACCTGCAGCAGATTTTTCTACGACACTTTCATATTCTGAAAGCAAATGCTGAAAAATGGCGTCCCATGATTGAGTAAGAGCGTATTGTCTCGCTGCATGGCCAAAGTGAAGACGCTGATGCAAATCATCGAGTAAATCTGTAATAGCCGAACTGAATTCTTCTAAGGAGTGAGGTTTGCAAAGGTAGCCGTTTCGCCCGTGCTGAACCATCTGTTTAACTCCTCCTGCATTTGCTGCCACTACAGGAGTTCCAGAAGCAAGAGATTCCAGTACAACATTTCCGAAGGTTTCTGTTTCTGAAGGAAAAACAAACAAATCAGATGATGAATAGATATGAGCAAGTTGCTTACCTTCAAGGAAGCCTGTAAATGTCATATGCTCAGATGCTTGCTGCTGCATTTGTTCTTTTAAAGGGCCGTCTCCCACAATAACCCAGTGAATTTGATGGCGGATATGATCAGGTAGAGATCGTGCGATTTTTATTAAAAAATCAGCGTTTTTTTCTTTAGCTAATCTTCCTACATACGTTAAAATGTAGGGTTTTTTTATATTATATTTAATACGAATATCAAAGCGGTCATAGTGGGGATGAAATAATTTATGATTTACTCCTCGCGACCAAATATCTACGTTGTGAAACCCTTGTTCTTCTAGCTGCTGTTTGGTCACTTCAGAGGGAGCGAATATTTTTTGTACAGGTTTATAAAACCATTTCATATATTTTTGCAGTGGTACACGCATTTTTTCAAGTTCATAGTGAGATAAATAATCATCAAAATTGGTATGATAAGAGCCGACAAGAGGAACACCTAATCTTTTCCCGTAATAGGAGCCGCAAAGCCCCATTGTAAAAGGAGTGGCCAAATGAATAATAGAAGGATTGAATGCCTGCAGCTGCTTTTTAATTTTTAGAACGTTTGGCAATGAAAAGCGGCTGTTTGGATAAAGGAAAAACGGCATGCTGGGCGAACGGTGAACATACGTTGAAAATGACTGATCATGAGCAAATTCAGGAGCAAATACCTGGATGGGAATTTGCTTTGATTTGACGTACTGAGTAAACTGATAAAGTGTTTTAGCAGCTCCGTTAACTTCTGGAGCAAATGTATCCGTAAATAAAGCAATTCTCATTAGTACTCCTCCTATCAATTAAGTTAAAAATATGTTCAGTGAAACAGCACCCGAAAAGATGCCCAGTATCAGACCTACCATGACATCTGTCGGATAGTGCAGGCCAAGATAAATTCTTGAAATTCCTACCATTACTGCAAGAGGCAAAAGAACAGCAGCGAAGGCTGGATAAACAATCATAAGAGGGGTAACCAACGAAAAAATAGCTGTTGTATGCCCAGATGGAAATGAATGATCTTTTAATGGATTTTCTAACACTTTTGTATGTTTTAATTGAATATAAGGTCGTTTTCTCGGATATAGTTTTTTAGCAATGGCGACTGGAATATGACTAACGGCTAGAGAAAACGCACAAGCGTAAGCGACGGATGAAGGATACAGAAATAGAAGCAAGCACGCTATCACAATGGTAAAAGTGGCTCCTCCGGCGTGAGTTAGTAAACGTAAAAATCTATTTAAGTGCTTTCGATCAAAATGTTGGTTTACGCTTTTGAATAATCGGCATTCGGCATCGTATACATACTGAATTAACTTGGCTTTCATAGAGTCGCTCCCTTTTCAATAAATACGTCTTTATTATTCAGTTTAATCTTTAATTGTGGAGGCAGTACTAAAACGATGTAAATTAATATGGAAATTTCTTTACAATTGTGGAGAGAATAGAACATGATTGGAGAGTTTGTGGAGATACTAAAAAAATTCCCTCAGTGTGACTTTCTGAGGGAACGTTTCCTTTATAATGAAGAATCAGATTTCTTAATAGACTTATAATACTGCCCTTTTTCTACATATTCTGTACGAATGCGCTGCATATCTTTTAAATCCTCTTCTGTCAGAGTGCGGATCACTTTAGCAGGTCGGCCGAGTGCGAGAGTATTAGGTGGTATTTTTTTACCGGGAGGCACTAAGCTTCCAGCACCGACAAAAGCACCTTCACCAATTTCTGCACCGTCTAAAATAATAGAACCCATGCCAATGAGCGCGCGTTTGCGGATGATGGAGCTATGTAAAATAACTTGATGTCCTACTGTCACATCATCCTCAATAAGCAATGGAGCATTTGGGCTTTGATGGAGTGTTGATTGATCTTGTATATTTACTCGTTTACCAATAATCGTAGGTGAAACATCTCCTCTAATAACAGTGTTAAACCAAATGCTGCTTTCTTCACCAATGGTGACATCTCCAGTAATCGTGACATAGTCTGCGATGAAGCAGCTGGGTGCAATGGTAGGCATTTTTTCTTTATACGGATAAATCATCAAATCATCTCCCTTTATTAGTTGAAAAAAAGTAGTAAATCTTCTAATGTAAGTGTACAAAGGTTTTTTAAGCAGGTAAACAAAAAAAGGAAGAAGGAGTAACTCAAATGCATAAATGGGAAGCAGTAAATCCAAAAGGCGTTATTGTCATGGTCCATGGAGCAGCGGAGCATCACGGACGCTATCGCTGGCTGATTGAGATGTGGCGTTCGGTTGGAATGCACGTAATTATGGGAGACCTTCCTGGCCAAGGCTTAACAACAAGAAGAAGAGGACATATCCTATCCTTTGATGAATATGTGTATGAAGTGGAAGAATGGGTACGTGAAGCGCAAAAATATGATTTGCCTATTTTCCTGTTAGGTCACAGTATGGGAGGACTGGCGGTTATTCGTACGCTCCAGACAAAAAACCTCCCTATATGGGGTGCGATTCTTTCCTCTCCTTGTCTAGGATTAAAAGAGCAAGTACCGGCTTATTTAGATATGCTATCTAAAGGGTTAAATAAAGTCATGCCGAACAAACTTTTCGATTTAGGTCTCACTGTTGAAAAAGCAACAAGAAACCAAGAAGTTCGAGATGAAGATGAAAATGACTCACTGTATGTTACAAAAGTTTCTGTAAGATGGTACCGGGAATTGATCCAAGCTGTCAACTTAGCTTTTAAAGATATCGATCGTTTGCCTGATGTCCCGCTTCTTGTGATGCAGGCAGGAGAAGATAAAATTATTGAAAAGCTGATTGTTAGGCAGTGGTTTGATGAAATAGAGCTAAGTGAAAAAATCTACAAAGAATGGTCTCAGCTGTATCACGAAATCTTTAATGAGCCTGAAAGAGAATACGTTTTTACATATGCGAAAAGTTTTGTCGATCTTCACATTTAATAAGTGCGGTAAGAAATTGAGGTGAAAATAAATGAAGATTCCGTCTCATCCTATTTCATTAATGAGAAAAATTTATCGAGAAGTGTTTCCTGTCGTTCATCATGAGCTTAATCATTGGCGCGAACGAGCAAAAGAGATTCCTAATAAAGAATTGCGTACTCAAGCATTGGCAAGTATCGATACAAAAACTTTTCATTGTGAAGGAGGCGGTATCCTATCGATTTTAGCGAAAGAAAACATGATTGAATGCGTGAAATTTATTGTTGCCTACCAAACAATCAGCGATTACTTAGATAACTTATGTGACCGCAGCAATTCGCTAGACCCTAAAGATTTTGCCGCCTTACATGAATCGATGCCAGATGCGTTGACTCCTCATGCACCTCTTGGGGATTACTATCGTTTTCGAGCGGATAAAGACGACGGAGGATACTTAGCCGGACTTGTCCAGACTTGTCAGCAGTCCTTGCGAAAAGCTTGTAATTACCATATAGTCTCTTCACATTTATTAGAACTAGCTAATTATTATTGTGATTTGCAAATACATAAGCATGTTGAAATCAAGGAAAGAGTTCCACGATTAGAGAATTGGTTCGATGCTCACAGGCACAGTGTTCCTGAAATGGAGTGGTATGAATTTTCAGCGTGCTCTGGTTCAACGTTAGGAATTTTTTGTTTAGTTGCTTATAGCTTTCAAGAAGAGATGACCGAAGAAATGACGCAGAAAATAAAAGCAGGATATTTTCCTTATATTCAAGGCTTACATATTTTACTCGATTATTTAATTGACCAAGAAGAAGATAAAGCAGGAGGAGATTTGAACTTTTGTTTTTATTATCCTCATTATCAGCAAATGATGGATCGCTTTTTGCATTTTGTCGTAAAAGCGGACGAATATGCTAAAAAACTGCCGGATTATCACTTTCACTGCTTTATCTATAAAGGACTCTTGGGCGTTTATTTGTCGGATCAAAAAGTGCGGGCACAAAAACATGTTCATGTGAATGCACGTAGGTTAATAAAAGCGGGGGGAGCCCTCAGCTACTTTTTCTATATCAACGGACGCTTGTACCGAATGTTAAAAAGATAAGCCATATGCGGCTTATCTTTTTTCAATAGCAATGATGAAGGGAGGGTTGTTTTGCTGATTCATGAAACGATATTGTAAAACGTGAACGTCTTTTTGATCAAGATTTTGGACATACGTTAGTAAATCGTCTCTTTCTTGTTTCCCTTGTTCGTGTCCATGATAAATAACGAGCACAATCACTCCTTCAGCTGCTAACAAATCAAGTAACTGCTCAATTGCAGAGATTGTTGTTTCAGAAGTGGTGACAATGTCTTTATCTCCACCTGGTAAATAACCTAAATTAAAGACAGCGCCCTTGACTCGTCCTTTAATAGAACGAGGAAGCATGTTTATATTGCTATGGCTTTCTTGGATAAGTGTTACTCTGTTTTCTACATGGTGTTCTGTCAATCGCTGCTGAGTTGCTTGAATGGCTTGAGGTTGAATATCAAATCCATATACATGACCTGTATCTCCGACTAAGTTAGCTAAGAACAATGTATCATGTCCATTTCCTGCTGTGGCATCAATCGCGACATCTCCTTGAGCCACAGCATTAATGAGCAATGTGCGGGCAAAAGGCAGGATACGTTCTATTTTCATCTCTCCATCAACTCTTTTTCATAAGATTTTCCTTGATAGCTTTGACGACGTTCGAGCTCTTGATCAATGGCATTTAATACGCTCCACTTATTTACGCTCCACATCGGTCCAACCATGAGGTCTATCGGTCCATCGCCTGTAATACGATGAACAATCATCTCAGGAGGGATTACTTCGAGCTGATCGCATACAAGCTTTACATATTCTTCAAATGAAAGAAATTCAACAAGGCCCTTTTCATACTGTTTGACCATAGGAGTTCCTTTTAGTAAATGAAGCAGATGAATCTTAATTCCTTGAACGTCTAATTTTGCTACTTCACGTACCGTTTCCATCATCATATCAGGTGTTTCTAAAGGCAAACCATTAATGATGTGAGAACAAACGCGAATACCGTGTTTTCTGAGCTTTGCTACGCCATCTACATAGCACTGATGATCGTGTGCCCGGTTGATAAGCAGTGAAGTTCGTTCATGAACAGTTTGCAGTCCAAGTTCTACCCATAGATAAGTTCGTTCATTTAATTCAGCCAAGTATTCCACCACATCGTCGGGGAGACAGTCAGGGCGCGTGGCGATAGAAAGCCCAACAACTCCGGGAAGCTTTAAGACGGCTTCATATTTTTCACGAAGCTCCTCGACAGGAGCATGAGTATTAGTAAATGCTTGAAAGTAAGCAACGTATTTTCCGTCTTTCCATTTATGATGCATTTTTTCACGGATTTCATTAAATTGTATCACAAGGTCATCCGCTCTGTTTCCGGCAAAATCCCCCGAACCGGCAGCACTGCAAAACGTACAGCCGCCGTGAGCTACTGTGCCATCTCTGTTTGGACAATCAAATCCTCCATCTAAGGCTACTTTAAATACCTTATGGCCAAAGTGGTTACGTAAGTGGTAATTCCAGGTATGATAACGTTTGTTTTCAGATTTATACGGAAACGGGTTTGTCTGATTCAAATCAGCAACCTCCTTTTTACATGCAATATACATCAACAAATTGTATCAAAAACGTGAAAAAGTGCCAAACAAATTTAAGGATGCTTATATTTAACAGGTTCTTCTTGTCGTAAAGGGAAGTAAAGTTGCGCAAAATAAGACAGAAATGAACGAATAGGAGGAATAGAGAATGACAACTCGTCAAGCAGTGGATCAACTTATGCAACAGTGTGAAGATGCTATTCGCTTTGGACAAGGCCAGTTGCAGGAAGGCATGAAGCAAGAACATTATAACGACACTGAATATACAAAAGCACAGGAAAAATTAGAAAATGCTTATAAAGAAATTGAAGAGTTTTCTCACAGTGCAAATGCACAGCAAAGAGAGCAGCTATATCGCATGCGCCTGCAAGTTCAGCAGCTGCAAAATAAATTGATCACAACTCAGCATTAAGGAGAGGATTTTATGGCAACGCGTTCAAATCAAAATAATCCGGAACAAAAAACAAAAAACGGGATCAACAGCAATGACATTGAGCTAGGAAAAGATTTTGATCCAGTAAAAGAATTAAAAGCACGAAACAGCAAGCGTGCACAACCGGTTCGTTCGAAGCAAAAGTAAGCGGTAAAAAGGTGATTTTGCATGATATTGTCATGTGAAATCACCTTTTTAAATAGTCAGCGAATTTCAAATAAATTGTCTATATGTAAAAGCATTGCGAACCCTTTAAGAAAAGACTAGAATGTACGTTGGCATTCGAATAGATAGGGGGGAGATCAATGCCCAAATCACTTTGGTTTTTGATTATTGGTATGCTTGTAAACGTAACGGGAGCTTCATTTTTATGGCCTCTCAATACCATTTATATAAATGAACATTTAGGAAAGTCGTTATCCGTCGCAGGAGTTGTTCTTATGCTGAAT
Source organism: Bacillus sp. ILBB4 (assembly GCF_035064545.1). Classification (NCBI taxonomy): domain Bacteria; kingdom Bacillati; phylum Bacillota; class Bacilli; order Caryophanales; family Bacillaceae; genus Bacillus; species Bacillus sp. ILBB4. Next base: position 1,135,785 of record NZ_JAIQVD010000001.1, on the reverse strand, counting down.
TCTGCTGCAAGCGTAGTAGGAAATTTGCTTGGAGGAACTCTTTTTGACAAAATCGGAGGATATAAATCCATTTTATCAGGAATTATTATTACTCTTATTGCATTAGTGGGACTCGTGTTTTTCCATGGTTGGCCTACATACGTTGTTCTCTTGGTTGTTGTAGGGTTTGGATCTGGTATTGTGTTTCCATCTATGTATGCAATGGCAGGGTCCGTTTGGCCACAAGGCGGAAGAAAAGCATTTAATGCGATGTACGTTGCTCAAAATGCAGGAGTAGCTATTGGCGCCGCGGTAGGGGGCATTGTAGCGTCTTATTCATTTACGTATATTTTCTTAGCTAATACAATTTTATACGTTATTTTTCTGCTTATTGCTATTTTTTCATATCGTCATATTTCGGTTACCGTTGGACAAACGAATGTCCTTAATGAAGCAGGGAGCATTGGGCATAAAACGAAGCTGACTGCTCTTCTTATTTTATGTACGGGGTATGTCTTATGCTGGGTTGCGTATGTTCAGTGGCAAACAACGATTGCTACGCATACGCGTGAGCTGAATATACCTCTTTCTAGCTACAGTTTGCTTTGGACGATTAACGGGATTTTAATTGTAGTCGGTCAGCCTTTGATCGTACCCATCATTCAAAAAGTAGCAAAAACGTTAAAAGTACAGGTCCTAATTGGAACGGTTATTTTTGTGGCTTCTTTTGTTATCGTGGTGAATGCTACAACATTTCCGCAGTTCTTAACAGCAATGGTTGTGTTAACAATTGGAGAAATGTTCGTTTGGCCAGCCATTCCAGCTGTTGCAAGTCAGTTGGCTCCATCTGGAAAAGAGGGATTTTATCAAGGCGTAGTTAACAGCATGGCTACTGCAGGTAAAATGATTGGTCCTCTCTTTGGAGGCGTTATTTTCGATGCGTTTAATATGTCTACGCTGTGCTATTTATTAATTGGGCTATTGCTATTCAGCATGTGTACAACATGGATATACGATTATAAATTAAAAGAAAAACGTCAGCGTTCATTAACCATCTCTAAATAAATAGAGGTGGTTTTATTTTTGACTGTTAAATAAACGTAGGAATGTCTTCAGTATTCCTTTAATAATATAGTAAGGGTTGTGACAAGCAAAGAAAGGAGTATATACCTGTAAATATGTAAGCGTTTTCTAATTATATGACTTCATGGGGGGCTAGAACATGCTTAGTATGATTGGATTAATTGGAGGGTTATTGCTGCTCATTGTACTAACGATGAGAGGCATGAATTTATTTATAGCAGGTCCGCTCAGTGCTTTAGTTGTTGCGTTAACAAGCGGAATGCCTTTATTTCCGCAGCTGGTGAAAGAAGGAGAAGCAAATTTTGTTGGAAATTACATGTCTGGTTTCACAGGATTTATTGCTTCTTGGTATTTAATGTTTCTATTGGGCGCCGTCTTTGGAAAAGTGATGGAAGACAGCGGGGCTGCTGATAGTGTTTCTCGCTGGATTGTTAGTAAACTAGGAATGAAAAGAGCAGTGTTGGCGATTGTCCTTGCCTGTGCGGTCTTAACATACGGAGGAGTCAGTCTGTTTGTAGTAGCATTCTCTGTCTATCCAATGGCTTTAAGCTTATTCAAACAAGCCGATTTGCCGAGGCGGTTTATCCCTGCTGCTTTAGCATTCGGTTCAGTTACGTTTACGATGACCTCAGCTGGGTCGCCTGAAATCCAAAACTGGATTCCAATTGAATATTTGAAGACTAGTCCGTATGCAGGATGGGAAGTTAGTTTAGTTGTAGCAGTAGTGATGGCTGTATTCGGCTACTGGTGGTTAAAGCGCTTGATTTCAAAAGCAGTTAAAAATGGAGAGCGTTTTATATCACGCGAGAAAGATCCAGTAGTAACGGAAAATCAGTCTCTTCCTAATCCTTTATTAAGTTTGCTTCCGCTTGTGGTCGTGCTCATTATTTCTTTTGCACTTCATAAGCCACTTCAGCAATCTGCGTTGATTGTCGCACTTTTAAGCGGGATCATTGTCACTTATATTGTGAACCGAAAGCATTTTAAAGGATTTTGGAATGCAGCTTCAGAAGGAACGCTGGGTGCGTTAATTGCTATTGGGAATACAGCCGCTGTCGTAGGTTTTGGAGGAGTTGCTAAGGCTGTTCCCGCGTTTGGAGTGGCTGTAGATGCCATGACGCATATTCCAGGAAGTCCGTTGATTGGGGGAGCTATTGCCGTGAGTGTTATCGCGGGGATGACAGGTTCGGCTTCAGGAGGTCAGGCGATTGCTTTGCCAATTTTAGCGCCTCACTATCTAGATGCTGGTGTAAATCCAGAAGCTCTCCATCGCGTAGTAGCTATTTCCTCTGGAGTATTAGATTCCTTGCCTCATAATGGTTATGTCGTAACAACAATTAATTCTATTTGCGGAGAAACTCATAAAGATGCGTATGGATCAGTTGCAGCAATGACGGTGATTGTGCCGCTTGTTGGTCTTGTACTTGCGATTATCCTGTTTTCTTTTGGATTGGGCATTTAATAATAGCAGCTAAAGGAAGCAGGGACAGGAATAAAAGTATTTTAGTTGAAGGAAGATCCGAACGATGAATCGTTCGGATTTTTTCATGTTTATGGTGCACGTAGGTTTCATTTGTTTAGGTGCTTCTAGCTGTGGAGTGGAGGGAAAGACAAAGACAAAGACTCCTGAAATAGGTGAGACCCCGCATGAGTGTAAGCAACGAGGAGGCTCATCGGCTGCCCGCGGAAAGAGAAGTCTTGCACGGAAATCAACAGTGGTGTAACCAAGAGATTCATACTAGCGCATTTATCCCATTTGTTCGTCTTTAAATTGGATTGATTTAATTATGTCTCAATCCTTTTTTGTTTGGCCGTGGATGTATGTTTTTGGGAGAAGTTGTTCATATATAAGAATGAAAGAGAGGATTTAGCAACAAAGCAGTGCTGCAGTGCAGAAACTTTTACAAAATCCGTTGAACAACTTGCAGTTTACGAACATATTATTTACAATACAAGGTAGTATGATGTAAAAACTATGATAAGGAATAGTAGTGAACGAAGCGAGCTAAGAGAGTTGACGGTTGGTGCGAGTCAGCAAACGAGCGTTCATGAACTCACCTTGGAGTTGTAAATGTGAAGTAAAGTAACATTTGCCGTCTATCCGCGTTAAGGAAAATGAGTGAGTACATAATTGTGCTAATTTGGGTGGTACCGCGGGAAGTTTATTCAACCTCTCGTCCCTTTGTTTGAGGGATGAGGGGTTTTTTAGTTTAATTAAATACAGCTGGAGCGTACAAGGAGGATTATGTATGGCTTTTAATCATGAAAAGATCGAACAAAAATGGCAAAAAGTTTGGGAAGAAAATAAAACATTTAGAACAACAGAAGATGAAGGAAAGCGTAAGTTTTACGCATTAGATATGTTCCCTTATCCATCTGGCGCTGGTTTACACGTTGGGCATCCAGAAGGTTATACAGCAACGGATATTTTATCTCGTATGAAGCGTATGCAAGGATACAATGTACTTCATCCGATGGGATGGGATGCATTCGGACTACCTGCTGAACAGTATGCATTAGATACAGGAAACGACCCGGCTGAATTCACTGAACTTAACATTAATAATTTCCGTCGTCAAATCAAATCGTTAGGTTTCTCTTACGATTGGGAGCGAGAAATTAATACAACTGATCCAAACTACTACAAATGGACGCAGTGGATTTTCTTACAGCTATATAAAAAGGGCTTAGCTTATGTGGATGAAGTAGCTGTTAACTGGTGTCCTGCTCTAGGAACAGTACTTGCGAACGAAGAAGTGATTGACGGCAAAAGTGAGCGTGGGGGACATCCGGTTGAGCGTCGTCCAATGAAGCAGTGGATGCTTAAAATCACAGCTTATGCAGATCGTTTACTAGAAGATTTAGATGAGCTTGATTGGCCAGAAAGTATTAAAGAAATGCAGCGCAACTGGATTGGCCGCTCTGAAGGAGCTCACGTGCACTTCACAATCGATGGATACGACGACACGTTTACTGTGTTCACAACGCGTCCTGACACGCTATTTGGGGCAACGTATGCCGTTTTAGCACCTGAACATCCGTTTGTGGAAAAAATTACAACAGCCGAACAAAAAGAAGCAGTAGAAGCGTATTTAGATCAAATTAAAAGCAAAAGCGATTTAGAACGTACAGACTTAGCCAAAGACAAAACTGGCGTATTCACTGGTGCTTATGCAATTAACCCTGTAAACGGCGAGAGAATGCCAATTTGGATTGCTGACTATGTTCTAATGAGCTATGGCACCGGTGCAATTATGGCTGTTCCGGCTCATGATGAGCGTGATTATGAATTTGCTGTTAAATTTGAACTGCCTATTAAAGAAGTAGTAGCGGGCGGAGACGTTTCAAAAGAAGCTTATACAGGCGACGGCGAGCACGTTAATTCAGACTTCTTAAATGGTTTAGATAAAGAAGAAGCAATTTCAAATATGATTCAGTGGCTTCAAGCAAATGAAAAAGGTGAAAAACAAGTAACATACCGTCTGCGTGACTGGTTATTCAGTCGTCAGCGCTACTGGGGTGAACCAATTCCTGTTATCCACTGGGAAGATGGCACAACGACTGCAGTTCCTGAAGATCAGCTTCCGCTTGTGTTACCAAAAACGACTGAAATCAAACCGTCAGGCACAGGTGAATCTCCGTTAGCAAACATTGATGACTGGGTGAAAGTTGTAGATCCGGAAACAGGCAAAAAAGGGCGCCGCGAAACAAATACAATGCCTCAATGGGCAGGCAGCTGCTGGTATTACTTACGCTACATTGATCCGACAAACAGTGAAGCGTTAGCAGATGCAGATAAATTAAAAGAATGGTTGCCGGTTGATATTTATATCGGTGGAGCTGAACACGCTGTTCTTCACTTATTATATGCTCGTTTCTGGCATAAGTTTTTATATGATATCGGCGTAGTTCCAACAAAAGAGCCGTTCCAAAAACTGTTTAACCAAGGTATGATTCTTGGAGAAAACAACGAAAAAATGAGTAAGTCAAAAGGTAACGTTGTAAACCCAGACGAGATCGTAGAAAGCCACGGAGCAGATACGCTTCGCCTTTATGAAATGTTCATGGGGCCTTTAGATGCATCAATCGCTTGGTCAACAAAAGGGCTTGATGGTGCACGCCGTTTCTTAGATCGTGTATGGCGCTTACTTGTTGACGATAACGGTGAATTAAGCAGCAAGGTTCAAGAAAGCAATGACACTACGCTTGAACGCGTGTATCACCAAACGGTGAAAAAAGTAACGGAAGATTACGAAGGCCTCCGTTTTAATACAGGTATCTCCCAGCTTATGGTATTCATCAATGATGCATACAAAGTTGACGTGCTGCCAAAGCAATACGTAGAAGGATTTGTGAAGCTATTAGCACCAATTTGTCCTCATACGACTGAGGAATTATGGAGCAAACTAGGTCACGAAGATACAATTTCATATGAGGCTTGGCCTGCGTTTGACGAAGCGAAACTTGTAGATGATGAAGTGGAAATTGTCGTTCAAATTAACGGTAAAGTACGTGCGAAAGTAAACGTACCTGCTGAGGCATCTCGTGAAGAGCTTCAAGATATTGCAATGGCTAATGAAGATGTTAAAGAGTTCATTGAAGGTAAGACAGTGCGCAAAGTGATTGCTGTGCCTGGTAAATTAGTAAACATCGTAGCTAATTAAGTATTGATGTAGAACAGAACTCCTGACTAAAGAGCTGTCAGGGGTTCTGTTCTAGACCTAAGCGCCTGATGTCCGCCTTTCGGGTTAACATCAGGCGCTTAGTTAAATCTTTAACTACGATTGGAAAAGCTTAGGCAGGCTTGCTGCTTAAGCTTTTCTTATTTTGTGGCATAAAGGTATTTGAATTTGCTACAATAGCGATAGCAAGCTGAATGAAAGAATAGAGAGGAATGACGAAGATGGAAGAAGTAAAAGTAATTACGCCTGAAGAACTTCAAAAACGTGTTGAAAATGGAGAAGAACTTCATTTAGTTGATGTGCGCGAAGATGAAGAAGTAGCAGAAGGAATGATTCCAACTGCTAAACACATTCGTATGAATGATATTCCAGCTAATGTGGATTATTTCGATAAAGACAAAGAATATATTTTCATTTGCCGTTCGGGCCGCCGCAGTGAAAACGTATGTTACTACCTTCAAGAACAAGGATATAAAGTAACAAATATGGCTGGCGGTATGTTAGAGTGGGAAGGAAAAACGGTTAATAAATAAAAAAGAGGCTGAGACAAAAGTATCTTAGCTGAAGTGAAAAATGAACCATTGATCAACATGTTTGATTAGTGGTTCATTTTTTTTGTTATGGTGAACATAGGTTTTATTTGTTTCGTTTCTTCTAGCAGTTGATTGGAAGGCAAGGCGACGACTCCTGCGAGAAAAGCGGAACAGGTGAGCCCCCCAGGAGCGCAAGCGAGGAGGAGGCTCACCGGCCGCCCGCGGAAAGCGAATTCTTGCAAGGAAATCGACTGCCGTGTTACAAGCGGTTCAGCTCATGTATCCCATTTGTTCGTCTTTAGATTGAATTAATTTAGTTATGTCTCAACCTCTTTTTTGAATGAAACTTCTGCCATCCGACTAAAATGATAGCAGGAAAACAAATGATGACTAAATCTATAAAAGCCCTCATAAAAATAGAGGTAGTAAGAGATTGAAAATCCGTACAAAAACCATCATCAAGAGAAACAGTCCATTCTGATTGAAACAAATTTGATAGGACAAGGTGGTAGAAGCTGTGATACAAGTAAAAATGTTTGATAAAGAGCATGAAAAAGATTTAGAATTTGCGGTGAATCGATTTTTACGGAAATTAGAGGATGAAGACGTCGTTGATATTAAATACCAAGTGACAGTGGATGTTGATCGTGATGAGCAGGTGTACTGTTTTTCAGCCATGGTGATGTATAAAGCCTAGCATATTATGCTAGGCTTGTTGCAAATTCTCCTGCATTACTGCCAGCCAAACGGCCTGTTACAAGAGCAGAAGTGATATTGTATCCTCCAGTATATCCGTGGATATCAAGAATTTCCCCGCAGAAGTAAAGGCCTTGCATAAATTTCGAAGACATTTCTTTTGGGTGAATTTCTTTAACGGATACGCCACCTCCTGTTACGAATGCTTTTTCTAAAGAAAGCGTGCCGTTTACAGCAAATTCAAATCGTTTGCACAGTCTTGCAAATTCTCTCAGTTTCTCATGCTGAAGCTGTCCTGCTAGCGCTTGGCTATCAATGCCTGCTTGCTCGAGTAAAAACAATAGATAGCGTTCAGATACAAAACCTTTTAAGACATTTTTAATTGCTTTTTTCGGCTCTTCTTTTGTTGTTCTGACTAATTGTTGGAAAATATCTTCTTCGTTTTGGCTAGGAAATAAATCAAGAGACATTTGAACAGTGTTGCTTTTTTGTTTCTTTAACTCTTTAACAACATATTGGCTGCAGCGAAGAGCGGCAGGGCCAGAGATGCCAAAGTGAGTGAAAATCATATCCATTTGATGAGTAATGACAGGTTTGCCTTTTTTATTAAGCACGCTTAGTCCTACATTGCGAAGCGATAGACCTTGAAGCGTTTTGGTTTTAATAAAGTGTTCGCTAGATGTAATAGGAACTTCTGTTGGGTAAAGTTCAGTAATTTTATGCCCCGCATCTTTTGCCCATTGATAACCGTCTCCTGTCGAACCTGTATGAGGTACTGATTTTCCACCTACTGCAATCACAACGCTTTTCGTTTGGATTGCTTCCCCGTTTTGAAGCACAACTTCTTTTACCGTGTTATTCTCATAGTTTACGCGTTTAACGGCTGTGTTTGTGCGAATCGTCACACGAAGACGGTGAAGTTCGCTAATTAATGCGTCAACAACAGATTGCGCTTTATTGCTGACCGGAAACATACGACCGTGATCTTCTTCTTTTAATTTAATTCCAAGGCCTTCAAAATAAGAGATGATATCTTCGTTATTAAAAACAGAAAACGCACTGTATAAAAAGCGTCCGTTTCCTGGAATGTGTTTAATAAGTTCATCAATGGGAAGACGGTTTGTCACATTACAGCGTCCGCCTCCAGAAATGGCAAGCTTTCGTCCAAGTTTATTGCCTTTATCAATTAATAATACGTTTGCACCTGACTCACCAGCTGCAATCGATGCCATCAAACCAGAAGGTCCTCCTCCGATTACGACTACATCATATATCATACTTTCACCAACCTGTCTATTCTTAAAAAATTTTAGTTTGTTCACTGACAAATCTCTCAACATTGGATAAAATGGGCTATAGTCTTTGTTTTTTAGTTTGTTGACGAGTGCGAGTGAGTATAAGACCTTTCTTAGTGTATACTGTCACTTGCTTCTTTTCAATTCTATCATTATTATCATTATGTAACATTAAGTATCGGAGGCAAACGTATGTCTGATTCAAAATTGTTAAGAGGGACCTTTGTGCTAACGCTTGGCACCTATGTATCCCGAATCTTGGGAATGATTTATTTATTTCCATTTGCGATCCTTGTTGGAACCGTAGGGGGAGCACTGTTTGGTTACGGATATAACCAATATGCTATTTATTTAAGTATTGCTACAGCCGGTATGCCAATGGCGGTATCGAAATTTGTATCAAAATATAATGCACTCGGTGATTACTATACGAGTAGAAGAATGTACCGGGCCGGCATGAAATTAATGCTTGTCACAGGAATACTTGCATTTTTACTTTTATATTCGTTAGCTCCTGTTATGTCTAGAATTACACTGGGAGGTTCTGATTTAAATAACTCCTTAGAAGATGTAGTAATGGTTATGCGAATGGTTAGTGTTGCGTTAATTGTAGTACCGATGATGAGTTTAATGCGAGGATTTTTCCAAGGTCACCAGTCTATGGGACCAACAGCTGTTTCACAAGTAGTTGAACAGCTTGTGCGGGTTGTCTTTTTATTGGCATCTACCTATATCGTCATCAAAGTTGTCCATGGAAGTCTTGCATTAGCCGTTGGATTTGCTACGATGGGGGCTTTTGTAGGAGCTCTTGCTGGACTGGCTGTATTAATTTGGTATTGGAAAAAACGAAAGCCTTATCTTGATAAAATGGTGAACGAGCAGACGGTAACGCCTACGCGTATTTCAACCGTATCCATTTTTAAAGAGCTGCTTACGTATTCATTGCCATATGTCTTTGTCAGCTTGGCTATTCCGCTTTATCAGTATGTGGACCAATTCACATTTAACCGTGCGATGGTAGCGGCTGGACAAAAAGAAATAGCAGAGTCAATGAACGGAATTGTTCAGTCTTATGTTCCAAAGCTTGTGATGATTCCCGTTTCATTAGCTACTGCGTTCGGTTTGACTCTTGTACCAACGATTACACGTTCCTTTGTGAATAAAGATTATAACGTACTGCAAAAGCAAATTGATCAAACATATCAAACGATTATGTTTCTTGTGCTGCCAGCATCTGTAGGATTAATGGCTTTAGCTGGCCCAGCCTATACGTTTTTCTTTGGAACAGATGCATCCGATGCGGGTGGAAATGTCTTGCTTTACTATGCACCGGTAGCTTTATTGTTCTCATTTTTTACGGTTAATGGAGCTATTTTACAAGGAATCAACAAACAAAAATATGCTGTTTTAAGTCTATTATTTGGATTGATTGTGAAAATTGTCGTGAACGTTCCATTTATTCTTATGTTCCACGAGATTGGTTCAGTTTTAGCGACAGCACTAGGCTATATCGTATCTCTTGTTTATATGTTTGCGCTTATTCAAAAACACGCAAAATATAACTACAGTGAGTTTATAAAACGCTCTGTGCTTATTCTCATTTTTGTTGCGATTATGGGAATCAGCGTAAAAATTGTCGCAGCAGTGATTGGTCTGTTTACAACGCCAGGACGATTCTCTGCCACTGTTATTACGATTATAGGAGCAGCAGTAGGCGGCATTATTTACTTTATTATCACCTATCGTTCAAGCCTGCTTGAAAAAGTAATGGGAGCGAGGGTAACAGGTGCAATTGAACGAAAGATACTGCGCCGAAATAAACAGCGCAGTGCCTAAGAAGATGACTCGTTAGAGTCATCTTCTTTTCAAAAAAGAGGAGGATATTACATGCGTTTGGATAAATTGCTTTCTACCATTGGGTACGGAAGCCGAAAAGAAGTTAAAGGTCTTTTAAAGACTGGAGCTGTTAAGGTAGACGGTACAGCAGTTAAAGATGCTAAGGTCCACGTTAATCCAGATGAACAAGAAATAACTGTGCATGGCGAAGCCGTTTCTTACCGAGAATTTGTTTACTTTATGCTTCATAAGCCGCAAGGCGTCATATCAGCAACAGAAGATTCTCTTCATGAAACAGTTTTGGACTTACTTGAACTTGACGATGCTGTGTATGACCCATTTCCGGTAGGGCGTTTAGATAAAGATACAGAAGGGCTCTTGCTGCTGACGAATGACGGTCAGCTTGCACATCAGCTGCTATCTCCTAAAAAACACGTTCCTAAAACATATTTTGCAAAAATTAATGCACCGGTGACTGAAGAAGATGCTGAAGCATTTAGACAAGGTGTCACTCTTGATGATGGATATGTAACAAAATCAGCAGAGTTAAAGATACTAACAAGCGGTGTGGAATCAGAAATTGAATTAACGATCGTTGAAGGGAAATTTCATCAAGTGAAGCGTATGTTTGAAGCAAGAGGAAAAAAAGTAACGTATTTAAAACGTTTATCTATGGGAGCTTTGCTATTAGACGAGTCGTTAGATTTAGGAGAGTATAGGGAGTTAACGGAAGAGGAACTAGCTTTATTACAACAATCAAATGCCTAAGAAGAGGCGAAAGAAAAAGGAACCTAAGTCTAAAATGGTTCCTTTTTTTGTCCACTTTGTTAGACAAGTGAAACATTTCACGTTAAAGCACTTAAACGAGTACCAACTCTGCTTGACGTGCAAATGGAGCGGGGGACTATGCACTCGTCCAAGTCTGGACTTTCTACTGCGTAGAATTTTATCTCTATATATAAATCACTTACTACCCTTGAAATAAACTTACTAGGATGACATCTTGACCTTCTTTTGCGTAGTCGTCCATGTACCGCGACTTGGGCTGCGAACTAAATCATTATATGCTAACACATTCAAGTCACGCTGAATGGTTCTTGGTGTAATACCAAATTCGTCTACGAGCTCTTGCGTTGTAACTGTTCCATTTTTACAAATGAACATATAGACCGATTTGATACGAGTTAGCATTCGATTAGTTGAAGGTTTCAAAAAACCACTTCCTTATTCGTTTTTCGTAAGGCACAACTTCTTTATAACTCTGAGATGTCAAGCACTATTTCAGTCCTTATTCTTATTGTACACAAAATCGACAGAAAAATAAAAGAGAAAACGCAAATTAACACAATATTTACAAAAAATGATATAAATATGTAATCCTTTCGTAACATCTCCTTCCTCTATTTGCACATTTTTTATAGTATATGTAAACAATAAACAAATAGAATCCGTTTTTATCGATTGTGCCTACAAATTATTTCCCGGAATTTTGACTCTGTAAACCTTTGATATGAAAGGAAAGAGACAATTATTTCTTTCTATATAAAGGTATGATAAAGTTAAATTTACCAATAGTAATGATAGATACAATCTGTAAAAGCAGGAAAAGGAGACAAACAGATGACCGCAATTAATTGGAAAGAGGAAGTTCAAAAAAGAGAAGCTGAAATTCTAGCTGAGACGCAGCGTTTTCTACAAATTAAAAGTGTTTTGACAAGCACAGAAAAACAAGAAGAGCCATTCGGACCTGGAATTGCTCAAGCGCTTCACTTTCTTTTAAATAAAGGAAAAAATGACGGGTTTTCCGTCAAGAACGTAGACGGATATGCTGGTCATATTGAGGCAGGAGAAGGGAAAGACCTTCTTGGCATTCTTTGTCACGTAGACGTTGTTCCTGAAGGAGACGGGTGGTCGGTTGATCCATACGGCGGTGAAATAAAAGACGGGAAAATTTTTGCTAGAGGAGCAATCGATGATAAAGGCCCGACGATGGCTGCTTATTATGCGATGAAAATTGTGAAAGATTTAGGGCTTCCTCTATCTAAACGGGTTCGAATAATTATTGGAACGGATGAAGAAAGTGACTGGAGATGTGTAGACCACTACTTCAACCATGAAGAGATGCCAACTATGGGATTTGCGCCGGATGCGGATTTTCCTATCATTTTTGCTGAAAAAGGCATTACAGATGTAGAAATTCGCCAGCAGCCAATTGAAGGAACAAAGGGAAGCGTTCAGCTTACATCATTTGTCTCTGGGCGACGCTACAATATGGTTCCTGATCTTGCAACAGCTGTTCTTGAATTCCATAGTGAAACGGATATTGAAAATAAATATAATCAATTTTTAAAGGATCAGTCTTTAAAAGGTTCAATAACAGATAAGAGCGGTGAATACAAACTTACTTTAGAAGGCGTTTCAGCACATGGAAGTGTGCCTGATAAAGGGAAAAATGCTGGCCTTACGCTTCTTCGCTTTTTACACACATTAGAACTTGATGAACAAGCTAATCAGTTTGTAGGTTATGCAAATGCGTATTTAGTCCAAGATGCACTAGGAGAAAAAATGGGCTTAAATCGCAAAGATGAGGTCACGGGTGATTTAACGATAAATGTTGGAATCATGTCTTACAATCAAGAAGAAGCGGGGCACTTTGGTTTAAACATTCGCTATCCTGTATCAGCTCATATTGACGATATTATTGATACGATTAAAGAAAAAAGTGAATCTTATCAAATGACCATCAAACATTTTACAGATTCTAAACCGCATCACGTCGATCAAAAACATGAGCTTATTCAAACGCTTCAAAAGGTTTACCAAGAACAAACAAATGAAGAACCTACACTTATTTCAATTGGAGGAGGAACATATGCCAGAGCATTAGAAGCGGGTGTGGCATTTGGACCTCTTTTCCCAGGCCGTGAAGAAGTAGCGCACGAAAAAGACGAGTACATGGTAATTGAAGATTTACTTCGTGCAACCGCTATTTATGCACAGGCTATTTACGAATTAGCTAAATAAAAAAGCGAACGCCTTTGCGTTCGCTTTTTTATTATTCAAATGAGAACAGGTCGCTTGATAAGTAACGTTCACCTGTATCGCAAGCAATACATACGACCACTTGATCAGGAGATAATTTTTTGGCTACCTCGATAGCAGCATAGCACGCAGCGCCAGATGAAGGACCGACTAAAATTCCTTCTTCAGAAGCCAAGCGTCGTGTAATATCGTAGGCTTGTTCATCTTTAATTTTTAAAATTTCATCGTAAACATCTACATTAAGCGTATCAGGAATAAACCCAGGGCTTGTTCCTACAAGCTTGTGCTTCCCAGGTCTTCCTCCAGATAATACAGGAGACCCAGCTGGTTCCACAACATGAACGGTCATATTTGGGTAGTTTTCTCTTAGGACTTCACCAGTTCCTGTAATCGTTCCCCCTGTTCCAGCAGTAGCAACAAAAGCAGATAGGTCTTTGCCTAACTCGTTCATTGCCTCAATAATTTCTTTAGCAGTCGTTTTTCGATGTGCGTCAGGGTTTGCATTATTTTCAAACTGCATGGGCATAAATGCATTTGGAATTTCTTTTGTAAGTTCTTGTGCTTTGCGGATTGCTCCAGGCATTTTCTCATCACCCGGTGTTAGAACAACTTCAGCACCATATGCTTTTAACAAGTTAATTCGTTCTTGAGTCATGGTATCTGGCATGACTAAAATAGAACGATAACCTCTTGCCGCTGCATTCATAGCTAAGCCAATACCTGTATTTCCGCTCGTTGGTTCAATAATAGTAGAATTTTCATTGAGCAAGCCTGCTTTTTCAGCTTCCACGATCATATTAAAAGCAGCACGGTCTTTTACACTACGGCTTGGATTAAAAAACTCTAGTTTTAAGTAAACGGATGCTCCATCTGCAGGTTGAAGACGATTCAACTTAACAAGGGGTGTCTCGCCAATCAAATCAGCCATATTGTTAACAACTTTCATTTTTCTCATCCTTTTCTTATAAAAATTCTCTGTATTGTTTCTATGATAACACAAATTCTTATTTTTTAAGCACATGACAAATTTTCAGAAAAACCTCTCTATTTCATCCGAAAAAGCCTTTAAAATAGATCTAGCTCTTTTTGAACATAACCACTTGGGGAAAGATAATAAAAAGAAAAGGAGCGATTTGATGAAAGGCGATAAACATTATTTTATTGGAATCAACGTGCCTGTATCCATTGCACATCAGGCAGAAAATTGGGCAAAGGAATTAATACCTTTTCCTTTCAAACAATGGACATACCCTGACGATTATCATATAACGCTACAATTTTTAGGGTTTTTAGATGACAAAAAGGAAAAGCTGATTACGCGCTTAAAAGAAGTAGCCTCCCGTCATTCAAGTTTTTCGCTGCAGACAGGTCAGTACGATGTGTTCGGTGCGTATAACAAGCCTAGAGTACTTTATGTAAGCCTTAGGCCAAATGATAATCTTATGAATCTGCAAAGGGATATACAGGCCGTATGGGAAGAACTGAGCTCCTTATACGAAAAACGTCCTTATCGTCCTCATATTACGATTGCAAAGAAGTGGGGAGGGGAAGCCGGACTTTTGGAAGAACAGTTAAAGCAAACGTCGATTGAAGAACAGTTTCAAGTAAGTTCGTTTGCCCTTTTTGAAGTTCATCCTGCTAGCAAACCTAAATATAAAAAAATACTATCTTTTTCCTTGCAGTCACAGTAGCATATGAACATACAAGCATGGAGAGAGGCTATTTAAAAATCACTCTTATCAAAGGAAAGAAAACGCCGATGATAATAGAGAAATCATCGGCGAACAAAGTTTTAGAGGAATTTTAATTAGGGGATTGATGTAAACGTGGCGCAGCTACTTAAGGTGCAAGATTATATTTCCCGTTATGAAAAAGACGTTTATCACTACACGTCTCAGTTTAATCACTTAAAAAAGCATAATTGGAAGAAAGTAAAGCAATTATTTGAAGAAGGGCTATTACATGAACCGCCTGTACAAGAAGAAACAAAAGCTCAACGTTCATTTTTGCAAAAAGCAAAAGAGCGGTTTACAAGAAAAAAAGAAACGTGTGAAGTGGAAGAAGCGTTCTCTAGCGATAGCGTGGAAAATCAAGAGCTATTGAGGTTTACAACTCTTCCACAAACAGCGGAAGACTTGAAAATATTGTTTTTAGAAAATGTATTTGATCTTCAAATGAAATGGGCTACATCCACTTTATTTGAGTTCTCACAAGCAGATCGTAAATATTACCATGATGAAGCTCTCCGTTATTTTATTCAGCGCTTTCCTGATACGTGTCTCGTGATGTACAAGCCTGTTTTCATGATTAATAAAGCTCCGGTAGAAGGAGATATCATTATTGTTACTCCAACGGAAACCCTCTGTATTTGTTTAATAGAAACATATAAAAGCGCTGTTTTTCAGTATTCAAAAGAAAATTTTTGGACAGAGTTAAGAGGAAGAGATCAAAAAAAGATATTAAATCCTTTAATTGGGTTAAATCGAACGGAGCAAATTGTCCGAAGCATCTATCGTACTCACGATATTGAACATAACGTAAAGAAAATATTGCTGAGCAGAAATGGATACATTGATTACGCTGCGGAGCCTTATCAGGTTGAATTTGTAGATGCTAGAAAGTACGAAGAGTGGTTTTATGAACTTAGGAAATCTAAAGCACCTTTAAAGTTTAAGCAGATGAAGGCAGCTCAAGTATTGCTCGAACACAGCCAGAGTATTTATTTTGACCGGGAATTCGAAGCAGGTGAATAATACGAACATTCACGCTATGAAAGTGCTTTCGTTTTTGCGTTTGCTACATATAATGCTACTAAAGAGGTAATTGGCATAAGGAGGAGAAAAGGATGACTGGTGATAATAAGTTTCAAGCTTATTTAGATCAAATAGATCGTATTACTCTTTTAGTTCCAACTTCTTATCATGAAGGTCAAATTGATTTTTTTGTGATTAAAAGTACACAAATGCATGAGACCATCTCTATTGAAAACGTACATGAATTAGAAGGTTTTATCAAATATGAAGGCAAGGTTGAAGGTAGCATAGAAATTGGACAGTCGTACGTTATCTGTGATAATTACGGGGAGAAAGTTCCGCTGCAGGTAGGAGCTGTTATACGAACCAAAGAGTTTGATGAGAGATTTTATTATAATCAAAATGATTTGGGTGCAGCATTTTATTCAGATCATATTATGATAAAAATTTGGGCCCCGACTGCATCAGCAGTGGTTTTAAAATTAATACATGCAAACAGTGGGAAAGAAGAACTGTACGTCATGGCTCGTCAAAGAAAAGGCGTATGGGAAAAGAAACTTCCCTTAGATAAAGAAGGGTATTATTATCGATTTTTAATAGATGTAAACGGCGGGACAAATGAAGCGGTGGATCCTTATGCCGTTGCAGCTACAGCAAATAGTGAATACGGAGTTCTGATAAATCTTCATACAGCCTATGTTCATCTCCATGAAAAGCCACCTTTCCTTCAGCAAACGGATGCCGTTATTTACGAAATGCACGTTCGCGATTTTTCTATTCATCCTTCAAGCGGGATAGAAAAAAAAGG
The DNA here is from genome assembly GCF_035064545.1 of Bacillus sp. ILBB4. Taxonomy (NCBI): domain Bacteria; kingdom Bacillati; phylum Bacillota; class Bacilli; order Caryophanales; family Bacillaceae; genus Bacillus; species Bacillus sp. ILBB4. The sequence continues at coordinate 1,119,078 of NZ_JAIQVD010000001.1, read as the reverse complement.
TACGTACCTAGCTGTTACTGAATCAAGCGGGCAGCCAGGCAAAACAACAGGTCTTCATTATTTAAAAGAGCTAGGAGTGACCCACCTTGAATTTCTTCCTATTAACGACTTTGGCGGAGTAGATGAATTAAATCCTCATGCTTCTTATAATTGGGGGTATAATCCATTGTTGTTTAATGTACCAGAAGGAAGCTACTCCGCTGACCCTTCAAATCCCGCCACTCGTATTGCTGAAGTGAAACAATTAATATCAACACTTCATCAACAGGGATTCCGTGTTATTATAGATGTAGTTTATAATCACGTATTTGTACGAGAGGAATCACCTTTTGAAAAAATTGTTCCGGGCTATTATTTTCGACATGATGAGTTTGGGATGCCTTCGAACGGTACGGGAGTAGGAAATGATTTTGCTTCTGAACGGAAAATGGCGCAAAAGTTTATTATCGATTCAGTATTATTTTGGATAAAAGAGTACGACGTTGATGGGTTTCGCTTTGACCTCATGGGGATTTTAGATATAGAAACGATGAACATCATCCGGGAAAAAATAAATGAAATTGATTCTACTATTTTGGTGTTTGGCGAAGGCTGGGATTTAAACACTCCTCTCCCCTATAATCAAAAAGCAATTATGGCGAATGCCCGCCAAACGCCTCAAATCGGCTATTTTAATGATCGCTTTCGAGATTCTGTAAAAGGAAGCACGTTTGATGTATATGAAAAAGGTTTTATCAGCGGAAATATTCATCAAAAAGAGACCGTGCAATCTGTGATAGCGGGGAGCATTCTGGATAAAGAAGACAGCCGGGCTTTATTTATAAATCCAGCACAATCAGTTAATTACGTTGAATCACATGATAATCATACGCTGTGGGATAAGTTAACGAATTCAAACGGAGAAGAAGACGAAGACAATCGTAGAAGTCGTCACCGCCTTGCTACTGCTATTGTACTTCTTTCGCAAGGCATACCGTTTCTTCATAGTGGTCAAGAGTTTTACCGCACTAAACAAGGCGTAGAGAACAGCTATAATTCACCCGATGATATTAATGCACTTGATTGGAATCGACGGATCAAATTTTCTCCTGATGTGAATTGGGTTCAAGAGCTGATTCGTATTCGCAAACAGCACGGTGCATTTCGCTTGGGAGATGCTTCAGCGATTAGGCAGCATGTCTCTTTCCTAAACACGCCGCAATCCGTTATTGGCTATTGCTTATCAAACGTATTGGCTTACGGTCCGTGGAAGAATATTATTGTGTTTTTTAATCAAGGCCTAATGGAAGAAAAAGTAGTTTTGCCAGAAGGACCATGGAAAATAGCACTTGATCATTGTAAAGTATATAAAAATGGGTATCCTACTATAGAGGATAATGCTATAAACGTTTCAAAGCTTAGCGTTCTTATTTTATTTCAAACGTAATTATTGTCTTCAACCACTTGACGAAAAAAGTGTGATGGAGATAATATTTATAAAGGATGGCTATTGATACATATCCTCAATAGCCGTCTTTTTTATTTACTAAGAAAATAACGTCATGATGTCTTAATAGATTGCTTTATTGAGTGAAATTTTTAAACGAAATGTGTGTGTTGAAATTGAAGGTGAATTGGTTGGAAGATATATTAGGAAGCGAATGGGAAATTACTCCTGCTGGCGGAGCGACAGGAGAAGCTTATTTTGCAAAATTTCAAGACCGAAAGCTTTTTTTAAAGCGTAATTCATCACCTTTTTTAGCAGTATTGTCAGCTGAAGGAATTGTACCGAAGCTCGTGTGGACAAGACGAATGGAAAATGGAGATGTGATCACAGCTCAGCACTGGCTAGATGGTCGAGAATTAAAACCAAAAGATATGAATTCGAGTCGAGTGACAGAATTGCTTAGTAAAATTCATCATTCAAACGAGTTATTAGATATGTTGAAAAGGTTGGGGAAAACACCGCTTCTTCCCGAAGACGTGCTAGCCGATATTGTAGAGAATGTGGACGAGCGACTTCAAAAAGAAAGTATTGTAGAGCAGGGAATCAGTTATTTACAAGCAGAGCTTCCGTCCGTTCAGACAGATAAATATGTTGTGTGCCACTGTGATGTGAACCACAATAACTGGATGCTTGGGGAGAATACGCAGCTATATTTAATCGACTGGGACGGAGCGATGATTGCAGATCCTGCTATTGATTTAGGTTTATTGCTTTATTGGTACATCAATCCATCTCAGTGGGAAGAATGGCTTGAGCATTATGGGGTTGAACTAACCGAGAACCTGAAAAAGAGAATGAAGTGGTATGTGATAAGTCAAACCATTTTATTCATTGAATGGCATCGTTCGAAAAATGAACGTTCTGAAATGAATTACTGGCTTGAATATCTTCGGATGTTGCTCGTCAACGACATTCAAGCACAGTAGCAAAGATTATGACAAGGTAGATAGTTCTTGGACCCATTGTGATAAATTTTGTTGATTGGTTTGAATATGTTCGTCTAAATGAGCAGCACTTTTTGCATCTTGCGTGTATTTATACACGTTTTGTAGTGTTGCTTGTACGTCTGTGCTAGCGTATCCTTTTGCTAACATTGATTGAATTAAACGTTCAACCTGTTCACATTCCGCAACCGTTCCGCAGCAATCACTTTGATGATTAGATAAAATATCTTTTAATATATTCATTTGGTGTTCGGCATTTAAAGGCATTAAGCATCATCCTTTCTCGTATGATGCTCTTATTTTTTTCTATCTAAACACAATTATGCATGAGAATGTCGGTTGTTTCGAATAACCGACATTTTCAATGCGTCAAAATACATTAAAGAGGTGCAACATGAGATTACGAAACAAACCTTGGGCAAAAGATAAAATTGCTGAAAATCCCCAATACGTGGTTCCAAACCCAGCAGAGTATAAAGGGAACTGGAAAGAGGTTTTTGGGAACGAAAATCCTCTTCATATTGAAGTAGGAACAGGAAAAGGCCAATTTTTAGTAGGGATGGCTAAACAAAATCCGCATATCAACTATATTGGAATTGAAATGTATGAAAGTGTCATCTTAAGTGCTCTAGAACGTTTGATTGAAGAAGAGCTTCCAAATTTAAAGCTGTTGAATGTAGATGCTAACCATCTTAGTGAGTTTTTTGCAAAAAATGACGTGGATCGCGTTTATCTCAATTTCTCTGATCCATGGCCAAAAAAGAGACATGCCAAACGCCGTTTAACATACAAAACGTTCTTAAGCATGTATGAAAACCTGCTGGTTGATGGTGGAGAAATTCACTTTAAAACAGATAATCAAGGGCTATTTGAATATTCATTGACAAGCTTTTCAGAATATGAGCTTCTACTCAAATACATTAGCTTAGATTTGCATAAAAGCGATTTTGAAGGCAATGTTATGACGGAATATGAAGAGAAATTTTCACAAAAAGGCAGCCGCATTTACCGCTGTGAAGTAAAATACCTGAACGAAAAAGACTGAGTTCCTCAGTCTTTTTTTGTTCAAAAAGAGAAGGAGATAGTGATAAAATAAAAAGGAATATAATGGAGGTGTAAAATGGAAACGTTAACAATAGGCGAATTAAAAGTGACATGGCTTCGTGGAGGGAATAATCATTTAGACGGGGGAGCAATGTTCGGTGTTGTTCCAAAAGAGCTTTGGACAAAAAAGTATCCTATCTCAGAAGGAAATCGAATTCCAATGAGGACGGATCCTTTGCTCGTTCAAACTGAAAAACACCTCATGTTAATTGATGCAGGCATAGGGAATGGTATGTTGGGTGAGAAAAAAAAGCGTCATTTTGGTGTAACAGAAGAATCATTTATTGCTGAAGATTTACAAAAGTTAGGGTTTACGTGCGAAGATATTACTCACGTCATTATGACGCATCTTCACTTTGATCATGTGTCAGGCTTAACAAAATGTAGCAACGGACATTTTTCCTCTGCTTTTCCAAATGCAAGAATCTTTGTTAGTGAAATCGAGTGGAATGAAATGAGAAATCCTAATATACGTTCTAAAAATACGTATTGGAAACAAAATTGGGAATTTATTCAGCATCAAGTAATAACATTTAGCGACAAAGATGAAATTGTGCCTGGAGTAACGGCTCATCATACCGGCGGTCACAGCGATGGTCATGCTGTAGTTGTATTAAAAGGAAACAATGACATCTTAGTGCATATGGGCGATCTTTTGCCAACACATGCACATCAAAATGTCTTATGGGTAATGGCATATGATGATTATCCAATGACTTCGATTGAACAAAAGCAGCAGTGGCTAGCTTATGCCTATGAGAATCAAGCTTGGCTAAGTTTTTATCATGATGCTTTTTATCGAGCTGTAAAATGGGATAATAAAGGAGAAATAGTTGACGAAATTAAACGGATGCATTCAGCGTCAATTCAATAATAGAACCGCTTTTTTTATCAATGAAAAACTCGTAATGTTCCTGTTTTGCATCACGTGTTCTGATAATTCCACCTGTATAACCATAAAAAGAGAGACCATGTTTTTGAATGACTTTAGTCGTTGTTTCAATCCATGAGCCGTCGATTGCCCCATTTTGTTTAAAAGCGCTTTTAACAATCGTAAGGGCTTCCGATGAGGAAATTGACGACTTTCTTTTTTGAAGAATATAAGCGCTTGCAAATCCGACTGCAGCTCCTGCTATTAGTTGAGTCCATTTCACGTTATTCACCTGCTTTTTAAGGATATGTTTTCATCATTATATCAAATTGTCGAATGCTTTGTTAAGTTGAGTTATAGAAGAGAAGGACAGAACTAGCAACTATTTCCGGTTTTCGATACAATAAAGAAAATGATACATAAAGGAGAGTATATATGAACAATGAAACGATATCTCTATTTAAAACATTAACGGAGTTACCAGGTGCCGCTGGAAACGAACATCAAGTACGTTCATTTATGCGCTCGCAAATTGAACCCCTTGTAGATGAAGTCATTCAAGATGGGTTAGGAAGTTTATTCGGCGTGCGCTATAATGAAGAAAAAGGTCCTAAAGTAATGGTAGCAGGACATATGGACGAAGTAGGATTTATGGTTACGTCTGTAACAGATAAAGGAATGCTTCGTTTTCAAACTCTAGGAGGATGGTGGAGTCAAGTACTGCTAGCTCAACGCGTCCATGTTGTTACCAAAAAAGGTCCTATCACCGGCGTAATTGCTTCTATCCCTCCCCATTTATTAGACGAATCACAGCGCAACAAGCCAATGGCCATTAAAAATATGATGATTGATGTGGGCGCAGATAGCAAGCAGGAAGTAGCAGAAATGGGCATTCGTCCTGGCGATCAAATTGTACCGATTTGTCCGTTTACGCCAATGGCAAATGAAAAGAAAATACTGGCAAAAGCATGGGATAACCGCTATGGGTGCGGACTTGCGATTGAATTATTAAAAGAAGTAAAAAATGAAAAATTGCCAAATATCTTATATTCTGGAGCTACTGTGCAAGAAGAAGTAGGGCTTCGCGGTGCTCAATCAGCTGCGAATATGATTAAACCGGATTTGTTTTATGCACTAGATGCTAGTCCAGCTAACGATACATCAGGCGATAAAAATGCGTTTGGACAATTAGGAAAAGGCGTATTACTTCGTATCTTTGACCGTACGATGGTCACACATAGAGGAATGAGAGAATTTATTTTAGATACAGCTGAGACAAACAGCATCCCTTATCAATACTTTGTTTCTCCAGGAGGTACTGATGCAGGGCGCGTTCATACTTCTAATAATGGAGTTCCTTCTGCGGTAATCGGCGTATGTTCACGTTATATTCATACTCATGCGTCTATGATTCATGTAGATGACTATGCAGCCGCAAAAGAATTACTAGTCAAACTTGTACGTTCTACAGACCAAACAACGCTCGATACGATTAAGCAAAACGGATAAAAAAGAACAAAGCAGCTGCTTTTGCGGTTGCTTTGTTTCATAATGACAGGAGAAAAAATGAAAATTGCAATCGGAACGAAAAATCCAACAAAAGTAAATGCAGTAAAAAAAGTATTTGGAGATACTTTTACATATGTAGAGGTAGCCGTGCAGTCTGGGGTGTCGCCACAGCCTTTTTCTGACGAAGAAACCATCCAAGGAGCGGTTAACCGCGCGCGTGCTGCTGTCAAAGAGGCAGGTGCTGATATTGGTATTGGGCTTGAAGGAGGGGTGCAGGAAACACCTCATGGCTTATTCCTTTGCAATTGGGGAAGTCTTGTTACCTCTAAGGATCTTGAACCGATTTTAGGTGGAGGAGCTCGTATTCGGCTTCCTGAAGCGGTAGCCGGTATGCTTCGTCATGATAAAAAAGAATTAGCCGAAGCTATGGAAGTGTATACAAACCAAAAGAATATTCGAAAAAAAGAAGGAGCAATCGGTATTTTCACCAATGGAAATTTAGATCGGACCGCTATGTTTTATCAGGTTGTTTTAATGCTAAAAGGACAGCTGGATTTTAGGACAAATCAAGCTGTTCAATAGGAAATTTCTTTGTAACCCTTTATAATAGAAAAGCATCAGTGTATGATAGTTGCAACAACTCATATACTATGTTTTGATGTAGAAGGATTAAATAATGTATAGGGCTTTAGCCGTTTAAATACGAAAGTCAAAGAAAAAGTGGAGGAAGAAAAATGGAAAAAATGCAAACAATTGAACAATACAAAGAAATCATTAAAGAAGGAAAACATATCATGATGTTTTCAGCAGACTGGTGCCCAGATTGCCGAGTAATCGAGCCTGTGCTTCCAGAAATTGAGGCCAATCATAGCGAGTATACATTTCACTATGTCGATCGTGACGACTTTATTGATCTTTGTGCAGAATTAAGCATCTTTGGAATTCCAAGCTTTGTTGGTTACAGCAACGGAGAAGAAACAGGGCGTTTTGTCAGCAAAGATCGTAAAACAAAAGAAGAAATTGAAGAGTTTATTAACGGCTTAAATGCATAAATCAAGTGAAGACTGATAGCGATCTACAGCTATCAGTCTTCATACATAAAAATGAGAAAAGGAGGCGTAAATATGGCGAAAATGAATAGTCAAAAGATGAGAAAACTACTAGAAGAGCGATTAACGGGTGCGGATTGGTCATTTTTATTTGATCGTGAAAAAGATACGCTGCGCGTTGAACATCAGGAAACGAAAAAAGGTGTAACCATTTCTTTACCTGGGCTAATTGCAAAATGGGAAGAAAAAAAGGAAGCGGCTCTAGATGAAATGGTATATTATATAAAAGAAGCTCTTCGTGTTATGAACGATGAACAGCAGGTAACGGGAAAAGAAAAGCGCATTTATCCAGTTATTCGCTCAACGTCTTTTCCAGATAAATCGAATGAAGACGTGCCGTTGATTTATGATGAACATACAGCTGAAACACGCATTTATTATGCGCTTGATTTAGGCAATACATATCGTCTATTAGATGAGAAACTAATTCGTAAGGAAGATTTAGATCTATCCGCAGTGCGGGAAATGGCTAAATTTAATCTTCGCTCTTTGCCGATTTCACATAAAAAAGATACGGTAGCAGGCAATGACTTTTATTTTGTAAATCAGAACGATGGATACGATGCAAGCCGAATTCTTAACGAGGCATTTTTGCAAGATTTTGCTTCTAGTGTTTCGGGCACAATGGCTGTAGCAGTACCTCATCAAGATGTGCTGATTCTAGCTGATATCCAAAACGAAACGGGTTATGATATTCTTGCGCAAATGACCATGAGCTTTTTTGCAAGTGGACGTGTACCCATCACAGCTCTTTCATTTTTATACGAAAACGGTGAGCTAGAACCTATTTTTATTCTAGGAAAAAATCGAAGTAAAGGACGGGACTAATTATGAATCTTTTTTATAATAAAGAAGGTATCGGCGATACGTTAATCGTCAAGCTAGAAGATATCGCAATTGAAAATCGTACGTTTGAAACAAAAGGCGACGTTGTGCGTATCTTTGATCAAAAATCAAATACAACAGCTGGCTATAACATCTTTCATGCTTCTTCTAAGTTAAAAGTAGAGGGAAATGGTTCTCTTGAATTAACAGAAGAAATGGTGGAAGAAGTAAATCATGTACTTAGCGAAAGCGGTTTTGAAGGTAAACTTGAAGTGGATTTATCTCCTAAATTTGTAGTGGGATATGTTCAAGAAAAAGAAAAGCATCCAAATGCAGATAAGCTGAACATCTGTAAAGTAGATGTTGGCACAGAAACACTTCAAATTGTGTGTGGAGCACCAAATGTAGACGCAGGTCAAAAAGTCGTGGTAGCAAAAGTAGGAGCGGTTATGCCAAGTGGTATGATCATTAAAGATGCAGAGCTGCGCGGTGTACCTTCTTCAGGTATGATTTGCTCTGCTAAAGAGCTGGCGCTTCCGAACGCTCCTCAAGAAAAAGGGATTTTAGTACTTGAAGATAAATATGAAGTAGGTCAACCTTTTCAAGCATAAAAGCAGAGTGCCATACTGATTTATAGGGCAAAAGCATGATGTTTTTTTACACGTATATTTCAAAGCGTTACAGTTGCTGAAAAGCAATTGTCAATTCTTAAAAAGGTTTGATAAAATTAAAAGCCACTAGTATATACTAGTGGCTTTTTTCGCGTTTAATTATGAGTGCTAACTAGACGCGAAAAAATATTTTTGCAAAGAGGAATTTTACTGTATAAATAAGGGAAGCAAAATAGTAGATTTTATAGTAAGAGTTCAAGCATACGTGATAGAATGATAAATGAAAAGATAGTATATATATCCATCTCAGAGAATACTTTGAGGCCAAAGGTAAATAAAGGATGCATGGATAGCTTTTTGTAGATATCGCAGCACTGCGGTAGTAAGAGGCTAAACGAAGTAAGATAGTCTGATAGAAAGAGTGATAAAAATGGGTTTTGTACGAAAAGTAATGGATTATTTACTAGGATACGAAGTGAAAGAAATCGTTGTAGACGAACATGGAAATACAACGGAAGAATACCCTTTAAATAGAGAAAAAACAATTCCTAAAAAGAAGGCTCCTAAGCCTAAACAAATGCAGTCAGTTCATCAAAAGCCAGTGATGAAAGCAGCGCCAAAACCTTCTGTTCCACACTCGGCCAGAACGCAAAAGCGGAGTTACAGTGAAGAGCAGCAAGATGTTCATACAAAAGTAGCTTATCAATATCCAAAAGGAACGTTTCGTTTTCCTTTAATTGATGATACGGGAGAAGCAAAAAAGGTAGCAGTTCCTAAAAATGAACCAAGGCCTGTAGCAAAAAAGGCACCGGCTCCGTTTTATCAAGAGCCTGCTCGCAAGTCGGCGCTAACGCAGCCTAAGTCAGTATCTCAGCCGTTAAAAACGGTATCTGAAAAGAAAGAAGCGGTTCCGCAAGTAAGAAAACGTCCGTTTCGTCCGACTGAAATTCCTTCACCTGTCTATGGGTTTAATAAGCGGCCTTCTAATGTTGTACAAAATGGAAGTGAGGAAGTAGTAGAATATGAGCTTCCGAGTACACAGTTATCAAAAGCAGCGTTTGAAGATGAAATTTACCGACGAGCGATGAATACAGCTGTTGTAGAGCCGTTAAGAAAACCAGTTTCTAAGCCTATAGCCGAAGAAGCACCGATTCAAGAAACAGAAGAAATGATGCAACTGTCTTCTCAGCGTTTTGCTCAGTGGAAGCAATATGAGGAAAATCAAAAAGAGAAGCTATCATTTCCTGAAGAAAAGCCAAGTTCTTCAGTAGCCGTAAAAGAACAGGAAGAGGTGCCAACTTTTGAAGAATCACACGCGGTCGAACCGTTAGTGGGACAAGAGAGAACTCTTGACTGGGATTTAGCGAAAGGTATGACAGCGGCCGAAGAAGTTACAATTTCAGAGGAACCGCGCCCGTCTGAATCATCAGTTTCTCTCCAACAAGAGATAGGAAATGAGACTGAAGAAGTAGAAGCAGAAACGTTGATGAACGAAAGCGCAGTGTTTTTACAAGCAGCAGAAGAAGTAGAAGTAGAAGCACTAAAGCCTAGAAAGAAAGAAGAAGCTCCAGCTGCTGAGAAAGAAAGTGACGTCATTCTAGAAGAGCCAGCAAACAGTGTTCATATGGAAGCAGAACATGAGCTGAATTCTGAAAGTTTAAATTCATCGCAACCCGCAACTGATGAATGGCAACCAGAAGCGGCATCGGCTGTTGTTCACCAAGAGCTTGAAAATTCGGTGATAAAAGAGGAAGAGAGCAGTATGCAGGAAAGTCAAGAGTTACAAGAACAAGTACAGCAAGAGTCAGCTGTAGAACCTCTTGTACCTGCAGAACAGCCAGGAAATGCTGAACGAGCTGGCGGTAAGCGATTAGTGCCTTTTAACGTGATGATGCTGAAAAAAGACCGCACAAAGATGGATAACAGCGCTCGAGAAAAAAGTCAGCCGTCTCAAGGTTCATACCAAAGGCAGGAGGCAGAAGCTCTGCAAAAAAAAACGGAAGTAAGTAGGCAAGAAGAAGTTCACGGTGAAAAAACCAAAGAAGCGGTTCCACAGGCTTCGTTAAAAGGTGAAGAACCTGTAAATGTAAAGGCTTCTTCTCCTTATGCATTTCCTGGAATGAACTTGCTTAACATTCCTCCAGCTGCTATTGAAGAAGATAATCAATGGGCGGATGAGCAGCGTGAGCTTTTGGATATGACATTAAAAAACTTTAACGTTCGAGCTAAGGTCGTAAACGTCACGCAAGGTCCTACCGTGACCAGATTTGAAGTACATCCTGAACCCGGTGTGAAAGTGAACAAAATTACGAATTTAACAGATGATATTAAACTGAGCCTAGCCGCGCGTGATATCCGAATTGAAGCGCCAATTCCAGGGAAAAATACGATTGGAATTGAAGTGCCAAATCGTCAAAGTAAGCCGGTGTTAATTCGTGAAATTTTGAGGCATCCTTCTTTTAGAAAAGATAACTCTCCTTTAACGGTGGCGTTAGGGTTAGATATTTCAGGAACGCCGGTTGTGACTGACTTGAATAAAATGCCTCACGGTTTGATTGCCGGAGCGACAGGGTCTGGTAAAAGCGTGTGTATTAATACTATTATCGTCAGCTTGCTTTATAAAGCTGCGCCGCACGAAGTCAAGCTTATGTTAATTGACCCTAAAATGGTTGAGCTAGCTCCTTACAACGGTATTCCGCATTTAGTCAGCCCGGTTATCACGGATGCTAAAGCAGCTACTACAGCTTTAAAATGGGCAGTAGAGGAAATGGAGCGCCGTTATGAATTGTTTGCACATGCGGGCGTACGTGATATTACAAAATACAACGAACGTGTAAAAGAACATAATGAAAAAAGCGGGGAGCTGCCATATCTAGTTATTATTATTGATGAACTTGCCGACTTAATGATGGTATCTCCTGGGGAAGTAGAGGAAGCTATTTGCCGTATTGCACAAAAGGCAAGAGCATGTGGCATTCACTTATTGCTTGCAACGCAACGTCCTTCCGTAGATGTGATTACAGGCTTAATTAAAGCGAATGTGCCAACGCGTATTGCATTTTCTGTTTCTTCGCAAGTTGATTCACGTACAATTATCGACACAGGGGGAGCAGAGAAGCTACTAGGTAAAGGTGATATGCTGCTTCTTGAAAACGGCTCTTCTAAAAGCGTTCGAATTCAAGGGAACTTTGTTTCAGATGAAGAAATTGACCGCGTTGTAGATCATGTCAAAAAACAAATGAAGCCAACATACTTATTTGATCAAGAAGAGTTGTTGAAAAAGCAGCAAAGCTTTGCTTCAAATGAAGAAGATGAGCTTTTCTATGAAGCATGCGAGTTTGTGCTAGATCAAGGCGGTGCATCTACTTCCAGTCTGCAAAGACGCTTCAGAATGGGGTACAATCGCGCAGCGCGCCTAATTGATATGATGGAGCAGCAAGGAATTATTTCAGAAGCAAGAGGAAGCAAGCCGAGAGATGTGCTCATTACCGAAAACGAGCTTCAGGAAATGGAAAGTCAAACAGCCACTTCTACATTTTAAGCTGTTTTTCTACATGTAGGTTAAAAAAGAGGCTGTGCAAAATCAGCAGAATACAGCATTGTGTGAGCTAACGCTCTGTCACTGTATCCGTGGCCTCTTGTTTTTCTGCTTTAAGTTCGTTTATACAGAATTTGAGTAGAGATTTTGGAAGAAATCCATCAAGAAAAAAAGGAAAAGGTTTGTCAGAACTAGTAAAATGATTTACTATATGTAAGGATAATGTGTGTTTTACTTTTTTAGCATGTGATAGTTTGCTATCATTTCTCACCAGCAGAAACATATGAGCTGAAGGCGTATAAAGAGGACAAACTAAATAATTAGAGTACGAGTGAAGAGTAATGACAGAAGAAAATCATGAACTGATTAACTTTAATGAAATTCGTGAACAAAAGCAGCTTCAGTCTGATAATGCTATTTGCGACTTTTACAATCAATATTTCTTTTTTGTGAACCGCTATACGAATATACGAGAAAAAGTGCGGGCTTCACATTTATTTAAAGAGTTAGTAAACTTGCCTCATGAGGCGCCTCTGTCTGATTCCCATGAACAATTATTTTTTCAGTGGTTTGCATTTGAATATGTAACCATTCAGGGGAAAACCCTGCTGCAGCTTTTTTTAGCTGATCAGGCGAAGCAGAAAACAGAGTCGTTTTTGATTCAAGGAGCCTTTTTTTTGACGAGTGTACTAGAGCCAATTATTGTGTCTAAAGTACCTAATTCGTTTTTCTTAAAAGGATATACCCCATTGACAAATGAGCAGGTTATCATCAAAGATGTAAGAGGAAGATTTGCAAATTTAGAGGAACAACAAGTAATTTGGATTCGAAAAATAAAATCAATCGGATATGACGTGTTAATTGACTCTTTCTTTTTAGGACATAAACAACGCATTGAACAGTTAGTAACGCAATATAATGACAAAAAAAATGCAATGACATGGCGCTCGTTTTTAAAACAGCAGGCTATATACTATGTGATGAAGCCAAAATAAAAGGCCGTTTCGCAAGGCAAGAGAGTAGAAATGGAGTCATGGAGTTATGTTATAAGACGTGATATAATGTACGAATGTTATCGTGAAATCAGCAATCAAACGACATTTATATACGTTTGTAAGAGCAATTCTAGATAACCGTCATATACTGTCTTACAGATAGACGAATGTTGGAGGTTCTTTATATGACAGTTTACCATTTTGTAGGTATTAAAGGAACAGGAATGAGTGCGCTTGCGCAAATCCTAAACGATATGGGCTTTCAAGTTCAAGGATCGGATATTGAAAAAGAAATTTTTACGCAAAAAGCACTAGAACAGCAGGGAATTCCTGTTTTACCATTTGATAAAAATAATATTAAAGACGGCATGACTGTAATCGCAGGAAATGCTTTTCCTGATACGCATGAAGAAATTGCAGAAGCAGCTTCAAAAGAAGGAGTCAAGCTTGTACGCTATCACCGTTTCTTAGGTGACTTTATGAAACAGTATACGAGTGTAGCCGTAACAGGAGCACACGGAAAAACATCCACAACGGGTATGTTAGCGCATGTGATTCAAGGAGCTGAACCTACTTCATATTTAATTGGAGACGGTACGGGTAAAGGTGTAAAAGACAGCAAGTATTTTGCGTTTGAGGCATGTGAATATCGCCGCCACTTCTTATCTTATACGCCAGACTATGCAATTATGACGAATATTGATTTTGATCACCCTGATTATTTTGCCAATATCGACGATGTATTCAGCGCGTTCCAAGAGATGGCACTTCAAGTCAAAAAAGGAATTATTGCCTGTGGTGACGATGAACATCTGCAGCAAATTCAAGCGAAGGTACCTGTTCTTTATTACGGATTAGGCGAAGAAAATGATTTCCAAGCACGTAATATCGTAAAAAGCACAACAGGCACAACATTTGATGTGTTCGTTCGTAATACATTCCACGCATCATTTGAAATTCCAGGGTATGGCGACCATAACATCTTAAATGCACTTTCTGTTATTGCACTTTGTCATTATGAAGAAATTGACGTTGCTGTGCTGCAAGAGCGTTTTAAAACATATCAAGGTGTAAAGCGTCGTTTCAGTGAAAAGAACGTTGGCAAACAAGTGCTAATCGATGATTATGCACACCATCCAACGGAAATTAATGCAACGATTTCAGCTGCTCGTCAAAAGTATCCAAACCGTGAAGTTGTGGCTGTTTTCCAACCGCATACTTTTACGCGTACACAAACGTTCTTAGAGGATTTTGCAGCAAGCTTACAGCACGCTGATAAAGTATATCTATGTGACATTTTTGGATCAGCTCGTGAGCATCAAGGTAAATTATCAATTGAAGATTTACGAAGCAAAATCAGCGGAGCTGAATTAATTAATGAAGAAACAATTGAATCGTTAAAAGACCATAATGAAGCTGTATTAGTATTTATGGGTGCTGGAGACATTCAAAAGTTTGAAAAACTATATCAGCAAACCGTATCATAAAAAAAAGGCACTCAGGAGAGTGCCTTTTTTTATTTCAAAACTCATTTTAAATTTTCAGGATTTAACGCTTTTAATTCCTCAATGATAAATAGCCCGTCTTTACGAATTAACACGTCATCGAAATAAATCTCACCGCCGCCGTATTCTGGGCGCTGAATCATCACCATATCCCAGTGGATATTTGACTTATTTCCATTATACGCATCTTCGTAGCACTCGCCAGGAGTGAAGTGGAAACTTCCGTCAATTTTTTCATCAAATAAAATGTCTTGCATTGGATGTTGAATATATGGATTTACGCCAATCGCAAATTCGCCAACAAAACGTGCGCCTTCATCCGTATCAAAAATGCCGTTGATGCGTTCTGTATCATTAGCGGTTGCTTCAACAATCTTACCGTTTTTAAATGTTAAGGATACATTCTCAAACGTAAAGCCTTGATAGTTAGAAGGAGTGTTGTAAGAAATTGTTCCGTTTACAGAATCACGTACAGGAGCCGTGTATACTTCACCGTCCGGAATATTCATTTCCCCGGCACACTTCACTGCAGGAATATCTTTAATAGAGAACGTTAAGTCTGTATTCTCACCTGTTAAACGCACTTTGTCCGTACGGTTCATGAGCTCAACTAAAGCATCCATCGCTTTGCTCATTTTGCCATAGTCTAAGTTACATACATCAAAATAAAAATCTTCAAATGCTTCTGTACTCATTTTAGCAAGCTGCGCCATTGAATCGTTTGGATAGCGAAGAACAACCCATTTTGTTTTTGGAACGCGAATTTCTCTATGTACTTTTTTACCGATCGTATTTCCTTGGATTTTCATTTTATCTGCCGGAACATCTGATTGTTCAAAAATGTTTGAACCAGAACGCAAGCCAATATAAGCATTCATTTCTTTCATCACATTTGCTTCAAAGTCTGCCATCATATTGAACTGCTCTTCTTGTGCACCGTTTAAAAGAGCGCGGTCTACCGAATGATCTTTTAGCAGTACAAATGGATAGCCACCCGCCTTGTACGCTTCATCTACAAGTGCTGTCACAAGTTCGCGCTGAAGTCCAAAGTTTTCGATTAATACTTTTTCTCCTTTTTGAAGGCGAACAGAATAATTAATTAAATTTTTAGCTAATGTCGCAATTCTAGGGTCTTTCATAAATAGTGCCTCCTTAAAATAACAATGATTGGTGATTCACTTTCTATTGTACCCCACTGAGCTTATTTTGTTTGTTTTTATGCTTTAAAATCCTTTTTTCTTTAGGAAGGGAAATAACTCATATATCGCGAAATAATGTAACAATCTTCCCTTTTTCTGAATAAAGGCAGAGAGAATATGGTAAAGTTAAAGAGTCTATAGGGAGTAGAAGGTTTAATTGTTTATAAAATTGGGAAAGTAGTTATAACAAGAGAGAAGAAAATAGGAGGTGCCTTGCACAGATGGTTATTATTCTTTATTTAAGCGCTGCTATTGTTGCCATTGCGATTTTTTACCTGGTGGTTTCCGTGTCCAAAACATTGAAATCCGTTCAGCACACATTAAATTCAGTGGCAGGTACTTTAGACGGTGTAGAAAAGCAAATGACAGGAATCACAGCCGAAACAACTGCACTTTTACATAAGACTAATCTGTTAGCTGAAGATATTCAGCGTAAATCCGAAGCGCTGAACACAGTGGTGGATTCTGTTAAAGGCGTAGGTGACTCAATCCAAGACCTAAATAAGTCTATTAAAAGCGTATCATCAAGCGTTTCAGAGAAAGTAGAAGAAAATAAAGAAACTGTTGCTCAAGTTGTTCAATGGAGCAATGTTGCATTAGACGTATGGGAACGTATAAAATTAAGAAAACAGAAAAAAGTTGACGCAGAGCCTGTACCTGTTGAAGTAAAAGAAAAAGCGGTTCAACGCTCACGCTCATTTTCATAAGGATGAACTTTAAAGGAGGAGACGCATATGTCAAACAAACCAAATAAACCAAACAACACTTCAAATAAAGGCTTTTTAGTAGGAACAGTGATTGGAGGAGTTGTAGGAGCTGCAACGGCATTACTACTTGCTCCAAAATCAGGTAAAGAGTTCCGTTCTGATTTAAATGAGCAGGCAGCTTACGTTCGTTTAAAAACAGAGCAAGCGAAAAACAGCGCTGTTGAAAAAGGACAAGGGTTTGCTCAAACGGCTAAAGAAAAAACGGCTGGTCTATCACAAACACTGTCTGAGCAATCTTCACAAGTAGTGGACAAGGTGAAAAACTTCCGTAAAGTAGATCCTGAACACGAAGCATTACCGCCAACAAGCTTAGAAGTGCTTGCTGATGAAGTTGAGTCTCAAAGCAACGAAGACGTTCAGCAAAAGCTAACAGAAGCTCAAAAAGCACTAGATGAAGTGGAAAGCACAGTGCCACGACCATAATAAAGAATCAAAAGCGTTTACCCTACAGGGTGAACGCTTTTTTTGTATGTAATTTAGGTTGGATAACAACAAGTAAATAATCGTTTCATTGCAGGAAACCCCCCCACCTTATAAATGAATTTATGAGCATCATACATAAAGCTGAGCACTCTTTTTGTATGGAAACGGTCAAACCATGTAAACTTAAGAGTAAGTACAGAAAGGGTGAAAAAAATGAAAAAAATTTCAACAGTTGAAGAGTTCGAACAAGTTGTAAAGGAAAACAATCGCTTTTTATTTTTAAAACACAGTACAACGTGTCCAATTAGTGCAGCTGGTCATGAGGCATTTTCAGCATTTGCTTCTAGTCATGAAGACATTCCTTCTTATTATCTTCATGTCCAAGATTCACGTGATGTATCTAACTATATTGCTGAGACGTATGAAGTGAAGCATGAATCACCTCAAGCGCTTCTGTTTGAAGATGGAAAAGTAAAGTGGCATGCTTCTCACTGGAACATTAACGAAGACGAATTAGCGAAAAACGTAGCTCACTAATCGAAAAAGTATTTTAGTAAAAGAAAAATCCGAACATTAATCGTTCGGATTTTTTCATTGGCGGGGTGAACGTAGGTTTACTGTATGGAGCTGCTTCTAGCGGTTGATTGGAGGGCAAGACGAAGACTCCTGCGGGAAAAGCGAAACAGGTGAGACCCCACAGGAGCGTAAGCGACGAGGAGGCTCAGCGGCCGCCCGCGAAAAGCGAAGTCTTGCACAGAAATCAACAGCGGTATGACACGCAATCCATAATAGATTGTTTATCCCATTTGTTCGCCTTTAGATTGGAGCGATTTAGCTATGCCTCAACCTCTTTTTTTTATAAGCTGATTGCGGTTTCATCCGCTTTTTCGTACAATAGATGTAGTTTAGCACATAAAAGCAGAGAAGCCCCTTACATATATCCTCCATCATCTATCATCTTATGTAGTAACCCTGCTAAACGGATTTTTTAAAATCAGTGAAAGGGTGGACGTACATGACGAATTCAGATCTTCAGCATTTGCGATCTCAAATTGACGAAGTAAATATGAAACTGTTAAAGCTTATTAATGAGCGAGGCGAGCTTGTTCAAGAAATAGGAAAGTTAAAAGGAATGCAGTCAACCAAACGGTTTGATCCCGTTCGTGAACGAGCAATGCTTGATGCGATTTTAAGCAAGAATGAAGGACCGTTTCAAACGTCTACGCTTCAACATATTTTCAAAGAGATTTTTAAAGCTCATTTAGAGCTTCAAGAAGATGATCATCGTAAAGCACTTCTTGTATCCCGTAAAAAGAAGCGGGAAAATACAATTGTTACGGTAAAAGGAGAAACAATTGG
This sequence comes from Bacillus sp. ILBB4, assembly GCF_035064545.1. NCBI lineage: Bacteria > Bacillati > Bacillota > Bacilli > Caryophanales > Bacillaceae > Bacillus > Bacillus sp. ILBB4. The sequence goes on along the minus strand of NZ_JAIQVD010000001.1, from coordinate 1,100,833 downwards.
TGACGGACTTCAGCGTTTTGTAGCAGGACCTTGTTCCGTTGAAAGCTATGAGCAAGTAGCAGCCGTAGCAAAAGCCGTAAAGCAGCAGGGCGTGCGGATGCTTAGAGGCGGAGCCTACAAGCCAAGAACATCTCCTTATGATTTTCAAGGCCTTGGCTTAGAAGGATTGCAAATTTTAAAAAGAGTAGCTGACGAATACGATTTAGCCGTTATTAGTGAAATTGTCGACCCCGCTGATATTGAAACAGCTGTAGAATACGTAGATGTGATTCAAATTGGTGCTCGTAATATGCAAAATTTTGAGCTGTTAAAAGAAGCGGGTGCGGTGAAGAAGCCTGTCTTATTAAAGCGAGGCTTAGCCGCTACGATTGATGAGTTTATTAATGCTGCTGAATACATTGTTTCAAAAGGAAATGATCAGCTGATTTTGTGTGAACGAGGAATTCGTACGTATGAGCGAGCAACGCGAAATACGCTGGATATTTCAGCTGTTCCCATTTTAAAACAAGAAACTCATTTACCTGTTTTAGTCGACGTCACGCATTCAACGGGAAGACGAGATTTACTTGTTCCAACGGCTAAAGCAGCTCTTGCCATTGGAGCAGATGGAATTATGGCAGAAGTTCATCCAGATCCTGCGGTAGCACTTTCTGATTCAGCTCAGCAAATGGATATCCCGCAATTTACAGAATTTATGAAGCAGCTAAAGCCTATATGTAACTTAAATTTATAAAAAAACGTAAAAATGAAAAATTCGTATACTTTTATGACAAGTTTGAGGCACTTAATGGTTTCAAGCTTGTTTGCCTTTCGTTATAATAAAGATAAGCGAAATTATCACGTATTTTGAAAACAGTCGATAACTTTTGTCAAAATAGGAAAGAATAAGTGCAAATCCAAAAAACAAGAATTTATGAAATTCTCGTGAAACTTGTCGGAAAAAGGCGGTAAATACGTTGCGATGAAGCACATAGTATCGTATAGTAGTTACAGATATTCGCTATCATTCTGTGATTGCATATGATATAAATTCGCGATTCACTTTTTTTATTTACTTAATATACACCGTCTTTTACATTGTTACATATAAACTGGTAAAATTGTCTTTGCCACGTAATAATAAGGGCATAACAGGAATGATTTAGATGCATACAGGGTATCTAAGCTGTATGTAAGAGTGAAGGAGCTAGAAATAGCCATTCTATAAAGGAAGATGGATTTATATACGTAAATACAAGAAATGAAATAAGGATAAAATAAACGAAATGTTTTTCGATAAGGAGTGTTTGTTGTGAACGTAACAATTTATGATGTAGCAAGGGAAGCAAGCGTGTCGATGGCAACGGTTTCTCGTGTGGTAAACGGAAATCCAAATGTAAAACCATCAACTAGAAAAAAAGTATTAGAAACAATTGAAAGACTAGGCTATCGTCCGAACGCAGTAGCGCGTGGACTAGCAAGTAAAAAAACAACGACAGTAGGAGTTATCATTCCTGATATTTCAAATATTTTCTATGCAGAATTAGCGCGTGGAATCGAAGATATTGCAACGATGTACAAATATAATATCATCTTAAGTAACTCCGATCAAAATCAAGATAAAGAACTTCACCTTTTAAATAACATGCTTGGTAAACAAGTAGACGGAATCATCTTCATGAGTGGGAATGTAACGGAAGAACACGTAGAAGAGCTAAAAAAATCACCGGTTCCAGTTGTACTTGCAGCATCAATCGAATCAACTAACCAAATCCCATCTGTAACTATTGATTATGAACAAGCAGCTTTTGATGCAGTGCAATCACTAATTGACAGCGGTCATAAAAATATTGCATTCGTTTCAGGTACGTTAGAAGAACCAATCAATCATGCGAAAAAAGTAAAAGGGTACAAGCGTGCTCTTACTGAAAGCGGATTGCCTGTACGTGATTCTTATATTGTAGAAGGAGACTACACGTACGATTCAGGTATTGAAGCGGTTGAAAAACTATTAGAAGAAGATGAAAAGCCAACTGCTATTTTCGTTGGAACGGATGAAATGGCATTAGGCGTTATTCACGGGGCACAAGATCGCGGGTTGAATGTACCAAACGATCTAGAAGTTATCGGTTTTGATAACACAAGACTTTCAACAATGGTTCGTCCTCAGTTAACATCTGTTGTACAGCCAATGTATGATATTGGTGCAGTAGCGATGCGTCTCTTAACAAAATACATGAACAAAGAAACGGTAGACAGCAGCATTGTACAGCTTCCTCACCGCATCGAGTTCAGACAATCAACAAAATAATACCTGTGAATGAATAAGAACGAATCCAAAGTTCAGACACGGGGAGATAGAATATGAAAAAAGTTGATATGCTCACACCTATAGGGATACTAATTGGTATCTCTATGGTTGTGTTTGGGGTTATTTCAAGTGGAGGAATGAGCGGTTTTTTAGCTTTTATTGATGTACCATCGATTTTAATTGTACTGGGAGGCGTTTTTGGTACGCTGTGCGTGAGCTTTCCTTTAAAACAATTGAAAAATATGGGGAAAGTAGGGAAACAAGCGTTTCAATCTAAAGAAATAAACGTAGAAGAAATTGTAGGAACATTTGTACATTTATCGGAAAAAGCGCGTCGAGAAGGACTTCTATCGTTAGAAGCAGAGCTTGAACAAATCGATGATTCATTTGTGAAAAAAGGTATTTTGCTAGCCATTGATAGAGTAGAACCGGAAATGATTCGAGAACTGCTTGAAGCTGAAATAGCTGCAGTGGAAGAAAGACATGCGAGAGGTCGAAGTATGTTTGAAAAAGCAGGCGATTATGCCCCCGCTTGGGGAATGATTGGGACGCTCGTTGGGCTAGTGCTAATGCTTAAAAGCCTTAATACCCCTTCATCGCTTGGGCCTAACATGGCAATTGCTCTTTTAACGACTTTCTACGGGGCGCTGCTTTCAAACTTGTTTTTTCAGCCAATCGCAGCTAAATTAGCTGGTAAAACGGAGCATGAGCTTTTTGTTAAAGAAGTGATTATTGAAGGTGTCATCGGCTTGCAGGCGGGTCAAAATTCTCGCTTTGTGCAAGCAAAGCTAAAAGTATTTGCCCCTGTTGAAAAACGAAAGCTGGAAGAAAAGAGAGAACACTTTCGTGAAGCGTAGAAGAAAAAGGTATTCGGCACAGTCGCCAAAATGGATGGTAACATTTGCTGATTTGGTGACGTTAATATTAGTTTTTTTTATTTTACTATTTTCAATGTCTAGCGTGGATAATCAAAAGTTTCAGACCGTTGTCAATTCGCTTACAAGCGGTGGATCATTAGCTTCTGTAGAAAAGAGCCAGCAGTCTCAAAAGCTGGATAGCATTTTAGCGAAAGTGCAGGACTACCTGAAGGAAAATAAGCTTCAGAATGTCATTACTGCTAAGCGAGATGAACGCGGGGTTGTGCTTATTTTACAAGAACAGGTGCTGTTTGAAACAGGACAAGCCGACATTTTGAAAAAAGGTACCCCTTTTCTGGATGAATTAGGAAGGTTATTCAGTACTATTCCAAATGATATTAAAGTAGAAGGTCATACCGACAATCGACCCATTCACACCTATCGTTATCCATCTAATTGGGAACTATCGGCAGCGCGTGCTAGCGGCGTCATACGTTATTTAACGAACCATTTTTCTCTTTCTGCTAACCGCTTTGAAGCACTTGGATACGGAGATACAAAGCCGCTTGTTCCGAACACGTCTAATGGCAATCTACAAAAAAATAGGCGCGTCGAAATTATTATTTCAGATCCCGAAGCACAGTGAAAAAGGCCATACACTTGTATAGCCTTTTTTAAGAATGAGATGTATGAGAACGAATAGGATAAAGAGCGCGCTCAAGAGTTTGAGCGTTTTTTTCTGTTATTTCTGGTTTTCTTGGAATTGGCTGATAGATATTAGGTTCATCATCCCACTTTGTGCAAACGGGGTGAGGCGATATTCTTGTCCATTTTTCAAGCCATGACAGAGGAAGCATGCCTTCTGCCTTTCGTTCAATCATTTCAAGCCAAATAAATGACCAAGCCCGAGGAACAACCCGCCAAATATCATAACCTCCTCCGCCAACCGCAATCCATCTTCCCTGACAGTATTCATGGGCAATTTCATGAGCAATTTTAGGAATTTCACGGTATATTTTCGTGGTGCCGCATAAATGAGTGAGCGGATCGTAATAATGAGAATCGGCTCCATTTTGTGTCAAGATAACATCTGGTTTAAAAAAAGCAGCTACTTCTTTTAAAGAGGTCTTATAAACGTCGAGCCAAGACTCATCTTCCGTATAAGCATCAACAGGCACATTAAATGAATAACCATAGCCTTCACCGTGCCCGCGTTCGTTAACGTTTCCCGTGCCTGGAAACAAGTAGCGTCCCGTTTCATGAATGGAAAGAGTGCAAACGGAAGGGTCGTCATAAAATGTCCATTGCACTCCGTCACCGTGGTGAGCATCTGTATCGACATAGAGAACACGCGCGTTGTACTTTTGCTGCATATATTTGATGGCTACCGCGCTATCGTTATAAATACAGAAGCCGGAAGCTTTTCCTCGAAAGCCGTGGTGCAATCCTCCTCCTAAATTTAGAGCATGCTTAGCTTTTCCAGTCATCACATAATCTACAGCAGTAAGTGTACCCCCAACTAAAAATGCACTAGCTTCATGCATGTTGGGAAACATAGGTGTATCTTCTGTTCCAAGACCAAAATCTGCTGCTTTTTCAACAGAAAGCTCGCCGCTTCCTGCTAATTTTACCGCTTGAATATAGCTAGTATCATGGACAAGCTGAAGTTCTTCATCAGATGCCATCCGCGGTAATACAATATCTTGATTGCCTAAAGCGCCAAATTCCCGTAACAGTTCATATGTTAGTTGAACACGAAGCTGGTTAAACGGATGATTATTGCTGAATTTGTACGAAAGAATATCATCTGAATAAATAAATACAGCATTACTAGTCATTACGTCATCTCCGGTAATTTAGGCCACAACACCTCATAGCCGTTTTCTTTTAATGTATTTATACTAATCAATGGATTAATAGCTTGAATGCGAAGCACAAGGATTTTATATCGTTCATCTACATCAGGGTAGACGAGTACGCTTAAGATGTTTGTTTTCTTTGAACCAAAAAGGGATGTAACTTCAGCGAGCACGCCAGCCTTATTTTCTACTTTTATTTCAATTTGTGAACCTGGCTTATTGGTGCCGGTAAGCTGAATAAACGTATGTAATAGATCTCTTTCGGTAACAATGCCTACTAACCGCTTGTTTTTTGTGACGGGAATACAACCGATTTGATGTTCATAAAAAATACTTGCAATTTCTTCAACAAAATCAAGAGGGTGAGCTGTAATGACTTCTTTTTGCATAATCATCCGCACGGGTTCGGATAGAAGAGCAGATGTATAAGTATTATCTAAAATAGATGGACTTGCATCTCTTACGTCTCGATCAGAAATGATGCCAACTACGTGATGAAGGTCATTAACGATAGGAATATGTCTAATCTTATGTGTATCTAAAAGTTTCATAGCTTCAGCAATCGTATGGTCGGGGGTTAAGGTAACGAGATCAGTTTTCATCATCTCTTCAACAATCATCAGACACAGCTCCTTTTCTTAAAGGTCAGCTTAATACATAAAGCGATTTCGAAAGCGCAGGCTATCAAATTCTTGTATGCTTTCTTGAGGTACTCTGCTCCCGATTCTTACCATCAAACAATTAGCAGGGTGGGAGCTAATCTCCGGATCATCTGTGGCAAACCACGTCAGTCCGCCTTTATTCATCATTTTCTCCATAATTTTGCGGTAATCCCACACATTTAGCCCTGTTCCTTTTAAATCCCAATGCCAGTAGTATTCTGTCGTAATGACAATATAATCTTCCATTGCATCATCCATCATAGATACAATAAGCAAGTTTTTACCAACAGCGTAGCTGCGAAATGGAGCGGCTACCTCTATAGCTCCTAATTCGATTAAATTCTCCATATTTCCTTCCGACCATCGTTCTAGAGGATCGGGATATAAAAAGGTTACATAACCAATGATTGTATGATGATGGCGAGCAATAATGATTCTACCTTCAGGCAAGTTGGCAATCTCGATCAATGCTTCTTTTTGCTGTTCAGGTGGACGAAAGGCCGTTAGTTGCTCATGAAAATCAAGTTGTTGCAAGGTCTTGGATGAGACAGGTCCTTCAATAACAATTGCTCCGACAGCGGTTTTTAGTTCTTTCATATTGTATGTTTGGGAATGTTTCACATGAATCACCACCTTCAAGCAGTCTTATCTGTATTATAATACAAAAAAAACTTTATATTAAAGCGTTTTCAAAAAATTAAATAAAAGAAAAGGAGTTTTTTAAAATATATAGAATAGAAAATTAAAAGAGATTCTTGTTAATTCGACACTTCTATAACAAAGGTTGTCATATAACAAGGGAGACTATTATCCCAATTCCGACAAATAATTTTTATAAAATTGTGAAAAGTATATTTTTGTTATATAATAGGTTTGTAAATTTTATACATAAGGGGGAGTTTGTGATGAAGGTGGAAGCGCTTCCTGTAATTGAAGGGGTATACAACTTACAGGACTATGATAAAACGTATCAAACCTTTGACTGGTCACAAGTGGAGAAGGAATTTTCATGGCATGAAACAGGTAAACTAAATGCAGCTTATGAAGCAATTGATAAGCACGCAAACTCTACGCGTAAAAATAAAGTTGCGCTTTATTATCGAGATGCGCAGCGCAATGAAAAATATACATTCAAAGAAATGAAAGAATGGTCAAACAAAGCCGCAAACGTGCTAAAACAAACAGACGTAGAAAAAGGAGATCGCGTGTTTATCTTTATGCCTCGCTCTCCGGAACTTTATTTTGCGTTGTTAGGCGCGGTAAAGCTTGGCGCTATTGTTGGGCCTTTATTTGAAGCGTTCATGGAAGGTGCAGTAAAAGATCGTTTGCAAGACAGTGATGCAAAAGTGTTAATTACAACGCCTGAATTGCTGAGCCGCGTTCCGGTGAAAGATTTGCCAGCTTTAAAACACATTCTCCTTGTAGGGGAAAATGTAGAAGAAGAAGGCATTCAACTAGATTTTCTGAAGCGATTAGAAGCGGCGAATAAAGAGGTGGAAATTGAGTGGGTAGATAGAACAGATGGTATGCTGCTTCATTATACATCAGGTTCAACTGGCAAACCAAAAGGCGTACTTCATGTTCACAACGCAATGCTTCAGCACTATCAAACTGCAAAGTGGGTACTCGACTTAAAAGATGACGATGTGTATTGGTGTACAGCAGATCCCGGTTGGGTAACGGGGACTTCTTATGGGATTTTTGGTCCTTGGCTTGCTGGAGCAACCAATGTGATTGTAGGAGGACGATTTAGTCCAGATGCATGGTATCAAGCACTTGAAGATTTTGGCGTAACGGTTTGGTACAGTGCACCTACAGCTTTTCGAATGCTAATGGGTGCTGGTGATGACTTAGTTAAACGCTATGATTTAAGCAATCTCAGACATGTATTAAGTGTGGGAGAACCGTTAAATCCTGAAGTGGTACGCTGGGGAATGAAGGTGTTCCAAAAACGTATTCATGATACGTGGTGGATGACTGAAACTGGCGGTCAGACGATTTGTAATTATCCGTCTATGAAAATTAAGCCAGGATCTATGGGGAAACCAATTCCAGGTATACAAGCAGCAATCGTTGACGATCAAGGACAAGAGCTTCCACCTTATCGAATGGGTAACTTAGCAATTAAAAAAGGCTGGCCATCTATGATGCATACGATTTGGAACAACAAAGAAAAGTATGAGTCATATTTTATGCCAGGTGATTGGTACGTATCAGGTGATTCGGCGTATATGGATGAAGACGGTTATTTTTGGTTCCAAGGCCGAATCGATGATGTTATTATGACGGCAGGAGAACGCGTGGGTCCATTTGAAGTAGAAAGTAAGCTTGTTGAACACCCTGCTGTAGCAGAAGCGGGTGTTATTGGTAAGCCTGACCCTGTGCGCGGGGAAATTATTAAAGCATTTATCGCACTTAGAGATGGGTATGAATCTTCAGATGAACTGATTGAAGATATTCGTCAATTTGTGAAAAAAGGGTTAGCTGCTCATGCAGCCCCGCGTGAAATCGAGTTTAAAGATAAGCTACCTAAAACACGAAGTGGTAAAATTATGCGTCGCGTTTTAAAAGCGTGGGAATTAGATTTGCCAACGGGCGATTTGTCAACGATGGAAGACTAAGGAGTAAATGTTTCAATCTTTGTAGGGAAAATAAGTGATTTTTATAAAGTTCAAACAGCCAGCTGTTTGAACTTTTTTTTGGACTTGAATTTTAAAATGAAATCATTCATAATTGTGGGGTGTAAACTTTTAAATAAAATAAACTGCAGTGATAGGAAGAAGTAATACTTGTCTCCCTGTTTAAGAGAGCTGATGGTTGCTGAAAATCAGTACATAGACAAATATGAAATACGTCCTTGAGCATCTTTTGTGAACTTACAGTAGCAAAAGACGGGTAGACCGTTACATCATTTAAGTGGGAAATAATTTATTTCCAAATAGGGTGGTACCGCGATATTTTCGTCCCTTCTTTTTTAAGAAGGGGCGTTTTTTATGTTGTTCAACAAATTGTAACGAGCAATTAGATAAAGGAGAGAATATATAACATGGATATTTTACAAGATCTTGAGTTTCGAGGGCTCATTAACCAACAAACGGATGAAAAAGGTTTAAGTGAACTTTTGAGTAAAGAGTCTGTTCGTTTGTACTGCGGATTCGATCCGACAGCCGACAGCCTTCACATCGGCCACATGCTTCCTGTTTTAATTTTACGTCGCTTTCAACAAGCTGGACACCAACCAATTGCATTAGTTGGTGGAGGTACGGGTCTTATTGGAGATCCAAGCGGTAAAAAAGCAGAGCGTACGTTAAATGAAAAAGAAACGGTTGCCATGTTTAGTGAGCGTATTAAAGGTCAGCTTTCACGCTTCTTAGATTTCGAAGAAGGTGAAAATGCAGCAGTTATTGCAAATAACTATGACTGGATTGGCTCATTAGATGTTATTACATTCCTACGAGATATCGGTAAAAACTTTGGTATTAACTATATGATGGCAAAGGATTCTGTTCAATCTCGTATCGAATCAGGCATTTCATTTACGGAATTTAGCTACATGATTTTACAGTCATACGATTTCTTGAATTTATACCAAACATATAACTGTAAGCTTCAAATTGGCGGCAGCGACCAATGGGGAAATATTACGGCTGGCTTAGAATTAATTCGTAAATCAGAAGAAGATGCAAAAGCATTTGGATTAACAGTTCCGCTTGTAACAAAAGCGGACGGGACGAAGTTCGGTAAAACAGAAGGCGGAGCAATTTGGTTAGACCCTGAAAAAACAAGTCCGTATGAATTCTACCAATTCTGGATTAATACAGATGATCGTGATGTTATAAAATATTTAAAATACTTTACATTCTTATCACACGAAGAAATTAATGAATTAGCAGCTTCTGCAAAAGAAGCTCCTGAAAAACGCGAAGCACAAAAAGCACTAGCGGCAGCGATGACTACGCTTGTACACGGTGAAGAAGCTCTTGAGCAAGCAATTCGTATTTCGCAAGCTTTATTTAGCGGAAGCATTTCAGAGTTAACAGCAGAAGAAATTAAGCAAGGATTCAAGGATGTTCCTTCTTACACGCATACAGGTGAAGATATTGGTTTAATTGATTTACTTGTAGAAAGTAAAATTTCTCCTTCTAAACGTCAAGCACGTGAAGATATTTCAAACGGTGCGATTTACTTAAACGGTGAGCGTGAACAAGATTTACAAAAAACAGTAGGTGCAGAAGACCGTATTGAAGGTCAATTCACAGTGATTCGTCGAGGCAAGAAAAAATATACCCTTATTCAATACGCATAAAAAAAGGCCGAAAGGCCTTTTTTATATATAGACAGCAAAAAAGCCGCTCCATAAGGAACGGCTTTTTACTATTAACGAGAGTAGAACTCTACGATTAGTGCTTCGTTGATTTCAGCAGATAATTCAGAACGCTCTGGTAAGCGAGTGAATGTACCTTCTAATTTCTCAGCGTCTACTGTTAAGTAGTCTGGTACGAAGTTGTTAACTTCAAGCGCTTCTTTCACGATTGAAAGGTTGCGAGATTTTTCGCGAACACCGATCACTTGACCAGGTTGTACACGGTAAGATGGGATGTCAACGCGTTTACCGTCAACTAAAACGTGACCGTGGTTAACTAATTGACGAGCTTGACGACGAGTGCGTGCAAGACCCATACGGTATACTAAGTTATCAAGACGAGCTTCTAAAAGAATCATGAAGTTCTCACCGTGCTTACCAGTTAATTTACCAGCAGCAACGAATAAGTTACGGAATTGACGCTCAGTTACACCATACATGTGGCGTAATTTTTGCTTTTCTTGTAATTGTAAACCGTACTCAGAAATTTTCTTGCGTTGACCTGGGCCGTGTGGACCTGGAGCGTAAGGGCGTTTTTCTAATTCTTTACCTGTACCACTTAGAGAAAGACCTAAGCGACGAGAGATTTTCCAACTTGGACCTGTATAACGAGCCATGATGACTCCTCCTTGTTTGTGTTTTTATTTTATGCAAAACAAAAACAGACACATTCTAGCGATATGCTCATTTTGTTTTCATGTACCATCGCTCTAGCAGCAGAGAGTTACACGATACACCATCTTGTTAAAAGAATTGCTACTTCTGTAAAACAATCTTTTAATGAGGAACAAAATGAAAAAACATAAAGAAGATTGTATAAGCTGCAATATTTCACACAACGAGTATTATAGGTGTTTCCTCGTATAAAGTCAAGGAAGATTGAAGATTAAAAGAATGTAAAAGAAAGGATATATTCTTTTGAAGTATAAAAGAAGAAGAAAGAACGTAAGAAAACGGTGGTGATGGGCTAATCAAACGTTTGTTTAATAAGCAAAAACCGCTGATTTGCAGCGGTTTTTTTGCTTATTCATATTCAAAGAAAGGAAGTGAGTTCTTTGACGAATTCTTCAAGATACTGTTGATCGATCTCATCAAAGCGATTTTTGATTGGACTGTCAATATCAAGAACACCTAAAAGTTTACCATCTTTCACCATTGGTACAACGATTTCAGATTGAGAAGCAGCATCACATGCAATGTGGCCAGGGAATGCATGAACATCTTCAATTCGCTCTGTTCTTTGATTTTGAGCTGCTGTACCGCATACGCCTTTTCCAAGTGGAATGCGAACACAAGCCGGCAGCCCCTGAAAAGGGCCAAGTACTAACTCGCCGTCTTCCATTAAATAAAAGCCTACCCAGTTTACTTCATTTAAAAATTGATTTAGTAAAGCTGAAGCATTTGCTAGATTAGCAATTGTATTGCTTTCTCCTTCTGATAAGGCGCGTAATTGCTTAATTACTAATTCATAATTCTTTTGTTTTGAGCCGCTGTAGTTTTCGACATTAAACAATGTATTCTCCTCCATTCAACATAAGATTTAATGAGTTTTTATCAGGAAACGTCAGTTTTAACGCTACTTTGTCGATAAAAGATTACAGGAACTAAAAAGCCTATCACGAATTATGTAGAGAGGCTACTAAAATCCTTTTTAAATACTGTAACGATTTCTACACAATTTTGCAATCATATGTGTTTTGTAAAAATAAATCGAAATGAGGTGTAGATAGATGGCTGTACAGTCAAAAACGAAAGAGAAAATTATTGATGCGGCTGTTTCTCTTTTTAACGTAAAAGGTTTTGATGGTACGTCGGTGCGCGAGATTGCAGGAAAAGCGAAAGTGAACGTAGCGAATATTTCATATTATTTTCATAGCAAAGAAGGATTGCTTGAAAGTTTAGTGATTTCTTATTTTGAAGGTTATATTGGGGTACTGGAGCAAGCATTCCAAGAAATGAAAAAGCTGTCTTCAACAGAAAGTATGATCGTGATGATTCGAGCTATCTTACATTACCAGCACGAAAATAGGCATATTGCCCGGCTCGTATATAGAGAAATCTCTCTTGACACGATTTTAATTCGAGAAGTTATGACTACGTATTTAACCAAAGAAAAATACTACTTAAAAACAATCCTTGAAAGAGGGATGAAAGAAAAGGAATTTCGGAAGCTGCACGTTTCCTTTACAATCATTGAGCTTAAGGGCATGCTGTCTATGCCTTATCTTCATCCTCAGTACCTAAGTGAAGTTCTTCATATATTGCCTCACGAACCGTATTTTGTTCAGCAATATGCGATTGAGCTTGAGCAATGGGTGCACACAACGGTATGTTTGCCATATGAACGGACAAACAAACTGCGCGTTCAATTATCCTAAATGGAGCTCTCCATAGCCTTGGCCTAAATCCTTCGCACAGTGGGCGTCTGACCCATATACGAGAGGGATTTTTTTCTGTTGGGCTGCTTTTACGACAAAGGGAGCTGGATACGCTTCCTTGCACAAAGGCTTAAACAACCCTGCACCATTATAATCCAAAGCCAGATCTTTCATTTTTATTTCATCGAGTATTGATAAAATAATAGGGGAAAGTGTGTCTTCATATGGAAAGCGAGTTTGAAATTTATGTACGAGTGTCATATGACCAATGCGCTTAGGCTTATAAACGCCTAAATTGGCCTGTACAGAGCGTAATACCGTGTTGTAATACTTATCATATACTTTGCTTACGCTGCCAAACTTCTGTACAATATGTGCAAATACGTCAGCGCTAAAATCTAGGCAGTCATATCCTTCTTCATGTTTTAAGAAGTGGACAGAAAGTATGCTGTCATCGAGATAAGGACCATATTCGTTTAAGAAATCTGTTGTTTCGTGTTCAAATCCTTCAATAAAGTCAACTTCCAATCCGATATTAATACGAATATCGCGCTCAAATTCTTTTTTAACTTGCTGTACGTTTTGAATGTAGCGATCAAGTTTGTCAGGATCCATTCCGCTGTCGCGATCAGGCGTCGGATCACTGAAGCTTTTTGGTAATGGAGCATGCTCTGTAAACGAAATCTCCCCAAAGTTCAGGGAAATCGCCTGTTCAACATATTGTTGCAATGAATCAGGTGAACCGTGTGGGCAAAATGGAGTATGAATATGTTTGTCAACTTTCATAAAAAATGCCTCCTTTTTTCTTCTTTTTCCATTGTAACGACACAAAGTGACTTCATGCCAATATTTTGTATAAAAAAATTTAATTTTTTGCTCAAAAGTTGGACTTTACATGGTATCATAAAAACATTGACGCAAAAAAATTTAAAGGATTAAATTCACCCTTTTTATAAATAAGAAACTTGTCATGTAGAACGCACTGTAAGGGGGCTTAGTATGGAATTCATTATAGCACTAATCATACTTATTATCGGATTAGTTGTGTACGGAATGTTTTCACGTAAAAAGATTTATCAAGAAATTGATCGCCTGGAAACGATCAAAGTCGAATTAGCAAATACGCCAGTTGCAGAGGAAATTTCAAAAGTAAAAGAATTGAACATGACAGGTCAAACTGAAGAGCTATTTGAACGTTGGCGTGAGCAGTGGGATGAAATTATATCAACTAATCTCCCGAAAATTGATAAAGAACTGTTTGAAACGGAAGAAGCAGCGGATAAATACCGATTTAAAAAAGCGAAGCAGTTATCTATACATATTGATCAAGCCTTAGAACAAACCAAGATAGATATTGAAAACATACTTACTGAACTTCAAAATTTAATTGGTAGCGAACAAGATAATCGATATGATATTGAGGAATTAAATCAGCTTCACCGCCATGTGAAGAAAAAATTGCTCGCACATCGGTATTCCTATGGAAATGCTGAAAAAACGTTAGAATACGCAATTAATACATCTAAAGAGCAGTTTAAAAAATACGAGGAAGAGACGATTAACGGAAATTATCTTCAAGCACGTGAGATTGTTCTTCAATTAAAAACTGATTTAACAGCTATTGATTCGTATTTAGAACAAATTCCAAAAGTGTTAGTTGAGTGTCAGACCACTCTTCCTGTTCAGTTCAATGAACTGCTTGACGGGTTCCGCGAAATGAGTGAGCAGGGCTATGTGTTAGATCATCTGCAAGTAGAAGAAACGGTAGAGCTTTTAAAACAAGAAACTGCTGAAATTATTGCAGATATTGAAGAATTATATGTGGAAGAAGCGATTACAAAACTAGATGATGTGAACGAACGCTTAGAGCAGTTATATGACTCACTTGAGCATGAGGTTTTCTCCTATCATAAAATGAACCGTGAATCTCATACGGTATCTAACTTCCTTCGTATGCTTCAAGAACGAAACCGTGAACTTCGTGAAGAAACGCTATTTGTACAGCAAAGCTATCATTTTAAAGAGCGCGATTTAGACGTATATTATAAAATGGACCGCGAACTAAAACGATTGACTAACTTGTACTATAATATTTCGGACAAGGTGGCGGAGCACAATTTAGCCTACAGTGTGATCCAAGAAGAACTCGAAGACGTTTCCAAACAGCTTAACCAATTAAAAGAATCTCAGGAATCCTATAGCGATATGCTACAAGCTCTTCGCAAAGATGAGCTCTCAGCTAAGGACAAAATAGAAGAACTGAAATCTCAGTTGATTGAAGCACGACGCCTTATTCAAAAAAGCAACCTTCCTGGTGTTCCTGAAGAATATAAAGTGCAGCTTGAAAAAACGGTTCATATCTTAAATGAAGTAACCGCTAAGCTGAAAGAAAAACCGCTTAATATTCAAGCTGTTCAATCTTTACTTGAAGATGCTGTTGGTTTTGTTCAGGATACATTTGATGAAACAGAGGCAATGTTAGAAGAAGCGCGACTCGTTGAAAGAGTGATTCAATACGGTAACCGTTATAGAAGTACTCATCACTCAATTGCACAGTCTTTAGAAGAAGCAGAAGAAGCATTTCGTCATTATGAATACAAAGAAGCATTAAAACAGGCATCTGCAGCTATTGAGCAAGTAGATCCTGGTGCGCTGGATCGTATACAGCGTATTGTATCTTCACAGAGTTAAAAAGCTCGTGTCCAAAGGACACGAGCTTTTTTATGATGCTTTTCTTTGTATACTATCTCGTATCTCTTTCAATGCTAATGGTATAGTCTATAAATACGGCAGCAACTGTTAGGATAAGCAAGGGGAGACTTTGCTTATAAAGTGGCAAATAGCTTTGAAAAGATCGTCTATCCTTGTTATGATTACTAAGGCAAAACCTAATTTAAAAAAGTATCAAGGTATGTTATGATAATACGTTGTTCCGAAAAAATGAAGAAGGGGGCGCGCATCCTTGATTTATTTAGATAATAGCGCTACAACAAAACCCTATAATGAAGTCATACAATCTTTTACCAAAGTAGCTACAACTTATTATGGCAATCCATCCTCCCTCCATCAATTTGGCGTACAGGCGGAGAATTTGTTGAGCCGTTCGCGTGAGCAAGTAGCAGAATTGCTGCACGTATCGTCAAATGAAATTATCTTTACATCTGGAGGAACGGAAGGGAATAATTTGGCTATTAAAGGCGTAGCGATGCAATATAAAAGCCGAGGTCAGCATATCATTACGACAAATATTGAACATGATTCTGTTCATGAACCATTCAAGCAGTTAGAATCCCTAGGATTTAACGTTACGTATGTTTCGGTAGATTCCAATGGTTTTGTATCACCTGCGGCTATTGAATCAGCTATTACGGATGAAACCATTTTAGTATCTGTTATGCATGTAAATAATGAGATTGGCACCATTCAGCCAATTGAAGAAATTGGACAGATGCTGACGAACTATTCCAAGGTGCTTTTTCACGTCGATCATGTGCAGGGGATTGGAAAGGTTCCGCTTTCTTTAGCGGATCATAAAATTGATTTATGCACATTATCAGGACACAAAATTCACGGCTTAAAAGGGACGGGAATTTTATATAAACGAAATGGAGTTCAGCTTCATCCGCTGCTTAGCGGAGGCTCTCAGGAAATGCAGCATCGATCAGGCACGGAAAATGTGCCGGGAATCGTCGCATTTGCTAAAGCACTCCGTTTAACACTTGAACATGCTGCTCAAAATCAGCAAAAAATGCGGAAAATAAAAGCAGAACTGATGGACAAACTTTCTGCTCACGAAAGAATCACGATTAATACGCCGAATGAGCATTCGGCACCTCATATTATAAATTTTACAGCACAAGGTATTAAAGGTGAGGTTTTTGTTCACGCTCTTGAAGAAAAAGGAGTGTTTGTATCCACTACATCTGCTTGCTCATCAAAGCGAAAAAAGCCAAGCAAAACGCTTTTAGCTATCGGTAAAAATTACGAAGAAGCAGATCAATCCATTCGATTAAGCTTGTCAGGCTTAAATGATTATAATGAAGTAACGCCCATTGTAAATGCTATTTTCACAGTAATTGAAGATCTAAAGAAAGTAATGAGGTAAATGATTATGATATATAACCATATTTTAATTCGGTACGGAGAAATCTCAACCAAAGGACAAAATAGAAAAAAATTTGTTGCCCAGCTAAGAAAAAATATCGTAACGGCTCTTAGTGCATTCCAAAATATTCACGTAAAATACACAAGAGACCGCATGTATATTCACTTAAACGGTGAAAATCACGAGCCTATCATCGAACGTCTTCAGCAAATCTTTGGTATTCAGAGCTTTAGTTTAGCATTAAAAGTTGAAAATGAGCTTGAAGCGATTCAAGAAGCAGCGTTAGAAGCAATGAAAGAATTTGATATAGAAGGAAAAACATTCAAAGTATCTACTCGGAGAGCGTATAAACAATTTCCTCTTGATACAAACGAATTAAATTATGCAGTAGGAAGTCATATTCTACGAAATACAGAGCATCTAAAGGTAAACGTAAAAGAACCAAGCGTAAATGTACGAGTAGAAGTGAGAAGTGAAGCAACT
The DNA here is from genome assembly GCF_035064545.1 of Bacillus sp. ILBB4. Taxonomy (NCBI): domain Bacteria; kingdom Bacillati; phylum Bacillota; class Bacilli; order Caryophanales; family Bacillaceae; genus Bacillus; species Bacillus sp. ILBB4. Next base: position 1,083,836 of record NZ_JAIQVD010000001.1, on the reverse strand, counting down.
TATATTACATGTTTTGATTATCGCGGAGCAGGAGGTCTTCCAGTTGGTACGAGTGGAAAAGCGATGCTGATGCTTTCTGGAGGAATTGACAGCCCGGTTGCAGGATACTTAGCCATGAAGCGCGGTTTAGAAATAGAGGCGGTTCATTTTTACAGTCCGCCTTTTACAAGTGAACGTTCTAAGCAAAAAGTCATCGATTTAACGCAAAAATTAACGGCTTATCACGAAAAAGTAAAGCTTCACATTGTACCGTTTACAGCTGTACAGCAAGCGATTCAAAAGCAAATTCCAGAGAATTATACCATGACCTCTACACGCCGTATGATGCTTCGAATTACGGACCTTATTCGTGAAAAAAATGAATCGTTAGCTATCGTAACTGGCGACAGCTTAGGGCAAGTAGCTAGTCAAACGGTTGAGAGCATGTATGCGATTAATGAAGTGACTAATACGCCAATTTTGCGTCCGCTTGTAACAATGGATAAAACGGAGATTGTTGAAATTGCCCGCAAAATTGATACACATGAAATTTCGAATCGACCGTATGAAGACTGCTGTACAATTTTTACGCCAAGCTCACCAAAAACGAAGCCAAAGCGTGAAAAAATAAATCGATACGAACAATTTTATGATTTTGAAACATTAATTCAAGAAGCGGTAATTAATGTAGAAACGCTTGAGATGACAGCTTCTTCGGCTACAAATACCGCAGACAGCGTAGAAGATTTGTTTTAAAAGGTAAATTTCATAAAATTACCAAAAAAATAATGTATGATGCCATGTGTTTTGACACAATCTATATTCAACAAGGAGGTGAAAACACATGGCAAACACAAACAAATTAGTAGCTCCTGGTTCAGCAGCTGCTATCGACCAAATGAAATACGAAATCGCTTCTGAATTCGGTGTAAATCTTGGACCAGAAGCAACAGCTCGCGCTAACGGATCTGTTGGTGGAGAAATCACTAAACGCTTAGTTCAAATGGCTGAGCAACAACTTGGTGGTAAATAAGTCATATTAACTAAATAATGATGGCTAAAAAGAGTGGGGGAAACCTCACTCTTTTGTCTTGTTTGTTTTGTCACGTATAATAGAGACAAGATCAAGCTTTATAAAGTAAAGGAGATGTTGGCGATGGGGACTTTATTTTACGGCGGCAAAATATATACGATGCTAAAAGAAGGTGAGCATGTAGAAAGCGTATATGTTGAAAAAGGATTCATTGAAGATATAGGCGCAGAAGAAGATCTAAGAATCAAATGGGGTGCTGAGATTAACAAAGAAGTACACCTCAAAGGATATCCAATGTATCCGGGCTTTGTAGATAGCCATCTTCACTTAATTGGTCACGGTGAAAAGCTCCTTAGGCTTGATTTGTCTCAAGCTACTTCTAGGGAAGACGTGCTGATGCGCGTTCGGCAAAAAGTAGAGAGTACACCAAAAGGAGAATGGGTAATTGGAGAAGGTTGGGATGAAAATCAGTGGGAAGATTCCTCTTTGATTCAGTATCAAGATCTTGATCAACTTTCAACAGAACATCCTATTATGTTGAAGCGAGTCTGTCGTCACGGATTAGTAGTAAACGGGACTGCTCTTAAAATAGCCGGGATTACAGCTGAAACACGCGACCCGGAAGGAGGTATTATCCAGAGGGATGAAGCGGGAAATCCTACCGGTTTTTTGGCTGATCAAGCGCAAGAATTAGTAACGGCTCATATTCCTCAAGTATCAGAAGCATACATTCGACAAGCTCTTTCAGTAGCCATTAAAGATTGTGTTCAGCACGGATTGACGGGTGGACATACGGAAGATTTAAATTATTATGGAGGCTTTTTACGTGCATATCAAGCATTTCAAGACGTTATTCATAAAGAAAAGCAGCTGTTTCGTGCTCATTTACTTGTTCATCATGAAGCTGTAGATGATATGTATACATACGTTGAAGAAAAGAAAGACACATCCGCTTTTATTGAAATAGGACCAATGAAGATTTTTGCTGATGGTTCTCTCGGCAGTCAATCTGCTCTTTTAAGCTTTCCATACAAAAGCGACCCTTCTACAAGAGGTGTAGCTATTCAATCACTAGATGAATTAAAACAGCTAGTGAGAAAAGCAAGAGAATTGGGCATGACGGTTGCAATTCATGCAATTGGTGATTTAGCGTTTCAATATGTAGTAGAAAGCATCGAACAATATCCTCCTCAAGCAGGTCAAAGAGATCGTATTATTCATGCGCAAATTCTACGAAAAGATTTAGTTCATCGTGTAAAAAAGCTCCCGGTTGTGCTGGATATCCAGCCTCGGTTTTTAGCCAGTGATTTTCCATGGGTTATTGAAAAAATTGGAGAAGAGCATTTGGACTATTGCTATGCGTGGAAAACGTTATTGGACGAGGGCGTAATGTGTGCAGGCGGATCGGATGCGCCTATTGAACCTATCAATCCCATGTTAACGATTCATGCAGCAGTTTCTAGAAAAACTTCTCCGAACAGCTCGGTCGTTTACATACCTTCTGAGCGACTCACTGTATTTGAAGCTGTTCGGCTGTTTACATTAGGAAGCGCACAGGCCATTCATCAAGAGCATAAAAAAGGATATATTCAAAAGGACTATGTAGCTGATTTTACCATATTAGAAAGAGATCTGTTTGAGATACCTGCAGATGATATTCCAGGGGTACAGGTGCAGATGACTGCTATTAATGGAGAAATTGTATATCAAAAATAAAAAGCGCCTTTGGGCGCTTTTTATTATAGAAATGTACGCTTAACTCGTTGCCAGAAAGAGTTATCTTTCAGCTTAACCGTTTTAATTTGACGGTCGCTTAAACGAATTTGAACTTGATCAACTTGACGTGCATTTAATGCTTCGTTATCTATTCCAATAATTGGACTGTGGTTGTTGTCATTGGATAGTTTTAAAGTGAGCGTATGCTCAGCGCTTAGGATGAATGAAGATCCTAATGTACGATAGTTATTATTATTTAACGATGCCAATTCGCTGACTTGCATACAAGGAATTAACGGATCAACTACGGCTCCACTTAGCGATTTATTATAAGCCGTACTGCCTGTTGGTGTTGAAATAATCATCCCATCCCCACGGAATGTTTCAAAGTGATTTTCATTAATAAAAACATCTAGACTGAGTGTTTTTATAACTCCTGATCGAATCGAACATTCATTTAAGCAATAAAAAGAAGTTCCTTGATCAATTTGAGTTTGTAAAACGGGAAATCGACGTACTTCTATATTTTCTGTCGTAATAGCTTCAATCATTTTATCCGTTTCATCGATATGAAAATCGCAGTAAAAGCTTAGTTGATCTGAAGTTGTGACACCAGCATATAAGCAGTCATCTCGAAAGCCAGATTGACGGACAGCCTGCAAGAAAGCTCCGTCACCGCCAATACTTACAATGATGTTAGCGCTGTCGAAATGGTCTACTACTTGAAAGTTATATTGTTTTGCAAGTTCAATAAGTGGACTTACGAGCGCCTTTGTTTCCTGGTTTTTTGGATGAAAGAAATAAACGTTGCGACGATTTGGCATAGATAGTTCCCCCTTGTTTGTCTGATATGTAAAATATTAGCGATAAAGTAAACTTTTTAAAAAAAGTTTGTTACAATAATTATAGCATTATTGCTTTAGGAATTAAAAGAATAATCTTTTAATTCTGACACCTAAAAAGGAGGATTTTCATGAACAAAAAAAGGTGGATTGCTCTTTTAATTGCGGCCTGCTTATTCATTTTTTCTGCGATTGTTAATATTGGTTTTTCAGTCAAAGAAGAAAAAGATGACGGTCTGGCAGGCATATTTGGAGGAGACGACAGTGAACTATCAGAAACAGTTATCGAAAAAGGGAATGCAGCTAAGAAAATTGCAGTGCTAGAGGTCAATGGAACGATTCAAGATACAGGAAGTGGTTCCTCTCCGCTTATGTCCCAAAATGGTTATAACCACCAAGCATTTTTAAAGCAGCTAGAGGCTGCAAAAAATGATAAGGCAGTTAAAGGAGTCATTATTAAGGTGAATTCACCGGGCGGCGGCGTCGTTGAAAGTGCTGAAATACATAAAAAAATTGAAGAGCTGAAGAAAGAAACGAAAAAGCCAGTGTATATTTCAATGGGATCAATGGCTGCTTCAGGAGGCTATTACATTTCAACAGCTGCTAATAAAATCTATGCAATTCCGGATACTTTAACAGGTTCACTAGGTGTAATTATGCAAAGCGTTAACTACGGCAAGCTGGCTGATAAACTAGGAGTAGAATCGGTTGTTATCAAAAGCGGGGCTCATAAAGATATTATGTCTCCAACAAGAGAAATGACCGGAGAAGAAAAAGAAATTATGCAAACACTTGTAGACAACTCGTACGATGGTTTCGTCAATGTTATCTCTGAGGGACGTCACTTGTCTAAAGAAAAAGTGCGCTCTATCGCAGATGGACGAGTGTACGATGGACGTCAGGCTAAAGAGCTGAAGCTGGTCGATCAACTAGGCTATTTTGAAGATGCGGTAACAGGAATGGAGAAAGATTATAAGTTAAAAGGTGCACAAGTAATTCAATACAATCAAGGATTCGGACTGCCTTCTTGGCTTTCAATGAGCATGCAAAAAGTAATAGGTGGAGATGAACAAGTCACTGCAATGTTAAAAACATTTGCGCAGCCAAGCTCTCCGCGTCTGATGTATTTATATGCAGAATAGAGGTGGGAACATGGAAAATCAGTCTCATTCAACCGAATCAAACGACAATATAAAACATGAGCCAGCGGTAAGTACGCCAATAGGTAGTGAATTCCATTATGCAGGCTTTTGGATGCGCTTTTGGGCATATCTTTTAGATCTAGCTGTGGTAGCTAGCTTGAACTCCCTGCTGATCAAGCCCATTTTCCATTTAGCAGGTATTTCTCGAGGAGATGGATTTTTTTCTCCCTATACGATTGTAACGGTTATTATCTTTTATGGTTATTTTGTTTTAATGACCAAGTATTTTGGACAAACGCTTGGAAAGATGGTGTTTGGGCTTAAAGTAGTATCGCTGAAAGACTCCACGTTAACTTGGCCTGTTGTGCTGTTTCGTGAAGGAGTTGGACGTTATATTTCTAAAACGGTTTTTTTACTAGGATATTTATTAGTGGCGTTTTTACCTAAGAAGCAAGGAGCACACGATTACTACGCAGATACAACCGTCATACACGAAGGTACAATCAGCAGATAATAAAAAGGGGCTGGAATAAAAGGATTTTAGACGAAGTGAAAAACGAACCACTGATCAAGACTTTTGATTAGTGGTTCGTTTTTTTTTGTTATGGTAAACGCAGGTTTCATTTGTTTAGATTCTTCTATCAGTTGATTTCCGTGCAAGACTTCGCCTTCCCCTCCAATCAACTGCGGTGTCACAAGCGGTTCAGCTCATGTATCCCATTTGTTCGTCTTGAGATTGGATTCATTTCGTTATATCATATCTCAACCTCTTTGTATTGTTTCCATAAGGTTTAATATTCTGTGTTTTGGAGATAATGTGAAGCTAAGAAGGAGTGAAGGATGTGCTATGGCTTTTATGGATATTGCTAGCACTTTTAATTGTTATTGTACTTATTGTATGGACAAAAATCACGCTATTTGTAGATCTTCACCATGTCCGAGATAACGATTATTACAGAGTGAGACTCAGGGCTTGGTTTGGTCTTATTCGCTATACATATGAAATTCCGGTAGTGAAAGTGAAAAAAGATTCTCCTCGTTTGCTTGTTGAAAAGAAGAAAGGAATGGGTGATCAAGGAAAAGAAGACGAGAATTCATGGAGTGATTATTCTGTAGAAGACGGGCTAAGCATGTTAGAAAATGCGAAGCAATTCCTTGAACAGGTAGTCGGTTTTCATAAAATTTTTCGTCGTTTCTTACAGAAAGTGACGGTAAGTGATATTAGATGGCACAGCCGTTTCGGCTTAGGTGACGCTGCGTTAACAGGTGTACTTACCGGGGCTGTATGGTCTGCAAAGGGGGGCATAGTTGGTATAATCAGCCGTTATATGAAACTAAAAGATATGCCTGTAATGAGCGTTACTCCTGTATTTCAACATCTTTGGTCAGAAACGGTATTTGAGTGCATAATTTCTTTTCGAGTTGGTCAAGCTATTCTAGTAGGTTTACGGACCTTGAGATACTGGCGGCATACGTCCAAAAAGCGTCGCAAAAGATGGAAGTCGTCAAATAAGAACAAGACACACTCTGTGAAAACATAAGGAGGTTATCTTAATGGCAGAACATCCAATTAAAAGTTTAATGTCGACAGCTATGGAAAATTTAAAGGAAATGATTGATGTTAATACAATCATTGGGGATCCTGTAGAAACACCTGATGGCAGTGTTATTTTAACTGTCTCAAAAGTCGGTTTTGGTTTTGCAGCGGGCGGAAGCGAGTTTGGAGTAGAAGGGCATGCATCATCTTCTCCTGGACAGCATCAGCAAGAATCAGGTCATCCATTTGGCGGAGGTAGCGGTGGCGGTGTATCAATTACGCCAATTGCCTTTTTAATTGTGAGTGGAAGCGGAATTAAAATGCTTCATCTTAACGAAAGTACACATTTATATGAAAAGATTTTAGATACAGCACCTCAAGCAATTGAACGCGTGCAGCAAATGTTTAAACGAAACAATCATCAGCAGGATCATCATAATCAACAAAATCAGCATCATGATAGTGCAAACGATTTTAATTTGTAGGTATAAAATAAAGCTTTGCTTGCTTCTTTGAATAGTAAAAGAAGCAAGCAAAGCTTATTTTGTTTGGTTTGTTTTCTAGCTTGGAGTGCCATGTTTTGTATGTCATTTAATTGCAATATAGAGACAGACAAGCTAATATGAACAGTGTACATACTTATTTAAAGGAGGAATTATTCGTGACTAAATTTAAAGGTAACGATGTAACATTATTAGGAAATCAAGTGAAGGTTGGAGACAAGGCTCCAAACTTTACTGTTTTAGCAAATGATTTATCAGAAGTAACGCTTGACAGTACAAAGGGTTCTGTTCGCCTAATCAGTGTAGTTCCTTCTATTGATACTGGAGTTTGTGATGCGCAAACTCGCCGCTTCAACGAAGAAGCAGCTAAATTAGATAACGTAAAAGTATTAACAGTAAGCGTAGATTTACCGTTTGCTCAAAAGCGCTGGTGTGGTGCTAATGGCATTGATAATGTTCAAACTTTATCTGACCACCGCGACTTATCTTTCGGAGAAGCATATGGTGTAGCTATTCAAGAATTACGCTTATTAGCTCGTTCAATCTTTGTGGTAGACTCAAATGACAACGTAACGTATGTTGAGTACTTACCAGAAGTAACTGAGCATCCGAACTACGAAGCAGCAATCGAAGCAGCTAAAACAGCTAAGTAAGATTGTCAGTGGCTTTCGGCAGAAGGCGGAAAACAATGTTTTTCGCCTTCTTTGTGTTTTAAGAAGTTTTTATGATAAAATATGTTGTTCCAAATAGGACGTTTACTCATTTATATAGATATTATTTCATTACACAGGAGGCAGAACATGAGTCAGTTAGCTAGTATGGAAAAGCTATTTGGTGTAATTGATCAAACAGCTATTATTTTAAGAAAAGAACTAAACTGCGTATATTTAGAAGCAGTAGCTGAAACGGGAGAAAATTTGTTTCAAGGAACTATTTTACAAGAAGAGCTAGATGAGGTAACTAAAAAACGTTTGAAAAAAGAGTACGATTCAATCACGCTTGATCATTTTGAAAAAGAAACGATTCGAAAAGCGTATCAGCTGGCTATTTTAAAAGGCATGAAAGAAGCAGTTCAGCCTAACCATCAAATGACGCCTGATGCTGTAGGACTATTTGTCAGCTACCTAGTTGGAAAGTTCATGGCAGGAAAAGATAAATATACGCTTTTAGATCCAGCAGTAGGAGCAGGGAACTTATTAACAACAATTTTAAATACACACGCTGCGTCAATTGAACACGTATACGGTGTAGACGTGGACGATTTATTACTTCAATTGACATATGTAAATGCAAATTTACAGAAGCATGGCGTTCAATTATTCAACCAAGACAGCTTACAGCCGCTTTTTATTGATCCTGTTGATTTAGTTGTCTGTGACCTTCCTGTTGGTTATTATCCAAACGACGAAGGGGCAAAAGAGTATAAGGTAAGAGCTGAAGAAGGTCACACCTATGCTCATCACTTATTTATTGAACAAAGCTTGCGTCATGTAAAAGATGGAGGATACGTAGTAGCCCTTATTCCAAATAACTTGTTCGAATCTGAACAGTCTCATTTATTACAGCCGTTGCTAAAAGAGGAAGCAATCGTTCAAGGAATCGTTCAGCTGCCGCTTTCAATGTTCAAACAAGAGCAGGCTGCTAAGAGTATTATCATTCTTCAAAAGCAGGGAGAAGGGGTAACAGCGCCTGATCAAGCGCTGCTTGTGAATTTGCCGAAGTTCAGTAATCGAGAAGCAATGAGTGATATTATGGCTCAAATGGACCAATGGTTCAGCGTTAATAAAAAGTAAGTCTTTTTCGAAAATAATGAATATTTTCCGGTAGCGTTTTCATGATGTATAGCTCTTGAAATCTATTGTCGTGAATGATTAAATGAATAAGGATAGAAATCGTGTCGAAATGCATAGAATATTGTAGAGATTACACTTTTATGTTCTGTTCGTTATGTTTATGATGCACGTATAATAAAGAAGGAGCTGTTTTTTTATGTCAAAAATCATGGCAATCAACGCCGGCAGTTCTTCACTTAAGTTTCAATTATTTGAAATGCCAAGTGAGACGGTATTAACAAAAGGTTTAGTAGAACGAATTGGTTTAGATAACGCTGTTTTCACGATCTCGGTAAATGGTGAAAAACAAACGGATATTACAGAAATCCCTGACCATGCTGTTGCAGTTAAAATTTTAGTTGAAAAGTTACTTTCTCAAAACATCATTCAATCATACGATGAAATCACTGGTGTAGGTCACCGTGTAGTACACGGCGGAGAGAAATTTGCTGATTCTGTTTTAATCACAGATGAAACACTAGCGGAAATTGAAGCTTTATCGGATTTAGCACCGCTTCACAACCCAGCAAACATTGTGGGAATTAAAGCGTTCCAAGATATTCTTCCAAATGTTCCAGCTGTAGCAGTCTTCGATACAGCATTCCATCAAACAATGCCAGAAAAATCATTCTTGTACAGCTTACCGTACGAGTACTATGAAAAGTATGGCGTTCGTAAATACGGTTTCCACGGCACATCTCATAAATATGTTTCTGAGCGTGCAGCTGAGCTTCTTGGCCGTCCAATCGAACAATTACGCTTAATTTCTTGTCACTTAGGTAACGGTGCAAGTATCGCTGCAATTGAAGGCGGCAAGTCAATTGATACATCAATGGGCTTCACACCATTAGCTGGTGTAGCAATGGGAACTCGTTCAGGTAACATTGACCCTGCATTAATTCCATTTATTATGGAGAAAACAGGAAAAACTGCTGACGAAGTATTAAATGTATTAAATAAAGAAAGTGGTCTTTTAGGTGTATCTGGTATTTCTAGTGACCTACGCGATCTAATCAAAGCAAGCGCTGAAGGCAATGAACGCGCTGAAACAGCACTTGAAGTATTTGCTAGCCGTATTCATAAATATATCGGTTCTTATGCTGCTCGTATGTCTGGTGTAGATGCAATCATCTTCACAGCAGGTATTGGAGAAAACAGTGATGTTGTACGTGCTCGCGTTCTTCGCGGTTTAGAGTTTATGGGCGTTTATTGGGATCCAGCTTTAAATAGTGTACAAGGAGAAGAAGCATTTATTAGCTACCCTCATTCTCCAGTTAAAGTTATGGTTATTCCTACAGACGAAGAAGTTATGATTGCACGTGACGTTACTCGTTTAGCGAATATTTAAGTTCATAAACTGCCTCTTCAATGCATGAATTCTCATAAATTGTCAGGCAAACTAACGAAAAGCTGATTTCCTTGTTAGGAAATCAGCTTTTTTATATAGCGTAAGTAGCTGACGGTTGAAAGAAGGTTTACAACGTATAGAAGAAAGAAATAATATAGGAAGCAAAATGTAACGGATGCATTATTTGTTATAATAAAAATAAAACTACTTATTTCTTGAAAGGGTGACATGATGATACTAACGAATCGCGAAGAACAGCTTTTAGAAGAAATCTATAAATGGGAAGAGAGCTTACAGAGTGTAGAAGCAACTGAGATGGAGTTATTGTACGAAGAGTGGTTAGAAAAAGGGCTTAACTTAATTCCAGCTTCTGTTCGTGAGACCTATTTACATAAAATTGATGAGGGACTCTTTCAGTTAACTGCATTAATTCAAGGTACGGAAATGCAAACTCAAGCGACAAAACGAATTATTGAAACCGCCCGTGTATTCAAAGAGGATATCACAGATCTGTCAGAAATGAATTCCCTTCAAGTAGATCAGCTTTCTTATATATGCGAACAGCAAATGGCCAAGCTTCGATTGTATGCGCTGAGTCAAGGAGCACTTTCAGGAACCGGACAATCGCTGCTAGTCGGTATTGATATACCTGCTGTTTTATGCATGAATATTCAAGCGGTGCAACAGGCAGCAATGAGCTACGGCTATCATATCCAGACTCCTTCAGAGCTTATGCTAACGCTAAAAGTTTTCCATGCAGCAACGTTACCTAGACACCTTCAGGCTCAGGGGTGGCATCAATTAAAGAGTGAGTTAAGCCAAGAATTTGACCCGTATTTTTATGAAGGTGTTGATCAAATTGTAGATAAAACGTGGCTGCAAAAAATCGTTGTGCAAATCGGGAAAACGCTAGCTATATTCGCTGCGAAGCGAAAAGTTTATAATCGTTTGCCAATTGTGAGTATGATGGTTGGCGGAGGGATGAATTATCGAATGGCCAAACAAGTGACAGATTATGCAAAGCGCTTTTACCAATACCGCTATTTGCTGGATAAGAAAAACGAGTCTCATTAATTTTTCATGAGACTCGTTTTTTTGTCTATCCGTGAACTTTTTTTGATATTTCCTCATTTGTTCGATACCAAATCCACAAATCATTAATAATAGAAGCAAGTTCTCCTATCTCGCTATTTAATTCACAAGAGCGGATAAAATTAGTCTCATCTTCTAACGCCGCTTGTTTTTGATTAATACTCTTTTCTAAAGATTGAATTTTGTCTGGAATCTGTCCCCGAATGGATTCCCATGTTAGGAGGATATCCTGCTGAACTTTTTCAGAATAGAATGTCCATTCTCTTTCAAGAGCAGGAATTTTTATACCGAGTCTGTTGTCATAAGTAAAAAAGCGCTCCATTTTTTCACCTCTTCCCTTCCATTTTATACAATGACAAAAGCCACAGCTACTGTAAATGAAAAATAAATCATTTATACTTGATTTATGCATATAAATATACACAGTGTGTAAGAAAGAAATATTCATCCATGTCTATTTTTACAGTATTTTAAGAGATTTTACCCTATTAAATTAAAATAAATGTGAATTTATATACTTTTTTTTGAATAACTATTGAAAATAGATTAAAAAGTTGTTAAAGTAATAGTAGATTAAATGAATAAAAATTAAAACGGTTGTATTAATATATATATAATTTGTGGGAGGAATAGATAATGAGTAATCCAAAAGTTGTTTTAGCATATTCCGGAGGTTTAGATACATCAGTTGCAATTAAATGGTTACAGGAAAAAGGGTACGATGTAGTAGCTTGCTGTTTAGATGTAGGCGAAGGAAAAGATTTGAAATTCGTTAAAGAAAAAGCCTTAACAGTTGGAGCGGTATCATCATATGTGATTGATGCAAAAGAAGAATATGCCAATACATTTGCGTTAGCAGCACTTCAAGCACACACATTATATGAAGGAAAATATCCATTAGTATCTGCACTATCTAGACCGCTAATCGCTAAAAAGCTTGTAGAAGTAGCAGAACAAGAAAATGCAGTAGCTGTCGCACATGGATGTACGGGAAAAGGAAATGACCAAGTGCGTTTCGAAGTATCAATTAAAGCATTAAATCCACACTTAGAAGTTTTAGCTCCTGTTCGTGACTGGAAATGGTCTCGTGAAGAAGAAATCGAGTATGCAAAAGAAAAGAATATTCCAATTCCAATTAACTTAGACAGCCCATTTTCAATTGACCAAAACTTGTGGGGAAGAAGTAACGAGTGTGGCGTTCTTGAAGATCCTTGGGCAGCTCCACCTGAAGAAGCATATGACCTAACGGCTTCTCTTGAAAACACTCCGGACACAGCGGATGTAGTAGAAATTGAATTCGTTGAAGGTGTTCCAGTATCATTAAACGGTCAATCTTACACGCTAGCTCAGTTAATTCTAGAATTGAATGAAATTGCAGGTAAGCACGGAGTCGGACGTATTGATCATGTAGAAAACCGTCTTGTGGGAATTAAATCACGTGAAGTATATGAGTGTCCAGCTGCTATGACATTAATTAAAGCACACAAAGAGCTTGAAGATTTAACATTAGTGAAAGAAGTAGCGCACTTTAAACCAGTGATTGAGAAAAAATTAACAGAAGTTATCTATGAAGGTTTATGGTTCTCTCCATTAACAAATTCACTGCTTGCATTCTTAAAAGATACGCAGCAATATGTGAATGGAACAGTGAGAGTAAAACTATTTAAAGGGCATGCTATCGTAGAGGGACGTAAATCTCCTAATTCTTTATACAATGAAAAACTTGCAACATATACAAAAGAAGATGAATTTGATCACAATGCAGCAGTTGGTTTTATCTCATTATGGGGACTTCCAACACAAGTGAGCAGCATGGTAAATCAAAAGAAGGTGACAACGGTATGACCAAACTTTGGGGAGGGCGTTTTACGAAACGCCCTGAACAATGGATTGACGAGTTCGGTGCGTCGATTTCATTTGATCAGCATCTTGTAGAAGAAGATATTGAAGGCAGTTTAGCACATGTAACAATGCTTGAGAAATGCAGTATTCTTTCTGGAGATGAAGCGTCACAAATTAAAAAAGGCCTTCAAACACTGCTTGAAAAAGCTAAGAAGAAAGAATTAACATTTTCTGCTCAATATGAAGATATTCATTTAAATTTAGAAAAGTTATTAATTGATGAAATTGGTCCGGTTGGAGGAAAGCTTCATACGGGTCGAAGCCGTAATGATCAAGTTGCTACAGATATGCACTTATATTTAAAAAAGCATGTTCAGCAAATTGTAGGGCTGATTGAAAATCTAGAAGATGTATTGCTTACAAAAGCAGATCAGCATGTTGAAACCATTTTTCCAGGCTACACACATTTGCAGCGCGCGCAGCCGGTTTCTTTTGCTCATCATTTAATGGCTTATGTTTCAATGTTCAAGCGCGATGCTGAACGTTATGCGGAATCGCTGAAGCGTATTGATTTATCTCCTTTAGGAGCAGGAGCTTTAGCTGGTACAACATTCCCAATTGATCGTCATTATAGCGCTGAGCTTCTAGGCTTTAATGGGATTTATCAAAACAGTATGGATGCTGTCAGCGATCGTGACTTTATTTTAGAGTTTTTAAGCAACAGTTCTATTTTAATGATGCATTTATCTCGTTTTTGTGAAGAGTTAATTTTATGGTCTAGTCAAGAATTTCAATTTATTGAAATGGATGATACGTACGCAACGGGCAGCAGTATTATGCCTCAAAAGAAAAATCCTGATATGGCGGAGTTAATTCGTGGTAAAACAGGACGAGTATATGGTCATTTATTTAGCCTATTGACTGTGTTAAAAGGCACGCCTTTAACATACAACAAAGACTTGCAAGAAGATAAAGAAGGCATGTTCGATACGGTTACAACGATTGAAGGATGTTTGACCATTTTTGCTGGCATGATCGAAACAATGACAGTAAAAACAAATGTTATGGAAAAAGCTACGAAACAAGATTTTTCAAATGCAACGGAGTTAGCTGACTATCTTGCTTCAAAAGGTATGCCGTTTCGTGAAGCACATGAAGTGGTCGGGAAACTGGTTCTCGTTTGTATTCAGAAAAATATCTACCTAATGGATTTGCCGCTTGAGCAATATAAGGAAGCGTCAGATTTATTCGAGGAAGACATCTATCATGTATTAAGTCCAAAAACAGCTGTTAATCGCCGTAATAGCGCGGGAGGAACAGGATTTGAACAAGTAAAAAAAGCAATTCAGCTAGCTAAAGATGAATTGCACGAAAAAACATCGATATAAAAAAGTTATCAAAACGTCCGCAGAAAAATCTGCGGGCGTTTTTTGATGTGAGATAAATGGTATAACTAGAGCATTTAAGAAGAAAATAGAAAAGATCATGTAAGGGATTATGAAGTGAAGTTCACATTCGTAAAGAAAATAGAGTGAAAAAGGAGAAGTGACATATGAAAGACAAAAAACATCCGCAGCATGTATATGAATATGATTTTGAAGGAGAAAAAGAGACATCAAGACAGCTGATGGATTCTTATTCAAGCGGCGTCATTGGCGATGCTATGGCTTCTGTAGTCGAAAATCCAGAAGCACAGAGTGATAACGAACTATATGAATAACTAGATGCATATACTGTATATAGACTAAGAAAAGCAGGATTATGCTGAGTTCTATCGAAAGGTAACGTCATAGTAAATCCGGTTTTCTAAAGGATTTGGTGTGGCGTTCTTTTTTCAGTTAATCACTGATATAAGAAAAGAGGGATAAAGGTGAAAATTGGAGTGCCGAAAGAAGTAAAAAACAATGAAAATCGCGTGGCTATTACTCCAGCTGGTGTTACAGCTTTAGTTAACGGTGGGCATGATGTATATATTGAAACACAGGCAGGAGAAGGCTCTGGATTCCATGATGAAGATTACACAAATGCAGGAGCTTCTATCGTAAATACTGCAAAAGAAGCATGGGATGTTGAAATGGTTATGAAAGTAAAAGAACCGATTTCAGAAGAATACGGATATTTTCGTGAAGGACTGATTTTGTTTACGTATTTACATTTGGCAGCTGAAGAAGCATTAACGAAAGCATTGATTGATAAAAAGGTGGTAGGCATTGCTTATGAAACTGTACAGCTTCCAAACAAAAGCTTGCCTCTGTTAACGCCAATGAGCGAAGTTGCAGGAAGAATGTCTTCTCAGATTGGAGCTCAATTTTTGGAGAAAACCAAAGGTGGCAAAGGGATTTTATTAAGTGGAGTTCCAGGCGTGCAAAGAGGAAAAGTAACAATTATTGGAGGAGGAGTAGCAGGAACCAATGCTGCTAAAATTGCGGTCGGATTAGGGGCTGATGTTACAATAATTGATTTAAACGCTGATCGCCTTCGCCAGCTTGATGATTTATTTGGTAAAGAAGTGACGACATTAATGTCAAATCACTACAATATCGCACAATCTGTAAAAGAGTCAGATTTAGTGATAGGAGCGGTTCTCATACCGGGAGCTAAAGCGCCAAAGCTTGTCACCGAGGAAATGGTTCAAACGATGTCAAAAGGATCCGTTGTAGTTGATATTGCTATTGATCAAGGGGGGATTTTCGAAACAACTGATCGCATTACCACTCACGATAACCCGACTTATTCGAAGCATGAGGTCTTGCATTATGCTGTTGCTAATATGCCAGGAGCTGTTCCCCGCACGTCGACCTTAGCACTGACCAACGTAACGGTGCCTTATGCTCTGCAAATAGCAAGTCAGGGATATAAAAAAGCATGCTTAAAAAACCCTTCCCTTCTTCAAGGCATCAACACCCTAAATGGGTTTGTCACTTACGCGGCTGTAGCAGATGCACACGGTCTCACTTACGCTGATGCAACAACTTTATTAGAGCAAGCATAATAAGGCATGTTTTTGCGCAGTTTGTGATATGATAGCCGCGTATTCACTTGTTTTGTAACCAAAACGGACGGGTAGAATATAGAAAAGGTTAGTGTAAAAGGAGAGAATAAATGATGCACGTTTCTTACCATGGACATTCTATTGTTAAAATTGAAACAAAAGGAAAAACAATTTTAATTGACCCGTTTATCACTGGAAATGAATTAACAGATTTAAATGCTGAAGATGTAAAAGCAGATGTGATTTTACTGACTCATGGCCATAATGATCATGTAGGCGACACGGTTGAAATTGCTAAGCGCAGCGGTGCACTTGTTGTGGCAGTAGCAGAATTAGCTACATATCTTAGCTGGCAAGGCTTAAACGTACATCCAATGAGCATAGGCGGAGCCTATACATTTGATTTTGGCACGGTAAAATTGACGCAAGCTTTCCACGGTTCAAGTTATACAGAAAATAATGAGAAAATTATTTATACAGGAATGCCGGCTGGTTTGCTTTTAACGATTGAAGGAAAGACAATTTATCATGCTGGAGATACGGCTTTATTTTCTGATTTAAAGTTAATTGGTCGCCATGAGCCTGACGTAGCATTTCTTCCAATTGGAGATAACTTTACAATGGGACCTGAAGATGCGGCTATCGCGGCGGAATGGGTGCAGGCAAAGCTTGTTGTGCCAATTCACTACAATACATTCCCTGTAATTAAGCAAGATCCTCATCAATTTATTGAGTCTTTATCTGGTATTGAAGGAAAAGTATTAAAAGTTGGAGAAGGATTGGATCTTTAATCATAAATAGAGGCTGGGACAAAACGATTTCAGTTAAAGTTAAAAAAGAACGAGTAATCGATAATATCGATCACTCGTTCTTTTTTTATTGTTATGGTGAACGTAGGTTTCATATATGTAGCGGCTTCTAGCTGTTGATTGGAGGGCAAGACGAAGACTCCTGCGGGAAAAGCGGAATAGGTGAGACCCCGCAGGAGTGCAAGCGACGAGGAGGCTCACCGGCCGCCCGCGGAAAGCGAAGTCTTGCACGGAAATCAACTGCGGTGTCACAAGCGGTTCAGCTCATGTCTCACATTTGTTCGTCTTTAGATTGAATCGATGCAGTTATGTCTTAATCTCTTTTTATTTGTAAAGAAACGTTCTGCTTTTTTTACTTCCCTGCATACGATAGTAATAATAAGGAGGGAGAGCTATGGAAAAAAATCGAGTTATTTTATCGCTTTTATTATGCGGAGTGATGCTTTACTATGCAATGCCGCACTTAGTGTTAACAACTTCGAGTTTGCAAGGGATTTTTAGTATAAGCTGGCTTACCTTTGCTCTTTTTGTAGCCGGAGGCAATTTGTCATCACTGCTTTATGCACCGAGCCGCAAGAAGGCAGGTATTCAAAAAAATAGTGCGAGAAAGCCTTTGCGTCAAAGAGGTTAGATTGAATCCATTTCACTTCCCCCGTATAATAAAAGAAAAGACATATGAAACGTAAAAACGTTTTAGAAGGGTGAAGTACACGTGGCGACAAAGCATGAGCAAATTTTACAGTATATCGATTCGCTTCCAATTGGTGAAAAAATTTCAGTGCGCCAAATTGCCAAAGAACTGAATGTCAGTGAAGGCACGGCGTACCGAGCAATAAAAGACGCAGAAAATAAAGGATATGTTTCAACGATTGAACGAGTTGGGACCATTCGAATTGAACGAAAGAAGAAAGAAAACATTGAAAAGCTCACGTTTGCTGAAGTAGTAAACATCGTGGATGGACAAGTGCTGGGCGGACGTGAAGGTTTGCATAAAACGTTAAACAAGTTTGTTATTGGAGCGATGAAGCTTGATGCTATGATGAGATATACCGAGGCCGGAAACCTTCTTATCGTAGGAAATCGAGTAAACGCTCATGAATTAGCTCTTGAAGCAGGAGCAGCCGTGTTAATTACGGGCGGCTTTGATACGGAAGAATGGGTTAAGAAGCTTGCCGATGATCTTAAGCTTCCTATTATTTCAACGAGCTATGATACGTTTACAGTTGCAACGATGATTAATCGTGCCATTTATGATCAGCTGATAAAAAAAGAAATTGTGCTTGTAGAGGATATTTTAACACCTATCTCTGAAGCGGTTAGCTTGCAGTTAACCGATACGATTGAAAAATGGCATGAATGTAACGATAAGACTCACCACAGTCGTTTTCCTGTAGTGGATCAGCATATGAAAGTTTACGGTATGGTCACCTCAAAAGATGTTATTGGATATGACCTTTCTACTTCAATTGAAAAAGTAATGACGAAAAATCCCATGACGGTTCATGGGAAAACATCGGTCGCTTCTTCTGCGCATATGATGGTATGGGAAGGGATTGAAGTGCTGCCTGTAGTGGATGATTACCACCGGCTAGAGGGCATTATCAGCCGTCAAGATGTTTTAAAGGCGCTGCAAATGATTCAGCGTCAACCGCAGGTAGGAGAAACCATTGACGACATTGTAACCAATCAATTTATGGATGTACAAGAGACAAAAGAAGCACCGGTGTATCGCTGTGAAGTAACGCCGCAAATGACGAATTATATGGGGACTATTTCATACGGAGTTTTCACTACTATTGTAACGGAAGCCGCCAATCGTGTTCTTCGCTTATATAAAAAAGGTGATTTGGTTATTGAAAACATCACCGTTTATTTTATTAAGCCAGTGCAAATTGAAAGCGTAATTGAAATTCGTCCTAAGCTATTAGAACTTGGTCGGAAGTTTGCTAAATTAGATGTAGAAGTCTACAATGCCGGGGTTGTAGTAGGGAAAGCGATGATGATGGCTCAGTTATTGGAAAGAGTATAAAAAAAGAAGCTGCTCTGCAGCTTCTTTTACATTTGATCAGCTTCTTTTATTGCATAAGGCTGATAGTACTTGTAAGCTTTGATACCGGCTAATATGCTGCCTGAACCGAATAATACAAATAGTATGCCGATGATAAGCGAAAGGCTTGTTTCGTAAATAAACCATTGATTGATTCCAAAAAATAATACAAAAGAGCCAAGACAAATACTCGACTTAGCGGAAATCCATTTTCGTTCCATTGGGCGTTTCGAACGTACGTATTTTACTTTTAAATACATGTAGAAAACAAAGGACACAACGATTAAAATCATAAAAAATGGCACAGACGCCCCTCCAGTCCGGTGTATTTCTATCTGTAATGTTTCTAGATGTTAGTAATGCGTAGTGTCGAAAGTGTTTACAGTAGTATCTATTATTTTACAGGTCGATGACAGAAAATTCTACTAGTGATTGATTCTTCTTTTAAAAAAGAGAAGAGATATGATTTAATAAATAATATGGATACAGCTCTGTGGAAGTGTAAGTGCACGTGGTGCGTACATAAAACAAGAACAGTATTGACAGGAGAGAGAAAATGAAAGCACAAATATTAGAAGCTATTAAGCAGTTTGACACCATCATTATTCACCGGCACATTCGTCCAGATCCAGATGCATACGGATCTCAGTGCGGATTAGCAGAATTGTTAAAAACATCTTTTCCGGAGAAGAAGGTATACGTAACGGGAGAAGAAGCGGAGTCATTAAAATTTTTATACCGTATGGATGACATCGCTGATGACACCTACAAGGATGCGCTTGTCATCGTTTGTGATACGGCTAATGAAGCACGAGTATCAGATCAGCGCTACGTAAATGGAAAAATGGTCATTAAAATTGATCACCATCCAAACCAAACTCCTTATGGTGATTTGCTTTGGGTTGAGACGTCTGCTTCTTCAACAAGCGAAATGATTTATGAATTTTACTTGGAAGGAAAAGAAAAAGGATTATCTCTGAATGATGAAGGAGCAAAGCTGATCTTCAGCGGTATCGTCGGAGATACGGGTCGATTTTTATTTCCAAATACAAAGCCGAAAACGTTTTGCTATGCAAGTGAATTGATTCAATATGGTTTCAATTTTAAAGATGTATATGATCAGTTATACAAAACAAAAGAAAACGTCGCTCACTTACATGGATATGTGCTGCAAAACTTTACGATGTCTCCAGCAGGAGTTGCTCATATGAAAATTCCAAATGAAATTCTTCGCAAATATGATGTGACACCAGCTGATGCCTCTCAGCTAGTCGGTTCGTTAGGGCAAATTGATGGAGTAAAAACGTGGGTGTTTTTTGTGGAGGAAGAAAATCAAATTCGTGTTCGCCTTCGTTCAAAAGAGCTTGTCATTAATACAATTGCTAGAAAATACAGCGGAGGAGGCCATCCTCTTGCGTCCGGCGCTTCCATTTATTCATGGGAAGAAGTAAAGCCTTTACTACTTGATTTAGAAGAGCTCTGCAGTCAGGAGTAATCTGTAAAATAAGCCGTTGATTTTAAATCAGCGGCTTTTTATAGTACTTTTTCCATCTTTTTAATTCGAACTTCAATCGAAAGCGTTGTATAAAAATAAATTTGATGAACTTCAACTTCATAAATCGTTTTATCGAATTCGTATTTTTTATTTTCAATTGCTTTTTTTAAGATATCCCTGCTTCGATACGCACTTTCAATATCTTGGGCAATTAAGTGCTGTGCTTCTTCGTCGACGCTTTTTTGAATATTGTATTCAACCACAGAGTTTACTTTATAACGATTGCCGTTTACTAATTTTACTTTCACATTCTGAATAATCAAATGCTGCTTCATTTCCTTGTTTAATGCTTTTACATCTTCTTGCCATGCGCTAATTTGCAAATTTGCTTTTTCTAGCTTATCATTAGCAATTCGAACTTCTTCTAGCTCTTTATCTCTTGAAACGCCATAAATCGTTAAAAACACCCCCCAGCTAACAATTGCTCCAATGACTATACCGGCAAAAAAACGCTGCCAGTCGGAGCGCTTGAACATTCGCTCGCTGGGTACCCTCATACAAAATGCTCCTGAGTTAACCACTTGATGATAAGAGCCCCGGTCTGAGCTCCTCCCATAGCGGATAGAATTAAAAGGATTTGTTTGAATACATCTTTTGTGGCTCCTTCAAAGAGTCCTCGCTCAAAGCTGTAAAACGTATCAAATGTTCCTCCAATTGCTCCGACAATTGCCCATATTTTCAAACTATTGCTGAGGGTATGCATGACGTATAAAGGAGATTTTCCGATTAAAAACCCCGCAAATGCTCCAATTAATGAACCGCCTAAAATAATACCTAATGAAGTGAAGTAACTCCAAATGAAAAGAGACATAAAAGGCTCTTTTGTCATGACGTGTCCTCCTTTACTATTTTATCAATGAATCACGCTTCCTACATATATATGGACAAACGCTCAGAGTTATGTAATTTGTCTACGCCGGCAACAAAATTTATAATAAGAATAAAGAATTAAAGAAAGGTGGGAAGTCCTGTGCCTTTTGTTCACTTGCAGCTTCAAAGTTCTTATAGCTTACTAAGCAGTTCCGTTCGTATTCATGAACTTGTAGAAACAGCTAAGAAAATGAACTATGAAGCGATTGCTTTGACTGATGAAAACGTGATGTACGGAGTCATTCCTTTTTATAAAGCCTGCGTGAAAGCGGGGATCAAGCCAATTATTGGGCTCACATTATCAATCCTAGAACACGAAGAAAGCGAGCGAGCGTACCCTTTAGTTTTGTTAGCGGAAAATGATAAGGGATATGAAAATCTATTAAAACTAAGCAGTTTAGTTCAAACCAAGGAAAAACACGGTGTAAATAAAAAATGGCTCCATCATTACAGCGGCGGGTTGATTGCTATTACACCCGGTGTAACTGGAGAGATTGAAACCCTGCTAGCAGAAAACAAACTTCAAGATGCCAAGCAAGTCCTTCAATTCTTTAAAAAAGTATATTCGCAGTCTTTGTATATATCGATACAGCGCCACGGACAGGATGAAGTTTTTATAAATCAGCAGTTAACGGAACTTGCTGCTGAAGAAAATATCCCGCTTGTTGCGACGAATCAAGTGAAATATTTAAAAAAAGAAGATCGGGATGCATATGAGTGTTTAGCAGCTATTCGAGACGGAGAGAAATTACATAGCGATGAAGATGAAGAGGTAAAAAGTAAGAGCAGCGAGTACTATTTCAAATCACCTGACGAAATGGAAGATCTCTTTCATGACCAGCATTTTTTAATAGAAGAAAGTATAAAAATCGCAAGACGATGCGAACTCGAAATTTCTCTAGGCGTAATGTCCATTCCAAAATATCCTGTTCCCCCGTCTGTTACATCATCAGCCTACTTGCGCACTCTCTGCGAAAAAGGATTGCAAGAAAGATTTCAAGTGATCACGGAACAATACGAGGAACGCTTGGATTATGAGCTGAACATTATTGAAAATATGCGCTTTAGTGATTACTTTCTTATCGTATGGGATTTTATGAATTATGCTCATGAACACGGTATCTTAACGGGCCCAGGCCGTGGTTCAGCGGCAGGCTCACTGGTCTCATACGCCTTGCGAATTACAAATGTTGATCCAATTCAGCATCAGCTTTTATTTGAGCGCTTTTTAAACCCTGAACGTATTTCGATGCCTGATATTGATATTGATTTTCCTGATAACAAACGAGATCAAGTCATTCAGTATGTGGCTCAAAAATATGGAGCGCTGCATGTAGCTCAAATCATTACATTTGGAACATTAGCAGCTAAAGCAGCCGTACGTGATGTAGGGAGAGTGATGGGATTTGATCAAGAGGCGCTAAACAAAATGTCCAAAGCAATTCCAACTAAACCAGGTACAACGTTAAAAAGCGCTCTTCGTGATTCAAGAGTTCTTCAAGACTATTTATCTGAAAATGAAGCCAGAAAACAATGGTACAACATTGCCATGAAGATAGAAGGACTGCCAAGGCATACTTCTACGCATGCAGCAGGCGTTGTGATTAGTGAGAAGCCGCTGACGCAATCTGTAGCTGTACAAGAAGGACATGATGATGTATATCTGACTCAATATCCAATGGAAGCTCTGCAAGACGTTGGGCTTTTGAAAATGGACTTTTTAGGTTTGCGCAACTTAACCATTTTAGATCATATTTTAAAGAAAATTGAGCGGGACATGAATCGAAAGCTGTCACTGTCTCATATACCATTTAACGATCAGAAAACTTTTGAACTGCTGAGTAAAGGGGATACGACCGGTATTTTTCAGCTAGAGTCAGATGGAATGAGAAGAGTGCTTCAGCAATTAAAACCTACAGAGCTAGAAGATATTGTAGCAGTTAACGCGCTGTATAGACCTGGTCCGATGGAAAATATTCCAACCTATATTAAGCGCAAGCATGGAGTGGAGAAGGTAATATATGATCATCCTACGCTTAAAGACATTTTACAATCCACGCACGGCGTTATCGTGTATCAAGAGCAAATTATGCAGATTGCTTCAAAAATGGCCGGTTTTTCTCTCGGAGAAGCAGATTTGTTGAGAAGAGCAGTTAGTAAAAAAGAACGGGCAGTGCTGGATCGTGAACGAGCTCATTTTATCCAAGGAAGCAAGAAGAAAGGATATGACCTATCCGTTGCTAATCGAGTGTATGACCTTATTGTGCGTTTTGCTGATTATGGCTTCAACCGAAGTCATGCTGTTGCTTACAGTATGGTAGCCTATCAGTTAGCTTATTTGAAAGCACATTACCCGCTACAGTTCTTTTCAGCTTTACTAACGAGCGTTATTGGAAACGAAGGGAAAATTGCTCAATACATTAATGAACTAAAAAGAAAAAAAATACAAGTTCTCCCGCCTTCTATTAACAAGAGCATGTATTCGTTTAACGTAGAAGGTGAAAGTATAAGGTATAGCCTTGCAGCGATTAAACATATTGGTGCAGCAGCTATGCAGGAAATAACAGAAGAGCGAAAGAAAAAAAGATTTGAAGACTTATTTGATTTTTGTGCCCGTGTTTCACAAAAAGCCGTGAATAAAAAGGCGCTTGAAGCTTTGATTCTGTCTGGAGGCTTTGATGAGTTTGGAGAAAATCGAGCTACTTTATTAGCAACGATTGATGTAGCGTTTGAACATGCAAGCTTGGTACTCCCAGATGATGACTTTGGATTTGGAGATGAATTTTCGTTAAAGCCTAAATACATGGAAAAAGAGGAACTGAAAATAGAAGATCGGCTTCAGTATGAAAAAGATATGCTAGGTTTTTATTTATCAAGTCATCCTGCTTCTCAGTATGAAGCACTGAATTCCTTTTATTCTGTTGTTTCTCTTCACGATATGAAAGAATACGCTTCAGGAAAAGTGGTCTCTCTTTTAGTATTTGTGTTGGAAATTCGCGTCATTCGAACGAAAAAAGGAGAGCAAATGGCCTTTTTACGTATCACGGATGAAAGTGGAGAAGGAGAAGTTGTTGCGTTTCCCCGCGTATTTGAGCAGAATCGTCTGCTGTTTGAACAAGGTAAGGTTTTACTGATACAAGGAAAGATAGATGAAAGAAATGGGCAGCAGCAAATTGTTTGTCAACGTGCTGAAGCTGCTAGCGAGGCGGTTCAAAAACTACCGTCAGAAGAATTATACTTACGTATAGAAACAAAGCAAGGCACAGAAAAGCTGCTTCATACTATTTACCAGCACTTTCAGTCTCATAGAGGGAAAATCCCCGTGAAAATTTATTATGAGGCAGAACGTCAATTGGTCAAGCTTCCCGTTCACTATTCTATTGAACGAAGCGACGAGTTAATAAAAACTTTAAAAGCAATGCTAGGAGAGAAGCACGTTGTGTTCAAGAAGATATAGTCTTTACAGATTTCATGTGATGTTATATGGTAAAATAGTTAAAAAAGTGGTCTGACCACCGTTTTTTATGAAATATACGAATTAGATGCGTTTTTCTTGAAATGAAATGCAATTGGATTTATAACATCATATGAGTGTGGGAAAGAACATGGTTCAGGCGCAGTATTTGTTATCATTTTGTTTATTGGGAGTGAAATTCATTGTCTTTACGTGAAGAAGCATTGCATATGCACCGCATTAACAAAGGTAAACTAGAATCAAAGTCCAAAATTCCTGTTCGAAACGCAGAGGATTTAAGCCTTGCTTATTCCCCTGGTGTAGCAGAACCTTGCAAAGAAATATATGATGATGTAAACAATGTATATGAATATACGATGAAAGGAAATATGGTAGCTGTTGTATCTGATGGCACTGCCGTATTGGGCTTGGGCAATATAGGTCCTGAAGCTGCTCTGCCAGTAATGGAAGGGAAAGCTGTCCTTTTTAAAAGTTTTGCCGGCGTAGATGCATTCCCAATTTGTTTAAACACGACAGATGTGGACAAAATTATAGAAACTGTTAAATTGCTAGAACCTACTTTTGGAGGCGTTAATTTAGAAGATATTGCGGCTCCTAACTGTTTTGAAATTGAAGAGCGGTTGAAAAAGGAAACAAATATCCCGGTTTTTCATGATGATCAGCATGGGACGGCTATTGTTACGGTAGCGGGCCTTCTTAATGCCCTGAAGCTGACAGGAAGAAAAATGTCACAAATCAAAGTGGTAGCGAATGGAGCAGGAGCTGCTGGCATTGCTATTATTAAATTATTATACAGCTATGGAGTGCGCGATATCATTATGTGTGATTCCAAAGGAACGATTTATGACAAGCGTCCTCACGGCATGAACCGTATAAAAGATGAAGTTGCAGCCTATACAAATCGAAGCAAAGTAGAAGGTACGTTAGCTGATGCGTTAGAAGAAGCGGACGTATTTATTGGAGTTTCGGTTGAAGGAGCACTCACACCGGAGATGATTGGAAAGATGAATCCAGATCCAATCATTTTTGCAATGGCAAATCCGGTGCCTGAAATTATGCCAGAAGAAGCTAAAAAAGCTGGCGCGAAAGTAATCGGCACTGGACGTTCTGATTTTCCTAATCAAGTGAACAATGTCTTAGCGTTTCCGGGGATATTCCGAGGTGCACTAGATGTACGTGCTACTCATATTAATGAAAAAATGAAAATGGCTGCAGTTGAGGCCATTGCTAATTTAATTACGGAAGAGGACTTGAATACAGACTATGTGATTCCAGGTCCATTTGATGCACGAGTGGCTCCGGCAGTAGCCGCCGCTGTTGCAAAAGCAGCTATGGAAACAGGCGTTGCCCGAATAAAAGTAAAGCCAGAAGCCGTAGCTGAAAATACACGTCGCTTAGCGATTATTGAATAAGGTTACATCAACTGTTCTTTGACAGGCATGATGCTTCAAGCATGCCTGTTAAAGTAATGTAAAGTGAGTGGTAGTAAACTTGAAGAATGAACGTTCAAAAGTATATGTAGAAATTCTAAAACAAATTCGCCAGCTAATGGAAGACGATCGTTTAACTACGGGGGATAAAATCCCGTCAGAACGAGAGCTTTCTGAACGGTTAGGCGCAGGACGTTCTTCCGTTCGAGAAGCGCTCAGAGCGTTAGAGCTAATTGGGTTGATTGAAACTAGAAGAGGTGAAGGTACGTTTATTAAAGAAGTAGGGGATCATCAATTTATTGATTTATTAGCTACTTTTTTAGTACAAGACGGTAAAACAAAATCAGATTTAATTCAGACGAGATATATTCTTGAAAAGAGCTGTTTGTATTTTGTTTTAGCGGAACAGGACGAAATCAATGTTTCGAAAGCAATTCAAAAGCAGAATGACGATTGTTTGAAGAACTTGTTTGACTATTTGTTTTCTTTGCAGCCTAATCGGCTATTACACCGAATCTGGCTGATTATTTGCCGCTTTTCTCAAACTTTTCAACAAAACTCAGCGCCAAGCGACACTCTGATAAGTGAATTAGTAGAGGCGTTAGCTAAAAAAGATGAAGCAGCTGTATTAAATCTTCACCATCAGTGCTACAAACAAGTGTGAAAGAAGGAATTTGTCGAAAGAGACATGCCATCTTTCTACACAAAATCAAACAGTCATCTAGTAAAGTAAATAGCAACTAATAAAGTGAAGCGAACAATTCGTCCAATTTTTGTCTATCCGTCACTTGATTTGTATTTGAGGCGGATTTTCACAACTTGTAAATAGTAGAAGAAGAGGAAGAATAAAGGTTCTTATGATAAAGAAAAGAACCAAAAGGAGGTTACACCTTGTTACGAGATTTATTTACAAAAAACACAAAAACTCCAAAAAAACGAAAATATGCTACGATTCCTTCTGAGCATATGAGACAAGATGTACCTGAAGGAATTATGACCAAATGTAAAAAGTGTAAAAAAATAATGTATACGAAAGAGTTAAATAAAAACTTAAAAGTATGCTTAAACTGTGGATATCATCATCAAATGACAGCACCAGAGCGCATCGAAAGCTTAATCGACAGCGGAACGTTTGTTGAATACGACAAAGATATGACGTCAGAAAATCCTCTTGGGTTCCCTGATTATCTTGAAAAGCTCGAAAAAGATCGTGAGAAAACTAATTTGAGTGAAGCGATTGTTACGGGTGAAGGAGATATTGAAGGCATTAAAGTAGTAGTTGCTGTTATGGATTCACACTTCCGTATGGGAAGCATGGGCTCTGTAGTCGGCGAGAAAATTACTCGCGCCATTGAAAAAGCGAAGGAAATGCATGTTCCATTCCTTATTTTCACAGCTTCAGGCGGTGCACGTATGCAAGAAGGTGTTCTGAGCTTGATGCAAATGGCTAAAACTAGCGCAGCTCTTAAAATGTTCAGTGATGAAGGCGGCTTAATCATTTCGATTATGACACATCCTACCACAGGAGGCGTGTCAGCAAGCTTTGCTTCGTTAGGTGATTATAATTTAGCCGAGCCGGGCGCGTTAATTGGCTTTGCTGGAAGACGTATTATTGAACAAACAATTAGAGAAGAGCTTCCAGAAGATTTTCAGACGTCGGAATTTCTGTTGAAGCATGGTCAGCTAGACGGAGTTATTGACCGTCATGATTTAAAAGAAACGTTAACAACTATTTTAGATATACACGTAGCAGGAGGTGACATCGAGTGGTAAGCGAATTAGAATTTGAACGTCCAATTGTTGAGTTGCGAAACAAGATTGCAGAGCTTAAAGAGTTTGCTAAAAATACAGAAGTGGATTTATCTAGCGAAATTGATAAGTTAGAAAATCGCTTAGAAAAAGTAGAAAACGATATTTACAATCATCTAAGCCCATGGAACCGTGTTCAAATTGCTCGTCATCCTGAGCGTCCTACAACACTCGATTATATTTCTCGCTTGTTTACAAACTTTTTAGAGTGTCATGGAGACCGCTTTTATGGAGATGATGAAGCAATCGTAGGAGGAATTGCCAAGTTTAATGGCGTGCCTGTTACCGTGATTGGACATCAGAGAGGTAAAGATACGAAAGAAAATATTCGCCGTAATTTTGGTATGCCTCATCCTGAAGGCTACCGTAAAGCACTGCGTCTAATGAAGCAAGCGGAGAAATTTAACCGCCCAATTATTTGCTTTATTGATACAAAAGGAGCTTATCCAGGGAAAGCGGCAGAAGAGCGCGGACAAAGCGAAGCTATTGCGAAAAATCTTTTCGAAATGGCTGGCTTAACTGTACCTGTTATTTGCATTGTAATTGGAGAAGGAGGAAGCGGAGGAGCCTTGGCATTAGGTTTAGGAAATCACCTTCATATGCTTGAGAACTCGACGTATTCAGTTATTTCTCCAGAAGGAGCGGCAGCCATTCTTTGGAAAGATTCTTCTCTTGCGAAAAAAGCTGCTGAAACGATGAAGATTACAGCACCAGATTTGAAAGAACTGGGTATTGTAGATGAAATGGTTTCAGAGGTAAAAGGCGGAGCTCACCGAGATATCGATGCACAAGCTGGATACATGGAGGGCATTATCAAGAAATCATTAAAAGAGCTGATGAATTTATCAAAAGAAGAGCTAGTGGAAGAGCGTTATTTAAAATACAAAAAAATCGGACAATTTGCAGCTGAAAACGATGCCATTACTATAAAATAAAGAAACGTGCACTCTTGAAAAATAAGGGTGCGCGTTTTTGTGCGCTTTGTATAGCCCTTCTCTATTGTGTTTACAAGTTCTTCGTGGTATTTTATAGACAGCAAAAACCTTTAAGTAAAAGTAGAAAATGAGTGTTTTTAAAAAATTTCCTATGGTTACTAGCAGCTGTGCGAGCGTTTGTCTTTTCTCTAAAACGTGAGATATATAAGACAAATCAGGCAGCAAGTATTGCTGTATGAATTGCAGGGAATAGTAAAACAAGAAGCAAACGATGAAGAAATTCATCGTTAAAGTGCTGTTTATTTGTTTGCTATTTGATTCAGCGCTACGTAGGTATTTCATAAGTTACACGTAAAGCAAGGTGAACAAGTCAGGGCAACAAAATATTTGTTCATAGCCTGCTAGTACAAGGTTAGTAAAAGAAATAGCTATTTGCCCTATCTAAAGAGTAAATAGTAAATATATAGGAGGAAATTTGAATGCGTAAAACTAAAATTGTATGTACTATTGGACCAGCGAGTGAAAGTGTAGAAAAATTAGTTGAACTAATTAACTCAGGCTTAAACGTTTGTCGTCTAAACTTCTCTCACGGTGACTTTGAAGAGCACGGTGCACGTATTGTTAACATTCGTGAAGCTGCGAAACAAACAGGTAAAACAGTAGGTATCTTACTTGATACAAAAGGACCTGAAATTCGTACAAATACAATGGAAAATGGTGCAATTGAGTTAGAAGAAGGCTCTGAAATCATTGTTTCTATGACAGAAGTAGTGGGAACAACTGAAAAATTCTCAATTACATATCCAGGTCTAATCAATGACGTACACGTAGGATCAAAAATCCTTTTAGATGACGGTTTAATCGGTCTTGAAGTACTAGACATCAATAAAACTGATGGTGAAATCAAAACAAAAGTACTTAACCCTGGTACATTAAAAAATAAAAAAGGTGTAAACGTGCCAAACGTAAGTGTAAACCTTCCTGGTATCACTGAAAAAGATGCAAGCGATATTGTATTCGGTATCGAACAAGGCATTGATTTTATCGCTGCTTCTTTTGTGCGTCGCGCATCTGATGTATTAGAAATTCGTGAACTACTAGAAAAACACAATGCAGCTCACATTCAAATCATCTCAAAAATCGAAAACCAAGAAGGCGTAGATAACATCAAGGAAATTCTTGAAGTTTCAGACGGTTTAATGGTTGCTCGTGGTGACTTAGGAGTAGAAATTCCTGCTGAAGAAGTACCATTAGTACAAAAAGATCTAATCAAACAATGTAATGCGCTTGGCAAACCAGTTATTACAGCTACACAAATGCTTGATTCAATGCAACGCAACCCGCGCCCGACTCGTGCGGAAGCAAGTGACGTTGCCAATGCTATCTTTGATGGTACAGATGCAATTATGTTATCTGGTGAAACAGCTGCAGGTTCTTACCCAGTTGAAGCTGTACAAACAATGCATTCAATCGCTTCTCGTGCTGAGCAAGCTCTAAACTACTCTGAGATTTTACAACAGCGCAGCAAGCAAGTTGGCCCATCTATTACAGATGCAATTGGACAATCTGTTGTACACACAGCGCTTAACTTAAACGCTAGTGCAATCGTAGCGCCAACAGAAAGTGGTTATACAGCGAAAATCGTTTCTAAATATCGTCCGCAATCTCCAATCGTAGCTGTTGCAGCAAACGATTCTGTTGCACGTCGTCTGTCTCTAGTATGGGGTGTTACACCAGTTGTTGGTGAGCGCGTAAATACAATTGACGATATGTTAGATCACGCTGTAAATGACGCAGTGAAAACAGGCGTTGTAGCACACGGCGACTTAGTGGTTATTACAGCTGGTGTTCCAGTTGGAGAATCAGGTGCAACGAACTTAATGAAAGTTCAAGTTGTAGGTGACGTTCTTGCTAAAGGACAAGGAATTGGTCGTAAAGCAGCAGTTGGTAAAGTAGTTATTGCTAAAACTGCTGAAGAAGCAAATGCAAAAATGACTGAAGGTGCTATCCTTGTTACAAACAGCACAGATCGCGATATGATCAGTGCAATCGAAAAAGCTGGAGCTCTTATTACAGAAGAAGGCGGTCTAACAAGCCATGCAGCTGTAGTAGGGTTAAACTTAAGCATTCCTGTCATTGTAGGCGTAGAAAACGCAACAAGCGTATTCTCAGAAGATCAAGATATTACAGTTGATGCTTCACGTGGTGTCGTATACAACGGACACGCAAGCGTACTGTAAGAACACGTAGATGATAGAAAAAAGAGAAGGGTAATCC
The DNA here is from genome assembly GCF_035064545.1 of Bacillus sp. ILBB4. Classification (NCBI taxonomy): domain Bacteria; kingdom Bacillati; phylum Bacillota; class Bacilli; order Caryophanales; family Bacillaceae; genus Bacillus; species Bacillus sp. ILBB4. The sequence continues at coordinate 1,052,771 of NZ_JAIQVD010000001.1, read as the reverse complement.
TTCTCTTTTTGTTTAGGCAATTCAATAAGCGAAGAGGTGATGATGGTGAGGAAGCTTCTTCCGCTCCTTCTTATTGTACCTGCTGTTGAGGTAATGATTTTGATTTATTCAAGTCATCTCATTGGTGTAATGTCAACATTTTTACTGATTATTGCTACCAGTTTTATGGGTGCGTTTCTAGCGAAAAAACAAGGAACATCTCTTTTTCAAAAGGCACAGCGTCAGATGAGCCAGGGACATGTTCCAAGCGGTGAAATCCTTGATGGTATGTGTGTACTATTTGGCGGGCTGTTTCTGCTGTTTCCAGGCTTCTTGACAGATGTTGTAGGCTTTATCTTTTTACTGCCGTTTACACGCAGAATCGTTAAGCCTTTTCTTTTAACGTGGCTAAGAAGATTTTTTCAAGGACGTAATCGAATGACGATTATTCGTTAACTAGAAAGTGTGTGAAAGAAGCTTCTTTCACACACTTTTTCATTTTCCTATAATAAATTGCCACGTTTCTTTAAAAACCCCCGTTGTATGAAGTGTTTTTAGAATAACAAGAATAACAGGGCCAACTATTAATCCGAAAAATCCAATCAATTGATATCCTACAAATAAAGCAATTAATGTAGCGAGAGGATCAAGACCAATGCTTGATGACAAAATTTTTGGTTCCATAATTTGTCGCTGCACAAGTACTACAGCATATAGTACCGAAAGCCCTACAGCAAATGACACGTTATCTGTGGCAAAGGCATAAATCATCCAAGGAACAAAAACCAGTCCTGTTCCGAGGTAAGGAAGAATATCTACTAAGCCAATCAATAAAGCGACTGTAATAGCATAATCAACCCTAAGAACAAGTAAACCAAAAAGAACGATGATTGTGGTAATCGAAATAAGCGTAAGCTGGGCTTTAATAAAACCAAACAGTGCATTTTTAAGCTCCACAACAACTGTCTGTCCATTTTCCCTTACTTTTTTAGGAATAAACACGCTGCTTTTAGCCATCAGCTTGTACCAATCTTTACTAATAAAAAAAGTAGCCAGTAATGAAAAAATAATCACAGTAGCTGCATTAGGCAATACGGATAAAAGTACTGGGATGCTTTGCAATACATTTTGCAAAAAATCGCCCACCGTTTGAGCGATATGGTTGCCTACCCCTTTAATGTTCGATAAAATAGTTGCTTGCTGACCGGTATTTAAGTTATTAAACATAGAAGTAATGCGTTCATAAAACGGAAGTATTTGTTCTGTAGCAATATTTTCAATAAATATGACCACTTCTTTGAAATTTGTGGGAACAACTTTCGCTAAATACGTACTTCCTGCAATGATTTCTGTGATAAGTAACGTAATAAGTCCGGCTAAAAGAGAGAAGATAAGAACCATTGACAGTAAAACAGCTAAGTAGCGGGGTAAGCGCAGCTTCAATTCAAATAGATTAACCATAGGATTTATAAAAAAAGCGATGCAGCAGGCGATAATAAATGGATATATGAGAGAAGAGACATAATAACTAAGAAATATAGATGCTGCAATAATTGTCAACACACAAGCTAAGCGAAATAGTCGATGTAAATGAAGCTTGTACACAATAAATAGAGGCCTCCTTGTAAACGATAGTCAACAAAAGAAAAAGCTACTCATAAAATATTTACGTAATACGCTTTAGATTTATCACAATAAAAAAAGAAAGGATGAGTAAAATGTTCTCACAACCCATGCTTTTTTTAGCTGTTTTACTCGTAATTGGATTAGTGGCTAAAAATCAATCATTAATCATTGCAGTTGCATTTTTACTTATTTTAAAATTAATCGGGTTAGACGGTAAGGTTTTTCCGTTTCTACAATCAAAAGGAATTAATATTGGAGTAACGGTTATTACAATTGCCGTTCTTGTGCCAATTGCAACAGGAGACATAGGATTCAAACAATTAGGAGAGGCCGTGAAATCTTCTTATGCCTGGATTGCTCTAGGAGCCGGAATTGCTGTGGCAATTATTGCTAAATATGGACTTACACTCTTGGAAGATGATCCGCATATTACGACCGCTTTAGTTTTTGGCACAATTCTTGCTGTGGCGCTGTTTCAAGGGGTAGCAGTAGGTCCGTTAATCGGTGCTGGAATCGCTTATTTATTTATGAAATTAACTGAACTTTTTTCGTAGAAATTTTTGTATAATAATAATTTTTTTAAAATTTCTTCTCTCTTTTGATTCACAAAAGTCAGATAATTGTTTATAATATATTTTGAGGCCGCATCTTTTTACATACAATTGTATGTTTTACCTATAGGGCTGTAACAAAGCAATGACACATGCAGATGTTTTGATTTTGTGTGTTATTGAAACAAATGGAAATGTAAGCATTTTCTTTACGTGGGGTGAAGAAATGTTCTTCCAAGATATATATTCAAAAGAGGCGCTTCGTATATCATTTAATGTCTAGTTGAGCAGAGGCTCAATTTTGTTTTTCACGTTTTACACAGAAAGGTATGGGGAATTTTTTCTGTAAAGGAGTGGAGATTTATGACAGCAACTCGAGGTCTAGAAGGGGTAGTCGCTACAACGTCAGCAGTAAGTTCAATTATTGATGACACTTTAACATATCAAGGCTACAATATTGATGATTTAGCGAATTATGCAACATTTGAAGAAGTGGTGTATTTACTATGGCACGGAAAATTACCTAACAAAGAAGAATTATCTGTGTTTTCTAGATTACTAGCAGAAAACGCTAAATTACCCCAAGAAGTCTTAGAGCATTTCAAAACTTATCCAATTAAAGATGTTCATCCAATGGCAGCTTTAAGAACAGTCGTATCACTATTGGGGTTGTACGATCCTGAAGCTGATTTAATGGATGAAGAAGCAAATTATCGCAAAGCTGTTCGTTTGCAAGCACAATTACCAACGGTGGTAACGGCTTTTTCAAGAGTCCGTAACGGATTAGAGCCAATTGAACCAAACGAAAACTATAGCATTGCCGCTAACTTTTTATATATGTTAACCGGCGAAGAGCCAACTGATATCCAAGTAGAGGCATTTGATAAAGCACTTGTCTTACACGCTGACCATGAGCTAAATGCTTCAACTTTTACAGCTCGTGTCTGTGTGGCAACGTTATCCGATATTTATTCAGGAATTACAGCCGCTATTGGAGCGTTAAAGGGTCCTCTTCACGGGGGAGCGAATGAAGCTGTTATGAAAATGTTGTCTGACATTCAAACAGTTGAAAACGCGGAACCTTATATTCGCGAAAAGCTCGCGAAAAAAGAAAAGATTATGGGATTTGGACATCGTGTGTATCAGCAGGGTGATCCTCGTGCCAAGCACTTGAAAGAAATGTCTGAAAAACTTACCAAACAAGCAGGAGATACAACGCTATACGATATGTCAGTGAAAATTGAAGAGATCGTAACAGGCGAGAAAAAGCTTCCGCCAAACGTTGATTTCTATTCAGCTTCTGTATACCACAGCTTAGGGATTGATCACGATCTATTTACTCCGATCTTTGCCGTAAGCCGCGTATCAGGATGGATTGCTCACATTTTAGAGCAGTATTCAAACAATCGTTTGATTCGTCCAAGAGCTGATTATATCGGTCCTGGAAAACAAACGTACATTCCGCTTGAAGAGCGCAGCTAAACAATGTGACGAAGGTGCTCACGTTCGTTGAGCACTTTTCCATAAGTGAAAGTAGACAAATTTTTTAAGGAGGTCATTCTCATGACAAAAGGTGAACAAATTTCTGTAGCAAACGGCGTATTAAACGTACCAAATAACCCAATCATTCCATTTATCGAAGGTGACGGAATTGGTCCGGATATCTGGGCAGCAGCTTCTCGCGTATTAGAAGCAGCGGTTGCAAAAGCATACAATGGTGAAAAAGAAATCGTTTGGAAAGAAGTATTAGCAGGTGAAAAAGCATTTAATCAAACTGGCGAATGGTTACCGGAAGAAACGTTAGATGCAATTCGCGAATACATAATTGCAATCAAAGGACCATTAACAACACCAGTAGGCGGTGGAATTCGTTCTCTAAACGTGGCATTGCGTCAAGAATTAGACTTATTCACATGCTTACGTCCTGTTCGCTACTTTGACGGCGTACCTTCTCCAATTAAGCGCCCTGAAGATACAGATATGGTTATCTTCCGTGAAAATACTGAAGATATTTATGCTGGTATTGAATATGCGAAGGGTTCTGAAGAAGTACAAAAGCTTGTTTCATTCCTACAAACGGAATTAGGCGTAAATAAAATCCGTTTCCCTGAAACTTCTGGATTAGGTATTAAGCCTATTTCTTCTGAAGGAACAGAGCGTCTTGTGCGTGCAGCAATCAACTATGCAATTGAACAAGGCCGCAAGTCTGTTACGCTTGTACACAAAGGTAACATTATGAAATATACAGAAGGCGCATTTAAAAATTGGGGCTATGAGCTAGCTGAAAAAGAATTCGGCGATAAAGTATTTACTTGGGCTCAATATGACCGCATCGTTGAAAAAGAAGGTGCACAGGCTGCAAACAAAGCTCAAGCAGAAGCGGAAGCAGCAGGAAAAATTATTGTAAAAGATTCAATTGCAGATATCTTCTTACAACAAATTTTAACTCGTCCACGTGAATTCGATGTAGTAGCAACAATGAATTTAAATGGAGATTACATTTCAGATGCATTAGCAGCACAAGTTGGTGGTATCGGAATTGCTCCAGGGGCAAATATCAACTACGAAACTGGACATGCTATCTTTGAAGCAACTCACGGTACAGCACCTAAATATGCTGGTTTAGATAAAGTAAACCCATCTTCTGTATTATTATCAGGTGTGTTAATGCTTGAACACCTTGGATGGAATGAAGCAGCGGATTTAATCATGAAATCAATGGAAAAAACAATTGCTTCAAAAGTAGTAACATATGATTTCGCACGTTTAATGGACGGCGCAACAGAAGTGAAGTGTTCAGAGTTTGCTGATGAATTAATTAGCAATCTAGGAAAACAAGTAACAGTTTAATAGCTATTCATTTAGGGGAGGAATTATAATGGCAAATATGCGTAAAAAAGTATCTGTTATCGGAGCGGGCTTTACAGGAGCTACAACTGCTTTTTTAATTGGTCAAAAAGAATTAGCTGATGTTGTATTAGTTGATATTCCGCAATTAGAAAATCCAGCTAAAGGTAAAGCGCTGGATATGTTAGAAGCAAGTCCTGTACAAGGCTTTGACGCTAACATTACAGGAACAGCCAACTACGAAGACACAGCTGATTCTGACATTGTCATTATTACAGCTGGTATCGCGCGCAAGCCAGGTATGAGTCGCGATGATTTAGTAACAACGAACCAAAAAATCATGAAGTCTGTTACTCAAGAAGTTGTTAAATACTCGCCAAACTGTCACATCATCGTGTTGACAAACCCGGTAGATGCTATGACGTATACAGTATTTAAAGAATCTGGTTTTCCTAAAAACCGCGTAATCGGTCAATCAGGCGTATTAGATTCTGCACGTTTCCGTACGTTCGTAGCGCAGGAGTTAAACATTTCAGTAAAAGATATCACAGGTTTTGTACTTGGTGGACATGGCGACGATATGGTACCTCTTGTACGCTACTCATATGCTGGCGGTATTCCTCTTGAAACGCTTATTCCAAAAGCGCGTCTTGAAGCAATTGTTGAAAGAACACGCAAAGGCGGCGGCGAGATCGTTAACTTATTAGGTAACGGAAGTGCATACTACGCGCCTGCTGCTTCCTTAGTGGAAATGACAGAAGCGATCTTAAAAGATCAGCGTCGTATTTTACCAGCGATTGCTTACCTAGAGGGTGAATATGGTTATAACGGCATCTACTTAGGTGTTCCAACCGTATTAGGAGCTGCAGGAATTGAGCAGGTAATTGAATTAGAGCTGACTGATTCTGAAAAAGCTGCGTTAGATCAATCAGCAAAATCAGTTAAAACTGTCATGGGTGTATTAGCTTAATACAATAAAATAGGTTTGAGTATAGGTTTTTATCAATATTCAAACAATAGTCACAAGGAAAATTCGAGGGAAACCTCGAATTTTTCTTGTATATAAAGAAAAGCTATTACTTTATACAAAAGGTGGAATGATGATGGTATTAGGTAAAAAACAAAAAATAGGCCGAAGTATTGAAGATATAAAAGTTGGAGAAAAATTAACGCTAACGGAACGAATTGAAGATAAGGATATCTTATTGTACTTAGGGCTGACAAATGATTCTAACCCTTTATACATTCAGCATGATTACGCATCTCAGACCCCTTTTAAAAAACCTATTGTGCCAAGTATTATGATTACCGGTATTATGACAGCAGCCATTTCAAAGTATTTGCCCGGACCTGGAAGCCACGTTGCAGAACATACGGTAGCCTTCCCCAAAAAGATTCATCATTATAGCACGATTGAATTTTTATTTGAAGTGACAGAGGTAGATGTTTCTTCTAGAACTGTTACGGTTGAGGTGGAAGCGGTCAATGAGCAAAAAGAGAAAGTAGTAACGGCGCGGTTTCTTGTGTATCCGCCGTTTAGACTTCCATCAGTAGAGACACACGACTTTGAAAATTTTTAAAACGCCTTAAATATTTATAAATATAGAAGAAACTGTTTGATCATATTTTCTGAAAATGTTGAAATGTATTGGAGAACGAGGCTAAAACATTGTATGATAAGAGAAGATAAATAGAAAATAATATCATTTGGATGAAGCTGCGGTTTAATTTAACTAGATGGAGGCTTATATCGTTAATATGAGTAAGAAATTATTAGTCGTAGATGATGAACAATCAATTTCAACATTATTACAATATAATTTACAACAAGCTGGCTTTACAGTAGAAACAGCTGAAGACGGGGAAGAAGGATACAACAAGGCACTAGAAGGAAAACCGGATTTAATTGTGTTAGACTTGATGCTTCCTAAGATGGATGGAATTGAAGTTTGTAAAAAGCTTCGTCAGCAAAAAGTGATGACGCCTATTTTAATGTTAACTGCAAAAGACGATGAGTTTGACAAAGTATTAGGGCTAGAGCTTGGCGCAGATGACTACATGACGAAACCATTTAGCCCTCGAGAAGTAGTAGCACGTGTAAAAGCCATTTTACGCAGAACACAAATCATTGCTCAGGAAAATGAACAAGAGGAAGATGGCGAGCGCATCATGATCGGTGATTTAAAAATTCTTCCAGATCATTATGAGGCCTACTTTAATCAAGAGCAGCTTGAGCTTACTCCAAAAGAATTTGAGTTGTTATTATATTTGGCAAAATACAAAGGACGGGTATTAACTCGTGATCAGCTGCTAAGTGCAGTGTGGAATTATGATTTTGCCGGAGATACGCGAATTGTAGATGTGCACATCAGCCATTTGCGTGAGAAAATTGAACACAATACGCGAAAACCTGTTTATATAAAAACGATTAGAGGATTAGGATATAAGCTGGAGGAACCAAAGGTAGATGAATAAATTTCGTTCAAGGCTACTTTTGGCTCTATTAGTACTTATTATTATTGTATTAGTAGGTCTTGGCCTGCTGCTGGGACAGTTGTTTAAAAACTTTTATTTTCAGACGTTTCAAGAGCGAATGGAAAAAGAGGCAAAGCTTGTAGAAATGTACATTAGCGAAGAAGGTATCACAAGTCCTGCTTTAAAATCTAAAGTTGATCAAATCAGCCATTCGTTAAGTGTAAGAACGACTATCGTTCAAAAAGACGGAAAAATATTAATTGACTCAAATCCAGGCAGCAAGCAGCAAAGAATCGAAAAAAGTATCGTAATCCAACAAGTATTAAAAAAGCAGTTAAACAGTAAAAAAAGCTTTGATCAAATTAAAGAAGATTATGACTTATATTACTATGGTATCCCGCTGATTATAGAAGGTAAGCAAGAGGGATTTGTTGTGCTAAGTACATCATTTGATTCATTAAAACAAGTAAATCAGCAAATTTGGGGCCTTCTTATTGGAAGCTTAGGTCTAGCTTTGATTGTGATTTTACTCTTAGGTGTAAAGATTATGGGACGCTATACCCGTCCTATTGAATCGGCAACCAAGGTGGCTATGGAACTTGCAAAAGGGAATTATAAAGCTCGTACATATGAAGATTATGTAGATGAAACAGGGATGCTGAGTCAGTCTATTAACGCACTTGCTCGTAATCTGCAAGAGTCTATCACTAATCAAGAAATGCAGCAGGACAGGCTGCGCACGCTAATTGAAAATATGGGAAGCGGCATGCTTCTTATCGATAGTCGAGGCTATATAAACTTAGTGAATCGAGCTTATAAAGAGCAGTTTCATATACATCCGGATGACTTCCTTTATCATTTGTATTACGAGGTATTTGAGCATAAAGAAATCATTAAGCTTGTGGAAAAAATATTTATGACGGAAGTAAAGGTTCGAAAACAAGTGGTTCTGCCTTTAAATATTGAACGAAGATATTTTGATGTTTATGGAGCGCCGATTATTGGCTTAAATGATGAATGGAAAGGGATTGTGCTTGTTTTCCATGATATTACCGAGCTAAAAAAACTAGAACAAGTTCGCCGTGACTTTGTAGCGAATGTGTCTCATGAACTAAAAACTCCTATTACGTCTATAAAAGGGTTTAGTGAGACATTGTTAGACGGTGCCATGGAAGATCCACAGCTGCGCCAGCAGTTTCTATCTATCATTTTAACGGAAAGTCAGCGCATGGAGAGCTTGATTCAAGATCTTTTAGATTTGTCTAAAGTTGAACAGCAAGGCTTTAAACTAAGCATTCATTCAGTAGATTTGAATACGCTTCTTTACGAAGTGACGACAGTGCTATCAAACCGAGCAACTGAAAAAGAAATCACGCTAACGTTAGATACGCTTCCTGAAGAAGCGTGGATTGATGGTGACAGTCAGCGCCTTATGCAAGTGTTTGTTAACTTAATCGGCAATGCGCTCATGTATACAATGCCTGGAGGAACTGTTCACGTTTCGCTTGAAGAGGAAGAAGAAACGATTACGGTTCATGTTCAAGATACAGGTATCGGTATTGATTCTGATGAAATTTCACGTATTTTTGAGCGCTTTTACCGAGTAGATAAGGCAAGAAGCCGTAATTCCGGAGGAACAGGTCTTGGATTAGCAATTGTTAAACATCTTGTTGAAGCTCATAGAGGGGAAATTGAAGTGAAAAGTGAAGTCAATAAAGGGACAACTTTTTCAGTGAAGCTGCACAAGTATTTGCTGCAGATGTAAAATGTTTACGTTCCTTTTACAATTTATTTAATGTAGCTTAATAATTAATTGATACAATTTTTCATGGAAACCCCTTCATCCAAGGAGCCAATGTGTAAGGCGAAAATAGCTTTAACCGTGCTATTTTCGCCGATTCTTTTTGACAATTTCTATCCATTCACATGTTACACCGCCTAAAATAACTAGGCGGTGTTTTTATTTTATGATGTACAGATCTTATCACCACATGAAAATAAAACGTTGAACTCAAGATTACTTTTTGTCCTTAAAGCTTATTGTTTGTTAAAATAAAGGTAAGATAAGAAGAGAGCGAAATGGAGGAACATGAATGACACAAAAACTAGTATTAATTGACGGGAATAGTATTGCCTACCGTGCATTTTTTGCTTTGCCGCTTTTAAACAATGATAAAGGAATACATACAAATGCCATATATGGCTTTACTACAATGCTGACACGTATCTTAGAGGAAGAGAAGCCGACGCATTTACTTGTGGCATTTGATGCAGGGAAAACAACGTTTCGCCACAAAACATTTACAGAATACAAAGGAGGCAGACAAAAGACGCCTCCTGAACTTTCAGAGCAGTTTCCCTTTATTCGTGAGTTATTAGATGCATATGGGATTAAGCGCTATGAACTGCCTGATTATGAAGCAGATGATATTATCGGTACGCTTTCAAAACAAGCTGAAAAAAAAGGAATGGCCGTAAAAGTCATTTCCGGGGATAAAGATTTACTTCAGCTTGTGTCAGAACATGTAACCGTAGATATTACGAGAAAAGGAATTACGGATGTCGATTCCTATACGCCTGCAGCCATTGATGAAAAGTATGGTATTACGGCTGCACAAATTATTGATATGAAGGGCCTTATGGGGGACAGCTCGGATAATATCCCAGGCGTGCCCGGAGTCGGCGAAAAAACAGCCTTAAAGCTATTAAAAGAGTTCGAAACGGTTGAAAATGTATTGAAATCTATCGATCAAGTCAGCGGTAAAAAATTAAAAGAAAAGCTAGAAGATAATCGTGAATCAGCCATCATGAGTAAAAAGCTTGCAACTATTTATTGCGAAGCGCCTCTGGAAGTATCTGTAGAAGATGCAAAGTATGACGGGTTTGAATCTTCAAAGGTCATCTCATTATTTAAAGAGCTTGGGTTTAATTCTCTGCTTGCTAAATTTGGTGAATCAGCAGAAGAGGAAGCAGATTTTGAAGAACTGACGTTTGAAATAGCGCAGGAAGTTCACGATGATATGTTAACAAGCGAAGCAGCTCTGATCGTAGAAGGGTATGAAGAAAACTACCATCACAATCAGCTGCTCGGTTTTGGAATCAGCAACAAGAATGGCCACTATTTTATTGATAAAGATACAGCTCTTTCATCTTCTAAATTTAAAGCATGGTTAGAAGATGGACGTGTAAAAAAGACGGTGTTTAATGGAAAACGTACGATTGTATCGTTAAAATGGGCGGGGCATGAAATTAAAGGAATTGAACATGATGTAATGATTGCTTCTTACATCTTGAATCCTGCTGAGGCAAATGATGACCTAGCAACAATTGCAAAATTAAAAGGATACCATCAAGTGCAATCAGATGAAGCTGTGTATGGAAAAGGAGCTAAGCGAAGCATTGCGGAAGCTGATCAGCTAGCTGAACATGTTATAAGAAAAGCAGCCGCCGTAGCTTATTTAAAAGAAGTTTTAGAAAAAGAATTGGTTGAAAATGAACAGTTTGAGCTGTTTGAGAAGCTTGAAATGCCTCTTGCCATTGTCCTTGCTGATATGGAATATCAAGGGGTGAAAATTGACCGCGCGCGTTTGGATGAAATGGGCGAAGATCTTCGAGAGCAGCTTGAAAAAATTGAAGCGAAAATCTACGAATACGCTGGACAAGAATTCAATATTAATTCGCCAAAGCAGCTAGGAGTTGTTCTTTTTGAAAAAATGCAGCTTCCAGTCATAAAGAAAACAAAAACAGGCTATTCCACATCAGCCGATGTATTAGAGCAATTAGCTAGTACCCATGATATTATCCCAGAGATTTTACAATACCGTCAGCTAGGAAAATTACAGTCTACGTATATTGAAGGATTAAAAAAGGTTATTCATGAAAGCGATGGAAAAGTTCATACCCGCTTTAATCAAACGTTAACTCAAACGGGGAGGTTAAGCTCAGTAGATCCTAACCTGCAAAACATCCCGATTCGTCTTGAAGAAGGTAAAAAAATAAGAGGTGCGTTTGTGCCTTCACAGCCTAATTGGTTAATATTTGCGGCGGATTATTCACAAATTGAGCTGCGCGTACTGGCTCATATTGCAGATGATGAAAAGCTAATCGATGCGTTTAAGCATGACTTAGATATTCATACGAAAACAGCGATGGATGTGTTCCACGTCGAAAGAGAAGAAGTAACGTCGAATATGCGCCGCCAGGCTAAAGCAGTTAACTTTGGAATCGTCTATGGCATCAGTGATTACGGTTTATCGCAAAGTTTAGGAATTACAAGAAAAGCAGCGGCTACTTTTATTGAACGCTATTTAAAAAGCTTCCCTGGTGTACAGGAGTATATGGATACGATTGTACGCGATGCAAAAGAAAAGGGATATGTAACAACGCTCTTGCACCGCCGACGTTACTTGCCTGAAATCACGAGCCGAAACTTTAACCTCCGCAGCTTTGCTGAGCGTACGGCTATGAATACGCCTATCCAAGGGACGGCAGCTGATATTATTAAAAAAGCAATGATTGAAATGGATAAGCGCTTAAAAGATGAAAATCTTCAGGCTAAGCTGCTGCTTCAAGTACACGATGAGCTGATTTTTGAAGCCCCAGAAGAAGAAATTAAAATTTTAGAGAAAATCGTACCAGAAGTAATGGAGAACGCTTTAGAGCTAGAAGTTCCGTTGAAAGTAGATTATTCTTACGGAAAGACTTGGTACGAAGCAAAGTAGTGGAAAAAGGATGTGACAAACGTGCCAGAATTACCAGAAGTTGAAACCGTCAGACGTACGTTAATTGAATTAGCCAGTGGAAAGACCATTGAGCGTGTAACAGTTAAATGGCCTAATATTATCAAACGTCCTGAACAAGTTGAACAGTTTTGTGATGCGCTTGTTGGACAAACCATTCGAGATGTTGAACGCAGAGGTAAGTTTTTGAAAATTGTGCTCGATGATTATACGATGGTTTCTCATTTGCGTATGGAAGGGAAATATGCTCTCCATGAGAATGCAGAAGAACCAGATAAGCATGTACACGTCTTTTTTCACTTCACGGATGGAACGGAATTGCGATACCGAGATGTAAGGAAGTTTGGTACTATGCACTTATTTAAAAAGGGAGAGGAAGATCTGTTTCCTCCTCTTATTGGCCTTGGACCTGAACCGTTTGACGAAACATTTAATCCTAGTCAATTAAAAATGAGAATCGGCAAAACCTCTCGAAAAATCAAGCCGGTTTTACTCGATCAAAATGTCGTGGTTGGGCTTGGAAATATTTATGTAGATGAAGCACTGTTTCGCGCAGGGATTCATCCTGAACGAGTGGCCAGCCAATTAACAGACGAAGAGTATGAAAAATTGTACGAAGAAATTGTAGCGACTCTTCAAGAAGCTGTGAAGCAAGGAGGCAGCACAATTCGCACGTATGTAAACACACAGGGACAAATAGGCATGTTTCAGCAGCAGCTTTATGTGTACGGAAGAAAAGGCGAATCCTGTAAAATGTGCGGTACTCCAATTGAAAAATTTGTTGTAGGCGGTAGAGGAACACATATCTGCCCAAATTGTCAGCTAGCTAAAAAATAACAATGGATGGGCTCCTTTCATATACTACGTATAGACAGAAAGGAAAGGAGTCCTCTCATCATGATAACATTTTCTTTACTTATTCTTGCTTTTGCCGTAAGTCTTGACAGCTTTAGCGTTGGCCTGACATACGGACTTCGAAAGGTGAAAATCCCGCTGAAATCCATTTTTATTATTTCATGTTGCTCAGCATTTTCTTTAATGTTTTCTATGTTTTTAGGAAAAGTACTTACGCATCTATTTTCAGTGGATGTACTAAATAAAGTAGGCGGAGGTATTCTTGTTCTGCTTGGGATGTGGATTTTATACCAGTTTTTTTGTCCGGCAGATTCATCTCGAGTGAAAGAAGAAAAAACATTAGTGAAAATTGAAATTAAGTCAATTGGCCTAGTCATCAACGTATTGAAAAAGCCAATTGCAGCAGATTTAGATAATTCAGGTTCCATCAATGGAATTGAAGCATTTATACTTGGAATTGCATTATCTCTGGATGCATTTGGAGCAGGGTTTGGAGCGGCTTTATTAGGTTATTCGCCGTATGCTCTAGCAATTGCTGTAGCTCTTATGAGTTCGCTTTTTTTAAGTGCGGGCATACAGTTTGGCAAGGTTTTTTCACGTTTATCATGGATGAAAATGTTCTCGTTTGTACCAGGAGTTCTGCTCATTATTTTAGGTATTTTTAGATTTTAAATAAAGGGATAAAGGAGAGACCAATGTCAATTGTAATTGGATTAACGGGCGGAATTGCAAGCGGAAAAAGCACGGTAACCGGAATGCTACGAGATATCAATATTCCAGTAATCGACGCTGATCACATTGCAAAAGAAGTCGTAGAACCAGGAAAAGAAGCATACAAACAAATTGTCGAGACGTTCGGCCGTTCTATTCTTCACGAGAACGCGGAGATCAATCGAGCGGCTTTAGGGGAAATTGTGTTTTATCAAGAGGAAGAACGTAAAAAGTTGAATGCAATTGTACATCCTGCTGTAAGAAAAGAAATGCTTTCTCAAAAGGAAAGCTATATAGAGGAAGGTTACGAAGCCGTTGTATTAGATATTCCGCTGCTGTTTGAAAGCGATTTGACACACTTAGTGGATAAAGTAGTGGTTGTATATGTCGATGAGTCTGTGCAGCTAGAAAGGTTAAAGTCGCGTAATAACCTCTCGGCGGAGGATGCCTATGCGCGTATCCATGCACAGCTGCCTTTGATTCAAAAAGTAGCCTTAGCCGATGCGGTGATCAATAACAACGGTCCTGTAGAGGAAACAAAACAACAGCTTTTAAGTATATTAGCCCTATGGCTAGATTAAAGAGTGAATGATTGCATTCACTCTTTTTTTATTGGGAATATTTAAGGGCTTCTAAAAAAGAATGTGTTAAATATCTGTTCTCGCTATATACATATAGTAAAACTTAATTAAAATAATTTATTAAAAAAAATTAATATTATTCACTTTTTAAATATTTATGTTATACTATTCAATATAAAAAGTTAAATAGTATAACACATATAGAGAGGGGTATAGCCATGAAAGCACGTATTGCCATTAATGGTTTTGGGAGAATAGGAAGAATGGTGTTTCGCACAGCGATTATAGAGGAAAATTTAGATATTATTGCAATAAATGCATCTTATCCAGCAGAAACGTTAGCACATTTAATCAAATATGACTCTATACACGGACCATTTAATGGAGATGTCAAATGTGATGATGATGCGCTAATTGTTAACGGTAAAAGAATTCAGCTATTAAATTCACGTGATCCGCTGAATTTGCCTTGGAAAGAGCTTGGGATTGATCTAGTTGTTGAAGCAACGGGAAAATTTAATTCAAGAGAAAAAGCGCAGTTACATATTGAAGCAGGTGCGAAAAAAGTTGTCTTAACGGCACCGGGTAAACAAGAAGATATCACCATTGTGATGGGCGTAAACGAACGAGAGTTTGATGTGAATCAGCATAACATTATTTCCAATGCCTCTTGTACGACAAATTGTCTAGCTCCAGTTGTCAAGGTACTAGACGAAGCGTTCACAATTGAAAACGGTTTAATGACGACCGTTCATGCATATACAAATGATCAAAAGAATATCGATAATCCGCATAAAGATTTGCGAAGAGCTCGTGCGTGTGCTCAATCAATTATTCCTACAACAACTGGAGCAGCCAAGGCACTTTCATTAGTTCTTCCTCATTTAAAAGGAAAACTTCATGGGATGGCGCTTCGTGTGCCAACGCCGAACGTATCGCTTGTCGATTTAGTTGTGGATGTAAGGAAACCTGTGACGATGGAAGATGTTAATTTAGCGTTTATTAAAGCTGCTGAAGGACCATTAAAGAATATTTTAAATTTAACAATGGAACCACTCGTATCAATTGACTTTAATACAAATCCTCATTCAGCGATTGTAGATGGACTATCCACAATCGTAATGGAAGATCATAAAATTAAAGTGTTAGCTTGGTACGATAACGAGTGGGGCTACTCTCAGCGCGTAGTCGATTTGGTAAGATATATTGCTGCAGAAATGCGTAATGGATCAAAAATAAGAGTAAGCTAAGAAAGCTATTGATTGCTTTTAAAAAAAACAGGGAGCTATCGCCCTGTTTTTTTTTGTTTTTATTCAAAAGAATAGGGAAAAGCAATAAGATAAGCATGCAAAGGGGTGTTTATTTTCCTCAATTTTAATAAAAAATTAATAGTCGTTTAGCAGCTTTTACACACTGTCTCACGAGAATACAGGGGTAATTTGTATAGGTCTATCTGCAAGAACAATCTTTAATAAAATCAAAACACGTATTGCAAAATAAATGTAAACAAAGTATACTATGTTTCGTGAACTTCTTGTGTACCTTTCGGTGATGTGGCTACTTAAAGGGTTAGGACCTCTTTGGACTAACTTTCCCCCGTGGTAGTTAACATGCTATATGGCGAAAGAACTTCATGTTTAACGATTAAAAATTGTTAAAGGGGGAAATATCATTATGGAAACAATGGGTCGTCATGTCATCTCAGAATTATGGGGATGCGATTTCGATAAGTTAAATGATATTGATTATATTGAAAAAACGTTTGTTGATGCAGCTTTAAAATCTGGTGCGGAAGTTCGCGAAGTAGCGTTCCATAAATTTGCACCTCAAGGTGTAAGTGGCGTTGTTATTATTTCAGAATCACATTTAACGATTCACAGCTTCCCAGAGCATGGTTATGCAAGTATCGATGTTTATACTTGTGGTCATTTAGATCCTACAATCGCAGCAGATTATATTGCAGATGCTCTAAGTGCACAGACACGTGAAACAATTGAATTGCCACGTGGAATGGGTCCTGTTCAGGTAAAACAAACTAAAGCGAATGCACTTTAATAGTGTCGATTGATTACGTAAGTTAAGAGGTGTATTACACACCTCTTTTTAGTATATAAATTTTTAATACGCAAAAACAAAGGGGATAACAACATGGGGGTAGTACAAGCAGTTAAATCTTTATTTTCTAATCATGTAGAAACAAGCGATCACCATTCAGATCCGACTCTAAAAACGCATTATTACAAAACAACGGCCGGGAATGCATTTAAGCAAGTTTATGAAATGTTGAAGCACATGCAAGGGATAGAGATACTTGCTGCGTATGAAGAGCGAGGAGAAATTAGCTTAAACGTTGTAAAAGGAAGAAAAGCTTTTGTTGTGATTACTATTATTAACGTACGTCCTCTTGAAACCGCTATCGATTTTTCTGCTACAACAGAATCAAAAGTGGTGCCGGTTGATTTTGGTTTTAGTAAAGAACTTGTACGTACGCTTTATAAGAGCTTTGATCAAAAACTTATTCCTATTTCTTCGTAAGTTCCTTATCATTTTTGAATTTCAGGAAATAAAATGGGGAAATTCCTTTTCCTTTACTTGTATTCAAGCCTTGTTTTCTATAAGATGGAATAAAGCAAATCCTTTAATACAGCATCGTGTTTGTTAAAGGAAATGATGATAAAAATCATAATAAATGGCGAATAGCCGGCTAACATAGATGGAAATTAACTTATATAAGAGAAAATAAAAAGAAAAACAAGGTTTATTATTGGAGCTGAGAATATGAAGTGCCCATCCTGTCATTACAATGGAACGAGAGTGCTGGACTCGCGCCCTGTAGAAGAAGGCCGCTCTATTCGTAGAAGACGTGAATGCGAAGAGTGTCACTATCGTTTTACAACTTTTGAGAAAGTAGAAGAACTTCCGTTAATTGTTGTAAAAAAAGATGGAGCGAGAGAAGAGTTCAGCAAAGACAAAATCCTTCGAGGGTTAATTAAGGCGTGTGAAAAACGCCAAGTAAGCTTAAAACAATTAGAAGATACCGTACACGATATTGAAACAGAGCTGCGCAGTCAGGGTACATCAGAGGTGCAGTCAGATGTGGTAGGAGAAATGGTGATGGAGCGATTAGCTGCTATCGATGAAGTCTCTTATGTTCGATTTGCTTCTGTATACCGACAATTTAAAGACATCAATGTATTTATTGATGAATTAAAAGATTTAATTAAGAAGGAACGACTGTAAAAGAGCTATTGAAGTATTCTTTAGGCTCTTTTTTTGTCATTTCTATTACTTTAAAAGTAGGTAGGGAACGACATGAAAGAACAACATTGGAAAGAAATGATACCGGTCGATCGTTATGTTGTTCGTTCGAACGGCATACTGCAGGAATACGACCGAAAGATTTTAACCATGCTCTATCAGCCGTTGGTGGGTACAACGTGCTTTGGTCTGTATATGACGCTATGGAGCGAGCTGGAACAAGATCGTTTATGGGGGAAAGAGTCTACGCATCATCATCTAATGTCAATGATGCAAATTAATTTGAAAGCTATTTACCATGAGCGGTTAAAATTAGAAGGCATTGGTTTGTTAAAAACATATATTAAGGAAGAAAATGATGTTCGTGTGTTCATTTATGAGCTCATTCCTCCTCTTACGCCCCATCAGTTTTTTAACGATGGCGTGTTAAATGTATATTTATATAACCGACTCGGAAAATCTATCTTTCAAAAAGTAAAAAATTATTTTTCTGATTCACTCGTCGATGACCAATCGTTCACAGACGTGACGCATTCATTTAACGATGTATTTAAATCAGTTAAAGCAACAGAGCTGGCTCCAAGTTTTCAGTCTGAAAGCAAGGATGTATTTTCTCCTGATGCTCAAACGGACTTTGTGGATTCCTCCAAACGCGCTTCTATTGAGATGAGCCCGGATTCCTTTGATTTTGATTTATTTTTAGCAGGTCTAACAGATTCAATGATTTCGAAAAGGTCTATTACATCTAAAGTAAAACAAGCGATTGAAAAGCTAGCCTTTTTATACGGTATCGATCCTCTTCAAATGAAAAACGTGGTGCTCGATTCGCTAAATGAGAACGATCAAGTTGATATTGAATTGCTTAGAAAAGCGGCACAGTCCTTTTACCAATTTGAAAATGGAGAAGCACTTCCAAATCTAAGCGAACAAATTCAGCCGCCTATGCTTCGTACTATGCAGGAAAAGCAGCCGCAGACAAAGGAAGAGCAGCTCATTCAACAGCTTGAAGTGACTTCTCCTCGACAGCTTTTGATCGAGTTTTCCGGGGGAGCAGAGCCTTCAAAAGCAGATTTGCAAATGATCGAAGAAGTGATGTTTAACCAAAAGCTTTCACCAGGGGTAGTAAATGTTCTTATTTACTATGTTATGCTAAGATCCGATATGAAATTATCTAAGAGCTATGTAGAGAAAATTGCTGGACACTGGGCGCGCAAAAAGGTACAAACTGTTCAAGATGCCATGAATTTAGCTAAAAATGAACAGAAAGAATATCAGAATTGGACCGAAGCAAAGCAAAATAAAAAAACGGCTGGACGAAAAATTGTGCGTAAAGAAATGGTGCCAGAGTGGCTGAGCGATGAAGAAAAAGAAGAGAAAAAGCAGCCTTCAAAAGAAGTGGACGGATTTGAAGAAGAAAAACGAAAGCTACAAGAAGAGCTCAAGCAGTTAGATCAAGAGCTAAAACAAAAGCATAAAGAATAAAAAGCAGGTATGATAGAGGTGAGGTGAAAAAGATGAAGCCTATCAATGATTCACTAAATCAGTTAGTGAACAAAAAGGATTTTAAAGCACGCTTAGAAGCATTAAGAAACAGTATCCTGTCTAATCCCGAAGTTAAAACATTTTTGCAAGAGCATCGCCATGAGTTAGATGAGCAAATGGTCGACCGAGGTCTGATGAAGATGCATGAATTTATCGACCAAAGCAAATGCTGTGACAAGTGTCCTTCTTTGCAAAGCTGCGTCAACATGGTGAAAGGATACCACCCTCAGCTGGTTGTAAAAGGCCGTAATATTGATTTACAGTATGAACGCTGTCCTAGAAAAGTACAAGAAGATGAGCGAAAAGAACAAGAATCTTTTATTCAGTGTATGTACGTGCCTAAAGAAATTTTACAGGCAACAATGTCTGATATTGAAATTGAGCAGGGAAGATTTGAAGCCATTAAACTAGTAAGAGATTTTGTGCGAGAATATGAGCCAAATAAGAAAATGAAAGCTTTATATTTACACGGTTCGTTTGGTGTGGGGAAAACGTATTTTCTTGGAGCAATTGCCAATGCGTTAGCCGAAAAGAAAGTGAAATCTACCATTCTGTATGTCCCGGAGTTTTTGCGTGAGTTAAAAGGTTCGTTTCAAGATCAAAGTTTCAATGAGAAAATAGAGTATGTCAAAAAAGTACCGGTTCTTATGCTTGATGATCTCGGAGCAGAATCCGTAACGAGCTGGATGCGAGACGATGTGCTCGGAACCATTTTACAATTCCGTATGCTCGAAAATTTGCCGACATTTTTCAGCTCGAATTTAAATTTTAAAGAGCTTCAACATCATTTGACTTATACCCAAAGAGGCGAGCAGGAAGAGCTCAAAGCCGCTCGTGTCATGGAACGAATTAAGTCTCTAGCCATTCCTGTTGAAATGAATGGAGAGAATAAACGAAATAGATGAGCAGGTCGTTTTACATTTCTTGTAACGACTTGCTCATTTTTTTGCATGTTGCCCCATATACATTAATAAAGCGTGTCCAAAGGGGGGCTATGAGGAATGAAAATATTCTTTAAATATGTAGAAGACGCAGTCGTTGTATATGAGTCTTTATGCGCGAAGCGAAGCGCTTTATCATATGGTTCACAGTGCTTGAAGCTGGTGAATAATCAGCTTTTAGTCATTGATGAGACATACAATAGAGAGGCCGTTTTACAAGACATGGTGATACCGGTATTAACCCACGTAATTTTAAAAAAGAAAGAAAAAAAGATGATGGTAAACATATTAAAAGAACAATTTTTCTATTCAGAAGAGGAAGAGCAAGATTTGCTGCTTCAAATTATGGGGGGGATTATGGAAGGAGAGAGAGGCGAAATTCCGCAAAAAACATTTTCTCTTCCAAGAGAATTACTTATCCGCCAGGCTCTTCAAGACTTCTTCATTCATAATGTAACATTCACCTTTGAGTCTTTTCTCCAATTCCGCTTAAAAGAATATCAAGAGCGGCTGCGCTATTATGCCGAGCTGGCGATTGATGAATATAAGCTTGAACAAGACTATCAAATTCTTATTCATCAGCTGCGTCAAGCAGCTAATGAAAGACAGTTATCTACAGGCGATGTGTATGTAATGCACTTGAATAAAAACAAGTTTGTGTTGTACGACCACAATAGTAGATATGTTCCTGAACGTGAATGTGCAGCTCTAGCAGAGGCCTTTTTATCTGAACAAGAATCATTATACATAGACTCAACTATTATCGCGCCTTTGCTAAGTTTATCTCCAGCTGCTATTCATCTGTATAGCGACCAGCATGATCATGATTTTGTTTATACCATTCAAAATATCTTCCAAGAAAAAGTTATGTTATACGAAAAAAATGAATTTCCGTTTGATCAAAAGCAAAATATAACGTGAAAGGTTGATTTCTATTTTGAAAATGAATATAATAAATGCATATTGAAAAACAGCTATATGTTACAAGTTATGATGAGGACATGAGTGTATATTTACGGTTTGTAGAGAGGGAGATCCAGGCTGAAAATCTCCTAACACGGAATATATTCTTACCACCTCTAAACTTCAGTAGTAAACGAGCAGAGCCTCTAGTAATTACTGACGGAATTTCCGTTATAAAACCTCGAGCCGCTTCGGGTTCTTTGGGTTATCCAAGATACGAAGAGGAAACAAGGGTGGTACCGCGTGTATACACAACTCGTCCCTTTTGATAAGGGACGAGTTTTTTGTTTTTACAAAAAGTTTATTCAGTTATGTTAAAGGAGTGGAAAGTTGTGTCAGAAGTAATCAAAATGACATTTCCTGATGGAGCTGTTAAAGAGTATTCAAAAGGATCATCAACAGAAGATATTGCGGCTTCTATTAGCCCGGGATTAAAGAAGAAAGCATTAGCAGGCAAAGTAAACGGCGAGCTGCTGGATTTACGTACGCCAATTGAACAAGATGGCAGTCTTGAAATCATTACGCAAGATGCTCCTGAAGCGCTTGAAATTATGCGTCACAGTACAGCGCATTTAATGGCTCAAGCAATCAAACGTTTGTACAAAGATACAAAAGTACAGCTAGGTGTAGGGCCGGTTATCGAAAACGGTTTTTACTATGACATCGATATGGAAGAATCAATTACTCCTGAAGATTTAGGTAAAATTGAAAAAGAAATGAAAAAAATCGTTAATTCAAATATTGAAATTGAACGAAAAGAAGTTTCTCGTGAAGAAGCCATTCAACTTTTTAAAGAAGTTGGCGATGAACTAAAGCTTGAATTGATCGATGCGA
The DNA here is from genome assembly GCF_035064545.1 of Bacillus sp. ILBB4. Lineage (NCBI taxonomy): Bacteria > Bacillati > Bacillota > Bacilli > Caryophanales > Bacillaceae > Bacillus > Bacillus sp. ILBB4. The sequence continues at coordinate 1,030,869 of NZ_JAIQVD010000001.1, read as the reverse complement.
TTCCAGCAGGTGAAAAGGTTACGATTTACCAACAAGGCGAATTCTTTGACCTTTGCCGAGGCGTGCACGTGCCGTCAACAGGCAAAATTAAAGAATTTAAACTATTAAGCGTGGCGGGTGCTTATTGGCGCGGAGACAGCGATAATCAAATGCTGCAGCGTATTTACGGTACAGCATTCTTTACAAAAGCAGATTTAGACGAGCATCTTCGTCTTCTTGAAGAAGCAAAAGAACGTGACCACCGTAAACTTGGTAAAGAGCTAAACTTATTTACAAATTCTCAAAAAGTAGGACAAGGTCTGCCTTTATGGCTTCCAAAAGGTGCGACGATCCGCCGTATTATCGAGCGTTATATCGTAGATAAAGAAGTAAGCCTTGGTTATCAGCACGTTTACACTCCAGTGCTCGGAAGTGTAGAACTTTACAAAACGTCTGGTCACTGGGAGCACTACCAAGATGACATGTTCCCTGCAATGGAAATGGATAACGAAGACCTGGTTCTTCGTCCGATGAACTGCCCTCATCACATGATGGTTTACAAACAAGGTATTCACAGCTATCGTGAGCTTCCAATCCGTATTGCTGAGCTTGGAACGATGCACCGCTACGAAATGTCAGGAGCATTATCAGGACTTCAGCGTGTTCGAGGCATGACACTAAATGATGCGCATATCTTTGTACGTCCCGACCAAATCAAAGAAGAATTTATTCGTGTAGTTCGCTTAGTTGAAGCGGTTTATAAAGATTTTGGATTTGAAAATTATTCATTCCGTCTATCTTACCGTGACCCTGCAGATACAGAAAAATACTTTGATGATGATGCAATGTGGGAAAAAGCACAAAGCATGTTAAAAGACGCGATGGATGAGCTTGACCTTGATTATTATGAAGCTGAAGGAGAAGCGGCATTCTACGGTCCAAAACTAGACGTTCAAGTTAAAACAGCTCTTGGTAAAGAAGAGACGCTATCTACGGTTCAATTGGATTTCTTACTTCCTGAACGATTTGATTTAACGTATGTAGGAGAAGACGGAAAACAACATCGACCGGTTGTTATTCACCGCGGCGTGGTGTCAACAATGGAACGTTTTGTAGCTTTCTTAATCGAAGAATACAAAGGAGCTTTTCCAACGTGGTTAGCACCTGTACAAGTTCAAGTGATTCCGGTATCACCTACCGTTCACCTTGAGTATGCAAAAGAAGTGCAAGAACAGCTTCAGCTGGCGGGTATTCGTGTGGAACTTGATTCTCGCGATGAGAAAATCGGCTATAAAATCCGTGAGGCTCAAATGCAAAAAATTCCTTATATGCTTGTTGTAGGGGATAAAGAAGTAGAGGATAAAGCAGTAAACGTACGTAAATACGGTGAGCAGAATTCAGAAACAGTGGACTTCCAAGCCTTTTTACAAAATGTAAAAGCAGAAGCATCTCGCTAATGAAAAAAGCAGAGAATTGAAATTCTCTGCTTTTTTATGCAACATTTATAAAAAACTGTTGCATAAATGTTTTTCCTTTGATACAATAATTTTTGTTGTGAAAAAAGAACGAAATCATTGACTTTTGTCTTTGTTGATACTATAATAGCTTAAGTAATTGAATACTTGTTTATACAGAAGAAGAAGCACCCGCTTCTCACCTGAGTGACGCATAGAGCAGTTAGCAGGTACATCGTATCTTAATTAAAACGATAGAAGTGTGGGTGCAGTATGTACTCACACTTTTTTGTGTGAGTTAATAATCGGTCTAAGCAAGCGTATTCGCTCATTAAACCTTGGAGGTGGCTACTTATTAGCAAGGACATGATGGTAAACGAGGGCATTCGAGCTCGCGAAGTTCGTCTAATTGATCAAAACGGTGAACAATTAGGAATTAAATCAAAAAATGAAGCATTAGAAATTGCTTCACGAGTAAATCTTGACTTAGTAATGGTTGCTGCAAATGCGAAACCGCCGGTATGTCGTATTATGGACTACGGTAAATTCCGCTACGAGCAACAACGTAAAGAAAGAGAAGCTCGTAAAAACCAAAAAGTTGTAAACTTAAAAGAAGTTCGTTTAAGTCCAACAATTGATGAACATGATTTTAACACTAAACTTCGTAACGCACGCAAGTTCCTTGAAAAAGGTGACAAAGTGAAAGCGTCTATTCGCTTTAAAGGTCGTGCCATTACTCATAAAGGGATTGGCCAAAAAGTACTTGAACGTTTTTCACAAGCTTGCGAAGATGTAAGTTCAGTTGAATCGGCTCCTAAAATGGAAGGCCGCAGCATGTTCTTAGTCTTGGCACCTAAAAACGAAAAGTAATAGAACGAGGAGGAACACCCCATGCCAAAAATGAAAACACATCGTGGCGCTGCAAAGCGTTTCAAAAAGACTGGAAGCGGTAAATTAAAACGTGCTCGTGCTTACACAAGCCATTTATTCGCTAACAAATCTACAAAACAAAAGCGTAAATTACGTAAAGGTTCTTTAGTAAGCAAAGGTGACTTCAAACGTATCCGTCACTTATTAGATAACATTAAGTAATTTGGGTTGAGATAGAAACAATACAGGAGGTAAACAATTATGCCACGCGTAAAAGGCGGTACAGTAACACGCAAACGTCGTAAAAAAGTTTTAAAATTAGCTAAAGGTTTCTTCGGTTCGAAGCATAGATTATATAAAGTTGCTAATCAGCAAGTTATGAAATCTCACATGTATGCTTATCGTGACCGTCGTCAGAAAAAACGTGACTTCCGTAAATTATGGATCACACGTATTAATGCAGCTGCTCGTATGAACGGTCTTTCTTACAGCCGTTTAATGCACGGTTTAAAATTAGCAGGTATTGAAGTTAACCGCAAAATGCTTGCTGACTTAGCTGTAGCTGATGAAAAAGCATTTGCTGAATTAGCAACTGCTGCTAAAAAAGGCTTAGATAAGTAATGAATATAAAGTCTCGTCATCTTTAGATGATGAGGCTTTTTTGCTATCGGAGGACATATCATGAATGAACTGCTGCTTACCTATTTTATTGTTATTAATATAGTAGGGGTAGGAATGATGTATAGAGATAAACAAAAAGCGAAAAGACATGAGTGGAGAATTGCCGAAAGCACACTGTGGACGGTAGCTGCTATCGGAGGAGCTCTTGGAGGACTGATTGGTATGTATTGCTATCGTCATAAAACGAAGCACACATCGTTTACAGTAGGTTTTCCTATTCTTGCTGCTCTTGATTTACTTTTCTTTTTTGTTATCAGCTGAGCACAAATGATTTTGTGCTCAGTGTAAAAATTCTCGAACGGGGCTTTTCCAGCGAATAGGAGCATTTGGATACATGTCGTGTACGTGGCTTTCCAGCAGCTTGAAATCTTGTTTTTGCAGTTCATGTAATCGAGATGGATCTGTTAACACCATTGTAATTGACAAAGATTCTGGTTCATTGGGATTGCTGTATTTTTCTCCTTCAAATAAAATACCTTTATACGTTAGTAGAAAATTTTTGCGGATATTCGTTTTTTCGTCAACGACAAAAAATTGCTGATGTTCCTGAGCTGCTACAAGCTTCCGCTTTGGACTGCGAAAATGCTGAACCAGCTTTAATAGTGTGTAAGCAACAAGCGCGAAAATGAACACGCGAACGATAACAATAACAAACATAACGCTCCCTCCTTTACAAGGCACAGTTTTCTTACTTTACGTTCGAGTCTCTAAAAAGTTTCATGATTTTTGATATAATTTCTTTATTGGTTTAAAAAGAAGAAGATATACATAATTACAGGAGTGATTACATTGAATTTACAACAGCTATTTACCATGCAGCGCCAGCTGGATCAGCATATAGAGGATAAGCATGAGCTTCATAAGGAAGATTTGATTCCAAGAAAGCTTTTAGCACTGCTTGTCGAAATGGGAGAACTGGCAAACGAAACGCGCTGCTTCAAATTTTGGAGCGTCAAACCTCCGGCTGAAGACGCTGTTATTTTAGAAGAATTTGTGGACGGCGTACATTTTATCCTTTCTTTAGGGATTGAAAAAGGATACGATGATTTAACTGAATTACCAAATGCAAAAGCAAGTGATTCAAAAACAGCACAATTTTTACAGGTATTTGCACAAGTTGCTGCTTTCGAGCAGGATCAGTCGAAAGGAAACTTTGTGGAGATGTTTGTATCGTACATGACGCTTGGCGATATGTTTGGTTTTTCCGCTGAACATATTGAAAAGGCGTACATCTCAAAAAATGAAGTGAATTTTAAACGCCAAGAACAAGGATACTAGAAATAAAGGGATGGGAAATTTTACTTCAACCTCTTTTTAGCTATAATAGAGGTATACATATGAAAGGGGTAATCCATATGACAAAGTTAGATGAAACATTGACGATGCTTAAAGCACTAACAGATGCAAAAGGAATTCCTGGCAATGAGCGTGAACCGCGTGAGGTTATGAAGAAATATATTGCACCTTATGCAGATGAAGTAACGACGGATGGGCTAGGCAGTTTGATTGCAAAAAAAGTGGGCAACGAACAAGGGCCTAAAATTATGGTAGCCGGTCACTTAGATGAAGTAGGCTTTATGGTGACTCAAATTGATGAACGCGGCTTTATTCGTTTTCAAACGGTAGGCGGATGGTGGTCTCAAGTTATGCTTGCTCAACGCGTAACCATCGTTACATCTAAAGGAGAGGTAACGGGGATTATTGGCTCAAAGCCTCCTCATATCCTGCCTCCAGAAGTTCGTAAAAAGCCCGTTGACATTAAAGATATGTTCATCGATATTGGTGCCTCTAGCAGAGAAGAAGTAGCGGAGTGGGGAGTAAAACCTGGTGATCAGGTTGTGCCTTATTTCGAATTTACGGTTATGAACAACGAAAAGATGCTGCTAGCGAAAGCCTGGGATAACCGTATCGGCTGTGCAATCGCTATCGATGTATTAAAAGCTTTAAAAAATGAAACACATGAAAATGTTGTGTATGGTGTAGGAACGGTGCAAGAAGAAGTTGGACTTCGAGGTGCAAAAACATCCGCTAACTTTATTGAACCGGATATTGCATTTGCTGTTGATGTCGGCATCGCTGGCGATACACCTGGTGTTTCTGATAAAGAAGCATCTTCTAAAATGGGAGAGGGTCCGCAAATCATTTTATATGATGCTTCCATGGTTTCTCATAAAGGACTTCGAGATACAGTGGTAGATGTGGCAGATGAATTAAATATTCCATATCAATTTGATGCAATCGCTGGAGGCGGTACGGACTCAGGTTCTATCCATATTTCAGCTAATGGGGTGCCAGCACTTTCAATTACGATCGCAACTCGTTATATCCATTCTCATGCAGCGATGCTTCATCGTGATGATTATGAAAATGCAGTTAAATTAATTGCGGAAGTAATTAAACGCTTAGACCGAAATACGGTGAACGCAATTACGTATAATTAAAAAAAGCTCATTCTCCTAGGAGAATGAGCTTTTTGCTGTACATAGTACATAGGACAAGGCTATTTATTTTAAACCGTTTTCAAGCGTTGTCAGAATTTCTTCTTTTTCTGATTCTGGAGACTTTTCCCAAAGCACCTCAAATAAAACACCAAGTCCAGGGAGCATTTTTTCTTCGCCGCTTTGAATAGCGTCAGAAATTGTAGCTTCAAGCTCTTCTTTTGAGTTTCCTGAAACGTTTGCAATAACAGCATTTCGTAAATTAAGATCCATCATTTTCACCTCAGCTATCGTAAAGTTACCAATAGTTTTTGTTTTCTTTGCGATTTCTATGTACAATAAAGTGAAACTTATCTAATGATTATTGAGCAAAATGTAATCGAACTATTTATTTTTATATAGATAAAGGAGTTATGTTTGTGAAACAAATTGATTCAGTTAAAAATCCGCAGGTAAAAGCGTGGAAAAAGCTGCATAATAAAAAAGACCGTGATAAGCAGGGCCTTTTTATGGTAGAAGGCTTTCATTTAGTCGAAGAAGCTATCAAAAATAAGGATTGTGTAAAGGAACTAATTATACGCGAATCGATCGAAGTGCCAGCACAGTGGAACATAGACGGTATTGAAATAACCGTTGTCAACGAAGCAATAATCAAATTATTATCTGACACCGAAACACCTCAAGGGATTATCGCTGTGTGTTTTCAAACGACGCATGCAGAAATCATTCATACAGCACAGAAAGTATTGCTTTTAGATGCGGTGCAAGATCCAGGTAACCTAGGTACGATTATTCGAACCGCTGATGCTGCCGGAGTGGACGCTATTATCGTTGGAGAGGGCAGCGTGGATGTGTACAACCCAAAAGTCGTTCGTTCAACGCAAGGAGCTATTTTTCATCTTCCAATTGTAAAAGGCGATTTACTCGAAATGATTTCACTGTTAAAAGAAAGAGGAATAGCAGTTTACGGCACGTCTCTACAAAATGGAAAGGTCTACTCATGCGTAAAACCTTCAAACGAATTTGCGCTGATTGTGGGAAATGAAGGAAACGGCGTAAGCGAGAAAGTGCTGGAACAAACGGATCAGAATCTGTACATTCCCATCTATGGAAAGAGCGAGTCGCTAAATGTTGCCATCGCTTCTGGAATCTTACTTTATTATTTACGCGGAATGTAGTTGCATCGAGAACGTGTTTTCACTATAATAATACAATAGTTACATATGTAAAAAACGATGAAAGAGAGCAGTAGCTTATGTCCGTTTATGCAGGGAGAAAATGCCGCGACTGAAAGCATTTTTATAAATGTAATAAGTGAATTCACCTCTTGAGTTGACACTTAGACCATCTTACATAGATGTAAAGGTGTTCCGGAGATTCCGTTAACTTGAATGAAGTGAACTGTATACGTCTGTGTATATAGTTAACAAGGGTGGTAACGCGACTAATCCTCGTCCCTTTTTTGGGAGGAGGTTTTTTTATTTGTCATTTTTTACGTTAAAAGGAGGAATAAGTGATGAAAGAACGTTTACAAGAACTTCAACAAGAAGCAATTGCAAAAGTCGAAGCAGCAAGTGCTTTAAAAGAATTAAACGACGTACGCGTAGCTTATTTAGGAAAGAAAGGCCCTATCACAGAAGTGCTTCGCGGTATGGGAAAACTTTCAGCTGAAGAGCGTCCTGTAATGGGGGCACTTGCAAATGAAGTGCGTGAAGCTATTGCATCTAAAATTGAAGAAAAACAAACGGCGTTAGAAGCAGCCGAGGTAGAGCGTAAACTTGCTTCAGAAACAATCGACGTAACGCTGCCAGGACGCCCTGTTAAAGCAGGTACGCATCACCCGCTAACAAGCGTGGTTGAAGAAGTAGAAGATTTATTCTTAGGAATGGGCTATGAAGTAGCAGAAGGACCGGAAGTAGAGCAGGACTACTATAATTTCGAAGCGCTGAACTTGCCAAAAGGTCACCCAGCACGTGATATGCAAGATACGTTCTATATTACGGAAGAAACGCTTCTTCGTACGCATACATCAACTGTTCAAGCTCGTGTTATGAACAAGAATGAAGGCAAAGGACCTGTTAAAATTATTTGCCCGGGCAAAGTGTACCGCCGCGATGACGATGATGCTACGCATTCTCATCAATTCATGCAAATTGAAGGTCTTGTAGTAGACGAAAACATTCGTATGAGCGATTTAAAAGGCACGCTTGAAGTATTTGTGAAAAAGATGTTCGGTGCAGACCGTGAAATTCGTCTTCGTCCAAGTTTCTTCCCGTTCACTGAGCCGTCTGTAGAAGTAGACGTATCGTGTGCAAAATGTGGAGGTAAAGGCTGTAATGTATGTAAACAAACAGGCTGGATTGAAATTTTAGGAGCTGGCATGGTTCACCCAAATGTCCTTGAAATGGCTGGATACGATTCAACTAAATATCGTGGTTTTGCTTTTGGAATCGGTGTAGAGCGTATTGCTATGTTAAAACACGGCGTGGATGATATTCGTCATTTCTATACAAATGATGTTCGTTTCTTAGATCAATTTAAACAAGTATAAAGGAGGGACTACGATGTTTGTATCTTATCGTTGGTTACAAGAGTATGTTGACTTATCAGGCGTAACGGCAGAAGAGTTAGCAGATAAAATCACAAAAAGTGGAATTGAAGTTGAAGGTGTAGAAAACTTAAATAAAGGCATCAGCGGAGTGGTAATTGGTCACGTTGTAGAACGTGAACAGCATCCAAATGCTGATAAATTAAGCCGCTGTCAAGTAGATCTTGGCGGAGGAGAAATCGTTCAAATCGTGTGCGGAGCACCGAACGTGGCACAAGGTCAAAAAGTAGCGGTTGCAAAAGTGGGAGCTGTACTTCCAGGTAACTTTAAAATCAAGCGTGCTAAGCTTCGCGGTGAAGAATCGAACGGTATGATTTGTTCTCTTCAAGAGCTTGGCATTGAAAGCAAGCTTGTGGCAAAAGATTATCAAGAAGGCATCTTCGTGTTCCCAAGCGATGCTGAAGTAGGAGCGGATGCACTAGATGCATTAAACTTAAACGATGAAGTATTAGAACTAGGGCTAACACCAAACCGTTCAGACTGCTTAAGTATGTTAGGTGTAGCACATGAAGTGGCTGCTATTTTACGTCGTGAAGTGAAGTATCCGTCAGTAAACGTGCAAACGTCTGATGAGCAAGCAGCTGATCATATTTCCGTTAAAGTAGAGGCAAAAGAAGACAATCCGCTTTACGTAGCGCGCGTTGTGAAAAACGTAAAAATTGCTCCGTCACCATTATGGATGCAAACGCGTTTAATGGCAGCTGGTATTCGACCTCATAACAACGTTGTTGATATTACCAACTATATTTTGCTTGAATACGGCCAGCCTCTGCATGCTTTTGACTACGATCGTCTTGGTTCAAAAGAAATTGTTGTACGTCACGCGTCAGAAGGCGAGAAGTTTGTAACACTTGATGACCAAGAGCGCGTATTAAAAGGCAATCAGCTTGTCATTACAAACGGAAGTGAGCCGGTAGCTCTTGCAGGTGTAATGGGCGGAGCGAACTCCGAAGTAAAAGACGATACGGTAAATGTTCTCATTGAATCAGCTTACTTCAAAGGCTTAACGGTTCGCCAAGCTTCAAAAGACCACGGTCTTCGCAGTGAGGCAAGCGCTCGTTTTGAAAAAGGAATTGATCCTAACCGTACGCGTGTAGCTGCTGACCGCGCAGCAGAATTAATGGCTGAATACGCTTCAGGTGAAGTGGTAAATGGTACTGTAGAAGTGGATACACTAACTGTGGAACCTGCTGTTGTAGCTGTGTCACTTGGACGTATTAACGATGTGCTTGGTACAGAGCTATCAATGGAAGAAGTACAAGACATTATGAACCGTCTTCAATTTGAAAACAAAGTGGAAGACGAAACCATTGTTGTAACAGTGCCAACTCGTAGAGGCGATATTACAATTGAAGAAGATATCGTCGAGGAAGTAGCGCGTATGTATGGCTATGACAACCTTCCTACAACGCTTCCTGTAACAGTGGCAACTCCAGGAAAACTAACAGAGTATCAGCTTGGACGCCGTAAAGTTCGCCGTTTCTTAGAAGGTGCGGGACTAGCACAAACAACAACATATTCGTTAACGAGCGCTGGAAAAGCTACTCAGTTTGCACTAAATGCAACAAGTACAATTGGTTTAGCAATGCCGATGAGCGAAGATCGCAGCATCCTTCGTCAAAGCTTAGTGCCTCATTTGCTAGAAGCAGTGAAGCATAATAATGCTCGTCAGTCGGATTCTATTGCGCTATACGAAACAGGCTCAGTGTTCTTATCTAAAGGTGAAGGAGAATTACCGGATGAGCAGGAGCGCGTAGCTGGTGCAATCACGGGTCTGTGGCATGCTCACGGCTGGCAAGGTGAAAAGAAAGTCGTTGATTTCTATGTGATTAAAGGTGTACTAGAAGGGTTATTTGCACAGCTTGGTTTGGAGAAACGAATCTCATATGCTCCCGTTAAAAAAGACGGTATGCACCCTGGACGTACAGCGGCTGTATGGTTAGATGAAAAAGAAATTGGATACGTAGGTCAAGTTCATCCTGTTGCTCAGAAACAATATGGTCTTCGTGAAACATACGTATTTGAATTACACCTTCAAGAGCTATTAGCTGCAGATGTCGAAGAAGTTCGTTATTCAGCTATTCCAAGATTCCCATCTATTACTCGTGATATTGCACTTGTTGTAGATAAAAACGTTCTTGGAGGAGAAGTTCAGCGCGTCATCTATGCGGCGGGCGGAGAACTTTTAAAAGACGTGACGGTATTTGATCTATATGAAGGAGAGCGTATGGAAGAAGGCAAGAAATCTGTAGCTTTCTCTTTACGTTACTTAGATCCTGAACGTACATTAACTGATGAAGAAGTAGCAAAAGCACATGGTGCAGTGTTAGAAGCTGTAGAAAAAGAATTTGGTGCAACGCTTCGTTCATAAGAATAAGAAAAGAGATGTGGATTTCCACATCTCTTATTTTTTAGCTAATTTTAGAGCTTTTTCTGTATTAGCAAAATGAATTTTAGCTAAAGAGTTCAGCGCATTCACGCCATGTTTCTTAATGATTTTAGCAGCGGCGATATCAACTTGTGCGCCAGCTCCGCGAGGAATAACCATCCCGGTCTTTTCCGTCAGCAAATCCATTTGTTTTAAAAATGCGTATCTGGCAATAATGGAAGCAGCAGCTACAGATAAATGAACGCTTTCTCCTTTTGTGCTGAAAAAGACATTTTCTTTGATAATTTCTTTTTCCTTTACCACGTGTTTATAATAGGTGTTTTTTTCGACAAACTGGTCAATTAAAATGGCATCGGGTTTTTCAGGATCCAGTTTTTTTAACACGTTGGATAAAGCTTTGTTGTGTAACAGAGCTTTCATTTTACCTTGTGACATGCCTTTTTCTTGAAATGCATTATACTTTTCGTTATGTAAAACAAGCAAACTATAGGGAATAAACGAAACAAGCTGCTTGGCAATTTCAATAATTTTAGCATCCGTTAACTCTTTTGAATCGCGTACTCCTAATTCTTTTAACAAAGGAAGCTGCTCTTTTTGAACATAGGCAGCAACTACGGTCATAGGACCAAAATAATCTCCCGTCCCTACTTCGTCAGAACCGATGACCGATAGTGAGCTGAAGTTTGATGGGAGGTGGGAGACAGGAGCCTTTTTCGCAGCATCTAAAGAGCCTCCCCACTTAGCCGCTTCTGTTTCAGCTTCTTTTCCTTGAAAAAGTACTTTTCCAGAGCGGTACGCAGTGATAGAACAGCCGGGAGTTTTAGCCGCAAACATACTTCCCTGCGGCAGTTTGGGCTGCAAATAGGATGTGTAATGAAGCTTCATTTTAGCTATTTGATCAGCTGATACCTTAATAACAGCATGTGACATAATGCTTCACTCCTTTCGGGGTATTTTAGTTTACTTTATAAGCACTATCCCTTATGATAGCTTAAATATAGATATGTTTCCATTGAAGTCTTCTTCGTGGTATGATAGGGATTAGGATTTTTCGTGGAACGGAGGATTTTCTCGTGTCAAGACAAGATAAAACACGTGCGACAGTTGACATCTTTGGTCAGCAGTACAGCATCGTCGGTAGCGAAAGTACAAGCCATATTCGACTTGTCGCCTCTATAGTGGATGAAAAAATGCGTGAAATCAGTACTAAAAACCCTTCTTTAGATATCAATAAATTAGCAGTATTAACAGCTGTAAATGCTGTACACGAATATATAAAACTGAAAGAAGACTATGAGAGACTTGAACAAAAACTTTATGGAAAAGAGGAATGACTGAGTCAATGCTTAATATCATTTTAATTATATTGCTTCTTTTAGGCTTTGTAACAGGTCTTAAAAGAGGATTTATTTTGCAGCTCATTCATATTGTCAGTTTTGCGGTTTCGTTTATCGTCGCTTATATGTTTAGTGGAGATTTGGCAAGCCGACTTCGCTTGTTGATTCCGTTTCCAGACAATATTCAGCAGCAAAGTGTCGCATCGTTTGTATTTGATTCTGGAACGATAGAAGACGCTTTTTATCGAATGATTGCATTTGCGATTTTATTTTTTGCTACTCACATTGTACTTCGCCTTGCAGGCTCTGTTTTAACGGCTTTAACCGAACTGCCAATTCTGCGCCAGTTAAATAAATGGGGCGGAGGTGCACTTGGATTCGTTGAAGTGTATATCATCGTTTTTATTTTGTTATACATTGGAGCCGTGATTCCTGTAAGTGAAATTCAAACGCCAATTCAACAGTCTTCAATTGCAATCAATATCGTACAAAATACTCCATACTTATCGTCTGCGATTCAAGATTTGTGGACTCAGTATGGTGTAATGTAATGAAATTACAATAGCTTGTTGAGAGGGTGTGTCGAAAGTGTCATAATACTTTTGAGATACCCTCTTTTTTTATCGCAGTCTGATCTGCGGTTTTCACGAGGATAAAAGTATGTCTATATGAAAATTTGAGAGAGTAAATATGTCACTCATCATGTTTTTGAAAGTTTCGTTATTATGATAATAGGCTGGTGAAAAGAGATGAATAAAAAGGATATTATTAAATTGTTAGAAACAATTGCTACATATATGGAATTAAAGGGAGATAACCCTTTTAAAATTTCTGCTTTTCGAAAAGCAGCTGCAGCGCTAGAAACGGACGAAAGAACGCTGACAGAGATTGAGGATTTTACAAAGCTCCAAGGGATTGGAAAAGGAACGGCTGCAGTCATTACAGAGTATATGGAAACAAATGAGTCAAGCGTATTAGAAGAACTAAAGCAAGAAGTTCCTGAAGGACTTATTCCTTTGCTTAAGCTGCCGGGGCTTGGAGGTAAAAAAATCGCTAAATTATATAAAGAGCTAGATATTCGAGATATGGAATCACTGCATCAGGCCTGTATGGAAAATCGAGTGCAGGGACTAAGCGGTTTTGGTAAAAAGACAGAAGAGAAAATTATCGCTGCTATTGAAGAGTTTGGGAAGCGTCCTGATCGTTTGCCTCTTGCTTTTATGCTTCCAATAGCGGAAGACATTTTAGAAGCCCTTAAACATATGCATAGCATTGAGCGTTTTTCTCAAGCAGGGAGCATTCGCCGCATGAGGGAAACCGTAAAAGATCTTGATTTTATTATTTCAACAGCTGAGCCTCATGCTGTCCGTGAACAGCTAGTATCGCTGCCAAATGTGAAGGATATTATTGCAAATGGAGATACAAAAGTATCGGTAACGTTAGCCTATGAGTACGATGTGTCTGTCGATTTTCGTCTTGTAGAAGATAAAGCGTTTGCCACAACGCTGCACCATTTTACAGGATCAAAAGATCATAATGTGCGTATGCGTCAATTAGCAAAAGAACGCGGTGAAAAAATTAGCGAGTATGGCGTTGAAAATGCCGAGACAGGCGAAGTCATGACTTTTGAGTCTGAACAAGCATTCTATGAACATTTTGGGCTCTCTTTTATTCCGCCGGAACTTCGTGAAGATGGAACGGAAGTAGATGCATTTATAAAGCCTCAAAAGCTTGTGACCTACGGTGCCGTAAAAGGTGATTTGCATATGCACTCCACGTGGAGCGACGGGGCGTATTCGATTGAAGAAATGGCGGAAGCATGTCGCGCGCGAGGCTATGAGTACATGGCGATTACAGACCATTCTCAGTATTTAAAAGTAGCTAACGGTCTAACGCCTGAACGCATTCGTAAACAGCGTAAAGAAATTAATCGTTTAAACGCACAGTTCGATGATTTTACAATACTAGCAGGAATTGAAATGGATATTTTGCCTGATGCAACACTTGATTATGATGATGAAATGCTAGCTGAGCTAGATTTTGTTATTGCGTCCATTCACTCTAGTTTTTCGCAATCACGCGAAGAAATTATGAATCGCTTAAAGCAAGCGTTAAACAATGTTCATGTAGATTTAATCGCTCATCCGACGGGTCGTTTGATTGGTCGCCGCAACGGATATGATGTAGATATTGATATGCTAATTGAATTAGCTAAAGAAACAAAAACGGCTCTTGAACTAAACGCGAATCCAAACCGTTTAGATTTAGCGGCTGAGCATATAAAAAAAGCCCAAGAGGCAGGAGTTAAAATTGCTATTAATACAGATGCTCACAATCTAGACATGCTAGAGCATATGGAAATTGGAATATCTACGGGAATTAAAGGCTGGCTTAAACCAGAAACGGTATTAAATACGTATAGTCTCAAAGAATTAACCGCCTTTTTAAATCGACATAAATAAGCAACAGGAGGAATCAGTTTTGCAATCACGTATTTTTCATGTACTAGAGTTTAATAAAGTTAAGGAACAGCTTCAGAAAAAAGTAGCTTCTTCTTTAGGCCGAGAAAAAGTAGCGAATTTGATTCCCTCGACTCAGTATGAAGAAGTAGTCAAATGGCAGGAAGCAACAGATGAAGCTACAACCGTGCTGCGATTGCGTGGCAACGTACCGCTAGGGGGCATTTTTGACGTTCGATCTAGCGTGAAGCGCGCTGAAATTGGGGGAACGCTAAGCTCTAATGAACTTCTTGATGTAGCAAGCACTATTTATGCTGCAAGACAAGTCAAGCAATTTATCGAGCAAGTAGTGGAAGACGAAGATTTACAGCTTCCAATTATAACTGAACATATCGAAAAACTAATGCCTCTTCCTGAGGTAGAACAAACAATTAAAATGAGTATTGATGAGAATGGTACAGTGCTAGACGGTGCAAGCGACCAGCTAAGAGGCATTCGTCAAAAACTTCGCTCAACGGAGTCTCGTATTCGCGAAAAGCTAGAGAGCCTTATTCGCTCCTCGTCCGCTCAAAAAATGTTGTCAGATGCAATTGTTACCATTCGAAACGAACGTTTTGTTATTCCTGTTAAGCAAGAATATCGCAGTGCGTATGGAGGCATTGTGCACGATCAGTCTTCATCTGGAGCAACTTTATTTATTGAGCCTCAGGCGATTGTGACGTTAAACAATGAGCTTCAAGAAGCAAAAGTAAAAGAAAAACAAGAAATTGAGCGTATTCTCATTGCTTTAACCGTTCAGGTAGCGGAAGTGGCAAATGAACTCCGTCAAAACGTGTATCTGTTAGGTGAGCTGGACTTCATGTTTGCTAAAGGGCGCTATAGCCATGAGCTAAAAGCTTCAAAACCTAAAATGAACGACCGAGGCTATATTAAGTTAGTGAAGGCAAAACATCCTCTTATTGCACAGGAAGACGTCGTTGCGAATGATATTGAGCTAGGTGATCAATATACATCTATCGTTATTACAGGGCCAAATACCGGCGGTAAAACCGTAACGTTAAAAACACTTGGATTATTTACGTTAATGGCTCAAGCAGGTTTGCAGATTCCTGCGCTGGATGGATCGGAAATGGCTGTGTTTAAGCACGTATTTGCTGATATTGGAGATGAGCAGTCGATTGAACAAAGTTTGAGTACCTTTTCATCTCATATGGTCAACATTGTAGATATTTTACAAAAAGTAGATCACGAAAGTCTGGTCTTGTTCGATGAATTGGGAGCAGGAACGGATCCTCAAGAAGGTGCAGCGCTTGCGATTTCGATTTTAGATCAAGTATATGAAAGAGGCGCTCGCGTAGTTGCGACTACTCACTATCCTGAATTAAAAGCGTACGGCTATAACCGTGAAGGAGTGGTCAATGCTAGCGTAGAGTTCGATATTGAAACATTGAGCCCTACTTACAAGCTGCTGATTGGTGTACCGGGCCGAAGCAATGCTTTTGAGATTTCAAAACGTTTAGGTTTAAGTGCTGAAGTAATTGAACGTGCCAAAGGCTATATTGGCTCAGAAACAAATAAAGTAGAAAATATGATTGCCTCTCTTGAAGATAGCCGCCGTCAGTCTGAACACGAGCTAGAAGAAGCTGAAGAGCTAAGAAAAGAGGCTCAGAAGCTTCATAAAGAGTTACAGAGTCAGATTATTGAGTTTAATGAAAAACGAGATAAGCTGTACGAAAAAGCTGAAGAAAAAGCTCAAGCCACAGTTAAAGCAGCATCTGAAGAAGCAGAGAAAATCATTAGCGATTTGCGTAAAATGAGTCAAAAAAATCATGCGCTTGTAAAAGAGCATGAATTGATTGAAGCGCGTAAGCGTCTAGAAGATGCAGTTCCAACTCTTGAAAAAAGTAAAAAGAAACCAGCTGCGCCGAAAAAACAAGAGCGCACTCTTCAAGCTGGAGATGAAGTGAAAGTCTTAAGCTGGGGACAAAAAGGAACGCTTGTAGAACGACTAAGCAATAATGAATGGCAAGTACAAATGGGGATCATGAAAATGAAGGTGAAAGAAAAAGATCTCGAATATATCAGTTCCCCAAAACCTGTAGAAACAAAGCCGCTTGCTACGGTAAAGGGAAAAGATTATCACGTAAATCTAGAACTGGATTTAAGAGGAGAGCGCTATGAAAATGCGCTGATTCGAGTTGAAAAATATATTGATGATGCTTTGTTAGCCAACTATCCGCGCGTTTCGATTATCCACGGTAAAGGAACTGGAGCTCTTCGTAAAGGCGTACAGGAATATTTGAAAAATCATCGTTCTGTTAAAAATATTCGTTTCGGAGAGGCTTCTGAAGGAGGTTCTGGCGTTACGGTTGTGGAATTTAAATAAAAGAACGCTGAAATAAAAGTGTCAGTCGATGCGCTGAACAAGCATATATGAAGATAGAAAATCCGACATGGCTCATGGACTATGCTGGGTTTTCTATGTCTTTTAAGAACGATACAAGTAAAGGAAAGAGACCTGTCAGTTCATTACGTCAAGTGTAATATAAATTAGGAGTGATGCAAAAATGAGGGATTTTTGGAAAGACCCGTATATTGAATCTGCCGCTTATTACAGCGTGGTTGTCTTGAGCATTGTCGTCTTTCTTGTTGTGTTTGAGCTCGTTACTAAGTATAAGAATTGGGAAGAGATTCAAAAAGGAAATATGGCTGTTGCGATGGCAACAGGTGGGAAGATATTTGGATTAGCTAATATTTTTCGCTATTCGATTGAGCATAATGACAACTTGTTAAGAATGCTCGGATGGGGAATATATGGGTTCGTTCTTTTACTAGTCAGCTATTTTATTTTCGAATTTTTGACGCCAAAATTTCGAATCGATGATGAAATTGAACAAGATAACAGAGCCGTTGGGTTTATTTCACTTGTTATTTCAATCGGTATGTCCTATGTAATAGGAGCAGGGATAGGATAGGAGAGAGTCATGGAGAAGTTAGCGAAAATTTTACTCGTTTTATGCGGAGTGTTTATGCTTATTGGTCTTATCTATTTATCTATATAGCTTTTCCTAACATTATGATGACAGCAAAAAAGCTGACCTTAAAGCAGGTCAGCTTTTTTAATGATTACTTCCATACGTCTTCAGTAATTGAAATCACGTGCTTTACTTTATCCCACTGCTGTTCTTCAGTTAGTAAATTTCCTTCTTCTGTAGAAGCAAATCCGCACTGGGGACTTAAACAAATTTGATCAAGAGAAACAAATTCTGCCGCTTCAGCAATTCTTTTTTTCACTGCTTCAGGATCTTCTAAATCTCCAAATTTTGATGTGATAAGACCAAGGACAATCTGAAGATCATCTCGCTTTACATGTCGAAGAGGTTCGAATCCTCCTGAGCGTTCATCATCAAATTCTAAAAATAGTCCATCTACGTTTAACTGACTGAAAATAGCTTTTGACGCATTTTCATAACCGCCGCTTGCTGTATAAGTAGACTGGAAATTCCCTCTGCAAATATGCATTGTAATGACCATATCATCTGGCTTATGCGCAATGGATTCATTGATCGCATCCGTAAAACGTTTCAGTAATTCTTGGGGCGTGAAACCTTTTGAAGCGATTTGTTCTTGTCCTTTTTCTGAGAAAAAGACTGCCCACGCAGTATCATCTAACTGTAAGTAGCGGCATCCGGCATCATAAAATGCTTGAATGGCTTTTTGATACGTTTTAACTAAATCAGCAAAAAATACATCCGTATCCGAGTAAGCAGACTCTTCAATATGGCCTCTGAAAAACAGCATATTAGGACTTGGAATGGTGAACTTAGCTACGTGTTTTTTTCCAGCAGATTGATGAAGAAATTTATAATCTTCAATCATAGGGTGGTGATTAAAATCTAGTTTTCCAGTCACTTTTATACCGTGAGCTTTTGTTTGGACTCCATGAAACTGAATTCCCGACTCTGCTTCGTAAAGTTCTACGCCAACAAGCTCTGACAGAAAATCAAAGTGCCACCACGCACGGCGAAACTCACCGTCTGTGACGGCTTTTAATCCAATTTGTTTTTGCTTTTCTACGAGCTTACGAATTTCTTCATCTTCAATTGCTCGAAGATGCTTCTTTGTCATTTCCCCGTTTTCCACTTGTAATCGTGCTTGCTTGATACGCTCGGGACGCAAAAAGCTTCCAACGTGATCTGCTTTGAACGGTCCTTTAGTCAATGTTGTTGTCAATTCATACAGCTCCTTAAAAAAAATCTAATTTTTATTATATACAAAAAATTCGGATAATGTACAGAGGTAAATCCAATTTTTATTTATTACGCTGCAGGATGAAAGAGTGATTAGGTAGGAAAGAGAACATTCAATAACGATTGCATCTAAAAAAAGAATGAATTATAATTTTAATTAGAAAATTCTAATTTTTTATTTTTTTGAGGGAGAGGATGCGTGTGGAACCCACCGAAAAGATATGGCTTTCTCAATATCCAGATGAAATACCTGCTAGGCTTCATTATGAACAAAAAAATTTAGCACAGCTTTTTGAAGAAGCAGTTCAAAAGGATCCTAAAAAAAGCGCAATCTATTTTCTAGGGAAAAAAATGACGTTTTCCCAGCTGCATCAAGATTCTCTGAAGCTGTCATCTTACCTTATTAAACTGGGATTAAAAAGAGGGGATAGAGTAGCCATTATGCTTCCAAACTGCCCTCAAGCTGTCATTTCCTTTTATGCTGTTCTTCTTGCCGGAGGAGTAGTCGTTCAAACAAACCCTTTGTATACGGAAAGAGAGTTAGAGTATCAGCTTAATGATTCAGAAGCGACCATGATTATTGCACTCGATTTGCTATATCCGCGTGCAGTAAAAATGAAAGCGTTAACAAGGATAAAGCACGTAGTCATCACCTCTATTCAAGATTATCTCCCATTTCCCAAAAACATAATTTATCCATTTATTCAGCGCAAGCAGCAGAAGATAAGCGTGGATGTGAGTCATACGGAGACTACTCATTTATTTAAACGTATTATAAATGAATCCTCTCCCGCAGTATGTAACGCTGAGGGAATTTCAGACGAAGATATCGCGATTTTACAATACACCGGGGGAACAACAGGTTTTCCAAAAGGAGTCATGCTTACTCATAAAAACTTGGTAGCTAATGCAACGATGTGTTCACACTGGTTATACCGCTGCAGGCACGGAGAAGAAAAAGTGCTTGGAATTATCCCGTTTTTTCATGTGTATGGTTTAACAACGGTTCTTGTTCTATCGGTTTTGCAAAACTATGAGATGGTTCTTCTGCCTAAATTTGATGCAAAAACGACGCTCAAAACCATTCATAAGCAGCAGCCTACTTTATTTCCAGGTGCTCCGACAATTTACATTGCATTATTAAACCATCCTGATTTAGCAAAATACAACCTATCTTCTATTGATTCATGTATGAGCGGTTCGGCTCCACTTCCTGTGGAAGTGCAGGAGCAGTTTGAAAAGCTCACCGGAGGTAAACTAGTGGAAGGATATGGATTAACAGAAAGCTCTCCTGTTACTCATGCTAATTTTCTTTGGAAAGAGAGAATACCAGGAAGCATTGGAGTGCCTTGGCCAGACACAGATGCCAAAATTCTCTCGTTTGAAACAGGTAAAGAAGCTGCTGTAAGCGAAGTAGGAGAAATTGCGGTTAAAGGTCCTCAGGTCATGAAAGGATATTGGAAGCAGCCTGAAGAAACGGAGGCTGTTATGCGAGACGGATGGTTGCTAACAGGTGATGTTGGCTATATGGATGATAAAGGTTATTTTTATGTAGTAGATCGGAAGAAAGATATTATTATTGCCGGGGGATATAATATCTACCCTCGAGAAGTTGAAGAAGTATTATATGAGCATGAAAAAATTCAAGAAGCTGTAGTGGTGGGTGTTCCTGACCCATATAGAGGAGAAACGGTGAAGGCTTACATTGTATTAAAAAATGGTGTAAGATGTACTGAAGAAGAGTTAAATGAGTTTTCTAGAAAGTATTTAGCTGCTTATAAAGTTCCGCGCCTTTATGAATTTCGAAATGAGCTTCCCAAAACAGCGGTCGGTAAGATTCTGCGACGAGCGCTGATTGATGAAGAAAATGAAAAGCATAAAAAGGCGACGTAATCGATCGTCGCCTTTGATTTTTTTTACTGAAACATAATTGACAGATACTTGCGGTTTCTTTATTATAAAGATATGAATGAATAATCATTCATATTTTAAAGGAGCGTATAAGATTGAGAAGAAATAAGCCAAAGTATAAACAGATTATCGATGCAGCTGTAGTAGTAATAGCAGAAAACGGATACCACAATGCTCAGGTTTCTAAAATTGCTAAGCAGGCTGGAGTTGCAGACGGTACGATATATTTATATTTTAAAAACAAAGAAGATGTCTTGATTTCCTTGTTTCAAGAGAAGATGGGACAATTTGTAGAAAAAATTTATGAAGAACTGGCGGGAATTGAAACCGCGGCAGAAAAACTTCATGTGTTAATTGACAAACATTTTTCGTTTCTAGCGGAGGATCATCATTTAGCTACAGTGACACAGCTCGAACTGCGTCAATCGAACAAGGATTTAAGATTGAAAATTAACGATGTATTAAAAGATTATCTGACTCTCATTGATTCTATTTTGCAGACAGGAATCGAAACGGGTGAGTTTTCTGAAAATATAGATATTCGTCTTGCGCGACAGATGATTTTTGGAACGATTGATGAAACTGTTACAACATGGGTAATGAACGATCATCGATATGGTCTAATAGAATCGGTAGATAAAGTCCATTCCCTGCTGTTAAACGGCTGCAGCGGCTCATAATCGTAAGTGAGCCTGCTGCTCCCCTGCGAGGGGAAAAGCGCAAGGTAATGAAAATAGAAAGAAAGGGTGGCGTAAACAAATGGAGATTATCCAGGTTGAAACTGTTGATGCAATAAGCTTCATTACGTTGAATAGACAACCTGCTAACGCTTTGTCTCAAGATTTATTAAAAGATCTTTCAAGTGTTTTAAAACATTTAGAAGATAGTAAAGAGACAAGGGTTATCGTTATTAAAGGTGAAGGGAAATTCTTTTGTGCCGGGGCTGATATAAAAGAATTCACATCACTTCAGCAGGAAAAAGAATACGAGAAGCTTGCTGTTAACGGTCAAGAGCTCTTTGAGTATATTGAAAATTACCCAAAACCAGTGATTGCAGCTATTCATGGAGCTGCTTTAGGCGGAGGATTGGAGCTTGCTATGAGCTGCCATATCCGTTTGGTAACGGAAAATGCTAAGCTGGGCTTGCCTGAGCTTCAGTTAGGAATTATACCAGGATTTGGAGGGACTCAGCGATTGCCTCGTTATGTAGGAGTTCATAAGGCTTGTGAGATGATGCTGACAAGTGATCCAATATCCGGAAGCGAGGCAGTGGAGTTAGGATTGGCAAATGCAGCTTTTGAAGAAAGTCAGCTTATCAATGAAACATTTTTACTTGCTAGAAAAATTGCCAAAAAAAGCCCAATCTCTGTTAAAGCTACCTTGCAGCTGCTTCAGCATGTAAAAACAGATGCTTACTACAGCGGCATTAAAAAAGAAGCGCAGTTTTTTGGAAGCGTATTCAAAAGCCGGGATGCTCAAGAAGGCGTAGCCGCTTTTATTGAAAAGCGCCAGCCTAAATTTTTAGGAAAATAAGCTTAGGAGGGGAATTGAATGAATATTTACGTGTTAGTAAAAAGAACATTCGATACAGAGGAGAAACTTTCATTAAAAAATGGTCAAATTGTTGAAGATGGGGCTGAATTTATTATTAATCCTTACGATGAGTATGCAGTTGAAGAAGCTATTCAGCTAAAGGAAAAGCATGGCGGGGAGATTACGGTCGTGAGTGTAGGAGGGGAAGAATCAGAAAAAGAACTCCGAACAGCTTTGGCTATGGGAGCAGATAAAGCGGTTTTAATCAATACGGAAGATGACATAGAAGATGGCGATCAGTACACGACTTCTAGGCTGCTGGCACAGTACTTAAAAGAACAATCTCCTGACTTGATTTTGGCAGGAAACGTAGCGATTGACGGAGGTTCGGGCCAAGTGGGGCCGCGCGTAGCAGAACAGTTAGAAATCCCTTATATTACGACGATTACAAAATTGGATATCGAAGGTGAAAAAGTGACTGTTGTACGCGATGTGGAAGGCGATTCCGAGGTTATCGAAACGTCGCTTCCTCTTCTAGTAACAGCTCAGCAGGGACTTAACGAACCTCGCTATCCATCTCTTCCAGGGATTATGAAAGCGAAGAAGAAACCGTTGGTTGAAGTGGAATTGGATGATTTAGATTTAGATGAAGATGATGTAGAAGCAAAAACAAAGACAATTGAAATTTATTTGCCTCCGAAAAAAGACGCAGGACGCGTATTACAAGGAGATATAAAAGATCAAGTGACAGAACTGGTCAATTTACTGCACAAAGAAGCAAAAGTCATTTAATAAGTCAAAAGTCAAAACAATGGGGGTATTGCAATGGGACGCAAAGTGTTAGTTCTAGGAGAAGCACGTGATGGGGGATTACGAAACGTATCGTTTGAAGCGATTTCCGCAGCGTCTACTGTAGCTGACGGTGGGGAAATTGTTGCAGCGTTAGTAGGAAAGGACGTAAAAGCTTTAAGTGAAGAGCTTATTGCGTACGGAGCGAATAAAGTTGTTGTGACGGAGCATGAAGATTTAGCTGCTTACACATCGGATGGTTATGCTCAGGCGTTATTAGCCATCATTGAAAGTGAACAGCCTGAAGCTATCGTATTTGGCCATACGGCTCTTGGCAAAGACCTAGCGCCAAAACTGGCAGCTCGCTTAGACAAAGGACTTATCTCCGATGTGACGGATGTAGAAGTTGGAGGGGATCAAGTAGTCTTTACCCGCCCAATTTATTCTGGTAAAGCATTTGAAAAGAAAATCATGACCGATGCTTTTACGTTTGTCACGATTCGTCCAAATAATATTTCACCGCTTGCAAAAGACGAGGGACGTACAGGCGATGTAGAGGATTTAAATGTTGAAATCAAAAACCTGCGTACAGTTGTAAAAGAAGTTGTACGGAAAGCAACGCAAGGAGTTGATTTATCCGAAGCAAAAGTCGTGATTGCAGGTGGTCGAGGGGTAAAAAGCACGGAAGGTTTTGGACCTCTCCAAGAACTAGCGGACGTGTTAAATGGAGCTGTTGGGGCATCTCGCGGAGCGTGCGATGCAGATTACTGCGACTATTCTCTTCAGATCGGTCAGACGGGCAAAGTAGTCACACCAGATTTATACATTGCCTGCGGAATCTCAGGAGCCATTCAGCATTTGGCCGGCATGTCAAATTCAAAAATTATTGTTGCCATTAACAAAGATCCTGAGGCGAATATTTTTAAAGTAGCTGATTACGGAATCGTTGGAGATTTATTTGAAGTGGTGCCTCTGCTAACGGAAGAATTTAAAAAGCTGAAAGTACAGTCTGCGTAAGAGGCTGGGACAAAAGTATTTTAGACGAAGTGAAAAACGAACCATTGATCAAGATGTTTGATTAGTGGTTCGTTTTTTTGTTAGGGTAAGCGTAGCTTTCATGTGTGTGGGTCTTTCTAGCAGTTCAGCTCTTGTATACTATTTGTTCGTCTTTAGATGGGATTCATTTCGTTATGTCTCAACCTCATGGAAAACGAAATTTTCTACGTATGTTTTTATGTGAATTGTACAAACTAGAGCGGAGAATAAACAGTATAAATGTAAGCAAAAAGTTAGCAAACCTTATTTGAAGGTGATATACTGTGAGTAGAATTTGGATATTGCATATATTTAGGAGGAATTAAAATGGCTATTGCACATGCTACAGATAAAAACTTTACAGATGAAATTAAATCAGGCCTAGTGCTTGTTGACTTTTGGGCACCATGGTGTGGCCCTTGTAAAATGATTGCTCCAGTTCTTGAAGAAATCGATGGCGAACTTAACGATAAAGTTAAAATCGTGAAAGTAGACGTTGATGAAAATCAAGAAACGGCTGGAAAATTTGGTGTTATGAGTATCCCAACTTTAGTATTATTTAAAGATGGAGAGAAAGTTGACCAAGTAGTTGGTTTCCAACCAAAAGAAGCATTAACAGAATTAATTAATAAACACGCGTAAGTCAAAACCTAGCTCAGGCTAGGTTTTTTCTTTTTCTCCACTTTTTCTCTTTTTGGAATACTTTTATTTAGCGAATATGCGTTCGTTTGTTTTATACTAGATGTAAGGAACACCGCCATAAATCCGGCTTATGTGCATGTATTGTAAGGCAGGAAAGAATGTAGGTTACGCTTCATAAGCGAATGTATAGATGGACAGAGTAAGAGAAGAGGAAGGAGAAAAATATGAACGATTATTTAAAAGAAAAGCTGGCTATTTTACCGGATCAGCCCGGCTGCTACTTGATGAAAGATAAATATGGAACGGTCATTTACGTAGGAAAAGCAAAAGTATTAAAAAATCGAGTGCGCTCCTACTTTACCGGATCTCATGACGGAAAGACGCTTCGACTTGTAAACGACATTGTCGATTTTGAATATATCGTCACATCTTCTAATTTAGAAGCGCTTATTTTAGAAATGAATTTAATTAAAAAGCATGATCCAAAATACAATATCATGCTTAAAGATGATAAGGGTTATCCCTTTATTAAGATTACAGCTGAAAAACAGCCCCGACTTGTTATTACAAGAAAAATAAAAAAAGATAAAGGGAAATACTTCGGTCCTTATCCTAACGTTCAAGCTGCAAATGAAACAAAGCGGCTTCTTGATCGCATTTATCCATTAAGAAAGTGCTCTACCATGCCAGACAGACCTTGTTTGTATTACCATATCGGGCAATGCCTAGCTCCTTGCGTAAAAGAAGTAAAAGAAGAGCAAAACAAACAAATTATTGAAAATATCACGCGTTTTTTAAATGGTGGATATGAGCATGTCAAAACAGAGTTAACTGAAAAAATGTTAAAAGCTTCAGAAGAACTTGACTTTGAACGGGCTAAAGAATATCGAGATCAAATTGCTCATATCGAAGCGACAATGGAAAAGCAAAAAGTAACGTTTAATGATTTTGTTAATCGAGATGTGTTTGGCTATTCTTATGATAAAGGCTGGATGTGTGTTCAAGTTTTCTTTATTCGCCAAGGGAAATTAATTGAGCGAGAAGTTTCTATGTTTCCTTTTTATAAAGAGCCAGAAGAAGATTTCTTAACTTTTATCGGTCAGTTTTATGCCAAAAATATTAAGCCAAAAGAAGTAATGGTTCCAGCAACGATTGATGCAGAGTTGGCTGAGAAATTAGTAGAAGTAGAGGTTCAGCATCCAAAGCGAGGCAAAAAGAAAGAATTAGTAGAACTTGCGTGTAAAAATGCAAAAATTGCGCTCGGTGAAAAATTCTATTTAATTGAACGAGATGAAGAACGCACGGTTGGCGCAGTTGAACGGTTAGGAGAAGAGCTTGGAATTGCCGCTCCTTATCGGATTGAAGCATTTGATAATTCAAATATTCAAGGAACAGACCCAGTTTCTGCGATGATTGTTTTTGTTGATGGGAAGCCGGAAAAGAAAGAATATCGTAAATATAAAATTAAGACCGTGCAGGGACCAGATGATTACAGTTCCATGAGAGAAGTGGTTCGCAGAAGGTATTCCAGAGCATTAAAAGAAGGTCTTCCGCTTCCAGATTTAATTGTTGTAGATGGAGGTAAAGGGCATTTGGCTGCGGTGCAGGATGTTCTCGAAAATGAATTGGGACTTTTAGTGCCTACAGCAGGTCTTGTCAAAGATGATAAGCACAGAACTTCGAATCTGATGATTGGCGAGCCTCCTCAAATCATACCGCTTGAACGCAATAGTCAAGAATTTTATTTGCTTCAGCGAATTCAAGATGAAGTTCACCGCTTTGCGATTACCTTCCACCGTCAAGTGCGCTCTAAGTCCGCTTTTCAGTCTGTTCTGGACGACATTCCGGGAGTGGGAGAAAAGCGTAAAAAAGCTTTGTTAAAGTATTTTGGTTCGGTGAAAAAATTGAAAGAAGCAACGGTTGAAGATATTCGAAATTCAGGTGTTCCTCAAAACATTGCTGAAAAAATTTATGAAACATTGCAAAAATAGTCTTGAAATAATAGAAAATGTTTGATAAGCTATTAACTAATTTCATACGACACTTCATCAAATGAAGTGAAGATAGAGGTGCAAATTTAATCAGTACGTATCAGGAAGGGTATGAGCCCTTATGAATGATGCGGAAAGGGAAATTTGCCGAAGTGAACATTACCTCATAGTAATGATTGCTGGTTCTGCGTTGAATAAACGTAGGATTGTCAAGATGTAGATTCTTGGAGAGCTATCTCACGGCAGTGGACGGTTATGTTTTATAATTTTCGTTCGTTAAGCAATGAGAGCTCATCTCATTGCTTTTTTTATTGTCTGAGTAAAAAAATTTAGCTTCTCATCATCCTGCATATGCAAATTTATTGAAAAGGAATGAACAAAATTATGGCATTAATCGTTCAAAAATTTGGTGGAACATCTGTTGGTTCTGTTGAACGTATTCAACATGTAGCAAACCGAGTTATTCAAGAAGCAGAGCGCGGTAACCAAGTAGTCGTTGTTGTATCGGCAATGGGCAAAACCACAGATGCACTGGTGAAATTAGCAAGTGATATTACGGACAGTCCAAGCAAACGCGAAATGGATATGCTTCTTACAACTGGAGAACAAGTGACGATTTCCCTGTTAACAATGGCCCTTCAATGCAAAGGGTATGAAGCAACTTCGCTAACAGGTTGGCAAGCTGGCATCCAGACGGAAGCAGTTCATAGCAATGCACGAATCCAGCACATTGATACAACTCGTATTCAACGTCAGTTAGATAGCGGACGAATTGTAGTAGTAGCTGGATTCCAAGGCTGTTCAGAAGATGGAAGCATTACAACATTAGGTCGAGGCGGCTCTGACACGACGGCAGTAGCTCTTGCCGCGGCGCTAAAAGCAGCAAAATGTGATATTTATACAGATGTAACAGGAGTGTTTACGACAGATCCGCGCTATGTAGAAGGTGCCCGTAAGCTTCACTCTATTTCATATGACGAAATGTTAGAATTAGCTAATTTGGGAGCAGGGGTGCTGCATCCGCGCGCTGTTGAGTTTGCAAAAAATTATCAGGTACCGCTAGAAGTGCGTTCAAGCTTAGAAAACGAGAATGGAACGATTGTTGAGGAGGAAGTTTCAATGGAACAAAACTTAGTCGTAAGAGGAATTGCGTTTGAAGATAATATTTCACGCGTGACAATTGAAGGGTTAAACAACGAGTTGCAAACTCTTTCTACTATTTTTACAGCATTAGCAAAAGAACAGTTAAATGTGGACATTATTATTCAAAACGTAACGGCTAATAATCGTCTATCCATCTCATTTTCTATTAAAACCGTAGACGTAGAAGCTGCTCTTGCTGTCTTAAAAGAATATAAATCTACTTTAGGATATACGCGTATCGAACATGAAAGCGGTCTGGCTAAAGTGTCGATTGTCGGATCTGGTATGATTTCAAACCCAGGTGTTGCAGCTGAAATGTTTGAAGTGCTGGCAGGAGAGAAAATTGAAGTGAAGATGGTCAGCACGTCTGAAATTAAAGTATCTACAGTTGTACCGCATGCTGATATGGTAAAAGCAGTTGAGACGCTTCACGTAGCATTCGAACTAGAAGAACAGCAGGCAGTGCAAGTATAAAGAAGAGAAAAAAGACGTGGTATCTCCACGTCTTTTATATATACGTATTTTTTACTTTTTATAACGCTCCGCGCGTGTTTCGGTAGGTAAAATATCTTTTCGGTCCCACTGCACGGAAATCAGCACTTTTCCGTTCTTTTCTTTATGTGTTAAGTAGGCTTCTGTTAGGCAGTTGTTTTGCCGCTGAATCTGTTCAGCCACAAATCCTGACTCAAGATGAAACGAACAAGTTTCCTGCTGAAATCTTTTGCTGACCACATCACCTGATAACTCAAGCTCTAGTGAATATTTATCTTTTTTTGCAAGCGTCAGTGTTCCCCAGGAAGCTGCTTTAAAAAAAGCGACGATTTCATCCATTGTATTTAATGGGTATTTCCGCGCAAGGTGTTTTCCTGCCCAGTATGAAATGGTATTCGTTTCGTCTCCAAGAAGCTCTGGAATTAACACGTCACGCAAAAGGCTGTATCCGAAATATGAAACGTGATCAAGAGTTCTCTCTGTTTCAGCTGTGACATTAGGTTCTGATGTTTCCATCGTCTCTTCAAGTTCTTGCTGTGATTCTGTTTGTAAATTGCTCATGCTTTCCCCTCTTTCTTTACTACTATTATATACAAATCTAAAAAACCTCTCACGCATTTTTTTAATAAAATGTAAGAGGATCTTTATTATGGTAAAAAGAGTTAGATGTAAAGATAAAAAATCCATAATATAACTTTTAAAAGGGTACTTTTACCTGTGTAAATGTTTTGTGAACTTGTTTACAATAAAAGTATAAAGTAAACGCTTACTTAGTTGTGGCAAGCAATATTATAATAGAAAGAAAAAATCTGTAACATCAATATAGTAAGCGTTAACAAATATAAAATTTTATAAATTTATATTTTATAGAAGATTTAAATATCTTGCCTTGACGCTCTTAATCGATGGGAGTAAAATTAACCTGTCACATACTTTATTAGGAAATGCAAAGGTTTTCATTTCCTGTATTCACGATTAATCTATTTGTCTAGTGGGAGTAAGAAAGTTCTTCACAAACTATGTTCATTTAACTAAGGGGGGTCTACGCAGATGGCGGCAAACAGAGAGTTTCAATATCGGAGAATCCATTCATTACTTGGGGTAATACCAATCGGGATTTTCTTAACACAGCATTTAGTTGTGAATCATTTCGCGACAAAGGGAGAAGAATCATTTAATCAAGCAGCTCACTTCATGGAGAGCTTACCTTTCCGCTATGCTCTAGAAATTTTCATTATTTTCTTACCAATCGTTTTTCACGCAATATACGGTCTTTACATCGCATTCACTGCTAAAACAAACGTTAACAACTATGGGTTTTTCCGTAACTGGATGTTTATCCTTCAGCGTGTTTCAGGTGTAATCACACTTATCTTCATCACATGGCACGTATGGGAAACCAGAATACAAGCTGCGCTTGGAAAAGAAGTAGATTTTCAAATGATGGAACGAATTTTAAGCAACCCGGCAATGCTTGCATTCTACATAGTTGGTGTTGTATCTACGATCTTCCACTTTGCAAACGGTCTATGGTCATTTGGAGTTAGCTGGGGGTTAACTGTAACACCACGTTCTCAAAGAATTTCAACTTATGTGACATTAGCAATCTTCTTAGCACTTACATTTGTAGGTGTTCGTACATTATTCGCATTTGCATAAAATTAAGGTTTTGAAGGAGTGGGGTTCCGATGAGTAACGGAAAAATCATCGTAGTCGGTGGCGGTTTAGCTGGCTTGATGGCAACAATAAAAATTGCTGAGTCTGGCAAGCAAGTAGATTTATTTTCACTAGTTCCGGTAAAAAGATCTCACTCAGTTTGCGCGCAAGGTGGAATCAACGGAGCCGTAAATACGAAAGGTGAAGGGGATTCACCATGGGAACACTTTGATGACACAGTGTACGGCGGAGACTTTTTAGCCAACCAGCCACCTGTAAAAGCAATGTGTGAAGCAGCTCCTGGCATTATTCACTTACTTGACCGCATGGGTGTTATGTTTAACCGTACTCCTGAGGGTTTGTTAGACTTCAGACGATTTGGCGGGACGCAGCATCACCGTACGGCTTTTGCTGGAGCAACAACGGGTCAACAATTATTGTACGCATTAGATGAGCAGGTTCGTCGCTATGAAGTTGCCGGACTTGTGACAAAGTACGAAGGATGGGAATTCTTAGGTGCTGTTCTTGACGATGAGCGCAGCTGTCGCGGAATTTCTGCACAGAATTTAAAATCAATGGAAATTAAAACGTTCCCAGCTGACGCGGTTATTATGGCTACAGGTGGACCTGGAATTGTTTTTGGAAAATCGACGAACTCAGTTATTAATACAGGTTCAGCGGCATCTATTGTGTATCAGCAAGGTGCATACTATTCAAACGGAGAGTTTATTCAAATTCATCCAACTGCTATCCCAGGAGATGATAAGCTTCGTCTTATGAGTGAATCTGCTCGTGGAGAAGGCGGACGCGTTTGGACATATAAAGACGGTAAACCTTGGTATTTCTTAGAGGAAAAATATCCTGCATACGGTAACTTAGTACCTCGTGATATTGCAACTCGTGAAATTTTTGACGTCTGCGTAGCGCAGAAGTTAGGAATTAACGGAGAGAACATGGTTTATCTGGACCTTTCACATAAAGATCCAAAAGAGCTAGACATTAAACTTGGAGGTATCATCGAAATCTATGAAAAATTCATGGGCGATGATCCGCGCAAGGTACCAATGAAAATTTTCCCAGCCGTACACTATTCAATGGGCGGTTTATGGGTGGATTACGATCAAATGACAAATATTCCTGGCTTATTCGCAGCTGGTGAGTGTGATTATTCACAGCACGGAGCGAACCGTTTAGGAGCAAACTCATTATTATCAGCTATTTATGGTGGTATGGTTGCCGGTCCTAAAGCGGTTGAATACATCAATGGTTTAGAAAAGAGCGCAGATGCTATTTCTTCAAGCGTATATGATCGTCATGTGAAAGAAGAAGAAGAGAAATGGAACAATATCATGAATCTTCAAGGTACAGAAAATGCATACGTTCTTCATAAAGAGCTAGGGGAATGGATGACTGACAACGTGACAGTCGTACGATACAATGACAAACTGTTAAAAACAGATGAAAAGATTCAAGAATTAATTGAACGCTATGATCGTATTAACATTAATGATACGGCTAAATGGAGTAATCAAGCGGCAACATTTACTCGTCAGCTGCAAAACATGCTTCAGCTTTCACGTGTTGTAACGCTAGGAGCTTACAACCGTAACGAAAGTCGCGGTGCTCATTATAAGCCAGATTTCCCAGATCGTAACGATGAAGAATTCTTAAAAACAACAATGGCATCTTTTGTGGATAAGAAAACGGCTCCTTCTTTCCATTATGAAAAGGTAGATGTATCGTTAATCAAACCGCGTAAGCGCGACTACACAAAGAAAAAAGATGAAAAACCAAAAAAACAACAAGAGGGGGTTCGTTAATCAATGAGTGAACAACAAACAGTCCAAAAGACAGTGCGCTTCATTATTACACGTCAAGATTCAGCTGAATCTGCTCCTTACAATCAGGAGTTTGAAATTCCGTATCGTCCGAATATGAACGTTATTTCAGCACTGATGGAAATCAGACGTAACCCGGTTGATGCTTCAGGTAAAGAGGTTGCTCCGATAAACTGGGAAATGAACTGTTTAGAGGAAGTATGCGGAGCCTGTTCAATGGTCATCAACGGTAAACCTCGTCAGTCATGTACGGCTCTTGTTGATAAACTAGAACAGCCAATTCGCTTACAGCCAATGAAAACATTTCCTGTGGTTCGTGACTTGCAAGTAGACCGCAGCCGTATGTTTGATTCACTAAAAAAAGTAAAAGCCTGGGTTCCAATCGATGGCACATACGATTTAGGTCCAGGACCGCGTATGCCTGAAAAGAAACGTCAGTGGGCGTATGAGTTATCCAAGTGTATGACATGTGGCGTTTGCTTAGAAGCTTGTCCAAACGTAAACGACAAGTCAAACTTCATCGGTCCAGCACCGCTTTCTCAAGTTCGCTTGTTTAATGCCCATCCAACCGGTGCGTTAAATAAAGGAGAACGTTTAGAGACGATTATGGGTGATGGAGGACTAGCGAACTGCGGGAACTCTCAAAACTGCGTTCAATCATGTCCAAAAGGAATTCCATTGACTACTTCAATCGCAGCTTTGAACCGCGATACAACAATTCAAGCATTCAGAAGTTTCTTTGGTAGCGATCAAGTATAATCACTCAAAACCTCTCCACGCGGAGAGGTTTTATTTTGTCTATGACGAATGGAGGAAATACAGATGAATAATATTTCGTATATTGAAGACATGGATCATTGGAAAGAGTCATTTTCGTTTAAGCAGGAGATCAAGGTAAGATTTTCGGAAACAGATATGTTTGGGCATTTAAATAATACGGTTCCTTTTGTTTATTTTGAACAAATACGTACGGAATTCTTTCACTATATTGGCTTTATGCAAAAGTGGACGAGTGAGCATGAGGGAACGATACCGGTGGTGGCTGATTTGCAGTGCGATTATGTCAAACAAGTGTATTTTGGCAACGTGCTATCTGTTTTTGTAAAAGCTCATAGAATTGGACGTTCGTCGGTTGATTTACACTATATGATTCAAAATGAGCAAAGAGAGGTTGTACTCACCGGGAGAGGAACAATGGTGCAAATTTCTAAAGAAACGGGAAAAAGCGTGCCTTGGAATGAAGAGATGAAAAGGTGTTTATCAAATATATGAAAATGGCTTGAAGGCTCTTTCTTCAGGCTTTTTTCTTTTTTAAAGGTAAAAAAGAGTTTTTTGCATATTTTTTCTAAAACTAGTAACCGCGTAGGCATACCGCACATAAGATATGTTGACTAAATTTACACCCATCCGATAGTTCAACTCAGGATCAGGCAAGGAGGGTTACATTGAAAGAAAAAGAGTTTCAACCTAAACCGCTACTTACAAAGCGTGAACGAGAAGTATTCGAGCTTTTAGTACAGGACAAAACAACAAAAGAAATCGCGAGTGAACTATTCATTAGCGAAAAAACAGTTCGAAATCATATTTCTAATGCGATGCAAAAGCTTGGAGTCAAGGGGCGTTCTCAAGCAGTCGTAGAACTCCTTCGAATGGGAGAACTTGAACTATAACATGAGCTGGCTTTCTTCTTAGAAAGCCAGCTTTTTGTATATTTTTTTAAGTGTCGCATACATATCTAAAAAGAATGACGTTAAGAAAATATTATAAAAAAGGTAAATCTTTATAAAAAAAACTTATTGCTTGAAATTGAATTTCAGAGTACGTATACTTTTAAGTAAGGAGATACTAGTTCAGAAGAAAGAGAGGTGAGATGATGAAAAATGTATGGATGAGCTTATTGTTATGCATGATATTCTGTTTGCCTTTTGCGAGTTTGCCAGATAAATTTATTGATAACGACTTTGAAAAAATGAAGGTCACAAAAAGTTCGGTTCAGCATTACACGGATATTGTGCACATGTCTCCAGGAGCTAAGCACAGCGTTAAACAAATAGGATCCCTCATACAAAGCGTGATAGTAACTTTTGCTTTAGTATGGACGAGTGCCAAACTCATCATTCCGACGCATCAAATTGCGTATTTTATCCTCAAGAAAACACTTTTTTATCCAAAAATCTTTCAATCAAGTTACCTCAATTAAATAAAAAAGGTTGAAATTTCCACAGCCTTTTCTTCAAACCTAAAATTACCAACTATTCTTAGGCTTATTTGCTATGCGGATTTTCTATGCAAATAACGCGGCAAAATTTAAAAATTCTTTTTAAAAACTTTATAGGAGTGATCATTCAATGATGATTAAAGAAACGGAGTTACCAGGAATCGGCCGTAAATTTGAAATTGAGACAAGCGGAGGAAACCGTGTAGTCGTTATCATTCATGATGATGGACGACGTGAAATCTACCACTTCGATCAAAAAGATTTAGAAGAAAGCATTTTTGACATTACGTTAACAGATACGGAATCAAGACAGCTAGCTGCAATTTTAGGCGGCATGATTTACAAGCCAAAAGCAATGGAAACCATTGAAGTGGCATTCAATGACTTAGTGATTGAATGGTACAAGGTTGAAAAACAAGCGAAAGCTCACAGTAAAACAATTGGTGAAATTGACGTTCGCAGCAACTATGATGTCACTATCATCGCCGTCATTAAAAACACGCAAAAAAAATTATCCACCCCAGGACCAGATACGTTAATTGAAGAAGGAGATACGCTTGTCATCTCTGGTGAAAGAGGAAATTTAAAAACGCTCATTAAAGAATTGCTTTCACAAGGAGGTAGTTCATAATTGGATCATTTAGTATTTGAAGTTGGGACAGCTTTGTTACTAGTGGCTTTAGCGGCTATACTAGCACATAAATTTAAATTTACAATTATTCCATTCCTCATTCTGCTGGGCATGGCGGTCGGTCCCCATGCTCCTGAGTTTGGCTCATTCAGTTTGAAGTTTATTGAAAGCCAAGAGATTATTGAATTCATGGGAAGAATTGGAGTTCTCTTTTTACTCTTTTATTTAGGATTAGAATTTTCAGTTGGAAAGCTAATTAAATCAGGCAGGTCCATCGCGGTGGGAGGATCTATTTATATTTTAATTAACTTCACTTTAGGATTATTGTATGGATACCTGACAGGAAATCCTCTTCTTGAAGTGCTGATTATCGCTGGAATTATTACGATTTCGTCCAGCGCAATTGTCGCAAAAGTATTGGTTGATTTAAAACGGACAGCGAATCCAGAAACGGAACTGATATTAGGGATCATCATGTTTGAAGATATTTTCTTAGCCGTTTATCTTTCTGTCGTTTCAGGGCTGGTGCTTGGAGACCACGGATCGCTTGCTGGATCTTTAACATCTATTTTAATTGCGTTTGGCTATATGATGCTGTTCTTTATCATTGCTCGAAAAGCCACGCCGCTACTAAATAAACTTTTAAATATTTCATCAAACGAAATCTTTATAATCGTCGTTTTTGCGGTATTGTTTTTTGTGGCAGGCTTCTCAGAAACAATTCACGTGGCAGAAGCAATTGGTGCGTTATTGCTTGGTCTTGTATTTTCTGAAACGGAACATCGCGATCGTATTGAACATCTTGTCGTACCGTTTCGTGATTTCTTTGGAGCTATCTTTTTCTTCAGCTTCGGGTTAAGTATTGATCCTCTCACGCTGTGGGATGCAGGCTGGCTTGCGCTTGGCGCAGTTGCGCTTACGATTATTGGTAACTTTACAGCTGGTATGATCTCAGGAAGAAAAAGCGGGCTGTCACACAAGGCTTCTACCAATATTGGATTAACGATTATGTCACGAGGCGAGTTTTCAATCATTATGGCTAACATTGGAATTGAAGGAGGATTATCCGCAATTCTTCAGCCATTCGCCGCGCTTTATGTATTGATTCTAGCTATTATTGGCCCTTTGTTAACGAAGGAGTCTAAGCATATATACGGATTTTTAAACTCGGTATTTAAATGGAAAAAGCCAAATCCTCAAGAATCAAAAGGATAAAATATATAAAACACAGTTGACAAATCGGATTAATATGATAAAATTCAAAATAATCCAATAACAAATCAGTTAAATATAGCAACGGGCTGATCGGTCAACCGAAAGCTCCTACCTTTTTCAGGTAGGAGCTTTTGTGTTTTTAGATGAACGAGCTTTTGATTTGAAAATTCAAGGAGGAGGAATTGCTGTGAGTGTCATGATTCAATCGGTTAACCGCTCATTTCAAAAAGGAGAACAAGTAACTCAAGCATTGCGAAATGTAAATCTTACGATTAATAAAGGTGAATTTATTACCGTTATTGGTCCGAGCGGATGCGGAAAAAGTACACTGCTTAAAATGATTGCAGGACTTGATATGGATTATGAAGGGCGTATTGAAATCAACGGGAAGCACGTAGCCGGACCTAGCATTAAACAGGGAATGATCTTTCAAGAACACCGCTTGTTCCCATGGCTTAATGTGGAGCAAAATATAGCGGCTGACTTATCTTTGAAAGATTCGAACGTTCGGCACCGCGTAGATGAGTTAATTGATATTGTCAGGCTGAAAGGATTTGAAAAAGCTTATCCTCGAGAACTATCTGGAGGGATGTCTCAACGAGTTGCTATTGCGCGTGCTCTTTTAAGAAATCCAGAGGTTTTATTGTTAGATGAACCGTTCGGTGCATTAGATGCTTTCACTCGCACTCATTTGCAAGATGTGCTGCTAGACATATGGAAAAAAGAAAAAACAACCATGATTTTTGTTACGCATGATTTAGATGAATCCATTTGCTTGGGGACTAAAATTGTGATTATGAGTGCCAGACCAGGAGAAATTAGCCGGGTCGTTCCAGTAGAAATTAGTCATCCGCGAAAAAAGACAGAGTTACCATTTCAGCAGCTAAGGCAGCAAGTACTGAAAGAATTTGAAGAAGCAGGAGAACATTAAAGATTCAATAAGACAGAGAAGGAGACAGAACAGATGAAAAAGCTACTTTTAACTGCAGCTATTGTACTTGTCCTCGCATTGGCTGGGTGCGGGACGAAAGAAAAAGCGAGCGGAGCAGATTCAAAAGACGTTACGATTAATATTGGTATCCAACAAAGCTTAGGCCCTTTAATGCTGGCACAAAACCAAAAATGGTTTGAAAAAGAATTTAAAAAAATAGGTGTAAATGTTAAATGGACAGAGTTTCAAAGCGGACCTCCGCAATTTGAAGGTTTAGCATCTGGACATTTGGATTTCGGCCAAGTTGGAAATTCACCGGTTATTTCTGGTCAAGGCGCAGACATTCCGTTTTTAGAAATTGCTAATTCCAGCGACGGGTTGAAAGGAAATGCCATTTTAGTAGGGAAAAACAGCAAGATTAAAAGCGTAAAAGATTTAAAAGGTAAAAAGATCGCGGTTGCGAAAGGAAGCAGCGGTTTTAATTTATTGTACAGAGCTCTTGACCAGAATGGGTTGAAGCCAAGTGATGTAAAGATTATTCAGCTTCAGCCAGACGAAGCTCAGCCAGCATTTGAAAATGGGTCAGTGGATGCATGGTCAATCTGGGAACCGTTTATCTCACTGCAAAACTTAAAAAATGAAGCTCGTATTTTAGCAGACGGCGATTCATTAAAGGTTGCTTCACCGGGCTTTACTATTGTAAGAGAAGGCTTTGCAAAAGATCATCCAGAGTTAGTCGTTAAGTTTTTACAAGTTTATCAAAAAGCGCTTGAATGGCAAAACGAACATTTTGAAGAATCTGTGGATATTTTAGCAAAGCAAAAAAATCTAGATAAAGACGTAGTAAGACAAGTGTTAAAAAATAATCCTGCCTATAATCGCCCAACCTCTAAAGAAATTATTGCAGAACAACAGCGAACAGCTGATTTTCAACAATCTTTAGGCGTTATTAAAAAGAAAATTGATACTGGAGATGTTGTTGATAATTCATTTATTGAAAAAGCATTAAAAGAAAAATGAGGTGATGAAAATGAGTAAAACATCTGTGGTTTCAGGACATGTCCAGTCTTCAGCAGCTCACTTGCAAAAAGTGAAAAAAAGAAAGGAAGAAGCGAAAAATAAGCAGGGAATTTTCCTTCGTTCTCTTGTCATGCCACTTCTGCTTATCGTGGTGTGGCAAATCATTGGTTCTGCGGGCTATGTATCCAAAACTGTTCTTCCTACACCTGTTGATATTGTACTTTCTTTCAAACAGCTCATCGTATCCGGGGAACTCGGAGCTAATCTTCAAATCAGTATTTTGCGTGCTGCCATAGGTTTTGCCGTTGGAGCTGGACTAGGATTACTATTTGGTATAATTGTCGGTTTCTCAAAGAAAACGGAGCACTATATGGATCCATCTATTCAAATGCTTAGAACTGTTCCTCACCTTGCATTGGCGCCTTTATTTATCTTATGGTTTGGCTTTGGTGAAATTTCAAAGATATTGCTAATTGCAAACGGTGCATTTTTCCCAATCTATGTTAATACGTATCTAGGTATTCGCGGCGTTGATTCGAAATTATTTGATGTTGCTCGTGTTCTTCAATTTAGTAAATGGAAACAAATCACAAAACTCATTTTACCAGCTGCTCTTCCTAATATTTTACTTGGTGTCCGATTGTCTTTAGGTATTGCATGGCTCGGACTGGTAGTTGCTGAATTAATGGGAGCAAGTGAAGGTGTAGGATACATGATTATGGATGCTAGACAGTTTTCTCAAACGGACGTAGTTTTTGTCGGAATTATCATTTTTGCTGTTGTAGGCAAATTAACCGATTCATTTGTCCGAGTATTAGAAAAGCGTCTTCTTAAATGGAGAGACAGCTACGCAGGTGAAAAATAAAATAAGGATTTATACACGTATTAATCCTTGTAAATCTATCAGTTTTATAAGTGAAAAGGAGAGATGATAATGAGCCAGGTTACAATTATGACAGGAAGCCCTTCAAAGCAATCAAGGTCAGCTGCTTTAAGCGAGTATATTGCATTATATCTACAAGATGAAAAATATGAAGTGAAAACCGTGCATGTCCGTGACTTGCCCGCTGAAGACTTAGTATATGCTAACTTTTCTAGCCCTGCGATTCAAGAAGCTCAAAAGAAAGTCGCAGATGCTGATGCCGTTATTATTGTCAGCCCAATCTATAAAGCTAGCTACACAGGAATTTTAAAAACATTTTTAGATTTAATACCTGAAAAAGGTTTGCACAATAAAACCGTGCTGCCGATAGCTACAGGGGGAACCATTGCTCACCTACTGGCTCTTGATTATGTATTTAAGCCGACTTTATCCGTTTTAGGAGCTACTGCTCTTATTCATGGAGTTTATATTGTTGATTCTGAGGTGACCTATACGAAAGAAAATGAAATTGAGTTTATTGCGGAAGAAGCAGAAGCGAGAATTAAACGTTCATTAAAAGAGCTGGGATATCATCTAGAACAAACGAAAAGGAGTGTTGAATCATGAAAATGTTATGGTTTATTCCTTCCCATGGAGATGGAAGATATTTAGGGACAAATCGAGGAGGTCGTTCAGCAGACTATTCATATTTTCGGCAAGTTGCTCAAGCAGCTGACCGGTTAGGGTTTGAAGGAGTTTTGATTCCAACGGGGAAATCATGCGAAGACCCGTGGCTATTGGCTGCTTCACTTATACCTGAAACAGAGCGTTTGAAATTTTTAGTAGCTGTACGTCCCGGCATTATGGCGCCTTCCGTGGCAGCGCGCATGACCTCGACTCTTGATCGGATTTCAAACGGTCGTTTACTAGTTAATGTAGTAGCAGGAGGAGACCCGGCAGAATTAGCGGGAGATGGCCTTTTCTTATCACATGATGAACGTTATGAAGCTGCGGATGAATTTTTAGATGTGTGGAAAGGGTTATTGGCTGGAGATACGGTTAATTATGAAGGAAAACATATTCATGTAGAGAACAGTGAGCTGTTGTATCCACCTGTTCAAAAACCTTCTCCACCTATTTATTTTGGCGGATCTTCACCCGCAGGACAAAAAGTTGCAGCAAAACATTCTGACGTGTATTTAACGTGGGGCGAACCTCCTGAACAAGTAAGAGAAAAAATAACGGCTGTGAGAAAGCAAGCAGAAGCAGAAGGCAGAACCGTTAAGTTTGGGATTCGTTTGCATATTATTGTACGGGAAACGGAAGAAGAAGCTTGGCAAGCAGCCGATCGATTAATTCAGCATTTGGACGACGACACGATTCAAGCAGCACAGCGTACTTTTGCTAGGTATGACTCAGTCGGGCAGCAGCGAATGGCGAGCCTTCATAGAGGAACCAGAGAGGAACTTACGATTAGCCCTAACTTATGGGCAGGTGTAGGACTCGTCCGGGGTGGTGCAGGAACTGCACTAGTAGGCAGTGCTGAAAATGTAGCGAAACGAATAAAAGAATATGAAGCCTTAGGAATTGAATCTTTTATTTTATCAGGCTATCCGCATTTAGAAGAAGCTTATCACGTAGGAGAGTTATTGTTCCCGCTTTTAAATATTGATGACGGTGAAGGAAAGAGTGAAAGCATCGGTGAGATTATTGCAAACGATAGGTTTCCAAAAGCTTCAACGTCATAAAAGAAGAACCGGTGAAAAATTCACCGGTTCTTCTTTTACATTCATCTCAGCCGAGAGACGAGTTCGTTAAATTGTTGGTTTAGGTTTTTCAGGTGCAGCTTGTTTATCTTTTCGACTTTCTTGAATATATACTTTAAAGAGAAAAATATTTAAACAGCCCAGTGTGAGGAATAACGGTGCAAAATAATATTCTTGAGACATAAGTAGGACGAAAACGCTTCCAAAACAGAACAGAGAACTAAACATAAAGTAAAACTGTAAGAATCTTCTCATTTTAGTCGCCTCCTATTCTTTTTCTTCTTACAATTATTATATCAAATACTTTCCAAAAAAGACACAAAATATTCACAAAATGTTCAATTTTTTTCTTATTTACCTATTGATTTTTTTGTAAATGTGTAAATTTAGTGGGTTGTAATACCAATTAATTCCTGGTGGTAACTTTCTGATGGAAAGTTTATGTAAAATTTTATATGATAGAGAAATGGTATTGGAAAAAGGGGGAAAATCATCATGAGACGAATTGGGTGGCTATTTTTTACTATGGCAATTCTCTTATTAATAACTGCCGGTTGCTCAAATGATCAACAGAAAGCACAGGATCGATTCGATAAATATGTAGCCATGTGGAATAAAGAAGATTTTAAAGGCATGTATGGATACTTGTCTAAAGATGCTAAAAAGACGATTTCAGAAAAAGACTTTGTAAATCGATATAAAAATATCTATGATGCAATTGAAGCGGACAAGCTTAAAGTGAAGGCAAGTAAAATAGAAGACTTAGAAATAAAAGACCATAAAGCTGTTTTACCTTTTGAAGTAAACATGAACTCTGTAGCCGGTGAAATCTCATTTGAAGAAAATGCTGCTGTGGTTCAAGAAAAACAAGGGGATAGAGAGAATTGGTATATTAATTGGAAGCCTAATATGATTTTTAAAGGACTTAAGCAAGGAGAGCAAGTAAGAGTAGCTACTCAGTCAGCTGTGCGTGGAGAAATTATGGATCGTTCAGGGAAATATTTAGCTCAAAACGGAGAAGCGATTCAAGTTGGAGTTGTTCCCCAACAGTTTTCTAAAGGCGGTGAGCAAGCTATACAACAATTAAGCAAGACTCTTGCTCTTTCAGAAAAAAGTATTAATCAAGCACTGAGCGCTTCTTGGGTGAAAGAGAATCAATTTGTTCCTATTAAAACGGTTAGTCAAAAAGACGCCTCTAATTTAGAGAATTCTTTGAAAAAAGTAGAAGGCATTCAACAAAAAAAGGTAAATGCGCGCGTATATCCTTGTGAAGAAGCGTGTGCTCATTTAGTTGGATACGTTGTGCCTGTCACAGCGGAATATTTAAAAGAGCATAAAGATGAAGGCTATAATGCTCAGTCTAAAGCTGGAATGATTGGCTTAGAGTCTTTATATGAAGATAAGCTTCGTGCTCGAGACGGCGTCACGATTTATACTGTAGATAAAGATGGTAATAAAAAGAATGAAATTGCAAAAGTGAATCCAAAAGACGGGGAAAGCATTCAAGTTACGGTAGACACGAATGTTCAAAAATCCCTTTATGAACAGTTAAAAGATGAAAAAGGAGTAGCTACTGCTCTTCAACCTAAAACGGGAGAAATATTAGGTCTTGTAAGCACGCCAGCTTTTGATCCGAATTCTTTTTCTTTTGGAATCGATGCTAATACGTATCAATTCCTTTCAACGAACCCGGATAAGCCGTTAATGAATCGCTTTACCAAAACGTATTCTCCGGGATCTACATTTAAGCTAGTCACTGGAGCTTTAGCGGTTGATGAAGGTGTGGTAAATCCAAACGAAAGTATATCAATCAGCGGGAAGAAATGGCAAAAAGATAAAAGCTGGGGGGATTTTTACGTAACACGAGTGGGAAGCAAGCCGAATGTTAATTTACGTGATGCTTATGTTACATCTGATAATATTTATTTTGCGCAGACTGCTTTGAAGCTAGGTTTAGACAAATTTAACAGTGGTTTAAAACAGTTTGGGTTCAATCAAAAAATGCCTGTTAATTATCCTTTTGAAACGTCTAAAATTGCAGGTGATCAAGATATTAAAGATGAGGGAGTATTAGCAAACTCTGGCTATGGCCAGGGGAAACTGCAAGTGAATCCTCTCCACTTGGCATTGATGTATACATCGATTGTAAACGATGGAAACATAGTAAAGCCTATTCTTATGAACGGTGATGAGAGTGGAATATGGAAAAAACAAGTAATATCTAAAGAAACGGCGCAATTAATTCAAAAGGATTTAGTTGATGTCATTGAAGATAAGAACGGTACGGGTCATGCTGCAAAGATAGATGGGTTAACCCTGGCTGGAAAAACTGGAACGGCAGAATTAAAGAAAACTCAAGGTGAAAAAGGGCAGGAAAACGGCTGGTTTGTAGCTGTGGATACAAAACAGAAAAACCTACTCGTTTCAATGATGATTGAAGGAGTAGAAGATAAAGGCGGAAGTCATTACGTCGTGCCGAAAGTAAAAAATGTATTTCAGCAATATAATAAGTAAATAATAAAAGCCAGTTCTAAAGGAGCTGGCTTTTATTATTTACACAAGGGGAGTAATGTTAAGTTTTTGTAAATCCCAGTTTTATACAAACTCTGAAAACCCTTATTTTAAAAGGAATGAACGTATTATTGTTAATGTATTGTAAAGAGACCTAAAAAAATGTGTTTGAAAAGTTATTGACAATTAACAATAATAGGAGTAATTTTTGACTTGGCGTAAAAAAATGAATCGCATAACCTATAAGTAAAAGAACCACCTTTTGGGACTTTTGCTCTGGTAAACGTTTGTTTTTTTAGAATTTTTTGATACACAAGAGAGGTGGTTTCTCTCGTTATAGTAATGAACAGCTAAGTTTTATCCATTACTTTAAATGAAAAAAGAAACTAGAACACATATAAAAAGATAGAGAGAAAAAACGAGTGGTAAAGTTTCGATAAATTGGATGGAGGATTGCAACGTGATCAAAAGAAAAAAAGACAAGTTTTCTGAAATGTTAATGGACATTGCCCAAAATATTAAGGACTCAGCAGAGTTTTTAGGCAGCTTTGAACTTCAAAATGTATCTGACCTAAAGGAATTTGCCAACGTTTTAAAAGCGTATGAATCAAAAGGTGATAAATACGTGCATACAGTGATTACTGAGTTGAACAAAGCATTTATTACTCCAATTGAGCGTGAAGATATTTTACAGCTAGCAATGAGCATGGATGATGTACTTGATGGCATCGACAGCTTTGCTGCTTTAATGGAAATTCATTCAATTACGACATTTGATGAATATGTAGCTGAATTTGTTAAAAATATTCAAGGCTGTGCTGAAGAGATTTTAATTACTATTAATTTGTTGTCTGAGAAAAAGCTTCTTCAAATTAGTGAACATGCAATTAAAATTAAAGAGTATGAGTCACATTGTGATACATTATATCGTCGTGCACTAAAACAATTATTTGCAACATGTAAAGATCCAATTAAAGTTATTCAATATAAAGAAATTTATGAAACGCTAGAAGAAATCGCGGATTATTGTCAAACGGTTGCGAACAACTTAGAATCAGTTATTATGAAGAATGCGTAACGGGGCTATAATATAATGGATTCAATGCTAATATTAACCATTCTAATTGTAGTTGGTGCACTTGGTTTTGACTTTATCAACGGGTTTCACGATACAGCTAATGCCATTGCGACTTCTGTTTCAACCAAAGCTTTAAAACCGCGACATGCAATTCTTTTAGCCGCAACCATGAACTTTGTGGGTGCTATGACGTTTACGGGCGTAGCCAAAACGATTACAAAGGATATCGTTGATCCTTATACGCTTCAAAACGGTTCTGTCGTTATTTTAGCAGCACTAATTTCTGCTATCGCGTGGAACCTAATCACATGGTATTTCGGTATCCCGAGTAGTTCTTCTCATGCAATTATTGGATCGATTGCAGGGGCAGCTATTGCAGCTGCTGGATTTGGTGCTTTAAATTACAAAGGTTTCATCAAAATCATTGAAGCCCTTCTAATTTCACCAGTTCTAGCCTTTGTAGTAGGTTATATTGTCTATACGATTATCAAGCTAACGTTTAAAAACCATAACTTGACGAAAACGAATAAGCGTTTTCGACGCGTTCAAATCCTGACTGCAGCCCTACAATCTTACACACACGGTACGAATGATGCGCAAAAAGCAATGGGTATCATTACGCTAGCGCTTATTGCTAACAA
The DNA here is from genome assembly GCF_035064545.1 of Bacillus sp. ILBB4. Lineage (NCBI taxonomy): Bacteria > Bacillati > Bacillota > Bacilli > Caryophanales > Bacillaceae > Bacillus > Bacillus sp. ILBB4. The sequence continues at coordinate 986,501 of NZ_JAIQVD010000001.1, read as the reverse complement.
TATGCAAAGCGGTACTGAGATTCAGTGGTGGGTACAGCTGGCTTGTGCGGTCGCAATGGGGCTTGGAACGTCAATTGGTGGATGGAAAATCATTAAAACCGTCGGCGGTAAAATTATGAAAATTCGTCCTGTTAATGGAGTAGCTGCAGACTTAACGGGTGCTGCCATTATCTTTGGAGCAACGTTTATTCATCTACCTGTCAGTACTACTCATGTTATTTCATCTTCTATCTTAGGTGTAGGTTCTGCTCACCGAGTGAAAGGTGTAAAATGGGGAACTGCACAGCGCATGGTGATTACATGGGTTATCACATTGCCAATTTCAGCTTCATTAGCTGCACTTATCTATATGATTTTAAATTTGCTCTTTTAATAAATGTGGAGCTTCTTTTTAAGAAGCTCCTTTTTTTATTTACATCCCCTTATTTGCACAGTACACTTAAAACATGAAAATAATACAATTGTTTTTAAGAGGGAGATGGGGAAATGTTTGGAAAAGTAGCTGCTGATGTACTGGGGCTAAGTGATATTGGTTCTGTTATTAAGCCAGTTGATTATGACAAGGTAGATGCAGACGATTACGTTATGCATGAAGAACAAGAAAAAATTTATTTTCTAATCAAATCAAAGTCAGATGAATATTGCTTTACCAATAAAGCGCTCATTCATCTTGATGGAACAAGTGCTACAAGCAAAAAGCGAATGCTTCGCCGTTATAACTACAGCACAAATCACATTTCAAACGTGATGCTAGAAACGGCTGGAACTGTCGATTTAGATGTGGAAATTAAATTTAAAATTGGCTCGGAGACTTTTTCTATCGATGTACACAAAAAGCATATAGAAGAGGTAAAAGATTTATATAAAGCGCTGTTTAAAATGTCTGAAATAACGCGTGAAAATGAAATTGCGCTCGATTTTGCTAAACAAAGTATTCAGCTAGCTTCTTCTACGCTAAGCAGTACAAGAAATACAAGTGGAAGTGTTGCTGGTGAATTTAAAGAAATTAACGAAGCTGCGTTTTCTTGGTTATTAGATAAAAAAACAGCCTACACAACAAAAGATTTCAGCTCAGTTTTCGAGCTGTATATCAATAATTAATAGAAACAGCTGCTCCTTTTATGGAGCAGCTGTTTTTTGATGCTGAATGAGAGTATGTAGACTTATGATGAACGTTGTAGAATCCTTATGTTAACCTTGAAAAATTACTGAAAAAAGAGCACAATATAAAATAGAAAAGAGAAACAATAGAGACGGGTTTAACTGAAAGAAATAATAGAAAATAAGACTTATAGGTGGAAAGGATTACGGTATGACAGCAAAAAATAATGAGGATACAGTGGCAGAATTAGAGAAGTCACTTCGACATATTGCAGCGATTGTGAAGCAAAAAGGAAGAGAAATTTTAGAAGACTATACGATTACGCCACCTCAGTTTATTGCTTTGCAGTGGCTGTTTGAACGTGGAGATATGACGATTGGCGATTTATCAAATCGTATTTTTCTCGCTTGTAGTACAACGACAGATTTAGTAGATCGTATGGAAAAAAATAAGTTGGTGGTTCGGGTGAAAGATCCAAAAGACCGCCGCGTAGTGCGTATTCATTTGCTTCCTGAAGGAGCACGTGTTATCGAAGAAGTAATTGAAAAGCGACAAACGTATTTAAATGGCGTACTGGCAAACTTCTCTCCGAGTGAAACGGAAGTTTTACGAGTAACGTTACGAAAATTGCATGATGAAATGAAAGAAAAATGAGGCGATTGTTTTGAGTAGACCAATTGGTGTTATAGATTCAGGTGTGGGCGGATTAACGGTAGCAAAGGAAATTATGAGACAGCTTCCGAAAGAACAAATTATGTACATTGGAGATACAGCCCGCTGCCCATACGGTCCTCGTCCTAGTGAAGAAGTACGAGCTTTCACGTGGGAGATGACTAATTATTTAGTAGATAAAGATATTAAAATGCTTGTTATTGCGTGCAATACGGCTACGGCAGTTGTGCTGGATGAAATTCAAGAACAGCTCGATATTCCGGTTATAGGCGTCATTGAACCAGGATCACGCGCTGCGCTTAAAGTAACTAAAAATCATAAAATAGGTGTAATCGGCACAAACGGAACCGTGAAAAGTCAAGCCTATACACATGCACTCCGAGCTCTTCATACAAGAGTGGAAGTGGAAAATTTAGCATGCCCTTTGTTTGTGCCTCTTGTAGAGAGCGGTAATTATGAAGGACCGGAAGCGCAGCGAATTGTAAAAGAAACATTAAAACCTTTTTATCATACAGATATGGATACCCTTATTTTAGGATGTACGCATTATCCGTTATTAAAGCCAGTTATTCAAGAAGCAATTGGGCCTAGAGTTCAGTTAATCAGTTCTGGCGAAGAAACGGCAATAGAGGTAAGTGCTATTCTTTCTTATAGCAATTTACTAGCTCCTAGAAACATGGAGCCTGAACACTACTTCTTTACAACAGGATCAACAGAACTGTTTCAATCTATTGCATCTAAATGGTTTGAGCACCCTGTATATAATGTTGAACATATCAAGCTTTAAAACCGTGCATATCATGCTCGGTTTTTTTTGTGGACAAAAACTTTTTTGAGCTGGTCTAAAATGCAAAAAAGCTCGTATACATAGTAGTACAAACAGTCTGAGGAGGGAAAGGAATGTCCAAAAAGACCCAACTTGTTCTCATATCCGCCGTGGTGACCACATCTGTATTGTTATCCGGCTGTGGACTTTTCGGAGGGGATAACGCAGCAAAGGAAATTGATCCGCCAAAGGATGTCACCTATGTGAAAGATGAAAAATCATTAGCGACTGAAGCGAAAGTAACGGAAGCTAATAAAAAACAAAGTAAAGCCGCAGAAACATCTGCGCCTACCAAAAGAGAACTCTACTTAATTGATAAAAACGGGTACGTTGTTCCCCAGACGCTTGAAATTCCTAAATCAAAAGGTGTCGCTAAACAGTCTCTTGAATATTTAGTAGAGGGTGGACCAGTCACAAACTTATTGCCAAATAATTTCCGAGCGGTTCTTCCTGCTGATACAAGAGTTTTAGGGACAAAGCTGGAAAGTGACGGCACGATGGTAGCAGATTTTTCACCTGAATTTGCTGAGTATAAAAAAGAAGATGAACTCCGTATTCTGCAGGCCGTCACTTGGACGCTGACGCAGTTTGAAGGCGTAAATAAAGTTAAAATTCGCATTAACGGCTATGATAAAGATGAGATGCCTGTAAATCATACGCCAATCAGTAAAGGGTTGAGCAGAGCAGATGGCATTAACTTTGATAATACTGGAGTAGTTGACGTAACTCAAACGAAGCCAGTTACGATTTATTACTTAGCTCAAGAGGGCAAACAAACTTACTATGTTCCTGTCACAAAACGAATTGCTTCTGATGACAAAGATATGTACACTGCAATTGTGAACGAGCTTGTAGAAGGACCTGCACCTGCATCAGGTTTAGTGACAGATTTTAATCCTGATGCAAAGCTCGTAGCAGCTCCAAAGTATGCGGACGGTGAGTTAACGCTGAACTTTAATAAAAACATCTTTGGGAATTTAAAAGGAACGGAAATTTCTCAGCATGTTCTCGACTCCTTAGTGTTATCGCTGACGGAACAAAAAGCCGTAGACAGCGTTGCCATTAAGGTGAATGGCAAAAAAACGCTAAAAGATGAAAAAGGGAAAAAATTAACGGAACCAGTTTCAAGACCTAAAAATGTGAACACAGGTAGTTTTTAAAAACAAATTTTTGTTATACTAGTAAAGGACTAAGTAGAAAGAGGTCTGCTGAAATAGCGACCTCTTTCCGCTGTTTTATAGTTAAAATGGAAGAGAATATTACATATAAATGAATGAATAGGAGGACATGCTTAATGCGTTTGGACGGTAGGGAATTTAATGAATTGAGACCTGTATCTCTTCATACTTCATACTTAAAGCATCCAGAAGGATCTGTATTAATCTCGGTAGGAGACACAAAGGTTATTTGTACAGCAAGCATAGACGACAGAGTGCCTCCTTTTATGCGTGGACAAGGAAAAGGATGGATTACAGCTGAATATTCTATGCTGCCTCGAGCTACGGCACAAAGAAATATACGTGAATCATCAAAAGGTAAAGTCACAGGACGAACAATGGAAATTCAGCGTCTAATCGGACGAGCTCTTCGTTCTGTAGTCGATCTGGAAAAGGTCGGAGAAAAGACAATTTGGATTGATTGTGATGTTATTCAAGCAGATGGCGGTACAAGAACGGCATCGATTACAGGTGCTTTTGTGGCTATGGTTTTAGCGTTTGGAAAGCTGGTTGAAGGGAACAAGCTAACAGAAATTCCTATTCGTGACTACTTAGCTGCGACTTCAGTAGGTATTCATGGAGAAAATTCAATTTTAGATTTAAATTATGAAGAAGATTCGACAGCGGAAGTTGACATGAATATTGTGATGACAGGAAGCGGACAGTTTGTAGAATTACAGGGAACGGGAGAGGAATCGACGTTTTCGAGAGAACAGTTAAACCATCTTCTAGATTTAGGGGAAAAGGGTGTTTATCAATTGATTGAACAGCAAAAGGAAGTTCTTGATCATCTGGCTGCCTACATTCCGGTTAAAGAAAGGTAAGGGATTAACGTGCGTGAAATCATTATTGCAACTAAAAACGCAGGCAAAGTAAAAGATTTTGAAACACTTTTCTCACCGAAGGGATTTAAAGTAAAATCGCTTCTTGATTTTCCTGAGATTGAAGACGTGGAAGAAACGGGCGTTACATTTGCAGAGAATGCCACGCTAAAAGCAGAGGCCATTTCATCCGCATTAAATAAGCCGGTCATTGCCGATGATTCCGGGCTTGCTATTGATGCCTTAAACGGGGAGCCAGGCGTTTATTCCGCGCGTTATGCTGGTGAAAATAAAGATGATAATGCTAATATAGAGAAGGTACTTCAAAAATTAAATGACGTGCCGTTTGAAAAGCGCACGGCACGCTTTCATTGTGCTCTTGCTATTGCAGTGCCCGGAAAGAGAACCGAAATTGTAGAAGGCACGTGTGAAGGGCACATCTTGGAGGAAAAAAGAGGGGAAAACGGTTTTGGGTACGATCCCATTTTCTTTGTAGAAAAATGGAGATGCTCTATGGCAGAATTGACCAAAGAGCAAAAAAATCAGATTAGTCACCGAGCAAATGCGTTAAAAAAACTAGCACCGCTAATTGATGCGCAATTTTAGAAGGAGTGATGACGTGTGAAACTATTAATTGTAAGCGATAGCCACGGGTTACAAGAAGAGCTGCTCACTATCAGAGAGAGACATGCTGATGTAGATAAGATGATCCATTGTGGGGACTCTGAGTTGCCGCAAGACAGCAAAGAAATGTCTGCGTTTTTAGGCGTTCGAGGAAATTGTGACTACGATGCATCTTACGTTAATGATCGAGTAGAGTCGCTTGGAGAAGCTACGTGTCTGGTTACACACGGTCACTTATATAATGTTAAAATGTCTATGATGAATTTGCATTACAAAGCGAGAGAAGTCGGGGCAAACGTTGTTTGTTTTGGGCATTCTCACATAGCGGGAGCTGAGCTCATGGACGGAGTTTTATTTATTAATCCAGGAAGTATGTTACTTCCTCGTATGAGAAAAGAGCGTACGTATGCTATACTAGTAATGGATGGTACAGAAGCTACCGTGCAGTTTTACGATATAAGCGGTAAACATATTCCTAGCATGCAGTTAACCTGTACACTTTCAGCATAATATAGCCAAATATAGGGAGAAGAGAAGGTTTTTTACCTCTCTTCTCATAAAATTTCAAAAAAACGTTGACTTTTAAATTATATTTGAATATAATAAGTATTGTCTTTGATACACTTTAACATTATGTCCCAGTAGCTCAGCAGGATAGAGCAACGGCCTTCTAAGCCGTCGGTCGGGAGTTCGAATCTCTCCTGGGACGTCCGGAAAAAACCGGCTTTTACTTTTTAGTAAAAGCCGGTTTTTTTATTTATCTTCAAAGTGAATGTTTGTTCATTCAGTGTGTACAAATGAACGTTTCAGAAAAACTTTTTGAACTGCTGTAAACCCTTATTACATCAATAATGAAAACGCATTCAAATATTCTGTTTAGTCTAAATTGTCTAAAAAAATCTCGAAAAGTGGTTGACTATGCATAGAAATGGGCGTAAGATAGTCCTCAAATATAAGTTTTCTAAAAATTTTAATTAATTGTAATTAATTTAAAATATGATGTGTAAAGCATTGTTCAAAAAGCATATAGCGTTTTAAAACGTTGAAGAGGATAAGTAGTTTTGATGTTTAGGTATCAACAGAGAGTCGGGTTGCTGGAAGCCGACGTTACCAACTCAAAATGAACTCACCTCAGAGTGTCACCCTGAAATTCAGTAAGGGCGACCGAGTGTACTTCCAAAGCACTCGTTATCAAAAAGAATGTACAGTATACATTCATAAGGTAATCATTACGATTACAAACGAGGGTGGTACCGCGTAAAGTACAAAAGACTTTTCGCCCCTTGACCTATATCATTTGATAGGGTCTATTTAGGGGTGAGAAGTCTTTTTTCTTTTATCTAGAAAACGAAAGGATGAGAAAAGTGGGAGCCAATATGCAAACGAAAGAACCTGTAAGCACTGGGGCACAAATGAATGGAGCTGACATGTTGATTGAATCTCTAAGAAGAGAAAATGTTGACGTCATCTTCGGTTACCCCGGGGGAGCCGTTTTACCGATTTACGATAAGCTATATGGTTCAGGAATGTTTCACGTACTTGCTCGTCACGAACAAGGTGGAATTCACGCAGCAGAAGGGTACGCAAGAATTTCAGGCAAACCCGGTGTAGTTATCGCAACAAGTGGTCCTGGCGCAACAAATATCGTAACAGGTTTGGCAGATGCGATGATTGACTCACTTCCTTTAGTTGTTTTTACTGGTCAAGTAGCTTCAAGTGTAATTGGTTCTGACGCGTTCCAAGAAGCAGATGTATTAGGGATCACAATGCCAATTACAAAACATAGCTATCAAGTACGCAATATCAGCGATATGCCGAGAATCATCAAAGAGGCATTTCATATTGCGACAACAGGAAGACCTGGTCCAGTCTTAATCGACATTCCAAAAGATATGGCACAGGGTGATGGAACATTTAACTATGAAGGAGAAATTGATTTACCTGGCTATCAGCCAACTTATTTTCCAAATCAGCTGCAGGTTAAAAAATTAACAGACGCAGTAGCAGCTGCAAAACAACCTGTTATCCTAGCAGGTGCGGGAGTGTTATTGAGTAAAGGTTCAGAAGAATTAAAAAATTATGCCGAGCGTCAAAATATTCCGGTTATTAATACGCTTTTAGGGTTGGGCTGTTTTCCTGCAGATCATCCGCTTCATTTAGGAATGGCTGGCATGCACGGAACGTACACAGCAAACATGGCAATTTATGAGAGTGATCTTCTCATTAGTATCGGTGCACGCTTTGATGACCGAGTAACAGGTAACTTAAAGCATTTTGCACCAAATGCAAAAATTGCTCACATTGACATCGACCCAGCGGAAATTGGAAAGAATGTTCCAACCAAGATTCCAATTGTTGGAGATGCAAAAGAAGTATTGAAGCAATTGCTTCTGCAAGAAGGAGAAGTTGGAGATTATACGAAATGGCATGAGAAATTAGCGGCGTGGAAGCAAGAATATCCATTATGGTATCAGAACTCAGCGGACGTGTTAAAACCACAAAAAGTAGTTGAGTTGCTTCACAAGTATACAAATGGAGATGCCGTTGTTACAACGGACGTTGGGCAACATCAAATGTGGGTAGCTCAATACTACACATTTAATAATCCAGATCGATGGGTAACTTCAGGTGGTCTTGGCACTATGGGCTTTGGATTACCTTCTGCAATCGGCGCTCAGCTGGCAAATAAAGATAAAACAGTTGTAGCAGTCGTTGGTGACGGTGGATTTCAAATGACGCTTCAAGAATTAGGGGTTATTAGAGAATTAAATTTACCTGTAAAAGTGGTTGTACTCAACAATCAGTCGCTTGGTATGGTTCGTCAGTGGCAGGAAATCTTCTATGAAGAACGCTACTCACACTCTTTAATTCCGAATCAGCCTAATTTAATGAAGCTTGCAGAGGCTTATGACATTAAAGGTTTACAAGCTTCTACTGAAGAAGAAGCGCATGCGGCTCTGAAAGAAGCAATGGAAACAGATGGACCTGTTCTACTAAATTTCTTTGTCGCACCTAAAGAAAACGTATATCCAATGGTTGCACCTGGAAAAGGATTACATGAAATGGTAGGGGTGAAACCATGAAGCGAATCATTACAGCAACTGTATTAAACCGTGCGGGCGTTTTAAATCGCGTAACGGGGTTATTTACAAAAAGAAATTTCAATATTGAGAGTATTTCGGTAGGGCACACTGAATCTGAGGATGTATCACGCATGACGTTTGTTGTGAACGTAGAGCATGATAACGCTGCTGAACAAGTGATCAAGCAGTTAAACAAACAGATCGACGTGTTGAAAGTTCAAGATATTACGGATCAAGCTGTGGTGTCAAGAGAGCTTGCTTTAATGAAAGTAGCCTCTACACCAGCGAGCCGTAACGAACTTTATGCAGTAATTGAACCTTTCCGTGCAACCATCATTGATGTAAGTCGCGACAGCCTAATTATTCAAGTAACAGGTGAATCCAGCAAGATTGAAGCGATGATTGATCTACTTCAGCCTTATGGATTAAAAGAAGTAACGCGCACGGGAACAGTAGCTGTTCCGCGCGGTACACAAAAAGCGGCAGCCAAACTTTCATCAATCATTTAATTCTAGCTAGTTACTAAAAAGTAAACTATATAAAACTATATAAACTAAGAGGAGAGATTTATTATGACAAAGGTATATTATAACGGAGATGCAAAGGATCAATTATTACAAGGTAAAACAGTAGCAATCGTAGGTTATGGTTCACAAGGTCACGCTCACGCACAAAACTTACGCGACAGCGGAGTAAACGTGGTAGTAGGATTACGTAAAGGTAAATCATGGGATCAAGCAGAGCAGGACGGTTTCACTGTATTATCTGTAAAAGATGCAGTTCAACAAGCAGAAGTAGTAATGGTATTACTTCCAGATGAGTATCAGCCAAAAGTTTATAACGAAGAAATTCTTCCAGGACTAAAACCAGGAAAATCTTTAGTATTTGCTCACGGTTTCAACATTCACTTTAACCAAATCGTAGCACCTGAATTCGTTGACGTATTCTTAGTAGCTCCAAAAGGCCCTGGTCACCTTGTAAGAAGAACGTATGAAGAAGGAGCTGGCGTACCGGCGTTATTCGCAGTATTCCAAGATGTAACTGGAGAAGCAAAAGACGTAGCGTTAGCTTATGCTAAAGCAATCGGTTCAGCTCGTGCGGGTGTATTAGAAACAACATTTAAAGAAGAAACAGAAACAGATCTTTTCGGTGAGCAAGCAGTACTTTGCGGTGGGTTAACTTCATTAGTTAAAGCTGGTTTTGAAACGCTTGTAGAAGCTGGCTATCAACCGGAAGTTGCATATTTTGAGTGTTTACACGAATTAAAATTAATTGTTGACCTTATGTATGAAGGCGGAATGGAAGGCATGCGTTATTCAATCTCTGATACAGCTCAATGGGGTGACTTCGTTTCAGGACCACGCGTTGTAGATGAGCGTTCAAAAGAACAAATGAAAAAAGTGCTTGAAGATATCCAAACAGGTAAATTTGCAAAGGGCTGGATCCTAGAAAACCAAGCAAATCGTCCGGAATTTACAGCTATCAATAACCGTGAAAACGAACATTTAATTGAAAAAGTTGGCGCTCAATTACGTGAAATGATGCCATTTGTTAAAAAACAAAAGAAAGAAGCGGTGATCGCTAGTGCAAAAAATTAAACTATTTGACACGACGCTACGCGATGGTGAACAGTCACCTGGAGTCAATTTGAACCTACAAGAAAAGCTTGAAATTGCTAAGCAGTTAGAGCGATTAGGTATCGACATCATTGAAGCCGGATTTCCCGCTTCTTCAAAAGGTGATTTTCAATCCGTAAAAGAAATTGCGTCTATTGTCAAAAATTCTTCTGTAACAGGCCTTGCAAGGTCTGTTACAAAAGATATTGACATTGCATGGGAAGCGTTAAAAGAAAGTGCAGAACCAAGACTGCATGTTTTTATCGCTACTTCCGAAATTCATATGCAGCATAAATTGAAAAAAACACCTGATGAAGTACTTGAAACAGCAGTGGAAATGGTGAAGTACGCAAGTAAAAAATTCCCGGTTGTTCAATGGTCTGCTGAAGATGCATGTCGAACAGATTTACCGTTTTTAGCAAGAATTGTAGAAGCAGTTATTGATGCTGGTGCAAAAGTCGTTAATATTCCAGATACAGTAGGATTTATCACTCCTGGTGACTATCAATCAGTATTTAATTACTTAAAAGAACATGTGTTAAATATTCATAAAGTTGATTTGTCAGCTCACTGTCACGATGACTTAGGGCTAGCTGTGGCCAATTCAATGGCTGCGATTGAAGCAGGAGCTACGCAAATTGAAGGAACGATTAACGGAATCGGAGAACGTGCGGGTAACGCAGCTCTTGAAGAAGTAGCACTTGCGCTTCATGTCCGTCAAGATTTCTATCAAGCGAGCACAGGTCTTATCTTGCCTGAAATTAAGCGTACGAGTGACATTATCAGTAAGCTTACCGGAATGAATATTGCACCAAATAAAGCAATTGTCGGAAAAAATGCTTTTGCTCATGAATCAGGTATTCACCAAGATGGCGTCTTAAAAAATCCGTTAACATATGAGATTATTTCCCCAGAACTTGTGGGTGTTAAACAAAATCCAATTGTGCTTGGTAAACACTCAGGCCGTCATGCGTTCCGTACACGCTTAGTAGAGCTTGGATTCACATTGGAAGATACAGAAGCAAACGTGCTTTTTGAGAAGTTTAAAGACTTAGCAGATAAGAAAAAAGACATTACCGATGATGATTTATTGGCATTAGTCATTCAAAAGCAAGTTAGCAAAGACAGTGAATATAAGCTTGAAAGTCTGCAAGTTCAGTATGGTACGAACAATATTCCAACGGCTACGATTACGCTTCGCAAAGAAAACGGCGAAGAGATTCAAGAAGCAGCTACGGGATCTGGAAGCGTGGAAGCTATCTATAATACCCTACAGCGCTGTGTTGAACAGGATGTAAAACTATTAGACTATCGTATTCAGTCTATTAACGGTGGGCCGGATGCACTGGCTGAAGTATTTGTGAAGGTTGAAAGCGAAGGAACTGAAGCAAGCGGACGCGGAGTAGCATTTGACGTATTAGAATCATCAGCGAAAGCATATCTGAACGCCATTAATCGTTTAATCGCTATTCAGCAGCATCGTACAAAGCAAGAAGTAATGTGAACTGAAGGGAGAGACCACCATGACAAAAAAAGTCGCTGTATTACCGGGTGACGGCGTAGGAAAAGAAGTAACCAAAGGCGCTGTTGCCGTTTTAAAAGCAATTGGAGAGCGCTTTGATCATCAATTTGAGTTTACGTATGGACTAATTGGCGGAGCTGCAATTGATGAGGCGGGCACCCCTCTTCCAGAAAGTACAATTGAGACTTGTAAGCAGGCAGATGCTGTATTACTTGGATCGGTTGGAGGGCCAAAATGGGATCGTAACCCTTCACATTTGCGACCGGAAAAAGGTTTGCTAGCTATTCGAAAAGAACTGGATTTATATGCTAATCTTCGTCCGGTGACATTTTATGATAGCTTAGCGGATGCCTCTCCTCTGAAAAAAGAATACATTGAAGGTGTTGACTTCATTATCGTCCGTGAGCTAACAGGAGGCTTATATTTTGGTAAGCCTAGCGAGCGCCGAACAGAAGGAAATGAAGAAACAGTTGTCGACACATTATTTTATAAGCGTACAGAAATAGAAAGAATTATTCGCCAAGCATTTGACACGGCTGTAAATCGACGTAAAAAAGTAACGTCTGTTGATAAAGCGAATGTGCTTGAGTCTAGTAGAGTGTGGCGTGAAGTAGCTGAAGAAGTAGCAAAAGACTACCCGGATGTAGAGCTTGAGCATATGCTTGTAGATTCAGCTGCTATGCAGTTAATTCGTAATCCGAAGTATTTTGATGTAGTGGTAACTGAAAATATGTTTGGTGATATTTTGAGTGATGAGGCTTCTATGCTGACAGGATCGTTAGGAATGTTGCCATCTGCCAGCTTAACGGCTGATGGTCCGTCTCTATACGAACCGGTTCACGGTTCTGCACCAGATATTGCTGGTCAAAACAAAGCTAATCCGATTGCTGCTATTTTATCTGCAGCAATGTTGCTTAGACATTCATTGGGATTAGAAAAAGAAGCAGCAGTGATTGAACAAGCGGTTGAAAGTGTATTACATGCAGGTCATCGAACAGCTGACTTAGCAGACGGTAATCATTATTTAGGTACCGATAAAATGGTGGAGGCGATAACTGCGGTAATTGCCAATGATTCTGCCATTTCAAGCATTATGACAGCTTACAGTTAATCATGCGTTTCTCACGTTTTGTGAGAAACGTTTTTCATAATCAGAAAGGAGGAGCAGTATGAAACCAAAAACAATTATTGATAAGCTTTGGGAACAACATGTTGTACGTCGAGAAGAGGGGAAGCCTGACTTATTATATATCGATCTTCATCTTATTCATGAAGTGACGTCTCCTCAAGCATTTGAAGGTCTTCGCGTGGCAAGTCGCCAAGTGAAGCGTCCAGACTTAACGTTTGCTACAATGGATCACAACATTCCAACGGTTGACCGTTTTAATATTAAAGATCCGATTGCAAAGAAACAAGTAGACAAACTATCTGAAAACTGTCATGAGTTTGGTGTGAAGCTTTTAGATTTAACAAGTGAAGAGCAAGGAATTGTGCATATCATTGGACCGGAATTAGGATTAACTCAGCCTGGAAAAACCATTGTGTGCGGAGATAGTCATACATCTACTCACGGTGCATTTGGAGCGCTTGCTTTTGGAATAGGAACTAGTGAGGTAGAGCATGTTTTAGCAACACAAACGCTATGGCAAGCGAAACCAAAAACGCTACAAGTGAAAGTGAATGGAAAAAAGCAGCCTGGCGTTTATGCTAAGGACATTGTGTTAGCAATAATTCAAAAATTCGGCGTGAATTTTGGAACGGGTTCAATCGTGGAATTTACGGGCGAATGTATTCGCGATCTTTCAATGGAAGAGCGCATGACCATTTGTAATATGTCTATTGAAGCCGGTGCAAAAGCTGGTTTAATCAGTCCAGACGATGTCACGTTCTCTTATATTAAAGGACGTCAGTATGCTCCTAAAGGAGAACAGTTTGAAAAAGCAGTGGAAGCTTGGGCAGCTTTAGCAACAGATGAAGGTGCAACGTACGATGAAACGCTGGAAATTGATGCAGATACAATTGAACCTGTTGTAACATGGGGAACAAACCCGGCGATGAGTTCTTATGTTAGCAAGCAAGTTCCTACATTAGAAGAGTGTAAAACAGAAGCTGAGAGAAAGTCTTTGTCACGAGCACTTGAGTATATGGGCTTACAGCCTGGCATGGCAATAGAAGAGATTCCAGTTCAGCATGTATTTATCGGTTCATGTACAAATGCTCGTTTGTCTGATCTTCGTGACGTGGCAGCCTTTATTAAAGGAAAGAAAGTGTCACCAGATGTGCGAGCGATCATTGTACCAGGTTCTCAAAAAGTAAAACGAGTGGCTGAAGAAGAAGGGCTATCTGCTATTTTTATTGAAGCAGGTTTTGATTGGAGAGACTCCGGCTGCAGCATGTGTCTAGGCATGAACTCTGACTTAGTTCCACAAGGCGAACACTGTGCGTCCACTTCTAACCGGAATTTTGAAGGACGTCAAGGAAAAGGCGCCAGAACGCATTTAGTAAGCCCGGTAATGGCAGCAGCGGCAGCGGTATATGGACATTTTGTTGATGTACGCAAACTACAAGAACAAGCGGTGCGATAAGGAGGAGAACACAGATGAATGCTTTTACAATCCATACAGGGAAAGTAGCAGGTCTCGACCGAGCAAACGTAGATACTGATCAAATTATCCCAAAGCAATTTTTGAAAAGAATTGAGCGTACTGGCTTTGGCCAATTTCTATTTTTTGATTGGCGATATAATGAAGATGAGACGTTAAATGAAACGTTTGAATTAAATCACCCTCAAAATCAAGGAGCAACAATTCTTGTAGCCGACGAGAACTTCGGATGTGGTTCGTCACGTGAACACGCTCCATGGGCGCTTTTAGACTACGGGTTCCGTGCTATTATCGCACCTTCATTTGCGGATATTTTTAAACAAAACTGTCTGAAAAATGGTATTTTACCTATTGTTTTACCAAAAGAAGATGTTTCCTATTTAATGAAAGAGTCTCAAAGTGCTTCTTACGCCTGTACAATCGATCTTCATCAGCAAAAAATTACCGATGAAGCAGGTTTTGAACGTACGTTTGATATCAATGGCCATTGGAAATATATGCTTGTTAACGGATATGATGAAATTGGCTATACGCTTTCTTTTGAAGACGACATTTCTGCTTATGAAGCAAAAACGGTAAGATATTAACCAAAAATCGAGCAAAATTATGATTTTGCTCGATTTTTTTGCGTTCCGTTAATCGAATTGCTAAACTGTAAAGCAAATGGACCGCGAAGTGGGGAGAAAACATGTCGAATGAACAACAAAACAAAATTGTAGCTTTTCCTCTATTAAAAGAACGGTTGGTTGAAAAAGCTACAGATCATATGCAGCACAAGCAATTTCAAGAAGCACTTCCTTTATTTGAGCAGGCCTACGAACTTGATAATAAGCATCATGAAATTTTGCTTGGCCTTGTTATTTGTCACGTGGAGCTCGGTGATGCAGGCATAGCTAAGGAATTATGTGAGCAAATGCTGAAAGAAGATATTGGCGATTATTATCATAATTTGCAAATGTACCTCATGGTGTTAATTCAGCTTGGTCACTATCATGAAGGATATGTCACTCTACAAGCAGTTATTCAAGAACACAAACTCCCTTCTGAACATGCTGAACAGCTTTATCAGCTATTGGAGTTCTGTAAGAATAGAATGAATCAAGAACAAGTCATAGAAGAACAAACAGAAGAAGAACAGCTAGAGCAGTTTAAATCATTCACAGCTCTAGACAATATTCAAGATCAGCTTGAATGGGTTCATTCATTAAAAACAAAGAGAATTGAAAAGCAGCGCTTCTTTCTGGAACAGCTATTTTCATCCGAAGCTGTTCACCCTATTGTAAAAACAGTCGCTTTAAAAACAGTCATGGAAGAAGAAGTAGACGTTGATTTTATGATTACTAAGTTTGGAGAGACGAAAAAAGTAAATGCGCTTCAGCTTCAACGAACAACACCGTATTTTTTTGCCGAGCAAGTAGAAGCGCAGCTGACGGAAAAGCTGGAACATGAAAATCCTACATTGCTGCAGGTTGCCGTTGAGATATGGAAGCGTCATTTATTTATTACATTTCCGTTTTTACCGGGTGATAATGTAAAACTTTGGACAGAAGCGGTGTATGCTATTAGTCTGTTGATGCAAGGAGAAGAGTCAGATGCAGCTGTAGCAGAGGAAGACGGAAGTTTCTCCGAAGCTGAATTAAGAAAGGCAATTAAAGAGCTAAAAGAAATTGAAGAAATTTCTTTTATATAAAATGTGGTGTTTAGTTGAAACGTCATTGTTGTATGTTATAATATAATGGTTGTAAAATGCACTTAAATACGTATAGTAGAATTTCATCTTTACATTACATTCCTACTTACTTTAAAGTAATAGGGAGTTAAATAGATAATGATTGAGGGTTGAACTGATAGGCTATCTGCATTATCTAATTTAGAAATCACTACTTAAAATGATTTTGGAGGGAAACATTCATGTCTGCAAAATGGGAAAAACAAGAAGGAAATCAAGGCGTTTTAACAGTAGAAGTTGAAGCTGCTGAGTTTGATAAAGCCTTAGATAAAGCATTCACAAAAGTTGTAAAACAAGTAAACGTACCAGGGTTCCGTAAAGGTAAAATGCCTCGTCCACTTTTCGAAAAACGTTTTGGCGTAGAATCTTTATACCAAGATGCACTAGACATCTTATTACCTGAGGCTTACAGCAATGCAATTGTTGAAGCTGGTATCGAGCCGGTTGATCGTCCAGAAATCGATGTTGAAACAATCGAAAAAGGACAACCTCTAGTTTTCACTGCTAAAGTAACTGTTAAGCCTGAAGTTAAATTAGGCGAATACAAAAACTTAGAAGTAGAAAAAGTAGATACAACTGTAACAGACGAAGACGTTGAAGCAGAATTAAAAACACTTCAAGAGCGTCACGCTGAACTAGTTGTTAAAGAAGAAGGAACTGTAGCTGAAGGTGATACAGCTGTAATCGACTTTGAAGGTTTCGTTGATGGCGAAGCATTCGAAGGCGGAAAAGGCGAAAACTATTCTTTAGAAATCGGTTCTAACACATTCATCCCTGGCTTTGAAGAGCAACTAGTTGGTCTTGAAGTAGGCGCTGAAAAAGAAGTGGAAGTAACATTCCCTGAAGAGTATCACGCTGAAGAGCTAGCTGGTAAAGCTGCTAAATTCAAAGTGAAATTACACGAAATCAAATCTAAAGAGCTTCCAGCTTTAGACGATGAGTTTGCAAAAGACGTAGATGAAGAAGTAGAAACTTTAGAAGCGTTAAAAGCAAAAACAAAAGAAAAATTACAAAGCGATAAAGAGAATCAAGCGGAATCAGCTCTTCGCGACACTTTAGTAGAAAAAGCTGCTGAAAACGCTGAAGTAGAAATTCCAGAAGCAATGTTCAATACTGAAATGGATCGTATGATGCAAGAGTTTGAACAACGTTTACAAATGCAAGGTCTTAACCTTGAACTTTACTTCCAATTCTCAGGTCAAGATGAAAAAGCTCTTCGCGACCAAATGCGTCCGGATGCTGAAAAGCGTGTGAAAATCAACTTAACGCTAGAAGCTATTTCAAAAGCTGAAAATCTTGAAGTGAGCGAAGAAGAAGTAGAAAAAGAATTAGAAAACATGGCAGGAATGTACAACATGCCTGTCGAAGAAATTAAGAAAGTGCTTGGCAGTCTTGATAGCATTAAAGAAGACATGAAAGTACGTAAAGCAGTTGAATTTCTTGTAGAAAACAGCAAAGCTGTTGCATAATAGTAAGTAAGAAACAAGGCGCGACTTGATCGTGCCTTGTTTTATAAACTTCAATAGTTTTTTTATATCATAACCAACACCGTAGAAGCAGCTTTAACCCATTGTTTGAAATCCGTGGTTATGAAATAGGCCCAATAAGAGGACACTATATAATAGCAGATCTCCATTCTGTTATGCTCATCAACAACATATACATAAAACGTTTTAGTATCTATTCAAGAAAATGTATGGTAAAATGCAATACAAATCTTTTCATAGCGCTTTTACTATGTGATAAAGAGGGGCATTTACCTACAAATAGATGAGTTGTTCATGTTGTTGGGCTATAGCGCGGATAGAAATCAGCTTCGAGCACTTTAGTAAATACTACAAGGGGTGAAAATTATGTTTAAATTTAACGATGAAAAAGGGCAGTTAAAATGCTCATTTTGTGGTAAAACACAAGAACAAGTACGCAAGTTAGTTGCGGGTCCAGGTGTTTACATATGCGATGAATGTATTGAACTTTGCACGGAAATCGTAGAAGAAGAGTTAGGTACAGAAGAAGAAGTAGAATTTAAAGATGTACCAAAACCAAAAGAAATTCGTGACATTTTAGATGAGTATGTAATTGGTCAAGAGGATGCGAAAAAATCGTTATCCGTTGCGGTATACAACCATTACAAACGAATCAATTCAAACAGTAAAATTGATGACGTTGAGTTATCAAAAAGTAATATTGCATTAATTGGACCTACAGGAAGCGGTAAAACTTTACTAGCTCAAACATTGGCTCGTATTTTAAACGTACCGTTTGCGATTGCAGATGCAACATCTCTAACAGAAGCGGGTTATGTAGGAGAAGATGTTGAAAACATCTTATTAAAATTAATTCAATCAGCTGATTACGATGTGGAGAAAGCTGAAAAAGGTATCATCTACATCGATGAAATTGATAAAGTAGCGCGTAAGTCTGAAAACCCATCTATTACACGTGATGTATCAGGTGAAGGTGTGCAGCAGGCTCTTCTTAAAATCTTAGAAGGTACTGTAGCAAGTGTTCCTCCTCAAGGTGGACGTAAACACCCTCATCAAGAATTTATTCAAATTGATACAACAAATATTTTATTTATTTGCGGTGGTGCATTTGACGGAATTGAACCTATTATTAAGCGTCGTCTAGGTAAAAAAGTAATTGGTTTCGGTTCAGAAACAAAACAACAAGACTTTACAGAAAAAGAGTTACTAGCAAAAGTATTACCGGAAGATTTATTAAAATTTGGTTTAATTCCAGAGTTTATTGGTCGTTTACCGGTTACTGCTAGCTTAGTGCCTCTTGATGAAGAAGCACTAGTTGAGATTTTAACAAAACCGAAAAATGCACTAGTGAAACAATATCAAAAAATGCTTGAACTTGATGACGTTGAACTTGAGTTCGAAGACGAGGCTTTAGTAGAAATTTCTAAAAAAGCAATCGAGCGTAAAACAGGTGCTCGTGGTCTACGTTCAATCATTGAAGGTATTATGTTAGATGTAATGTTTGATCTTCCTTCACGTGATGATATTACAAAATGTATTATCACAGGTGAAACTGTTCGTGATCAAGCGGCTCCTAAGTTCGTATTAGAAGACGGATCTACTATTCAAGAAGGCAGCAAAACATCAGCATAAAAAAAGCCGGGTACTCAAATTGAGTATCCGGCTTTTTTCTGTTGATGAAGCACAACTAAATTTTACTTTTTACTAGAATCTTGTTTATTCCTACTGCTGCAGGGAGATAATAACTGATAATTATCTTACTAAACTGCGCAGGAGGTTTATCTATGAACTGGACGAATATTGCCTTAATGGTCCAACTCTTTTTTGGTATCATCATTGGCTTATATTTTTGGAATTTATTACGCAATCAGCGTACGCAAAAAGTCTCAATTGACCGGGATTCAAAGAAAGAAATGGAGCAATTGCAGAAAATGAGAGCCATCTCTTTAACTGAGCCGCTTGCCGAACGTGTAAGGCCGTCTAGCTTCTCCGATATTGTCGGACAAGAGGATGGAATTCGGTCACTAAAGGCGGCCCTTTGCGGCCCTAATCCACAGCACGTGATTGTATACGGGCCGCCTGGAGTAGGAAAAACAGCAGCAGCACGTTTAGTGTTAGAAGAAGCAAAAAAAAATAAAAAATCACCTTTCAAACAATCGGCTGTATTTGTAGAGTTAGATGCAACTACGGCGCGTTTTGATGAGCGGGGCATTGCTGATCCTTTGATTGGGTCTGTTCATGATCCTATTTACCAAGGAGCAGGTGCCATGGGCCAAGCTGGAATTCCGCAGCCAAAACAAGGAGCGGTTACAGATGCACACGGGGGAATTTTATTTATTGATGAAATTGGAGAGCTCCATCCTATTCAGATGAATAAGCTGTTAAAGGTTCTAGAAGATCGAAAAGTGTTTATGGAAAGCGCCTATTACAGCGAAGAAAACACACAAATCCCGACACATATTCACGATATTTTTCAAAATGGGTTGCCAGCAGACTTTCGCTTGATTGGTGCGACGACTAGAACGCCTAATGAAATTCCGCCTGCCATTCGTTCCAGATGCGTAGAGGTATTTTTCCGTGAGCTTGATCGTGACGAAATTATTACAGTTGCAAAAAAAGCAGCAAATAAAGTAAGAATGGATATATCAGAAGAAGGTTTATCTCTGTTTTCTACATATGCACGCAATGGACGTGAAACGGTTAATATGATGCAAATTGCGGCTGGATTAGCGATATCAGAGGAACGAACGGACATTAAAAATGAAGATATTGAATGGATTGTTCATTCTAGTCAACTATCTCCAAGACACGATCCGAAAATTGCAGATGAGGAAAAAGTGGGACTTATTAATGGATTAGCGGTGTACGGGCCCAACTCTGGAGCACTTTTAGAAATTGAAGTCAAAGCGATTCCTGCAAAAGAGAAAGGGAACATTATTATTACAGGTATCGTTGAAGAGGAAAGTATAGGGACTCAAGGGAAGTCTATCCGCCGTAAAAGTATGGCTAAAAGCTCAATTGAAAATGTCATAACGGTTCTTCGTTCAATGGATGTTCCAGCCGATGAGTATGATATTCATGTAAACTTTCCGGGAGGCGTGCCAATTGATGGACCTTCTGCTGGTATTGCGATGGCAACAGGTATCTACTCAGCGATTTATGAAGTGCCAATTAAACATACGGTAGCAATGACAGGAGAAATTGGTCTGCACGGCAACGTAAAGCCAATTGGCGGTGTGATTCCAAAAATCAAGGCAGCAAAACAAGCGGGCGTTCAGACGGTGATTGTGCCAAAGGAAAATATGAATGCAATGGTAGAAAAGGTAAAAGGTATCGATATTATTCCTGTCCATCATTTAACAGAGGTGTTCGAACAAGCACTATTGTCTGTACATGAGCATGTTGCACATTTGTCGGTAGATCCAGCTATTTCAAATAGAGAATCTAGCTAATTCTATCATGATAATTAAAAATTAATGGTCAGATGAATATTCATCGCCTTTTTCGCGTATAAAACCTTTATACACAGCCAACGAAAAAGGCGTTTTTTTATGAAAAGAGCTTAAAAAGATATATTTTGCCTTTTAATTCTTTCTCATGGTACAATTAGTAATTACTATTGTTAGACATGTGTATACAAATGAGATAAAATTGTTAAAAGAATTCACACTTTACATACTTTAATTGACGAGCATTGGAGGTGTTCATTGCATGGCAGAAAAAGAAAAATTGACAATGCCGCTATTGCCTTTACGAGGTTTGATCGTCTATCCGACAATGGTGCTTCATTTAGATGTTGGGCGAGATAAATCTGTGCAAGCATTAGAAAAAGCAATGATGGATGATCACTTAGTTTGTTTAGTATCACAAAAAGATATGGGTATCGATGAACCAACAAAAGAGGATTTATATAGAACCGGTACGTTAGCAAAAATTAAACAAATGCTAAAGTTGCCGAATGGAACGATGCGCGTCTTAGTAGAAGGACTAAATCGTGTAACCGTTACAGAATTTGAAGACAGCGAAGAATATTTTGTTGTGCACGTGGAAAAGCAAAACGAAGAACATCAGGTTGATGTAGAAGATAAAGCGCTGATGCGCACGCTTTTAGACTATTTCGAACAATACATAAAACTTTCCAAAAAGGTGTCCGTTGAAACTCTTTCAACCGTAAGCGACATTGAAGAACCAGGAAGATTAGCGGATATTGTAGCCTCTCATTTACCAATAAAAATTCAGCTTAAACAAGAAATTTTAGAAATAACTGATGTGAAAGAAAGATTAAATACGATCATTTCTCATATTCAAGACGAGCAAGAAGTTTTGCAGCTGGAGAAAAAAATTGGACAGCGTGTAAAGAAATCAATGGAACGCACTCAGAAAGAGTATTATCTTCGTGAGCAAATGAAGGCGATTCAAAAAGAGCTTGGAGACAAAGAAGGAAAGACGGGAGAAGTAGCAACACTTCGCGAAAAAATTGAAGCAAGTGGGATGACGGACCATGTCAAACAAGTGGCGTTTAAAGAATTGGATCGCTATGAAAAAATTCCTGCTACCTCCGCTGAAAGCTCAGTCATTCGAAATTATATCGAGTGGTTGATTGCGCTACCTTGGACAAATGAAACGGAAGATACGCTCAATATTCATAATGCTGAACAAGTGCTGAACGATGAGCACTATGGCCTTGAAAAAGTGAAGGAACGCGTATTAGAATATCTAGCTGTGCAGCAGTTGACAAAATCTCTTAAAGGCCCTATTTTATGTTTAGCAGGACCTCCTGGCGTAGGGAAAACATCCCTAGCCCGTTCAATTGCTACGTCTCTAGATCGTCATTTTGTACGAGTGTCTCTAGGCGGCGTGAGAGATGAGTCAGAAATCCGCGGTCATCGTCGCACGTACGTGGGAGCTATGCCTGGACGCATTATTCAAGGAATGAAAAAAGCAGGAACGATTAATCCGGTATTTCTGCTTGATGAAATCGATAAAATGTCAAATGATTTCCGTGGAGACCCGTCTTCTGCTTTGTTAGAAGTATTGGATCCTGAACAAAACCATAATTTCAGCGATCACTATATAGAAGAAACGTATGATTTATCAAAAGTGATGTTCGTGGCTACAGCTAATAACTTAGCTACGATTCCGGGACCGCTGCGCGATCGAATGGAAATTATTCAAATTGCTGGTTACACGGAGCTGGAAAAGCTTGAAATCGCGAAGCGTCACCTATTGCTGCGCCAGCTAGAAAATCACGGATTGCAAAAGGGCAATTTGCAGATTCGCGATGACGCGTTAACAGCAATCATCCGTTTATATACGAGAGAAGCTGGTGTTCGTAACCTTGAACGCGAAATTGCTTCCATTTGCCGAAAAGCAGCTCGTATCGTAGTCTCTGGCGAGAAAAAGCGCGTGGTGGTGACGGCCAAAACGCTTGAAGAATTCCTTGGTAAGCCTAGGTTCCGTTACGGACAGGCTGAGACGGAAGATCAAGTCGGCGTTGCTACAGGTCTTGCTTACACAACTGTAGGAGGAGACACGCTAGCCATTGAAGTAAGCTTGTCCCCTGGTAAAGGAAGACTAGTGCTAACCGGAAAGCTTGGAGACGTAATGAAAGAATCAGCTCAGGCAGCATTTAGCTACGTGCGTTCAAATGCAGAGAAACTAGGGATTGATGAAAAGTTTTATGAAAAACATGATATTCATATCCATGTTCCAGAAGGAGCTGTACCAAAGGATGGACCTTCTGCAGGAATTACCATTGCCACTGCTCTAGTATCAGCACTAACGGGTAAACCAGTGCGCAGAGAAGTAGGAATGACAGGAGAAATTACACTAAGAGGTCGCGTATTACCAATCGGCGGTTTAAAAGAAAAGTCACTTAGTGCACATCGTGCCGGATTAACTAAAATATTAATCCCTCATGATAATGAACGTGATATTGAAGATATCCCTGACAGTGTACAAGAGGAATTAGACATCGTTCTTGTGTCACATGTGGACCAAGTATTGGAACATGCGCTAGTAGGAGAGGTAAAATGAAAGTAACTCAAGCCGATATTGTCATCAGTGCCGTACGCCCTGAACAATATCCTAAAGAAAACCTGCCAGAGTTTGCGTTAGCAGGCCGTTCAAATGTAGGAAAATCATCTTTTATTAACAAGATGCTCAATCGCAAAAGCTTAGCGCGTACGTCGTCTAAGCCCGGAAAAACTCAAACGCTTAACTTCTTTTTAATTAATGAAATCCTTCACTTTGTAGACGTACCTGGCTACGGATTTGCAAAAGTGTCTAAAAAAGAGCGTGAAGCATGGGGGAAAATGATTGAAACGTATTTAACAAATCGTGAGCAGCTTAAAGCTGTGTTAATGATTGTTGATCTACGCCATGCCCCTTCAAAGGATGACGTTATGATGTATGAGTTTTTGAAGCACCATGACCTTCCCGTTATGGTTATTGCGACGAAAGCTGATAAAATTCCTAAAGGAAAATGGCAAAAGCACTTAAAAGTAGTGAGAGAAACGCTGGACTTAGATCCAAATGATGAATTAATTCATTTCTCATCTGAAACAGGTGAAGGAAAAGATAAAGCGTGGAAATCTTTGCAGTATCGCATGACTCACTAAACAAAGGAATAGAATCTAAAAAAATGGAACGTTTATCATCACTCTAACAGGAAGTGAGTCAAACGTTCCATTTTTTTAACTTGTTTACATAGATTACTTGCGTTTGAAAAATAATAAATATAGCCCAACTAGTAACAATAAAATAGGCCAGAAGGTTGTTAAATAATTTACGCCGTCTTCAACTTTTGGCAAAAATAGTTTAAGACGGTCTGAAAACATCATTAAAATGGCAATAATTAAAAGGGTGCCGCCTTGGAAAAAGCCTGATTTGGCTTTTCTAGCACTGAGTAAAAAGCTAATGGCCACCATAAAAACGACCATGCTAATATTCGTAGGCCAAAAGGGAATTTGTTCACTTACATAGAAATGAATACCTAAAGTGATTAATATGTAGCTTGCAAGCAAGTTTGAATGATCTTGAGATAAAGCAGACTCAGTTAACAGGGCTGCTCCTATTAAAATTAACAGTACAGGCCACGTGTATACCTTTGCTGCAATGCTCATATGTAGTTCATTCAGTAAGAAAAAGATTCCAAATCCAACTAGTAAGACACCAAAAAACATTGATTGCTTTTTCATAGTAACCTCCAGGTGTTTCAAAACAGAAAACGTGATAAAACGCTGCTTTTTTGATACAATTTATTACGGAATAACAGTTAATATCTTAACACATGTTTTCAAAGACTGTTCACATTTTTTTTTCGAATGACTTATAGAACATGTTATAATAGTTAGAGATAAGGCGAAGCTTACACCTGTGTAATGTCCGCCGCTTTTTACGAATAGTAGAATGAAGAACGCCGGATTTTACGGGCAGTTATCTCACTGTAGCTCTTTGGAATTTTAGGGGTTACTGCCCGTCAAATTCGGATAAATAAGCACATTTCAATTATAGGGGGTATGTACAAATGCATATTATAGCAGTCGGCTTAAACTTTCGAACAGCCCCTGTTGAAATAAGAGAAAAGCTTAGTTTTAATGAGCAAGAACTAGCATCTGCCATGAAAACGTTAAGCGGCCAAAAAAGTATTTTGGAAAACATCATTGTTTCAACATGCAATCGTACGGAAATTTATGCTGTTGTTGATCAATTACACACGGGCCGTTATTATGTAAAAGCATTTTTAGCTGAATGGTTCGGAATAGATAAAGAAGAGTTTTCGCCTTATTTAACCATCTATGAAAATGATGGAGCCATCGAACATTTATACCGAGTAGCATGTGGATTAGATTCAATGGTGATTGGTGAAACACAAATTCTTGGACAAGTGCGTTCAAGCTTTTTGCTTGCTCAAGAAGAAGAAACAATTGGAACGGTTTTTAATCAGCTGTTTAAACAAGCTGTGACATTAGCCAAAAAAGCTCATCATGAAACAGAAATTGGTGCGAATGCAGTTTCTGTCAGCTATGCAGCTGTAGAGCTTGCTAAAAAGATTTTTGGAGACTTATCATCCAAACATGTGTTGATTCTTGGTGCGGGAAAAATGGGTCAGCTTGCCGTACAGAATTTATATGGCAGCGGAGCTAAAAAAGTAACGGTAGTGAATCGAACATTTGAAAAGGCACAAGAGCTAGCAAACCGTTTTTCTGGAGAAGCCAAACCGTTTGCTGATCTTCAACATGCTTTAAGCGAAGCAGATATCTTAATTAGTTCAACAGGGGCTAATGACTATGTAGTAACGAAACAAATGATGAGTGAAGCCGAGCGTACGCGTAAAGGTCGTCCATTGTTTATGGTAGACATCGCCGTTCCGCGTGACTTAGATCCAGAACTAGACGAGCTAGAGACGGTCTTTTTATATGATATCGACGATTTAAACGGGATTGTAGAATCCAATTTGCAAGAGCGTCAAAAAGCTGCGGATGAAATTGAAATTATGCTTGAAGCTGAAATTGTTGCTTTCAAGTCTTGGCTTGGTACATTAGGCGTTGTGCCTGTTATTTCTGCACTTCGTCAAAAAGCACTTACCATTCAAGCTGAAACGATGAAAAGCATTGATCGTAAGCTTCCAGATTTATCTGAGCGTGAGCGTAAAGTTTTAAATAAACATACAAAAAGTATAATTAATCAACTTCTTCGCGATCCAATTTTACACGCGAAAGAATTGGCTGGAGAGAAACATGCTGAAGAGTCTTTAGAGCTGTTCATGAAGATTTTTAATATTGAACAGGAAGTTGCTTTACAAAAAGAAAAAGAAGAGCAGCTTCATACATCGATTACGTCTCATTCAGTAGCTTATCAGTCTTAAGTGAGGATTGAATAATGGTTGATATGGAATTAACCAGAATCTATGAATTGATTGTGATTTTATACGCGGTGAGCGTTTTATTATATTTTATTGATTTTGTACAAAATAACCGGAAGGCAAACTCGATAGCCTTCTGGTTACTTTCTATTGTGTGGGTTTTGCAAACAGCCTTTTTAATTTTACGAATGTTTGAGACGGGAAGGTTTCCTATTCTGACCGTTTCTGAAGGGCTGTATTTTTACGCGTGGGTCTTAATTACTCTTTCACTTGTGATTAATCGCCTGTTCCGCGTTGATTTTATGGTGTTTTTTACAAATGTGATTGGTTTCTTAATTATGGCTATTCATACGTTTGCTCCACTTGAAACATACACTGCTGTCCAGTCGGAGCGCCTTGTGTCAGAATTATTAATCATTCATATTACTATGGCTATTTTATCTTACGGCGCTTTTTCAGTCTCTTTTGTTTTTTCCGCCCTGTATCTTGTTCAGTATAATTTATTGAAAAAGAAGAAGTGGGGCAAGCGCTTGCTAAGAATTGAAGATTTAACAAAGCTAGATTACATGTCCTATGTATTAATTTTAATTGGTGTACCGCTGTTATTGCTTTCGTTAATCTTAGGAATCATATGGGCTTATATTAAATACGTAGATTTTCATTGGTACGATACAAAAGTGTTAGGTTCATTTTTAATGTTTGTTGCATACAGCGCTTACTTGTATGCTAGACTGCGTAGAGGTATTCAAGGAAAGGCAATCGCAATGTGGAATATTGGATTGTTCTTAGTCTTACTTATTAATTTCTTTTTATTTGGCAGTTTATCGAATTTTCACTTTTGGGGTTCGTAATTAGGAGGACAACATGCGAAAAATTATTGTCGGCTCTCGTCGAAGCAAACTTGCGTTAACACAGACCAAGTGGGTCATTGAACAGTTAAAAAAACAAGGTCTTCCTTTTGAGTTTGAAATTAAAGAAATGGTTACAAAAGGGGACCAAATTTTAAATGTAACGCTGTCCAAAGTAGGCGGTAAAGGTCTTTTTGTAAAAGAAATTGAACAAGCCATGTTAGATAAAGAAATTGATATGGCCGTTCATAGTATGAAAGATATGCCGGCTGTTTTGCCAGAAGGATTAACGATTGGATGTATTCCTTTACGAGAAGATCATCGTGATGCGCTTATTTCAAAAAATGGTGAGCGATTTGAGGAGCTACCAAGCGGTGCTGTGATTGGGACAAGCAGCTTGCGTCGAGGGGCACAGCTTCTATCTATGCGTTCAGATATCGAAATTAAATGGATTCGAGGAAATATCGATACACGCCTAGAGAAATTAAAAAATGAAGATTACGATGCGATTATCTTGGCAGCTGCAGGGTTATCTCGTATGGGCTGGTCGAAAGATACGGTCACTCAGTACCTAGAGCCGGAAATAAGCGTTCCCGCTGTGGGACAAGGAGCTTTAGCTATCGAATGCCGAGAAAATGACCATGAATTATTATCGCTTCTTCAAGCTCTAAATCATGATGAAACCGCTCGTGCTGTTAGAGCTGAACGCGTATTTTTAAAAGAGATGGAAGGCGGATGCCAAGTGCCGATTGCGGGTTATGGGCGTATATTGGACGGTGGAAACATTGAGCTAACGTCGCTAGTTGCGTCTCCTGATGGCAAAACGATTTACAAAGAGCACATTACGGGAAAAGACCCCGTTGCTATCGGTTCAGAAGCTGCTGAGCGCTTAACATCTCAAGGAGCTAAGCTTTTAATTGACCGTGTAAAAGAGGAGCTGGACAAATAATGAGTCATGAGGCTCCTCTTTTTTTGAAAAAAGTTTTGATTACAAGAGAAGCGAAGCAGGCTCATTCATTTGCAGCGCAGGTTAAAAAGCTTGGAGGCATACCTTTAAGCTTACCAGTCCTCACGTTCGTACGTTCTAACAATGAAAAAGAAGTGGAAGATGTCCTGCTGTCGATTGACTGTTTTGATTGGATTGTTTTTACAAGTCAAAACGGCATTTCTTTTTTCTTTGAATGGCTAAAAGAGTTAAATATCAGTTGGAGTGTTTTAAAAAGATTAAAAGTGGCTGCGGTTGGAGAAAAAACCGCAAAATTGCTAGAAAAACACGATGTTAATGTGCAACTTGTTCCAAAAGAATACGTTGCGGAATCACTTCTTGAGTCGTTAAAAGCAAATGTGTCACATCACGAGCGAGTTCTCCTTGTACGAGGACAATTAGCCCGCTCTGTTTTAAAAGATGGGTTAAAAGAGTGTGAGGTAACGGATCTAGTTGTATATCATACCATTCAAAATCAAGAATCTGAACGCTTGGTTAAGCAACATTTAGAAACAGGAATTGATGCCATTACTTTTACAAGTTCTTCTACAGTGAGATTTTTTGTCGAGTCAGTTAAAGATATTCCGAATTGGCTTGAGCTTATAAATAGAACCAAAGTTGTTTGCATCGGTCCTATTACGAGTCAGACAGCGAGCGAGTATGGAATTAAGCATCTTGTTCCTAACACATACACAATAAATGGTATGATAGATATGTTGGTTAGTTGTTTTGAATAATAAAGGAGGATTTTAACATGAAAGACTTACAATTTACACGTCATCGTCGTCTTCGTAATTCTGTAAATATGCGTGCGCTTGTACGCGAAACACATTTACATCCTGAAGACTTTATATATCCTATTTTTATTGTAGAAGGTGAACAAAAAAGAAATGCTGTAAAATCAATGCCAGGTGTGGATCAAATTTCTTTAGACTACTTGAATGATGAAATCCAAGAGTTAGTCGATTTAGGAATCAAGTCAGCTATGGTATTTGGTGTTCCCGCTGAAAAAGATGCGGTGGGCTCACAGGCATACCATGACCACGGAATTGTCCAAAAAGGTATTCGTCAAATTAAAGAAAATTTTCCAGACTTTGTTGTTATCGCAGATACATGCTTATGTCAATACACAGATCATGGCCACTGTGGTGTAATTGAAGACGGAAAAATCTTAAACGATCCTAGCCTTGACTTATTAGCGCGTACAGCGGTTAGTCAAGCTAAAGCAGGAGCGGATATTATTGCGCCTTCAAACATGATGGACGGTTTCGTGGCAGCTATTCGCCACGGTCTAGACGAAGGTGGATTTGAAGATGTGCCCGTGATGTCTTATGCTGTTAAATATGCATCTGCTTTTTACGGACCATTCCGCGATGCAGCGCATTCTTCTCCTCAATTTGGAGACCGTAAAACATATCAAATGGACCCAGCCAATCGCTTAGAAGCACTTCGAGAAGCGGAATCTGATGTCGAAGAAGGAGCAGATTTCTTAATTGTAAAACCAGCTCTATCATATTTAGATATTATGCGCGATGTGAAAAATACGTTTAATTTACCGGTAGTGGCTTATAATGTGAGCGGTGAATATTCAATGATTAAAGCGGCAGCTCAAAACGGCTGGGTAAATGAAAAAGAGATTGTTCTTGAAAAATTAATTAGCATGAAGCGTGCAGGAGCGGATTTAATTGTAACGTATCATGCTAAAGACGCAGCACGCTGGTTATCTGACAAGTAATTAAGGAGGCTTACACATGAGAAGTTATGAAAAGTCAAAAGCAGCTTTTTTAGAAGCGCAGCAATTAATGCCGGGTGGAGTAAACAGTCCTGTTCGTGCATTTAAATCAGTAGATATGGATCCTATTTTTATGGAACGAGGAAAAGGCGCTACGATTTACGATATTGACGGCAACAAATATATTGACTACGTCTTATCATGGGGACCTTTAATTCACGGACATTCCAACGATCAAGTAGTTGAAGCAGTAAAAAAAGTAACGGAATCTGGTACAAGCTTTGGTGCACCAACATTAATTGAAAATGAGCTTGCTAAGGTTGTTATTGAGCGCGTTCCTTCAATCGAAATCGTCCGTATGGTGAGTTCAGGTACGGAAGCAACGATGAGCGCACTGCGTTTAGCACGTGGCTATACGGGCCGCAACAAAATTTTAAAATTTGAAGGCTGTTACCATGGACACGGTGACTCTCTTCTAATTAAAGCTGGCTCAGGCGTTGCAACGTTAGGCCTACCAGATAGCCCGGGAGTGCCTGAAGGAATCGCTAAAAACACGATTACAGTGCCGTACAATGATTTAGAAAGCGTACAATATGCTTTTAAAGAATTCGGAGATGACATTGCCGGAGTAATCGTTGAACCGGTAGCAGGAAATATGGGTGTGGTACCGCCTCAGCCAGGTTTCTTACAAGGGCTTCGTGATATCACATCAGAATATGGCTCACTGCTCATTTTTGATGAAGTAATGACAGGGTTCCGCGTAGCGTACAACTGTGCACAGGGCTACTATAACATTACGCCTGACTTAACTTGCTTAGGAAAAGTAATCGGTGGTGGTTTACCAGTAGGTGCTTACGGTGGTAAAGCTGAAATTATGGAGCGAGTTGCACCAAGCGGCCCGATTTATCAAGCAGGTACATTATCAGGTAATCCGCTTGCGATGACAGCTGGATACGAGACGTTAACGCAGCTAACACCTCAATCCTACGATGAGTTCATTCGTAAAGCAGATCGCTTAGAAGAAGGATTGATGGCAGCAGCTGAAAAATATGATGTGCCGTTTACGGTGAACCGAGCTGGTTCAATGATCGGTTTCTTCTTTACAAACGAACAGGTAATAAATTACGAAACAGCGAAAACATCGAATTTAGATTATTTTGCAGCTTACTATCGTGAAATGGCTAATGAAGGCGTGTTTTTACCTCCTTCTCAATTCGAAGGAATGTTTTTATCAACTTCTCATACAGATGCAGACATTGAACATACAATTGCAGCAGCTGAAAAAGCTTTTTCGAAGTTACGTGGATAAACAGATAAATAAGATTGACTTTTATATCAAAGCTTACGGAGTATTCCGTAAGCTTTTTTAGTTTTAAAGACATATTTTAATTTATTTGTTCATACATCTTTAATGACCGCGCTATTACCTGGCGGGTGTTGGAAGGGGGAGAACAATTTGTCGCAGGATAATTTATCATGTCTGCGTTTTTCCGTAGAAGAATCAGTATGGTTTCAAAAAGGACAGGAAGTCTCACAACTTTTGTCTATCTCCTTAGAGCCTCAAGTATCTATTCAAGAATATGACCAATACGTGTCTATTCGAGGAGCATTACAATTAACAGGTGAATACGAAACGTACGAGGGAGAGCACTCGTTACGCGAATATACAAATGAGAATCAAGTGCAATCTATCTCTGTCCGTGAAGACGGAACGGCTGAATTATCACATCAATTTCCTGTTGATATTACCATTCCTAAAAATCGTATTCAAAGTATTGAAGACGTATATGTATCTATTGATTTATTTGATTATGAATTGCCGGGCACAAATCAGCTGCAGCTAATGGCTGACTTGTCCATCACAGGGTTGTACGGAGAACAGCATGAAGAACGAGAAGAAGAGGAAGAGTTTTCGGAGGAACAGCACATCGTCTCCTATGAAGAAGTGGACGATGCTGAAGAAGTATATACTGAAAACGTTGCTCAAGAAGAGGAACAAGAAGAACAAGAGTTTGACGTAAGCTATCGTGAAGCTCCCGCACTTTTAGAAGCAGAGGCTATTGAAGAAGAGCATTCAGAAGAGCCCCCTAGTTATTTTTCATCTGTATTTAAAAAAGAATCTCGTGCTGAGCCGGTCGTGGAATATGAAGAGGAAGCATATGAACCATTTGAAGTCGAAGTGAAAAAAGAGGCCCAAATCGAGGAAGAAAGAGAAGACAACGTGATTGAGCTCTTTCAGCTTCGTCAAGAGCAAGAAAGCTTCGAAGAATCGCAAGCTAGTGAATTGAATACGTATGCTGACGTTCAACAAGAGACTGAGCAAGAAGAAGCTGAACAAGAAGAGGAAAAGATTATTGTTGAATTTCGGAAAGAAGAAAATGAAAGCGGCCGAAATGAAAACGCCCTTTATTTAACAAAGCTCTTTTCGCGGCAAGAAGAAGCTTTTTCAACGTGGAAGCTTTGTATTGTTCAAGACGGAGATTCGCTTGATACGATAGCAAACCGCTATAATACGAATGTACAAAACATTTTACGAGTAAATAATTTAGAAGATGAATATGAGCTGGAAGAAGGAAGCATCTTAAATATTCCCGTTCGTTAAAGTCGGAAAGAAAACAGTTTTGACGCATATAATGTCTTAACTGTTTTCTTTATTTTTTATGAGGAAGGAGAATATAGATGCAGCGGACAGTAGCAGACTACAAAGTATTGTTAAAAGAATATGACTTAGATGTTGACTTTATCGAAGACTACGGAAAAGTAAAAAAAGTCTATACGAAAACCGGCGTGTTTGCGCTTAAAGAAATGGCGAATCATCAAGAACGAAATCAAAACTTCATTCAAAAGCTGCAGAACGTGTATCAAAAAGGATGGATGGGATTTGTCCCTATTTATCAAACGAAGCGTTCTCAGCCCATTGTTTCAGATGAAAGCGGCTCGTATTACTTAATGCCGTGGCTCCCAAATAATCCGACCGAAGAGCGTGATATTCGATATCATAAATTATTTCAAGAGCTTGCTAAGCTTCACGGCGCTTCGGCGCAGGAAGTAGAAGTGAAAAAAGAAGATATAGAAAATCATTATACATCGATGAAAGAAACGTGGGAAAAACGTCAGGAAGAGCTGAAGCAGTACGTAGTAGAATGCGAGAAGAAAGTTTATATGTCCCCGTTTGAATTGCATTACTGTACATTTTATTATGAAATGACAAGAGCGCTTGAATTTGGTTTTGGAAAGCTCGATCAGTGGAACGATGAAATGGAAGAAAAGGAAAAGATCCGGCTGGTTACTTCTCATGGAAAGCTATCGGCTAAACATTTTATCTATGACGAGCGGGGAAATGGTTTTTTTATTAATTTTGAACATGCAAAAGATGCTTCACCGATTTATGATTTGGTCTCATTTTATTTCCGTACTCTTCGCACATACCCAGTAACTACCTATGACAGCTATGAGTGGTTTAGTACGTATGAAAAACATTTTGCTCTCAGAGAAGAGGAACGGCTGCTTTTACACAGTTATTTGGCGTTTCCAGAACCCTTGTATCAGTGTATCGTTCAATATAGGCAACATAAAGAAAGTAAAACAGAGCTTGAACATATGCAGTCATTTATTCGAGCATACTGGCTGACGAAAAACATTGAACAGCTCAATATTAAAATATTTGAAGTAGATCAGCAAAAAAAAATGGCAGCGGAAGCAGCTGCACAAGCCCAAGCGAACGAATAGCGCTTGGGTTTTTAAATCCAGTCGGAATATAAAGCAACCGCTAGTATGGCAAGCAATGCCAACAACAGTACATCAAAGGTTGTAGGGAAAAATAGTGTACGTATACCTTGAAAAATTGTTAAAGGAACAATAAACTGTCCACAAGCCGCTCCTGCTGTTTTGAGCCACCGCTGCAGCTGATACGAATTTACATTTATTCGTTTCTTCATTTGTACATGCCCCTTTCAATCCACGTGCCCAGGTTAAAGTAAGTATATGAAAAAAGAAAGAAATGGTGACATTTTTTTGAGTGGGCTCTTCATTTTATTTCCAAAATTAGCGAGCGAATGAAAAAATAAAGAGCAGAACAAAAAAATTATGAATATAATCATAAAAAAATGGAGAAGATTATTGACGATTCAACATTTTTTCATATAGTATAATTAAGAGAAATTCATACATAAATACAGTGAATAGGAAGAGTACGGGATGTTCGTCTTTCAGAGAGAGAAATCAGTTGCTGTGAGATTTCTTAAGAATGTGCACTCGGAATGTCGCCTATGAGTAGCTTTTTTGAACAGCTGCATAGCTCAGTAGAAAAAGCCGGTTAATCAACCGTTATGAAATGAAGTGTATAGGCTTATCAAACGGGATACGTCTATAAAAAAAGGTGGTACCGCGAAATCAACTCCTTTCGTCCTTTTATTAGGAAAGGAGTTTTTTTATGTTTATAAAAGCTTTACACAGTTTCTAAAGACTGAAACTTTATATTATGGAGGTATACATTATGTCTGAAAAAGAAGTGACTCTTCCAACGAAGTATGATCCAAAAGCCGTTGAAGAAAATCGTTATCAGTATTGGTTAGACGGGAAGTTTTTTGAAGCAACAAATGACCCTGAAAAAGAGCCATATACAATTGTAATTCCACCCCCAAACGTAACGGGCAAGCTGCATTTAGGCCACGCTTGGGATACAACGTTACAAGACATCTTAACGCGTATGAAGCGCATGCAAGGCTATGACGTTTTATGGCTTCCTGGCATGGACCATGCGGGGATTGCAACGCAGGCAAAAGTAGAAGAAAAGCTTCGCAGCGAAGGGAAAAGCCGCTACGATCTAGGCCGCGAAAATTTTGTAGCCGAAACGTGGAAATGGAAAGAAGAATATGCAAGCTTTATTCGCCAGCAGTGGTCGAAGCTAGGACTTGGCTTAGACTATTCACGCGAGCGCTTCACGCTTGATGAAGGCCTTTCTAAAGCAGTGCGCGAAGTATTCGTAACGCTTTACAAAAAAGGGTTAATCTATCGCGGAGAATATATTATTAACTGGGATCCAGCTACAAAAACAGCTCTTTCAGACATCGAGGTTATTTACAAAGATGTACAAGGTGCGTTTTATCATATGCGCTATCCGTTGGCAGATGGTTCTGGACATATTGAAATCGCAACAACTCGTCCTGAAACAATGCTAGGAGATACGGCTGTAGCTGTTCACCCTGAAGATGATCGCTATAAGCACTTAATTGGCAAAAAGGTTGTCCTTCCGATTGTAGGGCGTGAAATTCCAATCGTAGGCGATGATTATGTAGATATGGAATTCGGTTCTGGTGCGGTGAAAATCACGCCTGCTCATGACCCGAACGATTTTGAAATTGGAAACCGCCATAATTTAGAGCGTATTTTAGTGATGAATCAAGACGGTACGATGAACGACAAAGCAGGTAAATATGAAGGAATGGATCGTTTTGCTTGCCGTAAGCAAATTGTTAAAGACCTTCAAGAAGACGGTGTATTGTTCAACATTGAAGACCACATGCATTCAGTAGGTCACAGTGAACGAAGCGGTGCCGTTGTTGAACCTTATTTATCAACTCAGTGGTTTGTAAAAATGCAGCCGTTAGCAGATAAAGCAGTAGATCTTCAAAAACAAGAAGAAAAAGTAAACTTTGTGCCTGATCGTTTTGAAAAGACATACTTACACTGGATGGAAAATATTCGCGACTGGTGTATTTCGCGTCAGCTTTGGTGGGGACATCGCATTCCAGCTTGGTATCATAAAGAAACTGGAGAAGTATACGTAGATCATGAGGCTCCAGCAGATATCGAAAACTGGGAACAAGATTCAGATGTATTAGACACATGGTTCAGTTCAGCGCTATGGCCATTCTCAACAATGGGCTGGCCCGATGTGGATGCAGCTGATTTCAAACGCTACTACCCAACAAATGTGCTTGTAACAGGCTACGATATTATTTTCTTCTGGGTATCTCGTATGATTTTCCAAGGTCTTGAATTTACGGGTAAACGTCCGTTTGACGATGTACTCATTCACGGTCTTGTACGAGATGCTGAAGGTCGTAAAATGAGTAAATCACTTGGTAACGGTGTAGATCCAATGGAAGTAATCGAGAAATACGGTGCAGATTCTCTTCGCTACTTCTTATCTACAGGAAGCTCACCAGGACAAGATTTACGCTTCAGCTTTGAAAAAGTCGAAGCGACATGGAACTTTGCAAATAAAATTTGGAATGCTTCTCGTTTTGCATTAATGAACATGGACGGCATCACATTTGAAGAGCTTGATTTATCAGGCGAAAAGTCTGTTGCTGATAAATGGATTTTAACGCGCTTAAATGAAACGATTGAGCACGTAACAAAATTAGCTGACAAATATGAATTCGGTGAAGTTGGACGTATTCTCTATAACTTTATTTGGGATGATTTCTGCGATTGGTACATTGAAATGGCTAAACTTCCTCTTTACGGAGAAGATGAAGCAGCTAAAAAGACAACTCGCTCAATTTTAGCTTATGTACTTGATAATACAATGCGACTTTTACATCCATTCATGCCGTTTATTACCGAAGAAATTTGGCAAAGCTTGCCGCATGAAGGCGAATCAATTACAGTAGCTAAATGGCCGGAAGTACGCCCTGAGCTTTCTGATAAAGAAGCTGCTAACGATATGCGTTTACTTGTAGATATTATCCGCGCTGTTCGTAACATTCGTGCTGAAGTGAACACGCCGATGAGCAAACAAGTAAAATTATTTATCAAAGCTAAAGGTGAAAATATTCAAAGCCAGCTCGAAAAGAACCGTGCGTATGTAGAACGTTTCTGTAATCCAAGTGAGCTTGTGATTTCAACAGATGTTTCATTAGATGAAAAAGCGATGACTGCTGTTGTAACAGGCGCAGAATTAATTTTACCTCTTGAAGGTTTAATTAATATCGAAGAAGAAATCGCGCGTTTAGAAAAAGAATACGACAAGTTAAACAAAGAAGTAGAACGTGTACAAAAGAAATTAAACAACCAAGGTTTTATTGCAAAAGCGCCTGCTAAAGTAGTAGAAGAAGAGCGTGCAAAAGAGCAGGATTATGTTGAAAAACGCGAAGCTGTTCAGTCTCGTATTGCTGAATTACGCGGATAATCAATGGGTTAATGAACCAACAGAAAAAGCGTGGCTTGTATAGCGACGCTTTTTCTTTACATAATAATAGCGATGGAAAAGAAAGGTGAATAAAAGATGATAACGACATATGAAGAAGCGCTTGATTGGATTCATAACAGGCTTCGCTTTGGAATCAAGCCGGGGTTAGAACGAATGGAATGGATGCTAGAGCAGCTTGATTTTCCGCAGCAAAATTTAAATGCTATTCATGTTGCTGGTACGAACGGTAAAGGTTCTACCGTTTCTTATTTGCGAAACATGTTAGAAGAAGCAGGGTATAAAGTTGGAACCTTTACTTCTCCTTATATCGAAACATTTAATGAACGGATCAGCGTGAATGGAAAGCCTATTTCAAATGAAGCAATGACCGCTCTTGTTCAGGAAATAAAGCCTGTTGTGGAGCGACTAGAACATACAAATTTAGGATCAGCAACGGAATTTGAAGTGATTACAGTCATGGCTTTTCTTTATTTCGGCTATCATGAGTCAGTTGACTATGCTGTGTTTGAAACAGGTCTTGGAGGACGATATGACTCAACAAACGTTGTGAATCCTATGGTGAGTATTATTACAAACATTGGATTTGATCACATGGCAATACTAGGAGATACGGTAGAAGAAATTGCAGCAGAAAAAGCGGGGATTATTAAAAAAGAAGTCCCTATTATTACCGGTGCAGAGCAAGTAAAGGCGCTTGATGTCATTACTGAAGAAGCAAAGTCAAAGCAGGCTTCGTTATTTGTGTTAGGAAAAGATTTTGACATTAAAAACTATGAGCCCTTAGCAAATGGGGAAGGCTTTGCGTTAAAAACGCCGTATGGCACATTTGAACATTTAGAATTAAATATGCTTGGCTATCATCAAGTAAAAAATGCAGCTTTGGCTGTCATGGCCGTTTGTTATTTAAAAGAAAAGAAAAAGCTTTCTATCTCCAAGGAGCAAATGATAAAAGGGGTTCAGCATACAAAGTGGAACGGCCGCTTTGAGATAGTAAATGAGCATCCTTTAACGATTATTGATGGGGCTCATAATGCAGAAGGCATTGATAGCTTGTTATCTACTTTACGCCTTCATTATGAAGATCGAAGCATTCATTTAGTTTTCAGCTGTTTAAATGATAAAAGCGCTGATCGAATGGTCCAAGAACTTGAAACAATCGCTGCAAGTATTACATTTACGTCGTTTGACTTTCCTCGTGCTCGCCCAGCTCAAGAGCTTTATGAGATGAGTACTCATCATAATAAGCATATGGACGAGGAGTGGAAAAAAGCAATTGCTTACGTAAAAGAAAAGGCGACAGGTGAACAAGACATGGTCGTGATTACAGGGTCTCTGTATTTTATATCAGAAGTGCGGGCTTTTCTTCTAAAATGAGCAAAAGCAGCAAGTGAAATCTTGCTGCTTTTAACATAATGTGAGGAAGGGATACGGATAATAAGGAAGCACTAAGTTCAAAGTATTGTCACTTTCACCCCTTAGGTAAGTGATATATAATAAACATGTACATCACTAAATAAGGAGATTGTTAACATGAGTAAGAATAATGAAAAAATTGTACCGAAAAGTAATAAAAACTTTACTGGTATTATTCTTACCTTTTCAGTGATAGCGAATGTTATTATTTTACTGCTATTCTTTTCGAATATTGGCTATCAAGGAAAAGTAAGTTTTGATTTGACTATCTTTCCACGGTTAAATGCTATTTTGAATAGTTTTACGTTTATTTTTTTAGTTGCAGCGTTGATTTCAATTTTCAGGAAAAATATTAATGCTCATAAAGGTTTTATTTTAGCAGCATTCACTTCCACACTGCTCTTTTTAGTTTCATATTTAACGTTCCATTACATTTCCACAGAAACAGCTACGTTTGGTGGAGAAGGAATCGTTCGTCCCATTTACTTCTTTATTTTGATCACACACAGTT
This sequence comes from Bacillus sp. ILBB4, assembly GCF_035064545.1. Lineage (NCBI taxonomy): Bacteria > Bacillati > Bacillota > Bacilli > Caryophanales > Bacillaceae > Bacillus > Bacillus sp. ILBB4. Next base: position 947,685 of record NZ_JAIQVD010000001.1, on the reverse strand, counting down.
TCCTAGCAGCGATTATTGTTCCGCTGGCACTGTTTGCACTTGTGTGGGGCTGGACAATGCAAGTTGAAAAACACAAAAAAATTGTGCGATGGACAATGCCAATCTGGCTTTATGTAAGTCTTACAGGTGTAATTGTCTACTTATTTATGGCTCCTTACTATTAAAAGACGTCTGCTTTTGCAGACGTTTTTTTATGTTGTTTTTGTTTTTTAGTGGTATAATCCTTATTACCTATAAAAAGTGTGTTTTAAGGAAGGAGGCATACAGAATATGACTTTTATGGGTATTATGATTCAGTTTATTAACGAAGGTGCTGTTTGATACTAATCCATAAAGGAGAGATATTGAAATGGATAAACTGTCAACGAGGAATAAAGGAATTTCTCTAATGAAAGTGATCATACTGGTTATCGTAATAGGTCTTCTAGCAGCTTTTCTCATTCCGTTTATTGGCAGCTATTTAAGGGAACGAGATACATTCCTTCACTCAAAAGAAAACCTACAATTAGTAAGCAGCAGGCCTGAGATGGAAGAAATAGTATGAGTTTAATTTACCTCTATGCATTTGTTTCAGGTATCACGTTAGGTTCATTTTATAACGTAGCAGGACTTAGAATACCTCAGAAAAAATCTATTTTATCTCCAAGATCTCATTGCCCACACTGTTTATACGTTCTTTCTCCACAACAATTAATTCCCATAGTCTCCTACATTAAAAATGCAGGAAAATGTAGTATGTGTCGCAAAAAAATTTCCTTCATCTACCCATTCATAGAATTTTCGACAGGAAGTTTATTTGTATATGCTTTTTTTAGATTGAATATGACGTTAGAACTGATTGTCATATTAACCTTTGTTTCTTTTTTAACAATTATAGTTGTCTCAGACATAGCCTATATGATTGTCCCAAATAAGGTGCTGCTTTTCTTTTTGCCTATCTTTCTACTTGAGCGTCTTTTCATTCCATTAAATTCGTGGAGTGATTCCTTAATGGGAGGAGGAATCGCATTTTTTCTCCTCTTTCTAATCGCATTTCTCAGCAGAGGAGGGCTTGGAGAAGGAGATATTAAATTGTATGCTTTGATTGGTATTGTGCTTGGAGTAAAGCTTGTTTTGCTATCGCTTTTTTTAGCTATATTAATAGGCGGAACCGTTAGTATAGGAGCGTTATTAATGAAAAAGGCAAAGGTAGGTGTACCAATTCCTTTCGTTCCATTTATTTTTATAGGCACAATCGCTGCTTATTTTCATGGAAACGAATTGATAGATTGGTATGTTAGCAACTATTTTTTATTGAGCTTCAAGTCTTCGACAAATTTAAAATTTCTGTAACTAAATAGCGAAAACCTTTTGTAACAAGACGACAAATGTCTTGTTATTTTTTTTTTCTTCTATGATAGCATGGAAAAAAGTGTATGTTTTATGTCGGTTTACCTCAGCTTGCAACCGGTACTAAGACTACGTTAACTAAAGGCGGTGGGGCAGTGGACAAGCAGGAACGAAAAATTTCAATTAAAATCAACGGTCAATCCAAGGAAGAACAAGCGCCAGAAAAAGACGAGTTTACGTGGGTTCTTCCGGAACCGGGATCCACAGATTCTCATGTGGAAGAAAATAAAGTGGTGTTTATTGAAGATGTAAGAAATGAAAAAAAGAAAAAGCCGCGATTACATCCTAAAAATGTTTCGATTAAAACGGTAAACGGCGGTGTGATCAAACGAACAGCTGTGATTGTACTGCTAGCAGTCGGAATAGGCAGCGGCATCGGTATGGTTGGTGTGAAAATGATGACAGGAAGCGAACAGCCTGTAAGCAAAGCACAAACAAGTGAGCAAACGAAAGAAGAAAAAGCTTCTCAAACAGTGTCTACCACTGAAAGTGTTGGTGAAGCTGAAAAGAAAAGCGAACAGGAATCGAAGGGGACATCAGCTGCTGCTTCTACTTTAGAACCTTTTTCCTTTTACATTGTTCAAGCAGGTGCTTTTTCATCAAAAACTGCTGCAAATAAAGCAATGGATAAATGGAAAGAAGAGAACGAAGCAGGCGAGATCTTTTCACCTAAAACCTATTCTCTTGTCGTTGGTGCTGCCACTGGAGAAGAAAAAGCGAACGCACTTAGTAAAACGTATAAACAACAAGGTAAAGATGTATATGTAAAGTCTTATGAAATTAAGCCCACTAGCGAATTAGGGAAAAAAGATCAAACGGTTATAACAACAGCGCAGCCGTTTATGGCTAATCTCTTAGATCAATCTGCTAAAGCGATTGAAGGACAGCGGGTAGCCGATATCAAATCTCTGAAAAAAGAGCTGACAAAAGTTCAGAAAGAAGCGTCAAATGAAGACATTAAAACCATGGTGAGCACCCTTCAAAAAGCTGCTGCTTCTCTTTCTTCATATGAAGACAATAAAAGCAGTAAAGATGCTTGGCTTGCTCAGCGATACGTGTTAAAAGCTCTTCAGCAGTATGAAAGCCTTGTAACGTCTTAACAAGTGAGGTAGTGCAATGCTGCCTCACTTGTTTATTGTCTTTTGGAGATGAAATTGCTAAAATAACGGTGTGTCCTTCTTTTTTAAATCAAAATGCAAAGGTGAGATGTATGAAACAAACATTAATTTTAGCCTCAGGCTCTCCTCGTCGAAAAGAATTACTTCAGCAGCTTCACATTCCCTTTACCGTTCACGTTAGTACAATTGAAGAAATCGTCAATCCATCATACACTCCGTCCGAGGTAGTAATGGATTTAGCTAGGCAAAAAGCAGTGGACGTTGCTTCGCATCATAAAGAGGATATTGTCCTAGGTGCCGATACAGTTGTCGTATATGGCAATCGTATTTTAGGAAAGCCAAAAACGAAACAAGAAGCGATTGAAACACTTACGATGCTGTCAGGTCAAAAACATCAGGTATTAACTGGAGTAGCGTTCGTATCAAATGCAAAAGTTCATACGTTTTATGAACAAACAGATGTAGAGTTTTGGCCGATTGAACAAGATGAAATCGTACAGTACGTAGAGTCAGGAGAGCCTATGGATAAGGCGGGTTCTTATGGAATTCAAGGTCTCGGTGCTGCGCTAGTTAAAAAAATTGAAGGAGACTATTTCTCCGTGGTGGGCTTGCCGCTCTCCCGAACAATACGTGAGCTAAAACAATACGGTTTCGTTTACTAAAAAGGAGTGGCGAAATTGGATCAATCATTGTTAATTAAAGATTTCCCTCAAGATGAAAGACCTCGAGAGCGCCTTGTGTCAATGGGTGCTTCTAGTCTTTCTAACCACGAGCTTATTGCTATTTTGCTGCGCACTGGAACTAAAGATGAATCTGTTCTTCAGCTGTCCAATCGCATATTAACGCATTTTGAAGGTCTTCAACTTTTGCAGCATGCATCGCTTGATGAAATGATGAATATTAAAGGTATCGGATCTGCAAAAGCAATTCAAATTATAGCGGCTATTGAAATAGGTAAGAGGATTGTACAGCGGAAATCTAGTCAGCGATATACCATTCATGGCCCTGAAGACGGAGCTAATTATGTGATGGAAGAAATGCGCGTGCTGTCTCAAGAGCATTTCGTCTGTTTATACCTCAACACGAAAAATCAAGTTCTCCACAAGCAAACCATTTTTATCGGAAGCCTCAATTCATCTATTGTCCATCCAAGAGAAGTATTTAAAGAAGCCTTTCGTCGTTCAGCTGCATCCCTTATTTGTATTCATAATCATCCCTCCGGCGACCCTACTCCCAGCAGAGAAGATATAGAGGTAACGAAGCGCTTAAAAGAGTGCGGATTTATCATAGGAATTGAATTGTTAGATCATTTAATTATCGGAGATCGAAAATATATTAGTTTAAAAGAAAAAGGATACATGTAAGGCTATGCTTTTTAAAATCCTTGGGTTATAATAGTAGTCATGATTTTAAATGACAAGTTCTTTACAATCATTCGTTATTAATAGACAAAGTATGACTTTTTATCATACAATATTTGGCGTTGACATCTATGAAAAAAGTATAGAAAATAAAAAATGTTACTTATGAAATGAAGAAATTGAATTATGGAATTTTTACCTTTGCATTTTGGTAAGAGAAAGGAAGAGACACATGTTTGGAATCGGTACTAGAGACCTTGGAATAGATTTGGGTACTGCAAATACGCTCGTTTATGTAAAAGGAAAAGGAATTGTTGTGCGTGAGCCGTCTGTTGTGGCTTTGCAAACTGATACAAAACAAATCGTTGCGGTAGGTAACGATGCAAAAAATATGATTGGTCGTACACCTGGGAACGTAGTAGCCCTTCGTCCAATGAAAGATGGAGTTATTGCAGATTACGAAACAACTGCGACGATGATGAAATATTACATCAATCAAGCTCAAAAAACAAAAAGTTTGTTTGCGGGTAAGCCGTATGTAATGGTTTGTGTACCTTCTGGCATTACAGCTGTTGAGAAACGTGCCGTTATTGATGCGACTCGTCAGGCTGGCGCGCGTGATGCGTATACAATTGAAGAACCGTTTGCTGCAGCAATCGGCGCCAATCTACCGGTTTGGGAGCCAACGGGAAGTATGGTAGTAGATATTGGCGGAGGAACAACAGAAGTTGCGATTATTTCTTTAGGAGGAATCGTAACATGTCAGTCAATCCGTATCGCTGGGGACGAGATGGATGAAGCGATTATTCAATATATTCGCAAGAATTACAATTTAATGATCGGTGAGCGTACGTCAGAAGCATTAAAAGTAGAAGTCGGTTCTGCCGGAATTCCAGAAGGTATTGAAAACATGGAAATTCGCGGACGTGACTTACTAACAGGTCTACCGAAAACAATCGAAATTTCAGCAGAAGAAATTGCAGAAGCGCTAAAAGATACAGTGGCTTCTATTGTAGATTCAGTAAAAAGTACATTAGAAAAAACACCACCTGAACTTGCGGCGGATATTATGGATCGCGGTATTGTATTAACAGGCGGTGGCGCATTGCTACGTAATTTAGATAAAGTTATTAGTGAGGAAACAAATATGCCGGTTGTCATCGCAGAAGATCCGCTTGACTGTGTTGCAATTGGAACTGGTAAAGCGTTAGAACACATTGATTTATTTAAAAATCGTACAAGCGATTCATATCGCTAAATATTAAGAGGTGTAGATCGTGCCACAATTTTTCTTAAATAAACGTTTAGTTATTTTATTAGTCAGTATTATTGTATTAGTGGCATTGATTGGTTTTTCGTTAAATGGTCGTAAAAATGTAACGTGGCCTGAACAGTTTGTCAAAGATACGGTTGGTCTTGTTCAGGCTACCTTTAATGAACCCGCACAATTTGTAGCGGGTTTCTTTCAGAATGTAGGTGACTTAAAGCGTACATACGAAGAAAACGAGGTATTAAAAGCCCGTTTAGACGAACGCATGCAATTAGAAACGAAAGCCAACGCTTTGCAGCAAGAAAATAAAAAATTAAGAGCACAGCTCGACAAAAAAACGGATTTAAGTCAATACAACCCAATCGAAGCAACAGTTATTGCTCGTAATCCAGACCGTTGGCATGAGGTAATTGCCATTGATAAAGGGACGGTTCATAATGTGCAGGAAAATATGGCTGTTATGACTCCTGAAGGGCTGATTGGTAAAGTGAAGCATGCATCTAAGTTCACATCTACTGTGCAGTTAATTAGTTCATCAGATCGTACAAACCGTGTATCTGCTAAAATTCAGGCTAAAAAAGAAGTGTTTGGTTTAATTGAAGGCTATGATGATAAAGAACAGGCGCTTGTTATGCGTCGTATTCCATTTGATGCTGATATTAAAGAAAAGCAAAAAGTAGTAACGTCTGGTCTAGGACAAGAAGACGGTATTTTCCCTAGCAATCTTCCAATTGGCGTTATCACAAAAATTGAGCCTGATGAATATGGATTAACGAAAAAAGCTTATATCAAACCTGCTGCTGACTTGTATGACTTAGATAACGTAGTTGTAGCTAAAAGAAGTGCGCCCGCTGCTGAAGACGATTTAGGGGCGGAGGAGGCTAACTGATGAAGCGGTTTGTCCTTCCTATTCTCGTGCTTGTCGTTTTTATGTTTGAAAGTATCTTTGTTAATTTTGTCGCCATGGCATCACCATGGCGAGACTGGATTCTATCGCCTCATTTTGTTGTAGTGGTACTGGCTTTTATGTCAGTGTATTATCACCCAAAGCAAGCGATGCTATATGGGGTAATCCTTGGATTCATGTACGATATTGCCTTTACGGATGTCTTAGGAGTATACGCGCTTGGATTGCCGGCCGTATGCTATATCGTATCAAAACTAATGAAGATTTTTCAGCAAAATACGCTTATCGTAATCTGCATGTCGCTATTAGCTGTAGCCATTATTGAGTTTTATGTATATGGAATTAATAGCATTATTAATATATCTGATATGACCATTGGTCGCTTCTTGCAAGAGCGATTTTACGCAACCATCATTTTAAATGCCATATTTGCACTCATTTTTGCATTTCCGCTTCAAAGATGTTTTCAATATTTCGCTAAATTTATCGATGAACGCTGATCGGAACATATATTACGCTTCTCGTTCATGATAGGATAAAAATGCTGATTGAAGAAACGAAAAAAAGGAATTGAGTAAGTCTCTGTCGAAATTATATATTCGTTGAGGTGAGCGTCTTGAATAAACAAAAGCAACAAAATGTGACAATTAAAGGAACAAAAGATGGATTAACGTTGCATCTCAATGATACATGTTCATTTGCAGAGCTTTTGACGGAACTTAAGACGAAGCTTTTGACAAATAAGCATGGCGATGCCGATCAGATCGTCACAGTGTATGTCAAAATCGGAAATCGTTATTTAACTACAGAGCAGGAAACCGAATTGAAGGCGCTCATAGAAGAAAATCAGTATTTAGTAGTTAAACAAATTGATAGTAACGTTATTTTAAAGCAAGATGCAGTCCGAGTAAGAGAAGAAAGTGAATTAGTATCTGTTACAAAGGTAGTTCGTTCAGGACAGGTTCTCCATGTAGAAGGCGATTTGCTTCTAGTCGGAGACGTAAATCCCGGAGGAACCATTGTAGCTGGAGGAAATTTATTTGTATTAGGTGCTTTAAAAGGAATTGCTCATGCAGGATATCGAGGCAATAAAAACGCCGTTATTGCTGCATCGTTAATGAAACCTTCACAGCTGCGCATTGCTGATATCATTACCCGATCAGAAGAAGAGCGCAGTGAGAAGGAAGAGAATATAATGGAATGTGCATACTTAGATGATAATGATCAAATGGTGATAGATCGCGTGCAAACTTTACCGCATCTAAGACCGAATTTGACCAGGGTAGAAAGGAGAATTTGACAGTGGGAGAGGCTATTGTTGTTACGTCTGGTAAAGGTGGAGTTGGAAAAACAACGACATCAGCCAATTTAGGTACTGCTCTAGCATTAGCTGGAAAGCGCGTGTGTCTAGTAGACACTGATATCGGCTTACGCAACTTGGATGTTGTAATGGGGCTTGAAAATCGTATTATTTATGATCTTGTAGACGTGGTAGAAGGTCGATGCCAACCGCAAAAAGCCTTGATTAAGGACAAGCGTTTTGAATGTTTGTACTTACTTCCTGCTGCTCAAACGAGTGACAAAACAGCTGTTCAACCAGAACAAATGAGAGAGTTAGTTCTTCAGTTAAAGCAAGACTATGACTATGTGGTTATTGATTGCCCAGCTGGTATTGAACAAGGCTATAAGAATGCCGTAGCTGGCGCTGATAAGGCACTCGTTGTGACAACACCGGAAGTTTCAGCTGTTCGTGATGCTGACCGTATTATTGGATTATTGGAGCAAGAGGATATCGAGTCTCCAAAACTGGTTATTAACCGAATCCGTAGTCATATGATGAAAAATGGAGACATGCTGGACGTGGAAGAAATTTCTCAGCTTCTGGCTGTTGATTTAATTGGAATCGTTGCTGACGATGAAAATGTTATTCGTGCTTCTAACAACGGTGAACCAATTGTCATGGACCCATCAAGCAAAGCATCAATTGCATATCGTAATATTGCAAGACGTATTCTAGGTGAAACGGTTCCTCTTCAATCGTTAGATGAAGAAGATAAGGGAATGTTTGCACGTATTAAACGATTCTTTGGTGTTCGTTCTTAAAAAGCTTCCGATAGAGGAAGCTTTTTTTATTTGTGTGATTTTGTAGAGTCAAGCTGTCATAAGCTCCACGGACAAGTCATATAGTTGATTATACGATAAGAACAAGGAGAATGATGAATCATGAATCGACGTGCTGATGAAATCCGTAAACGAATTGCTGAGCGTAAGCGAAAACAATTAAATACAACGAAGCGTCTTCCTCAAGAACCTCTTCATACGTCCTTAATGAGCGAAGAAGAAAAATATGGATCGATGGATTATTCTGCGGTTGAATACACACCATCAGCAGAGGAATATCACCCGTTATTTCGAAAAGAACGCTTTTTATTTAAAATCTTAGCTTCAGCCTGCTTAGTGTTAATTGTAGGGATTATGTTCAAGAACGCTTCTCCTACTTTTGAACAGGCCAGAGTGGTGGTTCAACAAACAATGGATAAAGAATTTCAGTTTGCAGCTGTTTCCTCCTGGTACGAAGATAAGTTTGGGAAGCCGTTAACGCTATTGCCGAATAAAGAGTCTAGCAAAACGGAGCAAAGTGTAAGCGGAGAATATGCTACTCCAGCTTCAGGGAAAGTAACGGAAACATTTGCTCAAAGTAAGCAAGGCGTGACGGTTCAAACAGGAGTGGATTCGGTTGTAGAAGCAATGAGTGAAGGTATCGTAAGGTATGTAGGAAAACGTGATGATACTGGGAATACCGTTATTATTCAACATGCCGATGGAACCGAAACTTGGTATGGACAGCTCAAAAAAATCAATGTTAGTATGTATGATTTTGTAAATAAAGGCAAAGAAGTAGGAATTGTGGAAAACAGTAAAAAAGGCGATGCTGGAACATTCTATTTTGCTATTAAAAAAGGCGATAAGTTTGTGGATCCTAGTCAGGTGATTCAATTTGAATAGTGCTTTTTCGTTATTGATGAAAATTCACATTCATCCATTGTTTTGGGGGGTTTTCGTAATTGGTATCTTAACGGCTACGGTAAAGCAGCTTTTTTTGTTATTTATTATTGTAATTATTCATGAACTGGGCCACGCCGTAGCGGCTCAGTGTTTTTCTTGGCGGATTCGCAGAATTATGCTCTTACCTTTTGGGGGAGTAGCAGAAGTAGATGAACATGGGAATCGTCCATTTCGAGAAGAGTTTATTGTGACAATAAGTGGACCTCTTCAGCATCTCTGGATGTTTGGAGCTGCTTTCTTATTAATGAAAATAAATGTGTTGTCTTTGGAAACGTATGAGCAATTTATGTTTCAATGCACGGTGATTTTACTGTTTAATCTTTTGCCCATTTGGCCATTGGACGGAGGGAAGCTGCTTTTTTTAATTTGCAGTCGGTCTTTACCATTTTTAGAAGCGCATAAGCTCGCGCTCCGGTTATCAACGTTTTTTTTAGCTGTCGGTATTATTTACGCCGTCATTATGTATCCTTTTCAGCTGCACTTATGGATTGTTATTTCATTTTTAATTATATCCGGATATTTGGAATGGAAGAGCAGGCAATTTGTCTACATGCGCTTTTTGTTGGAGAGATATCATGGCAAAGAGCATCCAATTGGAGCGTTAAAAACGTTAAGTGTATCAACCAGTGAGACGCTCCATCAAGTTCTGCAAAAATTCCAAAGAGGTTGTAAGCATATGATTATTGCTACATCTCAAACAGGCGAGCATGTACAGATTGATGAAAATGAACTTTTACACGCTTACTTTGTAGAAAAAAGAACAAATAGCCAACTAGACGAACTTGTAACAGTTTACTGATTTCTAGTAACATAGAATAGAATGAAAAAAGTTAGGTTGCACTGACCGAACTTTTTCCTATGAATTTAGATTAAAGTGAGGCAATGTATGTGAAGGCATGTATTATTAACGCGGCTACTTCTTCAAAACGTATAGCCGTGATAAACGATAAAGCACTAGAAAAAATCTATTTAGAAGAACAAAGCGAGAATCAAATTATTGGTGATATATATTGGGGTAAAGTAGTAAAAGTACTGCCGCATATGCAAGCAGCCTTTATCGATATCGGTTTATCAATGAACGGATTTATTCATCGAAATGAACTTGTATCCTATCAGCAGTCAGAGAATCCTCACAAAGATCAGCAGCCGATGTCTGCTTTTATTCGTGAAGGAGAAAAAGTATTGGTTCAAGTTGTAAAAGAAGGCATTGGGACAAAAGGGCCCAAGCTGACGGGTATCATTGAATTTTCTTCTGATGAGCTTGTATATTTACCGCACGGAAACTATGTCGCTGTATCCAAAAAAATAGCTGAGCCAAAACGACAACAGTGGAAACAGCTTGGTGAGCGGTTAAAACAGGGGATGGAAGGCTTTTTATTTCGAACAGCGATTGCAGAAAAATCAGAAGCCGCGGTCCAACATAAAATAAAAGAGCTACAGAAAAAATATGAGCGCCTTGAACGACAGACACAGGGAATGAAAGCTCCTGCCCTAGTCAGCAAAGGACAAGATTTTCTCGAAACAAGAGTGCAAGCTGCACTTCAACAAGGAATTGATGGGATAGTAGTAGATGACTTCGACCTATATCAGCATCTTCAAACTACCTACTCTAACTTGTCAATAGAGTACTATAAAGGAAATGAAAATATTTTCTCTTTTTACGATCTGGAACGGCAAATAGAGAAGCTTTTAAAGCGAATCGTGTGGCTCAAAAGCGGAGGCTATATCGTTATTGACGAAACGGAAGCGATGACGGTCGTGGACGTGAACACGGGGAAGTTTTCAGGAAAAGATAATATTCGAAAGACAATGCTTCAAACAAATATGGAAGCTGCGTATGAACTGTCCAAACAGATGCAATTACGTCACTTAGGCGGCATGATCTTAATTGATTTTATAAATATGCCTCATAAAGAAGATCGGACAGAAGTAGAAAGATACATGAAAAAGCTATGTGAACAAGATGAAGTGCGGACGAATATAGTTGGCTTTACAGAGCTTGGCATATTGCAATTAACGCGGAAGAAAGTGCGCAATAGTATTGGATCAACATTAACTATGCCTTGTGAAGTATGTGAAGGAACCGGTAAAATGATTGATTCCAAAACGGCTGCTTTTCAAATTGAACGTGTAATTTGGGAACATCGCGGCGCGGAAGAAGAGGCTATTTGGATTGAGACGCGAAGTGATGTTATAAATGAAATGAAGGCTCAAGGATTTCTCAACGCTTTAGAGGAAATGGTAAAAAAAACCATATACCTTACACCAAGCGATGATTATACAAACGCATTTGTTTTGCGTCAATTGGGGTCGAATGAGCAGATCCAAAAAAGGGTCTCTGCTTCTATATAAAATTTTAGAAGAAAACATGAATTCCAATTGACACTAACCTTTGATTTGTAGTAAGATTTAATATGTTGGTTTGTAGCACCCGTGCTACAACCGCTCAGAACAGGTTTTAAGTTCACTTGAACACCTGTGATGGCGAGTCTTAGTTTTTAGAGGAGGTGCAGAGAATGTACGCAATTATTGAAACTGGTGGTAAGCAAATTAAAGTAGAGGCTGGTCAAGCAATCTACGTTGAAAAACTTGCTGGTGAACAAGGCGAAACAGTTACTTTTGACAAAGTATTATTTGTAGGTGGCGACAGCGTGAAAGTTGGTGTTCCTTTCGTAGAAGGTGCAACAGTTACGGCTAAAGTTGAAAAACAAGGTCGCGCTAAAAAGATCACTGTATTTAAATACAAAGCAAAGAAAAACTATCGTCGTAAGCAAGGTCACCGTCAACCTTACACAAAAGTTGTAATCGACGCTATCAACGCGTAATTATAACAAATGATTAAGGTGACGATTTCTCGTGATGCAAATAAGAAAGTTGACGGGTTCACGATGAGTGGACATGCTGACTTTTCCGAACACGGAAAAGATCTTGTTTGTGCGGGAGCATCTGCAGTTTCATTTGGGACAATTAATGCTATCTTTTCAATAAGTGGGGTTGAACCGCACTTAGAGCAAGGTGGAGATGGTGGGTATCTCCGTTGTGAGATTCCAAAAGATGTGGATTCGTTCACATTGGAACAGATTCAATTGCTATTAGAAGGTATGGTTGTTTCACTGAAAACGATCGAATTAGATTACAGTAATTATATAAAAATTAACGACAACTAAACAGGAGGTGGATGTCATGTTAGTAAGATTAGACCTTCAATTCTTCGCTTCTAAAAAAGGAGTAGGTAGTACTAAAAACGGTCGTGATTCAATCTCGAAACGTCTTGGTGCTAAACGTGCTGATGGCCAATTCGTATCTGGTGGTTCAATTTTATACCGTCAACGCGGTACTAAAATTTACCCAGGTGCAAACGTAGGTCGTGGTGGAGATGATACTTTATTCGCGCAAATCGACGGTATCGTTAAATTTGAACGTTTCGGTCGTGACCGTAAAAAAGTATCTGTATACCCTGTTGCTCAAGAAGCATAAGATACAAAAAGAAAACTCTAACCCAAGTAGGTTAGAGTTTTCTTTTTGTAGAATATTTCACCTATTACCCATTGGAATTTGTTATAATCGAACATATCTAAGAAGATTGATACGAGATGTTTGTCAGCGTTGTGAAATACTTATGCTCGAGTCAAAGTTAGGAGTGCTAAGATGGAAAAAGAATGGGATGTCGTAGAGGTATTAAGATACGCGCGGCATGATTGGTTAAATAAGCTGCAATTAATCAAAGGCAATCTAGCGTTGAATCGGCTTGATCGAGCGAATGAAATCATTGAAGAAATTGTAAATGAATCCAAACATGAATCCAAGTTAACAAACATCAATATGCGACTGTTTGCGGGCTTTGTTATGACCTATCATTGGAATAACCATGCTGTTCGCTTAGATGTGGAAGTGCTCGGAGAATTGAAGGATTTATCACAATACGATGAGTTCGTATACAACTGGTGTTGCTATTTGACAGAAGCACTCGAAAAATATGTTGATTATCATGCAGAAAACTATTTGAGTATTTCAGTATGCATTGAAGAACGGGGAATTCGTTTCTTTTTTGACTTTAGTGGAATACTAACAGATATACAGAAGCTACAAAACAAGCTACAATGTTATGAGTGCGCTCAAGGAGTTGCATTGGTTGAACAGCATATGTCTGAAGATGAATTTAGCCTTATGCTCACAATAAGTTAACAGCGCTTTTGCTATTGCAGGAGCTAAGATATAGAACGGAGTGAAAAAGAAATGTTTGTAGATCAGGTCAAGGTATATGTAAAAGGTGGCGACGGAGGAAATGGAATGGTTGCCTTTCGTCGCGAAAAGTACGTACCAAAAGGAGGTCCTGCAGGTGGTGACGGTGGTCACGGTGCAGATGTCATCTTTGAAGTAGAAGAAGGATTACGTACGCTGATGGATTTCCGCTATAAGCGTCACTTTAAAGCAAGCCGCGGTGAACATGGAATGTCAAAAGGACAGCACGGACGTAACGCTGAGCCGATGGTTGTAAAAGTTCCACCAGGTACGGTTGTGTTAGATGAAGATACGAACGAAACGATTGCTGATTTAGTTGAGCACGGCCAGCGCGCAGTGATTGCTAAAGGTGGACGCGGAGGGCGTGGGAATACGCGTTTTGCTACACCTGCAAATCCAGCACCGGAGCTTTCAGAAAATGGAGAGCCAGGTAAAGAGAGAAATGTAATTCTTGAATTAAAAGTATTAGCGGATGTAGGATTAGTTGGTTTCCCAAGTGTTGGAAAGTCAACGTTATTATCCGTAACGTCTGCTGCAAAGCCAAAAATTGCTGAATATCATTTTACAACAATTAATCCGAATTTAGGAGTAGTTGAAACAGAAGATAATCGCAGTTTTGTGATGGCGGATTTACCAGGGCTAATCGAAGGTGCACATGAAGGGGTAGGATTAGGTCATCAGTTTTTACGTCACATTGAACGTACCCGCGTTATTGTCCATGTAATCGATATGTCAGGTTTAGAAGGCCGTGATCCATATGAAGATTACTTAACCATTAATGAAGAGCTGCGTCAATATAATATGCGTTTAACAGAACGTCCGCAAGTAGTGGTAGCAAATAAAATGGATATCCCGCAAGCTGAAGAGAATCTAGCTGCATTCAAAGAAAAAGTAGGAGACGAAGTGAAAGTCTTTCCAATTTCTGCAGCAACACGTGATGGAATCCGCGAACTGTTATTTACAGTAGCTGATCTTGTAGAAACTACGCCGGAATTCCCAATGCAAGAAGAGGAAGATCTATCTATGCACCGCGTACTGTACAAGCATGAAAAGAAAGAAGTGGAATTTGTTATTACGCGTGATAGTGATGGCTCATACGTATTAAGCGGTGAAAAAATCGAAAAATTATTCAAGATGACTGACTTCTCACGTGAAGAATCAGTTCGTCGATTTGCGCGCCAGCTTCGAGGCATGGGCGTCGATGAAGCCCTTCGTGAACGAGGAGCAAAAGATGGCGATATTGTAAAGCTGTTTGAATATGAATTTGAATTTATTGACTAATTGTTGTTCATAGGATAAGGGGAGGGGCTTTACTTGCATAAGAGCGATAAGCAGTTTTATTTAGTTCGCGAAGATGTATTACCAGAAGCGATGAAAAAAACATTGGATGCGAAGCTGTTAATTGAACGGGGAAAAGCTGAATCGGTAGCAGATGCTGTACAAGCCGTAGACTTGAGTCGCAGTGCTTTTTATAAGTACCGCGACACGGTCTTTCCGTTTCAGACGGTTGTCAAACAGCGAATTATTTCACTATTTTTTCATATTGAAGATCGATCAGGAACTTTATCACATTTATTGAGCACCGTTGCATCATCGGGATGCAATGTGTTAACGATTCACCAAACCATCCCTTTACAAGGGCGTGCCAACGTAACTCTTTCATTAGATACAGCAAGCATGAATGTTGAATTAAATGAAATGCTGCGAAGACTGAAAAGCTTAGAGTTTGTAGATAAAGTGGACGTGCTTGGTTCAGGGGCATAATGGCAAACAGATATAGATAAGGAGAGGCATGATTGTGGGGAAAGTAGGATATTTAGGACCAAAGGCAACATTTACACATGTAGCCGTCCAAGGCGTATTTAAACAGCACGACCATATTCCATACAAAACAATTCCAGCATGCATTGATGCAGTGGATAACGGAGAAATTGAGTATGGAATTGTACCGTTAGAAAATGCACTTGAAGGATCTGTAAATTTAACACTTGATTATCTTATTCATGAACGTCGTCTGCCGATTGTTGGGGAAATTGTGCTTCCAATTCGTCAGCATTTAATGGTTCATCCATCTCGTGCAAAACAGTGGAAAAACATTGAAACGATTTATTCTCATCCTCATGCAATTGCGCAGTGTCATAAATTTTTACACGGAGAATGTACGTCAACTGCAGTAGAAGAGATGACATCAACGGCGTTTGCTGCGAAGTATGTAAGCGAACACCCTGAGCTTAATATTGGAGCTATTGCGAATGGGTTAGCAGCCCATGAATATGGATTACATATTGCCTGCCCGAACATTCATGATTATGATCATAATACAACAAGATTTGTTATTTTGCATAAAGATGGAGGGCAAGAGGTGCCATTTTTAGCTGGAAACGGGTGCAAGACAACGTTAATGATTACACTTCCATCTGATCAGGCAGGAGCGCTTCATCAAGTGCTTTCAGCCTTCTCCTGGCGTAAGCTAAATCTGTCTAAAATTGAATCCCGTCCTATGAAAACAGGGCTTGGAAACTATTTCTTTATCGTTGATATTGAACAAAAAATGGATGAAGTATTAATCCCTGGGGCTATGGCTGAACTTGAGGCACTAGGCTGTAGCGTAGAGCTTTTAGGAAGCTATCCCCATACACTACTTGAAACAGAAATCCCGCTTTAAAGCGGGATTTTTTTTGTTATAACACCTTTTTATTCATTCGAAACTAAATAGCCTTCCTCTTCAAGAGCTAAGCAGGCAGCATTCAGTTTTTCAATTGTATCTGCTTCAATCGTATGAAGGTGAATCCCATCTGTTAGCTGAGATAAATAAGTTGCGTTTGTTTCTTGAATTTTTTCTATGAACGTTTCTACTTCTTTTCGGGTTTGAATCATAACGGAAGCCGTTAATTCACCATACACAGGGTGTTCAACGGTTACATCTTTTACGAGAACGCCGTGGTCAACAAGCAGGAGAAGCTCCTTTTCAGCATCTTCTGGCGTATGCTGACAGGCAATAATTCGCTGATGCACGGTAGTTTGAGATGGATTTTGAATATAAATATATCCTTGGCTTGTTGCGATAATGGGCTCATTTTTAGCTTTAAGCAGTGAAATATCTTGTACAATGACTTGGCGGCTAACGTTTGTTCGTTTCGAAAGCTCACTGCCTGTCATTGGTTTATTCTCTGTTTGTAACCATTGTAGAATAAGTTCTCTTCTTTCTTCTCCAAGAATTTTCTTTTGAGTTCCTGGCACCTTTAATCCCTCCTTTTACACTGTCATAAATTCTTGCTGTAATAAATGAAAAACGGATATGAGTCGATCAATATGCTTAAACGTTGAATGTTGACTGAATGAAATACGTACAAAGTTCTTAGCATTCGCAGTCGATTTCCCAATCGCAAGTAGAGAAGCTAATGGTTCCTGCTGATTTACATGACAGGCACTTCCCGTAGATATAGCAATTCCGTGACGATTACATTGTAACATAACATATTGACCCTGTATGTTTGAAAACGTCAGTCCAATAATTCCAGGAAAATGAGAGTTCCCAAGACCTTCTACTTCTATAAAAGGAGCAAGAGGCTCTAGGTTTTCCAGTAAGTACGATTTTAAGCGCTCATAATGGCTTCGGGCGGTCTTCATTTCTGCATATGCGCATTCAGCTGCTTCAGTAAAGGCAGCAATGCCCGCTGTATTTACAGTCCCAGGGCGAAAGCCTTTTTCATGAGTTGCTTTATGGTAAATAGGCTTCCAAGAAGAACTTGAATTCATGTATACCATTCCTACACCTTTTGGTCCGTAAATTTTATGACTAGAGACTGAGATGCTATCAGCTTTCAGCTTTTTAACATCAATAGGAAGCTTACCGAAAGATTGAACACAATCACAGTGAAAGAGAATTTCTTTTTTAGATAAAAAATGACCAATATCCTCAACTGGCTGAATTGTACCGAGCTCATGATTGATATGCTGAATGGCTACTAGCACAGTGTCAGGTCGAATAGCTTTCTTTAAGTCGTCTACAGACACAACTCCGTTTTGATCTACAGGTACGTAAGATAGGGAAAATCCTTCTTTTTCAAGCTGCTGCAACGTATGAAGAACCGAAGAATGTTCAAGCTTCGTTGTCACTATATGTTTTCTTTCGTCATTTTTTCCTTTTAAAAGAGAATGAATAGCTAAGTAATTAGCTTCTGTTCCCCCGCTTGTAAAAAAAAGATCATCCTCTCGACAATTTACTAACAGGCTTAATTTTTTTCTGCATAGCGTAAGTAAATTCTCTGCTTGTGTTCCAAGTGTGTGAAGGCTGCTGGAGTTTCCATAATAGCTTGTTGCCGCTTCAGTATATACTTCAATTGCTTCTTGTCTCATTGGCGTTGTTGCTGCATAGTCCAGATAAATCATTTTCTCCCTCCGATAAAAAAACTTCTTGTCTTTCATTTAATAATATGTAAATATAGGTGTCAAGACACATGTAAATAAAGAGGTGTAAAATGTTAGAGACGGATGTTTTAATTATTGGAAGCGGATTAGCAGCGTTTTCTGCAGCTTATGAACTGTGTCGTCATAACAGAGTTGTAATGGTAACGAAAGGGAAAATTGACCGCAATAACTCAGTTCTTGCTCAAGGCGGAGTAGCAGCTGCTATTGGAAGCAGCGATCACTGGAGTGAACATCTCTATGATACGTTGGTTGCGGGCAGTAAGCATTGCAATGAACAAGCGGTACGCACTTTAGTGGAAGAAGGTGCGGCTGTAGTAAATGAATTGATTCATAAAGGAATGAAGTTTGATAAAAATCCAGATGGTACGCTGCATTTTGGAAAAGAAGGAGCCCATCGTATGAATCGTATTCTGCATGCAGGTGGCGATGCAACAGGACAAGCGCTGTTCGCTTTTTTGAAAAAAGAAGTACTGCCATATATTACAGTGATTGAAAACGAAATGATTCAGCATTTAGTAACTGTAGATGGAACGTGCAGAGGTGCTATCGGACAAGGTGAAAACAACAAAATTACTATATATCATGCTCGCCAAACGGTTATTGCTACCGGAGGAATCGGCGCTTTGTACAAGCATACATCTAACCAGCCGCTTGCGACAGGAGATGGGCTAGCGCTTGCGTACAGGGCTGGAGCAAAATTAGCGGACTTAGAATTTGTTCAGTTTCATCCGACGCTTTTGTATCAAAAGGAAGCGAAAGGTCTAGTATCCGAAGCGGTTCGAGGGGAAGGTGGCGTGCTGGTAAATGAATGGAATGAACGCATAATGGAAGGCGTTCATCCCTTTAAGGATTTAGCACCGCGAGATGTTGTAGCAAGGACAATTTTTAATGAAATGAAAAAAGGAAGATCCATATTTTTAGACATTGAAAAAGTGGCTCATTTCCAACAGAAATTTCCTACGATTACGGCACTGTGTCGAAAGTATAAAATTCAACTGGACAAAAAACGAATACCTGTTACTCCCGGCGCACATTTTTTAATGGGTGGAATTGAAGTAGATAGTTACGGACAAACAAGTGTTGAAGGATTGTATGCTGTGGGGGAAGTTTCTTCTACAGGCGTTCATGGAGCAAATCGTCTAGCAAGCAATTCATTGTTAGAGTGTCTTGTATTTGGAAAACGGACAGGGCGTCATATTTTACATAAAGCGAGAACGGTATCTCGTTATGTCCCCGTCCATTACGTCTATAAAGGCATGCCTAAAATACTGCCTGCCACAAGACAAATTCAGCATAAAATGATGGATTGTGTAGGAATCATTCGTCATGAAAACGAATTGGCTACTATTGTGCATGAATTCACAAATTTTCTGGATGGAATACCTCTTGATCAAGAAGTTATATATTCGAGGGAAGCTGCGACCATCTGCAATATGCTAACTGCAGGTCTGCTTATTGCAGAGTCCTCTCTTGCAAGAAAAGAAAGTAGAGGAGGACATTACCGAAGTGACTTTCCGCATGAAAACCAAGAATGGGAGCATAAGCGAATTATTAAGCAGTCTACTGCTTCAACAAAACAGTCATTGATTTTATAAGCAAGGAAATTTAAAAAGAAAGGTGAAGGTAGCACAATGAACACGTTGAAATTACAAAAAATATTGCAGTCTTTTTTTATAGAAGACATTGGAGATGGAGATATAACCTGTGAAGCTATTTTTTCTCCGTCTGACCAAGGGAAAGCTGTGTTCACGGCAAAGCAATCAGGTATTATCGCAGGAGTGGAATTGATTAAAGAAGGATTTCATTTAATAGACCCTGACGTGAAAGTGAATTTCGAGAAAAAAGATGGAGATGTTCTTAAGCCTGGCGATAAAATAGCTACCGTTTCAGGACCCGTGCGATCTATTTTGACCGGTGAACGGGTAATCTTAAACTTACTTCAAAGAATGAGTGGCATTGCCACGATGACGCACAAAGCCGTAGCGCTGCTTGGCAGCTCACATACGCGCATATGTGACACGCGAAAAACAACGCCTGGTATGCGAATGTTAGAAAAGTATGCTGTTCGTGCTGGAGGAGGTTATAATCATCGTTTTGGATTGTACGATGGCGTCATGTTAAAAGATAACCATATTGCACATGCAGGATCTATTCTAGACGCTGTTGTGAAAGTAAGAGAGCAGGTTGGACATATGGTTAAGGTGGAAGTAGAAATTGAAAACAAAAGTCAATTGCTAGAAGCAATAGAGGCAGGAGCAGATGTCATTATGTTCGATAACTGTTCTCCAGAAGTCATTAAAGATTGGATACCGCTGGTTCCCGCTCATATTGTCACAGAAGCATCCGGTGGAATTACGCTTGGCACGCTCCATTCTTTTAGAGACAGCGGAGTGGACTATATTTCACTTGGAGCTTTAACGCATTCAGCAGGGTCTATCGATATCAGCTTGGACTTACTAACAGAAAGGGGAACAGGAAATCATGAGTTTATTACAAACGCTTCAGCAGCAAACGCTGCCCGCTAAATATACGCAGCTCACAGAAAATGAAATGAAAAGAAGAGTATTAGAAATCAAGAAAAAGCTCGGAAGCAAATTGTTTCTGCTCGGCCATCATTATCAAAAAGACGAAGTGTACGAATTTGCAGATGCGGTAGGAGACTCCTTACAGCTGGCTCAAATAGCAGCTGAAAATAGAGAAGCTGAGCATATTGTGTTTTGCGGCGTTCACTTCATGGCAGAAACAGCTGATATTTTAACAGCTGAAAATCAAAAAGTCATTTTACCCGATATGCGCGCTGGCTGTTCAATGGCTGATATGGCTACTATTCAGCAAACAGAAAAGGCATGGCCTGTCTTACAGGATCTTTTCGGAGATACGATTATTCCGCTTACGTATGTGAACTCTACAGCTGCAATTAAATCTTTTGTAGGCGAACATGATGGTGCAACAGTAACATCGTCAAATGCAAAAAATATGGTGGAGTGGGCATTTTCTAAAAAAGAGCGCATTCTCTTTTTGCCAGATCAGCATTTAGGCAGAAACACTGCTTATGATTTAGGTGTTGGACTAGATGAAATGGCCATTTGGAATCCTATTGAAGAAATGCTTGAATATGAAGGGGATATAAACAACATCAAGGTGATTCTGTGGAAAGGTCACTGTTCTGTGCACGAAAATTTCACGGTTAAAAATATTGATTATTTACGCGAGAAGCAGCCTGATATGAATATTATTGTTCATCCGGAGTGTTCTTATGAAGTGGTGCAAAAATCAGATTATGCAGGTTCTACAAAATATATTATTGATACAATTGAAAAAGCTCCTTCAGGCTCTAAATGGGCCATTGGCACGGAAATGAACTTAGTGAAACGGATTATCAACAGTCATCCGGATAAAGAAATTGTTTCGCTTAATCCTTATATGTGTCCTTGTTTGACGATGAACCGAATTGATTTGCCTCACTTGCTGTGGGCTTTAGAAAGCATCGAAGAAGGAACAGAAGTGAATCAAATCAAGGTGGATAAACATACAGCGCAAGGGGCGATCAAAGCGCTAACGAATATGTTAGAACGAGCATAAAAATTTTTAAGACAATTAAAAAGAGAAGGTCTAAAAGAAGACTTATTGACATATTGTTTGTGTTGATAAGTCTTTTTTTCTTTATCATAAAAACTTGAACCAAACTGTGGGCGAAATGAATAAAAAAATGGTTCAAGGCATATCTTGTGATGAACAAACAGAACTTACTTTGATTTTGCACATATAGATGGCAGAGACTCTACTCGGGAGGGGAATGACGTTGAAAATCCATATCGTTCAAAAAGGGGATACCCTTTGGAAAATCGCTGAAAAGTATGGGGTTAATTTTGAAGAGTTAAAAAAAGCGAATTCTCAATTAAGCAATCCAGACATGATCATGCCTGGAATGAAAATTAAAGTTCCGACAAGCGGAGTGCCTGTTCAAAAAGAAGGAGCTCCTTCACCTGGTATAAAAGAAATGCCTAAAGTTCAACATCCTTATAGTGACCAATCCACAAAAGCTTATCCAGTAACGGAAATTGATGAAAGTCCAGATGAGAAAAAGTCAGCTAATCAGCCTGCTCAAACACCGTTTATGCAACCGATAAAAGAAGCACCAATTGCGCAGCCAAAGAAAGAAGCACCGATTGCTCAACCGAAAAAGGAAGCGCCGATTGCGCAGCCAAAAAAAGAAGCACCGGTCGCACAGCCTAAAAAAGAAGCACCAATTGCGCAGCCTAAAAAAGAAATGCCAGTTGCGCCAAAGCTTCCTAAATTAAAGCCAATTGCACCTGAGATTGATATTAACAATTATTACACCGTTAATATGGCGATGCAGGCTCCAAAAAAAGAAGCACCAAAAGAACTACCCAAGCATGAATCGCCAGAAAGTCCTGAGATGGAGAGTATAGAAATGCCTCCTCAAATGCCATGTTACCCAATCATGCCGATATCGCCTGTGATGCCAGGCTACGGATTTAATTATATGCCGTGTCATCCGCCAATGTATGCACCGCAGCCATATCCAATGCCAATGTATCAACAGGCTCCAATGTATCATCACGGTTATGAAAACGAATCGTTTGAAGAACATGCAATGGGCGCTCACATGGCACCGATGCCAATGTATCCAATGATGCCACACAGCTGCTATGGACCGGTACAATGTTCTCCTTGTCCGCCTCCATGGGGATATCAGCAGCCCGTTTATCCGGCCTATCATCAAGCACCGATGTATCCACAAGTACAAGGAGCTATGACAGGTGGCCATTATGAAAGTTCTTCCGATGGTTTTGGAAACGCACCTTACCATTATGGGCAGCAATATGCGCCACAGCAGCAAGGAGACTGCGGATGCGGTGAACCAAGACCTGACGACTATGCACCACAGCAGCCTTATCCACAGTACCAACAGCAGGTACCTTATGGCTTTCAGGACCCAAGGGCACCCTATCTAGCCCCATATGGCATGACTGGTGTACCTTCGTATCCTGCGTTTGACCCAAATGCATTTAGTATTCCAGAATATGATGAGTACGACGAAGATGAAGATTGATTATTATAGACGAGACGATTTTAATTTAAATCGTCTCTTTCTCTATTTGAAAAAAAGAGATATTCACGTTGAGACCTACCGTATGAAAAAGCCTCATGTCATCATAGCGGATACGAATAAAGGAAAAAAAGTAATAAAAGCATACAGAGACAAAGGTAAAATTGAACATGTTTATCATTTTTTATCTCAGATTCAACAAGGGTACGCTGTTAATTTCGAAGCTTACCCAGAAGGGGAACTTTATATAAAGGACCGTCATTTGTATTGGGCGATGATGCCTTTTGTTAAGCAAGTAAAAGAGGTAACGTATGAAAGTTTTCAGGATCGTGAAGAAGTATTACAAGCATTGATCCGCTATCATGGAGAAGTTCATAAAAAGAAAATAGCCGCGTATACAAAGCTTTCTGAGTATGATCTTATTTTAAAATGGAAAAAGCGGCTTTCCTCTTTTCGAGAAACCTCACATATATTTAGGGAATTTAATCAATTTCATGTATATAAAGACATTGTGACTTGGGGAGAAAAAGCTTTAGTCTTAATGGAACGTTTCAAAGATAGTGGGTTGAACTGTTCCATTATTCACGGTGACGTTGCTTCACATAATTTCTTGAAAACAAACCACTTGGGTATTGTTATGATTGATTTTGACTTATCGGCTAAAGCTCCTGCTCTTTATGACTATGTTCAGCTTGTCCAGCGCTTTTTGCCTTACGTCCAGTGGTCGATGAAAGAACTACTTCAACACTCGAAAATAAAAGAATTAAGCAAGCAGCGTTTTTTTCTTGCTTCTTTACTATTTCCATCGATGCTGATGAGAAACTGGAATGTAAATGTCTCTGCTTTATCATGGGCAAATCGCCAAAGGTTAATGCAGCAATCAGTCGAAGAATGGTCACAGCGTACACATTTTTATCGAGTGATTTACCAGCACTTACAAAACCTACATGACATGTAAAGAGTTTATAAACACTTCATCGAATAAGAAACGGCTCGTCTTTTAATCCTAATAGTAAGCTCAGAGTAAATAGAGCTTAAATTAGGGGGCGATTATGTTGAATAGGTATGTAGCAACTTCTTTAGCTTTTGCATGTATGATGGGACTTGGCGCTTGCAATAACAAAGACCAAGGTATGGAACAGCGCTATACAGATACGACACAGCCTGTTGGGTATCATACAAATGAAAAAGCGAATGAACATCGCGTAGATAATCCGAAAGGTCCAATGACTGAAGTTTTAGATGGGAATGGAACACCTAATTATCCATTAAACGTAAGTGATGGACGTTTTGACAATCCGACAAACCCTTATGGAAACATCAATAATACAAATGATCGTACAAATGGTGTTGCTAATATGTATTATGGTGAAGATTATCCAAGAGACTTTACAGAAAAAGTGGCTGATCGGGCTGCAAGCGTTAAAGGTGTAGAAAATAGTCGCGCCGTTGTCCGTGGAGATCAGCTATTAGTTGCTGTGGATCCGGCCAAAGACATAAATAACGGCCGTTTAAAACAAAACGTGCTCGATAAAGTAAAGCCTATTGCAAAGGACTACAATGTTCAAGTAAAAGTAGATCATGATGTATTTATGAACGCTCGCTCTCTTGATGACGATATTCGAAATGGAAAAGACCGAAATACGATTCAAACTAATTTCAATGGTCTATTTGAATCAGTCGATGAGAATGTCAATCATAAACATCGTTAAATGAAGAAGCAGCTGTCTGTGAAGGACGGCTGTTTTTTTGATGAGAAGACATATAAAAAAGCTGCCATTGAAGCCAGGCAGCTATTCCTCGAACATGTAACTATTAATTTTTCTTGTTAGAAGCAGATTTGTTTGTTGTTCTGGATTCTGCTTCTTCCTTTTGAGCGTTAGTTTCATTTTGTTTGAGGCGACCTTCTCTTTTTTTCGTATCTGCTGGTGCCGTAGCGACACTCTTTGTATTTTTTACATTTTTTGCAGAAGAGCTTGTCTCATTAGCTTGTGTGTTTGGCTTCTCGTTGTTAGTTGTCTGACTATTTTCGTATTCAGCTTCCACGTCGCTTGCTAGAGCTGCAGAAACTTGAGCGTAAGTATGGTCTGTATAGTTCATCATATTTTCGTATACTTCAGGGCTCGCGAGTCCCTCAGGTTCTACGCTTGCTTCTTCTTTCTTAATCGTTTCAGTCCATTCTTTTGTTTCTTGAATAAGTTTTTTTCCTATAATTACTTCTTCAACAATAACTGGTCTTTTGGTTATTTCTACTCGTTCTTCCATGATTGGAACACGAATAATTTCATCTTCTGTAAGTGGCCCAGCGTTATAGTCTCCGTCAACTACAGGGCGACGTTCAATATAAAACTCTTCTCTCGTAACAGGAACGTGTACAGTTCTTTCTTCCTCTATTACTTTTTTGTGGAGTTTTACTTCACCGACTTGGACGCGTTCTTTTAAGACATCTAATTTTTCTTCACGTAGTTGGACGGCTCTATGCTCGTTGTGTTCCGTATAGGTTCCGTACGCTGGAGTTTGTTCAGAGCTTACGGCATCTATCAAGATTAGAATTTTACCAGCAGCTACATCTGTCTCGCACTGCACGGCTGAGAAGTCTGGTATGCCCATGCGGATTAATTTTGATTTCAAGCCGTTTCCTTGTTTGAGCCCCATGCCGCCTGTCATCATGGTAAAAAAGTTATCCATCATGACGCCAGCTAATGAACTTACGGCAGGTGAACCAGCTTCAATAATTACATTTGTATCGTGACCTATTTGAAATGTATTGCTTTTACTGTTAGAAATGACCATAATGTCTGTTTCTCGATAACCTTGACGCTTTAAATTATGGATAACATCTAAAGCTTCTTTCTCTGAAAAAAAAGTTCCGACTACACGTTTATTCATTCTCATTACTTCAGCTCCCTTTTTATGAAAATAGATAATAGAAGTCCTTACAATTACTTCCACTATGTACATACCCTTCGAAAATTTAATTAAAACGTTCAAGAGAAAATTTTACAAATAGTGTGCAAATGTAACAAATACTCCATGTTTTCTTAACATAATATCGTAAAAGGGATTTGCTTCATAAAATAAGAGGATAAAAGAAAATAAGTAGGTCAAACTATTAGTGTAGATTTTCACAAAACCTTTTTAGATAATACTAAAAAGAGTATGATTAACGTGTGAGGTGAAGGTGAGTGAAGAAAGTCATTCATCAAGCAGCTTTTTTAATGCTAGTAAGTATTGTGCTTTGTATAATGCCATACCGTGCAGATGCGAATGAAAAGGAGCCGATGACATTATTTCTTGAGTGCGTGTATGTGGATGGAGTCGTAAGTCAAGAGATGATCAAAAGCCCTTCTATGACGAAAAAACAATTAATGAAAAAATATAAAAATTGGCGACTGCTTAAAGAAACGGATCAAGAGCTAGTTTTTAGAACAAGCATAGACGATATTTCACCTATTTTAAAAGAAAACGGTTATGTAGGGCTTTCTGTTAACGGTATTCTCTCAGCATTTGAAGGCAAGCCAGCTTCGTCGCAGCACATTATACAGTCGTTTTTTCAAATTGACATCAAAAGGCTTGAGAGTTATCAGCATGAACAATTAAAGAAAGGTATTCGCGTTCAATCAAAAGATGAATATCTTTCTCTCATTAATTTCTATAAAATCTATCAGCTCCAGCAGCGGCCGCTTTCAATCAAGTAGCCGTTTTTTAGTATGGTAAAATAATTATTGAATTCAACATTCTAAATTGCTTCTATTTGCTTTTGGCGATATGTTAAAATGGTATTCAGCAGTCTAGTATTGTATATATTTTAAAAGGTCATTCATCAATAGAAGTGGGCGGTTCTATTTTTTACAGCTATTGTAAAAATAGGTTGACAAAGATGAAAAGAGGCAAACGTTCTCTTGAACGTCTTTTTAAAAAGCAGCTTTAAAGGAAAATAGAGAACGATGCGGGCAGGATTCTTCGTAGGCAAAGTTGAAGATCACTGCCCGCGCGTACGTGATTAAGGAGAGAGCTTATTGTTTGATTATATCAAAGGCACTGTTACATATATAAATCCTGAGTATGTAGTAATCGAAAACAACGGGATAGGCTATCAAGTCTTTACGCCGAATCCATATGTATTTTCAATTGATGAACAACCCAAGACGGTTTACACCTATCAATATGTAAGAGAAGACGTAATTGCACTTTACGGGTTTGCTTCCCGAGAACAAAAGGATTTATTTATGAAGTTAATTAGCGTGTCAGGAATCGGCCCAAAAGGCGGTTTAGCTATTTTAGCGTCAGGTAATCCAGCGCAGGTTGTCCAAGCTGTGGAAGAGGAAGACGAGAAGTTTTTAGTTAAGTTTCCAGGAGTAGGTAAAAAAACAGCTCGACAGATGATTCTAGATTTAAAAGGAAAACTGCATGATATTGTACCAGATGCCGTTCCTTCTTTATTTGCAGATTTGGACGCACAAGAAGTCAAATCTCAAAGTTCAGAAGCACTCGATGAAGCGATTGAAGCACTGAAAGTATTAGGTTATGCAGAAAGAGAAATCAAAAAAATTGTTCCGGCTTTAATGAAGGAAACGATGACAACGGATCAGTATATTAAAGAAGCGTTAAAACGATTATTGAAACAATAAGTAAGGGAGGAGTAAAATGGACGATCGTATTGTAACGGGAGATGTTCTTGGTGAAGAAGAAATCATCGAGCAAAGTTTGCGGCCGCAAACCTTACAGCAGTACATTGGTCAGCATAAAGTAAAATCCCATCTTGACATTTTTATTAAAGCTGCCAAAATGCGAAGCGAAACGTTAGATCACGTGCTTTTATATGGTCCTCCAGGATTGGGGAAAACAACTCTTGCTACTATTATCGCTAATGAAATGGGCGTACAAATCCGAACGACCTCAGGACCAGCTATTGAGCGTCCAGGAGACTTAGCCGCAGTTTTAACTAGCTTAGAGCCTGGAGATGTGCTTTTTATTGATGAAATTCATCGATTAAATCGTTCGGTTGAAGAAGTACTATACCCAGCAATGGAAGATTTCTGTTTAGATATTGTTATTGGAAAAGGACCGAGTGCACGTTCCGTCCGTCTGGATTTGCCTCCGTTTACGCTAGTAGGTGCAACGACAAGAGCAGGGCTTTTATCTTCTCCTTTGCGTGATCGCTTCGGCGTTTTAAGCCGTTTAGAATATTACCAAGAAGAAGATCTTGCTTCGATAGTAGAAAGGACAGCCGCTATTTTAGATGTAGAGATTGATGAGAAAGCTACGTTTGAGATGGCTAGGCGTGCTAGGGGAACCCCGCGTATTGCGAATCGCTTGCTTCGAAGAGTCAGAGATTTTGCTCAGGTCAAAGGAGACGGAGCCATAACCGAAAGGCTTGCCAACGAAGCATTAGAAATGTTGCAGGTGGACCGTTTAGGTCTTGATCATATTGACCATAAATTATTAAGAGGGATTATCGAAAAATTTAGGGGCGGACCTGTAGGGTTAGACACCATATCGGCTACTATTGGTGAAGAGTCTCACACAATTGAAGACGTATACGAGCCGTATCTATTGCAAATCGGCTTTTTGCAGCGAACGCCGCGAGGACGAATTGTGACGCCTTTGGTTTATGATCATTTTCAGCTGGAGGTGCCTGATCAGTGAATGATATGCCTAAGATGCTTATCACATTAGGGGGCATTTTAGTCGTCATTGGGCTATTATGGCAGTTTGTTGGCAAGCTTCCTGGCGATATTTTTATCAAAAAAGGAAATACAACCTTTTATTTCCCGATTGTGACATGTATTCTAGTAAGCGTTGTGTTATCACTTATTTTTTATGTAATTGGCAAATTTAAATAATTAAGTAGAAACAGGTGAACATTTTGAAAGTAGATTTATTTGATTTTCATTTACCAGAAGAATTGATTGCCCAAACGCCGCTTGAGCAGCGAGATGCGTCAAGACTCATGGTATTAAACAAGGAAACAGGAAGTGTGAAGCATCATATGTTTCATGACCTTCTTGATTATGTGCAAGAAGGAGATTGTTTAGTGTTAAACGACACGCGTGTTCTTCCTGCACGATTATTTGGGACAAAAGAAGATACAGGTGCTAATATTGAAGTATTGCTTTTAAAACAAACACAAGGCGATACGTGGGAGACGCTTGTAAAACCGGCTAAGCGAGTAAAAGAAGGCACGGTTATTTCGTTTGGTGACGGACGTCTGACAGCTGTATGTAAAGAAACGAGCGACCAAGGCGGACGTTTGTTAGAATTTAACTATGAAGGCATCTTTTATGAGGTGTTGGAACAACTGGGAGAAATGCCGCTGCCGCCTTATATTAAAGAACGCTTGGATGATCAAGAGCGCTACCAAACGGTTTTTGCTCGCGAACAAGGTTCTGCAGCAGCGCCAACAGCAGGTCTTCACTTTACAGAAGAGATGCTTGAACAGTTAAAAGAAAAAGGTGTGCATATTGCATTTTTAACGCTTCATGTCGGATTGGGTACATTCCGTCCAGTCAGCGTTGACGACTTAGAAGAGCACGATATGCACTCAGAGTTTTATCAAGTGAGTGAAGGAACCGCTGCTTTACTAAACAGCGTACGCGAAAAAGGCGGTCGCATTATTTCAGTAGGCACAACTTCTACCCGTACCCTTGAAACGATTGCAACTGAGCATAACGGCAAATTTGTTGCTTCTTCAGGCTGGACCAATATTTTTATCTTTCCAGGGTATGAATTTAAAGCAATTGATGGAATGATTACAAATTTCCACCTTCCAAAATCTACGCTCATTATGCTTGTAAGTGCCTTAGCAGGAAGGGAAAACGTCATTTCTGCCTATGAACAAGCTGTAGCAGAGAAGTATCGCTTTTTCAGCTTCGGCGACGCGATGCTAATTTTGTAATTTAACATGAAAGGAATACATCAATGACAGCAATTCGTTACGAACATATAAAAACTTGTAAACAAACAGGAGCGCGTTTAGGGATTGTCCATACGCCTCACGGCTCATTTGAAACGCCTATTTTTATGCCAGTAGGCACATTAGCTACAGTAAAAACAATGTCTCCGGAAGATTTAAAAGCAATGGGAGCAGGCATTATTTTAAGTAATACGTATCATTTATGGCTTCGTCCGGGTCATGAAATTGTTAAAAAAGCGGGAGGCCTTCATAAATTTATGAACTGGGATCGTCCCATCTTAACGGATTCAGGCGGCTTCCAAGTTTTTAGCTTAAGTGATTTGCGCCGTATTGAAGAAGAAGGAGTTCATTTCCGCAACCATTTGAATGGAGACAAGCTTTTCTTATCTCCAGAAAAAGCGATGGACATTCAAAATGCGCTTGGTTCTGATATTATGATGGCATTTGATGAATGTCCACCTTATCCAGCAGAATATGACTACTTAAAACGTTCAGTTGAACGCACAAGCCGCTGGGCAGAGCGATGCCTTGAGGCTCACAGCCGCCCTCAAGACCAAGGTCTTTTTGGGATTGTTCAAGGCGGAGAGTTTGAAGATTTACGCCGTCAAAGTGCAGCTGATTTAGTTTCAATGGACTTCCCAGGTTATGCTGTGGGAGGCCTGTCAGTTGGAGAACCAAAAGATGTAATGAATCGTGTGCTTGAGTTTACGACGCCATACTTACCAACCGACAAACCACGTTATTTAATGGGAGTAGGATCACCTGACTCGTTAATTGATGGAGCGATTCGCGGAATCGATATGTTTGATTGCGTATTACCAACGCGTATTGCACGTAACGGAACGCTTATGACAAGCGAAGGTCGTCTTGTTGTTAAAAATGCAAAATATGCAGAAGACTTCGGTCCGATTGATCCAAACTGTGACTGCTATACATGTCAAAATTATTCAAGAGCGTATATTCGCCACTTAATTCGTTGCAATGAAACGTTTGGAATTCGTTTAACATCTTACCATAACTTATATTTTCTGCTAAACTTAATGGAGCAAGTCCGTGAAGCCATTCGCGAAGACCGACTTGGCGATTTCCGCGATGAGTTCTTTGAAAAATATGGGTTTAACGGCCCGGACGCAAAGAATTTCTAGGTCACTACAGGAATTTTCATCAAATTTATGAATGAGTACCTGTTGATAATATAAATAAAAGGAGGAGTTTTCATGGGTGTTTTACAAAATATTTGGCCATTACTTTTAATGTTTGTCATTTTCTATTTCTTGTTAATCCGTCCACAGCAAAAACGTCAAAAAAACGTACAGCAAATGCAATCAGCACTTAAAAAAGGTGATAAGGTTGTTACAATTGGCGGTATGCACGGTTTGGTAGACGCAATTGATGAGTCACAAGTTGTGGTTCGCAGCACTGACGGTTCAAAATTAACGTTTGATCGCAATGCTATTCGTGAAGTAAGAAGCGTAGATTAATAAAAAAACGTCACGTACATGTACGTGACGTTTTTTTATGCTTCTCGTGAACCGGCAATGTTTACGCCAACAATTCCCCCGAGAATAGCGACTCCAATAAATCCAGCGTGAAATAACAGCTGCTGTGCAGAAAACAGGTGACTATAGCCGAGGAATTGTAGTAAAAACATTAAAAAAGAATAAGAAACACCAGTGGCTCCTCCAACAAGAAGTCCCTTTGAGCCGTTTCTTCCTCCCGCGATAAATCCTCCGATAAACAGTGTGATAAATGAGAGAATAAGTAAAAATAAACGGACCGACTGTTCTTCAACCGATGTAAATTTTAAAATAAGCGAAAAGATAATGCTAATTGCTAAACCCATCACCAAGACTGTTGCCACTCCTGCAAATACAGCGTTGCTCATTCGTTTTGCACCCAACTTGTTTCCCCCTCATGAAATAAAAAGATAGGTGAACCCTTAGTACGAGCATATTCGAGAGACCTTCAAAATAGACGCGTAAAAGTAAGGCTATTTTAAAATAAATGGTACAAACTACAAGGGAATACATAAAGGAGGTCTTTGCGGTGGAGTTGTTGATCATGGTTGCGCGAACCGTTCTTTTATATGTAGTAGTTTTAATTATTTTTCGCGTTATGGGTAAAAGGGAAATAGGGGAGCTGAGCATATTGGATTTAGTGGTCTTTATTATGATTGCTGAAATGGCAGTAATGGCTATTGAAAATCCAAAAGATCCTTTGCTGCATTCAATTCTTCCGATGTTAACGCTTCTTATTATTCAAATTGGCTTAGCTATATGGTCTCTTAAAAGCAATCGAATGCGAAATTTTATTGATGGAAAGCCTAGCATTATTATTGAAAATGGAAAAATAAACGAACATGAAATGAAAAGGCAGCGATATAACTTCAATGATTTGCTCGTGCAGCTGCGAGATAAAAATATAAAAAATGTAGCTGATGTTGAATTTGCTATTTTAGAATCTTCAGGAAGGCTATCCGTGTTTGAAAAAGATCAGCAATCAGGTGAAAAAGGCAATTTGAATTTGCCTTTTATCATTGACGGCATTATTCAAGAAGAGCATCTGCTGCATGAACATAAAACGACGGAATGGTTAAGGACAGAGCTGGCAAAGCTAGGGTATTCAAACTTAGATAAGATTTCATATTGTAGTTACGACAAAGGAAAATTTTTTATAGATTTAGTAGATGTGAAACAATAAAACGCGGATTGCTCCGCGTTTTATTTTCGTTTAAAATAGCGTAAAACAGAAAAACGGTTTAATTCTTCTCTTGTTATCAGTCTAAAAAGCAGCAAAAACAGTACGTATACAAAACTTGTAAGTGCAATCGATAAAACGGTTCGTAAGCTCAAAGGGATGGAAGTGAAAAGGTTCATATAAGCGAAGTGTCCGGTAAAACCTGATATTCCCATTACAGAAAAACTGCGAAGATACTCAAACACATGAAGCTTATACGTAATTTGTTTCATGACGGTAGACAGGTGTAAAAGAGTGACAAGCATCATTCCCACAACAATCGCAAGGCCAGCTCCCATAATGCCTAAATTGGGCTGAGTTGCGAGTAAGAAGATAAGAGATGTTTTGACCGCTGCTCCTATAAAACTGTTAATCATGGCGGCTTTTGCAAGGTCTAGCGCCTGCAGAACAGCTTGAAGCGGCCCTTGAAAGTAATAAAAGATAAAAAAAGGCGCCATTACTTTGACAAAAATAGCAGCTTTGTCAGAACCATACATCAATTCCATTACCGGATTAGCAAATACATAAAGAACAACAACGGCCAGTCCGCCTGTTACAAACGACAAGCGGAGAGCTTGATGAAGCCGATATTCGATTTGTTTCATTTGATTCTGTGCAAGAGATTCACTGATTGCGGGAACCAAAGAAGTGGATAGAGACACCGTTACAAAAGAAGGCAGCATCAGGAGAGGGAGTGCAAAGCCTGTTAATTCTCCGTACTGCTTCGTTGCTACAGCTGTCGCTACTCCTGCAATTGCTAAACTTTGAGCTACTACAATCGGTTCTAAAAACCAAGAAATTGACCCAATCATGCGGCTTCCTGTCGTGGGAAGAGCGATTCGCATTAAATCAAAGAACGTGTCTTTGCCCGCATGTAAAGAAGCAAAAAATTTTCGTCTTACCGTTATTTTCTTCTTTCGCTTGAACATAAACACCATATAAAACAGTGAAGCTAGTTCTCCAAATACGGAAGATAGCATAGCTCCAGCCGCAGCGTACTCAATTCCATAAGGCAAAAATGCTTTTGTACATACGGCAATTAACGTAATGCGCACGACTTGTTCGATAATTTGAGAATAAGCGGCAGGCTTCATTTGCTGCTTTCCTTGAAAATATCCGCGGATGACAGACGAGACGGCGATGATTGGAATAACTGGAATAATCGCAAGCAGCGGATAGATCGTACGTGAATCTGTAAAGAAGGTTTTTGCTACAACGGGAGCGAATAATATTAGTCCGAGCGTAAATAAAATGCTCAGCGTACACGTAATACTTAAAGAGACGACAAGTATTTTTTTTATTTTATGCCTGTCACCTAAAGCTTCTGCTTCTGCCACTAACTTGGATATGGCAACCGGTAGCCCAAGCTGTGTTAAGGTGATTACTAATACCAGCGTGGGGACCGCCATCATATAAAGTCCCACACCTTCGTCTCCAATCATTCGAGCCACCACAATTCGATTGACAAACCCGAGTACACGTGTAATTAAGCCAGCAATTATTAAAATAATAGTTCCCTGTAAAAATTTAGACATATACTCACTCTTTCTTGAGGTTTATACAGTGAATATATGCGCCCCCGGTGTCCAAGCATGACAAGTATTCCTCATACGAGAAAGAAATTTTACGCAAAATGTCAAACGGAAAGGAGGATCGATATGACACATCCATTTATTTCAGCTTCGAAAGAACTTATACAGCCTGTCTTATCCAGCAAAATGGAAGAATTTCATATGCTTGGATATGAAGAAGTAACGGAGAACGATTTATTGAGTTATTTAGAAATGAAAAAATGGAAAAAAGAAAGGGAGCTATCTCTCCATCAAGTTGTAAATGATATTTTATCTGTTAAGATCACGCAGGTGATGAGTTATGTAACAATTGAATCTTATAAATCTGATATGTTCTCAAGTGTTAATAATGGAGAAGACTGGAAAGAATTATTAAAGTAGAGCTTGTAAAATACATGTATTAAAATTTGATAAGGTCTTTATTTGACAGACATTAGGTTATGAATGATAATTAGATTGGTCATTTATCTATTGTTATCATTTCATGTTTTTTACATAAGAAGGAGGATTTTCTGTCGATGGTTAAAAGAGGACGTATCGTTGCCTTTTTCCTCTTAGTACTGCTTGTGTTTAGTACAATCGGAACAACGATGACTGGAATTACAAAAGATATTAAACTTGGCCTCGACCTTCAAGGTGGATTTGAAATTTTATATAAAGTCAGTCCAGCTAAAAAAGGCGATGTCATTGACAAAAAGGCACTTAACAGCACGGTTGAAGCGCTCCGTCAACGTGTCGATGTACTGGGAGTTAGTGAGCCCAGCATTCAAATTGAAGGAAACGACCGCATCCGCGTTCAGCTAGCTGGTGTCACGAATCAAAAGCAAGCCAGGGATCTGTTATCAACTCAAGCAAACTTAACGTTCCGTGACGTGAACGATAAGGTGCTGATGGATGGTACAGACTTAGCGCAAGGCGGAGCAAAGCAATCGTTTGACCAAAGCAATCAGCCTAGCGTCTCACTAAAGTTAAAAAATGCGAAAAAATTTGAAAAGATCACGCGAGAGCTTTCTCAAAAACCAGCACCTAACAATTTAATTGTCATTTGGCTGGATTATGAAGAAGGAAAAGACTCGTACCAAAAAGAAGCGACAAAACAAAATCCGAAGTATCTATCTGCAGCCTCTGTTAGCAGCGTGTTAACACAGCCAGATGTTGAGATTTCAGGTGGCAACTTCACAGTGAAAAGTGCAACGCAGCTGGCGGAATTGCTAAATGCCGGGTCGCTGCCGGTTAAATTAGATGAGTTATACTCTACATCCGTTGGAGCACAGTTTGGAGAAGAAGCTCTTCATACGACTATATTAGCGGGTATTATCGGCATCGGAATTATCTTCCTTTACATGCTGTTTTTCTATCGTTTACCGGGGCTTATTGCCGTTATTACACTCAGTTTTTATATCTACTTAAACTTAGTGGTATTTGACTGGATGCACGTGGTTATGACGCTTCCAGGTATTGCGGCTCTTATTCTCGGTGTAGGTATGGCAGTAGATGCGAATATCATTACCTACGAGCGGATTAAAGATGAACTGAAAACAGGAAGGTCTGTTATATCGGCTTACCGGGCAGGGAATCGTCGTTCACTTGCGACCATTTTTGATGCCAATATTACAACGATGTTAGCGGCTCTTGTATTATTCTTTTATGGTCAAAGTTCAGTAAAAGGATTTGCCACAACGTTAATGATCGGGATTGTGCTAAGTTTTGTAACTGCTGTTTATGGAACTCGTTTACTAATGAGTCTTTTAGTAAACAGCCGCTGGTTTGATAAAAAACCAGGCTACTTTGGCGTGAAGAAAGAGCAAATTCACGATTTAAGCAAAGATGACGGCACAACCGTTTTACCTACAGCGTGGGATAAAATTGACTTTGTTAAATACCGTAAAGCATTTTTCACGTTCTCAAGCGTGCTTGTGATTATCGGTATTATCTCGGTTGCTGTGTTCAGGCTGAACCTCGGTATTGACTTTACGAGCGGAACTCGCATAGAGATTCCGGCAAATCATACCGTTACGCAGGCTGAGATACAGCGCGAAATGAAGTCTCTCGATATCAAAACAGATGACGTAGTTATTACAGGGAAAAGTAATGATACGGGTGTCGTACGTGTAGTTGGGGTCTTGAATAAAAAAGAAATTGCCAATTTAAAAGATCACTTTAAAGATAAATACGGTTCTGAACCAAATGTAAGCACCGTTTCACCGACAGTAGGAAAAGAACTGGCGAAAAATGCAATGATGGCGATTGTAATTGCTTCAATCGGAATTATCATTTATGTAACGATTCGATTTGAATTTTACATGGCGCTTGCAGCCGTGCTTGCCCTGTTGCATGATGCGTTCTTTATCGTTACGGTCTTTAGTTTAACGAAGTTAGAGGTTGATTTAACGTTTATTGCTGCTATCTTGACGATTGTTGGTTACTCAATTAACGATACGATCGTTACGTTTGACCGCATTCGTGAAAATATGCAGAAATTTAAATCCAAATCGTTTGACGATTTGGCGTTTATCGTAAATCTAAGTTTGCGTGAAACGTTTACTCGTTCAATGAACACCGTGTTAACAGTTGTAATTGCAGTTGTAGCACTTCTTCTATTCGGAAGTGAATCGATTCAAAACTTCTCAATTGCCCTGTTAGTAGGCTTAATCCTTGGTGCATATTCATCTGTGTTTATTGCTGCTCAGCTATGGCTTGTGTGGAAAGGAAAACAGTTGAAGCGTGAGGAACAAAAAGAAGTAGAAAGCAAATAATTCAAAAACGTGCGAAGTGTTCGCACGTTTTTTTGTGCGTTAAAATTCAAGCCGTACTGTCAGAAAAATGTGCTTATTTTCTTTCGTTGCTCCATTTCATCCACTCTAGTATAATAATGTGGGTTAAGGGGTGAAGAGACATGTTACAGTCAAAAAAACGTTGGAATGTTCAAGAATGTGATGAACAACTTGTTAATGAATTTGTAGAAAACCTCAATATTACACCTCTAGTAGCTTCGTTATTACTTAATAGAGGCATGACAACAGTAGAAGCGGCACGTGAGTTTTTACACGTTGATGCACAAACGTTCCACGATCCGTTTTTATTGCACGATATGGACAAAGCAGTAGCTCGCATTCAGCAGGCAATTGATCATAATGAAAAAATTATGATCTATGGAGATTACGATGCTGACGGCGTCAGCAGCACTTCTGTTATGTTATCTGCTTTACAGCAGCTTGGCGCTGATGTTGATTTTTATATTCCTAATCGCTTTACAGAAGGTTATGGGCCGAATAAGGCGGCATTTGATAAAATAAGCGCAGGCGGCTATCAGCTGGTGATTACGGTAGACACAGGTATTTCGGCAGTCGAAGAAACTGCGTATGCACGTGAATTAAATTTTGATTTAATTATTACCGATCACCACGAGCCGGGGCCGGTTTTACCGGATGCTTATGCAATTATTCATCCAAAGCTGCCGGGAAGTACATATCCATTTAAAGAACTGGCAGGTGTAGGAGTGGCTTTTAAACTCGCTCATGCGCTGTTAGGGGAGCTTCCGGAACATTTGTTAGAACTAGCAGTAATTGGGACGATTGCTGACTTAGTTCCTTTAGTCGACGAAAACCGCTTAATTGCTCGCAAAGGTCTTGATTATCTCAAGCTCACGAAGCGCACCGGAATTGAAGCGCTACTGAGCGTATGTGGAGTAAAACGTGAAGAAATTAATGAGGATACAATTGGATTTGCGATGGCTCCTCGCATTAATGCAGTAGGACGTCTTCAAGATGCCGATCCAGCTGTTCATTTGCTTATGACGACAAATGCTGAAGAGGCAAAAGGCTTAGCTAAAGAAATTGATGCGTTAAACAAGGAAAGGCAGCAAATCGTAAACGATATTACAGAGGAAGCCGTTGAATTTGTTGAGAGTATGTATCCTCCAGATGAAAACAGCGTTCTTATTGTAGAGGGAGAAGAATGGAATGCAGGCGTTGTTGGAATTGTCGCTTCTAGGCTCGTAGAAAAATTCTATAGACCAACAATTGTACTAAGTATTGACTCTGAAAACCGTATTGCCAAAGGTTCAGCAAGAAGTATCGAAGGTTTTGACTTATTCGCGAACTTATCTAAGTGCCGTGACATTTTGCCGCATTTTGGAGGGCATCCAATGGCAGCCGGCATGACATTAAACAGCGATGATGTAGAAGAGCTGCGCAGACGTCTTAATGAACAAGCAAGCAACGTGTTAACCGAACAGGATTTTATTCCAATTACATCAGTTGATACAGTATGCACAACAGAGGAAATTACGCT
Organism: Bacillus sp. ILBB4; assembly: GCF_035064545.1. Lineage (NCBI taxonomy): Bacteria > Bacillati > Bacillota > Bacilli > Caryophanales > Bacillaceae > Bacillus > Bacillus sp. ILBB4. The sequence continues at coordinate 909,311 of NZ_JAIQVD010000001.1, read as the reverse complement.
GGAAAACATTGAACAAATGAGTGCGCTTGCTCCATTTGGTATGCATAACCCGAAGCCAAAAGTTCTCATTAAAGATGTTCATACAACATCTATGCGAAAAATTGGTGCTAATAAAAATCATTTAAAACTCGTATTTGAAGACAGCGGTGTATCGGTTGATGCAGTAGGATTTGGGTTAGGCTATATATTAGATGAAGTATCTCCTATAGCTAAAGTATCATTAGTAGGTGAACTATCTATTAATGAGTGGAATAATATGCGCAAGCCGCAGCTGATGGTGGAAGATATTTCTGTAGATGAATGGCAGATGTTTGATTATCGCAGTGCAGTTGATGTAAAACGTTTCTTTCAGCAGGTATTTACGGATCAAATGAAAGTTGTTGCTTTTCACGCTTCAACAATTGATAAATACAAGTCGCTGGTGCCGATGGAGCATGTTGTTCTTATTCAAGATGAAGAACAGGCAAAAGCATGTATGTTTGCAGGGGAACAGATCGTTTTATTAGATTTGCCTCCTTCACAGAAATGGCTTGAATGTTTGTTTGTCCAAGGTATCCCTTCTAGAATATACGCTATTTTCTTAACGGAAGAAGACCATTATTTTGATACAATCCCAACTCGCGATCATTTTAAATGGTTTTACGGCTTTTTAGCGAAAAAGGGTCCATTTGATTTAAAACGCTACAAAGAAGATTTAGCGATTCATAAGGGCTGGTCAAAAGAAACGATTGATTTTATGGCAAAGGTGTTTTTTGAGTTAGAATTTGTTACAATAAACAATGGCTTAATTTCGTTAGTGAAAAATTCTGCGAAACGTGATTTAATAGAATCTGCGACTTATCGCCAAAAGCAGCAGCAGATTGAAATAGAAAAAAACTTTATTTATACGTCATATGTACAGCTTAAGAATCAATTTCAAGATATTTTTAAGCGTTCGATTGAATGAGGAGGCAACATTAGAATGAATTTTAAAGATTATATTACAATTGTACCTGACTGGCCAAAACCAGGTATTACATTTAAAGATATCTCAACATTAATGGACAATGGTGATGCATACCGTGCCGCAACGGATGAGATTGTAAAATATGCGAATGATAAACAAGTTGATATTATTGTAGGGCCAGAAGCTCGCGGATTTATCGTTGGTTGTCCAGTAGCATATGCGTTAGGTATCGGTTTTGCACCTGTTCGTAAAGAAGGAAAATTACCGCGTGAAGTAATCAAAGTAGATTACGGTTTAGAATACGGTAAAGACGTATTAACGATTCACAAAGATGCAATTAAGCCAGGTCAGCGCGTGTTGATTACAGATGATTTATTAGCAACAGGCGGTACAATTGAAGCGACAATTAAGCTTGTCGAAGAATTAGGTGGAATTGTTGTTGGAGCTGCGTTCTTAATTGAACTTTCTTACCTTGACGGCCGGGACAAACTAGACGGTTACGATGTATTCACATTAATGACGTATTAAGAAGAACGATCACATAAAAAAGAGTACCTGATACAGGTGCTCTTTTTTCGTTAAAAAACGTTAATACGTAAAATGGAAATGATGTAAATTTGATAAATTAAACGCAAAGGCTTTACATCCTTGGATTTTTTCAAGATAATAGTTACAATATGAATTAAAAATGCTAGTTGATAAAAGGTGATTTCATGGCAAATGAGCAAGTCCTAACAGCGGAACAGGTCATTGACAATACGAAGCGATATTTAAATGAAGAAGACGTGGCTTTTGTACAAAAAGCATATGATTTTGCAAAAGAAGCTCACAAAGAACAATATCGCAAGTCGGGTGAACCATATATTATCCACCCGATTCAAGTCGCAGGAATTTTAGTTGATCTAGATATGGATCCAGCAACAATTGCAGCTGGATTTCTACATGATGTGGTTGAAGATACAGAGATAACACTAAAAGATTTAGAAAAAGCTTTTAATGAAGAAGTAGCAATGTTAGTAGACGGCGTAACGAAACTGGGAAAAATTAAATATAAGTCTAAAGAAGAGCAGCAGGCTGAAAATCACCGCAAGATGTTTGTAGCAATGGCTCAAGATATTCGAGTCATACTGATCAAACTTGCGGATCGTCTTCATAACATGCGTACGCTAAAGCATTTACCGCAGGAAAAACAGCGACGCATTTCAAATGAAACGCTTGAAATTTTTGCTCCTCTTGCTCATCGTCTTGGTATTTCAAAAATTAAGTGGGAGCTTGAAGATACAGCTTTACGTTACTTAAATCCTCAGCAGTATTATCGTATTGTAAATTTGATGAAGAAAAAGCGTGCGGAACGCGAGCAGTATTTGGCTGAAGTTATTGATGAAGTTCGAGAGCAAGTAGATGAAGTGTCGATTAAAGTTGAAATTTCAGGACGTCCAAAACATATTTATTCCATCTATCGTAAAATGGCACTGCAAAACAAGCAGTTTAATGAAATTTACGATTTACTAGCTGTGCGCATTATTGTAAATAGCATTAAAGACTGCTATGCGGTGTTAGGAATTATTCACACGTGCTGGAAGCCAATGCCAGGACGTTTCAAAGATTATATTGCAATGCCAAAACAAAATATGTACCAGTCTCTTCATACGACGGTTATCGGACCAAAAGGTGATCCGTTAGAAGTTCAAATTCGAACGTTTGACATGCACCAAATTGCTGAGTATGGAATTGCTGCTCACTGGGCTTACAAAGAGGGAAAAACAGCTGAGCATGCTTCATTTGAAGAAAAGTTGACGTGGTTTAGAGAAATTTTAGAATTTCAAAATGACGCAAACGATGCAGAAGAGTTTATGGAATCTCTAAAAGTTGATTTGTTTTCTGACATGGTTTACATTTTTACGCCAAAAGGCGACGTCATTGAGCTTCCTTCGGGTTCTGTTCCAATTGATTTTTCCTATCGTATTCATTCTGAAATCGGAAATAAAACCATTGGAGCAAAAGTCAACGGCAAGATGGTTACGCTTGATTACCGTTTGAAAACGGGGGACATTATCGAAATTTTGACGTCTAAGCATTCGTATGGTCCAAGCAAGGACTGGTTAAAGCTTGCTCAAACGTCTCAAGCCAAAAATAAAATTCGCCAATTCTTTAAAAAGCAAAGCCGCGATGAAAATATTGAAAAAGGCAAAGAGCTGGTTGAAAAAGAAATTCGTCAAATGGAGTTTGACTTAAAAGAAGTATTAACAGCTGATAATATCAAACGAGTAGCGGAGAAGTTTAATTTCTCAAACGAAGATGATATGTATGCAGCTATTGGGTATAACGGATTAACTGCGGCTCAAGTAGCTAATCGTTTAACCGAGAAGTGGAGAAAGCAGCGCGATCAAGAACAAGAGATCCAAATTGATGATATTGCACGCGATACTGCGGCTAAGCGTGTTCGCCAGCATAAACGAAAAGATTCCGGAGTTATCGTACCGGGTGTAGAGAACATGCTGATTCGCTTGTCTAAATGCTGTAATCCAGTTCCTGGAGATGAGATTGTTGGTTTTATTACAAAGGGGCGAGGAGTATCTGTTCATAGAGCAGATTGTTTAAACGTTCACACAGATGATGCTGAAAGCCGCCTTATTCCTGTAGAGTGGGAAACACATATTAAAGAAGGCAAAGAGTTTAACGTGGAAATTGAAATTTCCGGATACGACCGCAGAGGCTTACTAAATGAAGTTCTGCAGGTTGTAAACGAGACTAAAACGAATATTTCAGCCGTTTCAGGAAAATCGGACCGAAACAAAATGGCTACGATTCATATGTCAATTTCTATTCATAACATCAGTCACCTTCATAAAGTGGTTGAGCGCATTAAGCAGCTTCGAGACATTTATTCAGTTCGCCGAATTATGCATTAAGAAAGGTCGTTATAGATGAGAGTAGTCGTACAAAGAGCAAGGAATGCAAAAGTAACTGTTGCAGGTGAGACGGTCGGTGAGACTAAGCACGGATATATGCTTTTAGTGGGCATTACCCATGACGATACTGAAGCTGATGCAGAGTATGTAGCGGATAAAATTGTGAATTTGCGAGTGTTTGATGATGAGTCTGGCAAAATGAATTTGTCGCTTCTAGATGTAGAAGGAGAAATTTTATCGGTATCTCAATTTACGCTGTACGGAGATTGCCGAAAAGGCAGAAGACCAAACTTTATGGGAGCTGCTAGGCCAGATCATGCTGTAACGCTTTACAACTATTTTAATAAAGTATTATCAGAAAAAAATGTTCGAGTAGAAACCGGCGCATTTGGTGAAATGATGGACGTATCATTTACAAATGACGGACCGGTCACGCTTATTGTAGAAAGCAAAGAAAAAACGCAGGCTCACAGATGAGTCTGCGTTTTTTCTTTGCTTTGAAAGTAGTGATTTAATCCTTCAGCGATAGCGGACGTAATCATTTGCTGATAACTGATGGAATTAATATACGTTTCTTCCCGTTCGTTGCTTAAAAAGCCCAGTTCAATTAATGTACTCGGACGTGTATTTTCGCGAAGAACATAATAGTTTCCAAAACGTTCTCCTTTGTCTTTCAATTTTGCATGATTAATAAGGGACTGATGAATAGAATGTGTGAGTGGACTGTCCTGATGCTGATGGTAATAATACGTCATAAGGCCAGTTAGCTGTGAGCTGTTCGTACTGTTGTAGTGAATGCTTATAAAAGCATCTGCTTTAGTCGATTGCAGCGTGCGCTGTGAAAGTAGAAGGTACTCATCATGGGTGCGGGTTAAAATGACGTGTGCGCCTTCTTTTTGAAGTTTGTTTTGTAAAATAAGTGCTGTTCGGAGAGTGAGGTCTTTTTCATATGTGCCCTGTGTGCCGATGGCTCCTTTGTCTTTTCCTCCATGGCCTGCATCAATAATAATTGTTTTGCCCTTTAGGTGCCGCAAGCTTTTACTCAGCGTATAAACAGGCTCACGCTGCGCTACCTGCATGCTAGGCTGAACGCTGCGAAGCGCTACGGTTTTCGTGAATTTTTTAAACACCCATCCTTGAATATCCGAGCTTTCTACATAATACCAATCTCCTTGACGGTCTGAAACGGATAGTCTTGTATTCTTCGTCAATTTATTTGTAATTGAAAATGAACGTCCTGGACCGCTCCGTACATGAAGAGAGTCAGCTGTTACAATAATGGGTTGATGGACCGGTACATTTTGGCGCTCAAATGAGGAAGAGCACAGTAATAAAAGGATACTTGCAGCCAAAACAGATACAGACTTCATGTTTAGATGGCGAATAGATAGACCTCCTTTTTATAACAAAATAGAGTATTCGATGAAAATAAAAAAAATCCTTTCTCTTATGTAAAAACATCTTTTTTGGGCAATGCTAATAAAAGGATAAGTAAGTGTAGGCAGGGAGGAAGAAACGATGAAGTTTAGTGAAAAAGGTGAACAATCATTTCAGCAGGTAAATCCGGTATTTGGCATTCATTTTCATGATTTTATTGACAGAGAAAGTGAAGCTTCATCCCTTGAATTGGCTTCTGAATTTGGTTTAACGCTTCGAGATATTCAGAAACTAAGAAAACAATTAGACCGCTCTTAACATGAAAGGTGCTTGACAACTGCTCATTTCATTCGTAATATAGAAAGCAATTGCTAAATTAAAATGAATGTATAACATTTTTATATTGATAAGCCAAAGATCGAGAAAAGTAGTAAAGATGACACATGGCTAGAGAGGAAATGTCTTAGGCTGAAAGCATTTCTACATGATGACTTTATGAAAGAACACTCAGGAGGCTTCACTCTGAAAAGGGAAACTTAGTAGGAGATGAACGTGTTCGTGCGTTAACGAAATGAGTGGAAACATGTCATATGTTTCAATTAGGGTGGTACCACGTGAGATTAACTCTCGTCCCTACTATGGAAAAATAGTAGAGGCGAGAGTTTTTTTGTATTGTAAATTTTAAAAATAGGAGGCATATCACGTTATGTCAGTTCAAATACCTAGAGGCACACAAGATATTTTACCGGGCAAAGTAGAATATTGGCAGTTTGTTGAACAGCGAGCAAGAGAAATCTGCCGTGCGTTCAACTACCAAGAAATTCGTACACCAATGTTTGAACACACTGAATTATTTTTGCGCGGAGTGGGAGAAACAACAGATATCGTGCAAAAAGAAATGTACACATTTAAAGATCGAGGTGACCGCAGCTTAACGCTTCGTCCAGAAGGAACAGCTGCAGTTGGACGATCATTTGTTTCAAATAAGATGTTTGGAAATCCAACGCAGCCAACAAAGCTGTTTTATATTGGTCCTATGTTTCGCTATGAACGACCTCAAGCGGGACGTTTCCGTCAATTCGTTCAGTTTGGCGTAGAAGCATTAGGGGTAAATGATCCAGCTATTGATGCTGAAGTTCTTGCCCTGTTAATGAGCTTTTACCAATCGCTTGGATTGAAAAAATTAAAGTTGGTTGTTAACAGTTTAGGAGATACAGAAAGTCGTCAAGCTCACCGTCAAGCGCTTATTGACCACTTTGCACCTCGCATTGGAGAGTTTTGCAGCGACTGCCAAAGCAGATTGGAGAAAAATCCTCTTCGTATTTTAGACTGTAAAAAAGATCGTGACCATGAGCTGATGGCTACAGCGCCGTCTATTCTTGATTATTTAAACGACTATTCAAAAGAATATTTTGAAAAAGTACAGCAGTACTTAACCGATTTAGACATTGACTATGTTGTAGATCCGACGCTAGTACGCGGGTTAGATTATTATAATCACACAGCATTTGAACTAATGAGTGAAGCAGAAGGATTTGGCGCCATTACAACTCTTTGTGGCGGAGGCCGTTATAATGGGCTGATTCAAGAAATCGGCGGACCTGAAACACCGGGTATCGGATTCGCTTTAAGTATCGAACGCTTATTATCTGCATTGGAAGCAGAAGGAATTGAGCTTCCGGTAGAAACAGGCGTAGATTGCTATGTAGTAACCATGGGCGATGAAGCAAAAGAAAAATCCGTTTCAATTGTAAATACGCTTCGACGCGCAGGCTTTGTAGCTGATAAAGATTATCAAGATAAAAAAATGAAAGCTCAGTTCAAAGCAGCTGATCGTGTACAAGCAAAATTTGTTGTTGTTCTAGGTGAAGATGAGCTAGCAAAACAAGTTGTAAACGTAAAGAATATGGAATCTGGCGAACAGCAAGAAGTATCAATTGATCAATTGGTCAGCTATTTGCAAAAACAAGTATAAGGGGGAACCATGATGACAAAACGTTCATACTACTGTGGAGATGTAACAGAACAAGCAACTGGCGAAACAATTCTATTAAAAGGATGGGTTCAAAAACGCCGTGATTTAGGGGGATTAATCTTTATTGACTTACGCGACCGCGGCGGAGTTGTACAGGTTGTATTTAATCCTGAAAAATCTGCTGAAGCGCTAAAAATTGCTGAAGATGTACGTAATGAATTCGTACTGGAAGTGCAAGGAACTGTTGTAGCTCGTGAAGAGGGAACCGTTAACCCGAACTTAAAAACAGGTAAAATTGAAGTTCACGCTGAGCAGATTACGGTATTAAACAAAGCCAAAACACCTCCTTTTGCTATTGCGGATCAAACGGAAGTATCAGAAGATGTTCGATTAAAATATCGTTATTTAGACCTTCGACGTTCTGAGATGTTTAACACGCTTAAAATGCGCAATGACATTACAAAAACAATTCGTGACTTCTTAGATCAAAATGACTTTTTAGATGTTGAAACACCTATTCTAACGAAAAGTACGCCAGAAGGCGCGCGTGATTATCTTGTGCCAAGCCGCGTGCACGAAGGGGAGTTTTATGCTCTTCCTCAATCGCCGCAAATCTTTAAGCAGCTGCTAATGGTAAGCGGAGTTGAGCGTTATTATCAAATTGCTCGCTGCTTCCGCGATGAAGACTTGCGTGCAGATCGTCAGCCTGAATTTACTCAAATCGATATTGAGACATCATTTTTATCTCAAGAGGACATCATGACAATGACGGAAGAAATGATGTCTAAAGTAATGAAGCGTGTAAAAGATTTAGATGTAACGACGCCTTTCCCGCGCATGTCATATGATGAAGCGATGAGTCGCTACGGTTCAGATAAGCCGGATACACGTTTTGAAATGGAGCTAGTCAACTTATCAGAGCTTGTGAAAGACTGCGGGTTCAAAGTATTTAGCGCAGCAGTTGAAAACGGCGGAGAAGTAAAAGCAATTAACGTAAAAGGTGCCGCTTCTAGCTATTCACGTAAAGATATCGATGCTCTAACAGAGTTCGTGAAAATTTACGGTGCTAAAGGGTTAGCATGGCTGAAAGTTGAAGCTGACGGCTTAAAAGGACCGATTGCAAAATTCTTCAATGAAGATGAGCAAAAGCAATTTGCTGAAGCTCTTCAAACGGAAGAAGGAGATTTACTTTTATTTGTAGCTGATAAAAAGTCAGTTGTAGCAGATGCACTTGGCGCTCTTCGTCTAAAGCTTGCAAAAGAACAAGGAATTATTGATGAAACGAAATTTAACTTCCTATGGGTAACAGATTGGCCTCTTCTTGAGCATGACGAAGAAGACAACCGTTACTACGCGGCTCATCATCCATTCACAATGCCAGTTCGTGAAGATTTACCAATGTTAGAAAGCGATCCTGGACAAGTCCGTGCACAAGCATATGACTTAGTATTGAATGGTTACGAACTTGGCGGAGGATCTTTACGTATTTACGAGCGTGATATTCAAGAAAAAATGTTTAAAACGCTTGGATTTACATTAGAAGAAGCATATGAGCAGTTCGGTTTCTTACTTGAAGCATTTGAATACGGTACTCCTCCTCACGGCGGAATTGCGTTAGGTCTTGACCGTTTGGTCATGCTTCTAGCAGGACGCACAAACTTGCGTGATACAATTGCCTTCCCTAAAACAGCAAGTGCAAGCTGTCTATTAACAAACGCACCTAGTGAAGTAAGTGAAGCGCAATTAGACGAGCTGCATTTGCAGGTAAAAAAGCAAAAAACAGAAGCGTAATCGATTGAACCGTCCGTTAAATCGAGCCTGTCACTGGAACGTGACAGGCTCGATTTTTTTGTTTTACTTATTAATTGCAAAGTGATTTTTTCTGTGATAAGATACTTTCAAGAACTAAATAGTCCTGATGTGTTCGTCCTTAATCCAGTTTTGACCGAACAATTTTTTGCTTGGGAGCTCGGAGTTTTTAACGAGCGTACATGCCTCATCTCGAGGACTTACAATGGTTAAAGCAGAGCACCCACCTGCCGAGAGCGGGTTCAAAACGAAGGCACTCGAGACGGCACGATCGGGACTAGCATACATATAAGAAATCCTCTATGTAATTATTTGCATAGAGTTTTTTTATGGATAAATAACGAATGCTCATGTTCGTTTTGCTAAAAATATGGTATAGTCAATTTCGTTGTTTATTTGAATTAATCATACACGTTGGTGTATTTAATAGAGGAGTGTTTTAACATGTTGCATCAGTTTTCGCGTAATGAGCTGGCGATAGGAAAAGAAGGGCTAGCTACTTTAAAAGGCAGCACAGTTGCTATTTTAGGGATAGGGGGAGTAGGGTCATTTTCTGCTGAGGCTTTGGCTAGGTCAGGAGTAGGGCGTTTAATTCTTGTAGATAAAGACGATGTTGATATTACCAATGTAAATCGTCAAATTCACGCGCTGCTTTCTACGGTAGGTCAGCCCAAGACAGAATTAATGAAAAAGCGTATTTTAGATATTAACCCAGACTGTGACGTCGTTTCTCTTCAAATGTTTTATACGGAAGAAACATATGAAGAGTTCTTTAGTTATAAACCGGACTTCGTAGTGGATGCATCCGATACGATTTCGTATAAAATTCATTTAATGAAAGAATGTTTAAAACGTGATATTCCAATTATTTCAAGTATGGGTGCTGCGAATAAAATGGATCCAACACGTTTTAAAATTGCAGACATTTCAAAGACACATACAGATCCAATTGCAAAAGTAGTTCGTACTCGTCTGCGTAAAGAAGGAATTCGCAAAGGAATTAACGTCGTTTTTTCTGATGAACGTCCAATCGTTATTCGCGAAGAAGTTCGCAAAGAAGTAGGAAACGATCAAGCGCAAATTCGCAAAGCGAAAATGCCTCCATCTTCTAATGCTTTTGTTCCATCTGTAGCAGGATTAATTATGGGCGGTCATGTTATCAATGAATTATTAAGTGATATTAAGATTCGTCGCGTAGGTGATGAATAAAAAGAAGGCCATTGTAGCCTTCTTTTTTTTTATGGAAATATCTGTTCTATTTATGCTTTGGATGGAATCTTCTATGTGATATGTATAAAAAGTACTAATAAATTGAAAAATATGGACTGATGGTGAATTTACACTGTATTAAAAAAAGAGATTTATGTAAATTTATTTAACGCTTTATTTACATAAAATTTACGTTTTCGCTTTCTTTCTTCTGTATCTTATACAGTAACATTCAGAAAGCCTTATATATCAAGGGTTTTGATAGAAATAAGAAAAAATAAACCCCAAATAAATAAGTTTACAGTAACTTAAAATTCACTTCATATAAAGACAACAATCTACTCGTATAATGTGTCTTGTACCTGTTGTTCGAGTACAAAGGACTAGTACTAATTACACATACATTTATTGGAGGGTAATGCAATGAAAACAAAGAGTTTTAAAGTAACATTAGCAGCTTTTTTAATGGTGGGAGCACTAGCAGCATGTGGTAAAGAGGGAGCAAGCAACGACAGTGGTTCGGGCAGCAAAGAAGAAGTGTCAGGTACGTTAACAGCGGCGGGATCTACAGCTTTACAACCACTTGCAGAAGAAGCTGCGAATGGAATTACTGAAAAATATCCAAACCTTTCAGTAACGGTACAAGGTGGAGGTAGTGGAACTGGTGTTAACCAAGTAGCATCAGGAGCAGTTGATATTGGAAACTCTGACGTTCCAGCAGCCGATAAAATTGAAGATAAATCAAAAGCAGATAAACTTGTCGATACGAAAGTAGCGGGCATTGGGTTCGCACTTGTTGTAAATAAAGATGTAAAAGTAGAATCGTTAACAAAAGAGCAAATTCAAAAGATTTTCTCTGGTGAAATTAAAAACTGGAAAGAAGTTGGCGGAAACGACGAAAAAATTAACGTAATCAACCGTCCAGCATCATCTGGTACACGTGCTACATTTGAGAAAACATTAATGGGTGACGCAAAAGTAAATGACAGCGTTGGTACAGCTCAAGATTCAAACGGAGCGGTTGAGCAATCAGTAAACTCAACGCCAGGAGCAGTAAGTTACCTTGCTATGTCGTATTTAATCGGCGATAAAAAAGAAAGTTTAAAAATGCTTAATATTGATGGTGTGGAGCCAACAACAGAAAATATTGTTTCTAAAAAATATCCGTTCTGGTCTTATGAGTACATGATTACAAACGGTGAGCCAAAAGATGGTGCAAAAGAGTACATTGACTACGTAGCTGGTAAAGACTTTGCTAAGCAAGTAGAAGATATGGGATATATCCCAATGAATGAGTTCAAAAAATAAGAGTGTTTTTAAAAAGAATAGGGCTGACTAACACAGTCAGTCTTATTCTATTTGAATGTTAATAAAGTATATAGCGAATAAAAAGAAAAGCGAATATATACTGAATATGTAAGGAGACAGAGCGATGAAGGGGAAAAAATCCATCAATTATGTAAAAAGCGAATACATTGGCCGTACGCTTTCTACATTTTGCGGTATTTTAATTGTACTTGTTACGTTAGCTATTATCGTATTTATTTGTGAAAAAGGCATACAGTCATTTTTACAAAGTAATATATCAATCGGTGAAATGTTGACTTCAACAAAATGGAGCCCAAACAATAAAGAATACGGGGCACTTGTGTTTATTCTGGGTTCCATGCTTGTATCAATCGGAGCCGTTATTATAAGTGCTCCAATTGGAATTGCTATCGCCATTTTTAACAACTATATTTCGCCTAAATTTGGTTCAACGGTTTTACGACCGGTTTTAGAACTTTTAGTCGGAGTTCCTTCAGTGGTATACGGTCTTTTAGGGGTTACAATTTTAGTGCCGCTTCTTCGCGATAACTTCGGCGGAGTGGGCTTTAGTTTGATTGCCGGAATTATTGTATTAAGCGTCATGGTTCTTCCGACAATTGCAAGTATTGCTGACGATGCAGTTCGAAGCGTAGCACCTGAATATTTAGAAGCTTCTTATGGATTAGGTTCAACAAGATGGCAGGCAATCAGCCGAGTCATTATTCCATCTGCTAAAACAGGTATTTTAACAGGTATCGTGTTAGGGCTTGCTCGCGCATTTGGAGAAGCGCTAGCTGTTCAAATGGTTATCGGAAACACGGTTAAGCTTCCTGAAAGCTTATATAGCCCAACGGCAACATTAACGGGTATTTTAACAATGGATATGTCTAATACGTTAAACGGAACGGCATGGAATAACGCACTGTGGACGTTAGCCATGATTTTACTGCTTATTTCTTTCGTGTTCATTTTAATTATCCGAGCAATTGGGAAAAGAGGTGCACATCAATGAGAAACAAAAATGCACGCACAGTAAATAATATATGGACAGGTATTTTTTATGGCATTGCCGCTCTAGTTGTGGCGCTATTAGTGTATTTAGTTGTTGAAATTATTGCTAAAGGCTGGGGATTTTGGAATCCGAACTTTTTATTTGGAAAGCCGAGCAATACGATGGCAGGAGGCGGTATCGGACCGCAGCTGTTTAACTCGTTCTACATGCTTGTTTTAACGCTGATCATTTCTATTCCTCTTGGTTTAGGAGCCGGAATTTATTTAGCGGAGTACGCGAAGCAAGGTCGTTTTTTAAATTTCGTCCGCTTATGTATTGAGACAATGGCGTCATTACCGTCCATTGTAGTTGGTTTATTTGGATTATTAATTTTTGTCACATTTTCCGGCTGGGGCTATACGCTTATCGGCGGAGCACTCGTGATTACGATTTTGAATTTACCGGGTTTAACGCGCGTATGTGAAAGTGCGATTGCATCTGTTCCTGCGAGTGTAAAAGAAGCAAGTTTAGGTTTAGGTGCGACTAAATGGCAAACAATTGTCAAAGTCGTCATTCCATCAGCGATTCAACAAATTATCACAGGCGTTATTTTAACAGCGGGACGAATCTTTGGAGAGGCAGCTGCGTTGATTTATACGGCTGGCCTAACGACGCCGATGTTAAATTCAAATGCTGACTTAACGAGTCCTGTAAACCCGTTTAATATTTTTCGACCAGCAGAGACGCTTGCCGTCCACATTTGGAAATTAAACTCTGAAGGAATCGTACCTGATGCAAGATTGATTGCAACAAAGTCAGCTGCTATTCTAATCATTATGGTTCTGTTGTTTAACGTAGTCGCTCGTTTAGTAGCAAAACTTCTAGACAGCTACTTTAAAGGTTCAACAAAAACGAAAAAACGAAAAGACGTTAAAAGTGCAGCTTAATAGATAAAGACAAAAAAGAAAATGGCTTTGAAACTGAGCAACAGTTTCAGCCATTTTCTTTTTTTAATGTCTCTAAACGATTGAAAACTTTTGAAAAGTATTTTTCTTGTCCATTTTGTTTAGGATGAAAATATTGTTTGTTTTTGATGCGATCCGGTAAATACTGTTGAGGGACCCATCCGTTATCAAAATCATGCGGGTATTGATATTCAACGCCTCGGCCAAGGTTCTCTGCTCCTTTGTAATGAGCATCCTTCAAATGAGGGGGAACGTCGCCGGACAGCCCTTTTTTAATATCACTTATCGCTTCATCTAATGCTTTGTAAGCAGCGTTGGACTTCGGTGATAGGCAAAGCTCAATAACCGCGTTTGCAAGCGGGATACGTGCTTCTGGGAGTCCTAACCGCTCAGTTGCTTGAATAGCTGCTAGAGTTCTCATGCCAGCATCCGGATCAGCTAGTCCAATGTCTTCATAGGCAATGACTAAAAGGCGACGATTGATGCTGATCAAGTCTCCTGCTTCAAGTAGCCGTCCCAAATAGTGAAGAGCGGCATTTACGTCGCTGCCGCGAATCGATTTTTGAAAAGCCGATAATACATCATAGTGAGCGTCACCATTTTTATCATGTGAAAAATATTTTTGCTGCAGACATTCTTCTGCCGTTTGTAAGGTAATAACGATTTTACCATCGCTTTCACTTGTTGATAAAACAGCCAGTTCCAGAGCATTCAAAGCCGAGCGTACGTCACCGTTACAGCTGTTGGCAAAGTGGTTCATGGCGTCATCTTCTACGATGATTTTTCTATCCCCAAATCCGTTGGATGAGTCGTTGAGTGCTCTTGTTAGCGCCATTTTGATATCATCTGGCGTAAGAGATTTTAATTCGAAGATTTGGCATCTGCTTCGAATAGCAGGATTAATCGCGTGATAAGGATTGCTTGTTGTCGCTCCGATTAGAATGATCATGCCGTTTTCTAAATAAGGAAGCAAAAAGTCTTGCTTGGCTTTGTCAAGGCGATGAACTTCATCTAACAGCAGAATTACTTTGCCTGACATTTTGGCTTCTTCGGCGACAATTTCCATATCTTTTTTATTGTTTACAACGGCATTTAACTGACGAAACGCCGTGTTGGTTGTTTTTGCAATAGCTGTGGCAATTGTTGTTTTTCCAACGCCTGGAGGCCCATATAAAATCATCGAGCTTAAGTGATTTGCTTTTACCATTCGATAAATCATTTTATCTTTGCCAACTAAATGCTGCTGCCCGATAACGTCATCTAAATGAGTCGGACGCATTCGAAATGCGAGAGGTTTTGTAGCCATGTTTTTCTCCTTTCTTTTCTTTCACTGTATCACAAGAGGTGAATAGGTGGTGGAAATTTATCTTATAGGCATAGTATGTTATAATATCAACAGTTGCATTTGCAAGAAACGCGTATAGAGAAGTTCATATAGCTTAGTAAAAAACGACTCATCACAGCATTCAGTGACAACGTGAGAGTCTTATTTTTTTCATAAATAAAAAAAGTGTATTGAAGGAGTGTATCGTATGAAAATTTCAACAAAAGGACGCTACGGTTTAACGATTATGATTGAGCTTGCGAAGCGCTTTGGCGAAGGTCCCATCTCGCTTAAAACTATTGCTCAAACGCATGACTTATCTGAACATTATTTAGAGCAGCTTATTTCACCGCTGCGTAACGCTGGGCTTGTAAAAAGCGTGCGCGGAGCTTATGGAGGTTACATCTTAGCACATGAACCTGCTAACATTACTTCTGGCGATATTATTTCTGTTTTAGAAGGTCCTATTAGTCCTGTAGAAGGAATTGAAGATGAAGAGCCTGCAAAACGCGAGCTGTGGATTCGTATTCGAGATGCAGTTAAAGAAGTGCTAGATAGTACAACGCTTGAAGATTTAGCAAATCATTCTGATGATGATCAAGCGTCTTATATGTTTTATATTTAATAATGAGCTAGGAGGCGTTTATTTTGGAACGTATTTATGTTGATCATGCAGCAACGTCTCCAATACATCCAGCAGTCGTTGAGAAAATGACGACTTTTATGCATGAGTACTTTGGAAATCCGTCTAGTATTCATCACTACGGGCGGGAAAGTCGACGCTATTTAGACGAAGCTCGCCAAACGATTGCAGCAAGTATTGGAGCACACGAAAATGAACTGATTTTTACAAGTGGTGGGACAGAAGCAGATAATATGGCACTGATCGGAGTCGCTCTTGCAAACCGCCATAAAGGAAATCATATTATTACCACGCAAATTGAACACCACGCTGTGCTTCATACGTGTGAATATTTAGAAACACAGGGTTTTGAAGTGACGTATTTGCCAGTTAACGAGTACGGACAAGTATCTGTGGATGAAATAAAATCAGCCCTAACGGATCAAACAATTCTTGTGTCGGTGATGTTTGGAAATAATGAAGTAGGTGCTATTCAGCCAATTGGAGAAATTGGAGTTCTATTAAAAGAGCATGGAGCATATTTCCACACGGATGCAGTGCAAGCTTATGGATTAATTCCGTTAAATGTGCAACAATTAGGTGTCGATCTTTTATCCGTTTCGGCTCATAAAATTAACGGACCAAAAGGGATGGGCTTTTTGTATGCAGCTGCTCACGTTTCACTGTCTCCTTTGCTATTTGGAGGAGAACAAGAGCGCAAACGACGAGCTGGAACTGAGAACATGACAAGTATCGTCGGGTTTGAAGAAGCTGTGAAAATTTCGCAACAAACGCTGCAAACACGTGCAGATGAATATAGAAGATACAAAGAAATAATGGTAGCTGTGTTGAAAGAAGAAGGTATTTCATTTGAAATTAACGGACATCTTGAAAATTCTCTGCCACATGTGTTAAATTTATCATTTCCAAAAACAAATGTTGAATCGATGCTCGTAAATTTAGACTTAGCAGGAATTGCGGCATCGAGCGGTTCAGCTTGCACAGCGGGAGCAATCGATCCTTCTCATGTGCTTGTTGCTATGTTTGGAAAAGGTTCTGAACGTTTAACAACTTCTATTCGATTTAGCTTTGGCCTAGGAAACTCAGCTGAGCAAATTGAAAAAACCGCACGTCAAACAGCAAACATCGTTAAGCGACTAACGATGTAAATAGCAGCCATCAGTAGGGTCTTCATCCCTCACTGATGGTTTGTGTCGTTTCTTTCGCTTTTTAGCGAACAATTTAATTAAAATGAAGAAAACGGAGGTGGCGAAGTTGACAAAATCACCTAAAGATACACGTGTAGTAGTCGGAATGAGCGGAGGCGTTGATTCATCTGTAGCAGCTCTTTTATTAAAACAACAAGGATACGATGTGATCGGAATCTTTATGAAAAACTGGGACGATACGGATGAAAACGGCGTTTGTACTGCGACTGAAGATTATAACGATGTTATTCGCGTATGTAATCAAATTGGTATTCCCTACTATGCAGTCAACTTTGAAAAACAATATTGGGATAAAGTATTTACCTACTTTTTAGATGAATATAAAGCAGGTCGTACACCGAATCCTGATGTAATGTGTAATAAAGAAATTAAATTCAAAGCCTTTTTAGAGCATGCAATGACGTTAGGAGCAGACTATCTAGCGACAGGACATTATGCACGCGTTGCGTACCGCGACGGGGAGTATAAAATGCTTCGAGGCGTAGATGGAAATAAAGATCAAACGTATTTCTTAAATCAATTAGGACAAGATCAGCTGTCCAAAGTAATGTTCCCGATTGGTGAAATTGAGAAATCAAAAGTGCGTGAAATTGCGAAAGAAGCAGGCCTTGCTACAGCAACGAAAAAAGACAGCACAGGTATTTGCTTTATTGGTGAACGCAACTTCAAAGAATTTCTAAGTCAGTATCTTCCTGCTCAGCCAGGTGTGATGCAAACGCTTGACGGCGAAGTGAAAGGCAAGCACGACGGTCTCATGTACTATACGATTGGCCAACGCCATGGTTTAGGTATTGGAGGCAGCGGTGAACCTTGGTTTGTAGTCGGAAAAGATTTAGAAAAAAATGTTTTGTACGTCGATCAAGGCTTTCACAATGAGCTACTCTATTCTACATCTCTTACAGCAACCAATGTCGGCTGGGTAAGCGACCGTGACTGGTCGTCACCAATGACGTGCACAGCAAAATTCCGCTATCGTCAAACCGATTCAGCAGTAACCGTTGAAAAAGTCGATGATCATACAATTAAAGTTATTTTTGCTGAACCTGTTCGCGCAATTACACCAGGTCAAGCAGTTGTGTTTTACAAAGATGATGAATGTCTTGGCGGAGCAACAATTGACAAAGTATTTCAAGAAGAAGAGCAAATCTGGTATGTATAATTCATATAAGCAAGAACGAAAAACCTCGGCCGTATATAGCTGAGGTTTTTCTATGATATACTTTACTTATTGGGTAAACTAATAACTTACATATTCTAGATTTTCATGATGTGAAAATCTTTTAAATCATAACTAAAACAGTGGAGTGAACGAAAAAATGACAGATAAAAATCAGCTAGGAATTCAGTATATGCAGGAAGGGAAATTTGAAGAGGCTGCTAAAACATTTTCAGAAGCAATTGAAGATAATCCAAAAGATCCAATTGTGTATGTGAATTTTGGTAATTTGTTAGCGGCTGTTAGTGAGATGGATCGTGCTTTGAAATTTTATGAACGTGCGATTGAATTAGATGAAGAAACGGCAACAGCGTATTACGGAGCAGGAAATATTTATTTTAATGCAGAGCAGCTTGAGCAGGCAAAGCACTACTTTGATTTAGCAATCAAAAAAGGATTAGATTCATCTGATGCGTACTTTATGCTTGGTTTAACGCTGTTTCATATGGAAGAAATTCGTTTTGCGATGCCTTATCTTCAGCGGGCGGTAGAACTAAACGAACATGACGTAGAAGCAAAATTTCAGTACGGTCTTTGTTTAGCACAGCTCGAAATGGTAGATGAAGCGATTGCTGAATTTCTTAAGGTAGTAAATCAAGAGCCAGAACATGCCGATGCTTTTTATAATTTAGGCGTAGCGTATGCTATGAAAGATGACAAAGACAAGGCGATTGAGATGTTAGATGAAGCTTTAAACGTGCAGTCAGATCACGTAATGGCAGAAAATGCCAAACGAGTTCTGTCTACATTAGAACATTAAGAAAGCGGGTAAAGGAAGGATAACATGAACGAAGAACAAGTGAACCCTTCACAGCCAGAACGTCATTATATAAGCGGCACGTCGATTGTAACGGTCTTTCATAACGAAGAAAACTTATATAACGTTACGCGGATACGGATCAAAAAAACAAATTTAGAGATTGAAGATAAAGAAACGGTCGTCACAGGTTATTTTCCTAAGCTCAATGAAGATGAAGTATACACGTTTTATGGAGACTTCAAAGAGCATCCAAAGTTTGGTCTGCAATTTCATGTTGAACAGTTTAAAAAAGAACTTCCGCAATCAAGGCAAGGGGTTGTTCAGTACCTGTCTAGCGATTTATTTCACGGAATCGGTAAAAAAACCGCTGAAAACATTGTGGACGCTTTAGGAGAACGTGCTATTTTTCGTATTTTGCAAAATGAGTCTGTGCTAAAAGAGGTTCCGAGGCTTTCAGCCGACAAGGCAGAAGCTTTAGTCACGCAGCTTCGTGAACATCAAGGGTTAGAAGAAGTAATGGTAAAGCTGACAGACCTCGGGTTTGGACCGCAGCTTTCGATGAAGATTTTCCAAGCGTACAAACAAGAAGCGCTTGAAATTGTTCAAAATAATCCTTATCAGCTCGTAGAAGATATTCAAGGTATTGGTTTTAGCAGGGCCGATGAACTTGGAAAGAGGCTTGGTATGGCAACCAATCATCCTGATCGTTTGCGTGCAGGTATTTTATATGTCATTGAGCAAGAATGCAATCAAATGGGACATGTATACGTCACGGCAGATCAGCTGTATGGAAAAACAGCAGAGCTTCTTCGAAAAAGCAGGCATGAGAATCTGTCTGAAATGGATCTTACAAGAGAAGTGGATGCATTAAAAGCAGACAAAAAGCTTATCATTCAAGACGAAAAAATTTATTTTCCTCCCCTTTTCTATGCTGAAAAAGGGCTGGTTAAAGCTATTCAAAAAATTATGGCTCAAACGCAGTACGAAGAGCAGTTTCCAGAATCAGAATTCTTATTGGCTCTGGGTGAACTAGAAGAGCGATTAGATGTGCAATATGCACCGTCTCAGCGCAAGGGCATACAAACCGCTTTAATGTCTCCAATGCTTCTTTTAACAGGTGGACCAGGTACAGGGAAAACAACGGTTATTAAAGGAATAGTCGAACTCTATGCAGAACTTCACGGATGTTCGTTAAATCCAGGGGATTATAAAAAAGATGAAGCTTTTCCTGTTTTACTTGTGGCACCTACTGGACGCGCTGCTAAACGAATGAGCGAAGCGACGGGACTTCCAGCAGTTACGATTCACAGATTATTAAAATGGAACGGACAAGAAGGATTTGATCATAATGAGGAGAATCCAATTGACGGAAAATTACTGATTGTGGATGAAGTATCAATGGTAGATTTGTGGCTTGCTCATCAGCTGTTTAAATCTCTTCCTGCTAATTTACAGGTTATTTTAGTTGGAGACGAAGATCAGCTTCCTTCAGTAGGTCCGGGACAGGTGTTAAAAGATTTACTGAGTTCAGAAGTAGTTCCTACCGTCCGTCTGACAGATGTATACCGGCAAGCGGAAGGATCGTCAATTATTGATTTGGCTCATGAAATAAAAAAAGGAAAGCTTCCGGAAGACTTAGCGAGGCAGCAAGGAGATCGTTCCTTTATTCGTTGTCAAGGACAGCACATCACGAACGTCGTGCAACAAGTTTGCGGGAATGCATTAAAAAAAGGCTATACGGCTAAAGATATTCAAGTTCTAGCTCCTATGTATAAAGGTCCTGCAGGGATTGATAAACTGAATGAAGTTCTTCAGGAATTATTTAACCCGGCTTCTGAGCAAAGAAGAGAGCTTAAGCACGGAGATATTACGTACCGAGTCGGAGATAAAGTGCTGCAGCTTGTAAATCAGCCGGATAGCAACGTATTTAACGGAGATATGGGAGAAATCGTCTCGGTTTTCTTTGCAAAAGAAAATACGGAAAAACAGGATATGCTGGTTATTTCATATGAAGGAAATGAAGTAACTTACACAAAGCAAGACTTTAATCAAATAACTCATGCATACTGCTGTTCCATTCATAAATCACAGGGAAGTGAATTTCCCATTGTTGTGCTTCCAATTGTCAAAAGCTATTACCGGATGCTGCGACGCAATTTACTTTATACCGCCGTTACGCGAAGCAAACAGTTTTTAATTTTATGCGGCGAAGACGAAGCGTTTCAGCTTGGAGTCAGCCGAAATGAAGACAGCGTTCGCCAAACGAATTTACAGCCCTTGCTTCGAGAAAGCTTGGATAACGACATAGAAGATTCCGAAATTCCATTTATGAAAGATGCAAATATTGGGATGGAAAACGTTACGCCGTATGATTTCATGTAACCTTTCGCATGCTAACAAAGAGTTAAATAAACTCCTTTGTTGCCATCCTTCTTTGCTAATTGTCAGAAAATAAAGTATGGACATGGAAAGAAGTGGACATAATGCGTTTATATAAGTAGAACGTATAAAGAGGTGTCGACTTTGTTTAAATGTCCAAACTGTAAAAGTATTGACGTTGGCAAAATTGGTGTAAATCAGTATTACTGCTGGAATTGTTTTATTGAAATGACTATTTCAAAAGGACAAATTAATACTCACCAAGTAGAAGAAGATGGAACATTGAGCTCGCTTGATGATTTGTTCTCAGACGACGAGCGCACAATCAATTTCTAATTCTTTTTTACCGGGAGGAAGAGCAATGGGCAGAATCATTCCGTCAGTAGTCGCTTTCGGTCTTGGAGCTTATGCATTTAAAATGGCAGATGATCGAGAGATGTTTACAAAAAGAAATATGAAAAAAATGCGTAAACGTATGATGAAAGCTATTCACTAATAAAAAAAGCACTATTGCACTGAGCTGCAATAGTGCTTTTTTGCAGACAGAAGAGACAACTGCATGTATAAACTCCTTTCTTTATCAAAAAATAGAAGAGAGGAGGAGTTTACGTTGAAAGATAGTTCATTCAAATGGTTCTATAGATTCGGACTGCTGTTATTAGCGCTGCTGTGCATATTAGTCTTTTTTAAAGTCCAGTTTTTATGGCTTCCTGTTATTTACATGTTTTTAAAAGCACTGCTGCCTTTTTTTATTGCAGCATTCATTACATATTTACTTCATCCGCTTATTGAAAAAACGCATGATAAAGGCGTGCCTCGTCCTCTAGCTATTTTACTGATCTACATCATCTTTTTTGGAGGAATCGGGTTTGGAGCCTATAAGTCGTACCCTATTTTTGTGGAACAAGTAAAAGATTTAAACGAACAGCTGCCTCATTTTACGAATACATATAGACATTGGGTAGAATCGATTCATGATCGTACAACTTCACTTCCAAACGGTGTACATGAGAAAATTGAAGGCAGCATTGATGATGTAGAGGCTACGCTCACCGTGTGGCTTACAAAAGTGGCGGAAGGATTAAAGTCATTGATTACCTCTTTTTTGATTTTAATCATTATTCCATTTATTGTTTTTTATATGCTGAAGGATTTTTCCTCTATTAAGAAAGCAACAGCTTATGTCACACCTGAAAAGTGGCACAAACCAGGCGAACGTTTTTTATCGGATGTGAATGAATCGCTCGGCAATTACATTAGAGGGCAATTTTTTGTTTGTCTCATTATTGGTGTGATTGCAACAGCAGCACTGTGGTTTTTTCATGTACCTTATGCACTTCTTTTAGGCTTCATTATTGGCGTAACGAATATCATTCCTTATTTTGGCCCGATTATTGGTGCGGTTCCAGCGGCTATTATTGCAGCCACAATCTCGATAAAGTTGGTTATTACCATTGTCATTATAATCTTTGTGCTGCAGTTTCTAGAGGGAAATGTGCTGTCTCCGCTTATCGTAGGAAAGAGTCTTCATATTCATCCTTTGTTTATCATGCTTGCGCTCCTTTTGGGAGGAGAATTTGGAGGAGTATTGGGTCTCATTTTGGCTGTGCCAATTTTAGCAGTCATTAAAATATCTATTTTGCATATCCGCTCTTATACGCTCAAACATTGACAAAGAGCGGTTAATTTGTCATAATATCGCCATAAGAAAACGCTACATATTTTGAACACAATGATGGATCGAGTACGTTGCACACTGGTTTTTAGAGAAGGGCTTCCTTGGCTGAAAGAAGCGCTAAACAAAGAGCAGCTGAACGCTAGTCCAGAGTGCAGGCTAAAACCTGCCGTGTCAGCAACGTTAACGCTATGAAGGTGATAAATGCTTTTGGCATTTATAATCAGGGTGGTACCGCGAGTTCAACTCTCGTCCCTGCTACAGGGATGAGAGTTTTTTTGTGTGCAAATAACTAGCAATTGCTTTTGTACACAGAGAAAATAGATGCTTTTATGTCATCATTTTTTTGTCTATAAATAAGAAGAGTATTAAAGGAGGACCAATCATGAAAAAACTGACGTCAGCACAAGTTCGTCAAATGTATTTAGATTTCTTTAAAGAAAAAGGCCATGATGTAGAACCAAGCGCATCTTTAGTTCCGCATGAAGATCCATCTTTATTATGGATTAACAGTGGAGTAGCTACATTAAAAAAATATTTTGATGGTCGTGTTATTCCTCAAAATCCGCGTATTTGTAACGCACAAAAATCCATTCGTACAAACGATATTGAAAACGTAGGTAAAACGGCTCGCCATCATACGTTTTTTGAAATGCTTGGTAATTTCTCTATCGGTGATTATTTCAAAGAAGAAGCAATCCAATGGGCATGGGAATTCTTAACGAGCGATAAATGGATTGGATTCGACGCAGATAAACTATCTGTAACAGTTCACCCTGAAGATGAAGAAGCATTTAAGATTTGGAATGAAAAAATGGGCGTGCCTAAAGAGCGCATCATTCGTTTAGAAGGTAATTTCTGGGATATAGGAGAAGGTCCGAGTGGTCCAAATACAGAGATCTTTTATGATCGCGGAGAAGCATATGGAAGTGACCTAACTGATCCGGAATTATATCCAGGTGGAGAAAATGAGCGTTATTTAGAAATTTGGAACCTTGTATTTTCTCAATTTAACCACAATCCTGATGGCACGTACACGCCGCTTCCAAAGAAAAACATCGATACGGGAATGGGCTTAGAACGTATGGTTTCTGTTATTCAAGACGTGCAAACAAACTTTGATACAGATTTGTTTATGCCAATTATTGAAGCAACAGAAAACATTTCAGGCGCTAAATATCGTACAAATGATGAGCAAGATACGGCATTTAAAGTCATTGCTGACCATATTCGTACGGTAACATTTGCTGTAGGTGATGGTGCGCTCCCTTCAAATGAAGGCCGTGGGTATGTGCTGCGCCGTTTGTTACGCCGAGCAGTTCGCTATGCTAAAAAGTTAAATATTAATCGTCCGTTCATGTACGAGCTAGTGCCGGTAGTAGGTGAAATCATGGTTGATTTCTATCCGGAAGTAAAGGAAAAAACGGATTTTATCCAGCGCGTAGTAAAAAATGAAGAAGAGCGTTTTCACGAAACGTTAAATGACGGACTAGCTATTTTGGCAACCGTTATTAAAAAAGAAAAAGCGCAAAACAGTGATACGGTACAAGGCGAAGATGTTTTCCGTTTATATGACACGTATGGATTCCCTGTTGAATTAACGGAAGAATATGCAGAAGATGAGAACATGAAAATTGATCATGCAGGTTTTGAACGTGAAATGGAAGCACAGCGTAAGCGTGCGCGTGCTGCTCGTCAAGATTCTAGTTCTATGCAAGTTCAAGGCGGCGTACTTGGTGAAGTAACCGTTGCAAGTGAGTTTGTTGGCTATGATAAAAATGAAGTAGAAACAGTTGTTGAAGCAATTATTGTAGACGGTGAGCTTGTTGACCGCGCTGAAGCTGGAACAGAAGCGCAAGTCATCTTAAGCCACACGCCATTCTACGCAGAAAGCGGCGGTCAAATTGCGGACCAAGGTACAATCCAGAGTGCTTCAGGAACAGCGGAAGTAAAAGACGTTCAAAAAGCGCCAAACGGCCAAAATGTCCAAACGGTAGCTGTAACAAACGGTGAGCTTGTAAAAGGTGAAACATACACGGCGACGCTTGATGAAGAAAACCGCAGTGCGATTGTGAAAAACCATACGGCAACGCATTTATTGCATCAAGCATTAAAAGATACGTTAGGAACGCATGTTAATCAAGCGGGTTCTTTAGTAACAGCGGATCGCTTGCGCTTTGACTTCTCTCACTTTGGTCAAGTGACACAAGAAGAGCTTGAGAAAATTGAACAAATCGTTAATGAAAAGATTTGGGACAGCATCTCTGTACAAATTGAAAACAAAGCAATTGACGAAGCAAAAGCGATGGGTGCAATGGCGTTATTTGGTGAGAAATACGGAGATATCGTGCGCGTAGTACAAGTAGGCGACTACAGCTTAGAATTATGTGGTGGATGTCACGTGCCAAATACATCTGTTATCGGTTTATTTAAAATTGTATCAGAATCGGGAATCGGTGCAGGTACTCGACGCATTGAAGCTGTAACTGGAAAAGCTGCCTATCAGTTAATGAACGATCAAGTAGGCTTACTAAAAGAAGCTGCGGCAAAAGTAAAATCCAACCCGCGTGATTTAGTAGGGCGCGTTGAAGGGTTACTAGAAGAAATTCGTAATCTTCAGCGTGAAAATGATTCACTATCTACAAAGCTTGGCAATATTGAAGCTGGCAATCTCGTTGACCGCGTACAAAACATTAATGGTGTGAATGTACTAGCAGCAAAAGTGAATGCAACGGATATGAATAACCTTCGCGCAATGGTTGACGATTTAAAACAAAAATTAGAATCCGCTGTGATCGTATTAGCTTCTCCACAAGGTGAAAAGGTAAATATTATTGCAGGTGTAACAAAAGATTTAATTGCTAAAGGCCATCACGCTGGCAAACTTGTTAAAGAAGTAGCGACGATTTGCGGCGGAGGCGGAGGCGGACGCCCTGACATGGCGCAAGCTGGAGGAAAAGACGCTAGCCAAATTGAAAAAGCACTTGGCACTGTAGAAGAATGGGTTAAATCCGTTTAATTCTCCTCTTTCTTGGTGTACAATATAAATAAGACTTAGCATAGTGCACAATGTGTTCACAAATTAAGAGAGTGAGGTGGGACCGTGAGTTCATTTGATAAAACCATGCAATTTAATTTTCAAGATGAGCCAGCTGAAACAAACGTACATGAAGTATTGTTTACGGTTTATGATGCACTGCAAGAAAAAGGCTACAACCCGATCAACCAAATCGTTGGGTATTTGTTATCAGGAGACCCTGCTTACATTCCTCGTCATAACGATGCGAGAAACACAATTCGCCAGTTAGAGCGAGACGAGCTCATTGAAGAACTTGTTAAATCTTATTTACAACAGCATCGAAAGGATTCATAAATGCGCGTATTAGGATTAGATGTAGGAACCAAAACAATTGGTGTGGCAGTTAGTGATGAAATGGGATGGACAGCGCAAGGAATTGAAACAATTAAAATTGCAGATGAGCAGATGGAGCAATCATATCCTCGTTTACAGCAGTTAATTGACGAATATTCCGTAGAGAAAATCGTAGTGGGTCTTCCTAAAAATATGAATGGCACGATTGGCCCTCGAGGTGAAGCGTGCATTGAGTTTGCTGACAATGTCAAAGAAAAACTTAACATTGAAACGATGATGTGGGACGAGCGCTTGTCGACGATGGCAGCGGAGCGAGTACTGCTGTCTGCCGATGTGAGCCGCAAGAAACGCAAAAAAGTAATCGATAAAATGGCAGCTGTTATGATTCTTCAAGGATACTTAGACAGCAAGCAATAAGAAAAGAGTAGGCTTTGCTTAAGCTGACAAGTTATGAATTTCCCTTTTGCATATTCTTTTGTACGTAAAAGGGAAGTGAAATAACTGAACAGCTTGCTTTTCGCTGAAGAAAAAGTTAAGCTAAGAGCTTACAATATAAAATGAGGTGCAAACATGAGCGTAGAAGAAAATAAAATTACAATCGTCGATGAGAATGGAAATGAGCAGCTATGCGAAATTTTATTCACATTTGATTCTGATCAATATAACAAATCATATGTAATTTACTATCCAATCGGAGCAGACCAAGATGATGAAGAGGAAATTGAAATTCATGCATCTGCTTTCACACCAAGTGAAGATGGTCAAGACGGTGAGCTTCAACCGATTGAAACAGAAGAAGAGTGGGACATGGTTGAGGAAATGGTTAATACATTCCTTGACGAAGAAGGCGAATAATTATAGTGAAAAAGCTGATGACAATCGTTATCAGCTTTTTTTTACATAGCAGCTGTTTTTTTAGATATAAAAAGGTTTTTCCTTGCATTCTTAGGGCAGATTGTATGATAATGACGAAAAATAAGATAAATTGTAGTATAATAATTCCTGCGTGTGAGAGTGCATTTTAATAAAAGAATTCATTGTTTGAACGGATGAAACTAGACTTTGGGCAGACAATAACATAAATCATGGAAAAATTTTAGAAGAGGCGAGAGTTTAAGGAAGCGATACCATCTCACACCTATAGGCGATACGAATGAATCGCAATCTCATGTCTCCTCTCTGTTCATACTTATAAAAAATCAAGAAGAAAAGAGGTGAAACTGGTTGTATCTTCTTTTACAGAAGTAGATTTAACCAGGAAGCTGCTTGTCGCAACAAACATTTTTACCACCTAATCGTTCAAGAAAAAAACGAGTTATTTTTATTACAATTATCGTACTTCTTTTACTAGCTGGCGGTGCATTTTTCTATGCTCAATCCCGCTTAACGCCCGTGGATCGAAACAGCAATAAAAAAGTAAATGTGACCATTCCACAAGGTTCTTCCGTCCAATCGATTGGTACGGTATTGAAAAAAGAAGATTTAATTAAAAGTAAAAGTGCATTTCGCTATTACGTAAAATTAACCCATGTGTCTGGATTTCAAGCTGGAACGTATTTATTTTCTCCTTCCATGAGCTTAGGGGAAATGGTTGAAAAAATGGAAAAAGGCGAGGTTTCAAAACAACCTGATATTCGTGTCACCATTCCAGAAGGACGCCAGCTTGTCGAAATTGCTGATATCATTGCTAAAAATACAAAGTTTACAAAAGACGAAGTCATGAAAAAGCTAGACGATAAGGCATTCGTCAATAAAATGAAAGAAAAATATCCAGATTTAGTAACGGATGAAGTGATGCAAAAAGATATTAAACATCCGCTAGAAGGTTATTTATATCCCGTTACGTATGATTTTTATGATGAAAATGTGTCGTTAGATGAAATATTGGATAAAATGGTAGGGAAAACAAATAATGTATTAGGTCAGTACAGTGGGCAAATGAAGAAGAAAAAATTCAGTGCTCATAAATTGTTAACAATGTCTTCTCTCATTGAAGAGGAAGCGACTGCGAAAGTCGACCGAGAAAAAATTGCCAGCGTCTTTTATAATCGCCTTGAAAAAAATATGCCTCTTCAAACGGATCCAACCGTCTTATATGCCTTAGGAGAGCATAAAGACCGCGTGTTCTATAAGCATTTAGAAGTGGACTCTCCTTACAATACGTATAAAGTAAAAGGGTTGCCTCCAGGACCAATTGCCAGCTCTGGTTTAATGTCAATCAAAGCTGCCTTACATCCAGCCAATACAGATTATTTATACTTCTTGGCCACACCTGAAGGAAAAGTTATTTTTACCAAAACGTTAGAAGAACATAACAAAGAAAAAGCCAAGCATATTACAGGTAAAGAAAAGCAAAATACCGAAAAATAAGTGGAAATTTAAAATTGGGGAATCGCGATACTTCGCATTCCCCATCTTTTATGTTAAAATATATCGGGTTTACGTAAAAACGAAAAAAACTTATAATAGACTAGTTGTCTTACTATTTTGCAGTAATGAAACGTTATGAAAACATAATGTAAAATGTACTTCTGAGAACGGAGGAAGTGTTTTGCTTTTACAAAACGTAGAGCAGTATGTGGAAAAGCTTATTCCTAAGCGCCAGGAGCTTATTGAAGAAATGGAAGCTTATGCAAAAGAACATCACGTTCCGATTATGGAATTGATTGGTGTTGAAACGCTATTGCAAATTCTTCGTCTTCATCAGCCAAAACATATATTAGAAATTGGAACAGCGATTGCATATTCGTCTATTCGAATGACCCATGCGCTTCCAGAGGCACGAGTGGTTACGGTAGAACGAAATGAAGAGCGTTACCAAAAAGCGCAAGAATTTATTGAACGGGCGGGAAAACAAGATAAAATTGTGTCGTTGTTTGGAGATGCACTAGAGCTTAGAGATGAGATTGAACGTCATGGTCCTTATGATGCAGTTTTTATTGATGCAGCTAAAGGTCAGTATCAGCGTTTTTTTGAACATTATGAGCCGATGCTATCTTCTAAAGGAATGATTATTTCGGATAACGTACTATTTAAAGGTCACGTAGCGACCGATTTGGCGGAAGTAGAAACACGTCGACGCCGCAGCTTAATTAAAAAAATTCAGGCATACAATACGTGGCTGATGAATCATCCCGATTATTATACAACTATTCTCCCTATTGGAGACGGAATCGCGATTAGTATTAAAAGAGGTGACCAAGAATGAAAAAACCAGAACTATTAGTGACACCCACTGCAGTTTCGGAAATTGAATCATTACTACAAGCTGGAGCAACAGCTGTTATGGTTGGTGAACAGCGCTACGGTTTGCGTTTAGCAGGTGAATTCAAACGTGAAGATATCGTAGAAGCTGTAAATATTGCTCATCAGCATAATGCAAAAGTCTACGTAGCGATGAACGGATTATTTCACAATGATAAAATCGCCGAACTAAATGAATATATTTTATTCTTAAAAGAAGCAAGCGTGGATGCGATTGTATTTGGAGATCCTGCTGTATTGATGGCAGTGCGTGAAACAGCTCCAGAAATGAAGATGCACTGGAGTACTGAAACAACGGGAACAAACTGGTATTCATGTAACTACTGGGGGCGTAAAGGAGCTAAGCGTGCAGTTCTTGCCCGTGAGCTAAGCATGGATAGTATCATTGATATCAAAGAAAAAGCCGAAGTAGAAATTGAAGTTCAGGTGCATGGCATGACGTGTATGTTCCAATCAAAACGTTCACTTCTTGGCAACTACTTTGAGTATCAAGGAAAAGTCATGGAAATTGAAAATCGTAAAGTAGAAAAAGATATGTTTTTACTTGATAATGAGCGAAACAATAAGTATCCAATTTTCGAAGATGAAAATGGAACGCACATTATGAGTCCAAATGATATGTGCATTATCGATGAGCTGTCGGAAATGATTGACGCTGAAGTAGATGTATTCAAAATTGAAGGCGTATTAAAGTCACCGCAATATATTTTAGAAGTAACAAAAAAATATCGTCAAGCGATTGATTTATGTGTAGATGACCGTGAAGAATACGAAAACGTTAAAGACGATTTGTTAGAAGACATTGAAAGCTTGCAGCCAATTAACCGCCCGTTAGACACAGGGTTTTTCTTTAAAGAAACGGTATATTAAAAAGCTTGCAAAGAAAGATAAACAAAGGAGGTACAAACGATGGCTGTTCAAATCGATACTGTAGTAGAAGGTAAACGAGTTATTACTAAGAAGCCTGAGTTGTTAGCTCCAGCCGGTAACCTTGAAAAATTAAAAGTTGCCGTACACTATGGAGCAGATGCTGTATTTATCGGAGGAAAAGAGTTTGGCCTTCGTTCAAATGCAGATAACTTTACATTTGAAGAAATGGCAGAAGGTGTTCAGTTTGCAAACAAATACGGCGCACGTATTTACGTTACAACAAACATTTTTGCTCATAATGAAAATATGGACGGACTTGAAGATTATTTAATGGGATTAGAGCGCGCTGGTGTTTCTGGAATCATCGTAGCTGATCCGTTAATTATCGAAACCTGTCGACGCGTTGCGCCTAAGCTTGAAGTACATTTAAGTACGCAGCAATCACTTTCAAACTGGAAAGCCGTTCAGTTCTGGAAAGAAGAAGGATTAGAACGTGTTGTACTTGCTCGTGAAACGGGTGCTGAAGAAATGCGCGAAATGAAAGAAAAAGTGGATATTGAAATTGAAGCTTTTATTCACGGAGCGATGTGTATTGCTTATTCAGGCCGCTGCGTGCTAAGTAATCATATGACAGCGCGTGATTCAAACCGCGGAGGCTGCTGTCAATCATGCCGTTGGGACTATGATTTATTTAAAGTAGAAGACGGTAAAACGGAAACGGCTTTATTTGATGAGCAAGACGATCCGTTTGCAATGAGTCCAAAAGACTTAAATTTAATTCAATCTATCCCTCAAATGATTGAGCTGGGTATTGATAGCTTGAAAATTGAAGGACGTATGAAGTCGATTCACTATATTGCAACAGTGGTGAGCGTATATCGCAAGGTGATTGACGCATACTGTGCAGATCCTGAGAATTTTGTGATTCAAAAAGAATGGCTTGATGAGCTAGACAAATGTGCAAACCGCGATACCGCTCCTGCCTTTTTTGAAGGGGTTCCTGGAGTGGATGAGCAAATGTTCGGCGTACACGGCAAGAAAACAAAATTTGATTTTGCTGGTTTAGTATTGAATTATGATGAAGAAACAAGCATCGTGACATTGCAACAGCGTAACTATTTTAAACCGGGAGAAGAAGTGGAATTTTTCGGTCCGGAAATTAAAAATTTTACGCAAAAAATAGATAAAATTTGGGACGAAGATGGCAATGAACTAGATGCTGCGCGTCATCCGCTGCAAATTGTGAAATTTAAAGTGGACCAACCTCTATTTTCATATAACATGATGCGAAAGGGGATTTAAATATAAAATGGGGAAAAAGCCCGTTGTAATCGGTATCGCTGGTGGATCCGGTTCTGGTAAAACAACTGTAACCAAAGCTATTTATGAGTATTTTAAAGGGCATTCTATTATGCTTCTTGAGCAAGACTATTATTATAAAGATCAAAGCGATGTAGCGTTTGAACAGCGTTTGCAAACAAACTACGATCATCCTTTAGCATTTGATAATGATTTGCTGATTGAACACTTGCAAAACTTATTAAATTATGAGAGCATTGACAAACCGGTATATGATTACGCAATTCATACGCGCTCTGAAAAGGTAATTAGAGAAGAACCAAAAGATGTTATTATTTTAGAAGGTATTCTTGTACTAGAAGATCAGCGCTTGCGTAATTTAATGGATATCAAGCTATACGTAGATACAGATGCGGATCTTCGTATCATTCGTCGTATGCTTCGTGATATTAAAGAACGAGAGCGTACGCTTGAGTCAGTTGTTGATCAATACGTATCTGTCGTTCGCCCGATGCATAATCAGTTTGTTGAACCAACAAAACGTTATGCAGATATTATCATTCCTGAAGGCGGTCAAAACCACGTAGCGATTGACTTGATGGTCACTAAAATTCAAACAATTCTTGAACAAAATGCCATTTTATAATAACATAGCATAGATGCAGGAATTTTTTTGAAGACAATGCAGACATATTCTGCTAACTAAACACAAACATTATAAAGAATAGAGAAACGAGCAGCTTCTATTTTGAAGCTGTCATTTCTCTATTAACTGATTTTTCCACAGAGTGGAAAATTTTTTGTACATACAGAAATGGACTGTATACACTAGAGATTTTGAGTTCAAGAAGGAGTGAAGGGATTATGGCACAAGAAAAAGTATTTCCAATGACAGAAGAAGGAAAGCTAAAGCTAGAGCAAGAGCTAGAATATTTAAAAACAGTAAAACGTAAAGAAGTTGTAGAGCGTATCAAAATCGCCCGCAGTTTTGGAGATTTATCGGAGAACTCTGAGTACGATTCTGCAAAAGACGAGCAGGCTTTCGTAGAAGGCCGTATTACAACGCTTGAAAATATGATTCGCAATGCGAAAATTATTGAAGAAGATGTAGAAAACTCTTCTATTGTATCATTAGGTAAATCTGTAACATTTGTAGAGTTGCCAGATGGTGACGAAGAAACGTATACAATTGTAGGTAGTGCAGAAGCAGATCCGTTTGAAGGGAAAATTTCAAATGATTCGCCAATTGCTAAAAGTCTAATGGGCAAACAAATTGGAGATCAAGTAACTGTTCAAACTCCTGGTGGAGATATGTCAGTGAAAATTGTATCTGTTAAGTAAAACATATGGTTGGAAGCGTTCTACTGAATGCTCGTAATTAAAAAAGCTGACACGCGTCAGCTTTTTTTATATGATTTTAAAAAGCGGAGAGAATAGAAAAGATATGTAAGAAAGGAAAGATGAAAATGAAAGATATCGATTTTACTAAAACAGCGCTTGTTTTAATTGATTTACAAAAAGGGATTGTTCCAATTGGAGGAGACGAAATTGTGGAGAAATCTGTTCAGCTTGTGAATCGTTTCCGCGAACAAAATGGATTTATTAGCTTTGTACGAGTAGATTTTCAAGATGGAAAAGATGCGTTGACGCCAGAAACGGATCAAAAGCCATCTGCTCCTCAAGAAAGACCTGCAGACTGGGCGGAATTCGATC
This sequence comes from Bacillus sp. ILBB4, assembly GCF_035064545.1. Classification (NCBI taxonomy): domain Bacteria; kingdom Bacillati; phylum Bacillota; class Bacilli; order Caryophanales; family Bacillaceae; genus Bacillus; species Bacillus sp. ILBB4. Next base: position 876,095 of record NZ_JAIQVD010000001.1, on the reverse strand, counting down.
CAAGACTTAATGTTCAAGAGAATGATTACATTGTGACAAAACGTCAGTGGGGAGCCTTTTTTGGGACAGATTTAGACCTTCAGCTTCGCCGAAGAGGAATTGATACAATTGTCCTTTGCGGAATTGCAACAAATATTGGTGTGGAAAGCACAGCTCGTGAAGCATTTCAGTATGGGTATAACCAAATTTTTATCACGGATGCCATGGCGACATTTACAAAAGAAGAGCATGAAGCAACTCTTTCTTACATCTTTCCGAAAATAGGAAAGCTAAGAACAACTCAACAATTTTTAACAGAAAATTAATAATAAAAACTTGCTGAATCAGCAAGTTTTTTTGTGAAATGAAAAAAAGAATGAATATTTCTTAAGATAATGGTTTTAAAAGTAATGGCAACGTCGACACTTGTAAAGAGTGAGGTGTAGTCATGAAAATAATTCACAAGCGAATTTATATTACTCTTATTTTTATTTTATTATTAATTAGTGGACTGGGAGCACGGCTTGTTCAACTCCAGCTTGTCAGCACAGAATCTTTTACTGACAAAAAGATTAACTTAATTGAAGGAAGCGTAAAGCAGCGTACGCAGGAAATGGTGGTAGATGACGGGCGAGGGAAATTTGAAGATAAAAATGGACAGTCTTTAACATCTATCACGCATAATCGCTTAGTCCTGTTTCCATTTTTAGAAAAAATGAAGTGGCCTGTTCAGCAAGTAAGTGAAATCGTGGGAATGCAACCAAAGGAACTAACGAACAGACTAGCGAATGCTAAAACACCGGTTGTTATTACAAAAGAATTATCCCATGCACAAGTCGAAAAAATAAATGCATTAAAGGTACCTGGCGTATTTGGAATTCCTCTAAAAGATGAGCGTCCAGTTCCTCTTGCTGAACATTTAATCGGACTAGAGGCACAAAGCAAACAAATAATTGAAGAGAAGTATAGTGACAAATTGAAAAATGGAGCAATTAAATCAACTACGCCTGTAGGTATCTCAGGGATGCAGAGGGCTTTTGACGAGTTTTTACTGCCTGAACAGGAGTCTAAGCTCCTTTATCATGTTGATCGCCTAGGTGGGCCTATGTTTGGCATCGATGTAAAATACACGGGTACAGCTAACCCTTATTATCCAGTCAGTGTGCGTACGACGCTTGATTTGTCTGCTCAGGAGCTGGTGGAGAATACATTAAATCATTATAAGTTAAAAGACGGAGGAGCTGTCTTAATTGATATAAAAAATAATAAAGTAATTGCGATGGCCAGCAGGCCTTCGATTAATAAGAAAGATCCATTTAAAAAGCAAAATGGTTCAGACAGCGTAGAAAATCGTTTGCTGACGCCACAAACTCCTGGATCTATATTTAAAACCGTAACAGCTGCTGCAGCGCTTGAACAAAATAAAATTCAGCCTTCTTTGACCTATAACTGCGATAAAAGTATTTATGGCAATAATGTAGAAGAAGATCATCAAAAAGGGCAGCTGACGTTTGAAGAAAGCTTCGCGCAAAGTTGTAATGCAACGTTTGCCCAGCTAGCAAAAGAAATGATAATATCTAATCCGAATATCCTTGAACAATATGCTGATAAGTTAGGGCTTATTCAGCCTGTAGGATGGACAGGTGATGTGTTCCACTTTGAACATTTTAAGCAGTTTTTAGGAGAAAAATCGGGAAGAGTTTGGACAAATACAAGAGAAAAAAAAGTACCAAATGCTGTAGCGCAAACGGCAATTGGGCAGCTTGATGTAAAAGTGACTCCGCTTGCAGTAGCAAATATGATGGCGACGATTGCACGTGGAGGAGAAAAGAAACAGGTAAAAGCTGTAGATGCGCTAGAGTATAAAAACAACACGTCATTGTATACGTTTAAAGAGCATGAGCTAAAAGGAGATACCATTAATAAAGCCACAGCTGCTTCTATGCAGCAGCTTTTAAAAGGTGTCGTACAGAGCGAAAAAGGAACAGGAAGAAGATTTCAAACGCTTCCTTATGAAGTGGCAGGAAAGTCAGGAACTGCTGAAATCAGTGTGAAAGACGATATCGTCGATAAATGGTTTGCCGGTTACTTTCCTGCAGATGATCCAAAATATGCAATGGTAGTAGTGGATTTAAATACAAAAAGTGCGATATCTCCCACAAACAGCGTATTTTATGATATTGTTAAAGGGATGTATGACTTAAATACACGTTAAAACAAGAAGAATTTGTAAAAAATATTACAAATATACTTCAAATAAATTTTGATGCTTCATGTATAAGAAAACACATGTTAGAATAAAGCATTATAAAAGTTGGAGGAAATTGTAGCAATGAATAACAATCGTTCTTCAAGACACGAAAGCAAAGAAAAAAAAGTAAACCGATTATATAATCTGTTAATTGCTGTCGTAGCAGTTTTAATTGTATTTGTCGGTGGTACGATGATTCTTGGAAACAAGGATAAATCGGATAACCAAGCGGAAACAACTCAAAACAATCCGCAAACAAATGACCAAAAAACGGACAAGACGGCTAAAAAAGACGATGATTCTTCGAAAGATGATCAAGCAACAGATGATCAAGCAACAGATGATCAAAGTTCTGAAGATGACCAAAGCTCTGAAGATGATCAAGCAACAGATGAAGAATCAAACGACTCAGATTCACAGGCTGAAGTAGAGAAAAATCCAGAGCCTGGCGTGGCAGAACGCAAGGTAGATCCTTCATGGGATTCAGTAGGTACGTCACAAGATGCACCTGCAGCAACATATAAAAAAGGATCAACGGATTGGAACGAAATGCTAAAAGCTGTAGGCGAAGGGTCAGGCATTAGCCCAAGCAACATGACCGTATGGCGTTTAGGGAATAACGGTGGTGTAGGTAAAGCGGTAGCTACGGTTAGTCCTAAAGGCAACTCCTCAACAAAATACCGCGTTCAAATTGAATGGGTAGATGGAGAAGGCTGGAAGCCCGCAGTGGTAGACAAGCTTCAATAAGAAAAGCAGCGCGCTAGCGCTGCTTTTTTAATTTGAAATGAACAACTGCAGAGTACAGTTTTTTACCTTGTTCATAGTCCACAGACATTTGATGAGATACGCTGTGCACCTCAAGCAAAATCGCTTTATTTTGATCAATTTTTTCAGCAATTTGTTTCTCAAGTATTTTAACATCAGGCGCTTCAAAAAATTCTATTTTATCTTCAATCATTTCAAATTCAAAGTTCATCTTACGACCTCCTTATTTCATTACTATAGTATAGCAAATAGAAAGTTAAAAGCTTAAAATAATTTGTAAATGAAGAACAAACGATAGCTAAAAACATACTATATCCATAAGAATTATTAGTTATGAGGAGGCGTTTTTTATGGGTCTAGAGTTTTTAGATATCTTTGAAAAGTGGGCGAATGAGTATGATGCATCGGTAAGCGGGAAAGATGAACAGTATAGAGAAGTGTTTCGCAATTATAATGAAATCTTAGAATATGTAGCAGACCGTTCAATAGGGCATGTGATAGAATTTGGAACAGGGACTGGAAACTTAACAAAAAAACTGTTAGAAAAAGAACTGACTGTAGTAGGAATTGAACCTTCAGTACCAATGAGACAATTGGCACACCAGAAATTAGGGGCAGATGTTTTAGTCACACCAGGAGACTTTTTACAATTTGATACATCATTGTTTCCAGCAGAGAGCTTAGTTAGTACGTATGCTTTTCATCATTTAACAGATAAAGAAAAAGAAGAAGCTGTGATAAACTATGGAAAGTTACTTCAAACCGGTGGTAAAATAGTGTTTGCTGATACAATGTTTGAAACAGCGGATTCATTTGCTGATACCATTGTTCAGGCAAAACAAAAAGGATATACGCAACTAGCAGAAGATCTAGAGAGGGAATACTATACAACGATTCCCGTCTTAAAGCAAATCTTTGAAAGCAATGGTTTTCACATAACCTTTACACAATTTAATCACTTTGTGTGGGTATTGGAGGCAACGAAACAATAGTAGAAAGAGGTTTTAAAATGAAAGTAGCAATCATTGGAGCAATGGAAGAAGAAGTGACGATTTTACGCGATAAAATTGAAAATCGTCAAGAAACAGTAATCGCAGGATGTGAATACTCAACAGGAACAATTAGCGGTGTGGAGGTTGTATTATTAAAATCAGGTATTGGAAAAGTAAATGCTGCGTTATCTACAGCCATCTTACTAGAGAAGTTCAAACCTGATTACGTTATTAACACAGGATCAGCAGGCGGCTTCCATCCAGAGTTAAACGTAGGGGATGCGGTTATTTCAACAGAAGTTCGTCATCATGATGTAGATGTAACGGTATTCAACTATGAATACGGTCAAGTGCCAAACTTGCCTGCAGCTTTTAAAGCAGATGACAAACTAGTTCGTCTTGCTGAAGAAAGTGCTCTTGAAGTAACGGATATGAAAATTGTAAAAGGACTAATTGCTACAGGAGATTCGTTCATGAACGATCCTGTGCGCGTAGAGTTTGTTCGCTCTAAGTTTCCAGACCTGTATGCAGCTGAAATGGAAGCGGCGGCTGTTGCTCAAGTATGCTATCAATTTGGCGTACCGTTTGTTATTCTTCGTGCTCTTTCTGACATCGCCGGCAAAGAATCAAATGTTTCTTTTGAGCAATTTTTAGAAAAAGCAGCTGTTAATTCAACGAAATTAGTATTGAATTTTATTACAAAATTAAAATAAGCTGTTCGTAAAATATAGAGTTTGTTTTCGTCTACACTCTGCATCGTTTATCATAACATGGGGTGTAGACTATATTTTTACCTTAATTCCGACTTTATTTATAGGTTAAGTTATATTATTTGATAGCGAGGTGTTCAAGATTATGAAGGTAGCCAAAAACATTCATGAATTGATTGGAAACACACCTATGATTGAGATTACACAATTTGATTTACCTAGAGAAATCAGGATATTTGCTAAACTGGAATATGTTAATCCAGGAGGAAGTGTAAAAGATCGTTTAGGAAAAGAACTGATGCAAGAAGCTCTTAGCTCTGGAAGACTGAGGCGAGGCGGAACGGTGGTTGAGCCTACTGCTGGAAATACGGGGATTGGGCTGGCTTTAGCTGCTCTTCAGCACGAAATAAACGTCATACTATGTGTTCCAGAAAAATTCAGTATTGAAAAACAGCAGCTTATGAAGGCTTTGGGGGCAACTGTGGTTCAAACACCTACTGAAGCTGGTATGAAAGGTGCTATAAACAAGGCTCAAGAGCTGCTGCGTGAAATACCTGGTTCTTATTGTCCTCAGCAGTTTGCTAATCCGGCCAATCCTATGACTTATTACAAAACCTTAGGGCCAGAAATATATGAACAGCTTGATGGAAAAATCGACGTGTTTGTAGCTGGAGCAGGTACAGGTGGAACATTTATGGGTACAGCAAAATTTTTGAAAGAAAAAAATCCTTCTCTAAAAACAGTCATTGTGGAGCCAGAAGGTTCGATTTTAAACGGAGGGAAATCCGGCCCTCACTTAACTGAAGGAATTGGAATGGAGTTCATCCCTGATTATATGGAGCGGTCTTATTTTAATGCTATTCATACTGTTGAAGATGTTTATGCTTTTCAAAGAGTGAAAGAGCTGGCTTTAAAAGAAGGGTTACTAGTAGGGAGCTCTTCAGGAGCAGCCTTCGAAGCAGCCCTGCTCGAAGCAAAAAATGCAGAAAAAGGCGCTCATATCGTCACCATTTTTCCCGATAGCAGCGAACGGTACTTAAGTAAAAATATTTACAGTGGAGGAAGATAAGATGAAACGTAAAACACAATTAATTCATGGTGGAATTGTTGGCGATGAACAGACGGGTGCTGTCTCTGTTCCTATTTATCAAGTGAGCACTTATAAACAAGAGGGAGCTGGAAAACATACGGGATACGAATATTCGAGAACCGGTAACCCTACACGACACGCCTTAGAAGAACTTATCAAAGAAATTGAAGGAGGATATGCGGGGTTTGCGTTTGGATCTGGTATGGCAGCTACTACTGCTGTATTCATGCTGTTTAACAGCGGAGATCATGTGCTAATTACAGATGACGTATACGGAGGAACGTACCGAGTGATTACAAAAGTGCTGAGCCGTATTGGCATTGAAGCTACTTTTATTGATACAAGCGACATCGAAAATATTAAGAAAGAAATTCGCCCCAACACAAAAGCTATTTATATCGAGACTCCCACGAATCCTCTCCTAAAAATTACTGACTTGCAGCAGGCTTCTTCAGTAGCTAAACAGCATCATTTACTTACCATCGTTGATAACACATTCAGTACCCCGTATTGGCAAAACCCTATCGAAAAAGGTGCGGATATCGTTCTGCACAGTGCAACTAAGTATCTAGGCGGCCACAGTGACGTTGTAGCAGGGCTAGCTGTTGTGAATTCGCCTAAATTGGCAGAAGACCTTCATTTTATTCAAAATGCGACTGGAGGCATTTTAGGACCCCAAGATTCTTGGCTTTTGATGAGGGGGATTAAAACATTAGGAATACGAATGGAAGAACATGAATTCAACACTGGGAAAATAGTAGAATTTTTACTTGCTCATCCTGCTGTTACAAAAGTATATTATCCAGGATTAAAAACCCACCCAAACCACCTTATTGCTAAAAAGCAAGCAAGAGGTTTTGGGGGAATGGTTTCTTTTGATGTGGGAAGCGAAGAGAAAGCGGAACAAGTACTGAGCAAAGTGAAATATTTTACATTAGCAGAAAGTTTAGGAGCCATTGAAAGCCTTATTTCCATTCCTTCTAAAATGACTCATGCTTCTATACCGAGCGACCGACGTAAAGAGCTAGGAATTACAGATGGATTAATTCGTATTTCTGTAGGCCTTGAAGATGTAGAAGATTTAATTGAAGACTTAGAAGAGGCATTGAAATGATTATGGTAAAAATAGGATTTTTATAGACCTATAGATCTATGATAGAGTAGAGTTATAACATTCTACTGAGAAGGTGATTGTATGAAAGCTCAACACATCAAAGCAAAAATTGAAGATTACAGCCGCTTTATTTACGTCCTTCTAGCCGTAAGTACATTCTTGTACATTGGTGTTATGATTGGCCAAGGTGAAAAAAGTGATATGCAGCTTGGAATAATGGAAGCAATCGTTATTCTTTTTGCCGCCCTTGCCTTTTATTTTAGTTATCAAACTAAAAAACTGAAAAAAGAACTAATGAAAGAAAAAGAATAATAGATGTAAAAAGGCGATTATACATCGTCTTTTTTTATGAGGGTTGAAAAAATAAAAAAATTCCCTATTTTTCAAAAAAACAGTTTACTTTTTATGAGTCCGTGGATATAATTACCATTGTAAGGAAAATACTTTATTAAAAGGAGGTCGAGTCATATGTTAAGACGTTTATCAGTTATGGGTCATCCAGTTTCAACTATGTTCAAAAATCGTCTATATACGTATACTATTCGGCCGTGTTCCTGTATCAAGTAACTTTCTTACTTTGATCATTAAAACACGTTAATTCACCACAGGTGCGAATAGTAGCCCTGTGGTTTTTATTATTTTTCAGCCACAGGATGCTTATGCATTACTGTGGCTTTTTTGTGTATAAGGAGGTGATTGTAATGACACTGAACATTTTCTTTTTAACTATTACCATAAAGTCCCGTCAATACTCAGAGGCAGAAATTAAGCATGAACAGTATGTAAGACAATTAGAAGAAGAAATAAAAGACCGCAAGTATGAGTTTTATCGTCATTTCTAATTTGAACAGTGGAAAGGAGTGGATGAATGATGATTAATCAAAAAGGATATATCGTTGTATGGCTGCTTGTGGAGAAAGATTCCACCTAAATGATTAGTAGGGGGAGTAATGATGTGTTTGCTACGGATTATTATTTGGAAATTATTTTAAAAAAAGAGCGGAAAGAAGGATTAATTCTCCTTCTTTCCGCTCTTTTTTTTCTCTTTTTCGGCTCTGTAAAATTCGTGAAACATTTTCATCAGCGCTCGCTTTTCAATTCGCGAAACATAACTTCTTGAAATATTTAATTCTTTTGCAATTTCTCGCTGGGTTTTTTCATCCTGCAGATCCAAACCGAAGCGGCCAACAATTACTTCCTTTTCTCGATCATCGAGAATATCGATGTATTCTTTTATTTTTTCTAATTCCATATTTAGTTGAATCATATCAATTACATCGTCTGATTCTGATTTTAATACATCAATCAAACTGATTTCATTTCCTTCTTTATCCTGGCCAATTGGATCATGGAGCGACACATCTTTTTTTGTTTTTTTGAGCGCTCGCAAGTGCATCAATATTTCATTTTCAATACATCGTGCGGCATAAGTAGCTAATTTTGTTCCTTTTCCTTGCGAATAACTTTCGATTGCTTTAATTAAACCGATTGTCCCAATTGAAATTAAATCTTCCGCATCCTCTCCCGTGTTTTCAAACTTTTTAACAATATGCGCAACGAGCCGGAGATTGTGTTCAATAAGAAGGTTTCGCGCTTCTTGATCTCCTTGTTCCATTAAAGATAAATATCTCTTTTCTTCAGCAGCAGACAAGGGTTGAGGAAACGCATTGTTTTTTACGTAGGAAACAAGGAAAACCAATTCTTTAAAGAAATAGCCTAGTGCGGTAAATAATGCAGACATCTCTTCACCTCCATAAGGGGATATCAACCTGTGAGAGACTAACATTACACTATATGTAAAAAGAAGGATGTCTTTGCCTGTACGTTTAAAATTCCCCCGGGGACAAGAGAGTTTGAAAAAGTCCACAGATTTTTCTTTAGAGATAGTTACCAGCCTATACAGGGGAAAAGTATGTACATACGCTAGTAGTAGTTTATAGTGTAAGGAGGGAGAGTATGTACGGTTACGGAGGCTGCTGTTATCCTAATTATCCAGCTTACCCATGTGGAGGAGGCTTCGGCTGGGGACTTGGATTGTTGATTGTTCTGTTTGTCCTGTTATTAATTTTCGGAAGCTTCTATTGGTTTAGCTGCTGGTATTAAAAAAAACTCATGCATGCGCATGAGTTTTTTTAGATGACATATCCTACCGAATAGAACCATTCATTTTTAAGAATTCTTAAGGAATTTTCGCTTTGTTTCTTAAAGAAGATGATTTATTCTATAATTAAGAAAAGAAGCAAGACGATAATATTCCTCAATAAAAGTAAGTAGAGCTCTATACTTTTTTTAGCTTGAAAGTACTAATCATCAAGCAAGCGAGTACGATAATTAAAAACATATAAAAGTGTGAAGGCAAATAAGGGACGCCTAAGTAGCTAAGAGTTAATAAACAACCTGCTGCGGTAATAGGGAGCCCTGTAAAATACCCAGTATTTTCTGTGATGTTAAAGCGGGCAAGACGAAGTGCTCCGCAAGCAATGTAACAGATGGTAACAATTGAACCTGCAGCACCAAAGTGAGATAAAATACTTTGATAAAGTAGTAGAGCTGGAGCGATGCCAAATGATATAATATCGCACATGGAGTCCAGTTGTTTTCCAAGTTCAGATTCAATTTGCAGCTTTCTGGCTACCATGCCGTCGAATCGGTCTGCTAACGCTGCTAAAAAAATTAGTAATAAACTTAAGTTCAGTTCATTTTTCATGACAAATAAAATAGCAAAGCTTCCTAAACTTAAATTAACAATCGTTAAGGAGTTTGCCGCTTGGGATCTCAGCTTTTTAATTGTATGATCTAGATAGTCTAATAAAAACAATTTCCTCACTCCTTTAAAGGATGGAATGAACTAAAGGTAAAAATAATGGTAATTTCATTGTAGACGCAAACCTTATTCTAGTAAAGAACTATTCAGTATGTGGAGGTAAAATTATTGTTGCAGCACCTGTATCGAACGTTTATTGAGCTTACGAATCACCAAGGATCATCGAAGCTCATTCGAAAATTCACTTTCTCTAAATGGAGTCGGTTTGTTATACCCTCCTATACAAAAGTTTTTAAAGTAAATAAAGAAGAAATGGACAAGCCTCTGCATCACTATCAAAACTTACATGAGCTATTTATTCGCCGTTTGAAACCTTCTGCCCGTCCGGTCGATCATCAGAAAGACAGCGTTGTCAGTCCTGTAGATGCAAAGATAGAAGCATATGGAGTCATTACGCCTCAAAAAGAAATGATTGTAAAAAACAAACCTTATTCTATACAGGAAATGGTTTCAAATGATCTCGTTCTTGAAAAATATATAGAGGGACAGTTTATTATCCTCTACCTTAGTCCGAAAGACTATCATCGCATTCACAGCCCTCTTAAAGCCCAGGTGGGGGATACGTGGACCGTTGGACAAAAGTCTTATCCAGTAAATTCATTAGGAATCAAATACGGGAAAGAACCGCTTGTGAAAAATTTCCGGAAGCTCACGGAGTTAACATTTGAAAATGGTCACATGCTGATGGTAAAAGTAGGAGCCATGTTTATCAACAGTATTGAAGCGGTTTCTAAAAAAGAAGTAGTCGAAAAAGGGGAAGAAATGGCTTACTTCACGTTTGGCTCGACTGTCATTTTATTATTTGAGAAGAACTCAATCACTTTTGCTTCTAATGTTTACTCAGGTTCTTACGTAAAATGTGGAGAACCAATTGCTCATTTGAAAAAATAGAGCCTATATAATAAAAGAGTAGATAGATAAATGAAGATGCAGCTTTCTTTTATTAAGAAGGCTCTTTTATTCGTTAAGAAGGAATTTGTATGCTAATCTTTAATGATCTTCTTTCAATTTCCTCTTCAATTAATTTTATAAAATCAGGGCTTAATTGCAGTTCAGTTGCTTTGCTGTATGATTCAATAAGCAGCTCATCTGATAATTTTCTCATAAGATTGCCGCCACCTCCTACTAAAATAAATATCCTAAAAAGTTATATTTAAATGCTAATAAATTCCTTATTTATAATCTAACATGAATCAAATAAAGGAACAATCGTTCTGTTATCCACAGCTTTCGGTGGATAAAATGTGGGTATGTTGTTTATAATTACCATTAATTGCTGAACTATAACAGAGGATAATGTGTATAACCTTATCCACATAATCGGGCTTATCAATTTTTGTCGAAAACTTTTAACGGAATTTGTTTACCACTTACCCTATTTGATAAGTAATAAACGTTTTCTGCACTATTTTTTATTTTAAGTTTGCAGTGGGTGAATATATCGTAAGCTCACGAACAAATGGAGTTTTACTACCTTTTGTCAATAACTTTCTGTATAAAGTTAAAGCATTCACAAGGCATATCCTTTATACTAAGAAAAGACCTGTTTTTGAAGAGAATAAAATTTTAGGTTGGAAAATAACAAGAAGTCGTTATAATGATAGACGGCGTTAATTTTAGTATGTAACTATATATTCGAGGTGCATGATACGTGTTGAAACTTTTTTTACCAAATGAACATGTGAAAAACGTGTTTCAAATTAAGCCAGACGATTTGAAAGAGCGCGGAATAAAAGGAATTATTACCGACTTAGATAACACGTTGGTGGAATGGGATCGCCCTGATGCCACTCCGGAATTAATTGAGTGGTTTCAGTTAATGAAAGATAGTGGAATTAAAATTACGATTGTATCGAATAATGTGGAGAAACGAGTCAAGCTGTTTTCAGATCCAGTTGGACTTCCATTTGTATATAAAGCACGCAAACCGATGCGTAAAGCATTTAGAAGAGCTCTTCGTGATATGGAGCTGCAAAAAGATGAGGTTGTAGTTATTGGTGACCAGCTTTTAACGGATGTATTAGGAGGAAATCGTCTCGGCGTATATACGGTTTTGGTTGTACCAGTTGCGCAAACAGATGGATTTGTAACGAAATTTAACCGTAAAATGGAACGAAGAATTCTAGGTTGGATGAAACGAAAAGGTATGATTAACTGGGAGGATTAAAACGTGAGTGAAGAAAAATTACAGTGCGTAGGATGCGGAGTGGAGATTCAAACAGAACGACCGGATGAACTTGGCTATGCTCCAAAATCAGCACTAGAAAAAGAAGCTATTATTTGCCAGCGATGCTTTCGCTTGAAGCATTATAATGAAGTACAAGATGTTTCCTTAACAGACGATGATTTTTTAAAAATCTTAAATGGAATTGGTCAAACGGACGGTTTAGTTGTAAAAGTTGTAGATATCTTTGACTTTAACGGCAGCTGGTTACCTGGTTTGCATCGATTTGTTGGAAATAACAAGGTTCTTTTAGTGGGAAATAAAGCAGATTTACTGCCAAAGTCTATAAAGAAAAATAAACTAATTCATTGGATGAAGCGAGAAGCGAAAGAGCTTGGGCTAAAATCAGTGGATGTGTTTCTCATGAGCGCGCAAAAAGGACAAGGAATTCGAGAAATTGCCGAAGCCATTGAATATTATCGCGAAGGTAAAGATGTATATGTTGTGGGATGTACAAACGTTGGTAAATCAACATTTATTAATGCCATTATTAAAGAAGTAACGGGAGAAAAAGATATTATTACCACATCTCAATATCCGGGCACAACGCTGGATATGATTGATATCCCGCTTGATAACGGCGCGTCTTTATATGATACGCCTGGTATTATTAATCACCATCAAATGGCTCACTATGTAGATAAACGAGACTTAAAGCTAATTTCTCCTAAAAAAGAAATAAAGCCGAAGGTTTATCAGCTAAATGAAGGGCAAACGTTATACTTTGGAGGACTGGCGCGCTTAGATTATGTACAGGGAGGCCGCAAGTCATTAACATGTTATGTATCGAACGATTTGCATATCCATCGTACGAAGCTTGAAAAAGCAGATGAGCTGTATGAAAAGCAAGCAGGTGAACTGCTTCAGCCGCCGCGCCCAGAGCAAATGGATGAGTTTCCTGAACTGGTTGCACATGAATTTACAATAAAAAATGAAAAAACGGATATTGTTTTTTCAGGGCTTGGCTGGGTGACGGTTAATGAGTCAGGTTCAAAAGTTGTGGCGCATGCACCAAAAGGAGTCGGCGTATTTGTGCGCGATTCTTTAATTTAAACAAAAAGGGGAAAAAATCTTGAGTACATTATATGGGCTAGTTGGTTATCCGCTTGGGCATTCACTATCGCCATTGATGCAAAATGACGCCTTTAAACGTCTGAATATGGATGCTCATTATGAAGCTTTTCCAATTGAACCTGTTCATTTTGAGTCAGCCATTGGAGAGCTAAAAGATAAAAACATTCAAGGATTTAATGTCACGATTCCTTATAAAGTTGATATTATGAAGCATTTGGATGAAGTCGATCCATTAGCAAAGGCAATTGGCGCTGTAAATACAGTTGTTAATCAAGATGGCCGTTATATTGGATACAATACCGACGGAGAGGGGTATGTGACGTCTTTACTCAAAGCAGTAGAAGGCAGCTTATCCCAAAAAAGAATTTTAATTATTGGAGCTGGAGGAGCTGCAAAAGCTATTTTTTATACAATTGCCGCTCAGCATGCTCCCGAGGTAATTGCGATATGCAATCGTACCGTCGAAAAAGCAGCTGTATTAGCTAACGAGCTGCCTTTTTCGACGAAAACGGCGGCGATGTCTATTTCTGATGCGGAAAAACAATTAGATACATTCGATATTATTATTAATACCACTTCAGTGGGAATGTATCCTAACGTTGATGAGCTGCCATTAGCACTTACTTTATTGCAAAAAGAAGCCGTAGTCAGCGATATTATTTACAACCCTTTAAAAACAAAGCTTTTAAAAGAGGCTGAAGCAAAAGGGGCAGGCACTCATAACGGTGTCGGTATGTTTGTACTGCAAGGTGCACTTGCATTTGAAAAGTGGACGAACGTCCGTCCTGACGAAGAGGCAATGGAACACATTGTTCTTTCAACACTAACTAAGAGATAAGATACAACGGAGGTTTTTATGTTAACAGGTAAACAAAAACGTTTTTTACGTTCAAAAGCACATCATTTAAATCCAATTTTCCAAGTAGGAAAAGGTGGAGTCAACGAAAATATGATTGGTCAAATTGCTGATGCATTAGAAGCAAGAGAATTATTAAAAGTAAGCATTCTGCAAAACTGTGACGAAGATCGTGACACGGTTGCTGCTCGATTAACAAAAGGAACAAAAGCAGAGCTTGTACAAGTGATTGGAAATACAATTGTATTATATAAAGAATCACGCGAAAATAAGCAGTTAATGCTTCCAAAAGTGAAATGAAATAGAGCGGGGAAACCCGCTCTATTTAAAAATGAAGTAAATTAAAGGAGTCGGGGATTGTTGAAGAGTATTGGAATTTTAGGTGGAACATTCAATCCGCCTCATTTGGGGCATTTAATGATGGCAAATGAGGTTTTGCATGCCTTGAAATTAGATGAGATATGGTTCATGCCGTCGTATATTCCACCTCATAAAACAATCAAAGAGCCTATTGAGCCATATCATCGTTTACAAATGCTAAAGCTAGCTATTGAAGAACATGATCAATTTACCCTGCAGCCGATTGAATTTGAGCGCAAAGAGCCTTCATATACATATGATACGATGAGAATACTAACGGAGAAGTATCCAACGTATCAGTTTCATTTCATCGTTGGTGCTGATATGGTAGAATATTTGCCGAAGTGGTATGAAATTGATGAATTAGTCAATTTGGTTACATTTGTAGGTGTAAAACGCCCGGGGTATACCATTACGTCCCCTTACCCGATAAAAGAAGTAGAAGTTCCGCAGTTTGATGTCTCCTCTTCCTTTATTCGCGAACGAGTAGTAAAGAAAGAAACCATTCGTTATTTTATACCTGCTGGTGTTAAACAATATATCGAGGAGAATCAATTATATGAATCGAACTGAGGCATTAGAAATCGTAAAGAAACAGTTAACAGAACGTCGTTATATTCATACTGTCGGGGTAATGGAAACAGCAATTGAATTAGCTAAGCGTTTTGAAGCAGACGAAAAAAAAGCAGAACTGGCTGCTATTTTTCATGACTATGCCAAGTTTCGTCCAAAGGAAGAGATGAAGCAAATTATTATTGATCAAAACATGAACCCTTCTTTATTGGAATACAATACCGAATTATGGCATGCTCCAGTAGGCGCGTTTTTAGTGAGAAATGAAGTAGGGATTACGGATAAGGAAGTATTGGATGCGATTGCTTACCATACATCCGGAAGACCTGGCATGACGTTACTTGAAAAAATTGTGTACGTTGCTGATTACATTGAACCCGGAAGGAGATTTCCAGGTGTTGATGAAGTGCGGGAGTTAGCTAAAACCGACTTAAATGCAGCACTTATTCAATCACTGAAAAACACCATTTCTTTTTTAATGACTAAACATCAGGCCGTTTATCCCGATACGATGATGACATATAATGATTTAATCTTAGGAGGTCAAACACATGACTGAACGTGAATTGCTATCTCTTGTTGTAGAAGCAGCAGACGATAAAAAAGCAATCGATATCGTAGCGTTAAATATGGAAGGAATCTCACTTGTGGCAGATTATTTTGTTATTTGTCACGGTAACTCAGATAAACAAGTGCAGGCAATTGCTCGTGAAATTAAAGAAAAAGCACACGAACAAGGCATTTCTGTGAAGCGTTTAGAAGGATTTGAGCAGGCTAAGTGGGTTCTTGTTGATCTTGGAGATGTTGTGGTTCACATTTTCCATAAAGATGAGCGCGGATATTATAACTTAGAACGCTTATGGGGAGATGCACCATTTGTAAGTTCAGAAGAGCTACAGCTATGAGCAGGTACGGAGAATTTGCCTACGTATATGATCAGCTAATGGCAGACGTTCCGTATGACGAGTGGGCTGAATTTTTTAATCAGCAGGTGGCAAAAGCGAAAACAAAGCCTGACAGTATATTAGACCTTGCCTGCGGCACGGGAGAACTCTCCGTTCGATTTGCACAAGAAGGTTTCTCCGTAGTAGGCGTTGATTTGTCTGATGATATGCTTATGGTAGCCCAGGAAAAGGCGACAGAAGCAGGGGTAACGCTATCTCTTTTTCAGCAAAACATGGCGGAACTTGAGTTATTGAAAGAGTTCGATTGTGTAGTAATCTTTTGTGATTCTTTGAACTATTTGCAAAGTGATAAAGAAGTTCAAGAAACCATTCAACGTGTATATAAGCACTTAAAACCAGGTGGGCTTTTTATATTTGATGTTCATTCAGTGCACAAGATGAAGGACGTATTTGGAAATCAATCTTTTTCTTACGTAGATGAAGACGTGTCATATATTTGGAACTGCACCTATGACGATACAGATATGCGCGTAGAGCATGATATTACGTTTTTTGCTTATGATGAAGAAATGGATGCATATCATCGCTTTGATGAGGTGCATGCTCAGCGCACTTGGTCGATTGACCATTATCAATCATGGCTGAGCGAAGCTGGTTTTATAAATATAGAAGTAAGTGCAGATTTCAAAATGAGTGAGCCTACTTCAAACAGTGAGCGCATCTTTTTCTCTGCGCAAAAAAAAGAAGCCGAGTAGAGGCTTCTTTTTTTGTTTCAAAGCAGGATTTCTACAGAAATTATGGAATAAGACTATCAAACTGATTGTGAACAAGCTCAATGTCTTCGTCAAATTTTTCATGTGTTTTTTGAAATACGTGCACAAACATCTCTCCGAGTTCAGCTTCTAAAACTTTAATACCTTCTCCGGTTACACCGCCTTTTACGCATACTTTATCCTGCAAGGTAGGAAGCGTAAATATTTCTTTTTCCAACAGTTTTCCCATTCCAATAATCATATCACTGGCCATGACGGTAGCTTCTTCTTCAGAAATATTTGTTTCTTGAACTGCTGCATCAATAAAGCGTTGAAGCAAAAAGCTGAAGAATGCAGGACCGCAGCTTACGATATCGGATGATACGCGCGTAATCGTTTGATCAATAGCCACAGGCTTTGACATAGATGAAAATAATTCATGTAAATAATTTTGGTAAAAAGGCGTACATCTTTCTCCAAACGTGAAAAGAGAAACACCTGCTAATGCCCGATTCGTAATGCTAGGGATAATTCTAGCTGCTTGACTCGGAACGAGGCGTTCGATTTGTTCTACGCTAATTGGACTGGTAATGGATATAATGCAGTGATCTTTCGTCAGCAGTGGTTCTAATTTTATTAAAAGGGGGTGAATATCCAATGGCTTAACACAAATAAAAATGACTTTGGATGCGTGAACAACTTCTTCAGCTGTATCAGCAACATGAATTTTTTTATGCTGCTGTTGAATCTCTTTGGCTCTTTTTTTTGTGCGATTCATAATAGTAATTTTAGAAGGACGTACGGCTTTTGATTCAATAAACGCATCAATTAATATTTTCCCCATGTTTCCTGTTCCGATAAACCCTATGTTCACTGATTCATTCCCTCCTTCAAAAGCCTTTTCTTCTAAACACTATGAAGACGTAATGGAATTTATGACGTTACTTCAAAATTCAAAGGAGTGTACAATTTGACTTTTTCAAAAAAACAATGGCTAATTGGGTGTATTTGCTTAGCAGTTAGCTTGGCTTTTTATATCTATCGCACAGGCGGAGAGAAACCGGAAAGTTCTCTTCAAACCTCAGATATGATAAAGGCAGAATCTTCTGCTGCAAAAAAAGAAGGAGAGTCGTCTGATCAAGTAATTTCGAGCCAAGATTCCCCGTTTGTTATGGTGGATATTAAAGGAGCTGTTCAGAAGCCTGGTGTATACCAGCTTCCGAAAGATGCAAGGGTAAAAGATGCTCTAGCACAAGCCGGAGGCGCTACGAAAGAAGCGGACTTAAGACAGCTCAATTTAGCTAGCAAGCTACAAGATGAAATGGCTGTTTACATCCCAGCTGCTGGAGAAGAAATTCCGCCTTCATCTCCAGTTTCTTCAATCTCTTCCTCAGGAACTTCAAATGATCAGCCCCTTGTTAATATCAATACAGCGAACACTGATGAACTACAAACGCTAAATGGTATTGGACCTTCAAAAGCGAGTGCCATCGTTTCATATCGAGAGGGAAATGGCTTGTTTCAAACAGTAGAGGATTTGGGGCAAGTATCAGGTATTGGCGAGAAGTCGCTAGAAAAAATCAAAGCTCAAATTAAGGTACAGTAGAGACTTATTGACGAAAAAGGAAAAGAAACGCTACACTATGAAAGAGACAAGTATAATTATAATTATTCAGTTTTAAATAAAAAGGTAGGGAATGAGATGAACCGGATTTCATGGGATCAATATTTTATGGCACAAAGCCATTTGCTAGCTTTAAGAAGCACTTGTGAACGTCTGGCTGTTGGGGCTACAGTGGTGCGTGATAAACGTATTATAGCTGGAGGATACAATGGCTCGATCAGCGGAGGCGTGCATTGTGCTGACGAAGGCTGTTATGTGATTGATGGACACTGTGTAAGAACTGTCCATGCAGAAGTGAATGCACTCTTGCAGTGTGCTAAGTTTGGTGTAAAAACAGAAGATGCGGAAGTATACGTCACGCATTTTCCTTGTTTAAACTGCTGTAAAGCCCTTATTCAAGCGGGAATTAAAACAGTATATTACGCTAATGATTACAAAAATCATCCGTATGCTGTTGAGTTATTTCAACAGGCGGGAGTGAAAACAGCAAAAGTTGAACTTGATGAAGCAATCATTGACTTAAAAAGTAAAGAGAAGCTTCAATTTGTGACGGATGTTCTCGCTCGTTTAGAAAAAAGCGGAGCGGACGAAGCAGAAGTGATGAATTTACAGCGTGAAGCTCTCGCTTTGTTTACGGCAAATTAAAGGTAAAAGAGGTTTTTTACTTGGTAACAGTAAGGAGCCTCTTTCTTTTAAGAAGAAAGGAGCTAAAAGTGAAAGGATATTATATTTACTGTGCTTTTAGCATGATGATAGCTTTATATGTATATGATAATCATTCCGCTGTAAGCCTGTTTTTGCTAATCGTGCTTTTCATTTTTCAATGGCTACAATGTCCGAGGAAAGTGGTTATTGCTTCTGCACTGTTGAGTGTTTTGTGCATCTACCTATTAGCTGAGACAAATAAGCATAACAAAACGGTTCTTTTAGCTGAATCTTCTTCTTTTACAGGCGAAATTTCCTCTGTTCCGCATAGTGACGGCGACAAGCTTACTTTTAAGTTTACGGTTCAAAATGAAGAGGTCATGGCTTTTTATAAACTAAAAACGTTGGAAGAGAAACAGCAGCTCGAAAAGCTAACGATTCATCAAGTTTGTCAACTAGGGGGGCAATTAACTTCTCCTTCACCTGCTCGCAACCTTCATGCATTTGATTATCAGCAATATTTGTACCATCAGTCTATTCATTGGCAGCTTAACGTCAAGGGACTTGATTTGGTAAAATGTCGGCTCCCCACTTTAACTCCACTTACGTACCTTACCTTTATTCGTCAAAAAGGAATTAATTATATTCAACAAAATATGTCGGATCCAGGCGCTGGGTTTATGCAGGCACTAATTTATGGCGAGCGCACTGGCATCGAAGAAGAGAGTATCAAGCGCTATCAGCAATTTGGTTTAATCCACTTGCTTGCCATATCAGGTCTTCATGTTGGACTGCTGACAGCGATGTGTTTTTATTTGCTCATTCGGATTGGAATAACGCGCGAGCGAGCCATTACGCTTTTACTTTTGCTTCTTCCTGTATACATGGTTTTGGCCGGTGGCAGCGCTTCAGTTGTCCGAGCTGTTTTTATGAGTATGCTGATGCTTATATCGATAAAAATACAAAGAAAAATTCTTTTGGTTGATAGCATCAGCCTTGCTTTTATGGCCATGCTGCTTTTTAAGCCGTACTATTTATTTGACGTAGGATTTCAGCTTTCTTTTGCCGTTAGTTTTGCATTGATTTTATCGAGTCAGACGATTTTACCTCGTTTTCATTCTTCTTTCAGCCAGCTCATGGTTGTTTCAGCGATTGCACAAATCAGTTCACTTCCTTTATTGTTGTACTATTTTTATGGAGTATCTCTCCTCAGTTTGCCATTAAATATGGTTTTTGTACCGCTGTTTTCTCTTGTTATATTACCTCTTTGTTTGCTCATTCTTTTTGTTCGTATCCTCTTGCCGGGAGTGAGTGAACTGCTGGAGCAAATTCTTCATGTTCTTTTACTTTTTTGTGAAAAATTGCTTGGCTTTTTTGAGTGGATTCCCGCTGATTTTGTAACGGGAAAACTCCACATTGTGCTGTTTTTGGGCATGTACTTATGCATTTATGCTGTATTTGTGGCGGTCGAAGAAGGAGAATTTTTCGTTCGCTATATGTTTCTTCTCGTGGCATTGTTAGCCGCACAATGTATGTATCCTTATTTGAATCCAAAAGGAACGGTCACAATGGTCGATGTAGGACAAGGAGACTGCTTTATCATTGAGCTTCCTTATCGAAAAGGTGTGTATATGATCGATACGGGAGGAACCGTTTCATTTCCAAAAGAACCATGGCAAAAACGTCGTTCTTCTTTTGACGTGGGAGAAGATGTACTTGTTCCCTTTTTGCATTCAAAAGGAATAACAAGGGTAGATAAAATGATTATCACACACGGCGATTATGATCACGCAGGGGCGGCACAGCATTTATTTTCACAAGTGGCTGTCGGAGAGCTGGTGCTTGGGAAAAAAGCTGAATTAAATGACGTAGAGACTGGCTTGGTGATCGCTGCTCAAAAACAAAGGGTGCCTGTTCAAATTGTTCAACAAGGAGATAGCTGGCAAGAAGGAGGTGTGTTATTTCAGATTATTTCTCCGACAGGTTTCGAAGAAACGAGCAACAACGGCTCAATTGTAATAGACGCTAAGTTAGGAAATTTAAGATGGCTATTCACCGGAGATTTAGAAAAGGAAGGAGAACAAAGAATATTGAAAGACTCTCTAAACCTTAAAGCAGATGTATTAAAAGTTGGGCATCATGGCAGTAAAACCTCAACTTCAGAAGAGTTTGTTCAACATTTAAATCCTAAAGTAGCGCTTGTTTCAGCGGGACAAAAAAATCGTTATGGTCATCCTCATCAAGAAATATTAGAGCTTCTGAAAAGCTGCGGAGTGTATATTTATCGAACGGATGAAGATGGTGGGGTAATGTATAAATTTACAAAAAAGTCAGGAACGTTTTCGCAGCAACTTCCATAGTCTATAGTAAGAAAAACGAACTAAAAAAGACTGCTAAGAAGCAGCCTTGAAGCAATTTTACGAACCCAAGTAGTGAATCACAGTTGCAATAACAAATAAGGCAGTGAAAAAGCCAAATGAAACACCAAATCCTACGGCAGAATCGACAGCGTCGTTGCGTTTACTTTGGACACTTTCTTCAAATTGGTTCATTAACACCCCTCCTGTTTACAGTATAATCTAACTTTTTTTAAAAATCTAGACAATTTAAAAGCGTTTTCACAAACTGACAACAGTTAACAACTATACTTTATAGACATGAGGAGAAAATAGAGATAAGGGTTTAATCATTAACAAATAAGTAACCTAGGGCTTATATTGTTAATGTTTATCATAAACTGAGGAATTGTCGTTTTAAGGCAATTCCTTTTGTATTGTTGCCAAAAACTCATAACACCTTTACGATAGAAATTGTATTTTGTTTATCAGTAACTATACATAATCAATATAGATGAATAAAAAAGAGGAGCGTATATACGTTGGCAGTTGATAGCTTAAAAAGTATTACCAAAAATAATATAGCCCCCGTTTACTTAATACACGGGGTCAATGCATTTATGAGTAAAAAGATTAGAGATAAAATCGTCGACTATACGTTAAATGAAGAAGATAAAGAATTTAACTTGTCACTATACGATTTAGAAGAAACATCGATTGATCAAGTTCTAGAAGATGCTGAAACGCTTCCTTTTTTAGGAGACAAGCGTGTAGTGGTTGCGAAAAATGCAGCATTTTTAACGGCTGAAAAATCGAAAGATAAAGTAGAGCATGATCTAGCAAAACTGCAGCAATATGTGGAGCAGCCCCCGTCTTTTTCAACGTTAATTCTAATAGCCCCTTATGAAAAGCTGGATGAAAGAAAAAAAATAACAAAATTATTAAAAAAACAAGCAGCTTACATTGAAGCGAACGAATTTGGTGAAAAAGAAATGAAGCAGTGGATTCATAATTTACTTTCAAAAGATGGAGTGAATATGGATGAAGATGCTGTGACGCTGCTTATTCAGCTTGTGGGTCTTAATGTAACACTTGTGACAAATGAAATTGAAAAAATGGTGTTATATGTTGGACAAGACGGAGTCATTACAAAAGAAGTTGTGCTTAAGCTTGTGGCAAAAACGCTTGAACAAAATGTATTTACGCTTATTGACGCTGTTATTCAGCGAAAGGTTTCTACTGCTTTAAATATGTATCAGGATTTACTGCGTAATAACGAAGAGCCTATTAAAATTTTATCTTTGTTAGCGACGCAGTTTCGTTTGATTTATCATACGAAGCAGCTGTCTAGTCAAGGGTACGGTCAGCAGCAAATTGCTCAAACGATTAAGGTTCATCCGTTTCGTGTGAAAATTGCTTTGCAGCAGAGCAGAAGTTTTGAGGAACAGCAGCTTAAAGAAATTTTAAAGGATTTAGCAGAGGCAGATTATGAAATGAAGACGGGGAAAATGGATAAAGCGCTTATTTTACAGCTGTTTTTATTAAAAAGAGCGCAATAAAAAAACGATCCTAATGGGATCGTTTTTGTCTCAATTATGCAGATAAACCGTTAAGTTTTACTGCTAAGCGAGATTTTTGACGAGCTGCAGCATTTTTGTGGATAATACCAGATTGTGCAGCTTTGTCTAATTTTTTAGAAGCAACAGCAAATGCTGCTTTTGCGTTATCTACATCGTTGTTTTCAACTAAAGCTTCAAAGTTTTTGATTGCAGTACGCATAGCTGATTTAGCTTGAATGTTATGAGCACGGCGAGCTTCAGTAGTTTTTACACGTTTGATAGCTGATTTAATGTTTGGCATCCGTTTCACCTCCCGAAATGATAACAATCGAGATTATATAGAACTCGACATTCTTCACAATAAGAACAAAAGATATTTTATCAAACACAAGGACAGAATGCAATAGCCTTGACAAGGAATTTTATATGACAGAGCTCTCTTTAAAAGCTTGTAGCTGATATTGCGCCCTTCCTTCCACTTTTCATTTCTTAAATGCATGAATCTGCCAGTCCTCGGTGACAATAATTTCAACAAAGATTGTCTAGGAGGTTAAGAAATGGAAAAAGAACTTGATTTAAGTCAATATAGCGTGCGCACGGATTTAGCTGTCGAAGCAAAAGACATAGCGTTAGAAAATCAGCCTAAACCGAATAACCAGTCAGAAATCAAAGGCGTAATTGTAAAAGAAAAAGAAGAACAAGGTGTCAAAATCTCAATGGTAGAAATTACGGAAGAGGGCGCAGAAGCAATCGGTAAGAAAAAAGGCCGATATGTAACCCTTGAATCGGTAGGCATTCGCGAGCAGGATACTGAAAAGCAAGAAGCCATGGAAGAAGTATTTGCTAAAGAGCTGAATTTTTTTATTAAAAGCCTCAACATTCCAGATGATGCTAGCTGTCTTGTAGTGGGTCTTGGAAACTTAAGTGTTACACCAGATGCGCTTGGACCAAAGGCAGTAGATAATTTGTTGATTACAAGACATTTGTTTGAGCTACAGCCTGAAAGCGTGCAAGATGGCTTTAGACCCGTTAGCGCCATTGTTCCGGGAGTAATGGGAATGACGGGTATTGAGACAAGTGATATTATCTTTGGCGTTGTAAAGAAAGTGAATCCAGATTTTATCATTGCAATCGATGCGCTTGCCGCTCGTTCGATTGAACGGGTAAATGCTACCATTCAAATTTCAGATTCAGGTATTCATCCGGGGTCTGGGGTTGGAAACAAGCGCAAAGAAATCAGTTATGAAACACTTGGCATTCCAGTTATTGCAATAGGTATTCCAACGGTAGTGGATGCTGTTTCCATTACAAGCGATACAATTGACTTTATCTTAAAACATTTCGGCCGAGAAATGAAAGAGCAGGGAAAGCCGTCTAAGTCGCTGCTTCCGTCCGGTATGACGTTTGGAGAAAAAAAGAAGCTCACGGAGGATGACTTACCCAATGAAGAGCAGCGTCAAACGTATCTCGGTATGATTGGCACCCTTCCAGATGAAGAAAAAAGACGTCTTATTCATGAAGTGCTTGCACCTTTAGGCCATAATTTGATGGTTACGCCAAAAGAAGTGGATATGTTTATTGAAGATATGGCTAATGTAGTTGCAGGAGGACTTAACGCTGCTTTGCATCATGAAGTGGATCAAGAGAACTTTGGGGCATATACTCATTAATACGCTTTTAGGTGAATGAGTTCTTCACAATATAGTCATAATGGTTAGTACTACAGAAGATAAAGAAGTAAGGGGCCTAATAATATGATTAAATTTACTTTAAAATCAGTAGTGCTAACCATTTTTTTACTGTGCGTCGTATTTTTAGGGATGCAGACGGCTCAGCAAGGGTTGATTAAAATGAAGGGATATAATGATCCTTCGATTGAACATGTTATTAATGTGTCTAAAACATCAGATGGTCAGGTGGAAGCTGCTGTTTTAGGTTCAAAAAAAGTCGTGAACATTGATGAAAAACAGCAGTTTCTAGAAAAACGAAAGGCTTTTAACTTTTTCTCCTCGCTAGGTCAAAGTCTAGCGGAAGGCGTGAAAAGTACAATAGGAAAAGCTTTTAAGGCTATCCATCATCTTCTTAATTAAAAGCAGAATCTCTTTCTGCTTTTTTGTATGGAAAAATCCCCAATGGAATGCTTATTGAATGTTGACGAATGTGTTGTTATAATTTAATTTAGTGTATTTTGCCGATTTTCAGTAGGAGTGAAAAAAATATGGATAGAGAAGCAAGATTGAAACGACAATCGAAAATTAGAAACTTTTCGATTATTGCTCATATAGACCACGGTAAGTCAACATTAGCAGACCGTATTTTAGAAAAAACAAATGCGTTAACACAGCGAGAAATGAAAGCTCAGCTTTTAGATTCGATGGATTTAGAACGTGAACGTGGAATTACCATTAAATTAAATGCTGTGCAGCTTCAATACAAAGCAAAAGATGGAGAAGAGTATACTTTTCATCTAATTGATACACCGGGACACGTCGATTTTACATATGAAGTGTCGCGAAGTTTAGCCGCGTGTGAAGGTGCTATTCTAGTAGTAGATGCAGCTCAAGGTATTGAAGCTCAAACACTAGCAAACGTATATTTAGCGCTTGATAACAACCTTGAAATTTTACCTGTCATTAATAAGATTGACCTGCCGAGTGCAGAGCCAGAGCGAGTGCGTCAAGAAGTTGAAGACGTAATTGGGTTAGATGCGTCGGAAGCTGTATTAGCTTCAGCTAAAGCAGGAATTGGTATCGAAGAAATTTTAGAACAAATTGTTGAAAAAGTTCCTGCTCCTGAAGGGGATCCAGACGCACCGCTTCAAGCACTAATCTTTGATTCATTTTATGATGCATACCGAGGTGTAGTTGCATCTATTCGTATCGTACAAGGACGAGTAAAAGTAGGCGACAAAATTAAAATGATGGCAACAGGAAAAGAGTTTGAGGTAACGGAGCTAGGTGTGTTAACGCCAAAAGCCGTTGCTAAAGATGAACTTTCTGTTGGCGACGTAGGATTTTTAACAGCAGCTATTAAAAACGTTGGAGATACGCGAGTAGGGGACACGATTACTCTTGCTAAAAATGGAGCCAGTGAACCTCTTCCTGGTTATCGTCGTCTGAATCCAATGGTATACTGCGGACTGTATCCAATTGATACAGCGAAGTATAACGATCTTCGTGAAGCACTAGAAAAGTTAGAGCTAAATGACTCTGCACTTCAGTTTGAACCAGAGACGTCTCAGGCCTTAGGGTTTGGTTTCCGATGTGGATTCTTAGGGTTGCTTCACATGGAAATTATCCAAGAGCGTATTGAGCGCGAATTTAAAATTGATTTAATTACAACAGCTCCAAGCGTTATTTATGACGTGTATTTAACAGACGAGACTCATCTGTCTGTAGATAACCCGTCTAATATGCCGGACCCACAAAAGATTGAACGCGTAGAAGAACCGTATGTGAAAGCAACGATGATGGTACCAAACGATTATGTTGGTGCTGTGATGGAGCTTTGTCAGAAGAAGCGAGGCAACTTTATTGATATGCAGTACTTGGATGCTAATCGCGTGAGTATTGTATACGAAATTCCGCTAGCTGAAATTGTATATGATTTCTTTGATCAATTAAAATCAAATACAAAAGGCTACGCGTCGTTTGATTACGAACTTATCGGATATCAGCCTTCGAAGCTTGTGAAGATGGATATTCTTTTAAACGGCGAAACGGTCGATGCACTGTCCTTTATCGTGCACAGAGATTCAGCTTACGATCGTGGTAAAGTCATTGTAGAAAAGCTTAAAGAGCTTATTCCACGTCAACAGTTCGAAGTGCCGATTCAAGCGGCAATCGGTCAAAAAATTGTCGCGCGTTCAACAATTAAAGCCATTCGTAAAAACGTTTTAGCAAAATGTTACGGAGGAGATATCTCTCGTAAACGTAAACTTCTTGAAAAACAAAAAGAAGGTAAAAAACGTATGAAGCAGGTCGGTTCTGTTGAAGTACCGCAGGAAGCATTCATGGCTGTTCTTCGCATGGATGAAGATTAATAGCTGAAATTCTATTATTTAACATGTCAAATTAGTTTTGAAAATCAAGCTAATCTGATACGATAGTAAAGAGCTTTGAGCGCTGTAAATAAGTGTGAACGAACATAGATAAAAATACCGCAGAGAGACTCTGCGGTATTTTTATCATTTATAAATGTGATTGAGGTGGAAGTCCATGGTGAAGGCAGCATATCTGCACATCCCGTTTTGTCATCATATTTGTCACTATTGTGACTTTAATAAAGTGTTTTTCAAAAATCAGCCCGTTATGCCGTATTTGGAAAGCATGCGAGAAGAAATGAAACAAGCAGTTGAACATTATCCAACGACCAATTTAAACACGATATTCGTTGGGGGTGGGACGCCTACAGCCTTAGATGAACAGCAGCTAGAGTATTTTTTAGAATCCATTCGTATGTACCTCCCTTATGACGAAAAAGGTGAGTTTACATTTGAAGCGAATCCGAATGAATTGACAAAAGAAAAGCTTCAGCTTCTCCATGACTATGGCGTGAATCGTTTAAGCATTGGTGTACAAACGTTTAATGAAAGATTATTGGAGAAAATTGGACGTGTGCATTCAAATAGACAGGTATTTGATTGTGTTGAACAAGCGAGAAAGATTGGAATGTCGAATATAAGCTTAGACTTAATTTATAGCCTGCCGGAACAAACGGTAGCTGATTTTTCTTCTACGCTTCAAACGGCTTTTTCATTAGAGGTAGAGCATATGTCTGCCTATTCGTTGATTATTGAACCTAAAACGGTATTTTATAATTTAATGAATAAAGGAAAGCTACCCCTGCCTGCTCAAGAAGAAGAAGCAGCTATGTATGAGCTACTTATGAAAGAAATGGACAAACAAGGTTTTCATCAATACGAAATCAGTAATTTCGCAAAGCCAGGCTACGAGAGTATTCATAATCTAACATATTGGAACAACGACGATTATTACGGAATTGGCGCAGGCGCACATAGCTATATAGACGGAATAAGACGAGCAAATATTGGACCATTAAAAAAGTACATTGATTCAGTCGAGCAAAAAGGAAATGCATATCTCAATGAAGTGAGCGTGACCGAGGCTGAAAAAATGGAAGAAGAAATGTTTTTGGGCCTTCGTAAAACGAAAGGAGTCTCAAAAGAGGAGTTTAAGAAAAAATTCAATCGAGAATTAAAAGATGTATTTGGAGAACCTATTCAAGAATACAAAGAGAAAGGACTTTTGGGTGAAGACAATAGCTCAGTCTTTTTAACACACAATGGTCGATTTTTGGGGAATGAAGTTTTTCAAGCCTTTATTGGGATAATCTAATATCAAATCGTTGACATCGCTATAGTGATTTGGTAATTTATTATTAGATTTAGCACTCAGAGTTTTAGAGTGCTAACAGAGGTGATGAAGCGTGCTTACTGATCGACAGTTATTAATTTTACAAGTCATTATTGATGATTTCATTCGATCTGCGCAGCCGGTAGGCTCTCGAACATTATCTAAGAAAGAAGAGTTTAATTTTAGTTCGGCTACGATTCGGAATGAGATGTCAGACCTAGAAGAACTTGGATTTATTGAAAAAACTCATACTTCTTCAGGGCGCGTTCCGTCTGAGAAAGGTTATCGTTATTATGTTGATCATCTAGTGTCCCCGCAGCACTTGAAAGCAAGCGACGTTTCCACGGTACGTTCGGTGTTCGCTGAACGCATTGTAGAACTGGAGCAGCTCGTTCAAAAGTCAGCACAAATTTTATCTGATTTAACGAGTTTAACGTCTATTGTGCTAGGACCAAAAGCGGTCAGCCATAAGTTAAAACAGCTGCAGATTTTACCTTTAACGGCTCAGTCAGCTGTTGCCATTATTGTGACCGATACAGGACACGTTGAAAGTCGGACGATTACGCTGCCGAGCAGTATTCAACCTTCCGATATTGAAAAAATGGTTAACATTTTAAACGAAAAGCTCATCGGCGTTCGCATTACTGATTTACATGATAAAATGTACAAAGAAGTAGCGACGCTCTTAAAAAGCCATATTCAAGGGTATGAGCAGACGATGGATATACTCAATGATGCATTAAAGCTCAACATGAATGGCAAATTAGTAGTTGGCGGCAAAACGAATATGTTTGCTCAGCCGGAATTTCATGACCTTAATAAAATTCGCGGGCTGTTTAATATTATTGAACATGAACAGCAGTTTTATAAGCTGTTAAGCCCAAATGAGGCTGGCATACATGTGAAAATTGGTCATGAAAATAAATTGAATGAAATGGTAGGGTGCAGCTTAATTACAGCTAGTTATTCCTTTGGTCACGAACAGCTTGGCACAATTGCTATACTGGGACCGACCCGCATGGAATATGCGCGTGTGATTAGTTTGCTTACACTGCTGTCATCAGATATGTCTCAAGTATTAACAAACTTGTATAAAGAATAAAGGAATCGGGTGGAATATATTACTTCCATCCTTTCCCTGTGATAAAATAAAAAACGTTGTTTAAAATGTGAAAATGTGTGTAAACATTTAAGGGAGGTGAATGAATTGTCAAACGAAAAGCAAGTAGAAGAACAAAACGAAGAAGTGGTTGAAGAAGTTCAAACAGACTCTGCTGAAGCAACTGAAGCTGAAGTGTCTGAGGAAGTAAACCCTCTTCAACAAGAAAATGATCAATTAAAGCAACAGCTTGAAGAAGAAGAGAATCGCTACTTACGTCTACAAGCTGATTTCGATAATTTCCGTCGTCGTTCACGTCTCGATGCAGAAGCTGCTCAAAAATACCGTGCTCAATCATTAGTTTCGGATATTTTACCAGCACTTGATAACTTTGAACGTGCATTACAAGTTAACACAGCGGACGAGCAAACTAAATCTGTGCTGCAAGGTGTAGAAATGGTATACCGTCAATTAGTAGAGGCACTTCAAAAAGAAGGTGTTGAAGCAATTGAATCAGTCGGGAAAACATTCGATCCATACGAGCATCAAGCAGTGATGCAAGTAGAAGACGATGAATACGAACCGAACACGGTAGTAGAGGAGCTTCAAAAAGGTTACAAATTAAAAGATAAAATCATCCGCCCTGCGATGGTTAAAGTGAATCAATAACACTACATATTATGAAGGAGGTCATTGTCAATGAGTAAGATCATTGGTATCGATTTAGGTACAACTAACTCTTGTGTCGCTGTATTAGAAGGCGGCGAACCAAAAGTAATTCCAAATCCAGAAGGAAACCGTACAACGCCATCAGTTGTGGCATTCAAAAACGGTGAGCGTCAAGTTGGGGAAGTAGCGAAACGTCAAGCTATTACAAACCCTAACACAATTATTTCAGTTAAACGTCATATGGGTACAGACCATAAGGTTGAAGCTGAAGGCAAGCAATACACGCCTCAAGAAATGTCAGCTATCATTCTTCAACATTTAAAAGGTTATGCTGAAGAGTATTTAGGTGAGCCTGTAACAAAAGCTGTTATCACAGTTCCTGCTTACTTTAATGATGCTGAGCGTCAAGCAACAAAAGATGCTGGTAAAATTGCTGGTTTAGAAGTAGAGCGTATTATTAACGAGCCTACTGCAGCAGCACTTGCATACGGATTAGAAAAAACAGATGAAGATCAAACAGTTTTAGTTTATGACCTTGGTGGCGGTACGTTTGACGTATCTATTCTAGAACTTGGCGACGGCGTATTTGAAGTTCGCGCAACTGCAGGTGACAACCGCCTTGGTGGTGACGACTTTGACCAAGTAATCATCGACTATTTAGTCGCTGAATTCAAAAAAGAAAACGGCGTGGATTTAAGCAAAGATAAAATGGCGCTTCAACGTTTAAAAGATGCGGCTGAAAAAGCGAAAAAAGATTTATCAGGCGTAACATCTACACAAATTTCTTTACCATTTATCACTGCTGGAGAAGCTGGTCCTCTTCACTTAGAGGTATCTTTATCACGTGCTAAATTTGACGAGTTATCAGCAGGCCTTGTAGAGCGTACAATGGCTCCTGTACGTCAAGCTTTAAAAGATGCAGGCCTTTCTGCAAGCGAACTTGATAAAGTAATCTTAGTTGGTGGTTCAACTCGTATCCCAGCGGTACAAGATGCAATCAAAAAAGAAACTGGTCAAGATCCTCACAAAGGTGTAAACCCTGATGAAGTAGTTGCACTTGGTGCAGCAATTCAAGGTGGCGTATTAACTGGTGATGTAAAAGACGTTGTATTACTAGACGTAACGCCTTTATCACTAGGTATCGAAACAATGGGTGGCGTATTTACAAAGCTAATTGAGCGTAATACGACGATTCCAACAAGTAAATCACAAGTATTCTCAACGGCTGCAGATAGCCAAACAGCTGTAGATATTCATGTTCTTCAAGGTGAGCGTCCAATGTCTGCAGACAACAAAACGCTAGGTCGTTTCCAGTTAACTGATATTCCACCTGCACCACGCGGAGTACCTCAAATCGAAGTGTCATTCGATATTGACAAAAATGGTATCGTAAACGTTCGTGCAAAAGATTTAGGTACAAACAAAGAGCAAGCTATTACAATTAAATCTTCAACAGGTTTATCAGATGATGAAATCGATCGCATGGTAAAAGAAGCGGAAGAAAACGCAGATGCTGATAAGCAACGTAAAGAAGAAGTGGAACTACGCAATGAAGCAGATCAATTAGTGTTTACAACTGAAAAAACATTAAAAGATCTTGAAGGAAAAGTAGAAGAAGCTGAAGTAACAAAAGCTAACGAAGCAAAAGATGCTTTAAAAGCAGCGATTGAAAAGAATGACCTTGAAGAAATCAAAGCGAAAAAAGATGAACTTCAAGAAATCGTTCAAGCGTTAACTGTAAAATTGTATGAGCAAGCTCAACAAGCTCAGCAAGCAGGTGAACAAGGCGCTCAAAATGATGATGTTGTAGATGCAGAGTTTGAAGAAGTAAACGACGACAAAAAATAATGCATCTTGACGACTAACGTGAATGACGCCATGGTGCGATTCACATCTTTTTAAAAAGTCAAAGTCAAGCTTATTTCTTGGCTTTGACTTTTTTAACGTGGAAAAGCGAAAAGGAAAGTTTTTTACTTGGCTCTCTGCGTGCACGAGAGCAATAGAAAGTAACTTTTATGTTGCTATGGAATTATTAATAATGATACAATTACGTTTATGTGAAACGATTCGGGAGTGAGTATTGATGAGTAAGCGAGATTACTATGAAGTACTCGGTATCAGTAAGAGCGCTACAAAAGATGAAATAAAAAAAGCATACCGCAAGCTTTCTAAACAATATCATCCAGATATTAACAAAGCGGAAGATGCTGCTGACAAATTTAAAGAAGTAAAAGAAGCATATGAAGTATTGAGTGATGACCAAAAAAAAGCACAATACGATCAATTTGGTCATACTGATCCAAATCAAGGCTTTGGCGGCTTTGGTGGAGGCGGCTCAGACTTTGGCGGCTTCGGCTTTGAAGATATTTTCAGCTCGATCTTTGGTGGTGGTGGTCGCAGACGTGACCCTAATGCTCCGAGACAAGGTGCCGATTTACAATACACGATGACACTTTCTTTTGAAGAAGCTGTTTTCGGAAAAGAAACAACAATTGAAATTCCACGTGAAGAAACGTGTGAGACATGTCACGGTTCAGGTGCAAAACCTGGAACAAAAGTCGATACATGTTCGCACTGTAATGGTTCAGGTCAGTTAAACGTTGAACAAAACACGCCGTTTGGCCGCGTGGTAAATCGACGTGCGTGTCATCATTGTAATGGTACGGGAAAAATCATTAAAGACAAATGTGCAACGTGCCACGGTGACGGTAAAGTAACAAAACGACGTAAAATTAATGTTAAAATTCCAGCTGGTGTAGATGATGGTCAACAGCTGCGCGTAAGTGCTCAAGGAGAACCAGGGGTAAATGGTGGTCCTCCGGGAGATTTATACGTAGTGTTCCACGTGCGCACTCATGAATTCTTTGAACGTGATGGAGACGATATCTACTGCGAAATGCCTTTAACGTTTGCTCAGGCAGCGCTAGGTGATGAAGTAGAAGTACCAACTCTACACGGCAAGGTGAAGCTGAAGATTCCTGCTGGTACACAAACGGGAACGAAATTCCGTTTAAAAGGAAAAGGTGTGGCAAACGTACGAGGATATGGTCAAGGAGATCAGCATATTCACGTTCGAGTTGTAACTCCAACAAAAATATCAGAAAAACAAAAACAATTATTGCGTGAGTTCGCTGAACTGAGCGGTCAAGAAGCCGTTGATGAGCAGCATGATTCCTTTTTTGCAAAAGTAAAACGAGCAATTAAAGGAGAATAATTGTCTTTCATAGTAAACAGAGACAGGTTGGTAAAGGTACTTTGCCAACCTGTCATCTGTCATGTTCATATTTAAAATCCTATATTACTGAAGGCAGAAAGGATGAAGTTGGTAGCAATGAAATGGTCTGAAATTTGTATTCATACAGCGCAAGAAGCAATTGAACCCATCTCTCATATTTTACATGAATCAGGAGCTAGCGGGGTAGTCATTGAAGATCCTGCGGATTTAGTGAAGGACAGAGATACAACTTTTGGTGAAATCTACGATTTAAACGTAGAAGACTACCCAGAAGAAGGTGTAGTGATTAAAGCATATCTTCCAGTTAACAGCTTTTTAGCAGAAACTGTGGATGGTATCAAAAAAGAAATTAATGGACTGCTTGTTTACGACTTTGATTTAGGAGCTAACAAAGTTACGATCAGTGAAGTGAACGAGGAAGAGTGGGCCACTGCTTGGAAAAAATATTACCATCCCGTGAAAATTTCAGAGCGTTTTACGATTGTACCAACTTGGGAAAACTATGAAAAAGTAAGCACAGATGAATTGATTATCGAGCTTGATCCCGGAATGGCTTTTGGGACAGGTACGCATCCAACGACGGTTATGTCTCTTCAAGCATTGGAAAGAACAGTGAAAGCAGGAGATACTGTTATTGACGTGGGTACAGGTTCAGGAGTGCTAAGCATTGGCGCAGCTCTGTTAGGAGCAAGTAATGTACAAGCTCTAGACCTTGATGAAGTAGCCGTACGTTCTGCTGGCGAAAATATTGAACTGAATCAAGTTGGGAACGTCGTAACAGTAGGTCAAAACAACTTGTTGCAAGGTATAGAAGGACCGGTTGACATTGTTGTGGCGAATATTCTAGCTGAAGTAATCGTACGTTTTGTAGACGATGCTGCAAAGGTATTAAAGCCAGGAGGCATGTTCATTACATCAGGTATTATTAGTGCGAAAAAAGAAGATGTCAAAAAAGCGTTAACGGGAGCGGGCTTTGTTATTCAAGAAGTAACGCTTATGGAAGACTGGGTAGCAATTATTGCGCAAAAACAAGCTTAACAAGTGAGAAGGTGTCAAGATGCAACGTTATTTTCTGCCAAATGATCAATTTCAAGAGCAAAGTGTCATAGTGACCCAGGATGATGCCCATCATATCTCACGCGTCATGAGAATGAATGAAGGATCACAGTTTATTGCCTGTAATGAACAGGGGCAAGCTGCTTTGTGTGAAATTGAAAATATTTCCGCTAACGAAGTGAAAGCATCTATTATAGAATGGATAAGCGAAGAAAAAGAGCTTCCAGTCCATGTTACAATTGTGAACGGTCTGCCTAAAGGGGATAAGCTCGAGCTTATTATCCAAAAAGGGACAGAACTTGGGGCATATAAGTTTATCCCTTTTATTGCGGCTCGTTCAGTTGTTAAATGGGATGATAAAAAGAGTCAAAAAAAATTAGATCGCTGGAACAAGATTGCTAAAGAGGCTGCAGAACAATCTCATCGTACGATTGTACCAGCAGTAGAAGCCCCAATTTCTTTTAAAAAACTAGTAGAAATTAGCGGTGACTATACTCATAAAGTTGTAGCCTATGAAGAAAGAGCAAAGCAAGGAGAAACATCTCATCTGCACGCTGTTCTTTCGGCTTTAAAACCCGGTAATTCCGTGCTTGTGGTTGTAGGTCCAGAGGGTGGTTTGACCGAGCAGGAAGTAGAAGTATTAGAAGAAAATGAATTTACAATAAGCGGATTTGGTCCGCGAATTTTACGGGCAGAAACAGCTCCTTTATATGCGCTGTCTGCTATATCTTATCAAACTGAGTTAATGAGGTGACGATTATGTCAACAGTTGCTTTTCACACGCTAGGGTGTAAAGTAAATCACTATGAAACAGAAGCAATTTGGCAATTGTTCAAAGGCCAAGGCTATGAGCGTGTTGAATATGAACAAACTGCCGATGTATATGTAATTAATACATGTACGGTAACAAATACAGGAGATAAAAAAAGCCGTCAAGTTATTCGCAGAGCTGTGCGAAAAAATCCAGATGCGGTTATTTGTGTAACTGGGTGTTATGCTCAAACTTCGCCAGCTGAAATTATGGCCATTCCTGGTGTTGATATCGTAGTAGGTACACAAGATCGCGTTAAGATGCTTGATTATATTGAACAATTTAAAAAAGAGCGTCAACCGATTAACGGCGTAGGAAACATTATGAAAACACGCGTATATGAAGAGCTAGATGTACCGGCTTTTACAGACCGTACGCGTGCTTCGTTAAAGATTCAAGAAGGCTGTAACAACTTCTGTACATTCTGTATTATTCCATGGGCGCGCGGTTTAATGCGATCTCGAGATCCTAAAGAAGTAGTAGCACAAGCACAGCAGCTAGTGGATGCGGGCTATAAAGAAATCGTGTTAACAGGTATTCACACTGGCGGATACGGAGAAGACATGAAAGATTACAATCTTGCCCAGCTTCTTCGTGATTTAGAGTCTCAAGTAAAAGGATTAAAACGCATTCGTATTTCGTCAATTGAAGCAAGTCAAATTACAGACGAAGTGATTGAGGTACTAGATCAATCAGAAATGGTTGTACGTCATTTGCATATTCCTCTTCAATCAGGTTCAAATACGGTATTGAAGCGCATGCGTCGTAAGTATACAATGGAGTTCTTTGGTGAGCGCTTAAACCGTCTGAAAGAAGCTCTTCCTGGATTAGCGATTACATCAGATGTTATTGTTGGCTTCCCAGGTGAAACAGAAGAAGAGTTTATGGAGACGTACAACTTTATTAAAGAGCACGGTTTTTCAGAGCTTCACGTATTCCCGTATTCTAAACGTACAGGTACGCCAGCAGCTCGTATGACCGACCAAATTGATGAAGAAGTGAAAAATGAACGTGTGCATCGTTTAATCGAACTTTCAAATCAATTGGCAAAAGAATATGCTTCAACGTTTGAAGGAGAAGTACTAGAAGTAATTCCGGAAGAAAAATATAAAGAAGATCCTGAAAGTGGTTTATATATAGGATATACTGATAACTACTTAAAGGTTGTGTTTAAAGCGTCTGAAGAAATGGTTGGAAAGCTTGTAAAAGTGAAAATTTCAAAAGCTGGATATCCTTATAATGAAGGTGAGTTTGTTCGCGTGCTAGATGAGGTTCATCTTCAAGATCAGGTGAAAATGAGCTCATAACACTTATTGGAAAGCTGCGTGTATACGCAGCTTTTTTCATACGTGTAAAAAAGCTGAACGAGTAATGTTTTATCAAGAAAGTTCATAAAATAAAGGGGGAATAACTGCATTACTTTATGTAAAGCGGTTGACCTTAAGGAATCATTATATTATAATTGCAAAAGACATGTCTAACATGTCATTTCATTATGATGTTAGTGGTTTTGTTCGGAGGGAGGGAATTAGAATGTCAAGAACAGTTGTTCGTAAAAACGAATCGCTTGAAGATGCTCTTCGTCGCTTCAAACGTTCAGTTTCAAAAACTGGTACGTTACAAGAAGCAAGAAAGCGCGAATTCTATGAAAAGCCTAGCGTAAAGCGTAAGAAGAAATCTGAAGCTGCTAGAAAACGCAAGTTCTAATAAGAGGGTGGATTTATGAGTCTTCTCGAGCGTTTAAATAGTGATATGAAACAAGCGATGAAAAACAAAGAGAAAGAGAAGCTTGGGGTCATTCGTATGGTCAAAGCATCTCTTCAAAACGAAGCCATTAAG
This sequence comes from Bacillus sp. ILBB4, assembly GCF_035064545.1. Classification (NCBI taxonomy): domain Bacteria; kingdom Bacillati; phylum Bacillota; class Bacilli; order Caryophanales; family Bacillaceae; genus Bacillus; species Bacillus sp. ILBB4. The sequence continues at coordinate 839,378 of NZ_JAIQVD010000001.1, read as the reverse complement.
TTAGGAACCGACCTAACTGAAGCAGACGAGTTGACGGTTATTTCTCGCGAATTCAAACAACGTAAAGACTCCCTCCATGAATTTGAGAAAGCAGGTCGTCAAGATCTTGTTGATAAAATTCATTCTGAATTAGCGGTTTTAGAAGTTTACGCTCCTAAACAGCTAACTGAAGAAGAGTTATCTGAAATTATTAAAACGACGATTGAAGAAACGCAGTCTTCCTCTAAAGCTGATATGGGGAAAGTTATGGGAGCGCTTATGCCGAAAGTAAAAGGCAAAGCGGATGGCTCTCTTGTTAATAAGCTTGTCCTTCAACACTTATCATAAAAAACACCTTACCTTGTGTAAGGTGTTTTTTATATGGATAATAATCGAACGTATGTTTTGTTTTTCTGGTGCGAAGTATAAAATAGATAAATTTTAAAAAATTTGAAACTATTGTTAAAGTTATTCGTATATACAGATACATGCTCATACTATCTATGGAAGGAGGGAAGTGTATTCGGTGAAAACCTTATTTTCTTTCGTGTGCTTTCTTATCTTAGCCACTGGGTTATTCCCCACTATTAGCACCGCTGACGTGAAGCGCGTACACGTTATTCCTGTAAATAAAACGGTAGAAAATGGACTGCTTTCTTTTCTAAACAGATCCATTGAAGATGCGGAAAATGACGGTGCAGATTTGATTATATTGGACATAGATACTCCTGGAGGAGCTGTAGATGCAGCTTCTGAAATAGCTAAAAGCTTAACCTCAACACCTATTCCTACCGCTGCTTTTGTCGATAAAAAAGCATTATCAGCCGGAGCGTATATTGCACTTAACGCGGATCAAATTTATATGACACCCGGTTCTACAATGGGATCGGCAGCAGTGATTGACCAACACGGAAATACCGCAGGAAAAAAAGCTCAGTCCTACTGGTTATCGGCTATGAAGAGCGCAGCAGAACAAAATAACCGAAACCCTAAATATGCAGAAGCGATGGCAAATACCAAGATGGTAATACCTGAGCTCAACTTAAAAGGAAACGAATTGTTGACGCTCACTCCGAAGCAAGCCGAGCAAGTTGGTTATTCAGAAGGGACTGTAAAAAATTTAGACGATCTCCTAAGCGTACTCGGCTATGAAGATGCTAAACTGACGTATGCAAAAATGAGTGTAAGTGAACAAATTGCTCGTTTTCTTACCCATCCGCTTGTTGTTCCCATTTTATTATCCATTGGTGCTTTAGGAATTGTAATTGAATTGTTTACGCCTTCATTTGGTATTGCGGGCTCTATTGGAATAGCTTCACTTCTTTTATTTTTCTATGGTCATATGGTAGCAGGATTAGCTGGCATGGAAGCGCTCGTTTTATTTATAGCAGGAATTATATTGCTTCTGTTAGAGATTGTAGTACCAGGCGGAGTTTTAGGACTACTAGGACTTGGAGCTATCATTTTAAGTTTTTTTATGTCAACAGATAATAATGTCGAAATGGGAATTTCTCTTGTAATTGCAATAGTGGTGGCACTGGGAGGTGCGTTTGTGATGATGAAATTTTTTAAAAGAAAGCTTACACCTTTCAAAAAAATGGTGCTTAATGATTCACTTAATACTGAATCTGGCTACGTGTCGAATCAAAATCGTTATGAATTAATAGGAAAACAGGGTAAAACAACAACACCGCTGCGTCCTTCAGGTACCGTGCTCATCGGTGAAGAGTATGTGGATGTAGTCACTGAAGGCGGATATTTAGACAAAGATGTGTTAGTAAATATTATAAAAGTAGAGGGATCAAGGGTTGTGGTGCGGAAGCTTACAGAGCCTTTGAAAAAGGAGGACCTTAATTAATGGAAATAGGTAGCGTATTGTTTTTTGTAGTTATTGGTCTAGCAATTATTGCTTTAGCTGTTTTTTTCACTTTTGTACCGATTATGCTATGGATTTCAGCATTAGCAGCAGGCGTTCGTATTAGTATTTTCACACTGGTCGGAATGAGACTTCGTCGAGTGATACCATCTCGCGTTGTGAACCCGTTAATTAAAGCAAGTAAAGCAGGTTTAGGTATTACCATTAATCAATTAGAAAGCCACTATTTAGCAGGCGGTAACGTTGACCGCGTGGTAAATGCGTTGATTGCAGCGCACAGAGCAAATATTGAGTTAACATTTGAGCGCGGAGCAGCTATCGACTTAGCGGGCCGTGATGTGCTAGAAGCTGTACAAATGAGCGTTAATCCAAAAGTTATTGAAACACCTTTTATTGCAGGGGTGGCTATGGATGGAATCGAAGTCAAAGCAAAAGCTCGAATTACTGTTCGTGCAAACATTGATCGACTAGTAGGGGGAGCTGGAGAAGAAACGATTATTGCCCGTGTTGGCGAGGGGATTGTTTCTACAATTGGTTCGCAAAAAGATCACAAAAAAGTATTGGAAAATCCCGATATGATTTCTCAAACGGTGTTAGGAAAAGGACTGGATTCAGGAACAGCGTTTGAAATCTTATCCATTGATATTGCTGACATCGATATTGGTAAAAATATTGGGGCAGTTCTTCAAACAGACCAAGCGGAAGCAGATAAAAATATTGCACAAGCAAAAGCCGAAGAACGTCGTGCTATGGCCGTTGCTCAAGAACAAGAAATGCGTGCAAAAGTAGAAGAAATGCGCGCAAAAGTAGTAGAAGCAGAAGCAGAAGTACCGTTAGCGATGGCAGAAGCACTGCGCTCTGGCAATATTGGCGTCATGGATTATATGAATATTCAAAACTTGACTGCTGATACGGATATGCGTGATTCAATTGGAAAAATGTCTAAAGAAGACGATGAGAAATAATGAATCAGCTTAACAAGGAGGTTTTCTCCTAATGAATATCGTTGAAACGCTTATTAAACTAATTATTAATAATGCTTTCATTTTTGTCATCATTGGAGGGATTATTTTTAACGTTGTGCAGCGTTTTATGGCTCAGTCAAAAGAGGAAGAACAGCAGCGTTCTAAAAGAGCTCCTATGCCTCCTGTAAACAATCCTTCAAGGCGGGAAAGCCCTAGATATCGACCTGTCAAAGAAGAGCCGAAAACAGCTCGTATGGAGCGAGAAACTGTTCCTTCAGCAGAAACAAATCCTTTGCAAGAAAAATTGGAAGAGCTAAAAAATCGTTCGTATCATGAACCGTCTATTCAAAAGAAAATCACAGTTGACAAACCAAAAATTACGGGTGAGAAAAACGTTTTCAAGCCCATTTCTCGTAAAGAAGCTGTTCAAGGAGTGATATGGTCCGAAATTCTAGGGCCGCCAAAATCGAAACAACGTAAATATAAACGATAAATAGATGTGATACATTAACCCCCTTTCTCATAAACATGAGATGAAAGGGGGTTCTTTTTATGAGCAAAAAGTGGAGACACCAAATGAAAAGATGGATGACAAAAACAATGGAACTACCCGCTGATGTATTAATGGATCTTCCCCGTATTACGTTAGTTGGACAAATACACATTTATATTGAAAATCATAAAGGTTTATTAGCCTTTTCTGATACTGAAATACGCGTGTTACTAAAACAGGGACAAATGTTAATTCGAGGTGAAGGACTGGTCATTAAAGTAATACTGCCAGAAGAACTGGTTTTAGAAGGTAAAATCAATCAAGTTCTTTATTTAGAACAATAACACAAGGAGGAAAAAAATGAAGAATGGATGGACAAACTTTGTTATTGGTACCGTACGTATTCGAATTGTTGGAAAAGGAATTGAACGTTTTTTAAATAATTGTGTGAGACAACAGATTATGATTTCGAATGTCCATAAAGTTGACGGTCAGCTAGCGACAGCAACGATATTATTGAAAGATGTAAAGAAAATTCGTATACTAATTCGCAACGCAGACTGTAAAATTTATTTTATAAGAGGCAGAGGTTTTCCTTTTTTAACAAAACGAGTGATCAAAAATAGTGGGTTTGCTTTGGGTTTTCTTTCTTTTTTTATTATTCTTGGTTTGCTTTCCAACATGGTGTGGAAAGTGGAAATTAGCGGTGCAGAACCACAAACAGAACATCAAATGACTAAGCAGCTTGCCAAAATAGGTGTAAAAAGAGGGGAGTTTCAATTTCTGTTAGAGAGTCCTGAAAAAATTCAGCGCTATTTAACGGATAATATGAACAATATTACCTGGGTGGGAGTAGAAGTGCGCGGCACTTCTTATCACTTCCAAGTGGTTGAAAAAAATGAGCCCAAGCCTCAGCAAAAAACACCTTACCAACATTTAATTGCTAAAAAGAAAGCCATTATTACGAATTTGTTTGTCGAAAAAGGACAACCTTTAGTCAAGGTTAATGATTTTGTCAATGAAGGCGAGGTCCTAGTTTCCGGTATTATTGGAAACGAAAAAAATAAAAAAGTAGTAGCTGCTAAAGGGAAAGTCTATGGTGAAACATGGTATAAGTCTGAGGTGGAAGTGCCTTTAAAAACTGATTTTCAGGTATTAACGGGTAATGGATATACGAAGCACTATTTAGATTTTCAAGCTTTTAAAATGCCTCTTTGGGCTTTTAACAAAGAAAAATACGGCTCAAAGGTGACAGAAAAAGTGGAGCATCCACTCTATTTTTTTAAATGGAAATTACCTCTGTCGTATGAGAAAGTTGCTGTACGAGAAGAACAGAACTCGCAGCGCGTCTATTCTAAACAAGAGGCGGTGGAAAAAGCTTTGGAAATTGGTCGAAAAAAATTACTATCGACTTTAGGTGAGGATGCTAAAATAAAAGGTGAAAAAGTTTTGCACCAAGAACAGGACAATGGTAAAGTTAGATTATCAATACATTACCAAGTTATAGAAAATATTGCGAACACTCAACCAATTATTCAAGGAGATTGATGAATGTCAGAACAGCTAGTAACAATTAACGTACAACTTGATGATTCAAACGAAGCCATTTCATTATTTGGCGTACAAGATGCGAATTTAAAGCGAATTGAAGAAGAAATGCAGGTCTCTATCATTTCAAGAGGTGAGACTGTTGTAGTCTCCGGAAGTACAGAAAATGTTCAGCTAGTGGAAGAAATGCTTAAAAAGTTACTGAACATTATCCGAAAAAATATTTCCATATCTGAACGAGATGTTGTGTATGCGGTTCAATTAGCTAAGAAAAATTCTCTCGAGTTTTTTGAAGATGTATATGAAGAAGAGATTGGTAAAAATGTAAAAGGTAAGACTATTCGTGTTAAGACATTAGGACAAAGTCAATACATTTCGGCTATTAAGAAAAATGATTTGGTATTTGGAATTGGGCCTGCTGGTACCGGTAAAACGTATTTAGCCGTTGTCATGGCCGTTAATGCTCTTAAAAATGGTCACGTACAGCGTATTATTTTAACACGTCCTGCTGTTGAAGCAGGTGAAAGTCTTGGCTTCTTGCCAGGAGATTTGAAAGAAAAAGTAGATCCGTACTTGCGGCCTCTGTACGATGCATTACATGATGTATTAGGAACAGAACATACGCAACGCCTAATCGAACGCGGAGTTATTGAAATAGCACCCCTTGCTTATATGCGAGGTCGTACACTAGATGATGCGTTTGTTATCTTAGACGAAGCGCAAAACACCACGATGGCGCAAATGAAGATGTTTTTAACACGACTAGGATTTGGGTCTAAAATGGTGATTACAGGAGATATTTCACAAATTGATTTACCAAAAGGAGCTCAGTCTGGTCTAGCGGCTGTCTCGAAAATCCTGACCAATGTTAAAGGTATTTCGTTTGTTCACCTAGAACAGTCAGATGTTGTGCGCCATCCACTTGTGGGACGCATCATTCAAGCGTACGAACAAGCTGACCAAAAGACCCTTTCTTAATAGGGTCTATTTTTTGTAAAAGGGGGTACGTTTGTGTCAACGTTTCGGATAATCAAGCAAACAATGGCACAGATCGAGCGATTACGGTTAATTCAAATTGGGTTATATGCCTTGTTAGGTGTAATGATGTTTGCGTCTATGTATAGCAATGTAAAGCCGCAGGAATTAGATCTCAGATTACTATCTATTTCCCCGCAAACCATTTACTCACCCGTTACCATTGAAGATAAAGAGAGCACAGAGAAAAAACGGGCAGAGGCAGAACAAGCCGTTGAAGATGTGTATACACAAAAAACAGAATACGCACAGAACCAAGTCGATCTTGTTGCATCTATTTTTGATGCGATGATGGAAGTTAATACAGAATATGAAAAAGAAGATCATGAAGATGACAGTATCGATGCCGTATTAAAAACCAAACAAAAAATGCTAGAGGACAAGCTTCCTGAAGACATTCAAAAAAACTTGCCAAAGGATACCATTAAGCAGCTGCTTCAGTCTTCTAACAGTGATTTATCGATTGCGAAAGATGCTGTAGTCACGGCCGTTCATCATGTGATGAAAGATCAAGTGAAGATTAGCGATGTAGAAGAGAAAAAAGATCAAGTAGAAAGTCAGCTTGTTTACACCAATGTCAGCAATTCCCTAAAGGATTCAATGAATGCAATTGCTAAATTCGCTATCATTCCAAATGTGATTTATGATCCACAAAAAACAGCTGAAAACCGTCAAGCAGCTGTGGAAAAAGTGGAGCCTGTCCGAATCAAACAAGGCCAGATTATTGTAGAAGAAAATCAGCTTATTAATCCTGATATATATCGTCAGCTCCAGCTCGCGGGATTGTTGAATAATAAAGGATCTATTCAGCCTTTTGCGGGGTTAGCTTTGCTGATTGTAATGATGATAGCGGGCCTCATTTACTATTTGCGTGAATTTCACACCAAGACATATCAGCCCTTGCTGTTGTATGTATTGGTAGCAACCATTACGATTGGCCTCATGAAAATCTTAAGCTTGTTTCAGCAAATTGATTTATCGGAAATTGGTTTCTTAGCTCCTGTTGCGGTGGGAGGTTTGCTGATTCGAATTTTAATGGATGAACGCATTGCTATTTTATCAAGCATTGTATTTGCTATTTGTGGAAGCATTATTTTTAATGGTGAATTGACAACCTCGTTTAATATGAACATTGGGGTCTACTTTTTAATTAGCAATATTGCTGCTATTTTATTTTTAAGCAGGCAGCACAGACGTTCACGGATTTTGCAGGCAGGTCTATTTGTGGCTATGGTAAACGTAATTATCAGCTTTGCTATTATTTTTATTAAAAATGGCCAAATCGGCACTGTAGAGCTTGGCTATTACAGCATGATGTCAATTGCATCTGGTGTTATCGCTTCCGTTTTAACTATAGGTTTGCTTCCGTTTTTTGAAAGTGGATTTGGCATTTTATCTACGATGAAGCTGATTGAATTATCGAGTCCTAATCATCCGCTATTACGCAAAATCTTAACCGAAACACCTGGAACATACCATCACAGCGTAATGGTGGCAAACTTATCTGAAGCGGCGTGCGAAACGATAGGAGCTAACGGTTTATTAGCGAGAGTCGGGGCTTATTACCACGATATTGGTAAAACGAAGCGACCGCAGTATTTTATTGAAAATCAAATGAATATTACTAATCCGCATGATAAACTAAGTCCTAAGACTAGTAAAAATATTATAATCGCACATGCTACAGATGGAGCTACCATTTTGCGAAATCACAAGTTTCCAAAAGAGATTGTAGATATTGCAGAGCAGCATCACGGAACGACTCTGCTTAAGTTTTTCTATCATAAGGCACTTGAACAAACAGAAGAAAAAATTGATGAAAAAGAATATCGCTATCCTGGACCAAAGCCTCAGTCGAAAGAAGCAGCGGTTATTTGCATAGCTGATAGTGTAGAAGCAGCCGTAAGGTCAATGTCCAATCCGACTCCTGAAAAAATTGAGAACTTGGTGCGAAATATTATTAAAGATCGCTTGCAGGATGAGCAGCTTAGCGAGTGTAACGTAACGCTCAAGGAGCTAGAGTTAATTCGCCAAGCACTATGTGAAACTTTAAATGGGATTTTTCATTCCCGAATCGAATATCCAGAGATAAAAAAAGAGAAGGTGAAGGTATGAGTTTAGTTATTGATTTTATTGATGAAACAAACGAAGTAAGTGAAGAACAGCAAAAAGAGCTTGAAAAGCTGCTTGAAGCCGCTGCTATATATGAAAATCTGCAAGAGAATGCAGAAGTGTCCGTTACATTTGTGGATAATGATCGAATTCAAGAAATCAATCATCAATACCGCCATAAAAATCAGCCAACGGATGTAATATCGTTTGCGCTAGAAGAAATGGGCGAAGATGAAATGCAAATTATCGGAGATGAGTTGCCAAGAGTCCTAGGGGACATTGTCATTTCGATTCCAAAAGCTCATGAGCAAGCAGAAGAATACAATCACTCGTTTATGAGGGAGCTAGGATTCTTAACGGTTCACGGTTTCTTGCACTTGCTTGGATATGACCATGAAACATCAGAAGATGAAAAAGAGATGTTTACACGTCAAAAAGATATTTTAGAACAATATGGACTCTCGCGATAAAAAGTGGATAGCTAAAGTTGTCAGTAGCTTTGGTTATGCAATAGAAGGGTTTATCTATGTGTGTAAAACACAGAGAAATATGCAAATTCACGTAGTAGCTTCTTTCATCGTCCTTTTCTTAGGAGCCGCGCTGTCAATTACATCTGGTGAATGGATGGTTGTGCTGCTTCTGATTGCAGGCATGTTGAGCTTGGAGTTAATGAATACAGCAGTTGAAAAAGTTGTCGATTTAGTTTCTCCTGAATATCACATACTAGCAAAACACGCAAAAGATGCAGCCGCAGCCGCGGTGTTGGTCTATGCGTGTTTTGCTGTCCTTATAGGAGGAATTATTTTCTTAAAGTATTTGTTTTAAAAAGGATTCTTTTTGGTTCTTTACACCCCCGTGGTATAATAAAAAAGGACAAGTTAAAAGACATGTAGAAGCGCAAAAGGAGAGCGGATAAATGGATAAGACCGGACTGATTGATGAGGCAAAAAAAGCTCGTGAAATGGCTTATGTACCGTATTCAAAATTTAAAGTTGGTGCAGCTTTATTGACGAAAGATGGAAAGGTTTATCGCGGCTGCAATATTGAAAATGCAGCTTATAGCATGTGCAATTGTGCTGAGCGTACGGCTTTATTTAAAGCCTATTCAGAAGGAGATAAAGAGTATGCAGCACTTGCTGTAGTAGCTGATACTGATCGTCCTGTTTCTCCGTGTGGAGCATGCAGACAAGTAATCTCTGAGCTTTGTCCAAAAGAAATGAAAGTTATATTAACCAATTTAAAAAATGACATACAAGAATTAACTGTGGAAGAATTACTTCCAGGAGCATTTTCATCGGAGGATTTACATGAGTAATAATGAATTTAAGTCAGGTTTTGTTTCAATTATTGGAAGACCAAACGTAGGGAAATCAACTTTTTTGAACCGAGTAATTGGTCAAAAAATTGCGATTATGAGTGACAAACCGCAAACAACTAGAAATAAAATTCAGGGTGTGTACACGGAAGATCAGGCGCAGATTGTGTTTATTGATACACCAGGAATTCATAAACCTAAGCATAAATTAGGCGACTTTATGATGAAGGTAGCGCAAAATACGCTTAAAGAAGTAGATTTAATTTTATTTATGATTAACGCAACAGAAGGCTTAGGTCGAGGCGATGAATTTATTATCGAGCGTTTAAAGGATACAAAAACGCCTGTTTTCCTTGTGATTAATAAAATTGATGAAATTCATCCAGACGAATTGTTTTCAATTATCACGAATTATAAAGACTTATATCCTTTTGCTGAAATTGTGCCAATTTCAGCTTTACAAGGAAATAACGTGGAGCGTTTGCTTGATCAAATTAAGCAGCGATTGCCGGAAGGTCCGCAATATTATCCGGCAGATCAAGTAACAGATCACCCAGAGCGCTTTATTATTACGGAATTAATTCGTGAAAAAGTACTGCATGCAACGAGGGAAGAAATACCTCATTCTATTGCCGTTGTGATGGATTCTATGCAAAGACGAGATAATGGTGCTGTTTACGTGGGTGCTACAATTATCGTCGAAAGAGATTCACAAAAAGGCATCGTAATTGGAAAGCAAGGCAAGATGTTAAAAGAGGTAGGAAGAAAAGCAAGAGCAGACATTGAAGCCCTTTTAGGTTCAAAAGTATTTTTAGAACTATGGGTAAAAGTGCAAAAAGATTGGCGAAACCGAGCGTCGCATCTCCGTGACTTTGGATTTAGAGAAGACGAATATTAATCATTTGAGTTCTTGTTTGCGTCGATTTATATCCCTTCATAAAAGAAGGTAATTTGTAAAAAATTGTGTTACATGATTTTACGTCGGAAGGCTATTCTAAACATAAGGAATTGAAATATGTATCTGATCTTTATGGTTAGAAAGGTGGGAGTTCTATGTTGAATTTTACTTGGAACATTTTTTCACAAACAGGTAGCATTGATACTTATCTCATTTTTAAGGAACTTGAAAATGAAGTGAAAGAAAGACCCGAAACATATGAGGACAACAGCGAAAGTCTCAATTCTCCCTTGTCTTAGCCTTCTGTAAGATGGCGGTGATGATGATTGTTTAAAAAGTGTGAAGGAATTGTCATTCGAACGAATGATTACGGTGAATCAAATAAAATTGTCACCATTTATTCACGTGAACTCGGAAAAGTGGGTCTCATGGCAAGAGGGGCAAAAAAGCCCAGTAGTCGCTTAGCTTCCGTCACACAATTATTTACGTATGGATACTTTTTTATACAAGCAGGTTCAGGAATGGGTACTCTCCATCAAGGAGAAGTTATCTCATCTATGAGAAGCATACGCGAAGATATCTTCACAACAGCGTATGCTTCTTATATTCTTGAATTAACAGATAAAGCTACTGAGAACAATAAACCAAATCCATTTCTATTTGAACTGCTGCACCAAACCATTCATTATATGAACGAAGAGTATGATGCAGAGATCTTAACATTTATTTATGAAATGAAAATGTTAAACGTACTAGGTCTTCATCCTACATTAAATGAATGCGCAGTCTGCCACCAAGGTGAAGGAACATTTCATTTTTCCATTCGAGAAGGCGGGTTTATTTGTCATCGATGCTTAGAAAAAGATCCTTATCATTTGAAAATTAGTCCGATGACGGTTAAACTATTAAGGCTATTTTATTACATTGATTTAAAGCGATTAGGTTCTATTTCTGTTAAGCCCGAAACAAAAAAACAATTAAAGTTCGTAATTGATCAATATTACGAAGAATATTCAGGATTGTTTTTAAAAACAAAGCGGTTTTTGAATCAGATGGAGTCTTTAAAACAATCGCTGTCTGATGAGAAATAGAAAAGATAATCAGTGATATGCAAGGAATTGCTGTCGCTAGGGTGCCTCGTAGTGTGTAGGGGACACCCTTTTTACTGTGGAGCGAAGGGGTAGCTTCGCTTATTGTAAGCGTAATGCCTGCTTTTTTTGAGAAGCCGTGGTAAAATAAACGGCATTCTAAAAAGATAAAATGCTAAAATTAATAAGTTATAGCTTTTACTTTTGCTTAAAAAGTATATAATGTTTTATAAATAGTATGTCACATTTAATGATTAGGTGGTGAGTACAATCGAACTGAACAAACGACAAGAACAAATTTTGCAAATTGTCAAAGACGAAGGCCCTATTACAGGCGAGCATATTGCAGATCAGCTTAGCCTTACGCGGGCAACACTAAGACCGGACTTGGCTATTTTAACAATGGCTGGTTATTTAGAAGCGCGACCGCGCGTAGGTTACTTTTACACAGGTAAAACAGGAGCACAGCTTCTTACAGATAAAATAAAAAAAATACAGGTGCAAGAATATCAGTCTATCCCGGTGGTTGTGAGCGAAAATGTGTCGGTATATGATGCTATTTGTACAATGTTTCTAGAAGACGTGGGGACCCTTTTTGTAGTGGATGAGAAATCCCAGCTAGTGGGGGTACTGTCGCGTAAAGATTTATTGCGCGCGAGTATCGGAAAGCAAGAGCTCACATCTATTCCTGTTCATATTATCATGACGAGAATGCCCAACATTACATATTGCTATCGCGAAGATTTGTTAATTGATATTGCTAAGATCTTAATTGAAAAACAGATTGATGCTATGCCCGTTATTAAAGAGGGAGACGGCAATTTTGAAGTGGTGGGACGCATTACCAAAACAAATATTACAAAATTACTAGTAGCATTAGCAAATGATGAAGTATTATAAGTGAAAAAGGATTAAAAAGGGGATGCACAAAATATGAACAACCCATGTCTTTATGTCATTTCGGATTCTGTAGGTGAGACAGCTGAACTAGTTGTAAAGGCTGCATCAAGTCAGTTCAATATGACAGACTTTGTAATTAAAAGAGTACCTTACGTAGAGGACATCGCAACACTTTCAGAAGTGGTTTCAGTAGCGAAGATGAACAACGCTATTATTGGCTTTACGCTAGTAAAGCCCGAAATGAGAGAATTTTTAATTCAAGAAGCGTCCAAGAACGGGGTAGAGGTATTTGATATTATTGGACCTTTAATTGATAAAATTCAATCTTCTTATCAACTTTCTCCTCGCTATGAGCCTGGAATGGCTAGAAAATTAGACGAAGATTATTTTAAGAAAGTAGAAGCGATTGAATTTGCAGTGAAATATGATGATGGGCGTGACCCGAGAGGCATTCTTAGAGCGGATATTGTATTAATCGGTGTATCAAGAACATCTAAAACACCTCTTTCTCAATTTTTAGCACACAAGCGTTTGAAAGTAGCCAATGTTCCGATTGTACCTGAGGTAGATCCACCAGAAGAGCTGTTTCACGTATCACCTGAGAAGTGTATAGGACTTACTATTAGTCCTGAAAAGTTAAACGATATTCGTAAAGAGCGTTTAAAGTCTCTTGGGCTAAACGATAAAGCAATTTATGCTAATATTGGCCGTATTAAAGAAGAACTTGAATTTTTCCAAGGGATTGTAGATAAGATTGGCTGTGAAGTGGTGGACGTATCCAACAGAGCCGTAGAAGAAACAGCTGGTATCATTCTCAATACCATCAAAAAGAAATAAACGATGGATCTCCTCTGTGCGTGACATAAAGGAGATTGCTTTCTTATGTTTGTATGCTGTAAGCCTAAGAAAATATCCCAAAGATGAATATGACAGAACTTTTAAAAACAAGTGACTTTGGTATAGAAAATATAGGTTGTTTATATTATAATAAAAAATTGTGATAAAAAAGAATAGTTTTAGGTTTAGACTTTGTTAAGAACGAATAAACTATTTATATAAAAGTCAAGTCAAAATCGAAAAAAGTATTCGACAAATGCCATCTACAGGAAATAACAAATTGTTAGAAGGAATCTCTGGAGGGATGTAGAATACAGAGTTATAGCAAAAGAAAAAGTAAAGTTTTTGTCGATGCTGATGCATGCCCTGTTAAAGCAGAAATCGTTGAACTTACACATACATATGACATCGATCTTGTGTTTGTTGCTTCCTATGCTCACATGCAAACAAATCCTACACCAAGAAAATGGGTCTATGTGGATGCAGAAAAGGAAGCCGCAGATTTATATATTTTAAATCACGCAGTCAAGCAGGATATTGTCGTAACTCAAGATACTGGCTTAGCAAGCATGTTAGTAAGTCGAGGGGTTTACGCACTGTCTCCTCGTGGAAAGTACTATAATGACGACGAAATGAATACGGTGCTTTTCTTTCGTTATGTTTCTGCAAAAGAGCGACGGTCAGGCCGTCATACTAAAGGCCCAAAGGCATTTAGTGAAGAAGATCGCCAGCATTTCATTCAAGCTTTTGAAAAAATGTTGTCGAAACTTGCAGGAATTTAGCACTTAGTGAAGAATATTATATGAAATACGGAGCTGTTACTATGGCAAATCGAATTCCTGATGAAGTAATCGACCGTATTCGGCATTCAGTAGATATTGTCGACGTCATAAGCGATTATGTACAACTAAAAAAACAAGGGCGCAATTATTTTGGACTCTGTCCGTTTCATGGGGAAAGCACACCGTCTTTTTCAGTATCGCCTGATAAACAAATTTATCATTGCTTTGGATGCGGTGCAGGAGGGAATTCATTTTCATTCATAATGGAATTAGAAGGACTGTCCTTCACGGAAGCAGCTCAGCAGCTTGCTGAAAAAGGAGATATTCCTTTCGAACATGAGATACATCCTCATGAAGAAGATAATCAAAAGCCTAGCAATAAAATGATTGAAGCACACGAGCTTTTAAAGAAATTTTACCATCATTTATTGGTAAATACAAAAGAAGGCCAAGATGCTTATGATTATTTAATAAATCGAGGGTTTTCACGAGAAATTATCGATGAATTTGAGATAGGTTTTGCTTTAGATTCGTGGGAATTTGTAAGTAAGTTCTTAACAAAACGTGGGTTTAATCCGCAAGAGATGGAACATGCAGGTTTAATCATTAAACGCAACCAAGATGAAACGTACTTTGATCGTTTTCGTGATCGGATTATGTTTCCTATTGCTGACTTGCAAGGCAAAACAATTGCATTTTCAGGGCGTCTACTAAAAGAGATAAAAGGGCAGCCTAAATATTTAAACAGTCCCGAAACTTCTATTTTTAACAAAAGTCGCACACTCTACAACTTTCACCGCGCTAAAAAACATATACGCAAAAATCAGCAGGTTATTTTATTTGAAGGATTTGCAGATGTTATTTCGGCTGTTAAAGCGGGGTGCCCGAACGCAATTGCAACAATGGGAACTGCCTTAACAGAAGAACAAGCCAAGATTATTCGCCGAAATGTAGAGTCCGTTATCATTTGCTATGATGCAGATTCTGCTGGAATTGAAGCAGCGCACAAAGCAACTGCTATCTTAACAAATGTGGGTTGTACCGTTAAGATTGCTGTGATGCCGGATGGTTATGACCCGGATGATTATATTAAAGAATACGGGGCAGAGAAGTTTCAAAATGATGTTATTAATAGCAGCTTGACCTTTATGGCATTTCAAATGAGGTATCTCCGCCGAAAACGAAATCTACAAAATGAATCTGAACGTATGCAATACATTGAAGACGTTTTGAAAGAAATAAGCCTCCTTACGAAAGCTGTAGAGCGAGATCATTATTTACGCCAATTGGCACAAGAGTTTTCCATTTCATTAGATGCGCTTAAAGAACAGCAGTATCAAGTGTATCGAACTGAAAAAAAGAAAAAGGATAATGATTCTCCAAATCGAAATAATATAAATAGACAACCAGTCGTAAAGAGAAGCTTATTACCGGCTTATCAAAATGCAGAACGTTTTTTGATCGCTCATATGTTGAAAGATAAGGATGTAGCATTTAGAATTCAAGACCGACTTCAAGGTCAGTTCAATGTCGAGGAACATCGTGCGCTTGTTCTATATTTGTATGCTTATTACGAGGAAGGACACGAGCCTAATCCGAGCGGATTTATCGAACGGTTGCCCGAGTCTTCGTTGTCTAGTCTAGCTTCAGAATTGGCGATGATGTCAATCAATGATGAATTGTCGGAGCAAGCTTTGAATGATTATATCCAAACGATATTGATTTACCCACAAAGGGTAGCGATAGAAAAAAAAGAAGCAGAAAAGCAAGAAGCAGAGCGTCAAAAAGATTATTTAAAAGCTGCGACAATAGCAATGGAAATTTTACAGTTAAAAAAAACGTTAAAATAAACGATATTGCGTATTAGTCCCACTTTTAGAAGGTTTTCCTTAAAATTTTGGAAGGAGGGGATCTGATGGCTGAAAAATCAGCTCAATCAAAACAACTTGATTCAGATTTAACAATTGAACAAGTAAAAGATCAATTGACCGAAATCGGAAAAAAACGTGGTGTGCTCACATACGAAGAAATTGCAGAGCGTATGGCGAACTTCGAAATTGAATCCGATCAAATGGATGAATATTATGAATACCTTGGAGAACAAGGTGTTGAAGTAATGAGTGAATCTGAAGCAAATGATGACGATGCCGATCCCGATATTCAAGAACTGTCAAAAGAAGAAGAGTTTGATTTAAATGATTTAAGTGTACCTCCTGGTGTGAAAATTAATGATCCAGTTCGTATGTACTTAAAAGAAATCGGACGCGTTGACTTATTGTCAGCAGAGGAAGAAATCAATTTAGCAAAACGTATTGAAGAAGGCGATGAAGAAGCGAAACGTCGTCTTGCTGAAGCAAACTTACGTCTTGTTGTAAGTATCGCTAAACGCTATGTCGGGCGCGGTATGCTGTTTCTTGATTTAATTCAAGAAGGAAACATGGGTCTTATTAAAGCGGTAGAAAAATTTGATTATCGCAAAGGTTATAAATTCAGTACGTATGCGACATGGTGGATTCGTCAAGCTATTACTCGTGCAATTGCTGACCAAGCAAGAACGATTCGTATTCCCGTTCATATGGTTGAAACGATTAACAAGCTAATTCGTGTTCAACGTCAGCTTCTACAAGATTTAGGTCGCGAACCATCTCCTGAAGAAATTGCAGAAGATATGGACTTAACACCAGAAAAAGTTCGTGAAATCTTAAAAATTGCTCAAGAGCCGGTTTCCCTTGAAACACCAATTGGTGAGGAAGATGATTCACATTTAGGTGACTTCATTGAAGATCAGGATGCAACATCACCTTCTGAACATGCTGCATATGAATTATTAAAAGAGCAGTTAGAAGACGTCCTTGATACGTTAACAGATCGCGAAGAAAATGTTCTTAGACTCCGCTTTGGTCTGGACGATGGACGTACGCGTACGCTTGAAGAAGTAGGGAAAGTATTTGGCGTAACGCGTGAGCGTATTCGTCAAATTGAAGCTAAAGCGCTTCGTAAGCTTCGTCACCCTAGCCGAAGCAAACGTTTAAAAGATTTCTTAGAATAGATAAAAGCGTAAATAACGCTTATGAGATAGCTTCTTTCCTAGAGGAAAGGGGCTATCTATTTTTTATGGAATAAATTTCATAAAAACGCATTTTGAAGAAGTATATTGATTTTTTTACCAACTTTTCTTCTTTCATATATTTTACTGAATTGTCCTTCGTTTTGCAAATGCTCCTTTATATTCTTTTGTTACAGAGCATAAGCTGTTCAAATTCCTTTTAAACATCCGGAAAATGGAATCGCTATCATTTTATTCATGCTTTGATTAGTACTTCTCTATTATAACATGAAAAAATTAAAACGTTTTAAAAGTTGAGAAAATTTACAAAAATGAATTATAATTAAATAATGTAAGCGTATACATTTTTTTTAGGGGGAATAAAAATGAATTTTGAATTAACCAATGAACAAAAGATGATTCAACGGACGCTCAGAGAGTTTTCAGAAGCGGAAGTAGCACCGAATGCACTAGAGCGCGATCGAAGTAAGCAATTTCCGCTTGATGTTTTTAAAAAGTTAAGTGAGCTTGGTGTAATGGGTCTTCCTTTTCCTGAAGAGTATGGAGGCGGAGGAGCAGATACGGTTAGTTTTGCTATTGTCGTAGAGGAATTAAGTAAAGCTTGTGGCTCTACAGGAATTACATACTCAGCTCATGTTTCGCTCGGGGGGGCACCTATTTACTTATTCGGAACAAAAGAGCAAAAAGAACAGTACCTACCTGCTTTATGCTCCGGGGAATCTTTTGGAGCGTTTGGTTTAACCGAACCGAACGCAGGAAGTGACGCGGGGGGAACCGAGACCGAAGCAGTGTTGAAGGATGGAACTTTTATGATTAATGGAAGTAAATGCTATATTACGAATGCCAGCTATGCAAAATTTTTAGCTTTAACGGCTGTTACAAATCGTACAGAAGGTAAAAAAGAAATTTCAGCTATTATCGTGCCTACAGAAGCTCGAGGTTTTACTGTAATAGACAATTACGAGAAAATGGGTCTACATGCTTCAAATACAACTGAACTCGTTTTAGAGGATGTTGAAGTGCCTGAAGAGAATTTACTCGGTGTAAGAGGAGAAGGCTTTAAACAATTTCTAATGACGCTTGACGGGGGAAGAATTGGAATTGGCGCAATGGCCGTTGGAATCGCTCAAGCAGCTTATGAAAAAGCACTGTCATATGCGCAGGAAAGAAAGCAATTTGGTAAAGCTATTTCATCGTTTCAAGCGATTCAGTTTAAATTAGCTGATATGGCGATGAAAATTGAGTTAGCAAGAAATATGGTGTATAAAGCAGCGTGGTTAAAAGACCAAGGAAAGCCATTTACGAAAGAAGCTGCTATGTGTAAACTGTATGCTTCTGAAATTTGTATGGAAGTAGCCAGTCAAGCTGTTCAGATTCATGGAGGATATGGCTACATGAAGGAGTATCACGTGGAGCGGTATTTACGAGATGCCAAGCTTTTAGAAATTGGAGAAGGAACTTCAGAAATTCAGCGCTCGGTTATTGCAAGGCAAATTGGCTGTTAAGATACGCAATAAGAAATTAGTTAATTATGTAAATAAAACCCTTTCACTTATGAGCATTTTCAAGTAAAATAAAAGTGCTTATACTATTTTGTTATTTCTAGGGATGGGAATACATAAAGGGGGTATAGTGAGTGAAGCGAAATCCGCTAATACCATTTTTATTAATTGCGGTAATTGGGATTGCTTTAATGTTAACGCTTTCGTTCAACGGATTGAACAATGCAAAAGAAATCGCGGCTGAAAAAGAAGGCGGTGGCGCGGAACAGCAGGCTTCAGCTAAACCAGAAGAAATTTACCAAAAAACTTGTATTGGTTGTCACGGTGATCAGTATCAAGGTGGAGTAGGTCCTTCGTTAAAAGGAATTGGGAAAAAAGTTTCTCAAGACGAAATTGCAGATATTGTTGTAAACGGTAAAGGAAACATGCCGGCCGGGCTGGTGCCTCCGGAAAAAGCGAAGGAAATGGCTAAATGGGTATCAGAAATTAAATAGAGTTCAGAAACATGATTTTCTGGAAAGCCGCTCATTTATAAAGCAGGCTTTTTTTTTATGGTTTTTTATAAGCATTCAGCTAAAAGGAAAACATGAAGAGAAATAGGAATCATGCAGCTATCTATGTTAAAATAATGAACAGTAATCACATAGAGAATAGGTGACAAAATGAATGAATTAAACTTATCAACAAGACTTGAAGAAGTAGTAAAGTCGATTCCTTTGGGAGCAAAGATAGCAGACATTGGCTCAGATCATGCATACTTGCCGTGTTTTGCTTATTTAAATGGATATATTAGCGGTGCCGTAGCAGGAGAAATTACAGAAGGGCCTCTTCAATCTGCTATTCAGCAGGTGGAAAAAACAAGCTTAACGGACGTTATTGACGTTCGAAAAGGAAACGGCCTAGAAGTAATATCACCGAATGAAGTAGACTGTATTACAATCTGCGGAATGGGCGGAACGCTTATTACGATGATTTTAGAAGAAGGAAAGGCAAAGTTAGAAGGAGTAAAAAGACTTGTACTTCAGCCGAATATTGGTTCACATCATATTCGCAGCTGGCTGATTCAACACAACTGGGAAATCATTGATGAAAAAATCATCGAAGAAGACGGTCGTATGTATGAAGTCATCGTCGCTGAACCTGGAAACGCCTTAGCTCCTTATAACGGTGAAGTGGAAGCCGGTGTGTTAATGGGCCCTATTTTAAAAGAAAAGCGCTCTTCTGCTTTTACGACAAAGTGGACGTATGAACTAAATCATCTTAAACAAATTGTTAGCCAAATGGAGCAGGCTCAGTCCGAGGAAAGCAAAGCAAAACTTCAAAAACTTACCCAAGACATCTCATTAATTGAGGAGGCGTTAAAATGAGTAAAATCCCTAACGGATTTCAAGTAATTGAAGCATTTGAATCATTTTCTCCCAAGCATTTAGCGGTTGAAGGAGATAAAATTGGTTTACAGATTGGAACGTTAAACAAGCCTGTAAAAAAAGTAATGGTAACGTTAGATGTTCTTGAAACGGTCGTAGACGAAGCGATTGAAAAACAAGTGGATTTAATTATTGCTCATCATCCTCCTATTTTTAGACCTCTAAAACAAGTGGTTACAGATCGTCCTGAAGGGCGTATTTTAGAGAAATGCATCAAACATGATATTGCTGTATATGCTGCTCATACAAACTTAGATATAGCTAAAGGTGGAGTAAATGACTTGTTGGCCGAAGCATTGGGGCTACAAGAGACAAAAGTGCTGGTTCCAACAACGTCTATTCAGCTGAAAAAGCTTGCTGTATTTGTTCCTTCAAATCATGCTGAAGCAGTGCGCACAGCTATTTGTGATGCGGGAGCTGGACATGTGGGTCTTTACAGCGACTGTACGTTTTCAACTGAAGGGGAAGGCACATTTAAACCTTCTTCAGAAGCCAATCCATACATTGGTTCAAAAGGAGAGTTAGAACGTGTAAATGAAACAAAAGTTGAAACTATTTTTGAAGCGGGTCAACAAAATAAAATTATTCGTGCCATGCTCAGTGCTCATCCTTACGAAGAAGTAGCCTATGACATTTATCCAGTGGAACAAACGGGCGAGCCGCTTGGACTTGGACGAATTGGTAAGTTAAAAGAAGAGATGACGTTAAAACAGTTTGCCGCTCATGTTAAACAAGCATTGGATGTGGACGGTGTTAGAGTAGTAGGGGCTATGGATGCCGCAGTGAAAAAAGTAGCTGTTCTTGGTGGAGATGGAAACAAATATATTACAAACGCAAAATTTAGCGGAGCAGATGCCTATGTAACAGGTGATTTGTATTTCCACGTTGCGCATGATGCAATGGCAATGGGCTTAAACGTTGTAGATCCTGGTCATCATGTTGAAAAAGTTATGAGACAAGGTGTAACGCGTGTATTAACCAGTCTTTTTGATGCGAAAAACTTTGAGTGTGAAGTATTTGATTCAAAAGTAGACACAAACCCATTTACGTTTATGTAACAAAAAAAGAAGGTGTTGACGAATGTCAACACCTTCTTTTGCGTCTATTAAGACGATTTTTTTGTTCGAACTTTTGGTAAAATCTTTGAAAGAGGCACGCTTTTTTCACGTGTCCATGTTGTTTCATCTTCCGGATCAAACTGATCTAGAAAATTGATGACCTCTTTTGTGATTGGAGTAGGGGTAGATGCGCCTGCCGTAACAGCTACGGTTTTCGCGTTCATCAACCATTCGATCTGAAGTTCTGAGATGTCACCGATACGATATGCCTCAGTGCCAGCAATCTCCATTGATACTTGAGCTAAACGGTTTGAATTGTTACTTTTAGGATCTCCTACTACAATTGTAACATCTGCTTCACCTGCTTGCTCGGCTACAGCTTCTTGGCGAACTTGTGTAGCTAAACAAATTTCCTTGTGAACTTCAGCGTGCGGATATTTTTCTTTTACCTTTTCCATTACTTCTGCAACGTCCCACTGACTCATTGTTGTCTGATTTGTTACAATGATTTTCTCACGTTGAATATTTAAATGGGCTACGTCTTCGGCTTTTTCAATTAAATGAACGATATCTGGCGCGATACCAAGTGCACCTTCTGGCTCAGGATGATTTCGTTTTCCGATATAAATAACGTCATAGCCTTCTTTTTCTTTTTGGCGAATAAGGTCATGGGTTTTTGTAACATCCGGACATGTAGCATCGATTGTTGTTAAGCCTTTTTCTTTTGCTCGTTCTTTTACTTCTGGAGATACTCCGTGCGCAGTAAAAATAACGGTTCCTTCATTTATTTGGTCTAAGATTTCCAGGCGATTAGCACCGTCCAGTGTGATAATGCCGTCCTCTTCAAACGCATCTGTAACGTGTTTATTATGAACAATCATTCCTAAGATATAGATTGGTCGAGGCAATGATTTATCTAAAGCGGCGTTTCGTGCAATGACCATTGCGTCTACTACACCATAACAATAGCCGCGCGGTGCAATTTTAATAACTTTCATTTCAATTTCCTCCTCATCATAATCCTGACGAGCAATTCAACTCGCTTCTATTATATAAAAGAGGAAGGAAGAATACAAAGATATTCTTTTTTTGCTCACTGTATTTCCTTAAGGAATCAGCAGATTTATCAAATATAAAGTTTTGGTTTTGACACCCGATCTCTGGATGAATGTTCAATTTCTTCTTCAAAGAAATCCAGCTCATCATCGGATGAATCCGTGCTTTCTGCGCCTGCTGATAAAACCTTACTGTCTTTACTTTCATCCGTTTCAGAAACCTCTGTTCCTTCTGCTTCGAGCACTTCATCTGTGTCACCACTTGAGCGCAAGGCCTGATAGATTTTCCATAGAGAAGGAGCATTTTTGACAAGAGGTCCGTATTGTTGAATCATAGGTCCCATCGTTTCCGCTGCTTTTAGTACTCGCTGAACATTCCCCATCATGGAGCTCAAGTTAGCAGGGTTCGTTAATCCTTGCAAACCTCCAAGCAGGGAAGAAGAGTTAGTCGCTCCTGCAGCACCTTGGGCTCCTGAAAGTCCAGAAAACAAAGAACCTCGAGGAGCAGCTGCAGCCGCTTGTTGAAATGGTATGTTTCTATTTCCGCCTCTTCGGAATAGGCGAGTTAAGAAGTTACCTCCTCCACGGTTCAGGCCTTGCTGATTCGGGTAAAATGATTGTTGAGCATTTGTTTGCTGGGCAAAGTTACGAAACTGCTGTAATGGATTAAATTGGCCAAAGTTACCAGGTTGTTGCCCAAAGCCGTTTTGTGGTGGCATTCCTGGCATCATTCTTCTTTGCATACCGGGTGGAAATGGTGGTCTTCGCTGTAGCAAAGGACGCACCTCCTTTAGTAAAGTAGATTTTCTTTTACTATCGTATGCAACTCGCGATAAAATGTTTTTGAAACAAGTAATAAGTTTTAGTAATATGAATGAGAAGTAGTCACAGAAGGAAAAATCGATTATAATCATATATTGTGCCTTAAAAGATGAACGTGAATGTAAAAAAGGAGACTATTATGGAAAAAACAAACTTTGAACGTTTTGAGTTTCAACCATTTTTAATAGAAGCCATTAAACAATTAGGTTTTTATCAGCCTACAGAGATTCAGGAGCGCTTAATTCCTTCCGTTTTAAAAGGGGAAAGTGTAATTGGTCAGTCGCAAACAGGGACCGGCAAAACACACGCTTATTTATTGCCTTTACTTGAAAAGGTAGACCCTAAAAAAGAAGAAGTACAAGTTGTGATCACCGCTCCAACTCGTGAGCTTGCTTCTCAAATTTATCAAGAAGTATTAAAGCTAACAAAACACAGTGCTGAAGGAGAAGAAATTTCAGCAAAATGTTTTATCGGCGGTACAGATAAGCAGCGTACAATCGACAAATTAAAGAAGCAGCCTCAAGTTGTTGTAGGAACACCGGCTCGTTTGTTTGATTTAGTAAATGAAAAAGCGTTAGTTGTGTATACAACAAAGGCGTTAGTAGTAGACGAAGCTGATTTAATGCTTGATATGGGATTTTTAGAAGATGTGGACCGTTTGGCAAGCAACATGCCTGAAAAATTACAGATGCTTGTTTTTTCGGCAACTATTCCTGAAAAATTAAAGCCATTCTTAAAAAAATACATGGAAAATCCAAAATTTACGCATGTTTCGCCGAAGCAAGCAGCAGCAGCTAAATTAGAGCATGTATTAGTTCCACTGCGTCATCGTAACAAGTTTAAGCTGCTGCATGATATGCTTATTTCGTATAATCCTTATTTAGCTATCGTCTTTACAAATACAAAGAAAATGGCGGACGAAGTAGCAGATGACCTACTGTCTAAAGGCTTAAAGGTAGGAAGAATTCACGGAGACTTATCTCCTCGTGACCGTAAGAAAATGATGAAGCAAATTAATAATTTAGAATTTCAATACGTAGTAGCGACGGATTTAGCAGCTCGCGGTATTGATATTGAAGGAATTTCACACGTCATTAACTTTGAGCTTCCTTCAGATCTAGATTTCTACATTCACCGCGTAGGACGTACAGCTCGTGCCGGTCATTCTGGCATTGCTGCTACAATCTTCGATGTGGAAGATGAAGATGCAGTAAATAAGCTGGAGAAAATGGGAATCGAGTTTGTAAACAAAGATCTTCAAAAGCAAGAATGGGTTTCCATCGATGACCGTAACCGCCGTAAAAAGCGTGTGAAGAAAGCGGATGAAGTGGGAGAAGAGGCACATCGCTTTATTCAAAAGCCGAAGAAAGTAAAGCCTGGCTACAAGAAAAAACGTGCTCGTGAAATTACAAAGTATGTGCAAAAGAAAAAGCGTAGTGAAAGACGCAACAATCGTTAATCGCAATAGGTTAGAGGTGTAAAAAGGAATGTTGAAAATTGGTTCTCACGTATCGATGAGCGGCAAAAAGATGCTTTTAGGAGCAAGTGAAGAGGCAGCTTCTTACGGAGCAAATACGTTTATGATCTATACAGGCGCTCCACAAAATACTCGTCGCAAAAAGATTGAAGAGCTTAATATTGAAGCTGGTCTTTTGCATATGAAAGAGCATGGAATGAAAGATATTGTTGTACATGCTCCCTATATCATTAATTTAGGAAATACAACAAAGCCCGAAACATTTGAGCTTGGAGTAGATTTCTTAACGTCTGAAATTCAGCGCACTCATGCTCTTGGTGCAAAGCAAATTGTTCTTCATCCAGGGGCTCACGTGGGCGCTGGAGCAGATGCCGGTATTCAGCAAATTATCAAAGGTCTAAACGAAGTGTTGACAGCTGATCAAGAAGTTCAAATTGCGCTTGAGACAATGGCTGGAAAAGGAACAGAGTGTGGAAGAAGCTTTGAAGAAATTGCCCAAATTATTGATGGCGTGACGCACAATGAAAAGCTCTCTGTTTGTTTTGACACATGTCACGTTCATGACGCTGGTTATGATATCGTTCAAGACTTTGACGGTGTATTAAATGAATTTGACAAAACCGTAGGAATACAGCGGATTAAAGTGCTTCACATCAATGATAGTAAAAATGTACGCGGTGCTCGAAAAGACCGCCATGAAAACATTGGATTTGGTGAAATCGGATTTGATGCACTGAATTATATTGTTCATCACCCAGCGTTTAAAGAAGTTCCTAAAATTCTAGAAACTCCTTATGTAGGAGAAGATAAGAAAAATAAAAAAGCGCCATATCAGTTGGAAATTGATATGATTCGTGCACAAAGCTTTGATTCAGAGCTAAAACAAAAGCTTATGTAATTTCATATGTGATTGAAAGAGGTCATGTCTATAGACATGACCTCTTCTTTTACATCAACTGCTGAAATAATTCATTCACTCGTCTGGCAGTTTCACGATCTGTTACTTGAGCAATTTGTTTGATTAAATTTCGGCGCTCTTCAAGGTTATAAATATTTACGAGCTGCTGTCTAATGACGGATACAAGGGTGTGTGCCTGCTGATCTGTAATGGGGATGTTGTATTGTTTGCTATACTTTAAAAGCTCTTTCGGGGTAATGTTATTTACTTTCTTATTGACAATCTGCTGTACAATTTTCATATGATTACCTCCTCGTCATATACAGTTTATGAATAAAAAAGAAAGATGTGACTATATTGTGTAATAAAACAACATTTTGAGTCGGATGAACTTACGGAGGCAAGAAAGCGAAGGAGTGAAACGGCTTAGTTTACAAATAAAAGACAATCCTGTATACTACATTAATGACTAAATCGTAATGATTCTGAGAAAGTAAATGGGTAACGGAGTATACGATAGAAACCGTGCCCTCTTTTGTATGGAGAAATATAAAAAAAGAATGGTGAGGCGCATATGAATACACCTGATATCATTGAAATTGATCATTTATCATTTCAATATGATGGAGTGAATGTATTAGAAGATATAAGTTTTTCAATTCCAAAGGGAGCTTTTTTGGGTCTCGTTGGTCCAAATGGCTCTGGGAAATCAACGCTAATCAAATGTTTGCTTGGTTTGCAAAAACCATCTCAAGGTGCAATTCGTTTATTTGGAAAAGATCAGAGAAGGTTTAAAGAACGAAGTAAAATTGGATATGTATCGCAAAAAGCGAATAGTTTCAACAGCGGCTTTCCTGCTACCGTTTTTGAAGTGGTTTCCACAGGTCTTACTTCAAAATTAGGTTTGTTTCGCTTTATGAATGCTTCTCATAAACAAAAAGTGAAAGAAGCGGTAGAAGCAGTGGGGATGAGCGAATTTTTAAATCGAAACATAGGAGAACTATCCGGTGGCCAGCAGCAGCGAATTTTTATTGCGCGCGCGCTTGTAAGTGAACCCGAGCTGTTAATTTTAGATGAGCCAACAGTCGGAGTGGATGCACAAAATGTGTACACTTTTTATGAGCTTCTTGAAAAGTTAAACAAAGAAAAAGGAATTACGCTTGTGCTTGTTACTCACGATATTGGCACTGTCTCAGAAAAAGTAACCCACGTTGCTTGTTTAAATAAATTTCTACACTTTCATGGGAATGCCAAAGAATTCGAACAGCTTTGTGAACATGACGTATCTATGTTTTATGGTCATAATGTTCATGTGTTAACCCATGATCATCATCATGGAGGGCAGCACGTATGATAAGCAGTTTATTTCAATTTGAGTTTTTACGAAATGCATTTTTAACCGGTATGATTATTGGCGTCTTAGCTCCTTTATTGGGCACGTTCATCGTAGTAAGACGTCTTTCTTTAATTGCAGATGCGTTAAGTCACGTGACGCTGGCGGGGATTTCTGCGAGCTTGCTTCTTAGTCAGAAAATAGGGTTTATGCAAGGAGTGAACCCCGTCTATTTAGGGATGGTATCTTCCGTTACAGGCGCTCTTTTTATTGAAAAACTTCGAAGCGTCTACAAGCATTACCAAGAGCTGGCCATTCCGATTATTTTATCGGGCGGAATTGGTATTAGTGCAATTTGTATCTCGCTAGCGGACGGTTTTAATAATGATTTAATGAACTATTTGTTTGGAAGCGTAAGTGCGGTGAGTCGTTCGGATCTTTGGACAGTTGTTGTTATAGCCGTATTTGTTATAGCTATTGTCTTTTTCTTATATAAAGAATTGTTTATTTTATCTTTTGACGAGGAGCACGCTTCTGCTTCTGGGATTAAATCGAAGTGGATGCACTTTTTATTTATTGTGATGGTTGCTCTTGTCATTGCTGTATCGATGCGTATCGTCGGTATCTTATTAGTGTCATCTCTTATGACTCTTCCTGTAGCAGCAAGCATTCGCTTAGCTAGAGGCTTTAAACAAACGATTCTGCTTTCGGTGATTTTTGGTGAAATATCTGTTTTAGGCGGATTATTTTCAGCGTACTACTTGGATTTAGCACCAGGCGGTACAATTGTTGTCATTGCTGTTGTTATTTTAATCATATCTATTATGATTAATAAAGGACGGAAGGGGAAACAAAAATGAATTTAACTGAAGCCATTCATTTATTAAAAGATCAAGGATATAAACATACAGGAAAACGTGAAGAAATGCTTGCCCTGTTTTCAAAATCAAATAAGTACTTAACGGCAAAAGATGTATTAGAATACATGAAGCCTGATTATCCTGGTCTGAGTTTTGATACAATCTACCGTAATTTATCATTGTTTGTGGAGTTAGGCGTACTTGAAATGACAGAGCTTTCGAGCGAAAAGCACTTTCGATTTAAATGTGCAACCGCCCATCATCATCACCACTTCATTTGTTTAGATTGTGGAAAAACAAAAGAAATTGAAGCTTGTCCGATGGAGTATGTAGACGAGGATTTGCGAGGATACAATATTACAGGCCATAAATTTGAAATTTACGGTCAATGTATAGAATGTAATCAATAAAAAAGAGAGGGCGTTATGCACCTCTCTTTTTTATTTTTGCTGTTCTTTTAACCAGCTGGCTACCCACTGATCTGCTTCTAGCCAATTGTATACGCGAACCACTCCTTTTGGAACAGGTAAGCGATTATAAGGAGTATCAAATAAGATAACGGGGATATTGCATTCTTCACTGATTTCACAAGCATTATCATGTTTGTCTTCAAAAAAGATATCAACATCATATCGTTTTGCTGTCTCAACTTTAAAATGAGAGCCGACTAACTCAATGTGATGAAACGATAGTTCATTTTTTTGAAACCATTCTTCCGTGACGTCCAATAGCTTATCGTGCCTTGCACTAATAAAGAATAATTCGTGCTTTTGATGCCATTTCTGCAAAACCGCTTTTGCATCGTCTGCAAGTGGAGAGGTTTCGTAAATAGAGCGTTCATTTGCTTTAAACCATTTCCCGAGTTCAGCAGGTGATACATTTACAAAAGGGCTGAAATCATATTCTGTAATGTCTTCAAGTGTTAAATTTAAGTTAAAGGCTTTATTTAAATGAGGAACAAAAGTTTCAGGAGAAGTAACAGTTCCATCAATGTCAATTCCAAACTTTTTCGTCAACTACGTGCACTCCTTTAATACGTTTATTCTACTTAGGTGCTTGATTATTCTTGTCTAGTGTAACATAAAGCCCAAACAGAAACAGTAATACTTTTTATACGCCTTTGGCAAAACGTAATGATCACTGCATGGCCTGGTGATTGCGTCTGTACCTATTTCTTGTAAGAGAGTGAGCAGCTGTATAAGATTGACACTTATAATTTTCCCTCGCATTCAGATACTATAAATGCTCCTTATTTACGAAAGCGAGGGATTAAGCATGGAGAATGAAGAACAAAGGCGTAGAAAAGATGTATATGAAGCTGATTTCATGGAAGAAACTGCAGCTGAAGTGGGCGTTCCTTACCGAGTAGGAGAGCCTCATGCAGAGCGTGAAGTTATAGATATTGATCGCAATCGCAATCATGAAGTCGCTGGACGAGGAGAAGGAACGGGATACGGTCGTTTCGCACTCGTGCTTTCGATTCTTTCACTATTCTTTTTACCAATTATTCTTGGTGCCGCTGGGATTATTCTAGGGTTTATCGCACGCAGAAAAGGAGCACTTACGCTAGGAGCATGGGCAATAGGGATCGGAGTTGTATCGATTATTGTCGGTACGTTTATATTACCGTTCTTTTCATAAAAAAAGCGAGGCGCATATGCGCCTCGCTTTTTTGGGGTTATGATTTAGCTGCAGCTTTTTCAGCTTCTTGCTTTGCATGATATTCAGCAGCAATTTTATCAATTTCTTTTTTAAGTTCCTCAACCATTGTTTCTTCAGGAACTTTGCGTACGATTTCGCCTTTGCGGAATAGTAGACCTTCACCGCGTGCTCCTGCAATCCCGATATCAGCTTCACGAGCTTCACCAGGACCGTTTACAGCGCAGCCAAGTACCGCTACTTTAATCGGTGCTTTTACAGTTGAAATATACTCTTCAACTTCATTAGCAATGCTAATTAAATCAATTTCAATACGTCCGCAAGTTGGGCAAGAAATAAGAGTTGCAGCATTGGAAGCTAAACCGAATGATTTTAGCAATTCGCGCGCAACTTTTACTTCTTCTACAGGATCCGCACTTAAAGAAATACGTAATGTATTTCCGATTCCTTTAGATAAAATAGCGCCAAGACCTGCTGCACTTTTTACAGTTCCTGCAAATAATGTACCCGATTCTGTAATTCCTAAGTGAAGAGGGTAGTCAAATGCTTGAGCAGCTTTTTCATAAGCTTCAATTGCCAAGTTAACATCCGATGCTTTCATTGACACGATGATGTCATGGAAATCAAGGTCTTCTAAAATTTTAATGTGATGAAGTGCACTTTCTACCATGCCATCTGCTGTCGGATAGCCGTATTTATCTAAAATACGTTTTTCAAGTGAACCAGCGTTAACTCCAATACGAATTGGAATATTTTTAGCTTTTGCAGCATTTACAACAGCTTCCACTTTTTCACGGCGACCTATATTACCAGGGTTGATACGGATTTTATCCGCTCCGCCTTCAATTGCTTTTAATGCTAAGCGGTAGTCAAAATGAATATCCACAACTAATGGAATGTTAATGCGTTTTTTAATTTCAGGGATTGCATCTGCTGCGCGCTCGTCTGGACAAGCAACACGAACAACTTGGCATCCTGCTTCTTCTAAACGTTTAATTTCTGCAACCGTTGCTTCAACATCATGTGTCTTAGTGGTTGTCATACTTTGAATAACTAACTCGTTGCTGCCTCCGATTGTTAAATCTCCAACTTTAACCGGGCGTGTTTTTGTACGATGTATAATTTCACTCACGTGATAATCTCTCCTTCAAAATGAAATCAAGAATTTGAATTCATTAATAGAATAACTCTTTATGAACAAAATAACTAGTAGAAAGTACTACCTTAGCTATTTTAACAATGACTATCCCATCTTGACAAGAAGAATGCTGTCATTACTTGTAAATAGGGAACTTATACGTTTTTCCAATTTGAATATCCTCAGGCGCTGTACCGTTATTTAACTTTTTGAAGTCTGTAATCATTTGGTTCATAGAAACCGGTATCGATTTTTTTGTAAGCTCCTCAATGACGGACAAAACTGTATCGCCTGGCTTAATTTTTATTTTTGTATAGGTGGAAGAAGAGCTGGCGGCTTTTGTTTCTGCAGGCTGCGCTTTGCTGACTTGAACTGCTTCAGTAGCAGTGGGAATGGTCCCGTATTTAATGTCGTAGTGACAAATATATCCGATAAAAGCGAAAGCGGCTAATGCACATAGCTTTTTCATTATGCTCCTCCTTCATTCTTTTGCTTATGTGTAAAGCCTATGCTTGTCTTACTTAAATATGATTGGAGAACGAAAATTGAAAGAAAAATTAATGATTGTTTCATTAGGCTTATTGCCTTTAATCATGGTGCTGGGAAATTCCATGCTCATTCCTCTGCTGCCAAGCATTCAAAAGTCACTTCATTTAAGCGGAGTTCAAACCATTTTGATACTGAGTGCATTTTCGATTCCAGCCGCATTGTGTATCCCTGCTGTAGGGATTTTATCAGACCGGTATGGGCGTAAAAAGTTAATCATATATTCACTCGTCATGATGATAATAGGTAGTATCATCGCTGCTAGTAGTGCTTCATTCTCTTCTGGAAGCTTTGCTGTGTTGATGGCAGGCAGAGTCATTCAAGGGATTGGAGCTGCAGGTACTACAACGTTGGCAATGGCATTAACTGGAGATGTATTTACAGGGGAAAAAAGAGCAAAAGTCCTCGGGATTTTAGAAGTGTATAACGGAGTTGGAAAAGTGGTTGCACCGATAATTGGAGCATCGGCAGCACTCGTCGTATGGTATGCCGCGTTTTTTGTCTATCCTTTAGCTGCAGGTGCTGCTTTAGTAGGTATAGTGATGTATGTGAGAGAAGGGAAAACAGGTTCGGATTCAGTATCTGTTCAAGAATATTTAAAGAAAGCCATTGGGATTGTCTATGATAAAAGAAAATCGCTTTTTCCTTTATTCTTTGTCGGGGGATTAGGGTTGTTTTTATTATTTGGCATTTTATATTACTTATCTTTTCTAATAGAGGAAACGTATCATATAGACGGTTTTTTTAAAGGAACGGCTTTTTTATTTCCTCTTGGTGCGATGACGCTCGTTTCTTACTGGACCGGTCAACGCATCAAAACAGATCTAGAGCTCATGAAAAAATTAATGATAGTAGGGATAACTCTTTTATTCCTGATGTTTGGAGTATTAACGATTATTTATACGCTTCCTGTGCTGATGTTTTGTTTGACAGTCGCCTTTGGCGGCTTAGGATTTGTTCTTCCGTGTATTAATATGATGATTACTTCAGCGGCTTCAGACGAAGAAAGAGGGTTTATTGTATCCATTTATGGAACGGTGAGATTTTTAGGAGTAGCGTTGGGACCTGTTGTTTTTGAAGTGTGGATGCATGCTGAAAGGCTGATGTTTGTTTATAGCTTTATTCTGCTCACAGCAGGAGGTTTGTGGGTTTTGTATCAGTTGAAAATTCTTTCTTCTGCAATGGGAAGAAGAAAAGTTGTACCGAAATAAAGAGGCTGAGACTTAACTAAATCACTCCAACCACCACCTAGAAGCAACCGCATACATGAAACCTGCTTTCACCATATCAATAAAAAAATCCGAACGAGTTGGATTCTCTATCAAGAATCTAGATTCCTCGTTTGGATTTTCCTTCAACTAAAATACGTTTGTCCCAGCATCTTTATTAGGTTTTACCTTTTTTCTTATAGGAACCCTTGTGACGAGCAACAAGTAAATGAAGAATGTTCCTATCCAGTAAAGAGAGCTATGTAGTGCTAGAGACAAAGAAAAAGCTTCAAAAAGCGTATAAAGCAGCGTGAAGGCTACCGTACTATAAGCGCTCAGTGCCCATAGCTGCTTGAAAGGAAGCTGCTTTTTAGTAATGAGTCCAATCAGTTTTCCAAGATAAGCAAGGCAGGTAATAGAAAGGAAGTTTAGTCCAGATGTTAATACGTACAGTAAAAGCATAGCGATAGGGACAAGTATGTATAAAGAAAATTTTTGTTCGTGCAGCAAGTTTAGCAGTTCATTTTTATCTTTATGATGCCAGTTTAGCAACTCATATGAATACGTTTGTGTTTGTGAATTAGTCGTGATGTAAATTCCATCCTTTAAAAAACCAATTGCATGAGCAGGGGAATGAAACCGTTCAATAGACTGTGAGGGGTTTAAGATAAAAGCGGTACCGTTTGCTTTTTTTGTGAAAGGTTGACTTGACGTAAGCCGTGAGTTTGAAATAGAAAAAGAAGGAACAGATTTCGGAAGATCTGTAGTAGCGATATGATAGCCGTTTACAATCGTCAAAGTCATAAAGAAAAATGTAGGCAGCAAAGAAATAAATGTTAAAAACAGCACAAAGCCAATTGTTTTATTCGTATGCTCAAAGCGAAGCGACCTTATTTTTTTGAAGGAAGTAAAACCCCATGCCATCTTTTTCAGCATGCTCATTGTAAAGCCTCCTCTTATTGAAGATTCTGATTATACCTTATTTTATAGCGAAAATTTAAGGTTTACAATAGATTTTAGAAACCGTTACCAATTACAATGATGCGGTGGAGCGTTTTGTCACAAGCACATCTTATGCGTATATGTACAGGTTTTGCCGTTATTGTTTTTGGGGATATTACGGGCAGCTTGAGGACCGTGCTGTTAATATTGCAGAGGTACACTCGAAAATCATTATTTGAAGAGGTATTCGAAAGTAAAATAAAGGAAGGACTCGTCGTGCAAGGTCTTTCTTTATAGGAGTGATTATTGTATGATAAATAGTAATAATAAAAAGGATAGGTGCGGGCATGGCTATTTTATGTTGGGCATTAATTATCATTAGCTTTGTTGTATCGTTTGTTGGGTTGGTTTATCCCATCATCCCAAGCGTGCTATTTGTAGCTCTAGGATTTGTTATATACGGTTTATTTTATGATTTTAGCTCCTATAGCTGGTTATTTTGGGTGATACAAGGATTGTTAGTTGTCGCACTTTTTTTAGCAGACTATATAGCTAATATTATTGGTGTGAAAAAATTCGGAGGCACTAAAGCAGGTGTTTGGGGAAGTACAGTTGGGCTGCTTGTGGGTCCGTTTGTTATTCCGGGATTTGGAATTATTTTAGGGCCGTTTATCGGAGCGATTGTAGGAGAACTGATTGTTCATCGGACCACAATTAGCAACGCAGTAAAAATTGGAGTAGGTTCGGTTATTGGCTTTTTTAGTGGCGCTATTTCAAAAGGATTTATTCAACTGGTGATGATTGCCTATTTTTTATACGCTGTTTTAAAATAATCTATTGACTTTAGGCTAGAAACATGTTAAATTTTTAATGTCGCTAGTAAATGTTATATTGTTCCACAGTAGCTCAGTGGTAGAGCTATCGGCTGTTAACCGATCGGTCGTAGGTTCGAGTCCTACCTGTGGAGCCATGGCGGTGTAGCTCAGCTGGCTAGAGCGTACGGTTCATACCCGTGAGGTCGGGGGTTCGATCCCCTCCGCCGCTATTTTCCAATTTGCGTTTGTGACATACATAATTCATATTGTTCCACAGTAGCTCAGTGGTAGAGCTATCGGCTGTTAACCGATCGGTCGTAGGTTCGAGTCCTACCTGTGGAGCCATGTGGACCCTTAGCTCAGCTGGTTAGAGCAGACGGCTCATAACCGTCCGGTCGCAGGTTCGAGTCCTGCAGGGTCCACCATTTATAGGGTTGGAGGAATACCCAAGTCCGGCTGAAGGGATCGGTCTTGAAAACCGACAGGGGTGTTAAAACCCGCGGGGGTTCGAATCCCTCTTCCTCCGCCATACTATTGTCTATTCAAAGCTTCTTTTGAGAAAAAGAAGCTTTTTTTATGTTTAAAAGAATAGCGAATGGGAATTAGGTAAATATAAATCATGGATTAGGAACTTTTTATTTGAAACAGTAGGGTAAATTTGCTAATCTAAACGTATATGGTGCTTTTGCGCCAAAATGCTTACATATTTTGAAGGAGGAATTATTCATGGCTTACAAATTACCAGAACTACCTTATGCATACGATGCACTGGAACCACATATCGACAAAGAAACAATGAATATTCACCACACAAAACATCACAACACATATGTTACAAATCTAAACGCTGCTGTTGAAGGCAAAGCGGATTTAGAAAGCAAAAGTATTGAAGAGTTAATTTCAAACTTAGATGCTGTTCCTGAAGATATCCGTACAGCAGTACGCAATAACGGTGGCGGTCATGCGAACCACTCATTATTTTGGACAATCCTTTGCCCTAACGGCGGCGGTGCTCCAACTGGTGAATTAGCAGACGCTATCGCTAGCAAATTCGGCAGCTTTGATCAATTCAAAGAAGAATTTGCAAATGCAGCTAAAACTCGCTTCGGTTCTGGCTGGGCTTGGTTAGTTGTAAACAACGGCGAATTAGAAGTAACAAGCACACCAAACCAAGATAGCCCATTAATGGAAGGCAAAACGCCAATTCTTGGTCTAGACGTTTGGGAGCACGCTTACTACTTAAATTACCAAAACCGCCGTCCAGATTACATTTCAGCATTCTTTAATGTTGTAAAATGGGACGAAGTTGCTAAGCGTTACGACGCTGCAAAATAAGCTGAAGACGTATTTAAGAGCCAGTAAAGTAATTATTACCTTTACTGGCTTTTTTGTTTTCCAATTCTTTTACATATCTCCTTTTCTTTTTCACACACTAGGTGTAGAAGAGAAAAGGAGTTTTTTGATATGCCTTTATTAAAAAAAGTAGTTGGAGATGTAGAAGTTAGTAAAGATTTACTTTTGCTTTTAATTATAGGCGGTCTTTATGCCTTGGCTATTTCAATTTCCAATTCGTTTGTTAACATTTATCTGTGGAAACAATCAGGCGAATTTTCGGATCTCGCTATTTATAATTTAGCGGTAGTGGTTCTTCAGCCGCTTACGTTTATTTTAGCAGGTAAATGGGCCAAACGAATTGACCGGGTTGTGGTTTTAAGGTTAGGTGTATCTTTTTTAGCTGTTTTTTATATCGCTGTATTAGTCAGTGGAGCTAACGCAGCCGAGTATTTAGTATTGCTTGGTGGACTGCTGGGTATAGGATACGGCTTTTATTGGCTAGCTTTTAATGTGCTAACTTTTGAAATTACAGAACCTGATACAAGAGACTTTTTCAACGGATTTTTAGGAATCTTAAACTCTTTTGCAGGGATGATTGGTCCTTTAGGAGCGGGCTTTGTTATTTCCGCTTTGTATGAATCACTTGGGTATAAAATTGTGTTTGGTGTATCGCTGCTATTGTTTATCGGTGCCGTTGTGCTTAGTTTTTTTATTACAAGACGCGCAGCGGAAGGAGTATACAAATTTAAAGAAGTATGGGCTGAACGAAAAGTTAATAAAGACTGGAATCGAATATTGCAGGCTCATTTCTTTCAAGGGTTGCGTGAAGGTACGTTCATTTTTGTTGTATCCGTCATGGTATTTATTACGACGGGAAGTGAATTAGCTTTAGGAACATATGGACTGGTGAATTCAGCGGTTGCGTTTGTAGGATACTATGTTGCCTCAAGGTTTATTAAGCAAAAAAATCGCCTTCGGTTTATCTTCACAGGAGGCCTCCTTCTCTATGGAGCAGTCTTTTTGCTTATCTTTAACTTATCGTATCCAAAGTTAATTATATATGCTGTTTGTATTGCCATTGCCTATCCTATTTTGTTGGTTCCATTCATTTCTCTAACATACGATGTGATTGGACGAGCGAAAGACGTTGTTTCAAAAAGAATTGAATACATTGTTGTCAGAGAAGTATTTCTGAATATTGGGCGCGTCGTTTCCATATCTTTGTTTTTAATAGCTGTACTATTTTTTGATGAAGCAAAAAGTATCCCCATTTTATTAGCTATTGTTGGAGCAGGGCATACGATCATTTATTTTTGTGTGAGACATATCTCACAGCCTCTGCACAAAAAAGAAACGACTGTTACTCCTCCGGTATTAAATGAAGGAGACGGAGAGTCTCCAGCTTAGAGTGTTGTCAGCTCCTTCATTTGTACTATGGAAAATGCTTCGCTTTTCTTTTAGAATAAATACGTTGTGTAAATAGGCACCTGCCAGGTGTCTATTTATTTGCTAAATGTCTGATTTTATGGTGTTATGGTATATATGTTTTATAAAGTGTAGGTGTTGGTATGAAAAAGAAAAAAAGAAGAAAAAGTCACGTGCCTTTTCGTGTGAACTTACTTTTCTTGACCGTATTTGCCCTATTTTCCGTATTAATTTTGCGGTTGGGACTTGTTCAAATTGTGTACGGTGAGAATTACGAACGAGAAGTCGAAAAAACACAGGACGTTACGGTCAGTACGCCTGTTCCTCGAGGGAAAATGTACGATCGTTATAACCGCGTAATTGTAGATAATACCTCTTTAAATACGATTACATATACTCGTTTTCAAGGAAATACAGCTGAAGAAAGGCTGCGCATCGCTAAAAAGTTAGCCACTATGATCGATGTTCCTTACACCACAAATGTGATTGATATTCCAGAAAATAAAAAGAATAAAGATGCTAAAAATGTGGTAAAAATTACAGAACGCGATATGAAGGATTATTGGATTATGCTTCACCCTAAAGAAGCGGAACAGAAAATTACGCAAGCTGATCGCAAAAAAGTTCAAGATGGTGAAATGACTGATGACGAACTGTATCAACATCAGTTAGACCGCATCTCTAAAAAAGATTTAGAAAGTCTAAAGAGTGATTTAGAAGTTCTCGCTATTAAGCGCCAAATGGAGGCAGGTTACTCTAACACCCCGCAAATTGTTAAGAGCGGTGTGACAAATGAAGAGTATGCCGTTGTAAGTGAGCACTTAGATGAACTTCCAGGTGTTGATACAACAACGTATTGGGATCGCTCATACCCAGAAAACAGTACTCTCCGTACTTTGCTTGGAAATGTATCATCTGCCAACGAAGGACTGCCCAAAGATAAAGTACAGTATTACTTGTCAAGAGGCTATAGCCGAAATGACCAAGTTGGGACGAGCTATTTAGAGAAGCAATACGAAGCCCAGCTCAGCGGTCAAAAAGAAAAAGTTCAATATGTAACAGATAAAAAAGGAAATCTCCTTGATACAATTCAAGTGTCTAAAGGTGAACGCGGCAGTGATTTGGTTTTAACTATTGATATGGAGCTTCAAAAAGCAGTAGAAAAACAAATTACGGACCAGCTTTTAGCCAAAAAGCAAATGAAAGGAACGCAATTTTTAGACCGTGCTTTTGTTATTATGATGGATCCTCACACAGGAGAAATTTTAACAATGGCAGGTAAAAAATACACCATTGATAAGAAGACTGGAGCGCCTAAAATAGAAGATTTTGCATTGGGGAATATTTCAACATCTTATACAATGGGCTCTGTTGTAAAAGGAGCAACGGTTTTAGCCGGCTTAGATTCAGGAGCTATTAAGCCAAACACAGTGTTCGTTGATGAACCGTTAAAAATTAAAGGAACACCGGTTAAAAAATCAGCTGAGGCTGAAGGGCTAGGACCCTTAACGTATTCATCTGCGTTAAAATATTCATCCAACGTATTTATGTTTAAAACGGTAATGGCTATGGCTGGGTTACAGTATCATAAAAACATGACTTTGCCGATTAAACCTGATACATTCAGCGAACTGCGTTCTTACTACAGTCAGTTCGGCTTAGGCGTATCAACAGGCATAGACCTTGATAACGAATCAACAGGTGTCCAAGGTGGAAGCGATGTTCCAGGTACGGCGCTTGATTTAGGAATTGGTCAGTATGATACGTACACGCCGCTGCAGCTTGTTCAATATACTTCTGCAATAGCTAATGGAGGGTATCGCATTAAGCCGCAGCTAGTAAAAGAAATCCGAAAACCAACGATTAAAACCGATGAAATTGGCGGTACGCAGCATTCATTTGAGCCTGATGTGTTAAATCGTATCACGATGAAAGAAGAATACATTAAAGATGTTCAAAGTGGCTTTAAGCGCGTTACGCAAGAACAAGGCGGTACAGGGTATGCAGCTTTCCATACAGCGAACTATAATCCTGCTGGTAAATCAGGAACGGCACAAGCCTATGAGAAAAACCCAAGCGGAGGGGACCCTATTAAAGTTAATAATTCAAACTTTGTGGCCTTTGCTCCGGCAAATAATCCTGAAATTGCAGTAGCTGTGGTGGTACCATCGGCATTTGTGCCAAGTGCACCAAATACCATTACAAAAGAGCTTGCTCGTTCTGCGCTCGATACGTATTTTGATTTAAAGAAAAAAGGTGAACAAGAAGTAAAAGACCAAGAAGAGAATCAACAGGCTGTCATTGCAAACGACGCCAATTAAAGAGGCTGGAACAAAAACATATTAATTGAAGTTAAGATCCGAACAAAGTTGGTTAAGAATCAACTTTGTTCGGATTTTTTATTTGTAGGGTGAACGTAGATTTCGTGTATGTAGGTGCTTTTAGCAGTTGATTGGAGGGCAAGGTGAAGACTCCTGCAGGAAAAGCGAAGCGACGAGGAGACTCACCGGCCGTCCGTGGAAAGCGAAGTCTTGCACGAAAATCAACAGTGGTGTCGGAAGTAATTCATACTGGCTTATTTATCTAATTTATCCATCTTTAGATTGAATTGATTTAGTTATGTCTCTACCTCTTCTTTTTTTGTTAAAAATCTTTACACATATGGTTTTTTATTGAATTTAAGGGTCGTAAGAACTAGTTTTTTACCTAAAAAACACGCAGATAGACCTTCGTTTACAAAAGCTTTACATTGAGTTAAAACACAATTAATAGTCGGCTATTATTCTGTAAGTGTAAGGATTAATAGAAATGATCAAAATAAGGGGAAGCGTTTCGGCTTCTCGTATTTATTTACACTGATAGTAAACAATAGATATTAAATAGACATAGAGAGATTTTTATTGTGCTCAAAACGGTTAAAGACGATGAAGGAGGATTATCCAATGGCAATAACAATGGAATTGACTAACAAAGAAAAAGTAAATACTCCGCAAACAAAAGAAATTGTATATAAAACAAAAGGTTTGAATTTATGGTATGGCAACACACATGCCTTAAAAAATATTGATTTAGACATTCATGCTAACGAAGTTACCGCGATCATCGGTCCATCAGGCTGCGGAAAATCAACATATATTAAAACGTTAAATCGTATGGTAGAAATGACTCCAATTGTCCGTACATCAGGTGAGATTGAGTATAGAGGGAAAAATATTTTTGATAAATCGTACCACGTGGAAGAGCTGCGCACGCAAGTAGGAATGGTTTTCCAAAAGCCAAATCCGTTCCCGAAATCTATTTATGATAATATTGCGTACGGTCCAAGAATTCATGGCGTTCGCAACAAGAAAAAACTAGATGAAATTGTTGAAAAAAGTTTACGAGGAGCAGCTATTTGGGACGAAGTTAAAGATCGTTTGAATCAAAATGCAAATGGGTTGTCAGGTGGACAACAGCAGCGTATCTGTATTGCGCGCTGCTTGGCAATTGAACCTGACGTTATTTTAATGGATGAGCCTACTTCTGCGCTCGATCCAATTTCAACATTAAAAGTAGAAGAGTTAGTACAAGAATTAAAGAAAGACTTCAGCATTATTATTGTTACCCACAATATGCAGCAAGCGGCACGTATTTCAGATAAAACAGCATTTTTCTTAAATGGAGAAGTGGTAGAGTACGCAGAAACAGATAAAATCTTCTCAATGCCATCTGATAAACGCACAGAAGATTATATTACAGGTCGTTTCGGTTAAGACATACAAGGAGATGGGATGAGTGGTTGTACGCGAAAAGTTTCATGGTGATTTAAAGATATTACGTGAAAAATTATTAGAAATAGGGCGCTTAACGCATGAGGCGCTATCAAAATCAATTGAAGCGTTGCAAACAAGCAACGTTGAGCTGGCGCTAGAAATTATCGACGGCGATTCATACGTGGATGACTTAGAAGAAGAAATTAATGACCTAGCTATCTTACTGATCGCAAAGCAGCAGCCGGTGGCTATCGATTTAAGACGTATCATTGTGGCAATTAAAATTGCTTCGGATGTTGAGCGTATGGCAGATTTTGCGGTTAACGTAGCAAAATCAGCTATACGAATTGGAAACGAAGAATTAATTAAGCCGTTAGAACACGTAAAGAAAATGCACGATATTTCGATTGAAATGTTGAGCCTTTCGTTAAAAGCTTATCACGAGGAAGATCTTGTGCTGGCTAAAAAAGTAGCGGAAATGGACGATCAAGTGGATGAACTTTACGGAATAACAATCAAAGAACTTTTAAGTCTTGCTAAAGAAAAGCAGGAGGCTATGAACCAAATTACGCAGCTTTTATTTGTAGCCCGCTATTTAGAGCGTATGGCTGATCATACCACTAACGTAGCAGAAAGCGTATTTTACCTTGTAAAAGGCAAACGCTACGACTTAAACGAATAGTAGAAAAACCTCTTCTAATAAGCGAAGAGGTTTTTTTGTTAGTAAATTATAATTACTATGTTAACCTGAATTTTTAACACAAATCGACAAATTGCGTTTATTGTGGCAACTTTTTCTGAATGGTAAGATGTTAATAAGTTTACGGCATTTATATGTAGAAAAAACATTCTAAGAAACGAAGTGATAAAACAGTGGCTGCTAATCTTATTCAAAACTTAAATGTGTGTATAGCTACTCAGCTTGACTCATCTCGTATTTATGTTCACTGGTCGTTTTCTGAGCATATTCGAGAGATGGTAGAAAGTATGTTTTCGACACGGTGGGAAGAATTGAATCTAGCTATGTGTACGTATGATATAACAGGTCTTCATTTTAACGGCCATGAATCAAACCGCTATTATATGAAGGGTCTTACTCCTAAGCAAGACTTCATGTTTATGAACAGCTTGGAAAGTGAGCGCACGTATGTAATAGATATTGGTATTCAAGATAAAGAAGGAAGTTTTTTTTCCCTTCTTCGTTCGAATCCAGTTTATTTGATGAAAGAACAACATGAACAAGTGAATGTAACTTCGTTAGGCTGGATGTACGAACCTGTAAAAGTTCACCAGGGTGTTCAAAATGAATTTAGCACATATTCCTTATATTCAAATGACTTGGAGCAGGTGAAGAAGCAATATGAATAGTGATGACTGTATTCTT
The DNA here is from genome assembly GCF_035064545.1 of Bacillus sp. ILBB4. Lineage (NCBI taxonomy): Bacteria > Bacillati > Bacillota > Bacilli > Caryophanales > Bacillaceae > Bacillus > Bacillus sp. ILBB4. The sequence continues at coordinate 797,847 of NZ_JAIQVD010000001.1, read as the reverse complement.
TTAACTTATATGCATTGTCCGTTGCTACATGTACTTCAAACAGAGAGTGAGTATCCGCTGTTTGAACAAGTAACGAACGAGTTCATCCCTTTTTTAGATCAAATTGAGTCTAAGAAATTGATAGGTGCAACAGCTGTGATGTCTTGTGTGTTGTTGAACGCATTAAACGACGAGGAGTTTAACCCTCGTTACGCTCAATATTTACACCAGTTTTCAAGCCGGCAGCATCAGAGAGCACTCACTTTTTTAAAAAAGTGGAACGGGAGCTTGTTCTCAGCCTGCAAATATTTCTTTCAGCATGACATGATGGAATGTATTCCTACTACCGTAACGAACGCGTTCGTTTCCACCCTTAAAACCGAACAAACATTAAATCTCCAAATTACAGAAGCAATACGTGTTTTTCAACAGTTTTTTGAAAAAAAGCCCGTCGGTTTTTTTATACAGCAAGGAGAGTATACTCATCAAGTAGATATGCTCCTAAAATCTCATGAAATGCGCTATACCTTTGTGAAGTCATCAACAGATGAACTAAAAAAGTCGCCTGCTGGCATTATCTTGTTTCCATATCCTAAGCAAGGAAAACAAGTTGAGGAAGGAACAATGAATAAAGCGAGCGCTGTTTTGGATTTGAAGGCTAAGGACACGCTTGGCTTTCAGCGAATGCAAGCAGCAAGCGGTACATTTCAATATCCTTTAGATTACGCGAGGGATATAGAGTTTCATCAAAACGAAACTCTTGCACTCTACGGTGCAACAAAAAGCGCTGAATTTGTCAGTGAGAACAATCAATTGTTTATTTCAACCGTACAGAAGTCAGAGGCGATGCTAGATGTTATCGATTCTAAACATCCTAGCGTGGTGAATGCTATCTACCGACAGTGGCTCCTTTTAAGTAGCAGCGATTGGATTTATAATTTTGAAAAAGTCAGAGATGAATACGAAAGGCAAGTAAAACTATTTGATTTTCTTTGTCACGAAGAGAATCCAAGGATGGATAGCGAAAACAGTTTTCTTTCAGGAAGTTCTTTTTTATACCCTACAAAAGAGATAGAGCCGGCGGCTTTATCAGTAAATCAATATAAAGGCGGTCTCTCCATTTTAATGCTTGCATGGGAATTCCCTCCTCTAGTTATCGGAGGACTTGCACGACATGTATTTGATTTATCCAGAGCGTTAGCAAAGGCGGGCCATCATGTTAGTGTATTAACAACGTATGTAGAGGGGCTGCCGGAATATGAGCGTTTATACGGTGTTCACGTTTACCGAGTTAAAAGCCTGCAGCCTCATCATCCGGATTTTTTGACATGGGTAAACAGTTTGAACGTGGCTATGGCTCTTAGAGGACTGCAGTTAGGCTACAAGCTGTCTTTTGACGTTATTCATGCTCATGACTGGCTTGTTGCATCCGCTGCAAAATGTTTAGCAGATAAAACGGATAGACCGCTAATTACGACCATTCATGCAACAGAACATGGGCGCAATAATGGTATTCATAATGACATGCAGCAGAAAATTCACTTGCAGGAAGAGGAGCTGATTCGACAATCAAGCTCAATCATTGTCTGCAGCGACTATATGAAGAAAGAATTAATCACTTTATTTCACGTAGAGCAAGATAAAATTGCTATATTTCCAAATGGAATTGACAAGCAGCTGGTAGTCGACGCAGTAAATGAGCGGTTAAAAGAAAGTTTACAAAAGAAATATAATTTTAGAAAGGCCCCTATTATTTTTTCAATTGGACGAATTGTATATGAAAAAGGATTTCAGCTATTTATTGAAGCAGCGGAACTATTTAAGAAAAAACAAATAGATGTTCAATTCGTTGTAGCAGGAAAAGGGCCTTTACTTCATGAGTTTCGAACACAGGTAAGTGAAAAGCAACTAGACAAATACGTGTATTTTATTGGATACATTACCGATAACGAACGAAATCAGCTTCTTCAAGCTTGCAAAATGGTTGTTTTTCCAAGTTTATATGAACCTTTTGGAATTGTGGCTTTAGAGGGGATGGTAGCCAAGAAGCCAACTATCGTTGCCGATACAGGAGGTCTAAGCGATATTGTTTCACATTTCGACACGGGCCTGACGTTTGCCCGAGGAGATACGCTCGAATTAATCAACTGTATTGAATTTTTGTTAAAAAATGAAAAAACGGCTGCAAAAATCAGCGAAAATGGGTATAGAAAAGCAACAACTATGTTTAGCTGGGAAAAAATCGCTATTGATACAAGTAAGCTGTTTCAACATCACATTTGCCAGGATAAAAAAAGGAGGGAGGCAAAAAATTGAAAGCCATTATACTTGCTGGCGGTAAAGGAACAAGACTGCAGCCCTTGACCTATACGATTCCAAAGCCTATGCTGCCGCTTTACGATAAACCTGTGATGGAATATAGCATCGAACTGCTTAAGAAACATGGAATTACAGAGATTGGGATTACGCTGCAGTATAGGCATGAACAAATTATTGAATACTTTGGGGATGGCTCTCAGTGGGGAGTGACGCTTACTTATTTTATCGAAAAAGAGCCTCTTGGAACAGCGGGCGGAATTAAGCGAGCAGAGGCCTTTATTGAGGAAGACTGTATTATTATTAGTGGAGATGCCTTAACAGAAATTAATCTTCAAGACGTTATTCATTTTCATTATGAACAAAAAAGCGAAATGACCATTGTTACAAAAGAAGTAAACGACGTGCGGGGTTATGGAGTGGTGACGATAGATGAAGGGCATCGAGTCGCGGGATTTGTAGAGAAACCGACCTACGAACAGGCCAATAGCCGATTGATTAATACGGGAGTGTATGTGATCAAAAAATCCGTTCTTGATTACGTGAATTCTTATGGTCCTACAGATTTTAGCTTTGACATTATCCCGCTTCTTTTGGAATATAATCATACTGTATGCAGTTTTGTAACGGAAGATTATTGGATTGATATTGGGCAAATCCACCATTATCGTCAAGCACACTATGATTTGTGGAGGAAGTGGTTTGGCAATAGACAGGAAAGTATTGTCTCAGATGACGCGCTTATAGAAGAAGGGGTGACTATTTACGATCCGGTTTACGTAGGAGAAAATGTGGTGATTAGAAAAGGTGCTTCAATTGGTCCTTACACGATTATCGGCACCAATAGTATCATAGAAGCACATGCTGCAATCGATAAAACGATTTTGCTTCAAAACGTAACGGTGGGGGCAGAATCGTTTTTATACAACGCTACGATAGGTCCCTATGTAAATGTTCAAGCAATGACTACGTATGTCCAAGATACAGTAGCTGAAAATCAAGTGCTACCTCAACTTTCTGTAAAACCGGATGTTTCTATCTTCAAAAACGGTCGCCTGTATGTACATTCATCTGTTGATCGAGAAAGACTATACAATGCGTTATTACTTGTATGCAAACACCAAGGGTCGTTCTGTCTAGCAAGCGATGATGAAGGAGAAGCCATTCAACTTCGCAAAGAATGCTTTTCTTTTTTACGGAGTAATCATTCAGCTGTGTATGATATTAAAAAAGAAGCTCTTCCGGTATTTCGATATTACATGATGACTTCACAAGCGAGCATTGGTATTTATATTGGTGTGGATAGCAAAAACAGCGGCCTCTTTTTAGAAATATATGATAAGAAAGGGCAATTAGTTAATCAGCTTATTGAAAAAAAGATTGAGCGGATGTACCTTCAAGCTAAAAAAGCAAACATAACAACTTCTGTTTCACTTAAAGAAACAAGCATAGGAAATATCAGGGAAGAATATTGCGATGCTTTAGTAAAATCAATTAATCAGCATATTTTATTAGAAGACAGTACGAGGATTGGCGTGATTTGTTCGCCGTTTATACAGGAAGTTGTCGAATTATTATGTAAGCGTCTTCGTGTCCACGTTTTATTTTTAAACAAATGGGAGAAAACAGAAGAAATCAAACGAATAATTAAACGAAATAAGCTGTCTTTTTGTATTCAGATTAAAGAAGATGGAGAAACATTTGCTCTATATGATGAAAAAGGCTGCAGCGTAAATGACTCAGAAATTATGTCGCTTTATATTTATAGCGTATACATGACAAAAAAAGTAGCATTCGTTCCTATTCCTATACACTATTCATCCACACTAGAAACATTTGCTCAATCTCTCAATCAATCATTTATGAGGACAAAAGCAAAAAAACGTGATTTGCTTAGTCTTTTGGGGCCCGTTCAATTTCAGTTAGATGCCATGTACGCTTTATGTCAGCTGATCGAATTAATTATGGTGCAACAGCGGAAAATTTCTGAAATGATTCAATATGTCCCGCACGCTTATATGAACTGGCGGTATATTTCATGTCCGCTAGAAATTCAAGAACAAGTGATGAAGAAACTATTAGAAGAAGCAATCGGTAAACAAGTGTATGTCATTGATGGCTTAAAGATTTACCATGATCCCCATGAATGGACGCTTATTTTGCCCGATGGTCACTTGCCTGTATTAAATATTTATTCAGAGGCGTTAAACACTCAGACTGCCAAGAAGCTGTCGGCATATTTTGTAGAAAAAATACAAGAGTATCAAAGAGTGTAAATAATGGCTTTTATTTAAAAGAAAGGAAGTACCCCTCTCATAAAAAGAGTTCCGCTTATTTCAAGAAACTTCATCTATATATAAGGCGTAGCAGAGAAGGAGCTCAGGGCTCTAAGAGGAAAGAAAAAGTGAAGAAATGAAATTAAATGACTTTCTTCAAAAAAACAGACTGGCATTTCCTTTCGAAAAATGATATTATATTAAAGTCTGATTTATGTTTATAATGTTTGGAGGGAAAATAGATGCGCGTAAACGTTACATTAGCTTGCACTGAAACTGGTGACCGTAATTACATTACAACTAAAAACAAGCGTAATAACCCAGATCGTCTTGAGTTAAAAAAATACAGCCCAAGACTTAAAAAAGTTACACTTCATCGTGAAACAAAGTAAGCAGTAGGAGTACAATCCTGCTGTTTTTTTTATAGGGGGAATTAAAATGAAATCTCATCTGCGCAAAGAGATGAAGCGCGTTCTTAATTTAATTTCTGAAGAGCAGCACGAGGCACATTCAACAAGCATAGCAAATGCACTGTATGAAACTTGTTTATGGAAAGAAGCTAGAGTCATTGCAGCTACGGTTTCAAGAAATAAAGAAGTTAATACGAAAGCCATCATTGAACGTGCTTGGAAAGATGGAAAGAAAGTAGCTGTTCCAAAATGCAACCCCACAACATCTCAAATGGTTTTCTACGAGATTACGAATTTTTCACAGCTTGAAACAGTGTACTACGGGTTAGCGGAGCCAATTGTTGAAGAAACTGTTCCCGTTTCAAAATCTTCAATTGATTTACTCCTTGTGCCTGGCGTGGTATATAGCAAAAATGGATATCGTATCGGCTATGGAGGCGGCTATTACGATCGTTATCTAACAGATTATACCGGACAGAAGCTAAGCCTTGCGTTTGATTGTCAAGTGGTTTCAGAGGTCCCACATGAATCTCATGATATTCCCGTTGAATATATTTTGACAGAGAAGGAGCTTATTTGCTGTGAATCCGTTTGATGCTGTCATGATAATTGTAATATTACTCATGGCAGGAGCAGGCTACATAGCAAAAGCACTGACAGTATCGGGAGCCTGCATGTCTTTTCTCGTAGGAGCGAGCGTTTATATCGGTTTTTCGCTTCAAGGTTTTTTACTCTTACTCTTATTTTTTAGCACTTCTACGTTGTGTAGTAAGTACAAAAAAGAAAAAAAACACGCATTAGAAGAAAAGCTAGAGAAGCACGACAGACGAGATTATATTCAAGTCCTTGCTAATGGAGGTGTAGCTGCTGCTTGCGGTTTGTTATATGCAGCAACAGCTTTTCCTGTTTACATGTGGATGTTTATGATCAGTATCTCAGCTGCTAATGCGGACACATGGGCATCTGAAATAGGGTCTCTTAGTAAGAAGCCGCCGTTTTACCTTTGGACATTAAAGAGAGTAGAAGCGGGTACCTCAGGAGCCGTTTCACTTTTAGGTACAGCAGCCGGAGCAGCTGGAGCTTTTCTTATCGCTGCCGCTTGTTATTTTGCTTTTCCATCCGTATCGCTGAGTAGTATATTGCTAGTCGGGTGCTTTGGTTTTATTGGAAACGCTATAGACACTCTTCTTGGGGCAAGTGTGCAAGTTCGCTTTCGCTGTCAAAGCTGCGGTATTGAAACGGAACGGAAAGACCATTGCCGTAAACCAACGATAAAAGAGAAAGGAATAACTTTCTTTAACAATGATGTTGTGAATCTTGCCGCTATTTTGCTTGCTGCTTTTACGGGCGGAATCCTTATCCTGCTTTTACCTATATAAGAGCATAAAATGTTCGTCATAGGAGCAAAGTAAACGTAAGGAGGCTTGAAAATGAGACATATTGTATTAGTACTTACGCTTTTAGTTGTTGGAACGCTGGGCTATCAAATGAGATACCGTGTTTTAAATTCGCTGTTTGGAAATTCATTTATCCGCAGTCTAGCTGTTCGTTCATTTTTTAATTTGCCGTTTGTTCGGGATCGTTTAATGAAGCAGGTCTTCCGCTAAGAGCGAAAGATACATAAAAAACACCTTACAGACTTGTAAGGTGTTTTTTTGTAGAAAAAGAAAAAGGGAAAATCGTTGCTTTTTTCCTGGCTTTCTGCCATCTTTACATATAGAGAGTGTGAGGAGGTGACTATTTGTCTAGGCAAGATTTTTATTATTTGCAGCTGGCACAGCAATTGCTTGGCCATTCTTCATACGAGCTGATTTCGATGAAAGCTGATGCTTCAGAGCTATGGTTTCAGTCTTCGCATCGTAAAGATAAGTCAATCGTCCGTATAGTCCGCCGGAATTTTAAATCAGCCGTTGAGCAGCAAAAAGATGTATTGTATGCATTACAAAGAGCTGAGAATGTGCGAAAGCAGAGAGGTAAATCAACGCTTACTCTTAACACGATTTACTTTGCTGATTTTGATCCTTTTTATACAGAGCAGTCCTTAGAAAGTGCGCCAAGTCCCTCTAAAGTGAATAGTTACGTTGAACAACTAACGGCAGAGAAAGCAAGCGCTTATGAACCTCTATTCGAACGGCTGGGTCTTACATTAGAAAGCGCAGACAATTGCTCTTCCGAAGAAGAAGCACAGCGAATAGACCAGTGGAAACATAAAATTGTGCTCTTTGTACAGAAAAAACAAAGCGAAGAACAGCAAATAGCTGGATACGGGAAGCCTATTTTTACATATATATTTTTAGCGCTGCAAATCTTAATGTTTCTATTTCTGGAGTGGAAGAGCAGTACACAAAATACGCTCACTCTGATTCAATACGGAGCTAAATACAACCCGTTAATTATGGAAGGCGAATGGTGGCGTTTTTTTACACCTATAATTTTGCATATAGGACTTCTGCATTTGCTTATGAATAGTGTAGCCCTGTATTATTTAGGAACGCTTGTAGAGAGGATATATGGTAGCGGGCGTTTTGTCTTTATTTATATATTTGCCGGGTTTGCAGGATCTCTAGGAAGTTTTATATGGAATACGTCCATTTCCGCAGGAGCCTCAGGGGCCATTTTCGGTTGCTTTGGAGCTTTACTGTTTTTAGCAAGAACAAATCCACGCTTCTTTTTTCGAACAATGGGATCGAGTTTCATTGTCATCATTGTGATTAACTTGATTTTTGGATTTGTTGCGCCGAACGTCGATAATGCAGGGCATATTGGCGGTTTGGTTGGGGGATTTTTAGCTGCGAGCATCGTCAGTTTACCGAAACAAAAAAAGCTGTATATTCAGATTCCGGCTTTCATTTGCACGCTTTTATTAGTAGGAAGTCTGCTTTTTTATGGATATCATGAGCGTTCTGTTTATCAAGATGAGCCCTATGCACTCAGCGTAGCGGCTACGTATCTTCAGCAGAAGCAGTATAAAGAAGCAAAAGATGCCATTAAGCTTTTTGTTGAAAAAGGAACAGGAAATAGTAACGTGTATTTCGTCAGTGCTAACGCAGAATTTTATCTTGAAAATTATAAAGAAGCTAAACAGCAATTGAATCAGGCTGTAAAGTATGATTCAACTTTTCATGAGGCGTATTACAATTTAGCTCTGGTGAATATGAAACTGAATGATATTCCAGCGGCCACACAAAATATCGATAAAGCAATTGCGCTTGAACCGCAAAATGAAAAATACGAAAAGCTGAAGCAAGAGCTAGGAAATTAAAACTGTTGAATGACGAATTTAATATTTTATACTTTACTATTGTGAGAACGTTTACTAGAATATTAATATGTAGACCTAGCAGTGGGCGTTAAATACGGCCGCTGTTTATGACTGAATGACTGTTGAGTTATCTCAAAATAAATGAATCATATCACCTAGAAAATAGGATAAAGGTGACAGAATGAATACGTTATATGATGTACAACAATTATTAAAGTCCTTCGGCATTTTTATATACGTGGGCGATCGTATTGCTGATTTAGAGCTGATGGAAGCGGAAGTAAAAGAGTTATATCAGTCTAACTTGATTGATGTACGTGATTACCAAATGGCAATTCTTTTGCTTCGTCGAGAGTTAAAACAACAAAAAGAGAAAAAGGATGAATGAACATGGATGACAAATGGTTAGTTGGAGTTGATTTAGGCGGTACAACAATAAAAATGGCCTTTATTAATCATTATGGAGAAATCATTCACAAGTGGGAAATTAATACGGATGTGAGCGAGCAAGGCCGTAAAATTCCAACAGATATTGCAAAAGCAATTGATAAAAAGTTAAACGATCTTGGAGAAATAAAATCAAGGTTAGTAGGAATTGGTATTGGTGCACCGGGGCCTGTTAACTTTGCAAACGGTTCGATTGAAGTAGCAGTCAATTTAGGTTGGGAAAAATTCCCTATCAAAGATATCTTGGAAGTAGAAACTTCTCTTCCTGTTGTAGTAGACAATGATGCAAACATTGCAGCGATTGGAGAAATGTGGAAGGGTGCTGGAGACGGAGCAAAAGATTTACTTTGCGTTACGCTTGGCACAGGCGTTGGCGGTGGCGTCATTGCAAACGGTGAAATTGTACAAGGCGTAAATGGAGCCGCGGGTGAGATCGGGCACATTACTTCTATTCCTGAAGGTGGGGCACCGTGTAACTGCGGCAAAACCGGCTGTTTAGAAACCATTGCTTCAGCAACTGGAATTGTACGTTTAACAATGGAAGAATTAACGGAAACGGACAAACCAAGTGAGCTTCGCACAGTGTTAGAACAAAATGGACAAGTTACATCTAAAGATGTATTTGATGCAGCTCGTTCAAAAGACGAGTTAGCTATGCATGTTGTAGATAAAGTTGCCTTTCATTTAGGTCTAGCACTAGCAAACTCTGCTAATGCATTAAACCCTGAGAAGATCGTTCTAGGCGGCGGTGTGTCTCGTGCAGGCGAGGTATTACTTGCACCGGTAAGAGATTATTTCAAACGTTTTGCATTTCCTCGCGTAGCGCAAGGTGCTGAACTAGCAATCGCTACTTTAGGAAACGATGCGGGAATTATTGGAGGAGCTTGGTTAGTTAAATCTTATTTTGAATAATAAGCAAGAATCTAACTGAGATAAAAAAGCGCTTTGACATTTAGTCAAAGCGCTTTTTTATCATGCATCTTTTCAATCTTTACATATACATAGTGTAAAGGAGTGAAGATTATGCAAATTGTAGATATCCAAAAGCCCTACGATTACATGCGAACAATACAAGATATCCAAACACTTTTGACGTACTACCCCTATGGTTCTCTTGAATGGATAGGGTGCAGCGTGCTTGGAAAGCCGATTCCTCATATTTTAATTGGAAACGGAGAAAGAAAGGTTCATATTAATGCGTCTTTTCATGCCAATGAATGGATTACGACAAATGTTCTTCTACAGTTTGTTGAAGATTATTTAGCTGCTCTTCATTACGACCAGGCGTTGAACGGGCAGGAAGCAAGAGCTCTTTTTAATCAAATTACGCTTTCTGCGGTTCCAATTGTTAATCCAGATGGAGTAGATCTGGTCTTAAAAGGTCCTCCTGTAAGTGAACCTTATGCGTCTTTTCTTTCTAAAATAGGAAGAGATTTTCCTGATTTTCAAAGCTGGAAAGCAAATATCCGAGGGGTAGACTTAAACAATCAGTTTCCAGCCTATTGGGAAATTGAAAAAAAGCGCAAAGAACCTAAAGCTCCGCATTATCGGGACTTTCCAGGTTATGAATCTCTGTCTGAACCTGAAGCGCAGGCAATGGTAAAACTCGTTGAGCGTCATAATTTTGATTGTGTGATTGCTTTACATACCCAAGGAGAAGAATTTTACTGGGGGTATATGAATGAAGAGCCGACGGAAGCGGAGGAAATAGCCAGTTATTTTGAAAGGGTAAGCGGTTATAAAGCAGTCAAAACGATTGATAGTCACGCTGGATTTAAGGATTGGTTTATCTTAGAAAAGAAAAAGCTAGGGTTCACCTTAGAACTGGGGAAAGGAATTAATCCGCTGCCTTTATCTCAAATATCACGCGTATATAATCCGACCAAAGCTATTTTAGTTGCGGCAATGGAATATCTATCTATTTGAAAAGCCACGCAAAGCATATGCTTTGCGTGGCTTTTTTAATGATGTACCGCCGGATAACCGTGATGTATAATGGTCATCACGGTAAACCATCCGAACACACCGAATGTTAGTACCGAAAAACCAATGCCTAATATGTTTTTATTTCTAAAAGATGAAATAGCTGCAAATACGCCTAGCAATGTTGTTAGTGCAAAAATAATCATAAGACCCACTCGAAGAAACCTCCTTTAGGCAACTTAAAATTAAAGCGCTATCATTAGCTTATCCCTTTAATTGTAAAACTTTTCTAACCGTTTGTCGAGATGAAAACCAATCTTTCTTTCGCCTTATTAGCTTAGAAAGGTCCTTACTTTCATTTATAAGATGATGTGTGTATGATAATGCATATAACGGAAATAAATTTTACAAGGAGGATACATTATGAACTATCATCGTATACCGCTAGGACCTATTCAAACGAATTGTTATGTCGTTGCTAACGAAAAAAAAGAGTGTTTAGTTTTTGACCCGGGAGCTCAGGGAAAACAGCTCGTTGAATTTCTAGAAAAACAAACGTATAAACCGTTGGCTATTTTGCTGACACACGCTCATTTTGATCACATTGGAGGAGTAGATGAAGTGATGAATCACTACTCTATCCCGCTTTATGTACATAAAAATGAAAAAGAATGGCTTCATAATAGTGATTTAAACGGTTCGAAATTTTTTGATTTAGGAGAAATTACGGCTCCAGATGCAACCGATATTATTTCAGTCGAAGGCAATTTAACAATTGGCTCATTCCAATTTGAGGTGTACGAAACGCCTGGCCATTCTCCTGGCAGCGTTTCATATTATTTCAAATCGGGTAACTTTGTAGTATCTGGTGACGCGCTTTTTGCAGGCGGCATTGGACGTACAGATTTACCTGGAGGCAATCAAGCTCAGCTGTTAGAAAGCATCGAATCGAAATTGCTGTCCCTTCCAGAAGATACGCTTGTACTAAGCGGTCACGGACCTGAAACAACTGTGGGACACGAAATGGATCAAAATCCTTTCCTAAATGGTTTTTAAGAATACAAAAAGCGATGGAAGCCCATCGCTTTTCTCTTTACTGTCCTGGTGTCATCATAAAAGTTGACCAGTACGTGAACCCCACAAAAAAGACGGTCAAATATGCTCCGAAAACGTAAATGTACATTCTTTCAGACAGCTTTAAATAACTAAGAATTACAAAAAAGCCTGTTTGAGCTAAAAAGAGTAAAGAAGTCTTATGCATGTGACCGAGGTAAAACATTACAGTGAAAATTGCTGTCCAGAACCCCATTACACGGTACATTCGTTCCACGTCCATTTCCTCCTTTATCAAACTTAGTTAGTGTCATGATGAATGTCATCGCTGTGTAAGCACTAGAAAGCACTTATGAAACTATATCGATACTTTTCCATTATAATACATCCTTTCTTTCCTGAAAACGCTATCTTTTCCTTGAAATACGACAGAAGAAAAAAAGTTATACAAAACATGTGCAAAATACTATACAAAAGTTATACAAAACATGTACAATGTATATAAACAATCTATAACTAAAAAACGGGAGGGTTTCATATGGAAGAAATTAAATTTTATACGTACCCGAGCTGTACATCTTGTCGTAAAACGAAAAAATGGCTAGTGAAGGAAGATGTGAATTTTAAAGAGCGTCATTTATTTAGAGAAACACCTACTCATAAAGAAATGCTTGAACTTCTTTCTATGACAACAGAAGGGATGGATGAACTTCTTGCTAAAAGAAGTCAAGAATATAAAAAGTTAAATGTTGATGTGGATAGCATGACACTATCTGAAGTAGTCAATCTATTAATTGAACATCCTCGTTTGCTTCGCCGACCAATTTTAACAGATGGCAAAAAGCTTGTAGTAGGCTATAACGAATCTGCTCTTAAAAATTTAGTCAAGAAAAAAACAAGTCTTGCTTCTCTAGTTGTGTAAGCGTACATGATGAAGAAGTTCAATTCAGTAAATAACGAATAAAACGACAGCGTAGAGTTTTACATCACGTTGTCTTTTTTTATGTAGTCGTTTAGAGGTGTACAGAAGTTGTACATCGTGTACAAGGGCTGAAGCGAAGAAAAGAAGCGTATACTGAAAAAATTATAAAAAATGAAAAAAGAAGGAGGAAAATCTCGAAAAAGGTCGAAATTACTGTTTCTAGATGTTTTACTAATCATCTTTATTACAAATAAAGGAGTGATGATCGCTTGACCGAAATTGAACAGTTTGCAACTTACATTATACGAGATGCATGTGAGTGCCGAAGTTCTGATGTGCATATTGTGCCCCGAAAGAAAGATGCTGTGATTCAGCTGAGAATTGACCAGGAGCTTATTTTAAAGAGGGTTATTTCAAAGGAAATGTCTGAACGGCTCATTTCGCATTTTAAATTTTTAGGGGGAATGGATATTGGCGAGCGCAGAAAACCTCAAAATGGTGCATTGACCACTTCCATTGATCACTATCAAGTAAATTTGCGTTTATCAACCCTTCCTACTTCTCATGATGAAAGTCTTGTTATTCGGCTTTTGCCTCACCAACAATCTACATCTCTCAAACATTTATCTCTTTTTCCTGAACATACTAAAAAGCTTATTTCTCTCTTGAAATTCTCTCATGGATTAATTATTTTTACCGGTCCTACAGGATCAGGTAAAACCACTACTCTATATACTCTTTTACACGAAGTAAAGCACCTTTTTAATCGAAATGTTATTACACTAGAAGACCCTATTGAAAAACCGAGTGAAACCGTGCTTCAAGTACAGGTAAATGAACGGGCGGGGATTACGTACACGACTGGTTTAAAAGCTATATTGCGCCATGACCCAGACATTATCATGGTGGGAGAAATAAGAGATAGTGAGACTGCCAAAATTGCTGTGAGAGCAGCACTTACCGGACACTTGGTTTTGACAACGATGCATACTAAAGATACAAAAGGATCTTTGTACAGGCTGCTTGAATTTGGGGTTAGCTTTCAAGAAATGGAACAGACTCTTGTAGCAGTAGCTGCACAGCGCCTTGTAGAAATTCGCTGTCCGCTGTGTTCCGGAAAATGCCACCCCGCTTGTAAAAAAATGAGAAAGCATCGTCAGTCCAGCATATACGAATTGCTTTATGGCAAGGAGCTTAGTGCAGTGATGAGAGAAGTGAAAGGAGAAAATGCGGATTATGATTATAAGACGCTCCGAGATGTGATTCTAAAAGGAATCGCGCTAGGCTATTTATATCCGCATTCGCTAGACGGATGGGGGTAAAGACAAATAGACAAAAAAGGTGGTCTCTTGCTCAGCAAGCAAAAATTCTTAAGCAGGTCTCTAAGCTTTTGGAAAAAGGCTACACTCTTTCTCAAGCTCTTTCGTTTTTGACGTTTCAAGTATCTAACAAAGAAAAAACGGATATTGAAAAATGTCTTGAGCAGTTAAAACGAGGAGAATCTTTGCACGATGCTTTTGTTAAACTTCAGTTTCACCGCGATATTTTAAGCTATTTATATTTTGCGGAACAGCATGGAAACCTTCAATTTGCTTTAAAAGAAAGCAGCTCAATGATTGAAGAAAAAGTAAGGCATCGTAAAAAATTTCAAAAGCTTGTTCAATACCCCGTATTGCTACTGCTGTTTATTCTTTCCATTTTATTTGTTTTAAGTACGGTTTTACTTCCACAGTTTGAAGCTCTGTACTTATCCTTTGGAAACAAGCAGTCTTCGTTTATTCTCTTATTTATGCAGGCGATGTCGTTCTTTCCTTTTGTGTTACCTGCAGTCATCAGTATGCCAATCATTCTTTATTTGTTTTATGTGATTTATATTAAAAAATTGCCTCCAGTAGTTCAAATGCAGCTTTTTATGAGAGTTCCCGTTATCCGAACGTTCACACGGCTATTTAACTCGTACTTTTTTTCTGTTCATATGAGCAATTTACTAAATGGTGGTTTATCTATTTATGAATGCTTTGCTCTTTTTCAAAAGCAAGAGCATCATCCGTTTTTTCAAGTGGAAGCTTTTGCTTTTACAGATCAACTTTCCTCAGGAATGCGATTAGATCATATCGTTTCAGGTAAATCTCATTATGAAAAAGACTTGGCTCAAGTTATTGTGCATGGTCAGCAGAACGGTGAGCTTTCTCAAGAACTGTATGATTACAGTCTATTTATGATGGAAAGAATGGAACAGTTTATTTTTCGTATTTTAAAATATGTACAGCCGCTTACATTCTTATTCATCGGAATTGTCATTCTGCTTATGTATATGTCCGTTATGCTTCCGATGTTAGAAGTGATGTCGAGCTTGTAGAAAGGTGAAAGAATATGATTCTAAAAGGTGATAAAGGATTTACCCTTATTGAAATGCTCATTGTTATGCTCGTTATTACCGTGCTTTTGCTCATTATGATTCCAAATGTATTAAAGCATAATACGGTTATTAACAACAAAGGCTGCTCAGCTCTTGTCAAAACCGTAGAGGCTGAGGTACAAGTATACGAACTTGAAAATGGCGAAAAACCAAGTCTAGAAGAGCTTGAAGCAGGAGGATACTTAAAAGAAGGCACCGTGTGTCCAAATGGTCAAGCCATTCAAATTGACGGTACCGGAAAGGTTACAGCTAGTGGTTCTTCTTAAGCAAAAAGGATTTACCCTCATTGAGATGCTGATGGTTTTATTTATTGTGCAAGTGATGATGTTTTCCATTATTGTAGCCATTCGTCCGCTTGTGGAATATTACAAAATCACATTATTTTTGCGACAGCTGCAAAGCGACACGTTTTATGTGCAGCAAACAGCAATGAACCGAGAATCTCCAATTAAAATTAACTTCGCACCGAAGGGAACAGAATATATTGTTTCTGATTCTCGTGCCGTTCTTTATAAGCGCGCCTATGACTCCACCATTCATATCACGTTTGGAAGCGGCAATTCCACGATACAATACAACAAAAACGGCAATATTTCTCAAGCGAAGACCATTTTTATCAGCAATCAAAAATTTAAATATAAAGTTACTTTTCAAATAGGCAGAGGGCGTTTTTATGTGGACAAGATGTAAGGGTCAGCAGGGCTACACCTTGTTAGAAATGCTTGTTTCATTTAGCATGCTTTTACTCCTAACCGGTACAATTATTCCTTTGTATGTTCAGATGAAGGAAGCAGAAAAGAAGCAATATGTTTCGTATCAAGCTGATGCTATCTTGCACGAAGAGCTATTGAAATATAAATATGAAGCAGGATATAAACGGCGAGAAAAAATCGTAAAAGAAAACGTTGCGTTTTATCTGAAGTGGAACGGAGAAAGTGCTCAAAAGCTTTGTGTAGAATGGACAGATTCCGCTGAGAAAATGAAAAAGAAGTGTGATGTGATGTTGAAGTGAAAAGGGAAAAAGGCTTTACGCTTGTAGAGATGTTAGTCAGTTTTACTCTTTTTTTGATCATTGTTTCATTTTTCCCCATTATCATTCCGCTAGCTAAGCAAACATATAATCCGGATTTTAGTATGAATGAAATGGAGTGGGAAATTTTTGTGAATCAACTTGCTATGGAATATCGAGAAGCAAAAGAAGTTGGAATTCATGCGACTACGCTTACGTTGAAAATGGAAAATAATCAGATCATCACTTATGAACGCTACGAAGATAAAATAAGAAGACGAGTGGATGAAAGCGGTCATGAAGTTGTGCTGCAGCACATTAAGAATATTATGTATGAACAGCAAAAAGAAAGGCTTTTGATTCGTTCAACAGACGGTGTTAACAAAGTTAGAGAAGAAACCATTACGACATTTTTGATGCTTGCTCATGAAACATAATGAGCAAGGATTTATTCTCCCAGTTGTTTTGGCATTTTGTGCGCTTTTTCTTCTGTTAGTAGCTCAGCAAACCACTTATTTTGTGACGAAAAGTTCATTTTATCAAGAAGTAGAGCAGAAAAATCGTCTGCAGCATCTTTTAGAAAACGCGGTTGTACATGTAAAAAAAGAAATAAAAGAACATAATAAATCTCCATCTGCATCTTTAGTATTAGAAACTGGTACGGTTTCATACGAAGTAGTAAGTGAAGATGAACAGATGATCATCCTAAAAATAAAGTGTCAAACATTGCAAGGAAGAGCATTGACGGAAACGGCATATATTCAAAAAAAGGATCAGCACATTGTGAAGTGGACGGATTAAGTCTCTTTCTCTCCGGATATAATAGTGCTGAGGAGATGATTATATGAAAACGAATGATTATGTAAAATATATGACTCAGCAATTTGTACAATATATGGATCAGCCAAAAGAAGAGAGGAAAACGAAAAAAATTCAAAGAAAAGAAGAGCGAGCACCTTTTGCAAACAGATGGTTTGGAATGATTCCGCTGTCGTTTATGCTGTGGTATCGAAAGAAAAAAGAAAGATGAGCATATCATATGCTCATCTTTTTTTTAACCGGCTTGTGTTTTGTTAAATTGACGAGACATCGTTTCAGGCGATATGTAAAATAAGCCACCGTTTATAAACTTAAACAAGATAGTCGGCTCGTACAGTTCTTGAAGCGCTGTTTTTTCGGTCATATATATTTCTGGCAGCTCTTCTGCTGTTTCGTAAAAATGATCAAGAAGCGCTAAGTCTTCATACCATCTCTCCTGCGCTTTTTCAGCCCATTCAGTTGGCTGAGCTTTAACATAGTCAGTCACATATGATGTGAGTCGTGCGATGGCACTTTTAGGTTTAATAAAAGGTGAGAGAGTAAAGCAATAGTCTGAGATTTTAGATGACAAATTTTGATTAATGATTAATTCATGAAATGATTCAATAATCTGTCCATTGATTAAATTAATGCCAAGCGACAAGAGCTCATCTTTTTTACGATCGCATTTGTACGAGACTTTAATATTTAATGCAAGCCAAGGGTGTAAAGGCTGATTTGTTGGCTGAGCTGATGCAACTTGTTCATACAAGTGAATAAACCCGCCTAGTTTTTGAGTAGAAGCGAAAATTTGGTGCAGCCTAGGTGAACCGAAATGAATTCGTTCTCCTTGAACGGAATCGTCTTCAAATGCTGGATCTGTAATGAAAGTGAGCGAAGCAGGAGTTGCTTCTCCTCCCGTCTTTTCAATATAGTGCCAATAAAATGGACGATTCATCAATTCTTTATCGAGTTCAATCGTTAATTGAACCGTCAGGTAAGAAGATGTTTCTGTGACAATAGAACAATTATTAGCTAGAAAATAACGCTTTAAAAATTGATGAATATCAGTTTGCTGCATGCTGATCCTCCTCGCTGTCTTCGTATTGAATAATAGACGTCAAGTTCTCCATTTTGATTTTTATTTCTCCTTCACTCCGCGAATGAAATAAAATATCCTGAATATGCTCTTCGATATTTTTTAAATCAAGCTTTGTTAAAATATCATCTAGCTCTCCAACAACTCGTTCAAAAAGGTTTATTTTTTCGTATAACAATTTTAAAATATGTTCTTCGACCGTATGTTGAATGGCTAAATTGTAAATGTGAACATCATGTTTTTGACCTAAACGATGGACCCTTCCAATTCGCTGTTCTAGACGCATTGGATTCCACGGAAGATCATAGTTAATGATATGATGACAAAACTGAAGGTTGATTCCTTCTCCGCCTGCTTCAGTGGCAATAAATACTTGCGCGTGGCTTTCAAAAAGCTGCTTCATCCAGTCTTTTTTACCTCGCTTAAATCCGCCTCTAAAAGGTACAGAGGTAATTCCATGCTGTTTTAAATACCACTGTAAATAAAGTTGAGTTGCTCTGTACTCAGTAAAAATAATGACTTTATCATCAATTTTCTGAACGAGCTCTAGCACTTTTTCTGCTTTTGCATTTTGCGGCACTTGCTGAAGTAGTTCCATTAACGGAGTGATCATATGTTCCGTTAATGCGCTGTTTTGATCTTCCTGACGTTCGAGCATGTTTTTTAATGTCATATACACCGCTTCACGGCTGCTGCAGGCCTCTCGCTGCAGGGTTAAAATTGAAAAAGCGCTTGAAGGGTGCAGTCCGTTTCCTTTAAAAGACGTAATCGCATCGTACAGCTCGCGTTCTTTTGGCGAGAATTCAACAGGAATGGTTTGAACAATTCGCTTCGTCCATTCGATACCCGTATCGTGGCGGCGATTTCGAATCATAACTTTGTTAACAAGCTCTTTTAAGTGTTCATCGTTTTGCAAAGAGCGTTTTTTAGCGGAAAATAATTCTTCGAAATAGTCTTTATTGCCGAGATGGCCAGGCTTTAAAAGAGAGACTAAGTTAAAAATTTCTTCAATTCGATTTTGAATCGGTGTTGCGGTTAGCAACAGACAAAATTTCTTTTTTAAACTTTGCACAAATTCATAGTTTTTTGTTTTGTTGTTTTTAAGTTTATGAGCTTCATCAATGATGATGAGGTCGTAGTCTTGTTCAAGCACAATTTCTCGATGAGGAGAACGTTTTGCTGTATCAATTGAAGACACAACGATGTCACACTGATCCCACACATATGATTTTCTTTGAGGGACTGCGGGAATATAAAATTTTTGATTCAATTCCATAGCCCACTGTGAAACAAGCGAAGCTGGAACTAAAATGAGAACTTTTTTCACAAGTCCGCGAATCATATATTCCTTCAAAATTAACCCTGCTTCAATCGTTTTCCCCAGTCCTACTTCATCTGCTAAAATGGCTTTCCCATTCATTGTTTCAACTACTTGTTTGGCTACTTCGAGCTGATGAGGAAGCGGCGTTAAATCAGCTAGATGTTTTGGGCTTTGTAGTCCTTCAAATTCTGAGATAAGCGTTTGGTCTTCTATTTCATAGGCAAGTTTATACAAATCCCATGCAGACCAAGGGCCGTCTTGCTCCAATTTAGTTGAGAAGGCTGCTTCCCATGTTTCATCGATGTTTAATTTCACTTTCATGATAAAAATGCTCCTTTGTAAAAAATTTTTATTGAACAAATGATAAGAATCAGGTAGGATAAAAATATATTTAGAAAATTTGAAAAAGAAAATAGATTAGCACTTTACAAATGATTGTGTGAATAAAGATAGATACATCTTTCAGTAGTATGCCCAACTTTACCAACTTTATAGAAGCGAATGACGACACGGGGAGAGACTACTTGAATGTAGCGCCGAAGGAGCAAGCAATAAAATTGTGAATCTCTCAGGCAAAAAGACTCTTGTTTGACGCAGCTCTGGAGAGTGTCTATGCGTTTATAGACCACCCACGAGGCAAACCTATTCGTTTATAGGTAAACTTTCAGGTGAAAAGGACAGAGACTTCCTACTAAATACAGTAGGGGGTTTTCTGTCCTTTTTTGTTTGGATACGTAGTGATCCCCACACTATTTGAAAACTCCCCGTTATGAAAAGTTTCACGTGAAAAAGAGGAGGACATAAATATGACAACAGAATTACACAAAACGCCGCTTTATGATACCTATCAAAAATATGGTGCCAAAACAATTGATTTTGGAGGATGGGCTCTTCCCGTTCAATTTTCTTCTATTAAAGAAGAGCATGAAGCTGTACGTACAAAGGCAGGCCTTTTTGATGTCTCTCATATGGGAGAAATTCTTGTAACAGGAGCTGATAGCTTAGCTTTTCTTCAGCACACGATGACAAATGACGTTTCTACCCTCGTAGATGGAAAAGCACAGTATACGGCTATGTGTTATGAAGACGGAGGCACGGTAGATGATTTGCTGATTTATAAAAAAGCAGATCAAGAGTATTTGCTAGTCGTAAACGCTGCTAATATTCAAAAAGACTATGAGTGGCTAGTGTCTCACAAACAAGGAGATGTAACGCTCGTTAATCAGTCTGATGAAACTGCGCAGCTAGCTTTACAAGGTCCTGTAGCAGAAAAAGTTTTACAAACGTTAACGAACGAAAATTTATCTTTATTAAAGCCATTTACATTTGCTGATGATGTAGAAGTAGCGGATGTAAAAGCTCTCGTTTCACGTACTGGGTACACCGGGGAAGACGGCTTTGAAATTTATTGTTCTTCAGCTGACGCCTCTCACTTGTGGACGGCTATTTTAGAAGCAGGCAGTGATGAAGGTGTGCTGCCTTGCGGATTAGGAGCTCGCGATACGCTTCGTTTTGAAGCTACTTTGGCTTTATATGGCCAAGAGCTTTCAAAAGATATTACGCCCATTGAAGCTCGAATTGGATTTGCAGTAAAAACGAACAAAGACAGCTTTATTGGAAAAGAAGTGTTAAAAGAACAGCGTGAAAGCGGGGCACCTCGTAAACTGGTAGGAATTGAAATGATTGATAAAGGTATACCAAGACACGGTTACGAAGTATTTGCAGATGAAGAACAAATTGGATTTGTGACAACAGGTACACAGTCACCGACATTAAAGAAAAACATCGGTTTAGCGCTATTGTCAGCAGAGTATTCAGAGCTTGGTCGGGAAGTAGAAGTGCAGGTTCGAAAAAAACGCTTAAAAGCAAAAGTGGTTTCAACACCTTTTTATAAACGTTCAAAGTAAGCTTTGGGGAGGAATTTAACATGTTACATCGCTATTTACCAATGACAGAGCAAGATCAGCAGCAAATGTTAGCAGCAATTGGTGTTTCATCTGTTGATGATTTATTTTCAGATATTCCGCAGCGCGTTCGTTTTCAAGGAGAATACAATATTAAAAAAGCGGCTTCAGAGCCTCAGCTGTTAAAAGAATTAAATAGTATGGCTGCTAAAAATGCTCATTTAAAAGACTATGCTTCTTTTTTAGGAGCAGGAGTTTACGATCATTACATGCCGGTTATTGTTGATCATGTTATTTCTCGTTCGGAATTTTATACGGCCTATACTCCGTATCAACCAGAAATTTCTCAAGGAGAACTTCAGGCCATCTTTGAATTTCAAACAATGATTTGTGAGTTAACGGGGATGGACGTGGCTAATTCTTCTATGTATGACGGAGGAACTGCTTTAGCAGAAGCCGCTATGCTCAGTGCGGGTCAAACAAAAAAGAAAAAAGTACTTGTCTCTTCGGCTGTTCACCCTGAGTCAAAAGATGTGTTAAAAACGTATGCGAAGGGTCAATACATTGAAGTGGTAGAAATCCCTGCAGCAGACGGAGTAACAGATATGATTGCATTGGAAAAAGAGATGGGGAGTGACGTGGCAGCTGTTATTGTCCAATACCCAAATTTCTACGGACAAATCGAGCCGTTAAAAGAAATTGAAGAAATTACTCATCAAGAAAAATGCATGTTTGTGGTTTCAAGCAATCCTTTATCATTAGGTTTACTTACGCCCCCTGGAGAATTCGGAGCTGATATTGTCATTGGAGATGCACAGCCATTTGGTATTCCAAGTCAATTTGGAGGACCGCACTGCGGATACTTTGCAACTACGTCTAAGCTTATGCGGAAAATTCCAGGACGATTAGTAGGGCAAACGGTAGATGAAAACGGTAAGCGAGGGTTTGTTTTAACCCTTCAAGCGCGTGAACAGCATATACGCCGCGATAAAGCGACGTCTAACATTTGTTCAAATCAAGCGTTAAATGCTTTAGCGGCATCAGTTGCAATGACAGCTTTAGGCAAGCAAGGTGTAAAAGAAATGGCGCTGCAAAACTTATCAAAAACGCATTATGCATATGAAGCGTTAAAGGTAAAAGGGATAAATGTAGCATTTGAAGGACCGTTTTTTAACGAATTAGTCGTGAAGCTTCCTGTTTCGGTAACAGAAGCAAACAATCATTTATTAGCATCAAAAATAATTGGCGGTTATGATCTTAGCCGTGATAACCAAGCGCTTGAAAATCACATGCTGCTTGCTTTTACAGAGCTCCGTACAAAAGAGGAAATTGACCAACTTGTAAATGAATTGGGGGATCTTCATGCTTAATCAAAATCAATCACTTATTTTTGAAAGCAGTAAAGAAGGGCGAATCGGCTATTCATTGCCAGAGTTAGATGTGCCGCAAGTAAATGCTGAAGAACTGCTTGGAAAAGCGTATGTGCGTACCAAAGCTCCTGAGCTTCCTGAAGTATCAGAACTCGATATTATGCGTCATTACACCGCGCTTTCAAAACGAAATCACGGAGTAGACTCAGGGTTTTATCCGCTTGGTTCATGTACGATGAAATATAATCCAAAAGTGAATGAACAAGCAGCACGCATTGCTGGGTTTGCGCATATTCATCCGCTTCAAGATGAGCAAACGGTTCAAGGTGCTCTCGAACTTTTATATGATTTACAAGAGCATTTAACAGAAATTACAGGAATGGATGAAGTAACACTTCAGCCAGCAGCAGGTGCTCACGGCGAGTGGACCGGGCTTATGATGATTCGTGCTTATCATGAAGCAAATGGTGAGACGCAGCGAACAAAAGTCATTGTTCCAGACTCAGCTCACGGAACGAACCCGGCTTCGGCAACAGTTGCGGGATTTGAAACGGTAACGGTAAAATCAAACGAACATGGTTTAGTGGACTTAGAGGATTTACGCCGCGTAGTAGGAGAAGATACAGCCGCTTTAATGTTAACAAACCCAAATACGCTAGGGTTATTTGAAGAAGATATTTTAGAAATGGCTGAAATTGTTCACGCAGCAGGTGGAAAGCTTTATTATGATGGTGCAAATTTAAACGCAGTATTAAGTAAAGCCCGTCCTGGAGATATGGGGTTTGACGTTGTGCATTTAAACCTTCATAAAACGTTTACAGGCCCTCATGGAGGAGGCGGTCCTGGCTCTGGTCCGGTAGGGGTAAAAGCAGATTTAATTCCGTATTTGCCTAAACCAGTGCTTGTGAAAACAGAACAAGGCTATCACTTTGACTATAACCGTCCTCAGTCAATTGGACGCGTAAAGCCGTTTTACGGCAACTTCGGTATCAACGTTCGCGCTTATACGTATATTCGTTCAATGGGTCCAGACGGCTTAAAAGCCGTGACGGAAAACGCTGTGCTAAATGCCAACTATATGATGCGTCGTTTAGCAGAACACTATGAGCTTCCGTTTGACCGTCACTGTAAGCACGAATTTGTTTTATCAGGAAAACGTCAGAAAAAGCTGGGCGTGCGCACATTGGATATTGCGAAACGACTGCTTGATTTTGGCTATCATCCGCCAACTATCTACTTCCCGCTTATCGTAGAAGAGTGCATGATGATCGAACCAACGGAAACGGAGTCGAAAGAAACGCTAGATGCGTTTATCGATGCGATGATTCAAATTGTAAAAGAAGCAGAAGAAACGCCTGAAGTCGTACAGGAAGCTCCGCATACAACAGTTGTGAAGCGCCTTGATGAAACGCTGGCAGCGAGAAAGCCAGTTCTTCGCTATCAGAAAGAACAGGCTGTTCAAAACGTCTAACAAAAAACCTCGCCCAAAGGCGAGGTTTTTCTATATACATACCATTATTTTTTCTTTTTTACTTTACCGTTCCACATTTTGAAGCCGCCTTTTAAATCATAGATTTCTTGAACACCGTGGCGACGAAGCATTTGTGCTGCACGTCCTGTGCGCATTCCGCTTTGACAATAGATGTAGACAGGCTGATCTGGACGAAATTCTTTAATGCGCATACGGAACTGTGAAAGAGGAATATTTCGTGCGCCTAAAATATGTCCGTTTTCAAATTCATTCGGTTCACGAATATCAACTAGCTGTGCCTTGCGGTAGCCGGTGCGGAATTCTTCTTCAGTTAACGTTTTCATAATGCGACGTTGGTAAAAGAACATAACGACAGAGTATATGATAATTACTCCAAGTAAAATGAGTACTGCTGTAATTGCTGACATGCTGATTCTTCCTTTCTTCGACAAAATCCATACTCTTATTATATAAGTGAATGAAATTAGAAGTAAAGCGATTTTGCCTTGAATCTAGCGGATTTCTTCCCGAAAATGAAAAAACTACCACATTTGAATTCACAGTTTTATGTTGCTCTTTGCTTTTCCTTAGCTCAATCTTTTGGTAGACTAAAAAACGGATTTATTTTTTATATTACATATAGCTGAGGATGAGGTAGATGAAAGCAAAGTGGAGATTTATTGATTCCAACAACCGTTCGCCTTATTACAATATGGCGTTAGATGAAGCGTTATTAGAATGGCATAGTAAAGGAGAAATTCCACCTACGATTCGTTTTTACGGATGGAACCCTCCAACGCTGTCAATCGGTTATTTTCAAAAAGCTGAAAAAGAAATTAACTTTGATAAAGTAAAAGAATTAGGACTAGGCTTTGTAAGACGTCCAACGGGCGGCAGGGGCGTGCTTCACGATGAAGAGCTTACTTACAGCGTAATTGTATCTGAAGAGTATCCTAACATGCCTAAGACAGTTACAGAAGCATATCGCGTAATCTCTGAAGGTTTACTGGAAGGATTTCGTTCGTTAGGGCTCGAGGCTTATTTTGCTATTCCTCGTTCAGAAGAAGAAAAAAATAGCTTAAAAAACCCTCGTTCGTCCGTATGTTTTGATGCTCCTTCTTGGTATGAACTAGTTGTAGAGGGCCGCAAAATTGCTGGAAGTGCCCAAACCAGACAAAAAGGAGTTATTCTACAGCACGGCTCTATTCTGTTAGAGATTGATGAAGATAAATTATTCAGCGTGTTTAATTATCCAAATGATCGCGTGAAAGAAAGAATGCAGCGCGCATTCCGTTCTAAAGCGGTAGCCATCAATGCAATTGCTGGCCGCAAAATCTCTATTGAAGAAGCAAAAGAAGCGTTTTATAAAGGATTTGCTTCGGCTCTTGATATCGATTTAGAACCGTATACACTGTCTGAAGAAGAGGAAGCATACGTAGAAGAACTAGCGCGCACAAAGTACGGATCGGATGAATGGAACTTTAAGCGCTAAACGGATGCCGATGGGAAATAGATAAAAGTGCAACTTCTTATAAGTTGCACTTTTTATTGGAATTTTTAGAAATAATTCTTGGCTGATAGAATACATAGGGAAGAAAAGTCAAACACTTTTTTTACGAAAAAAAAAATATTTCACTTGACACCTTTCTATATGTAGATGTTTGGATAAGTGTCAAATACTATATATTGAATTCGTCCAAGCCCTGTGGTAAGTTATTGATAGTTGATTGAAAAACTCTTTTTCCTTTAAAAGGAAAAAGAGTTAATAAATTTATAGATGTTCGATAGGTAAGGAGTTGTGAGAATGACTGTTTTGTTAAATCAAAAAGTGAATATGAATGTTGAAAAGCTCAATTCAGATATTGAACGCTTTCCGCAAGTACATCCGATTACACCGGATATGAAGTTGACTCATAAAGGTGTTTCAAGATTGGTAATGTTAGACCGCTATGCTTTTAAAGATACGGAAAAATTAACGTTATCAGGAGGAGATTTTGTTGTTCTAACTGTAAAAGAAGATCCAAAATTTCCAGCACGAGGACTTGGCTATGTGGAAAGCATTAATTTTGAGCAAAAGACCGCTGTTGTCAAGGTAGAAGATGAGTTTAGAGGTGCTTTATCGCCCGAAGAAGCAGAAAACGGGTTAATCACTCGTTCGCTGGATGTCATTGAAAAGCCTCTAGAGGTCTTCTACGAGCAAATTGCAAAACGTAATGCAACAGGCTTAGCTTCTGTGGAAAAAACAGAAGAAAAGCGTAAAGAGTGGTTTGAAAAGTTCTATCAAGAGCTTGTTCAGCTAAACTTTGTACCAGCTGGCCGCGTTCTTTACGGTGCAGGTGCTGACACAGACGTAACGTACTTCAACTGTTATGTAATGCCTTATGTAAAAGATTCACGTGAAGGTATTTCAGAACACCGCAAACAAGTAATGGAAATCATGAGCCGCGGAGGCGGTGTTGGAACGAATGGTTCAACTCTTCGCCCGCGCAACACGCTGGCTCGCGGTGTAAACGGCAAATCATCTGGTTCGGTTTCATGGTTAGATGATATTGCTAAACTGACGCATCTTGTTGAGCAAGGTGGGTCACGTCGTGGGGCTCAAATGATCATGCTTGCCGACTGGCATCCTGATATTGTAGAGTTTATCATTTCTAAAATGCAAAATCCTCGCATTTTACGTTTCTTAATTGAAAACACAAATGACGAAATGATTAAAAAGCATGCACAAGATAAATTGAAGTTCACGCCGCTAACAGAGTCTGAAGAAGCGATGTACCAAGGAATCATTAACTATAAACAAATTCCTGGTCTTGGTGGGTTCAGTGAAAAAATCATTAAAGATGCAGAAGAAAAGCTGCAAACAGGCGGAACGTACAGCGTTCATAACTCAGAGTTTTTAACAGGAGCAAACATTTCTGTATGCTTAACAAAAGATTTTATGGATGCTGTTGAAAACGACGGTGAATATGAACTTCGCTTCCCAGACGTAGAAAGCTATTCAAAAGAAGAAATGGCTAACTACAATGAAAACTGGCACGAAGTAGGCGATGTGCGCGAATGGGCAAAACAAGGAAACAAAGTTCGTACGTACCGTACTATCCGTGCGAAAGAGCTATGGAACTTAATTAATATTTGTGCAACGTACTCAGCTGAACCAGGCATTTTCTTCTTTGACAATGCTAATGATATGACAAATGCTCAAGCATATGGTCAGCACGTTGTTGCAACAAATCCATGTGGTGAATAGTTTGCCTCATGTAAAACATTGCGGAATAAAGCAGGAACCCTGAGATGGGAATCTGAACCGAAGGCTAAACGTAAAGGTTTAGTCAGGGGCAACGCATAGAAGCTGATCCTGTATAACAGACTATAATGCTTCCACGAGGCCGCAACGTTACAATTTTAAAGCTCCGAAAGAGTATTTGAAAGAAATGGCTGAATAATTGTAACGAAAACGTATGCTGAACTTACGTAAATATGAAGCGTAAGAGGTAGAGGATAAAAAGCCTTTACGATAACAAATTTGGAACAACCACTTGCACCATTCTCTGTCTGCAACTTAGCTGCTGTTAACTTAGCGCAAATGGCAGATAAAGAAACGAAAACTGTTAACTTTGAAAAGTTACGTCAAACGGTTGAAACGGGCGTTAGAATGCAAGATAACGTTATTGATGCAACTCCTTATTTCTTAGAAGAAAACCAAAAGCAAGCTCTTGGCGAACGCCGCGTTGGCCTTGGTGTAATGGGTCTTCACGATCTTCTTATTTATTGTGAAACAGAGTACGGCTCAGACAAAGGCAATGAGTTAGTAGATAAAGTGTTTGAAACAATTGCAACGACGGCTTACCGCGCGTCTGTAGAGCTTGGAAAAGAAAAAGGAAGCTTCCCGTTCTTAGTGGGCGAAACAGATGCTGAAACGGCTTCTTTACGTGAAGCATTTACAAATACAGGCTTCATGAAAAAAATGCCTGAAGATATTCGTGAAAACATTAAAGAGAACGGTATCCGAAACTCTCATTTATTAACAGTAGCGCCAACAGGCAGTACTGGAACAATGGTTGGGGTGTCAACGGGTCTTGAACCTTATTTCTCATTCTCATACTTCCGAAGCGGCCGTTTAGGTAAATTTATTGAAGTAAAAGCTGATATCGTTCAAGAGTATTTAGATCAGCATCCAGAAGCAGATCCAAACAACCTTCCTGAATGGTTCATTTCAGCTATGGAACTTGCACCACAAGCTCACGCGGACGTGCAATGTGTGATTCAGCGCTGGATTGACAGTTCAATTAGTAAAACAGTAAACGCTCCTCGCGGTTACACAGTAGAGCAAGTTCAAAAAGTGTACGAGCGTCTGTATAAAGGCGGGGCAAAAGGCGGTACGGTGTACGTAGACGGCAGCCGTGATGCACAAGTCTTAACGCTAAAAGCAGAAGAAAATACGTTTGATGAAGAAATTGAAGCGCCAAAAGAAGAAACGAAACCGCACGTTGTGCTAGTTGATACAATTAATGAAATTCGTTCAACTGATGTAACAATCGGTTCTGAAGTAGGTAATACTTGTCCGGTTTGCCGTCAAGGAACGGTAGAAGAAATGGGCGGATGCAACACATGTACAAACTGTGGTGCACAGCTGAAATGCGGCCTTTAATTTTGAACATGATTGACTAGTAAAAGCTGACTCAAACGAGTCAGCTTTTATTATGTATAAAAATGGGGCATAAATAAGAAGCGGGATCGAACGGTTCTTGTATTTGAATAAGCATTGTAGTATGATTTTAATTGAATGTCTTTTATCCAGTTTTATCTTATGACATCGCTTTATTTACACGTTTTTTTCACATAGATTATCAAACATGAACACGATATCACTATAAGAAACAGACATTTATGACTTATTATTAGCAATACATAATATTAATTGGGGGAGATTTCATGCCTACACCGAGTATGGAAGATTATATTGAACAGATATATATGCTAATTGAAGATAAAGGATACGCTCGAGTGTCTGATATTGCTGATGCATTGGCGGTTCACCCCTCATCTGTAACGAAGATGGTTCAAAAGCTAGACAAAGATGAGTACTTAATTTATGAAAAATATCGAGGCCTTGTTTTAACAGCTAAGGGGCAGAAGATTGGAAAACGTCTTGTTTATCGCCATGAGCTTTTAGAGCAGCTGCTGCGCATCATTGGCGTAGATGAGACAAATATTTATGATGACGTAGAAGGAATTGAACATCATTTAAGCTGGAATTCCATTGATCGAATTGGAGATTTAGTTCAATACTTTGAAGAAAATCATAACCGTATTCAAGAGCTTCGCAATGTACAAAAACGAAATGAAGAAGAGCAAAAATTATAAGAAAAAAGCAGCGGCCAATAGCGTCACTGCTTTTTTCTTTTTATCATAACTTGTTGCTGAGTCGACTACAAATGTAGAGTGGGTAGTTTGGAGGAGAGGCTGTGTACGTCGACGGAGTGTTTTCAGGTGGCGGTATTAAAGGGCTTGCACTGATTGGCGCGTTACAAGCTCTAGAAGAAAAAGGCTTGATCTTTCGGCGGTTAGCCGGAACGAGTGCGGGTTCCATTATTTGTGCATTTGTAGCAGCCGGTTATACAAGTGAAGAAATTGTTGAAATGATGAATGAAATTGAGTTATCGTCTTTTTTAGATCAAAGAATGTCTTTTTTACCATCAAGCTTGACAAAGTGGCTGTTTTTATATTGGAAAATGGGATTGTATAAAGGAGAAAGGCTTGAAAAGTGGATTGCTGAGAAATTGCGGAGCAGAGGAATTCGTACATTTGCTGATTTGCCTGATCAGTCGCTGCGTATTATTGCGTCAGATTTGACCAACAGTACGATGCTTGTTCTTCCAGATGATTTGCCTAAATATCAAATCGACCCAAATCGCTTTTCTGTAGCAAGAGCCGTTCGAATGAGCTGCAGCATTCCATATTTTTTTGAGCCGGTTAAATTAAAATCTACCCCAAGCAGTTTAATAGTCGACGGGGGCGTGTTAAGCAACTTTCCAATTTTTCTGTTTGATGATGATAAAAGTCTCAAGAAGCGACCGGTAATTGGTGTGAAGCTGAGCCCGAAGGACGAAGAAAGGGAACGGAATAAAATTAAAAATGCCGTTGGTTTATTCAGCGCGCTTTTTGAGACGATGAAAGATGCGCACGATGCAAGACATATTTCAAAACGTCACGAAAAAAATATTATCTTTTTACCTGTTAATCAAGTTTTTGCGACAGAATTTACCCTCACAGAAGAACGGAAGGAAGAGCTGATTGCGTTTGGAAAAAAGCGTACAAGGGCATTTTTGAAAAAATGGTGCTATTAAAAAAACAAGGAGGCTTTTCTCCTTGTTTTTTTAAAAGAATGCTCTATTTTTCTTTTTTCCTTTTTTGCCTTCGATGACGGTCAAGTGTGAGTTGTTTTTCTTTTTCTTTAGCGGTTTCGTTGATTTGGATACCGGGCGCTTATTTGAGCTTCGGTACGTATGCATATCAACTTTGTTGCTTCCTCGCTCTTTTTCTTTTTGACGCAGTTTTGATTGTTTTACTGCGCGCACATAGCCTCTATCTTGACCTTTTGTCTGAGAAGGGCGGAGAATAAACCGATAAACTAAGTAAAACAAAATGATAAACAGAAAAATATAACCTGCTTGACGTAATAAAACAGCTGGATCTGTAATCAACGTAAATGCAAAGCCAATGACTCCTAACCCGATTAGACCATATACAAGTGGTTTCACGAATGGACGTCTCATTTTGTTCACCTCCTAAAATAGTAAAAAAAGAAAGCAAAACGGTGTGGATTAGACAACTTGTTCGTCAGTGGTAGAAGAAAGTTCATTTTCAACGCGTAAAAGTTCTTTAAATGAAGCAATCGCAACTTCAACTTGATCATCTTTTGGTTCTTTGGTTGTTAAAAGCTGAAGCCATAAACCGGGATAACCTAAAAAGCGAAGAAGAGGGACATGACGAACTTTATTGGTTAACTGTAACACTTCAAATGATAAACCAAGGACAACTGGAATTAATGCAAGGCGATCCACAATTCGTAACCAAAGAGGATCCGTTGGAACGAGTAGGTAGACAAACATTCCTACAACTACGGTAAAGAGGATAAAGCTACTTCCGCAGCGATAATGAAGTCGAGATTGTGCTTGCACGGCTTCTACCGTAAGTTCAGCATTGTTTTCATATGCATTAATGACCTTGTGTTCTGCTCCATGATATTGAAACACCCGTTTAATAAGTGGCGTTTGTGAAATCACATAAATATAGCCAAGGAGCAATAATAGTTTAAATACTCCTTCAATAAAAACCTGAGCTACACTTGAAGTGAAAACAGGACGTGTCAACTGTGCTAAAAACACAGGAATCAATGTAAATAGTACTTTCCCGAAAAGAAAGGATATTACACCAATAGTTGCAACGCCAAATATTAAAGATAGTTTTGATTCTTTTTTCTCTTTTTGTTGTTCTTCTGCTACTTGAGCATCATCTTCTGGATTCACGTCATAGCGTTCAGAGGAAAAGTTCAAGTGCTGCGTACCGTTTGCACTGGCTTCAACAATAGCAGCAATTCCTCGTAAAAAAGGAATTTTTTTTAAAGCAGTGAGTACGGAATTTGATTTTCTTTTTGAATGAAAATAATCAATAGATTGATCTTTGCGGCGAATAGCCGTCACCATCATACGTTTGCCACCGAACATGACACCTTCTATAACGGCTTGACCACCATACGCAGGTTTTTGTAATTTAGACATTTCAGGCACCAACCTAACTTAACTAGACTAGACTTCTTAGTGTTTTATATTCTACAGCAAAATCAAATAAACCTCTAGGCGGATGCATGTTATCTAGTTTAGCCAATATTTTTCATCTCCACACCCTTGTTATGAATTTTTTTCCTTTCACTTATAAAATTTGTTTATGAAACTCTGTGCGAAGTAGTTTTAAAATGTCTCTTTGATATCAGGCTCCCTTCTTGCGTATAGGAAGAGTAATAAACGTAAAAACTTAGAAATGAGTCAGTAGGAAATGAGAAAAAAGTTCATACTACATCAAGAGGTGATTAATATGTCAGAACCTAAAGAACAGCATGAAAAAAAACAGGATAACCACCCTACGCATAAACAGGAAATGTCTTTTTTATTTAAAGCCATCTTTATTTCCTTTTTTGGAGGGATTTTCTGGAGCTTTATTGGCTATTTAAATTATCTGTTCAGCTTTAGTGTTATCAATCCAAATATGCTTTTAGATCCATGGGCATTAGGTGATTGGAAGGATAAAGGAATAGGTGTTATCGTCAGTGTTTTTCTTATAGGGGTATTATCTATTGTTGTCGGGTTGTTATACTACGTCCTATTAAAGAAGTTTAAAACAATTTGGATAGGTTTTGCTTACGGCTTATTATGGTGGGCAATTGTATTCGTTGTTTTGAATCCGCTCTTTCCCAACTTAAAAACAATTGGAGAGCTTCCAGCTAACACGATTATTTCATCCCTCTGTATTTATATTTTATATGGTGTATTCATCGGATATTCCATTTCTTTTGAAGCTGCAGAGCTTCAAACAAAAGATGAATCTACAGATTTTCAAACGGCGAATAAGTAGTGTGAATGTTCCAACGTATGCTAATATATTCTATATAATGATTTAAAAAGAAAAATAAAGTGCAAATTCACATAAGTGAGCTGCATAAAGGGTTCGTAGTAGGGGAGAGTGTTGAATTAAGATGAATAAGATTTTAGTAATAAACGGTCCTAATTTAAATCGTTTAGGCGTACGCGAACCAGCGGTATATGGGACAGATAATCTTCAAAATCTTGAAGAGAAGCTTCAGCGAGCAGGCAGAGACCATGGGGTAGAAGTTGAGTGCGTACAGTCTAATCACGAAGGTGTAATTATCGACTGGATTCATGAAGCGGATGAGAAATTTGATGGGATTATGATCAATCCTGGTGCTTTTACTCACTACAGTTATGCCATTCGAGATGCGATTGCTAGTATATCTGTTCCTGTTATTGAAGTGCATATTTCGAACGTACATAAGCGTGAAGAGTTTCGCCACCATTCGGTGACGGCACCTGTTACACATGGTCAAATTGTCGGGCTAGGTTTATACGGATACGAGCTTGCCCTGCAGGCACTTTTACAATTAAGGGGGAAATAAAATGAAAATCGAAAAACTACGCGAACAGTTTTCAAAGTTGAATGTGGACGGTGTTGTAATTACAAGTGAATATAACAGACGCTATATGACCAATTTCACTGGATCTGCTGGTGTCGTTATCATTTCTGAAGACAAAGCGGCATTTGTAACAGATTTCCGTTATGTTGAACAAGCAACTAGTCAAACAGAAGGTTTTGATATCGTTCAGCACAAGGGTCCTATTGTAGAAGAAGTAGCGAATGTAGTGAAACAATTGGGAATTAAAAAGCTTGGTTTTGAACAGAATTATGTTACATATGGACAGCATCAATTATTTGATAAGCATATCGGCGCGGAACTTGTTCCAATCTCGCACGCAATCGAAAACTTACGCTTGATAAAGAGTGACTCAGAGATTAAGATATTAAAGGAAGCTGCAAAAATAGCAGATGCAGCATATGAACATATTTTAACCTTTGTTCGTCCTGGTTTAACAGAGCTTCAAGTATCTAATGAACTGGAGTTCTTTATGAGAAAACAAGGCGCAACATCTTCATCTTTTGATACAATTGTTGCTTCAGGGCATCGCGGAGCTTTACCGCATGGTGTTGCTTCTGACAAAGTAATTGAAAAAGGCGAACTTGTAACGCTTGATTTTGGCGCATACTATAATGGTTACTGTTCAGATATCACACGAACATTTGCCGTCGGTGAAGTAAGTGATAAGCTAAAAGAAATTTATAATGTCGTACTGCAAGCGCAGCTTAACGGAATGAGCGGCATCAAAGCAGGTATGACGGGTAAAGAAGCAGATGCGCTAACGCGTGATTATATTACAGAACACGGATACGGCCAGTATTTTGGACATTCGACCGGTCACGGCGTAGGGTTAGAAGTACATGAAGGCCCATCACTTTCTGTGAAATCTACAGATGTACTGCAGCCAGGTATGATTGTAACCGTTGAACCAGGTATTTACATACCAGACTTAGGGGGCGTTCGTATTGAAGATGATACGATCGTCACAGCAGAAGGTAATGAGGCATTATCGCACTCATCAAAAGAGTTCATTATTTTATAAAATGTAGGAGGATTTCTTCATGATTTCAGTAAATGATTTTCGTACAGGTTTGACAGTAGAAGTAGACGGAGGTATTTGGCGTGTAATGGATTTCCAACACGTAAAGCCTGGTAAAGGCGCTGCATTCGTTCGCTCAAAACTACGTAACCTTCGTACAGGAGCTGTGCAAGAAAAAACGTTCCGTGCAGGTGAAAAAGTAGGAAAAGCCCAAATTGATAACCGTAAAATGCAATATCTATATGCAAGCGGCGATCAGCACGTATTCATGGACAACCAGTCTTATGAGCAATTAGAGCTTCCGGCAAGTGCAATTGAATATGAGCTAAAATTCTTAAAAGAGAATATGGAAGTAGCAATTATGATGTACCAAGGTGAGACATTAGGTGTTGAACTTCCAAACACAGTTGAGCTTAAAGTAACAGAAACTGAACCTGGTATTAAAGGTGACACAGCTTCTGGCGGTACAAAACCGGCAACTGTTGAAACTGGCTTAACAGTAAACGTTCCGTTCTTCGTAAATGAAGGCGACGTATTAATTATCAACACAACAGATAGCAGCTACGTATCACGCGCGTAATTCGGTCGTGTAAGCAAGCAAACACACAAAAAAGGCAGAGAATCATTCTCTGCCTTTTTTGTGTGTTTTTTTGTGCTAACTCTTCTTTATTTTGCATAGGTTGTACTAAACAACGCAGAGATATAGGAGGGGCTTATGAAGCAGTGGTTGGATCATTTAAACGGTACGGTATTGACGATGGCGTGCCTTCGATTTATTTCTTCATTTATTGAGTTTATTGCCGCTATTTTAATTGTCA
Source organism: Bacillus sp. ILBB4 (assembly GCF_035064545.1). Taxonomy (NCBI): domain Bacteria; kingdom Bacillati; phylum Bacillota; class Bacilli; order Caryophanales; family Bacillaceae; genus Bacillus; species Bacillus sp. ILBB4. Next base: position 762,803 of record NZ_JAIQVD010000001.1, on the reverse strand, counting down.
CAAACAATGATGTGAAAAAAGCGTTAATGATTAATGGAATGTTAGCGCTTGTTGGTCCGATTGTAATGGTGAGTTCTTTTACCATAGGTTTAGTGTCCGTAGCCGATCAATTATCTTTTGGGAAATTAATCATGATTGTAGTAGGAGTGCTCTTCATTTTAATCGGTGTTTTTAAATAAAAGGTAGGCATAAAATGGTCAAGCTTATAATACATTGAAGTGAGTTCAAATATGAGGGGATGAATATGTTAAACGAAATACTTGCAATCTTTCCGCCTAATTTAAAAAAGACTGTTGAATTTTATGTCACAAACCATTCTCATGTACTAGAAGAAATTCGAGTGCGCGTAGGAAGACCTGTCGAATTTACAATCAACAATCAGCCATATTTCGAATCGTATCTTCCAAGTGCAGAAGATGCTTTATTTATCTTAAATAAATTAAGCCAGTTTTCGATTTATATGATTGAAGAAGAATTGAAAAAAGGATATGTCACCATTGAAGGCGGGCACCGGGTTGGACTAGCGGGAAAAGTTGTAACGGAAAATGGACAGGTTCGTGTGATTCGAGATGTATCATCCTTTAATATCCGGATTGCTAAACAAAAGATTGGTATTTCGAATCAGCTTATTCCTTTTTTATACAATCGCTATTGGCAAAGTACGGTCATTATAGGACCTCCTCAAACAGGAAAAACAACCATGATTCGCGATTTAGCCAGAGTAATAAGTACTGGCATAGAGCACTCTAAGATTCCTCCGTTTAAAGTGGGAATTGTAGATGAACGATCAGAAATTGCTGGGGCTGTTAAAGGGGTTCCTCAGCATACATTCGGATCTAGAATGGATTTATTAGACAGCTGTCCGAAAGCTGAAGGTATGATGATGATGATTCGCTCCATGAGCCCCGATGTGCTGATCGTGGATGAAGTGGGAAGTGAAGAAGATTGTAAGGCCGTACTTGAAGCGGGTAATGCTGGCGTTCGTGTCATTATGACTGTTCATGGCTATGACATTGACGATTTAATGAAGCGTCCCACTTTGCAAGCTTTAATGAAACTTCACGTATTCAAAAGGTATGTTGTGCTATCGAACAGCCGAGGTCCTGGAACACTTCAGGCTATCTACGATGAGCACTATAATTCCATGAAAACGTCCGCTGAAAAGTCGCTTATTGAAAATAGTAAAGGGTGATGGTGTATGAAACTGTTTGGTGCCATCTTTATCTTATTTGCTTCCACTTACACAGGATTTGAGTTTGCAAAGCAGCTTAGTGCAAGACCTAGGCAGCTCAGGCAATTAAAAACGGCTCTGCGGTCGTTAGAAGCGGAAATTATGTACAGCAATCGGCCTCTTCAAGAAGTTGCCCATTTGTTATCTCTACAGCTTCCTAATCCTTTGGCCTCTTTATTTAATGAGTTTTCAATGAAATTAAAAGAAGGTACTGAAAGTGTCAAGGAAGCTTGGGAAAAGACGTTGGACCAATTTTGGAAACAAACTGCACTTAAAACGGGAGAACTAGAAATCTTAAAACAATTTGGTGAAACGCTTGGTCAGCATGATCGTTATTCGCAGCAAAAGCATATCTTACTGACGCTGAATCATCTTGAACGCGAAGAACAAGATGCAGTTGATAAGCAGAATCGCTATGAAAAAATGGTTAAAAGTTTAGGCTTTCTATCTGGGTTGCTACTGGTCATTCTATTGATGTAGCGATGGAGGAGGATTGAATGTGGGAATTGATATGAACACCATTTTTCAGATTGCTGGGATTGGTATCGTCGTAGCTTTTTTAGTTACCGTACTCGAACAGATGGGAAAAAAAGATTACGCGAACTGGGTTACCCTCATCGGTTTTATTTATATTTTATTTATGGTTGCTTCGATTGTAGAGGACTTATTTCAAAAAATTAAATCGGTTTTTTTATTTCAAGGGTAGAGGGGTGAGTTGCCATTGAAATGCTTCAAATTGTGGGCTTAGGATTAGTAGCTACGTTTTTGGCTCTTATTTTAAAAGAACATAAATCACCTATTGCTTTTTTACTTGTTGTATTCGTGGGATCCGTGATCTTTCTTTTTTTAATTGATCAAATCTACGAGATTATTAAGATGGTCGAGCGGCTGTCGATTAATGCTCACGTTAACATGATTTATGTGGAAACCATTTTGAAAATTATTGGTATCGCCTATATCGCCGAATTTGGTGCTCAAATTACGAAAGATGCAGGGCAAGGTGCCATTGCTTCTAAAATTGAACTAGGTGGAAAAGTTCTGATTCTCTCCATGGCAATTCCTATTTTAACGGTCATTATTGAAACAATTATTTCAATGCTGCCCAATTAATTTTACTTAATATGAGGTGACGAAATGAAGCGGTGGACGTTTAAAGTGAATATACTCGCTCTTCTTTTGTTCCTCTTTTTTTTCTTTCCAGAAAATGTACAAGCTTCCGAACCCCCGAAGCAGCAAGAACTTGTCAATGAACAAATTGATAAGCTCGGTATCGATGAAGTCAAACAGTTTTGGGACGATATTATTACCCAATACGGCGGCTTTTTACCCGAGAGTCAGAAGGGAAGTTTAGTCGATTTTTTAAAAGGAGAAAAAGAGTTCTCTCTTAAAGAATGGCTAGGAGGTCTTGTAAAGTTTTTATTTCACGAAGTATTAGCAAATGGAAAGCTCCTCGGTACGCTCATTATGCTAACGGTTTTTAGCGTGTTTTTGCAAACGCTCCAAAGTGCGTTTAATCAGCAAACCGTAAGTAAAGTAGCGTATGCGCTTGTATATATGGTTTTGATTATCATTGCTCTTAATAGTTTTCAAATTGCTATCTCTTATGCAACGGGAGCGATTGAGACCATGACCAAATTCATTTTAGCTCTGGTGCCGCTGCTGCTTGCCTTAATGGCATCATCAGGAGGAGTTGTATCGGCAGCCTTTTTTCATCCGATGATTTTGTTTTTAATGAACACAAGCGGTTTGCTTATTCAATACGTAGTGATGCCGCTGCTTTTTCTTTCAGCACTGCTTAGCATTGTGAGTACGATTTCAGATGAGCATAAGGTTACACAGCTTGCTCAGTTGTTGAGAAATATAAGCATTGGTGTGCTCGGAATATTCCTAACTGTTTTTTTAGGAGTGCTGTCCGTTCAAGGGGCCACCTCAGCTGTTGCCGACGGTATTACAATTCGAACGGCAAAGTTTGTTACAGGGAACTTTATACCTGTTGTAGGACGTGTATTCACAGATGCGGCTGATACAGTCATCAGTGCCTCGCTTCTATTAAAGAATTCAGTAGGGATTGCTGGAGTAGCAGTCTTACTGTTAATCGTCGCGTTTCCGGCTATTAAAGTGTTAACGCTCGCTTTTATCTATAAGCTAGCAGCAGCTCTTCTTCAACCTATTGGAGGAGGACCAGTTATTTCCTGCTTGAGCATTATCAGCAAAAGCGTCATCTATATTTTCGCGGCGCTTGCGGTTGTCTCGCTTATGTTTTTCTTATGTTTAACGGTCATCATTACAGCGAGCAACGTCACAATGATGGTGAGGTGAAGAAATTGCAGGCCTTAACGACGTGGATTACTAATATCGTTCTTTTTATCTTATTAGCTACCATTATTAATTTACTGTTGCCCAATTCTAGTTTTCAAAAATATACAAAGCTGGTGGTTGGACTTCTTTTAATGCTGATCATTATTACACCCGTTTTTCAAATTTTTAAAGTGGATGTTAATCAAATGCTGAAATCACTTAGCTTATCATCTATTCGATCTGATCAGCAGGTAGAAAATTCAATAGAAAATCAGAAAAAAGAAATACAAGCTTCACAACGTGCATATATTTTAGAACAAATGGCTGTCCAAATGGAGGCAGATGTAAAAGAGGAGTTGATGGATCAGTATGGTGTAGCAATTGATCGAATTCACATTGAAACAAAAAAGCCGAACGACGAACCTACCGCTGACAATATTAAATCCATTTCAGTTGCCGTAAGTAAAAAAGCATCGGATGATTCCGAGGTTGTTTCAGCTGTGAAAGTTATTTCTATTGATACCTCCACACCGATCGAAACAAACAAACCAACAGAATCCAAGAAATTATCCAACTATTTAGCAGCAAAATGGGATGTAAAACAAGGCCAAGTTGTTGTGAATATGGAGGAGGGAGACACGAAATGAGTCAAAAGCCAGAAAAAGGTGACCCATCATTTTTTCAGCGGTTCTTTTCACTTAAACAGTCATCAACTACGAAGAAACCTTCAAAGTTAATGTATATAGGCATTTTACTAGCTGCAGGCGTTATCTTTATGGTATTTAGCAACTCACTCACAACATCTATGAATTCAAGCGGATTATTAAAGAGTGCAAGCAAAGAAACCAGCGCACCACCGGTATCACAGGATGTTCCCGCTTTTAGCTCCAAAAAGACAACAACGATGACAGGTTATGAAGAGCGGTATGAGGAAGAATTGAAAGATATTTTGGATCAAGTTAGAGGCGTAAGTAAGGTAAAAGTAATTGTGAACCTAGATGCAACAGAATCCAAAATATATGAAAAAAACAGCGTCACAAAATCGCAAACGACCAACGAAACGGACCGTGAAGGAGGGACTCGTAAAGTTGAAGATTCCTCAACAGACGAACAGCTGGTCATTGTGAGAAGTGGAGAACAAGAAAAGCCTGTTGTAGTTAAAACCGAAAAGCCAAAAGTAAGAGGCGTGTTAGTTGTCGCTAAAGGAGCTGATAATATCGAGGTAAAGAAATCTATTATTGAAGCCGTGACAAGAGCGCTCGATATACCAAGTCATAGAGTAGCAGTATTAGCGAAAAAAGGATGAGGGGGAAATGAATATGTTATTAAAAAAGCAAACGGTTTGGTTATTAACAATGTTAAGTTTAGTTGTTGTGTTATCGGTATATTATATGACAACGCCAGAAAATCCTCAGAGTAATGTTGCGCTAGTAGACAATGAAAAACAAAGCGAAAAGCAAGCTGATGACAAGGCTCCTGCAGAAGATACAAAACAACAAGCAGATGAGAAATCAGGAACAAAAGAAGATTCAAAAACTGAAGGCTCAGCAGAAGATGTAAAGAAGGAAACGGCTAAAAATGCAAAAGAATCAGCAGTTGTATCAAGCACAGATAGCGATGAGCTATTTACGGCGCTTCGTTTGGAATTAAATGATGAAAGAAGTCAATTAAAAGAAGAGTATCAAGAAGTAGCTGCATCAAAAAATGTGACGCCTGCGGAAGTAAGCAAGGCGATGGATAAAATTGATGAATTATCAAAGCTCGGGGAAAAAGAAGCCACGCTGGAAACATTAATTAAAGCAAAAGGATACAGTGACGCGCTAGTAAGAGCAGACGGAAAGCAAGTACAAATTACGGTTAAGACAGAAAAACACTCAAAAACAAAAGCAAATCAAATCATTCAGCTAGTCAAAAAAGAAATGGGTCCAAAAGAAGTAGCGGTAGAGTTTCAGCCAACTAAATAAAGGGAATAAAAGAAGTGTGAAACAGCCGTAAATTGGGGTTGTTTACACTTCTTTTTTTATGAAATGACTAAAATCTAAGCGATACGGTAAAAATTTTAACATGGCTTTCTTTTTTTACTTCGGTTATAATAGGTTTCATAATCTTATATTAGTACTAGGTGACAAATGTTTTCATAAGTGTTGTCATCTGTAAAGCTATGTTTCCATTTATAAAACGATAACGCTAAAAAGTTATTATAGAGTAAGTGGAACTTCTTTTTAATGTTTGCCAAACGAATTGAATGGCTGTAGCCATCTGTCGTATTATTAACATTGTAGAGAATTCTATTTTCATGAGGTAGGAGTGTTCAATATGTTAAAAATTCAAGAGATCCGTGAGATCATTAAACTAGTTGATCAATCATCAATCGAGGAGTTCACCTATGAGCACGAAGGCTCCAAAATCAAGATGAAGAAAAAAGACGCAATTGTTTCCAAACAAGCGCAGCAAGTAGTGGTTTCGGCACCTGAACAAGCGGCAGCACCTGCACCGCAGGCAGCAGCGGCTCCAGCGCCAGTCCCAGCAGCACAGTCTGCTCAACCAAAAGAAGAACAAGCGGCCCCAGCGGTTGATGAAAGCTTACATAAAATTACATCTCCGATGGTAGGGACATTCTATGCGTCATCATCGCCAGAATCAGATATATACGTAACTCCTGGAGATAAAGTACAAAAAGATTCGGTTGTATGTATCGTAGAAGCAATGAAATTATTTAATGAAATCGAAGCAGAAGTTAAAGGTGAAATCGTTGACGTATTAGTTGAAAATGGACAACTTGTAGAATACGGTCAACCTCTTTTCTTAGTAAAGCCTGAATAAGGAGCGGTAAATATGATTAAAAAGCTATTAATTGCGAATCGAGGAGAAATTGCGGTTCGAATTATTCGAGCGTGTAAAGAGTTAGGTGTAGAATCAGTAGCTGTTCATTCTCAAGCTGATCGCGATTCTTTGCATGTACAATTAGCAGACGAAGCGTATTGTATTGGACCAACGTCATCTAAAGACAGCTATTTAAACTTTACAAACATTATGAGCGTTGCGATGCTAACGGGCTGTGACGCCATTCACCCTGGATACGGCTTTTTAGCTGAAAACGCTGATTTTGCAGAGCTATGCAGAGAGTGTAACGTTACATTTGTAGGACCAAGTCCTGAAGCCATTAACAAAATGGGGACAAAAGACGTAGCGAGAGAAACGATGCGTGAAGCCGGTGTCCCAATTGTTCCTGGTTCAACTGGAATTGTAGAGTCAGTGGAAGACGGTATGTCGATCGCTAATGATATTGGCTATCCTGTTATTATTAAAGCAACGGCAGGAGGCGGAGGAAAAGGAATCCGCGTTGCGAAAAATGAACAAGAGCTTATTAAAGGTATTGCAATTACACAGCAAGAAGCTGCTACAGCTTTCGGTAACCCTGGTGTGTACATTGAAAAGTTCATTGAGGATTTCCGTCACGTTGAGATCCAAGTGTTGGCTGATTCTCATGGGAATACTGTACATTTAGGAGAGCGTGATTGCTCGATTCAACGCCGTCTTCAAAAATTAATTGAAGAAACGCCTTCTCCAGCATTAGACGAAAAAACGCGTGAATTAATGGGCGATGCTGCTGTTAAAGCCGCTCAAGCCGTTAATTACACAGGAGCCGGAACAGTGGAATTCATTTATGATTACCGTGAAAACAAATTTTACTTCATGGAAATGAATACGCGTATCCAAGTAGAACACCCTGTTACAGAGATGGTGACGGGAGTTGACTTAATTAAAGAACAAATCAAAGTGGCAAATGGTGAAACTTTACCGTTTACGCAAGAAGAAGTGACATTTAACGGATGGGCAATTGAGTGCCGAATCAACGCAGAAAACCCAGAGAAAAACTTTATGCCATCACCAGGTACGATTCAAATGTACTTGCCGCCAGGTGGCTACGGAGTGCGTGTAGACTCTGCTGCATACCCGGGCTATGCAATCCCGCCTTACTATGATTCAATGGTGGCTAAATTGATTGTTCATGCGCCAACTCGTGAGGAAGCTATTGAACGAATGAAGCGCGCGTTAGATGAATTTGTTATCGACGGCGTTGCGACCACTATTCCTTTTCACCAAAAACTATTAAATCATGAAAAATTTGTTAGTGGTGAATTCAACACGAAGTTTCTTGAGCTATATGACGTAATGAATTCTTAGTATAATATAAACTATAGGAGGTGCTGTACATGAATGAAAATCATGTATTAGAAATGGAAGAACACCCAAATTCTCTTGGCAAAGTAGAAATTGCTCCTGAGGTTATTGAAGTCATTGCGGGTATTGCTGCTTCTGAAGTAGAAGGCGTTTCTGCAATGAGAGGAAATTTTGCAGCTGGCGTTGTGGAGAAACTAGGAAAGAAAAACCACGGTAAAGGTGTAAAAGTGGATTTAACAGAAAACGGGATAAAAGTAGACGTATTTTGTATGATGAAGTTTGGGGTGTCTATTCCAAACGTAGCGCAACAAGTACAAGATAACATTCGTCAAGCCCTTAAAAATATGACAGCTATTGATCTCGATGAAGTAAACATTCATATCGTAGGGATTCAGTTTGATACGCAAAAAACTGATATTGAAGAAGTTGAATAAAACAAACGTTTACCTAACGGCTGTTGCTAAAATGGAATAACGTATGATTACTTGTTCCTTTTCAACACAAGCTATGGTAAAGTGAAAAAGACTGTCTCGTCATAAAGACGGTCTTTTTCGTGTTCTACAAACTTCGTATAAGAACAATGAAGTATCGTTTCATAAACTATGCTATTATCTAGGTATACTAGTTGAAGAAGATAAATAAAGGAGCAAAAATAATGAAAAGACATACAGCACGCCAAAAAGCATTACAAGCACTATTTCAGCATGATTTAGGGCAGACCGAGCCAATGGAGGCAATCGGAAATGTTGTACAAAATGAAAAGTCTGATCAATTTTTAGAAAGTCTCGTGCTAGGTGTGGTTGAACATCAGCAAGAAATTGATGAACTTTTACGCAATCATTTAGAAAAATGGACGTTAGATCGTGTAGCCACTGTAGACCGCGTTATCCTACGTATTGCCGTATACGAAATGAAGTATGAAGAAGAAATTCCTACGAGCGTTACGTTAAATGAAGCGATTGAATTAGCGAAAACGTTTGGCGATGATCAATCAAGCAAGTTTATCAATGGCGTATTGTCTAAAGTGTTAACAACTTTATCTAAATAAAGGTTCATCTTGCCAAATCAAGTGACCAAAATGCTTCTCTCCTTTATATAAAGGGGAGAGGGTGACTGCAAAGGAGGCAAAATGATGAGTGAAGTGCGTTATCTAACCGTTACGGCTCTTACACGCTACATTAAGCGCAAGTTTGATGTAGACCCTCACATGCAAGATGTATGGATTAAAGGAGAAATTTCTAACTTTAAACGTCATAGTCGGGGACATATGTATTTCACCTTGAAAGATCAAAATGCTCGTATCGCAGCCGTTATGTTTGCTGGGCATAATCGGCAGCTTAATTTTCAGCCTGAAGAAGGAATGAATGTACTCATTCGAGCTGAAATTTCGGTTTATGAACCAAGCGGAAATTATCAAATGTACGTAAAAGAAATGCAGCCTGACGGCGTTGGAAACTTATACTTGGCCTACGAACAGCTGAAAAAAAAGCTGGAAAAAGAAGGTTTATTTGATCCTGCTAGGAAACGAAAACTGCCGAAGTATCCAACAACAATAGGTGTTATTACATCTCCAACTGGAGCAGCCGTACGTGATATTATTACGACATTAAAGCGCAGATATAACGCGAACATTATTGTTATGCCCGCTCTTGTTCAAGGAGTGAATGCGGCACCGTCTATCATTAAGGCAATTGAAGAAGCAAACCGTCGTAAAGAAGCAGACGTATTAATTGTTGGCCGCGGTGGTGGGTCAATTGAAGAGCTTTGGGCTTTTAACGAAGAAAGCGTTGCTCGTGCAATTTTCACTTCTAATATTCCTGTTATTTCAGCGGTTGGACATGAAACCGATTTTACAATTGCAGATTTTGTAGCAGATCTTCGCGCTCCTACTCCAACGGGTGCTGCGGAATTGGCTGTACCTCATATCAGTGAAATTACAGAAAGATTGACTCAGCGAAATATCCGTCTTCTTCGTTCGATGAAAGAAATGCTTCAGTCTAGTAGCCGCAGGCTTGAACGATCCCAGAAATCATATGCTTTTCGTTATCCTCAAAAGTTGGTCGAGCAAAAAGAGCAGCAGTTAGATCAGTTAATGGAGCGTTTTTATCGTGAAGGCAGAAGGTACATTGAACATAAACGGACGAACTACGAGCAACTAACAGCCGCTTTGTTGCGCAATCACCCCGAGCATCAGTTAACGAAAGCGGCGGAGCGTCAACAGCAGCTGACGAAAATGCTGACCAAAGAGATGCAGCAGCTGCTAAAGCAAAAACAGCTTTTATTTGCAACGGCAACGTCAAAATTACATACGCTTAGTCCATTAAAAACAATGGAAAGAGGCTACAGCTTAGTATACGATAAAGAAAAAGGGTTAATTAAATCAACCAAACAAGTATCCAAAGGCGATGTGGTAAACGTTCGTTTGACCGATGGACAGTTGCAGTGTGAAGTTTCGAAAATAGAGGAGCGATGAAAAATGGCGACAAATAAAGAGTATACGTTTGAAGAGGCGATGGAGCAGTTAGAAACCATCGTAAACAAGCTAGAAGAAGGCGACGTGCCTTTAGAAGAAGCAATTCAACAATTCCAAGAAGGAATGACTCTTTCAAAATTCTGTCACGATCGTCTTCAGCATATTGAAAAGCAAATGGAAACTATTTTACGTGAAGACGGAACGCTTGAGCCATTCTCGGTACAGGAGGAAGAGTGATGGTGAATGAAATGAATTTAAAAGAGTATATTTCTTTTACAAAAGATCGAGTAGAAACACGCTTGCCTGAAGTGGTAAAAGCATTACATGCTCCGGTTAACTTAAAGGAATCCATGCTTTACTCGCTTACTGCAGGAGGAAAGCGACTTCGCCCAGTGCTGTTGTTTGCAACGCTACATGCGTTTGGAAAAGACGAGAGCATGGGATTAGAAACAGCATGTGCAGTGGAAATGATTCATACATATTCTCTCATTCACGATGATTTACCTAGCATGGATGATGACGACTTAAGGAGAGGTAAACCAACGAATCACAAGGTGTACGGCGAAGCAACGGCTATATTAGCTGGAGATGCTCTTTTAACAAATAGCTTTCAGCTCATTTCTGAAGCGGCACATCCTGAGATTACATCACATATGAAGCTTCAGCTCATTACAGAACTGGTAAAAGCAAGCGGAACAGAAGGTATGATCAGCGGACAGGTTGCGGATATGGAAGGGGAAAAAAAGCAGCTCACGCTAGACGAGCTTGAATATATTCACCTTCACAAAACGGGGAAGCTGCTAGGGTTTTGTGTAAAAGCAGGAGCTATTCTTGCAAAAGCTACGCCTCTACAGCAAGAATTATTAGAAGAATTCAGTAAGCATGTAGGGTTAGCGTTTCAAATTCAAGATGATATCTTGGATGTGGAAGGGTCTGAAGAAAAATTAGGAAAGCCAATTGGCAGTGATACGGAAAATGAAAAAACGACATATCCTTCTTTGTTAGGTATGGAAGCGGCCAAAGAAAAGTTACAGTATCATGTTGAACAAGCACTTCTCTCGTTACGTCAAGCTCAAATTAAGCACGGATTACTAGAAGAAATTTGTTTATATATAGCAAAACGTGATAGTTAATGACGATTTCTGTCAGGTTTTTTTGAGTGATACAGTAAAATAAGATTGAGTCCCAATAGGGGCTATGCTATAATAATTTTACTACTGTATAAAAGCGTAGTGCATAGGTTTGAAAGACATATACAATATCTTGGTGGCCGTTATCACATTTGTGTTAGCGGCTATTTTTTCACTGTTTTCCTTTGAATATCACTGGTTTACTGATAGAATATCAAAGGTATTGTAAGTAATAAGGAAATACTAAAAATTGACTATACGTATAAAACAATAGACAATGTATTAAGGTAACTTTATAACAAGTACGAAAGTGAGTGATCCACCTTGGATCTTACAACGATAAAAAATCCTGAGTTTTTAAAGAAAATGTCAGTAACACAATTAGAAGAACTAAGTGAAGAGATTCGTCGTTTTTTAATTACAAAGCTTTCTGCAACTGGTGGTCATATAGGGCCGAATTTGGGGGTTGTTGAGTTAACGCTTGCACTCCATAAAGTGTTCGACAGCCCAAAAGATAAATTTTTATGGGACGTCGGGCATCAGTCGTATGTCCATAAAATTTTAACAGGACGAGCGGGAGAGTTTGATACAATCCGTCAATATAAAGGATTATGCGGTTTTCCAAAGCGTGACGAAAGTGAGCATGACGTATGGGAAACGGGACATAGTTCTACATCTCTTTCAGCCGCAATGGGAATGGCTGCTGCAAGAGATTTGCAAAAAACAAAAGCTCATATTGTTCCTATCATTGGTGACGGAGCTTTAACAGGTGGTATGGCTCTTGAAGCGCTTAACCACATCGGGCACGAGCAAACGGATATGACCGTTATTTTAAATGACAATGAAATGTCTATCGCTCCTAACGTGGGGGCTGTACACAGTATTCTAGGACGTTTGCGCACGGCAGGCAAATACAACTGGGTAAAAGATGAGCTTGAAGTCTTGCTGAAAAAAGTGCCTGCAGTAGGCGGTAAGCTTGCGGCAACGGCAGAACGTGTAAAAGATGGCCTAAAGTATATGGTCGTGTCAGGCATGTTCTTTGAAGACCTTGGCTTTACGTATTTAGGCCCGGTTGATGGCCATAGCTATGATGATTTATTGGAAACGTTACAATATGCAAAGAAAACAAAAGGTCCGGTACTGATTCACGTTATTACGAAAAAAGGGAAAGGGTACTTGCCGGCGGAAAGCGATAAAAGCGGAGCATGGCATGGTACAGGCCCTTACAAAATTGAGTCCGGTGACTTTATTAAAGACAAAAATGTTCCGATTGCTTGGAGTAAACTAGTAAGTGATACGGTATTGAAGATGGCTAGGGAAGATGATCGTATTGTAGCTGTAACGCCAGCAATGCCTGTGGGTTCAAAACTCGAAGCATTTCAAAAAGAGTTTCCGCATCGCATGTTTGATGTTGGGATTGCAGAGCAGCATGCAACAACAATGGCAGCGGGTCTTGCAACTCAAAATATGAAGCCCTTTTTAGCTATTTATTCTACGTTTTTACAGCGTGCATACGATCAAGTGGTCCATGATATTTGCCGTCAGAAGCTAAATGTATTTATTGGGATTGATCGCGCTGGGCTAGTAGGTGCTGATGGTGAAACGCATCAAGGCGTGTTTGATATTGCATTCTTACGTCATTTGCCTAACCTTGTTATTATGATGCCAAAAGACGAGAATGAAGGCCAGCACATGGTTCACACTGCTTTGACTTATGAAGAAGGTCCGATTGCTATGCGCTATGCTAGAGGAAACGGATTAGGTGTTGAACTAGATTCAGAACTGAAAAACATTCCGATCGGTACATGGGACGTATTAAAAGAAGGTTCAGATACAACCATTTTAACGTTTGGTACAACGATTTCAATGGCGATGGATGCAGCAGCAGAACTTGAGAAGCAAGGAATCAGCGTCAAAGTGGTAAATGCTCGTTTTATTAAACCGCTGGATGAAAAAATGCTTCATGAGATTTTCCAAACTAGTAAGCCTGTGATTACGGTAGAAGAAGCGGTACTTCAAGGCGGTTTTGGAAGCGCGGTGTTAGAGTTTGCATCAGAGCACGGCTATTATGATACGCGCGTTGAACGTATGGGGATTCCAGATCGCTTTATCGAGCACGGCAGCGTAACAAAACTTTTAGAAGAAATTGGCTTAACCAAAGAAGAGATTATAAATCGAGTTAAAAAACTCGTAACACCAACACAAAAGAGGCTTGAAGTTAAGTGACAAAAAAAGAACGAGTAGATGTATTATTAGTAGAACGAGGTTTGATTGAAACAAGAGAAAAAGCAAAGCGTACAGTGATGGCAGGACTTGTCTATGCGAATGAAGTCCGTTTGGATAAGCCGGGAGAGAAAATTGAACGCGATACGCCGCTGACAATTAAAGGTGCAGTGATGCCTTACGTCAGCAGAGGCGGCTTTAAGCTTGAAAAAGCGATTAAAGAATTTAATGTCCATGTAGCGGATAAAATCATGATTGATATTGGTTCTTCTACTGGAGGCTTTACTGATTGTGCGCTTCAAAATGGAGCGAAGATGTCCTATGCGCTAGACGTAGGCTATAATCAGCTAGCTTGGAAGCTTCGTCAAGATGAACGAGTAGAAGTAATGGAACGAACAAATTTCCGTTATGTGACGCCAGCTGATTTATCAAGAGGTTTGCCTGAATTCGCTTCTATTGATGTATCATTTATTTCCTTAAGACTCATTCTTCCTGTGTTAAAAAAACTTCTTGTTCCACACAGCGATGTTGTTGCGCTCGTTAAGCCACAGTTTGAGGCTGGAAGAGAGCAAGTTGGGAAAAAAGGAATCGTGCGTGATTCAAAAGTGCATGAAGAAGTTCTTCAAGGCATGGTGGATTTCTCGCTTCGTCAAGGATACGATGTATATAACATGTCGTATTCACCGATAACGGGAGGAGATGGAAATATCGAATTTCTTCTCCACCTGCGCTGGAAAGGCGAGCGTGAACTTGGTAAAAATCAAGCTCCGCTTACTGTGCGTGAAGTAGTCGAAGAAGCACATAAGACGTTAAAAGAGAAAAAGTAATAATGGCCAATGTTAAGCAAAGACTTAGCATTGGCGATTTGATTATGACTCTTTATACAAAAGGTGCATAATCAAGTTGAACACATTATGATACTTAATTAGTGAAAGACTTATAAACAACAAAACAAAAAGAAGATTACATATTAATGTGAGGTGCCAACATGAATAAAGGGCAAAGACATATTAAAATTCGTGATATTATCACGAATAATGATATTGAAACACAGGATGAATTGGTAGATATTTTAAAAAACCAAGGTTTTAATGTAACACAGGCAACAATTTCTCGTGATATTAAAGAACTGCACTTAGTCAAAGTGCCTTTGATGGACGGTCGATACAAATACAGCTTGCCTGCAGATCAGCGTTTTAATCCCTTACAAAAGTTAAAGCGCTCTCTTATGGACGCATTTGTAAAAATTGATTCAGCTGGGCATATGTTGGTGATGAAAACATTACCGGGAAATGCAAATGCGATTGGCGCATTAATTGATCATTTGGACTGGGATGAAATATTAGGAACAATTTGTGGAGACGATACATGTTTGATTATTTGCCGTACTCCTGAAGATACGCAAATTATATCAGACCGATTCTTAGAAATGTTATAAAGGTGAGTGAAGCAGGTTGTTAGCTGAATTATCCATTAAAAACTTTGCGATTATTGATGAACTTTCTGTTTCATTTGAAAAAGGCTTAACGGTATTAACAGGCGAAACAGGAGCGGGGAAATCGATTATTATTGATGCCATTTCATTGTTAGTAGGTGGAAGAGGCTCTTCCGAGTTTGTACGCCACGGAACAGACAGAGCCGAAATTGAAGGACTTTTCTTATTTGATGAAGAACAGCATCCGAGTCACGAAAAAGCCAAACAAGTCGGTTTGGAAGTGGAAGATGGAATGATTGTGCTTCGCCGAGATATCACTACAAATGGGAAAAGTATTTGCCGCATCAACGGTAAGCTCGTAACGTTAGCTATCCTACGTGAAGTCGGACAGACGTTAATTGATATACATGGACAGCACGAGCACCAAGATTTAATGAATCAAGATCGTCACTTAACTCTTCTTGATCAATATGGAGGAGAAAAAGTAGAAGAGGCTTTGACGGAGTATCGAGAGGTATTTTCTAGGTATACATCGCTAAAAAAGCAGCTCGATCAATTAACTGAAAATGAACAGCAGATGGCACATCGCCTCGATCTTATTCAATTTCAATTAGATGAAATCAAAGCGGCAAATTTGCAGCTGAACGAAGACGAGGAACTAAATGAAGAGCGTTTGAAGATTTCTAACTTTGAAAAGATCTATACGTCGCTAAACGATGCGTACAATGCGCTGCACGGTGAACATCAAGGTTTAGATTGGGTAGGCGTAGCGATGAATCATACGGAGGATATTTCGTCACTGGAAAAAAACTATGCCGAAATTTCTGAGATCATTTCATCGAGCTTCTATCAGCTAGAAGACGCATCTTATAAAATTCGTCAGCAGCTTGATTTATTAGAATTTGATCCCAAACGCTTAGACTTTATTGAAGCGCGTTTAAATGAAATTAATCACTTAAAGCGTAAATATGGTCAAAGTGTAGATGAAATTCTAGAATATGCAGCGCAAATTGAAGATGAAATTGATCGTATTGAAAATCGAGATACGCATGTAAGCAAGATCAAAGAACAGTTAAACAGTGTAGCACAGGATTTATTAGTAGAAGCTAATAACGTTTCAGCTATTCGAAAAAAACTTGCTCAAGAGTTAACGGACAGCATCCATCATGAGCTTCAAGAACTGTATATGGCTAAGACCGTATTTCAAATTAAATTCTCTGTTGTAAATGCAGGTAAAAATGACGTTGAATTAAATGGAGAAAGAATAAAATTCACCAAAGACGGCATTGACAACGTAGAATTTTATATTTCTACCAATCCTGGTGAACCTTTAAAGCCTCTTGCAAAAGTAGCCTCAGGAGGAGAACTGTCAAGAATTATGCTGGCGTTAAAGAGCATCTTCTCTAAGCATCAAGGCGTGACGTCCATTATCTTTGATGAAGTTGATACAGGCGTAAGTGGAAGAGTAGCTCAATCGATCGGTGAAAAAATACATGCTATTTCTGTTGATTCACAAGTTCTCTGTATATCTCATCTGCCTCAGGTAGCAGCGATGGCAGATACTCATCTCTTTATTGCTAAAGAGATAAAAGGTGATCGTACAACGACATCTGTTCTTCCATTAACTCTTGATGAAAAAGTAAAAGAAATTGGTCGAATGATTGCAGGAGCTGAAATTACAAGCTTAACGAAGGAACATGCCAAAGAGCTTTTAGATTTAGCGGATAAGATGAAGCACACCATTTAAAAAAACACCTTTTAACACGTAACAGTATGTGTTAAAGGTGTTTTTTTATACAAAATGGAGGAACTGAAAATGTTTCCTTGCACTTCTTTTCATTTTTCTCTGAACTTCTGTTATAAATGCGCTCTAAGAAGGCTAAATTAAATGTGTAGCCATTTAGGCGAGGAAGCGAGGAGAGTGAAAACATGCAAAATCGATACAGACATATAATTGGTGCGATTCTCCTTGTTTCGTTCATCTTTGTAGGGTTTATTCCAGTTGTGCAACAATATATACACATTCCAAAACAAATCGTCTTATTTGAACAGCAAAAAGAAAAAATTAATACGACATTACCGCTTAGCGTAGAAGCTTCATCACCTGTTTACGATGTAACAAGTAACAAGGCGAAGCTGACTGTAGCAGGCAAACAGGTAGGCAAAGAAGAGTTGATGCTTCATTTGGCCGGTATTCCTGTAAAGCGTGTAGACGTGCAGGTATTATCTGATTTTAAAGTCATTCCAGGTGGACAATCAATCGGTGTGAAATTAAATTCAAAAGGTGTTCTTGTTGTAGGCTATCATCAGGTAGATACAGCAAAAGGTAAAAGATCTCCTGGCGAAATTGCGGGTATTCAAGTTGGAGATATGATTACGAAGATTAATGGTAAAACCATTGAAAAAATGAGTGATATTACACCGTTTATTCAGCAGGCAGGAAAAACGGGTGAACCATTAAATCTGCATATTTTAAGAGAAAAAAAGCAGTTTGACACTAAGCTGTATCCGTTAAAAGATAAGCAAGATTATGCGTACAGAATTGGTTTATACATCCGTGATTCAGCTGCAGGAATTGGCACAATGACTTTTTATGATCCAAAATCTAAAAAATACGGCGCTTTAGGCCACGTTATTTCGGATATGGATACAAAAAAGCCAATCGTAGTAGAAGATGGACAAATTGTCCGTTCGACCGTTACATCAATTGAAAAAGGTTCTAACGGCGTTCCCGGTGAAAAGCTAGCAAGGTTTTCTGAAGATAGACAAATCATTGGAAATATTACACGAAATAGTCCTTTTGGTATTTTTGGAAAATTGTCTTCAACGATGGAAAACGGAATAATGGATAAAGCAATGCCAATTGCCCTATCTCATCAAGTAAAAGAAGGACCAGCTAAAATTCTAACGGTAGTAGATGATGATCAAGTGGAAGAATTTGATATTGAAATTATGAGTACTATACCTCAAAAGTTTCCGGCTACTAAAGGAATGGTTATTAAAATTACAGATCCTAAATTGCTAAAGAAAACAGGTGGAATTGTTCAAGGAATGAGCGGGAGCCCGATTATTCAAAACGGTAAAGTCGTTGGAGCGGTTACCCATGTTTTTGTAAATGATCCTACCTCGGGTTATGGTGTCCATATTGAATGGATGCTTAACGAAGCAGGAATTGATATTTATGAAAATAATCGAAAAAAAGCGAGCTAATGTTGTCATTAGTTCGCTTTTTTTGATAAAAATTATTGTCGTAAATGTACGAGAAAAACGTCGAAAAACAAAGAAAATAAGAGAAAATCGAATAAATTCCATTTAAAAGACTTTTTTCTAAAAAAATAAAGGAAATAATGTTGCATTGTCGAATTTGTCCTTTAGAATAAAGAATAGAGACACGTAGGAAACGACGTATAACATAAAGGACTGAGGAGGAAGCTGCATTGAAAAAAATTAAAGTATGCTTGGTTGATGATAATCGGGAACTAATTGGTTTACTTGAAGATTATATTTCAGAGCAAGAAGACATGGAAGTAATCGGAGTAGCTTACAATGGACAAGAGTGTTTATCCATTTTAAAAGATAAAAATCCGGATGTTCTTGTATTAGACATTATTATGCCGCATCTAGATGGATTAGCAGTTTTAGGTCAGTTAAAAGAAATGAAAAAAGAGAATTATCCAAATGTCATTATGCTAACAGCATTTGGTCAAGAAGACGTAACGAAAAAAGCGGTGGATTTAGGAGCTGCTTATTTTATTCTAAAACCGTTTGATATGGAAAACTTAGTGAATCATATTCGTCAAGTTAGCGGACAAACATCTTCATTTATGCAACGTTCATCTTCTTCCATGCGTTCACATCGCGACAGCAAACCAGCAAATTTAGATGCAAGCATTACGAGCATCATTCACGAAATTGGTGTACCTGCTCATATCAAAGGCTATTTGTATTTGAGAGAAGCCATTTCAATGGTATATAAGGATATTGAGCTGCTTGGGTCGATTACAAAAGTACTGTATCCTGATATTGCAAAAAAATATAATACAACGGCAAGCCGCGTTGAGCGCGCCATTCGTCATGCCATTGAAGTAGCATGGAGCCGAGGAAACATTGATTCCATTTCTTCATTATTCGGATATACTGTCAGTATGTCAAAAGCGAAGCCGACAAATAGTGAATTTATCGCCATGGTTGCGGATAAATTACGCCTTGAACATAAAGCGAGTTGAAAGGGATAGGACTGCTGGAATTACGGGGTTTTGAGTGAGTTTATACCTTTTGTAATACAGAGTACATGCCGATAAACTTTTGGAATTTACATTAGATAGTAAACTGAAAACCAATAAACTTTCTACTGCAGGGCCGATGAATTTTAATCATTCATTGGTCTTTTTATTTTGTTTTAAGAGGTGAAAATATTGAGGTTAATGGAACGTGCATCTTGTTTTTCTTCATATCCATAGTGGTGTATTTTATTGAAATAATTTATTTAATTGTTATGAGGGTTTTGTACTTGAAAAAAGATTTAGAAGATGCATTAAAAAATTTATCTCCATATTTTAAATGGGATATGGATAAGTAAATTATAAAAAAAGCAGCCTTCAGAAAAGGCTGCTTTTTTTAATCCATTAATTTAGCAATCGGTTTTGAAAGGAACAGAACAATAATTCCAAGTACAATTGTTACAGCCCCGATTAAGCTGAAGATATCGAAATAACCTAAAGACTGTGTATAAGATGCAAGAACACCCGCTAGCTTATTAGCGACAGCAGAGCTTGCCATCCATACGCCCATTAAAAGAGAAGCAAGCTTTAATGGAGCTAGTCTACTTACCATAGACAACCCTACTGGCGAAATCATAAGCTCAGCTAGCGTGTGCAGGAAGTAAGTGAAAATCATGAACAGGATATTTACTTTTAAAGCTGGATCATTACCAGTATACATAACGGCCGGAATTAAAATTAAGAATCCTAATCCGACTGTTACAAGTCCCATACCCATTTTTGTTGGCGTTTTGAAATCACCGCGTTTTGAATTTCCTAGCTTGTACCAAACTAGTGACATAATTGGTGCTAAAATCATGATAAACAGCGGATTCAATGATTGGAACCACTCTGTTGGAACCGTGAAACTACCTATTTGACGATTAATTTGATCTTGAGCATATAGCGTTAAAGAACTTCCAGCCTGTTCAAAAGCTGTCCAGAAAGCAATAACAACGAAGGCTAGAATAACGATAGCAACCGTTCTTTTCTTTTCTCGTACTGTCAGCGGAGCAGTTGATGTTTGAGATGCCGCTGCGTGAACTTTTCCTGTAGGCTCTTTCCCGATATCACCTAAGTAGCGATTAGCCAGTAGGTTAAATAAAATTTGTCCAACAACCATTCCAATAGCTGCTGTTAAAAATCCGTATTTGTAACTCATTAATCCAACAACTAACGGTGCGAAAAATGCACCAAAGTTAATACCCATATAAAAAATGGTAAAAGCACCGTCACGGCGAGGATCATTTTCTTCATACAGATCTCCGACCAATGTGGAGATATTTGGTTTGAAAAATCCGTTTCCGATAATTAATAAAGCAAGTCCGATATACAAAGCGGCTACACTTTGGTGAATGAAGATGGAAAAATTCCCAAGTGCCATAATCACACCACCGATAGTGATGGCTAACCTTCTTCCGAGGAAGCGGTCTGTTAAATATCCGCCAATCATTGGCGTAATGTAAACAGCACTAGTGAATGTTCCATATAAGCTCAGTGCAGTTGCTTTATCTACCCCGAGTCCACCTTGAGCAGCGGTAGCAGTTAAATAAAGAACCAGAATGGCTCTCATTCCATAATAACTAAACCTTTCCCATGCCTCAGTAGCGAATAATAAGTACAGTCCAGGAGGATGTTTTTTCCTAGACCCATTTGGCTGCTGATTTTCGTGTTGTACAGCTGCTTGCATAATGAAGTCCCCCTAAATTTTTCTCATACTATTTAATTCTTTTTTTTTTTTTTTTTTGAATTGATCAAAAAATCAGAATATAAGTACCGGAATAAATATAATGTATTTTTATTTTAGTAGAAAAACAATAATTTCGTCAATGAAATTATATGGAAAAATCAAAAAATAATTAAATATACACAAAAAAGTATTAAATTACTTATCTAAAAGCATTTTTAAAAATACATTTATATTATTAAATATTCTAATATATGTTATGGGGAATGAAGTGATAAGGTAATACTATTTTTGGAAATGAAAATTCGAAAGAAAAAAGGATCTGTTATTCAGATCCTTTTTTATCTTCGCTCGCATTTAATTCAGCAAGTTTCTGCAGCAAAATATGCTGAGGCATATGCATTAATTGCTCGAGGGGGATATTTAATTGTTCCGCTAATTTTACGGCTGTATCCGGTGAAATTTGCAGTGGTCTCATACACAACGACCTCCTTTTGCATATAAAGTAATGAAAGTAAAAAAGTATAAACAGTAAATTCGTGCTTTCACTATTAAGTAATGCTAAAGTTAATAATAAGTGATAATAGAGGAGTTGAGCAAGTATGTTTGTAATAGGTCATCGCGGCGCAGCTGGAACGTTTCCTGAAAATA
Source organism: Bacillus sp. ILBB4 (assembly GCF_035064545.1). Taxonomy (NCBI): domain Bacteria; kingdom Bacillati; phylum Bacillota; class Bacilli; order Caryophanales; family Bacillaceae; genus Bacillus; species Bacillus sp. ILBB4. The sequence continues at coordinate 741,231 of NZ_JAIQVD010000001.1, read as the reverse complement.
CGATGATTTCCTTCAAAGAAGCAGCGAGAGTTGGAGCACATGGAATTGAACTTGATGTGCATATGACAAAGGATGGAGAACTTGCTGTAATTCATGATGAAAAAGTAGATCGAACGACGAATGGAAAAGGGTATGTAAAAGATTTTACGTATCAAGATTTACAAAAATTAGATGCGAGCTATAAGTTCAAAAAAAAGTATGGAGTATGTAAAATCCCCACGTTAAATGAAGTAATGGAGTGGGCTTTAAGTGAAGGAATTAGCGTAAATATTGAGTTGAAAAACAATATATTTGACTATCCATACTTGGAAATGAAAGTCTTGGATTTAATTTATTTATACAAGATGAAGGATCGAACGATGATTTCATCTTTTAATCATAACAGCTTAGCCCGAATTGGTTCTCTGGATTCTACGATTGAAACAGCTATTTTATATTCTTATCCGATGTATGAGCCTTGGGTATATGCGCAGCATCTTGGCGCAAAAGCTCTTCACCCTAATCAGCGTACCGTTAATGAAGTAAATGTAGCCGCTTCAAAAGATTGTCAAATTCCAGTGCGACCTTACACAGTAAATGATGTAAAAGTAGCTGAGCAGCTTCGAAAATATGGATGTGAATCCGTTATTACCGATTATCCAGAAAAAATGGTGAAGCAATTTGGAGGGCGCTTTTCGTAAAAAAACATCGCATTAATGCGATGTTTTTTTATCTTTTTGAAATCTGTCTTGAACTTTGTTTCGCTTGCGGTCTCTGTGCAGAATAAAGCCAGCAACAAATCCAAGGCCGATTAAAAATAATAGAACACCGACTGAAAATTGCAAAAATAAAGAAGGGAACGGGGATTGCAGGATGCCAAAAATCATATCTCTCATAAGTTTAATGCCATAGCCAGCGAGTATACCAGGAATAAGTAAGATTAGCAGTGCGATAATTCGAACCATAATTGCTCCTTTCGCTTCTCTTTTTTTAAAATGAATGCGTTTACATTACGAAACCGTTATACTTGAATCATAAAAGAACTAAATAAATTGTCAAGAGTGTTTCTTTTTTTATATGATAGGTATATGCAATATTTTGCACGGAATATGTACATATTAAGTAGAAAAGGTGAAAAAATATGCAAAATGTGTTGATTGTTGGAGGAGGAAAAGGCGGATTAGCTATTCTGAAAATCTTGTTGGAAACAGAATTTATGAAAGTGATTGGTGTAGTAGACGTACGAGCTAACGCGCCGGCTGTTTTGCATGCGCAAGAACAAGATATTTCAACCGGAATGAATTGGGAGCCTTATATGACAAAGCAGCTCGATGTCATTGTTGAAACAACAGGTAAACAAGGCGTCTTTCAACAATTGCAAAGAAGCAAACCCGCTGATGCACTGGTAGTGCCGGGATTGGTTGCTGAAATTATGGCCAATCTGATGGAGGAAAAAGAAGAGTTAATTCAGCGGTTAAAGCAAGAATCGTATAAATATGATCTTATTTTTAACGCGGCTCATGATGCGATGGTCGTGATTGATAGGAATGGATATATTACGCTATTTAATCAAAGTGCCGAGCGTTTGACGAACTTTTCACACAGAGATGTAATTGGTAAGCATCTTCATAAAGTCATTCCAAATAGTAAACTTGTTGATGTTCTTCATACAAAAACGATTGATCAAAATAGTGAATTTGTGTTAGATAGCGGACGCAAGGTAATTACGACTAGAATACCAATACTCGACGAGAATGGAGAGCTGTTTGGGGCCTTTTCGATTTTTAAAGATATTACGGACGTTGTCGGATTGGCAGAAGAAGTTACGAACTTAAAAGAAGTACAAACTATGCTTCAAGCTATTATTCAATCTTCTGAAGAAGCTATTTCGGTTGTGGATGAAGAAGGAAGAGGGATTTTAATTAATCCTGCTTATACGAGAATTACGGGTTTAAAAAAGACGGATATTATTGGTCAGCCCGCGACTGCCGATATCTCTGAAGGAGACAGTATGCACATGAAGGTGCTGCAAACAAGGCGTCCTGTTCGAGGTGTAAGGATGAGGCTCGGTCCGAGTAAAAGAGACGTAGTTGTGAATGTTGCACCCGTTATTGTTGATGGAAAATTAAAAGGCAGCGTTGGCGTTATTCATGATATGTCTGAAATTCAAGAGCTTACAAATGAACTCAAAAGAGCGCGTCAAATTATCCGAACGCTTGAAGCGAAATATTCATTTGCTGATATCATTGGTCAATCTGAAGAGTTTCAGTTAGCAATTGAGCAGGCTAGACTTGCTGCTAAAACACCAGCTACTGTTTTGCTTAGAGGTGAATCTGGGACGGGTAAAGAGTTGTTTGCACATGCTATTCATAATGCGAGCAGCCGAAAGTTTAATAAATTTGTCCGGATTAACTGTGCTGCGCTTTCTGAGTCTTTGCTTGAAAGTGAACTTTTTGGGTACGAAGAAGGAGCTTTTTCCGGGGCAAAAAGAGGCGGGAAACGCGGCGTTTTTGAAGAAGCCAATAACGGTAGCATCTTTTTAGATGAAATCGGGGAGCTCTCAGCTCATATGCAGGCTAAGCTGCTTCGGGTTCTTCAAGAAAAAGAGCTTATTCGCGTTGGAGGAACGACTCCTATTCCGGTGAATGTTCGCGTTATTGCAGCTACGAATGTGAATTTAGAAAAAGGAATGGCTGATGGGAGCATCAGACAGGACTTGTATTATCGGCTAAACAAAATTCCGATTCACATACCTCCACTTCGGAAGAGAAAAGAGGATATTGGTGCGCTTGTTACACACTTAATTACAAAAATTAATCAAGATTACGGCCGACATGTTGAAGGAGTAACAGAGCGGGCTTTACAGTCATTAAGATCATACGACTGGCCAGGAAATGTCAGAGAGCTTGAAAACATATTAGGTAGAGCGATTATTTATATGCACTATACAGAAACAATGATTGATTCTGTTCATCTCCCTTCACTTGAAGGCAAGGGCAATAAAGAAAAAAATCAGGTGAATGAAGAGGTAATGTTCGAAGGGAAGACTTTAGCGCACATGATGGAAAATTACGAAGCGGAACTTATTCAAAAAGTGCTGCTTGCAAACGAGTATAACCGAACGAAAACAGCAAAACAGCTTAATATTTCCCTGCGTTCTTTGTATTATAAGTTGGAAAAATACAATCTTGCAAATAACAGCATGCAATAAAATGCATGGTATGCAGTTTGTTGCATATAAATAAAGAGGTATTCTTTTTTTCTATTTGTTGTTAGAATCAATAAAAAAATTTTTTTTGTGCGTAAGAAAGGATATAAGCAGCTATATTATGTAATATATGCAGAGGATGGCACAAATCTTGCATGTATTTTAGGTGACTGCCTAAACGCGCAGTATGCTCTTTAAAACGGGGCAAACGAAAGAATGAAAAAGGAGAGGTCGAACATTCCATGACTCTTGCTACCATCTTATCTCGGGTTGCTAAGCAGTCTTCTTTGACTGTTGCTGTTGCTGCAGCTGAAGACTTAGAAACAATTGAGGCAGTGTATGAAGCTGTGTCAAGGAAAGTTTCTGAATTTATTTTGTTTGGCAACGAAACGACAATTAATGAATTATTCAGGCAGTACCGCCCATCCTTACTCACTCATAAGGCTGTGACGGTCGTACATACGGAGTCCGTTTTAGAAGCGGCTCAATTGGCTGTGCGTTCAGTTCAGCAAGGTCAAGCTCATATCGTAATGAAAGGGAATTTATCCACATCGCTTATCTTAAAAGCTGTGTTAAATAAAGAGCATGGTTTGCGTACGGGAAATGTTTTATCACATGTAGCTGTGTTTGACGTTCCTCACTATGACCGTCCGATTCTTGTAACAGATGCAGCTATGAATATTACGCCATCTCTGGAAGAGAAAGTTCAAATCATTCAAAATGCGGTGAACGTTGCCCACTCTATTGGGGTAGAGATGCCAAAGGTAGCTCCTATTGCAGCGGTTGAAGTTGTGAACCCTTTGATGCCTGCAACAGTAGAGGCTGCGCTTCTTACACAGATGAACCGCAGAGGACAAATTAAAGGCTGCGTTATTGATGGACCTTTAGCACTCGACAATGCCATTAACATAGAAGCAGCCAAGCAAAAAGGCATTCAAAGTGAAGTTGCCGGTCAAGCAGATATATTACTCGTTCCAGCAATTGAAACAGGGAACGTCTTATATAAATCCCTCATTTATTTTGCTAAAGCAAAAGTTGGAGCTATTCTAGCAGGAGCAAAAGCTCCGGTCGTCTTAACATCCAGAGCAGATTCATCAGAAAGTAAATTATACTCACTGGCGCTTGCTATCAGCGTCGCCCAACAGAATTCTTAGGAGGCACTAACAATGAAAATTTTTGACTATATGGAAACATACGATTACGAGCAGTTATTATTTTGCCAAGATAAAGATTCAGGCTTAAAAGCCATTATTGCGATTCACGATACAACAATTGGACCAGCTCTAGGCGGTACGAGAATGTGGACATATGAATCAGAAGAGGCTGCAATTGAAGATGCGCTTCGTCTATCACGCGGAATGACTTATAAAAATGCAGCAGCAGGCTTGAATTTAGGAGGAGGGAAAACGGTTATTATCGGAGATCCTCGCAAAGACAAAAATGAAGCGATGTTCCGTGCATTTGGTCGCTTTATTCAAGGGTTAAATGGTCGATATATTACAGCAGAAGATGTGGGCACAACGGTAGAGGATATGGATATTGTATATGAGGAAACGGATTATGTAACGGGTGTATCTCCTGCTTTTGGTTCATCAGGCAATCCATCACCAGTCACAGCCTACGGCGTATACCGAGGAATTAAAGCAGCAGCAAAAGAAGCATTTGGAACAGATATGCTTGAAGGAAAAGTAGTAGCTGTCCAAGGTGTAGGAAACGTAGCGTATAATTTATGCCGCCACCTTCACGAAGAAGGAGCGAAACTTATTGTAACGGATATTAATAAAGAAGCTGTTCAGCGTGCGGTAGAAGAATTTGGTGCGCAAGCAGTAGACCCGAATGATATTTATGGTGTAGAATGTGATATCTATGCTCCTTGTGCACTCGGAGCAACGATTAACGATGAAACGATCCCTCAAATAAAAGCAAAAGTTATTGCAGGGGCAGCTAATAATCAATTGAAAGAAACGCGTCATGGTGATTTAATTCATGAATTAGGCATTGTATATGCACCCGACTATGTTATTAACGCAGGAGGCGTTATTAACGTAGCTGATGAGCTAGTTGGGTATAACCGTGAGCGTGCGCTGAAAAAAGTTGAAGGTATTTATGATAATATTGAAAAGGTAGTTGAAATCTCAAAGCGAGATGGCATTCCAACCTATCTAGCAGCAGATCGCTTAGCTGAAGAAAGAATTGAAAAGCTGCGTCGTTCACGCAGTCAATTTTTACAAAATGGACAGCATATTTTAAGTAGACGTCATACGCGCTAATGTTTGAGCTGAAGGCTAGGCAAAAGGAATAAATGAAATCCTTTCGACCTAGCCTTCATTTATGAGAATGATAAGGTAGGAGGACATGTGTTGGATATGCACGAATATCGAATGCTGATAATAAATCCGGGTTCAACGTCCACAAAAATTGGCGTGTTTCACAACGATAAACCAATTTTTGATCGAACAATCCGCTACGATTCACAGCAAATGAATCAGTTTGAGACGATATATGCACAGTATGAGTTCCGTAAAAACTCGATTTTAGAGGCACTTGATGAAGAAGGGATTAATTTATCTAAATTAAGTGCAGTATGTGGAAGAGGAGGGCTTTTACGCCCGATTGAAGGCGGCACATATGAAGTAAATCAAGCCATGCTCAAAGATTTAAAAGACGGTTATGCCGGCCATCATGCTTCAAATTTAGGTGGGATTTTAGCGTTTGAGATTGCGTCTGGATTAAATATTCCAGCGTACATTGTTGATCCAGTGGTGGTAGATGAGCTAAGTGACATCGCTCGTATCTCAGGAACTCCTTTTATGGAAAGGAAAAGCATCTTTCACGCGCTGAATCAAAAATCGGTTGCTCGAAAAGTGGCTAAAGAAATGAATAGCACATATGAACAAATGAACGTTATTGTTACCCATATGGGTGGAGGCATTACAGTCGGAGTTCATCAACGCGGAAAAGTAATTGATGTGAACAATGGCCTGCACGGTGACGGTCCTTTTAGTCCAGAGCGCGCTGGCGGTGTACCGGTTGGTGAATTAGTTCGTCTTTGCTTTTCAGGTCAGTATTACCGCGGGGAGATTATGAAAATGCTTGTAGGAAAAGGCGGGCTTGTCGGTTATTTGGGCACATCTGACGTGCAGAAAGTCGAATTGATGGTGAAAAATGGAAACGAAAAAGCTAAGCTTATCTACGAAGCAATGGCTTATCAAATTTCGAAGGAAATTGGAGCTGCCAGTACGGTATTGCATGGAAAAGTAGATGCCATTATTTTAACAGGAGGCATTGCTTATTCAAAAGCGTTTGTTGAGCTGATTATTAATCATGTAAAGTGGATTGCAGATGTCATTGTTTATCCTGGAGAAAATGAGCTTCAAGCGCTAGCTGAAGGGGCTCTACGAGTGCTTACAGGTGAAGAAGAAGTGAAGGAATATAAAGGCGCTTAATAGCGTTTGCAGAAAGGTGTGAAGCAGTGTGGCAAAAGAATATGATTTGGTCATTCTCGGCGGTGGAACCGGAGGGTACGTAGCAGCTATTCGTGCCTCTCAGTTAGGTCTATCGGTAGCGGTTGTGGAAAAAAATAAGTTAGGCGGCACATGCCTGCACGCAGGGTGTATCCCAAGCAAAGCTTTACTAAGAAGTGCAGAAGTCTATCAAACGGCTAAGAAAAGCAGTGAATTTGGCGTAGAAACGTCCAATGTACTATTGAACTATGCACGTGTACAAGAACGAAAGTCAGAAATTGTTTCACAGTTACATAATGGTGTCAAACAGTTAATGAAAAAAGGTAAAATTGAGGTATATGAAGGAATTGGACGTATTTTAGGACCTTCTATTTTTTCTCCTATGCCAGGAACTATCTCCGTCGAATTAAAAAGCGGTGAAGAGAACGAAATGCTTATTCCAAAGAATGTAATTGTCGCAACCGGGTCTCGTCCTAGAACATTACCTGGTTTAACGATTGACGGAGAGAAAGTAATCACTTCAGATGAAGCATTAAAGATGGAAACACTTCCTGCTTCTATTATTATTGTGGGAGGCGGCGTTATCGGAATTGAATGGGCGTCAATGCTCACAGATTTTGATGTTGATGTAACGGTTGTTGAATACAGCGATCGAATTTTACCAACAGAAGATCAAGATATCTCCCGTGAAATGACGAAGCTTTTAAAAGCAAAAGGAGTTACCATTATTACTTCTGCTAAAGTAATGGCTGATACACTGTCTATTGGTGGTCAGGTGAAAATTTCCGCTCAAGTAGGAGACGATATGCAAGAATATGAAGCAGAAAAGCTGCTTGTATCTGTAGGGCGTCAAGCGAATGTCGAAGGAATTGGTCTCGAGAATACCGATATTGTAGTAGAAAACGGTGTGATTGCCACAAATGATTTTTATCAAACGAAAGAATCTCATATCTACGCAATTGGAGATGTGATTGGCGGACTGCAGCTTGCACATGTAGCTTCTCACGAAGGAATTGTAGCTGTTGAGCATTTACATGGTGAAAAGCCTTTGAAGATTGATTATACAACAATCTCTAAATGCGTATACAGCAGCCCGGAGGCAGCAAGTGTAGGATTAACAGAACAAGAAGCAAAACAGCAAGGGTTTCAGCTGAAGGTTGGAAAGTTTCCGTTTAAGGCCGTTGGAAAAGCTCTTGTATATGGAGAGGCAGAGGGATTTGTTAAAATTATTGCTGATGCCGACACAAATGATGTCCTTGGTGTGCATATGATTGGACCTCACGTGACGGATATGATTTCTGAAGCAGGTCTTGCAAAGGTATTGGATGCTACACCATGGGAAATTGCTCATACCATTCATCCTCACCCTAGCCTTTCAGAAGCGATAGGAGAAGCTTCATTAGCTGTAGATGGAAAAGCGATTCATTTTTGATGATTAAAGGAGGTTTAAACATGACAAAAAACCGTCATGAATCATTAGGATTAACTGATGAACAAGTACTTGAAATGTACCGCACTATGCTGCTTGCACGAAAAATTGATGAGCGTATGTGGTTATTAAATCGTGCAGGGAAGGTGCCTTTTGTTATTTCATGTCAAGGTCAAGAAGCCGCTCAAGTTGGCGCAGCTTTTGCCTTAAATAGAGAGAATGATTACATATTACCTTATTACCGCGATCTGGGTGTTGTGCTAGCATTTGGAATGACTGCGCGTGATTTAATGCTTTCTGGGTTTGCTAAAGCAGAAGATCCAAACTCAGGAGGTCGTCAAATGCCAGGTCACTTTGGGCATAAGGAAAAGCGAATTGTAACAGGATCTTCTCCGGTTACAACACAGGTGCCTCATGCAGTAGGAATCGCTTTAGCAGGACGATTGGAGAAAAAAGACTTAGTAACGTTTGTTACGTTTGGAGAAGGATCTTCCAACCAAGGAGATTTCCACGAAGGCGCGAACTTTGCAGGTGTTCATAAGCTTCCTGTTATCTTTATGTGTGAAAATAACAAGTATGCGATTTCTGTTCCGGTTGAAAAGCAGCTAGGATGCGCAAAAGTATCTGATCGTGCAATTGGATATGGCATGCCAGGCTACACAATTGATGGAAACGACGTCCTTGAAGTATACCGAGTGGTAAAAGAAGCAAGAGATCGTGCATCCAGAGGAGAAGGGCCTACTCTTATTGAAACTGTTTCAGAGCGTATGACTGCCCATTCAAGTGATGACGATGATCGTGCATATCGCGGAGCAGAAGAATTGTCTGAAGCTAAAAAGAGCGATCCGCTTGCGTACTTTGCGACTTATTTAAAAGAGGTTAACGTGTTAACCGATGAACGAGAAAAACAAATGCTTGATGATATTATGAACATCGTTAATGATGCAACAGATTATGCTGAAAACGCTCCTTATGCAGAAGCGGAATCGGCTTTAAAATACGTGTACGGTGAGTAAGGAGGAGAACATATGCCGGTTATTTCATATATTGATGCAGTAACAATGGCCATTCGTGAAGAAATGGAAAGAGATTCCCGCGTGTTTGTATTAGGAGAAGACGTAGGGAAAAAAGGCGGCGTATTTAAAGCAACCAACGGACTATACGAACAGTTCGGGGAAGAAAGAGTCATTGACACACCTCTTGCAGAGTCTGCTATTGCAGGCGTAGGAATCGGAGCAGCAATGTACGGCATGCGTCCGATTGCTGAAATGCAATTTGCTGATTTTATTATGCCTGCAGTCAATCAAATTGTGTCAGAAGCAGCGAAAATTCGCTATCGTTCTAATAATGATTGGAGTTGTCCAATTACAATTCGAGCTCCTTACGGCGGCGGAGTTCACGGTGCTCTTTATCATTCTCAATCTGTTGAAGCGCTATTTGCCAATACGCCAGGGTTAAAGATTGTGATGCCTTCTACGCCTTATGACGTAAAAGGATTATTAAAAGCAGCTATTCGTGATGATGATCCAGTTCTTTTCTTTGAGCATAAGCGTGCGTACCGTTTGATTAAAGGAGAAGTCCCTGAAGATGATTATGTACTTCCGATTGGCAAAGCAGATATAAAGAGAGAAGGAGACGACATCACGGTTATTACATATGGTCTTTGTGTACACTTTGCTCTTCAAGCTGCTGAAAAACTGGAAGCAGACGGTATTTCAGCACACATCTTAGATTTAAGAACGGTCTATCCGCTTGATAAAGAAGCTATTATTGAAGCGGCATCTAAAACAGGTAAGGTCCTGCTTTTAACGGAAGACAACAAAGAAGGCAGCATCATGAGCGAAGTAGCAGCTATTATTGCTGAACACTGCTTATTCGATTTAGATGCGCCAATTCAGCGCCTTGCTGGCCCTGATGTTCCAGCTATGCCGTATGCACCAACAATGGAAAAATATTTTATGGTGAATCCAGATAAAGTAGAAAAAGCAATGAGAGAATTAGCTCAATTTTAAAAGGAGTTGTATCAATTGGCTATTGAAAAAATTACGATGCCGCAGCTCGGTGAAAGTGTAACAGAAGGTACAATTAGCAAATGGCTCGTTTCTGTTGGAGATCACGTAAATAAGTACGACCCGTTAGCTGAAGTCATGACGGATAAAGTAAATGCTGAAGTGCCTTCTTCTTTTAGTGGAACAATTAAAGAGTTAATTGCAGGTGAAGATGATACTTTGCCTGTAGGAGAAGTGATTTGTTTAATTGAAGTAGAAGGAACTGTACCTCAAAAAGAACAGAAAACGTCTGATAAGACTGTAGAAGAATCAGCGTCAAAAACAGCGGACAGTCAATCCAATAAAAGTCGGTACTCTCCAGCTGTTATGCGTCTGTCACAAGAACATAATATTAATTTAGATACCGTGACAGGAACAGGGGCGGGCGGCCGCATTACGAGAAAAGATATTTTAACTGTTATCGAAAAAGGCGGAGCTGCTGAAGTGAAAGAAACACCTGCATCAACAGTTCAGCCAGAAGCACCTGTAGCGGCAGCTGCTCCAAAAACGCAGCAGCCCGCGCCGGTTGTGTCTGCAGCAGGAGATCAAGAAATCCCTGTTACAGGCGTGCGTAAAGCTATTGCAGCAAATATGCTTCGCAGCAAGCACGAAATTCCGCATGCATGGACAATGGTTGAAGTTGATGTAACGAACTTAGTTTCTTATCGTGATGCATTAAAGACGGAGTTCAAACAAAAAGAGGGTTTTAACTTAACGTATTTTGCGTTCTTCGTAAAAGCAGTGGCTCAAGCTTTAAAAGAATTCCCTCAAATGAATTCAATGTGGGCAGAAGACCGTATTGTTCAGAAAAAAGACATTAATGTGTCCATTGCTGTTGCAACAGACGATGCTTTGTTTGTGCCGGTTATTAAACAAGCCGATGAAAAGACAATCAAAGGCATTGCGCGTGAAATTACAGAGCTCGCGCAAAAAGTTCGTACGGGTTCATTGAAGTCTGAAGACATGCAGGGCGGAACGTTTACTGTTAACAACACAGGCTCATTTGGTTCCGTGCAATCAATGGGGATTATTAATTACCCGCAAGCGGCTATTTTACAAGTAGAATCTATTGTAAAACGTCCGGTTATTATTGATAACATGATTGCTGTTCGAGATATGGTTAACTTATGTTTATCACTTGATCACCGCGTGTTAGACGGCTTGGTGTGCGGCAGATTCTTGGCAAGAGTTAAAGAGATTTTAGAATCTACTTCTAAAGAGAATACGTCTCTCTATTAAAACAGAGGCTGGCACAAAATATTTTAGCTGAAGGAAGATCCGAACGATGAATTGAGATTCTTGATAGAGAATCCAACTCGTTCGGATTTTTTTTATGGTGATGGTAAACGTAGGTTAATTATGTCTCGGTCTCTTTTTATTTTGAAGCAATGATTGAACAATTTGTAAAAGATGTATTAAAATAAAAGAAGAATCATCAAACTTCAAAGTGTAATCATCTCGGTTTAGCAGGCAGCTATTAACTGTAAAGGGGCATGGAAATGAAAACAAATACATTATCATTTCATGAATTTACACGTACACCTAAAGAAGATTGGGCACAGGAAGTTAGCAAAAATACCGCGATCTCTTCAAAAGAAACGTTAGAAAACATCTTTTTGAAACCGCTTTATTTCGAAAGTGATACGGCACATTTAGACTACTTACAGCAGAGTCCGGCGGGAATAGATTGTTTAAGAGGAGCCGGTAAAGAATCATACATACTAGGGGAATGGGAAATCACCCAAAAAATCGACTTACCTTCTATTAAAGAAAGCAATAAACTTCTTTTACACAGTTTGAGAAATGGACAAAATACGGCCGCTTTTACATGCAGTGAAGCAATGAGGCAAGGGAAAGACGTTGATGAAGCAACTGAAGCTGAAGTGGCCTCAGGCGCTACAATTTCTACTTTAGAGGATGTTGCTCATTTGTTTCAGCATGTAGCTCTTGAAGCGGTGCCTTTATTTTTAAATACGGGATGTACATCCGTTCCACTTCTTTCGTTTCTAAAAGCATACTGTGTTGATCATAACTTTAATATGAGACAGCTAAAAGGAACGGTTGGAATGGATCCGCTCGGCACCCTTGCTGAATATGGAAGAGTTCCACTTTCTACTCGAGATTTATACGATCATTTAGCATACGCAACGCGTTTGGCTCACAGTAATGTTCCAGAGCTCAAAACGATCATTGTATCAAGCATTCCTTACCATAACAGCGGTGCAAACGCTGTTCAAGAACTAGCTTATATGCTTGCTACAGGGGTGCAGTATATTGATGAATGCATAAAACGCGGTTTGTCCTTACATCAAGTTTTACCTCACATGACCTTTTCTTTTTCAGTTAGCTCACATTTATTTATGGAAATATCAAAACTTCGTGCTTTTCGCATGCTTTGGGCAAATGTGGTTCGTGCTTTTGATGACACGGCCGTTTCAGTGCCGTTTATCCATACGGAAACGTCACATCTTACACAGTCTAAAGAAGACATGTATACAAATGCATTAAGGAGCACGGTTCAAGCATTTGCTTCTATTGTAGGAGGAGCGGATAGTCTGCATATTGAACCATATGATTCCGTCACATCTTCATCTTCTCAGTTCGCTCATCGCCTTGCCCGTAACACTCACTTAATTTTGCAGCACGAAACACATATATCAAAAGTAATGGATCCTGCCGGAGGCTCTTGGTACGTTGAAGCCTACACACATGAATTAATGACAAAAGCTTGGGAGTTATTTGGCAACATTGAAGACCACGGCGGAATGGAAGAAGCTTTAAAACAAGGGCGAATTCAAGATGAAGTTGAACAAATGAAAGTAAAAAGACAAGAGGATATAGAGTGCCGAATTGAGCGCTTGATCGGAGTCACACACTATGCTCCTAAGCAACAGGATGCATCTCAAGAGATAAAAAGCACGCCGTTTAAAAAAGAAGAAATAAAAATGGATAAATACCGTGATCAGAACGCTTCGGAATTTTCATCAAATCTTTCGCTAGAGGACTATACAAAGCTAGCATCTAAAGGGGTAACAGCAGGGTGGATGCTAAAACAAATGGCGAAGCAGACACAGCCTGACAGTGTTGTGCCGCTCACTAAGTGGAGAGCAGCAGAGAAGTTTGAAAAAATACGGGTTTATACAAAGGGAATGAGCATTGGCATTATGGAGCTCACCGATCCTAGCAGCCGTAAAAAAGCTGAGATTGCCCGGTCTTTATTTGAAAGTGCAGGCTTTGCGTGTGAAACAATTAAAAACATAGATTCCTATGTGGAGATAGCAGATTGGATGAATGAACAAAAGCACGAAGCATATGTGATCTGTGGAAATGATGAACTCGTGGAAAAGCTCTTAACAAAAGCGATGACTTATTTTGAGGAAGATTCTGTTTATGTGTACGTAGTAGGGGAAGAACATGTATCACGCAAAACGCAGTGGCAGCAAAAAGGTGTAATGAGCGTCATACATCCTAAGACGAATGTTATTCAATGCGTTAAGAAGTTATTATGTGCTTTGGAGGTAGAAGTTCATGTATAAAAAGCCTTCTTTTTCTAATATTCCATTATCATTTTCAAAGCAGCAAAGAGAAGATGACGTGACTCAAAGTTCATACACTGCTTTTCAAACAAATGAACAAATTGAATTAAAATCAGTGTATACAAAAAAAGACAGAGATAACCTCGACTTTATTCACTTTGCACCTGGTGTCCCACCGTTTGTGAGAGGACCGTATGCAACGATGTATGTGAATCGGCCTTGGACTATTAGACAGTATGCAGGATACTCAACGGCGGAGGAAAGCAATGCCTTTTACCGCCGAAACCTAGCTGCTGGACAGAAAGGGCTGTCTGTTGCTTTTGACCTCGCTACCCACCGCGGCTATGACTCTGATCATCCAAGAGTTGTTGGAGACGTAGGGAAAGCAGGTGTTGCAATTGATTCAATGATGGATATGAAGCAGCTGTTTGAAGGGATTCCGCTTGACCAAATGTCCGTGTCGATGACGATGAACGGGGCGGTGCTTCCTATTTTAGCTTTCTACATCGTAACAGCTGAAGAACAAGGCGTAAAAAAAGAAAAGCTGGCTGGAACGATTCAAAACGATATTTTAAAAGAATATATGGTGCGCAATACATATATTTATCCTCCTGAGATGTCAATGCGAATCATTGCGGATATTTTTAAATATACAGCGGAGTACATGCCGAAATTTAACAGTATCAGTATATCAGGCTATCATATGCAAGAAGCAGGTGCTCCAGCAGACTTAGAGCTTGCTTATACGCTTGCAGATGGACTTGAATATGTACGAACCGGCTTGAAAGCGGGAATTACAATTGACGCATTTGCTCCGAGGCTATCCTTTTTCTGGGCAATTGGAATGAACTATTTTATGGAAGTAGCGAAAATGAGAGCAGGGAGGCTGCTCTGGGCAAAACTAATGAAGCAGTTTGAGCCGGATAATCCTAAATCTCTAGCTCTTAGAACGCATTCTCAAACGTCCGGATGGAGCTTAACGGAGCAGGATCCATTTAATAATGTTATTAGAACATGCGTCGAAGCTCTGGCTGCAGTATCAGGACATACGCAGTCGCTTCATACAAACGCACTGGATGAAGCGATTGCTCTTCCAACTGATTTTTCAGCTAGAATTGCCCGAAATACGCAGCTTTATTTACAAAATGAAACGGAGATTTGTTCCGTTATTGATCCTTGGGGAGGCTCTTATTATGTGGAATCATTAACGAATGAATTAATGATAAAAGCGTGGAAGCACCTTGAAGAAATAGAGCAGCTCGGCGGAATGACAAAAGCAATAGAAGCAGGCGTACCTAAAATGAAGATAGAAGAAGCCGCTGCGCGCAGACAAGCAAGAATAGACTCGCAGGCAGAAATTATTGTAGGTGTGAATCAGTTTCAGCCGGAGCAAGAAGAACCGCTTGATATTCTTGATATTGATAACACAGCAGTTCGAATGAAGCAGCTGGAAAAGTTAAAGAAAATACGCAGTGAGCGTAACGAACAAGCGGTAATCGAAGCGCTTAATCGACTGACCAATTGTGCCAAAACAGGTGAAGGGAACCTCCTTGCTTTTGCGGTTGAAGCTGCGAGAGCTAGAGCTACACTAGGTGAAATTTCAGAAGCTATTGAGAAAGTGGCTGGAAGACATCAGGCTATTTCTAAGTCAGTCAGCGGGGTATACAGTGCAGAGTTTGTGCATCGAGATCAAATCGAAGAAGTTCGAAAGCTCACGGCTGAATTTTTAGAGGAAGAAGGAAGACGCCCAAGAATTTTAGTCGCGAAAATGGGGCAAGACGGTCATGACAGAGGATCGAAAGTTATTTCAACAGCCTTTGCTGACCTTGGCTTTGATGTTGATATTGGTCCTTTATTTCAAACGCCTCAAGAAACAGCAAGGCAAGCTGTAGAAAACGACGTACATGTAATTGGCATAAGCTCTTTGGCAGCCGGGCATAAAACGTTACTGCCGCAGCTTGTTGATGAGTTAAAGAAATTAGAGCGCGACGATATCGTTGTTATTGTCGGAGGCGTTATTCCTAAACAAGACTACTCATTTCTTTTAGAACACGGCGCTTCTGCAATCTTTGGACCTGGAACAGTAATCCCAAAAGCGGCCGTTTCCGTCTTACATGAAATAAAGAAACGGTTAGAAGAATAGTTGGTGAAGACAATTGGTGAAATTAAAAACGGTACAAGATTATACACAAGGGCTGCTTGAAGGGAAAAGAACAGCGTTAGCTCAAGCCATTACTTTAATTGAAAGTAAAGCGCCGAAGCATAAAGTAATAGCACAACAGCTGATTAAAGAAATCTATCCTCATACGGGGCATTCAGTGCGCATTGGTTTTACAGGCGTACCCGGAGCAGGAAAAAGTACGCTGATTGACAAATTTGGGTCGTACCTATGCAAAAATGGCCATTCCGTTGCAGTTTTGGCAGTCGATCCAAGCAGTACCTTGTCTGGAGGAAGTATTTTAGGAGATAAAACGAGAATGGAGCTGCTTACCAAACAAGAGAACGCTTTTGTCCGTCCTTCACCTTCTCAAGGAACGCTTGGAGGTGTTCATCTTAAAACGAGAGAAGCCATTTTTCTTTGTGAAGCGGCTGGGTATAACATCATATTTGTCGAAACGATGGGTGTTGGCCAAGGTGAAATAATTGTAAAAGAGATGGTAGACTTCTTTGTTCTGCTTGCTTTGACCGGAGCAGGAGATGATTTGCAAGGAATTAAAAAAGGACTGCTTGAATGGGTTAATTTGATTTGTGTAAACAAAGCAGACGGGGATAACCGGCTAAAAGCAGAAGTGACTGCAAAAGAATACGAAAGCGTCATCGGTTTCCTTCACGGTCATTCTGGAGGGTGGAACCCACAGGTCATCACAACTTCTGCTTATGAAGAAGCATCGTTTCAAGACTTGTGGAAGATAATTTGTGACTATAAGGAATGGATGAATAAAAATGATCTGTTTTATACAGTAAGGCGAAAGCAAATGAAGGCATGGTTACAAGCAAGTGTTAATGAATATTTACAAGAATCATTTTATGAACATCCTTTAGTTAAGCAAACGTTAGGGGATGTTGAAAAACAAATGATGACGGGAGATGTCACAATGGCTGAAGCTCTCGAACGCTTGATTAAAACCTACCAGCAGGCGATGAAGAAAATATAAAAAAGGATCCTGCATTTTATGCGGATCCTTCTACACTAGGGAGTTAAGAGTATGGTTTTCTAGCTGTAAAAATAGTATCACCATTTCTTTTCTTGTTTAATCTTGATTACCAAGAAAAAATGAGTCAAAGCAATCGCCTTTTTAGTTTTCGTTTGCTATGATAAAGAATAGATAGCAAAAGGGAGGTATGAAAATGAATATCGATTTTAACTTGTTTATGAACGACGTTGTTCGTCAAGCCCGTAAAGAAATTACAGCTGCTGGTTATACAGAATTAACGACGGCTGAAGCGGTAGATGAAACGTTTAAAAAGCCTGGTACAACGCTTGTAATGGTGAATTCAGTCTGCGGTTGTGCAGGAGGTATTGCAAGACCTGCTGCAGCGCACGCTGTACATTATGATAAACGTCCAACAAACTTGGTTACAGTATTTGCTGGGCAAGATAAAGAAGCAACTGCGCGTGCACGCGAATACTTTGAAGGTTATCCGCCTTCGTCTCCATCTTTCGCCTTATTAAAAGACGGAAAAATTATCACAATGGTAGAACGTCACGAAATTGAAGGCCACGAGCCAATGTCAGTTGTGATGAAGCTGCAAGAAGCATTCGAACAGCATTGTGAAGAAGTGTAAGAGAGAAGCCGTTTTAAACGGCTTCTTTTTTTATGCGTTTTTTTACCTATCTGTATGCAGGCTTTCTAGAGAGTGGAAAATGTTGAGAAAAGGTATTTTCAAATAGTGAAACTTATATTTAAAAAAGATATTGCATATTTATAACGTTGTGTTAAAATACATTTATATGAATATATATTTAAATTTCGACATTTACTTGCAATAGTAAAAAACTTATTTCATAATATTATTAATTTTTAAAAAATAATGTAAGGAATAAACTAGGGGGAACGAAGATGAAATTGAAGAAGTGGTTATCGGTAACGGCAATTGGTCTTTTAACAGCAGGCGTTTTAGCTGCATGCGGAGCAGGAGAAGGAACGTCTAATGGCGGAGCAAGCAGCGACGACAAAGATAAAAAAGTACTAGTAATGGGAACATCAGCAGATTACCCACCATTTGAATATATTAATACGGCAAAAGGTGATAGTGAAGCAATCGGATTTGACGTAGATTTAGCAAAAGCAATCGGTAAAAAGTTAGGTTATGACGTACAGGTGAAGGATATGGAATTTGGCGGATTAATTCCAGCTTTACAATCTAATAAAGTCGATTTAGTTTTAGCTGGTATGACGCCAACTGAAAAGCGTAAAAAGAACGTGAACTTCTCAGACGTATATTATGAAGCAAAAAACATGATTGTATCGAAGAAAGATGCGCCAATTAAAAATGCAGAAGAACTAAAAGGGAAAACAGTCGGTGTACAAACTTCTTCTATCCAAGCAGACGAAGCAAAAGAAATTGCAAAAGAAGTTGACGGAGTAAATGTAACAACGCGTGACCGTATTCCAGAACTAATTCAAGAAATGAAATCAAATCGTATCGATGCAGCGATTATTGAAGATACAGTAGCTAAAGGGTATGTGAACAAAGACAAAAGCTTGCAAATGTCTGATACAGGACGTCCAGATTCAAGTAAAGGATCAGCAATCGCATTTCCTAAAGACAGCAAGCTAACGAATGACTTTAACCGTGAATTAAAGAAAATGAAAGAAAACGGTGAATTAGATAAATTAATCGTTAAGTGGTTTGACGACCAAAAATAAGAATGATAGTTAGAGAGGAATGGAACTAGGCATGAATTTGGATTTTTCGCAAATCGTGCCTTCTATGCCTTATATTTTAAAAGGGATAGGGGTAACGATACAGATAGTCCTAGCTTCAGCAATTTTAGGGTTTGTGCTGGGAGTTATTTTATCTTTATGTAAAATCAGCCGCAATAAACCTCTTCAATGGTTTGCGGATGCATATACGTCCGTGTTTCGCGGAACACCGCTAGTATTGCAATTATTATTAATATACTTTGGATTACCTCAGCTGCTCGGGTTTGATATTGCCCCGTTTCCAGCGGCCGTTGCTGCGTTCGGGCTAAACTCTGCAGCATATATATCTGAAATTATTCGCGCTGGTATTTTAGCTGTTGATAAAGGACAGCGTGAAGCGGCATTAGCGTTAGGAATTCCTTATCGCCGCATGATGGGACAAATTATTTTGCCACAGGCACTTAAAAATATTTTACCTGCTTTAATGAATGAGTTCATTACATTAACAAAGGAATCAGCTATCGTTACAGTTATTGGAGCACTCGACATTATGCGCCGTGCTTACATTGTAGGTGGAGAAAAATTCGCCTACCTTGAACCGTTAATTTTTGCAGGGTTGATTTATTATGTAATGGTAATGGGCTTAACGCTCCTTGGTAAAGCAGTCGAGAGGAGAATGAGAAAAGGTGATTAACGTTGAAAATTTACACAAATCATTTGGTAAAAATGAAGTTTTAAAAGGTATTTCAACTACGATTAAAGAAAAAGAAGTCGTAGCTGTTATTGGCCCTTCTGGTTCTGGTAAATCTACTTTTTTACGCTGTATGAACCTGCTTGAAGAACCGACGAGCGGAGTAGTTTCAATTAACGGTCAAGTGATTACAGATAAAAAAACAAACATTATGCGTGTGCGTGAAAACGTAGGAATGGTATTTCAGCATTTTCACTTGTTTCCACATATGACAGTGCTTGAAAATTTGACGTATGCTCCGATGACGGTAAAAGGCGTGTCAAGAGAAACGGCTGTTGCTAAAGGCAAAGAATTACTCCAAAAAGTGGGACTTGCTCAAAAAGCCAACGAGTTTCCAAATCGCTTATCGGGCGGTCAAAAGCAGCGTGTAGCTATTGCCAGAGCACTGGCAATGGAGCCGAAAGTGATGCTGTTTGACGAACCAACCTCAGCATTAGATCCAGAGATGGTAAAAGAAGTACTAGATGTAATGAAGTCGCTAACAGAAACAGGAATGACGATGGTCATTGTAACGCATGAAATGGGATTTGCACGAGAAGTAGCGGATCGTGTGCTGTTTTTAGACGGCGGTGTTCTTGTTGAAGATGCGCCTCCGGCTGAATTTTTCTCAGCGCCTAAAAGCAAGCGTGCTAAAGATTTCTTAGAAAAGATTTTATAATAAAAAAGTGCAGGAAGAGTACGATCTTTTCTGCACTTTTTTTATTGGAATTTATACGGTACAGCAAGATTTAAGGTTGTGTTATTTTTCTATTCGTGTTAATAAAGAATAGAGTATTTTATCACACTAAAAAGAAACCAACATGTAGGAGTCTAGAAAATGAAATTTAAAATTGGGTACCGGACAATTAAAACAGCCGTCGGTACATCACTGGCTATTATTATAGCTCAGTTCTTTCACCTCGAGTTTTTTGTATCAGCTGGAATTATCACCATTTTGTGCATTCAAAATTCAAAGAAAAAATCGTTGCGAAGTGCAAGCGATCGTTTTATTGCTTGTTCTTTATCCATTCTGTTTTCGTTTATATTCTTTGAAGGGATTGCTTATCATCCACTTGTTATAGGACTGATGCTGCTTTTGTTTATCCCGGTTACGGTTATATTCAAAGTTAATGCAGGCATTGTTACAAGCTCCGTTATTTTGCTTCATATTTACTCCAAAGGAAATATGACATGGGGAATCGTCTTTAATGAACTTGGCTTAATTGTAATTGGGATAGGTGTTGCCCTGCTTGTGAATTTATACATGCCAAGTTTAGACCAAGAGCTTCGCACGTATCAGCAAGAAATTGAAGAAAATTTCCGGTCGATGTTAAAAGAAATTGCCCTGTATCTCAGAACCAATGACAGCAGTTGGGACGGTAAGGAAATTGCAGATACGGTAAAAATTTTAGAAAAAGCAAAAAGCCTTGCGTTTCGTGATGTAGAAAATCATTTTGTGCGTGGGGAAAATTATTATTACCGCTATTTTAAAATTCGTGAAAAACAGCTTGAAATTATTGAGCGTACGCTTCCTCTCATTACCGCTATTGATTTGGTGGTAGAACAGCGCTACATGATTGCCGATTTCATTGAAGAATTAAGTCTATCCATCCACCCCGGTAATACAGCAAAATTATTTTTAGCCAAACTTCAGCATTTACGAGAAGCATTTGCAGAGATGCCGCTTCCCAAAACACGGGAAGAGTTTGAAGCGCGTGCCGATTTACTGCACGTAGTCAAAGAAATTGAACAATATTTGGTTATTAAACAAACCTTAAAAATAAGCTAAACAGCATGCATGTTGTTTAGCTTGCTTACGAACACTAAATAAGACAAGAGATATCTCTCTTGTCTTTTACTTAGGACTAACGTAAGGTGGTGGATTACATGCATGTGTTTGCTTTTATCCTTTTACTACTATCTCCGGTTTGGCCATTAGGAGAAAATCCGTTGCCAAATGATCCTTATATTATTATTAATAAACAGAGCAATGAGCTTGCTTATATTCAAAATAAAGAAATTAAACAAATTATTAAAGTAGCAACGGGGAAAACAGTTAATCTGACGCCCGAAGGGGAGTTCACGGTAACAGTAAAAGCTGTTAATCCTTATTATCGGAGAAATAATATTGAAGGAGGCGCTCCTCAAAATCCTCTAGGTGTAAGGTGGATTGGGTTTGATGCAAGAGAGACTGACGGACGTATTTATGGCATTCACGGTACAAATCAGCCGGATTCCATCGGTAAATATGTATCGAATGGCTGTATTCGCGTAGAAAATCGTGAAGTAAGCCATTTATACGATCAAGTCCCGTTAGGTACAAAAGTCTGGATTGTATCTACAGATCAATCTTTTGAAGAGTTAGCCGCTCAAAAAGGCATTGTGAATATACAGCAAAAGACTGGTGACTAGTCACCAGTCTTTTTTATATGTTTGCATTGCACAAAGAAGCAGTGCATCTATGTTTTTAGTCATCAGTCTCGATTAAAACCACATGGCAAGTCCCGCTAAAAGCGTAGATATTAACATGACAAGAAGCATTAAAAACACAATGGTTTTTTGGATTTTCTTATTAGACATACAACCAAAGTCCTCCTACACGTTTTTTTCTTATTTTACATGTCTTCCGCTGCTTAGACAAGCAACTTTCTGTAGATACGCCAGCAGGAGATTTCTTTTGTTTTCAAGAATATGTATAAATGAAAACGCTTTTTTAAAGAGGTGAGAAAGTGATAAAAGGAATTGATCACATAGGAATAGCTGTAAAATCAATTGAAGGCAGCCTCCCTTTTTATGAAAAGGTATTAGGACTGTCTCTATTAAAAGTAGAAGAAGTAGAAGAACAAGGAGTAAAAGTTGCTTTTATTCAGTGCGGCAACGTAAAAATCGAATTATTAGAGCCGCTCTTTGAAGACAGTGCAGTCGGCGCGTTCATCCAAAAGAGAGGTGAAGGTCTTCATCATGTGGCTTTAGGTGTGCGCACGATTGAAGAACGGATTAACGAGTTAAAGGAAAAGGGTGTACAAATGATTGACGATGTTCCGAGAAAAGGCGCAGGGGAAGCATCCATTGCTTTTTTGCATCCAAAGTCAGCAAACGGTGTTCTTTATGAGCTCTGTGAAAAAACACTAGAGGAGGAGAAGAAACATGGTTGACATTTATGATAAATTAAATGAATTGTACGATAAGCGCCGGAAGATCGAGTTAGGCGGTGGGGACGAAAAAATTGAAAAACAGCACCATAAAGGGAAACTAACGGCACGCGAACGAATTGAAATTCTTTTGGATGAACATACATTTGTCGAATTAAATCCATTTATTGAACATCGGTGTGCGGATTTCAGTATGAATAATCAAGTAGGACCAGGAGACGGGGTAGTAACAGGTTACGGCAAGATAAACGGTCGCTCAGTCTATTTGTTTTCGCAAGATTTTACGGTATTCGGAGGCGCGTTAGGTGAAATGCATGCTAAAAAAATTGCGCACGTAATGGACTTAGCTGCTAAAACAGGCGTGCCGTTTATTGGGTTAAATGATTCAGGCGGGGCTCGTATTCAAGAGGGCGTCATGTCTCTTGATGGATACGGTCATATTTTTTATCGAAATGCCATTTATTCGGGTGTCATGCCTCAAATATCTGTTATTATGGGGCCTTGTGCAGGCGGAGCCGTGTACTCACCGGCGATTACGGACTTTGTTTTTATGGTAGAAGAAACAAGTCAAATGTTCATTACAGGACCAAAAGTAATTGAAACGGTAACGGGAGAAAGCATTTCCTCAGAAAATCTTGGAGGAGCAGCTGTTCATAACGAAATTAGCGGTAATGCCCATTTTAGAGGTGCAACAGAACAAGAGGTGCTAGAACAAGTACGAATGCTCTTAAGTTATCTTCCTCAGTCTAGCCAAGAGCAGCCTCCTTTAGCCTCAAAGGCAGAGTGTGATCATTATCGTCCGGATTTATTAGACGTTGTCCCGTTTGATGCCGTGCGCCCTTACGATGTGCGTCAAGTCATTCACCAAGTAGTGGACGAGCACTCATTTTTTGAAGTGCAAAAAGACTTTGCAAGAAATATTGTCATTGGTTTTGCCCGCATAGATGGAAAAGTTGTCGGACTTGTGTGTAACCAGCCTAAAGTAATGGCAGGCAGTTTAGATATTAACTCCTCAGATAAAGCAGCAAGGTTTATTCGATTTTGCGATTCATTTAATATCCCACTTATTACATTTGAAGATGTTACAGGTTTTTTCCCAGGTATCAAGCAGGAACATGGCGGAATTATACGTCATGGTGCTAAAATTTTATATGCATACTCCGAAGCTACCGTTCCGAAAATCACGGTGATTTTGCGAAAGGCGTACGGCGGTGCATACGTAGCTTTAAATAGTAAATCGATTGGAGCGGACCTTGTGTATTCGTGGCCGAATGCCGAAATCGCTGTTATGGGTCCTCAAGGTGCTGCAAATATTATCTTTGCAAACGACATTCGAGGTAGCGAAAACCCAGATGAAACAAGACACGAAAAAATTGAACAGTATCGCGAGAAATTTGCTAATCCTTACGTAGCGGCAAGCGCTGGAATGGTGGATGATGTTATTGATCCTAGGGAAACGCGAATAAAATTAATACAAGCGCTTGAAATGTTGCACAATAAAAAGGAAGAGCGTCCAGCAAAGAAACATGGTAACATACCATTGTAGGTTATTTTTGGAGGGATTACATATTATGATTAATGAACAACGAATCGTTGATTTATTTATTGAATTAGTACAAGTAGACTCAGAAACAAAGCATGAAGAAAAAATTGCTGTTGTACTAAAAGAAAAATTTACCGCATTAGGCGTCGAAGTAGTAGAAGATGATGCCAAAGAAAAAACGGGCCACGGAGCCAACAACTTAATCTGCACACTGCCAGCTACAAAAGAAGGCGTAGACACAATCTACTTTACTTCTCATATGGATACAGTCGTACCTGGAAACGGTATTAAACCATCTATCGAAGATGGCTATATTAAAAGTGACGGCACGACAATTCTTGGAGCGGATGATAAAGCAGGCTTAGCAGCAATGCTAGAAGCCATCACCGTATTAAAAGAAGAAAACATCGCGCACGGCAAAATTGAATTTATTATTACAGTAGGAGAAGAATCTGGCTTAGTGGGCGCTAAAGCTCTTGATTCTAGTCTCGTAACGGCAAAATTCGGCTATGCTTTAGATAGCGATGGCAAAGTGGGAGACATTATCGTTGCTGCGCCGACGCAAGCAAAAGTAAATGCAACAATTTATGGAAAAACAGCTCATGCAGGTGTAGCTCCTGAACGAGGCGTTTCTGCTATTACGATTGCTTCAAGAGCCATTTCTAAAATGCCGCTTGGACGTATTGATGAAGAGACTACAGCGAATATTGGACGCTTTGAAGGTGGAACGCAAACGAATATCGTGTGTGACCGCGTCGATATTTTAGCAGAAGCTCGTTCATTAATTCCAGAAAAAATGGAAGCACAAGTAGCGAAAATGAAAGAAGCGTTTGAAACAGCTGCACAAGAAATGGGCGGACGTGCAGAAGTTGATATTAAAGTGATGTATCCAGGCTTTAAATTTGGCGATGGAGATCATGTTGTCGAAGTTGCTAAAAAAGCCGTGGCTAATATCGATCGTCCTTCACGCCTGCTTCAAAGCGGAGGCGGAAGCGATGCAAATGTAATCGCAGGCTTTGATATCCCAACAGTAAATTTAGCAGTTGGTTATGAAGACATTCATACAACAAATGAAAAAATTCCGGTAGAAGAACTGGTGAAGACATCTGAACTAGTAGTGTCGATTATTAAAGAAGTAGCAAAATAATAGTTGCAGCCTTGCTTTTATATAAAAGCAAGGCTTTTTACATAGTGAATAGTAAATAGTCTGAATTTTTTAACATAATGTATAATGAAGAAAAGACGGTCGTTTTGTACAATAAAGTTAGTAATACATTTTACCAAAGTAGAAGTTGAAAATAACGTATATAAAAAATATGTAAGCGCTTTCAATTTTAGTTTTATCAACAGATATCCTTGGGAGGTTGATGCAATGCGATCACAGGAAAGTTTGCAGTCCATCATTCAAAACTTTAATGAAGTAGAAAAAGGGTTGTCAAATAGAGAAGCAGTCGAAGAATCTAATCGATGTTTGTACTGTTATGATGCACCCTGTATTCAGGCATGCCCTACAGGAATTGACATCCCGACGTTTATTAAAAAAATTGCATCGGGCAATTTAAAGGGGTCTGCCGAAACGATTATGTCTTCTAATCCCGTAGGAGCAAGCTGTTCAAGAGTTTGTCCAACCGATGAACTATGTGAAGGAGCGTGTGTACTTAACCACTCAACCAAACCAATTATGATTGGGAATTTGCAGCGCTACGCAACGGATTGGGCTATTCAAAATGAACAGGTGCTGTTTGAGAAAGGAAGAGCAAACGGCAAAAAGGTAGCAATTGTTGGTGGAGGTCCGGCGGGTCTCTCTGCAGCAAGAGAACTGGCGCGATTTGGATATGACGTAACCATTTTTGAAGCGGAAAAACAAGCAGGAGGGTTAAATACATATGGAATCGTGTCGTTTCGTCTTCCTCAAGCGATTTCATTCTGGGAAGTTGAACAAGTAAAAAGCTTAGATGTAAAAATTAAAACAAACGTAAGAATTGGAGAAGATATTCTTCCAAGTGAATTGCTGCAGTCGTATGACGCGGTTGTATTAGCTATTGGTATGAGCAAGGTGCCTTCTCTACATGTTGAAGGTGAAGAGCTAGACGGTGTGTATGACGCGATTGATTTTGTGAAAAAAACGAAGTCAGAAGCGTTATCAACAGAATTTGTGGGTAAGCGTGTTGCCGTCATTGGCGCGGGAAATACTGCGATTGATGGTGCTACGTGTTCCGTGCGCTTGGGGGCTGAAAATGTTCAAATTTTATACCGTCGTACACGAGAAGAAATGACGGCTTATGATTTTGAATTTGAATTTGCGAAACAAGATGGTGTTGAATTCCGCTGGTTAACGGCTCCTATACGAATTATTGGAGATGAAAATGGTAAGGTGAGCGGGATTGAATGTGTAAAAATGACCCTAACAGATCCAGATGCAGACGGCCGCAGGAAGCCTGTTCCTGTTGAAGGTTCAACATTTACCATTCCAGTCGATGCTGTTGTTAAAGCAATTGGTCAAGAACGGTACCTGTCTTTGATTCAACAATTCCAGCTGCATCATGAAGACGGAGTTGTCTTAATTAATCAAGAGACGTTTCAAACTTCAAATCCAAAAGTATTTGCTTGCGGAGACGTTATTTTTGGTAAAGGGCAAGGAGAAGCAATGGTTGTGACCGCTGCTCAGCAAGGAAAACAAACGGCGTTAAATATTCATATGCAGTTAACAAAAGAAACAATGGAAACAGCTTAAAATCAGGAGGAGGAGAAATCTATGGCAGATTTAACAACAAATTTAGCAGGTATTCAATCACCAAATCCGTTTTGGCTGGCATCCGCACCGCCAACCAATTCAGGTTATCAAGTGCAGCGTGCATTTGAAGCAGGATGGGGAGGCGCAGTTTGGAAAACGCTTGGTGATCCGATTTTAAATGTTTCCTCTCGATTTGCTGCCGTTGGCTTCAACGGTCAGCGCGTAGCCGGCTTTAATAATATTGAGTTAATCACCGATCGTCCGCTTGAAGTTAATTTGAAGGAAATCTATGAAACGAAAAAGAAGTTTCCTAACCACGCAATTATTGCCTCTCTTATGGTAGAACCACAGCAAGAAAAATGGCATGAGATTGTCAAAAAAGTAGAAGACGTAGGAGTGGATGGATTAGAGCTGAATTTTGGCTGTCCGCATGGAATGGCAGAACGAGGGATGGGTGCTGCCTCTGGGCAAGTCCCTGATTTGGTTGAAAAACAAACGCATTGGGCTAAAGAAGTTGCCCAAACGCCGGTTATTGTTAAATTAACCCCAAATATCACAGATATCACCGTTACAGCAGAAGCAGCGGTTCGAGGCGGTGCTGACGCTGTGAGCATGATTAACACTATTAATAGTTTAGCAGGAGTAGACATTCATTCATGGAATACAATTCCACACGTAGCAGGAAAAGGCGCTCACGGAGGTTATTGCGGCCCGGCTGTTAAGCCGATTGCATTAAATATGGTCGCTGAATGTGCAAGAAGTCCGTTTATTAACGTTCCAATATCAGGTATGGGAGGCGTTTCGAACTGGCAGGAAGCCGTCGAATTTATGCTCATGGGTGCTACAGGTGTGCAAGTATGTACAGCTGCTATGCATCACGGGTTCCGCATTGTAGAGGATATGATTCAAGGTCTCAATTATTATTTGGATGAAAGAGGAATCGAAAAAGTAAGTGATATTGTAGGGAAAGCCGTTTCAAAATATTCCGACTGGGGCAACTTAGATCTCAATTATAAAGTAGTGGCTCGCATCGATCCGGATACGTGTATTAACTGCAATAAGTGTCATATTTCTTGTGAAGATACTTCTCACCAATGTATTGATATGCTGAAAGACCCTTCAGGGAAATCTTATTTAAAAGTAAGAGAAGAAGATTGTGTAGGCTGTAATTTATGTTCGATTGTATGTCCGGTGGACGGGGCTATATCCATGGTTGAATTACCGAATGAACAGCCTCCAATGACGTGGAATGAACGCCAAGCTGCTTTACAAGCGACGGCTGCACAGCGATTAGATGTATAAAGACAAAGGGGATGAAGAAATGAAGAAAATCGTTAAAAATGGTGTGGTAGTCACAGCAACAGATACGTATAAAGCCGATATTTTAATTGAAAATGGAGTTATTTCAGCAATTGGCTCGGCATTTGAAGAGCAGGGCTGTGAAGTGATTGATGCAAAAGGCAACTATGTATTTCCAGGAGGCATCGATCCTCATACTCATTTAGATATGCCGTTTGGAGGCACCGTTACAAAAGATGACTTTGAAACAGGTACAAGAGCAGCAGCTTTTGGAGGTACGACAACTGTTATTGATTTTTGCTTAACCAATAAAGGCGAACCGCTGCAAAAAGCGATCGGCACATGGCATGAAAAATCAAAAGGAAAAGCGGCTATCGATTATAGCTTTCATCTAATGATTGGCGAAATCACGGAAGATGTATTAAATGAGCTTCCTACGATTATTGAAAAAGAAGGAATTACTTCTTTTAAAGTGTTCATGGCCTATAAAAATGTTTTTCAAGCAGACGATGCTACCCTTTATCAAACGCTAGTGCAAGCTAAAAAACTAGGGGCGCTTGTGATGGTACATGCTGAAAATGGAGATGTTATTGAGTATTTAACGGCACAAGCACTAGAACAAGGACAAACCGATCCTATCTATCATGCACTGACTCGTCCTCCAGAAATAGAAGGAGAAGCTACGGGAAGAGCCGCGGTGCTAACGGAGCTGGCTGACTCACAGCTCTATGTTGTTCACGTGTCGTGCGCTGAAGCGGTTAAAAAGATTGCTGAAGCAAGGGAAAAAGGCGTAAATATCTGGGGCGAAACGTGTCCGCAGTATTTGACGCTTGACCAAACCTATTTAGAAAAGCCGAATTTTGAAGGAGCAAAATACGTATGGTCGCCGCCTTTACGTGAAAAGTGGAACCAAGATGTTTTGTGGAATGCTCTGCGTAATGGCGACTTGCAAACGATTGGATCAGATCAGTGTTCGTTTGATTTTAACGGTCAAAAAGATCTGGGAAAAGGAGATTTTACGAAGATTCCAAACGGAGGTCCTATTATCGAGGATCGCATGAGTATTTTATTTTCAGAAGGAGTAGTGAAGAAACGAATTAATATAAATCAGTTTGTTGATATAACATCAACAAAAATTGCTAAGCTGTTCGGACTGTACCCGAAAAAAGGAACAATAGCGGTTGGCGCAGACGCGGATCTGCTTATATTTGACCCTTCTGTTGAACGTACGGTTTCAGCAAACACGCATCATATGGCAGTCGATTATAGCGCATTTGAGGGAATGAAAGTCACAGGTGAGCCGGTTTCAGTACTTTGCCGCGGGGAATTTGTCGTAAAAGATAAGCAGTTTGTCGGTCAAAAAGGCTACGGACAATTTACAAAACGAGCAAAGTTTAATGAGTTAAACACGGCTAACGAAGCTGAAAAATTAATGTT
This sequence comes from Bacillus sp. ILBB4, assembly GCF_035064545.1. Classification (NCBI taxonomy): domain Bacteria; kingdom Bacillati; phylum Bacillota; class Bacilli; order Caryophanales; family Bacillaceae; genus Bacillus; species Bacillus sp. ILBB4. The sequence continues at coordinate 711,804 of NZ_JAIQVD010000001.1, read as the reverse complement.
ATAAAAACAGATGAAGAAATAGATCGGGGGCAGGGAAATGTCAAGTTACCATGAATATATGGCAGAGCGAGAAAAGATTGATTTTTTGCTGCAAAAAGGATTCAAAATAACAGCTGTAACAGAGAATCTAAGCGGGGCATTTGTGACGTTTGAACGCACCGAAAATAACCAAGCCGAACAAGAAACCCTTCATATATTGACGGCGGATGCTAGAAAATATTTTTCATCCGTACTGATTCAACAAGTATAAAAACGAAGGCTGGGACAAAATTATTTTAGCTGAAGAAAGATCCGAACGATGAATCGTTCGGATTTTTTTATTGGTAGGGTGAACGTAGATTTCATGTATGTAGGTGCTTCTGGCTGTTGATTGGAGTAATTTAATCATGTTTCAATCTCTTTATTTGTTTACTAATACCTATAAGTTTTTTACTATATTGGCTGACAAAAGTGAACTGTTTTTGTGTTTTTTTCGTTTTGGATGTGAAACAAAATAACTAGATATTATCCATTCACTGTATTACAGTTGTTACATTTCGTTTACATCGAAAGAGAAAAGGTTTAGTTATCTAGTAAATTGTAGTAAATATTATAGTAGAACGTTTTCAAACTAAATCTATTAAATACGAAAAGGGTGTGACACGGATGGATCAAGCTACGCAGTGTATGACACAGGAAGAAACAAAAATTATTGATAAATTAAAAATGGAAATGTTAAATGCAGTGTCACTACAAGATTTGCGTTTTTATAAAAAAGAAATTCACCGAATTAAAGAACAAGCGGTTAAACGCCACGGTTTTTTTAATAAATTACAGCAAACAGCTCAGAAGCTGTAACGATCCATTATCGTTACAGCTTTTTTCGTTTCTTTTATTAAATATTTTATTTCTTCTAAATATTTAATATAATGTAAGAAGATATAGCTTTTGTTCTACACATATGCGAAATACGCGTTAATGATCCAGGAGACATGATGTGAAATTCGCTAGGGGCGGTGTTGACTTGAAATCATATTTAACAGTAACAGAGATTTTAACAAGGAAACATTTTGTAAACTGTGAAGTAATAGCTGGAGAGAAAGGGCTTACTAATTCTGTGAAGTGGGTGCACGTGATGGAAGTGACGCGCATTAATGAGCTGCTAAAAGGAAACGAGCTCATTTTATCAACAGGGGTAGGCTGGGGAGAAGATTCTCAATCTTGTTTATCATTTCTTCAGCAATTAATTTCTTGTAAGGCATCAGGACTGTGTATTGAACTTGGCACTTATACTTCTAAGATTCCGCAAATTGTTATTGATAAAGCGAACGAATGTGATTTTCCGATTATTTTATTTCACGAGGAAGTTCCGTTCGTTGAAATTACACAAGATGTTCACTCGCTTTTAATTAATCAGCACTATCAAATGATTTCCGATTTAGAACAGTATTCTCATAGGCTAAATCAGCTGCTGTTAACAGTTAATGACCCAGCCGTCATCTTACAGTGTTTATATGAATCTACGGGGCTTCTTGTCGGCCTTAAAGTTTCAAATGAATTGCTTACCTTTGCTCCGGAGATGGACTTGCTCAAACAGCAGCTTCTACTTCATTATATAAGCAGGGAAAATGAAAGTCCGCATTTTACTGAGCAGCCTATTCATTTATTAGGACAAGATTATGCTCAGCTGTATGTTGCTTCTATAAATGAAGCCTTAACAGAACTTGAAGTGCTCACCGTTGACCGAACGGCGACTGCACTTGCTCAGCATTTTTTGAAGGACCTGTATGTCGAAGAGAAAAAAAGAGTAGATGAAACCGAATGGATGACGAAATGGATGAACGGAGAGTTAACTCTTGAACAAATAAAAGACTCTATGCACGAAGTGTGTTCAGATTCGCCTATTCGCGGAGGTGTCGTTGTTTGCTGTAAGTGGCAAAGGCGGGAGAAGTTTGATCGAACGTATTTTAAGCTGATCTTGCGAAGCATTTTTGAACAAGAAGGCTTTCACTTATTAGTCTCCGAGCGAAATCGCGAAGTATTATTTATTCTTTTGAACAAACGAATGGTTAGCACGTGGAGAGAGAGATTAGAAAACAGCCTTCATCGCTGGATGAATCAATATGAATCGGATGAAAATTCAAAGAGGAACGCCATTAGCTTTATCGGAATTGGCCAATACTGTGAACAGCTTGACTGCATGCATAAAAGCTACGAAACGGCTAAAGAAACAATTTCGATTCAAGAAATGCTGCAAAAACAAACCATTATTCATTTTTATGATGATTTGCATATGTACCGGATTATTTCGCTTTTACATCAGCATGAAGACTTACAGGAAGTGGTGTTTGAATATCTGCAGCCCGTTATTACATATGATGAAACGTATAATGCAAAACTCATGGAAACATTAAAAATTTATTTAGCATGCAACGGTTCTAAACAAGAGACGGCTAAGCGTTTATACATTGTCCGGCAAACGCTGTATCATCGTATTGAAAAACTAGAAAAGCTGCTGGGTGAAGACTTTATGGAGCCGGAAAAACGACTGGCAATTGAGTTTATGATTATGGCATATGAATATTTGTTTATGATGAAAAAGTCGCGCGCGGAATTTATAAACGGATAAGTAAGCAGCTGGAAACAGCTGTTTTTTTATGTTGAGGCTGATTTTACTATATGTTCATTTTAGTTCATGCTTTCTTCGAGTTCACTGCGCAAAATGTGAAACGAGAATCTAGAGTTGTTTCACATTTTGTCTAATGCAACCACCATTTATTTATTCAATAATAAAGGTAGATTTGTCATTTCTTATTTTTTGAGGAGGCCAAGCGATATGTCAGTTGTGAATAATGATACGCAAGTTTTAAAAAATTACGTGGGCGGAAAATGGGTTGATACGGCAGGTGAAAAATTTGGAGAGGTAATTAATCCATCGACGGGCGAAATAATTGCAAAAGTACCGCTTTCTACAAAAGAAGACGTAGCCAATGCGGTGGAAACAGCGCAAAAAACATTTGAAACATGGCGTAACGTTCCTGCTCCAAAACGAGCAAGATTAATGTTTGCGTTTCAGCATTTACTAGTTAAGCATCATGAAGAGTTAGCTAAATTAGTTGTACAAGAAAACGGCAAGGCTTTCAAAGAAGCTTACGGTGAAGTACAGCGCGGTATTGAATGCGTGGAGTTTGCCGCGGGTGCTCCTACTTTATTAATGGGGGAATCATTAAATAACATAGCGGAAGAAATTGATTCTGAGATGTTCCGTTTTCCACTGGGTGTCGTTGGCGGCATCACACCTTTTAACTTTCCGATGATGGTACCGCTTTGGATGTTCCCTCTTGCAATTGTATGTGGAAATGCGTTTGTATTAAAACCGTCTGAGCGAACGCCGCTTTTAGCAACGCGACTTGCTGAACTTTTTACAGAAGCAGGAGCACCGGATGGATTATTAAATATTGTGCACGGGGCACACGATGTCGTGAACGGATTAATAGAGCATGAAAAAGTTAAAGCGATTTCATTCGTCGGATCGCAGCCGGTAGCAAAATATGTTTATGAACAAGCCGCTGCTCAAGGGAAACGAGTTCAGGCTTTATCTGGAGCTAAAAATCATCATGTTGTGATGCCAGACTGCGATATGGATAAAGCGGTATCACATATTATCAGCTCGGCTTATGGAAGTGCCGGCCAGCGATGCATGGCTTGCAGCGCCGTGGTCGTGGTTGGTGAAAAAGGCGATGAATTCGTCGCAAAATTAAAGCAAAAAGCAGATGAATTAATTATGGGAAGCGGCTTTGATGATGAAGTGCTTCTAACGCCTGTGATTCGAAAAGAGCACCGTGATAAAGTGCTGGATTATATTGAACTTGGCATGAAAGAAGGGGCGGAACTCATTCGTGACGGACGTAAAGAAATGGATGAGCATACGGAAGGCAACTTCTTAGGGGCAACAATTTTTGACCGCGTAACTCCTGATATGACCATTGCTAAAGAAGAGATTTTTGCACCTGTACTAAGCTTGCTTCGCGCTGACACATTAGATGAAGCACTTCGCTATATGGAAAAATCCCGTTTTGGAAATGGAGCAACGATTTATACAAAAGATGCAAAAGCGGTGCGTCAATTTAGAGAAGAAGCAGATGCGGGTATGCTCGGTATTAACGTAGGAGTACCTGCTACAATGGCCTTCTTCCCATTCTCCGGTTGGAAAGACTCTTTTTACGGAGATTTGCATGTCAACGGCAAAGACGGTTTGAACTTCTTTACACGTAAAAAGATGGTTACATCACGCTTTGACTTTTAACATATAGATGAATATAGCAAGTGGCTTCGGCATTTTGTCGAAGTCTTTCTATACAGAAAAAAATACCGCGCTAGCGATTTGGGAGTGGATAAGATGGTACAGGTCAGTCAAAATGAAAAAGATCTGCGTGCAAAAGATGAGCAGTATGTATGGCATGGAATGAAACCATACAGTCCGGATGCAACGATGGTAGCTACAAAAGCAAAAGGTGCTTGGATTACAGATGAACAAGGAAATCGCTATTTAGATGCAATGGCAGGGCTTTGGTGTGTAAATACTGGGTATGGACGGGATGAGTTAGCGCTCGCAGCTTATGAGCAGCTAAAAGAACTGGCTTATTTTCCACTCACTCAATCTCACGTACCTGCTATCAAACTGGCAGAGAAGCTAAATGAAATGCTAGGTGATGACTATGTTATCTTCTTTTCAAATAGCGGATCTGAAGCAAATGAAACGGCTTTTAAAATTGTGCGTCAGTATCATCAGCAAAAAGGAGAGCATTCTCGCTACAAATTTATTTCGCGTTATCGAGGGTATCACGGAAATTCAATGGGCGCACTAGCAGCAACGGGCCAAGCTCAGCGTAAATATAAATATGAACCGCTTGCCCCTGGCTTCATTCACGTTGCCCCGCCTGATTCGTACCGAGGGCAAGATGACTACGATGCACCGAAAGAGAAGCTTCAATCTGTAAAAGATATTGACAATGTTATGACGTGGGAGCTAAGTGAAACGATTGCCGCTGTTATTATGGAGCCAATTATTACAGGAGGAGGAATTCTTTTACCGCCTCAAAATTATATGAAAGGCGTAAAAGAAACGTGTGAAAAACACGGTGCACTTTTAATTGCAGATGAAGTTATTTGCGGCTTTGGACGTACAGGGGAAGCCTTTGGTTTTATGAATTACGATGTAAAACCAGATATCATTACCATGGCAAAAGGAATTACAAGCGCATATCTTCCGCTCTCTGCAACTGCTGTTAAAAAAGAAATTTATGAAGCGTTCAAAGATAGCGATCAGTACGAGTATTTTCGCCATGTTAATACATTTGGAGGAAGTCCAGCTGCGTGTGCACTGGCATTAAAGAATTTAGAAATTATGGAGAGAGAAAATCTTTTTGGCCGTTCTAAACAGCTCGGGGCTTACGTATTAAGTGAGCTAACGCCGCTTATTGATAGCCACCCATATGTTGGAGACGTAAGAGGTAAAGGGCTTTTAATTGGAATTGAACTTGTAGCTGATAAACAAACAAAGGAACCGTTAGACGTTAATCTTGTAAATGAAGTGATTGCTAAATGCAAAAGCAAAGGAGTCATTATTGGGAAAAATGGAGCAACGGTGGCCGGCTATAATAATGTTCTCACGCTCTCGCCGCCGCTCAACATTGAGGAAAGTGATATTGAGCTGTTATTAGCTACTATTACGTATGCGCTTGACAGCATCAAATAGGTAAGTTTGCAAAAAGCCTGTATAATATACTTACAGGCTTTTTGTGCGTGTGAAGGAGGAAGTAGAAAATGGAATTGTTATTTTTAGGAACGGGTGCAGGAGTACCGGCGAAACAGCGGAATGTTTCATCTCTTGCGCTCGAACTTTTGCAAGAAAGAGGGGCGGTGTGGCTTTTTGATTGCGGAGAAGCAACGCAGCATCAAATTTTACATACAACCGTTAAACCAAGGCGAATTGAGAAAATTTTTATTACGCACCTTCACGGTGATCATATTTACGGATTGCCTGGATTCCTTGGAAGCCGTTCGTTTCAAGGCGGAGAATCGCTGCTTACTGTATACGGGCCAAAAGGAATTAAAGAATTTATTGAAGTCACGCTGGCTGTAAGTCAAACTCATCTGCAATATCCTCTAGAGATTGTTGAAATAGAAGAGGAAAGTGAAAGTGGAACGATTTTTGAAGATGAAACTTTTTCAGTGGAATTTGGCAAGCTTGAACATGGCATTTTATCTTATGGATATCGAGTTGTCGAAAAAGATTTGCCAGGATCACTGGACATTCAGCGTTTAAAAGAGATGAATATTCCCCCAGGGCCTCACTATCAGCAGTTAAAAGAAGGGAAAGAAGTAGTATTAAAAGATGGGCGCCTTATTAATGGACAAGAGTTTGTAGGAGAGCCTAAAAAAGGGAAGGTTATCACGGTTTTAGGAGATACAAGAAAGTGCATGCAAAGTGTTCAGCTTGCTATGCATGCGAATGTGTTAGTCCATGAAGCTACTTTTGCAGCGGGAGACGAGGAGCTTGCTTACAACTATTTTCATTCCACTGCAAAAGAAGCCGCTGAAATTGCTAAAACAGCATCGGCCGAGCGTCTTATTTTATCTCATATTAGTTCGCGTTACCAAGGAGACGCAGTCAGCCGGCTAGCAGAAGGAGCAAAAGAAATTTTTCCGAATACCGACATAGCAGAAGACTTGAAACGGTTTACGATTTCATAAAAAAAGACGAGGATATCCTCGTCTTTTTTTACCATCCGCGTTCGTACTGAACGGGTGCTGAAATTGTTTCATTTAGTTCTTTTGCCGCCGTGCGCGGGAAGTACGGATCACGCAGAAGTTCGCGCGCAACAAAAATTAAATCAGCGCGTTCGCTTTGTAAAATCTCTTCTGCTTGTCGTCCAGTTGTAATTAATCCAACAGCCCCTGTATCAATATTAGCTTGCTGTTTGAGTTTGTCTGCAAACGGCACTTGATAGCCAGGGTATACGTTGATTGGAGCGTGTACCAGAGCACCGGAACTAACGTCAATTAAGTCGACGCCTTGTTCTTTCATCCATTTTGCAAATACAACGTGATCATCGACTGTTAATCCGCCTTCTGTATAGTCAGAAGCAGAAACACGGACAAATAAAGGGCCGTCCCACTCTGTTTTCACAGCTTCAATAATTTCCTTTAAGAAACGATAGCGGTTTTCAGCGCTGCCGCCATATTCGTCGCTGCGCTTATTGCTTAGCGGCGATAGAAATTGATGTACTAAATAACCGTGTGCCGCATGAAGCTCGATAATATCAAACCCAGCTTCTTTTGAACGTCGAGCGCTTTCTTTAAAGGCAGAAATCGTTTCTTGAATTTGTTCTGTGGTCATTTCCACAGGTTTTTTACTTTTATCATCAAAAGCAATAGCGGAAGGAGCATAAATATCGCCTTCAACAGTTGCTTTACGTCCTGCGTGTGCAAGTTGAATAGCCGTTTTTGCACCGTTTTCTTTTAGCTGTGTCACAAGTTTCGTTAATCCATCTCTTTGTTCATCATTCCAAATGCCCAAGTCTTGAGCTGAAATACGACCTTGTGGCACGACAGCTGAGGCTTCAACCATAATGAGACCTACTTGTCCAACCGCACGAGTTGTGTAGTGAACCATATGAAAGTCGGTTATTACGCCGTCTTCCTTTTCGCATGAGTACATGCACATTGGTGACATTACAATTCGGTTTTTTAATGTTACATCTTTCACTGTATAAGGTGAAAATAGTTTTGTTGTCATTTGGTTTAACCTCCAATTATTTCGATACTCTAAACAAAAGTTATTATATCACCGCCTTGAATTTTCTTTCACATAATCTGCTTATCCATTTTTAATCATAAAAAAACCTCTTTCTTTTTTTAGAAAGAGGTGAACCTCTACGAACGTTTACTCGAGATTTTTTCGTCAATCGTATCTCCTAAATATTTGGAGCGAATTGTAGCTTGTTCAATACACTGCATCATGGCTTCTTGGAAGTTATGAGAAATAAGCTGTTCAATTCCTGCTTCTGTTGTGCCGCCGGGACTCATCACTTCTTTTCGAAGTACGGCTGGCGTTTTAGGTGACTGTTTTAGCATTTCTGCAGCACCGATAAGAGTTTGAAGAATTAGTTCATTTGACACTGACGTATCCAAGCCTTGTTTTTCAGCTGCTTTTTCCATTGCTTCTACTAAATAGTAGACATATGCTGGGCCGCTTCCAGATAGTCCTGTTACAGCGTGAAGCTGCTCTTCCTCTACAGTTGTAACCGTACCAATCGTTTCAAATAAAGCAGTAGTAACGTTCATATGCTCTGCTGTAGCAAACTTGCCGGGTGCAATGGCTGTAGCTGATAATCCAATAGAGGCCGATGTATTTGGCATAGCTCTTACAACCGCTACTTCTTGGTCAAACAAGTTTACAATTGTGGCAGTCGATACACCTGCTAAAACAGAGAGAACGAGGTGGTGAGGACGAATATAGGACTTAATCGTATCGATGCTTTCCGCTACGTCTTTTGGTTTAATAGCAAGCACGACGATATCGCTTTTTTCGATTAACAAGGCATGATTACGCGTAATGTTAATTTCATAGGCGTTTCGAAGTTCGTGAAGTCTTTTATCGTTGCTATGATTTGTTACGGTGATTTGATTGGGACGAAGCTTTTTATCTGACAGCAGCCCTGAGATCATGGCTTCAGCCATTGATCCAGCTCCAATAAAGGCGATGTTTAGATCCGTTTTCATTAAAAGTTCCTCCAGTCATTTGCTATCCAATGAAAACAGATACTGAGATTTCAGTATCTGTTAAAGGTTTGTGTTTGTGTATCTCTTCTTTATAAAATGCATAGTTATCTAAAGATATGAATAAAACTTCACTATATTTCTGTCATTATGCAATGAAAAAGAGAAGGATGTCAATGTAATTTTCAGAAAACGAATGCAATTGTATAAATAACAGGAAAAATCGTGTAAACTTAAAAGAAAATGCGATGGTAAAGGAGCAAAAATACAGATGAATGAGCAATTATATAAAATTGTGCTGCCTACTCCTTTTGCGGTAGGAGATGTGAATGTTTTTGTTATAAAAGGTCAGACCGTTACGCTAATCGATGCTGGTATTAAGACGGAGGCAGCGTGGTCTGTATTTAAAGAAAAGCTTAATGAAATAGGATTAAAACCAGATGATATTAAGCAAGTTGTCCTAACTCATCATCATCCTGATCACGTAGGAATGCTTGATTTTTTTGATAAAGATATCGCCATAGTCGGTCATGCGAAAAATCAGCCTTGGATCTCCCAAAATCCAGATTTTTTTGAGTGGTACGATGCGTTTTTTGAAGATCACTTTATGAAAGCCGGCGTAGATGAAAGGTTTCGCCCTTATTTAAAACGTTTAAAAGCATCAATGAAGTATTCATGTCACCGTTCTCTTACAACTTCTGTTCAGGAAGGAGATTACATTCCGGGCCTAGAGAGTTGGAAAGTACTTGAAGTACCCGGTCATGCTCAAAGCCATATTGCATTATACAATGAAAGAACAGCGGTTATGATTGGAGGAGATTTACTGTTAAAGCATATTTCATCTAATCCGCTCATTGAACCTCCTATGAAACCAAGCGGCGAGCGACCTAAAACGCTTCTTCAATATAATCATTCATTAAGACGTCTCCTTGACTTAGAGATAAACTGTATCTATACAGGTCATGGAGATGAAGTGTTACATGTTCGCCAACTTGTACAAGAGAGGTTACAAAAGCAGAGCGACCGAGCGGATAAAGTGCTTAGCATGATAAAAGAACGCCCTCAAACAGCGTTTGATATTTGCAAACAGCTATTTCCTACTATTTATGAAAAAGAACTAGGGCTAACTCTTTCTGAAACAATTGGTCAGCTCGATTTTTTAGAAGATGCAAATAAAATCAGTACACATGAAAAAGAAAGTAAGCTTATTTATTCTGTGTGCTCTTAACTTATAAAAAAGGTGTGTTATATTTGAAATCCTCGTTAAAGAACCAATATGTCGTGATTACAGGGGCTTCAGGAGGTCTTGGAGAACATTTAGCTTATGAAGTGGCCAAAAGAGGGGGCGTCCCCGTTTTGCTTGCACGTACAGAAGAAAAGCTGCACCGAGTAGCGGAGCAAATTAGTCAAAAGTATGGGATTACCTCTTACATATATAAAGCTGACGTAGCGAACGTAGAGGAAGTCAAAAGAGTTGTTCAGAAAATGATGAGTGAAATTAAGCGTGTTGATGTCCTGATTAATAATGCAGGATTTGGTGTATTTGAAGAAGTGAAAGAAGCATCGATTAAGACAATTGCCTCAATGTTTCAAGTCAATGTTATTGGATTAATTGCATGTACACAAGAAATTTTAGCTTATATGCTAAAAGAAAACAAAGGACATATTATTAACATTGCTTCTCAAGCAGGCAAACTTGCAACGCCTAAATCCAGTGGCTATTCAGCTTCTAAACATGCCGTGCTAGGGTTTACCAACAGCCTGCGAATGGAATTAGCGAAAACAGATATCTATGTCACGGCAGTGAATCCAGGTCCTATTCAAACCAACTTCTTTTCAATAGCAGATCAATCAGGAAACTATGAAAAAAGTGTAGAAAAGTTTATGTTAACCCCTCAATACGTAGCTGAAAAAACGGTCAATATTATTGGGAAACCAAAACGAGAAGTCAACTTGCCTAAGTGGATGAATATAGGTTCGAAGATGTATCAGCTTGCCCCAGGTCTCGTAGAAAAATTGGCAGGGGATGCGTTTAATAGAAAATAACCTGTGTTTTAACCACAGGTTACTAATGTTTTTCGTTAACGGTTTTGTTCAGTAAGGCTGTATTTCTATAAATCTACTGCTCGTCTAAAATTTTTGCAGCGCGCACACAAGAGTCGAATTTTCCTTTATGGTTTCCGTCGCAAAAGGGCATCTTTTGCGACTGGCCACATCGGCATAGTGAAAATGTCGGCTTTGTTTCAAATTTGTTGCCGTCTGCATCAATTAATTCAACGTCTCCAGTGACACGGAAAGAGCCGTTATCCATTACTTTAATTTGTACTTTTGACATAGAAAAACCTCCTTTTTGTACACATCTATATGAAGCGCGAGAGTTTAATGAAAGCGAGATGTGTATTATACTCATTATATAAGCAATTTTCGTTTGTTTATACAATTAGTTTAAAAGGAGTTAAAGGAAAATGAATATTACCTTTACTGATAAAGCGATAGCAAAAGTACAAGAAAAGTACGGGAAAGATTCTTCACTATATTTAAAATTAAAATACGATACGGATGGATGCGGCTGTGTCGTGAGCGGCGTAACGACGCTATGGATTGTTGATGAAAAAGAGAGCGATGATGTAACCATCGAGACGAATTTTGTTCCTGTTCTTGTCGAAAAAACAAAGCAAGTATTTTTAGATGATAATATGACGATTGACTACAATGAAAGTGCATATACGTTTATGCTAAAATGTCCTTCTCAAATTTTAAATCCGCGCATGTCATTTATCGATAAAACAAAAGAAGCGCTTTAAAGCGCTTCTTTTTGTATTTTTTCTAAAAATAATTCAATAACTTGTTCATATTCCTCTGGGTTATCAGCATACGAGCGGGCATGAGTGCCTACAGGTGCTAAATACATCCGTTTTGCTCCCATTTTTTTGGCATGCAGCTGCTCCGTCATTTTAGGAAGAATATAGTCATCTTCTTTACTATGGATAAACAGAACAGGATGTTTGATTTGATCTACGACTGAAATGGGAGATACGTCTTTAAATGAGTAGCCTTCTCGCCATTTTAAAATAACATTAGCTGCTGGCATCACAAGCTGTTTGGGCAGGTGGAAATCTTGTTTTAAGCGATAGGCAAGAAGTTCTTCCAAGTCAGAAAAAGGGCAGTCGACAATATAAAAATCAGCTCCGTCTTCCATTCCAGCATACAAAAGAGTGGTCGCAGCTCCCATAGACTCCCCGTGAATCCCAAGGGAAATAGTTGAACCGAATTGTTCTTTTACCCAATGAACAACGGATTGAAGGTCCAGCTTTTCATAATAGCCGTAGCTCGTTGTTTTCCCTTCAGACTTGCCGTGGCGGCGATGATCATAAAGAACGACGTTCCATCCCAGCTTTAGAAAAAGCCGAGCATACTTCATAGAGTTGAGTGAATGAACTGTAACTCCGTGCGAAAGAATCATAAATCGGTTATTGTCGTGTTGTTTAATAACGGTCCCAGCTATGTTATAGCCTAAAGAAGAAGGAAGCACAAATGCTTCTTTAGGAAGAGTGCTATAGACTTTCTCATCATAAAAGCCATCTTCCGTATCGCGGTCAATAATAACTTTGTCGGTCTTTTTACGGATGTACATCATTTGATTTGTAAAAAAGATGCCAAGAGCGGCAAATGCTCCGAAAACACTTCCTATTAATAATAGCCATTTTTTCATGATTAGCGGCTCCTTTTGTTAATATAGCTATTATTTATTATAGCATCGCTCTCATAAAAACCTAATTTTTAACGCTGTGCAAACAAAGAGTATTGCTTGCTTTCAATCGGTCTTGAAATGTGAGGAGCAATAAAATCGACCGCTTCGAGCAGCTTTTCTTCATTAATAGAAGTGGAAATACCCATTTCATGAAGCATAAAGACGAGATCTTCCGTAGCTACGTTTCCCGTTGCTCCCTTAGCGAATGGACATCCACCTACCCCGCCAGCGGATGAATCGAACCTGTTAATACCGGCTTGCAGAGCTGCATAGATATTTGCAATGGCTAATCCTCTCGTATCGTGAAAGTGCGCAGCAAGTAGGGTGTGTGGAAAGTTTTGTTTTAATTTCGAGAAAAGTGAAAATACATCTTTAGGGTTTGCCATGCCAATTGTATCGGCAACGCTTAGTTCATTCACTCCAGCCTCCACAAAGCTTTCGCAAAGAGCCAGCACGTCGCGTTCATGTATTTTTCCTTCATACGGGCAATAAAAGGCGGTGGAAATGCAAGTTCGAATAAAACATTCTTGCTGCTTGAGCTGCTGAATGAGAGGAAGCAGCGTTTGTACAGCTTCTTTGGTGTGTTTGTTAATATTTTTTTGATTAAAGGTATCGCTTACGCCAATAAACAGCGCAACGGAGCGGCAATTAGCTTGCAGTGCTTTTTCCAAGCCTTTTTGATTCGGCACAAGTACAATGTTTCGGCATGTATCAGACTGAAATGTATTTGCAACAGTAGAAGCATCTTTCATTTGAGGAACCCATTTTGGAGAAACAAAGGATGTAATTTCGATTTCGGATAGTCCAGCTTCTTTTAATTTTTTGATAAAATTAATTTTTTTATCAGTTGGAACAAAATTTTTTTCATTTTGAAGTCCATCTCGTGGACCAACTTCTATAATTGTTACTTTTTCAGGAAATCCCATAAACCGCTCTCCTCCTACATTGTAAACGCTTACTAATATTCATTTTAATTCTAAAAAATTAAAATTCAATAAAAATTATAAATTTTTACAAAAAAAGAGGAATTTCGCAACCGATGTCGAAATTAATACAGGTGACAGTTAATCACAGTAATCAAACAGTAAGGAGAGGTTTTCGACATGGGTCAAACAGAAGTAGTCATTGTAAGCGCTGTACGTACAGCAATCGGCAGCTTTGGGGGAAGCTTACAAAATGTATCCGCAACAACTTTAGGTGGTACTGTAATTAAAGAAGCTTTAAACAAAGTAGGGGTATCAGCAAACGAAGTAGATGAAGTTATCATGGGGAATGTCCTACAAGCAGGTTTAGGACAAAATCCAGCACGACAAGCAACTTTAGCAGCAGGTTTACCTGAAACTGTTTCAGCATTAACCATCAATAAAGTATGCGGATCAGGACTAAAAGCAGTACATCTCGCTACACAAGCGATTCTTGCTGGGGATGCTGATGTGATTGTTGCTGGTGGAATGGAAAACATGAGCCAAGCACCATACTTATTAAAAAATGCACGCAACGGGTTTAAAATGGGCGACCAAAAAGTAGTTGACAGCATGATTCAAGATGGATTATGGTGTGCATTTAACGACTACCATATGGGCGTTACAGCTGAAAATCTGTGTGATAAATATGAAATTACTCGCGACGAACAAGATGCGTTTGCAGCTTCAAGTCAGCAAAAAGCAGAAGCAGCTATTCAATCTGGTCGTTTCAAAGATGAAATCGTACCGGTAGAAGTGCCTGGAAGAAAAGGTCAAGTAACTATTTTTGAACAAGATGAGTTCCCGCGCGCAGGCACAACGGCTGAAAGTCTAGGGAAACTACGTCCAGCCTTCAAAAAAGACGGTTCTGTAACAGCTGGTAATGCATCTGGTATCAATGACGGTGCAGCGGCAGTAGTGGTAATGAGCCGTAAAAAAGCAGACGAGTTAGGCCTAACACCATTAGTGTCAATTAAAGCTAATGCAACTGCCGGAGTAGACCCAAGCATTATGGGAATCGGTCCTGTAAGCGCAGTGAAAAAGGCTCTGGAAAAAGCTGCTGTTTCATTAGAAGATGTTCAATTAGTAGAAGCAAACGAAGCATTTGCTGCACAGTCAATCGCTGTGGATCGTGAACTTCAATTTAATCATGATATTTTAAATGTGAACGGTGGAGCAATTGCGCTTGGACATCCTATTGGTGCAAGTGGTACACGTGTCCTAGTTTCACTTATTCATGAAATGCAAAAACGCGACGCAAAACTTGGGTTAGCAACGTTATGTATTGGCGGAGGCCAAGGCGTTGCAACAATCGTTGAACGTCCTTAATTTGATATAGTTTTAACAAACATTAAAGCTATATCACAACGCCACAGATTCCAAACATACAGCTTTGGAACTCGTGGCGTTTTTGTTTTTCCTTTAATTTGTCTAGTAATATAACTTTTTTGACAAAAAAATGATTAAATTATAATTTTCAGTTATATATATATTTAAAAAGAAATAAAAATCTTTTATAATAGATTAGAAAGCGTTTTCAAAAATAACGAAGGGGTGGTTATGTATGAAACAAGTACATACGTCGTTTAAAGAAGCGGTGAAAGATATTCACGACGGTGCTACGATTATGGTCGGTGGTTTTGGTTTATGTGGAATTCCGGAGAATTTGATTTTAGCGTTAGTTGAAACAGGGGTAAAAGATTTAACCGTAATTTCAAATAACTGCGGTGTAGACGACTGGGGACTTGGACTGCTTCTGAAAAACAAACAAATTAAAAAGATGATTGGTTCTTACGTGGGAGAAAATAAAGAGTTTGAAAGACAAGTATTGTCAGGAGAAATTGAAGTAGAATTGCTACCTCAAGGCACGCTAGCTGAAAAGATTCGCGCCGGCGGAGCGGGCATACCTGCATTTTATACACCAGCGGGAGTGGGAACACCCATTGCTGAAGGAAAAGAAGTTCGCGTGTTTGATGGAAAAGAATATTTACTAGAAGAGGCGTTAAAAGCTGATTTTAGTTTGGTTAGAGCTTGGAAAGCCGATCATATGGGGAACTTAGTGTATAACAAGACAGCGCGCAATTTCAGCCCAATGATTGCAGCAGCAGGAAAAGTGACGATAGCAGAAGTGGAGGAACTTCACCCAACAGGTTCACTTGATCCAAATATTATCCACACACCCAGTGTATATGTTCAATCGTTAATTATTGGTGAACAAGAAAAACGTATTGAGCGTTTAACCGTTCAAAAATAACAAAAGGGGAGAGATTTTTCATGATTGAAAACGGCGTGAACGTGAGAGAGCGAATTGCAAAACGTGCTGAAAAAGAAATTTTGGACGGATTTTATGTAAACCTTGGAATTGGTATTCCAACGCTTGTGGCTAATCATATCTCAGATAATAAAACGGTGGTGCTTCAGTCCGAAAACGGTCTATTAGGCATTGGACCATATCCGAAAGAAGGAGAAGTAGATCCTGATTTAATTAATGCAGGTAAAGAAACCGTAACAGCGACAAAAGGCGCCTCTTACTTCGATAGTGCTGAATCGTTTGGAATGATTCGCGGAGGGCATATTAACATTGCGATTTTAGGAGGAATGGAAGTCTCAAAAACTGGTGATTTGGCAAACTGGATGATTCCTGGAAAAATGATTAAAGGAATGGGCGGTGCAATGGATTTAGTTCACGGAGCACAGCGCATCATTGTTATTATGGAACACGTGACGAGAAAAGATGAGCCTAAAATCTTAAATGAGTGCAGCCTCCCTCTGACAGGAAAAGAGGTAGTGGATCGTATTATTACAGATCGAGCGGTCATTGATATTACGGCAGAAGGTCTAAAGCTTGTTGAAGTAGCGAAAGGCTATACGGTAGAAGATATTCAGCAATCTACAGAGCCAACTTTAATCATTGATGAACATGTAAAACTAGATGCATTTTGATTTTTGGTAACAAAAGCAAGAATATGATACAATATCTCTCAATTAAAGTAGCGGGGGAATTGTGATGGCTAAAAAAAAGCAAAAACAATCAGCACAAAAACAAAATGATCAGCTCAGTATCAAAGATCAGCTAAATGATAGCTTATTAAAACAGCTTCAAGCTAAAAAAAAGGCGCTTTCTTTAAAAGAAGAAGAGCAGAAAGAAACAGAGCGTAAAGAAGCTGCTCGAATTCGAAAAGAAAAAGAAAAAAATAAGTCGTTTGAAGAACTGTTAAATGAAAGTGATTTGAACTGGTCTGAATTTAAAAAATAAAAGCGCCGGTAAAGGCGCTTTTATTTTTTAACGGTGAGCTTCGTATTGATTTGCTTTAAAGATCGATTGCAGCTTGCTAATTTCAGTAGGCTGAAGCGGGGAATCCTCGACAGCTTTGACGTTTTCGCGAAGCTGTGAAGAAGAGCTTGCTCCTGCTACAACCGAGGCTACCGTAGGATTAGCTAAACAGTATTGAAGTGCCGTTGAATTCAGAGAGTGAGTTGGTCGTACGTGACGAAATTCTTCTATCGTTTTTGCTAATTCCGTACCGCTATAATCTAAGTAGCCCTTGCCCTCGAATGCAGCAAGTTTTTGCTCTCCTTTTTCGGTTAGCAGTCCTTTGGCTACTGGACCTCTCGCTACAACGCTAATGCCGTTGTCATGTAAAAGAGGAAGTGCACTTTCTTCAGGTCGTCTGTCTAACAAGCTGTATTGCATCATGACGCTGACAATAGAAGAGTTTTGCACATACTCTCGAATCACATTTGGGCGGATAGATGAAATACCATAGTACCGAATGACGCCTTCTTGTTTTAATTCTTCAAATGCTTCAATCGTTTCCTCAATATTATCTTCGAGGGTCCCTCCGTGCAGCTGGTATAAATCGATGTAATCCGTTTGAAGACGGCGCAGGCTTTCTTTTACTTCATCTTTTATGTAAACCTTTGACGGATCCCACGTCCAGCTGTCTTTTGCATCATTCCAGCGATTCCCCACTTTTGTGGCTAAAATAATATCATTTCTGCGTTTTTTTAGGGCTTGTCCCACAAACTTCTCGTTTAAGCCAAAATCATATAAATCTGCTGTATCGAAATAATTAATGCCATATTCGAGAGCTTCATCAATCATATTGACAGCGTGTTTTTGTTCCGTTCCAAGAGACATGCATCCTAAACCTAATGTACTGACGAGCAAGTCTGAAGTACCTAAGCGTCTTTTTTCCATATATGTCACTCCTTATTTTTTACTTGTTTCTATCTATTGTAGCGCTATGATAGAGGGAAACTCAAATAAGAAGATTAAAAAACTGCAGCACAATTAGTGTCTGCAGTCTGCTTGTTTGTAAGAATTAAAATTTTGAGAGATAGCGTTCGTCCACTCATCAACATACTGAAATTGTTCGCCGTATTCTTTTAACTTTTGCTTGATTTCCCATGCTTTACCGACCAAAATGATTTGCTTCTCGTGAACATAAACTTTCATTTTTTCTACCTCCCAAGATTCGTATGATAGAATATATGTAAGAGTCAAAAAAATAGAACGAGGTGTAGAAAATGGATCATTTAACAGAAAAAATGCTGTCTTCTGAAAAGCTGTTTGGAGGCAGAGTGATTGATTTGTACTTAGAAGAAGTAGAGCTTCCAAACGGAAAAACGAGTACAAGAGAAGTAGTTAAGCACCCTGGAGCCGTAGCTATCATTGCATTAACAAGCGATCATAAAATGGTTATGGTCAAACAGTATCGCAGGCCGATGGATCGTATTTTAGTCGAAATTCCAGCCGGCAAGCTAGAAAAAGGAGAAGAGCCGATTGTGACGGCAAAACGTGAGTTAGAAGAAGAAACGGGCTATACGACAGATTCGCTTAGCCATATTATTTCTTTTTATACATCACCAGGTTTTGCGGATGAGTTGGTGCACCTTTATTTAGCGGAAGATTTAAAAGTGATGACCACCAAAGCGGAATTAGACGAAGATGAATTTGTTGAAGTAATGGAAGTTACGGTAGATGAGGCGCTTACTCTTATTCAAAACAAGGAAATTTATGATGCAAAAACAGCCTATGCTGTGCAGTACTTACAGTTAAAAAGCGGATTAGGAGAATAAGAGAGTTTTTTCTTTTACATACGAACGGCAATCTAGCAATGTAGAGGTTTACATTGAAACATCATTTGATGTGAGAAAAAACAGGCATGCGTGTATCTCTAACTTAAAAAAATGTGTGACAACCATATTTTAGTTGAAGGAAAATCCGAACGATGAATAGAGATTCTTGATGGAGAATCAAATTCGTTCGGATTTTTTTAGGTGATGGTGAATGTAGATTTCATTTATATAGTTGGTTCTAGAGGTTGATTGGAGGGCAAGGCGAAGACTCACCGGCCGCTCGCGGAAAGCGAAGCCTTGCATGGAAATCAACAGCGGTGGCCCAAGCCATCCATACTATCTCATTTGTTCTTATTTAGAATGGATTGATTTCATTATGTCTCATTCTCTTTTTTTATTTGATAGATTCAAAAGATTCTTGGCATAGTTTTTGTACTCTATCATACACTCTATTAAGCGATTAATAGGAGGAAGACGATGAGAAAAAAACAATTGCCATTATCGTATGCAAGACATTTTCAAGAAAACAGTTCTATTTATTTGTTTGTGACCGTGCTGTTTTTAATGGGAATCATTTTTGGGGCTATTGTTGTAAATAGTTTGACGCTTGATCAAAAAGAAGACCTGTACTTCTATTTAAACCGGTTTTTCGGACAGGTAAAGAGTGGAGAAGTAGCAAGCAGCGTTGAAATGTTTCAGCAAAGTTTTTTTCATAATGTTAAATACTTGGGGCTCATTTGGATATTAGGAATTGCCATTATTGGTTTGCCTGTAGTGTTAATTCTGCTGTTTTTAAAAGGAATGGTGATTGGTTTTACCGTAGGCTTTTTAGTCAATCAAATGGGACTCTCTGGGTTTGCGCTATCTTTTGTATCTGTTATGCCGCAAAATATCTTTCTCATACCGGCATTTCTGATCTTGTCTGCAGCTTCAGTTGCCTTTTCTTTGAAGCTTGTGCGGCAGCAATTCTTTAAAAAAGCAGCGGAGCCAATTTCCGCATCCTTTTTACGCTATAGCGGCACGATGATTGCAATGATATGTTTGGTTGCCTGTGCGGCTACAGTTGAAGCCTATGTATCACCTACTTTAATGAAAAGTGTAATGGCTCTATTAAATAAGTAAGAATAAGTATTAAGTAAAAAGAATTCTTTTTTCTTATTAATAATAACTTTATTTTGACACCCTCGACACATCTGATATAATGAATTAGTGAATGGCGAGGGAGGGAATAATTATGGAAAGTCGAATTGAGCGAATTAAGCAGCAGTTGCACTCAGCTAGCTATAAATTGACACCTCAACGTGAGGCGACTGTAAGAGTACTTCTTGAACATGAAGAGGATCATTTAAGTGCCGAAGATGTATATCTCCTCGTCAAGGAAAAGTCTCCGGAAATTGGATTGGCAACTGTTTATCGTACGTTAGAATTGTTAACTGAACTTAAAATTGTTGATAAAATAAACTTTGGCGATGGCGTTTCTCGCTACGATTTAAGACAAGAAGGAGCCGCACACTTTCATCATCACCTTGTGTGTATGGAATGTGGATCTGTGGACGAAATTCAAGAAGATTTGCTTGAAGACGTTGAAGAAATTGTGGAAAAGCAATGGAATTTTAAAATTAAAGATCACCGCTTGACATTTCATGGCATTTGCCATCGCTGTCAGGATAAAGAAGACAAGCAGTAAAAGCCTTTTTCCTAATGGAGAAGGTTTTTTGTCGTACATAAATAGAAAAAAATAACGAGGTTACAAGCTACATGTTTTTATAGAAAGAAAGGAAATGACCAGGAGAGAACTCAGCGTATAAAGGTAAGAAACATGTATAAAACCTGTCCCAATTGGCATATCTTCTAATAGAATCAAAAATTGGAGGAATTGTTTCATGAAATCATGGGCTGAAATGGTATATAATACATGTAAAGTATTTATCTTATTTACCGGGTTTACTCTTTTGTTTTATTTTGGAATGATATGGGTATCTCAAGAGTATCAAAATTATAAACGTTATGATGAGCCGTCGGGTTCAGCAGTTAAGGTCATGCAAGCAAGTGTGAACAAAGATCAGACGTGGCTAGAGCGTTTATTTATGTTTTATCAAAACGGGGAGTAGAGGCTATTGAATGATCAAATTCAAGATTTTATTCATTATTTAGTAGTAGAGCGGGGACTGGCGAAAAATACGATTGATTCGTATGAACGAGATTTAAAAAAGTATGCTCAATATTTAAAGCATGTAGAGCAGCTGAAATCATTTAATGAAGTAACAAGACTCCACATTGTTAATTTTCTGAAATATTTAAGTGATCAGCAAAAGTCATCTAAAACGATTGCGAGACATGTGGCTTCAACTAGATCTTTTCATCAATTCTTACTAAGAGAAAAAGCAGCGGATACAGATCCATCCGTTCATATTGATACCCCGCAGCTTGAGCGCAAGCTGCCAAAAGTGCTAAATGCAGAAGAAGTAGAGGCGCTGTTAAATGTGTTTGATACATCGACGCCTTTTGGCATACGAGACAAAGCGATGCTTGAGTTGCTTTATGCTACTGGAATTCGTGTGTCTGAACTCGTTAACTTAAATATTGATGATGCACATTTGACGATGGGATTTATTCGTTGTATCGGAAAAGGAAATAAAGAAAGAATTGTCCCCATCGGAAGGTTGGCAACGGAGGCGATTGAAGAGTATTTACAGCATAGCCGGAGTGTTTTAACAAAGCAAAAGGAACAGGACAAAGCACTCTTTGTTAATCATCACGGAAGGCGTTTAACAAGGCAGGGGTTTTGGAAAATATTAAAAAAGTTAGCTTCTGAAGCAAAAATTGAAAAAGAATTAACTCCTCATACGTTACGGCATTCGTTTGCTACTCATTTGTTAGAGAACGGCGCGGACTTAAGAGCCGTTCAAGAAATGCTCGGGCATGTGGATATTTCGACCACTCAAATTTATACACATGTTACAAAAGCACGTTTAAAAGATGTATACAATCAGTTTCATCCGCGAGCGTAGGAAGATTCCAATGTCCAATGAGTTCATAGACATTGGTTTTTTTGATTGAAAACACTTTCATTCATGTGTACAAAAAAATAAAAAGCGTCTATACTAATAGAGAGGTCAGACTTCTGACCAATAAGAGAAGATGGTTAAATTATTTCCAAACGGGAATTTTATAGAGAATAAATAAATTGATATTTGGAGGGAATAAAATGGCGCATACATATAAACGCGTATTTTTAATTGTCATGGATTCAGTGGGTATCGGTGAATCACCGGATGCTGAAAAATACAATGATAAGGGTGCTGATACGTTTGGTCATATTGCAGAGCACTGTAACGGTCTTCATATGCCCAATATGGCTAAGCTTGGCCTAAGCAATATCCGTGAAATTAAAGGAATCGGTAAAGCCGAAAAACCGTTGGCTTACTATACAAAAATGCAGGAAGCTTCTGCAGGAAAAGATACAATGACAGGTCATTGGGAAATTATGGGTCTTAATATTGATACGCCTTTTAATGTATTTCCAGATGGATTTCCAGAAGAGCTGATTTCACAATTAGAAGAAAAAACAGGTCGAAAAATCATCGGGAACAAACCAGCGTCTGGTACAGAAATTTTGGATGAGCTAGGAAAACAGCATATGGAAACAGGTGACTTAATTGTCTATACATCAGCGGATTCTGTTTTGCAAATTGCTGCTCATGAAGAAATTGTTCCAATTGATGAATTGTACAAAATTTGTGAGATTGCTCGTGAATTAACGCTTGATGATCCATATATGATTGGACGTGTTATCGCTCGCCCGTTTTTAGGTGAACCAGGTAACTTTACACGTACATCCAATCGTCATGACTATGCATTAAAGCCTTTTGGACGTACAGTAATGAATGAATTAAAAGACAATGACATCGATGTTATTGCTATCGGTAAAATTTCTGATATTTACGACGGAGAAGGGGTAACAAAATCTCTTCGTACCAAATCGAATATGGACGGCATGGATAAGCTAGTTGATACATTAAACATGGACTTCACAGGCTTAAGCTTCTTAAATTTAGTTGATTTTGATGCTCTCTATGGTCATCGCCGCGATCCACAAGGATATGGGCAAGCACTTGAAGAATATGATGCACGCTTAGAAGAAGTATTTGATTTATTAAAAGAAGATGATTTATTGATTATTACAGCGGATCATGGAAATGACCCTGTTCATCATGGGACAGACCATACGCGTGAATACGTGCCGCTTCTTGTGTACAATAAAGGCATGCAAGAAGGAAAAGAGCTTTCTATTCGTCAAACGTTTGCGGATATTGGCGCAACGGTAGCAGAAAATTTTGGCGTAGCAATGCCTAAGCATGGAAAGAGTTTTTTAAAAGAGCTGAATTAAGCAGGGGGAATGGAGTATGAAAAAAGAATATATCGAAAAAGCAGCAGCATATATTAAAAATCAATCAGCTGTTACACCAACAATTGGGCTTATTTTAGGTTCTGGACTAGGGGTATTAGCTGACGAAATTGAAGGCGCGGTAAAAATTCCGTATAACGACATTCCTGAGTTCCCGGTTTCAACAGTTGAAGGTCACGCAGGTCAATTAGTAATAGGTACTATTCATGACGTACCGGTTGTAGCTATGCAAGGACGTTTTCACTTTTATGAAGGGTACGCCCTTGATAAAGTAACATTTCCAGTGCGCGTAATGAAAGAAATCGGTGTAGAAACGTTGATTGTAACGAATGCAGCGGGCGGAGTAAACGAATCCTTTAATCCAGGAGACTTAATGATTATTTCTGATCATATTAATAACTTTGGAACCAACCCTTTGATTGGACCTAATGACTCTGATTTTGGAGTAAGGTTCCCGGATATGTCAACTGCTTACTGCAAGGATCTTCGTCAATTAGCGAAGAAAGTAGGAGCTGATTTAAATATCGCCTTACAAGAAGGTGTATATGTAGGAAATACAGGTCCAACATATGAAACGCCTGCTGAGGTGCGCATGCTTCGCATTATCGGGGGAGACGCGGTTGGCATGTCTACAGTGCCAGAAGTTATTGTGGCACGCCATGCAGGTATGAAAGTGCTAGGTATTTCTTGTATTTCTAATATGGCAGCTGGTATTTTAGATCAGCCGTTAAATCATGAAGAAGTAATTGAAACGACTGAAAAAGTAAAACAGCAGTTTTTATCGCTTGTAAAAGAAGTAGTAAAGCAGCTTCCAGCTTATCAAAAATAAGAAGAGAATATGACTTCAAGCATCGAGAATTTCTCGATGCTTTTTTTATTTCCCTTAGTATAAATCGATTATACCTTGGAAAAAATAGGTTGTATAAAGAATGGAGGTTTGTGGAGATGAAGCGAACTATTGTAAAGTTACTCGTTGTCATATTTTTATTTCCACTTATGACGCAACCTGTTTTAGCCGCAGAAAAAAAGAATTCTGAGCTTGCTGACAGTGCTAGGTCAGCTATTTTAATTGAACGGGATACAGGAAAAATTCTATACGAAAAAAATAGTAATCAAGAACTTCCCCCTGCCAGTATGACTAAAATTATGACAATGATTTTAATTATGGAGGCTTTGGATAAAGGGAAAATTACCTTAAAAGATAAAGTGCGGGCAAGTGAATATGCCGCTTCAATGGGAGGCTCACAAATCTTTTTAGAGCCCGGAGAAGAAATGACGGTAAATGATTTGCTAAAAGGGATTGCGATAGGTTCTGGTAACGATGCTTCTATGGCAATGGCTGAATATTTAGCTGGATCAGAAGAAAAATTTGTAGCAAAGATGAACCAAAAAGCGAAAGATCTTGGTTTGACTCATACAAAATTTCAAAATCCGACAGGCCTGCCCGTAGAAAATCACTATAGTACAGCTCATGATATGGCCATGATGGGCAGAGAGCTGCTAAAGTATGAAAAAATTATTAACTATACAAGTAAATACGAAGCTTATTTGCGCACGGATACAGATAAGAAGTTTTGGTTAGTAAATACAAATCGCTTAGTGAAGTTTTATCCCGGCGTTGATGGACTCAAAACCGGATTTACAGGTCAAGCTAAGTATTGCCTAACAGCTACCGCTAAAAAGGGAAATATGCGTGTGTTAGCGGTTGTATTCGGTGCAAGCACGCCAAAAGATCGCAATAATCAAGTAACCAAAATGTTAGACTACGCATTCAGTCAATATACAACGAAGCCTTTATACAAAAAAGGAGACGTTATTACCAAGATAGATGTAAACAAGGGTAGCGAAGATCAGGTAACAGCTGTTACGTCCGAGCCTATTTCTGTTTTATTGAAAAAAGGAAATGCAGCCAAAGACGTTAAAACAGAAGTGAAAATGAACGAGAAGCTAAATGCGCCTATTCAAAAAGGCGACAAAATTGGAACGTTGACCATTAAGAAGGATAACAAAGTAGTTAGTTCTTCACCGCTTCTTGCAAAAGAAGATATCGATGCTGCTTCTTGGTGGAAGATATTCAAACGTACATTCTCTATTTTCTCTCAAACATCTTAAACAGCTAAATGTGACGAAATAGAACTAGTTTTGTCGGTGAGAAGGATTCTATTCTGTCGGCAGCGAAAGACTGACTATAAGATTTCCGAGGAGGTTTGTATAGTGAGTCTTTCGATTGAATTGGAATTCAAACAAGATGTCTTGTTGGTTCGATTAACTGGAGAATTAGATCATCATACGGCAGAAGAGCTAAGAAGCAAAATCACCGAAGCGATAGAGAAGGAATCTATCAGCCATTTGATTTTAAATTTACAGCATTTAACCTTTATGGACAGCTCTGGCTTGGGGGTTATTTTAGGGAGATACAAACAGGTTCATAATAACGGCGGGGAAATGGTTGTATGCGCTATTTCTCCTGCCATAGAACGTTTGTTTAATATGTCAGGCTTATTTAAAATTATTCGTTTTGAACCTAATGAAGAAAACGCGCTTCAAAAATTGGGGGTGGCATAATGAAAAATCAAATGAACCTCCAATTTTCCGCGCTTAGTCAAAATGAATCGTTTGCTCGCGTCACGGTAGCATCATTTATTACGCAGTTAGATCCAACAATGGATGAGTTAACAGAAATTAAAACAGTCGTATCTGAAGCAGTAACAAATGCTATTATTCACGGCTACGAAAGCAATCCGGATGGCGTGGTATATATTTCTGTGACGCTTCACGAAGACGGTGTAGTCGAGCTGATGATTCGTGATGAAGGAATTGGTATCGATAACGTGGATGAAGCCAAGCAGCCGTTATACACAACGAAACCAGATCTAGAACGTTCTGGAATGGGTTTCACCATAATGGAAAACTTTATGGACGAAATTCGAGTGGAGTCTACTGTATTAGAAGGTACGACCTTATATTTAAAAAAGCACTTAACAAATAGTAAAGCGCTATGTAATTAAGGAGACTTGCCAATGGATGTGGAGGTCAAAAAAAATAAAAACGAACCGTATTTAAAGGATCATGAAGTTAAAGACCTCATCAAGCGCAGTCAGCAAGGTGATCAAATTGCACGAGATACAATCGTCCAAAAAAATATGCGGCTCGTTTGGTCGGTTGTTCAACGTTTTATTAACCGTGGTTATGAGCCCGATGATTTATTTCAAATTGGATGCATAGGGCTATTAAAGTCCGTTGATAAATTTGACTTATCGTATGATGTTAAATTTTCAACATATGCTGTTCCAATGATTATTGGTGAAATTCAGCGATTTATTCGTGATGATGGCACGGTAAAGGTTAGCCGTTCTCTGAAAGAAATGAGCAATAAAATACGTAAGGCAAAAGACGAGCTTTCCAAATTACTTGGACGCGTCCCTACAGTCGCTGAGGTTGCAGAACATTTGGATCTCACTCCTGAAGAAGTAGTGCTAGCTCAAGAAGCTAATCGTGCTCCTTCGTCTATTCACGAGACCGTCTATGAAAATGATGGAGATCCAATTACCCTTCTTGACCAAATTGCTGATCATACGGAAGCGAAGTGGTTTGATAAAATTGCCTTAAAAGAAGCAATTGAAGAACTTGATGAGCGTGAAAAGCTCATTGTCTATTTGAGGTATTACAAAGATCAAACTCAGTCCGAAGTGGCCGCAAGGCTGGGAATTTCTCAAGTTCAGGTATCGAGGCTTGAGAAGAAAATCTTAAAACAAATGAAGCTGCATATGAATGATACGTAATACTTAAGAAGCAATCCGTTTTGCTATTCAAACAAGAATAGTGAAACGGATTGCTTTTTTCATTTGGTAATTAATGGTCTGTTCAGAAACGTGAATTAGAAAATTTAAGAAAATCCATACTACACGTACAGGGAGATAATGAATCGTAAGGTGTGATATGAATGGAAAACGTTCTTTATCTTAAAATGAGACATCGTATTCAAGTAAAACCTGATGAGGCTGTAAATATTGGACAATTAGCAATGGTTATAGCAGCAGATTCTGTTCAAAAGCAAATTGAAAAGCTAGTTGTATATCAAGTCAGTATGAGTGATCGAAATATTATCATTGTTGATTTAATGAAGGTAATTGAAAAAGTTGCCTCTCGGTATCCGCATTTGGACATTCAGACGATTGGACCCGCTCAAACGATTGTAGAGGTCGTGTATAAAAAGAAACAATATTCCTTTTTGTTTTTTCTAGCTGTTTGGTTTCTTCTTTTCATCGGAGCTGCTTTAGCAATTATGAACTTTCACGAAGATGTGAGTATGAGACAAGTACATCAAAAATTGTTCTACATGCTGACCGGTCTGAGAGATAAGCAGCCTTTGCTGATTCAAGTGCCTTACTCTATCGGTTTAGGCCTGGGAATGATTCTGTTTTTTAACCATGTCTTTAGAAAACGAATTAATGAAGAGCCTAGTCCTCTCGAAGTCGAAATGTTTAATTACCAGCAAGACTTAGATCAATACGTCATTATGCACGAGAATAAAGAAAGTATGAAAAAAATTGATGATCATTAACATTGTGATGACCATTGTAATTGGACTTGCGGGAGGACTGGCTGCAGGTGCTGGGTTTGTAGCATTTTTAACGGTGCTGGGCATTATTCCGCGTTTGATGCAGCTGACCAAAACCATGAAATATATTCAAGCATATGAATGGGGAGTGGTGGGTGGTGCTGTTACAGGCGGGTGGTGCAGTCTTCATCAATACACGTGGCAGTTTCCTGCGGTGCTCATTATGATCATAGGTCTAACGAGCGGTATTTTTATTGGGATGCTGGCAGCAGCGTTAACAGAAGTGCTTAATGTATTGCCGACGTTAACAAAACGAATAGGAATGGAAGGCAAGCTTATTTTATTGTTAATGGCCATTGTACTAGGCAAAGTATGCGGATCATTATTTCATTGGATTTATTTTGTTAATCAATAAGAAAAGGATGTATGTAACATGGCAAATAATCAAAAATTAAAAGATAACTATCAAGAAAGCATTAAACCATTTCAGCCTAAACCTTCATATGTGGCAAATTGCCTAAAAGCCTTTTTGGTAGGGGGAATCATTTGTACATTAGGACAGGCAATTCAAAATTTCTATATTGCATTTTTTGACTTTAATGAAAAAAATGCAGGCAATCCTACCGTTGCAACCCTTATTTTAATATCTGCGCTTTTAACCGGGTTTGGGATATACGATCGTATTGGTCAATTCGCAGGTGCAGGTTCAGCTGTTCCTGTTACGGGTTTTGCCAATTCCATGACGAGTGCAGCGCTTGAACATCGAAGTGAAGGGATTGTTCTTGGAATTGCGACGAACATGTTCAAACTGGCCGGAAACGTCATTGTATTTGGAACGGTTTCGGCTTACGTTGTAGGAATCATTCGCTACCTTTTTAAAACTTATTTGCTATGAAAAGAGGGGGATTATGAGAAAAACTGGAAAGCAAACGTGGGTTTATGAAAATCCTATTTATATTAATGCCACAGGAACAGCTGTAGGACCAAAAGAAGCAGATGGACCGTTAGGAGAAACATTTGATATTACACATAAAGATTTGCACTGTGAAGAAGATAACTGGGAGTTGGCTGAAAGAAGGCTTATGACGGAGTCTATTGATTCCTGCTTGCAAAAAATAAATTTATCCTATGAAGACGTTGATTTGTTTTTGGCTGGAGATTTATTAAATCAAAACGTAACGGCTAATTTTGTAGCCCGGCATAACCAAATTCCATTTCTATGCATGTTTGGCGCTTGCTCCACATCAATGGAAACGCTCGCAACGGGAGCAGCTCTTGTAGATGCAGGGTTTGCTAATCGTGTTATTGCATCAGCGAGCAGTCATAACGCAACGGCTGAGCGCCAATTTCGAAATCCTACCGAGTACGGAGGACAAAAACCAGATACAGCAACGGCAACCATTACGGGAGCAGGGGCAGCGCTGGTCTCGAAAGAAAAAGGTATTGTCCGTCTCACGTCTGCAACGATTGGTCGGGTAATGGATTACGGGATTAAAAATGCAAACGACATGGGTTCTGCTATGGCACCAGCTGCTGCAGATACCATTCAAAGACATTTGGAAGACTTAAACGTTGCTCCAAGCGAGTATGATCTTATTTTAACAGGAGATTTATCTGGTGTAGGAAGTCCAATCTTAAAACAGCTGCTCAAGGACGAAGGCTACGATATATCAACCAATCATAATGATTGCGGATTAATGGTATATCGCCCTGATCAAAATGTATTTGCAGGAGGAAGCGGCTGCGGCTGCTCGGCTATTGTCACGTATGGGCATATTTTAAATGAATTAAAATCAGGAAACTTAAAGAAAGTGTTTATGGTGGCAACAGGAGCTCTTTTAAGTCCAACGATGATTCAGCAAAAAGAGTCAATTCCAACAATTGCTCATGGCGTCGTCTTAGAACATATTGGGGAGGGGGATGATCAATGGAGTATGTAATAGCTTTTGCTGTAGGAGGAATCATTTGCGTTATTGGGCAGCTGCTGCTTGATCTTGCTAAGCTTACTCCAGCGCATGTTATGAGTTCGTTTGTAGTTGCAGGAGCGATTTTAGATGGATTTGGTCTTTATGATAAGTTAATTGAATTTGCTGGCGCCGGAGCGACGGTTCCAATTACAAGCTTTGGTCATTCTTTGCTGCACGGAGCGATGAAGCAAGCGGATGACCATGGATTTATCGGGATTGGGATTGGGATTTTTGAACTTACCTCGGCTGGAATTTCAGCAGCTATTTTATTTGCTTTTATTATCGCGTTAATCTTTAAACCGAAAGGATAAAAGATTATGAAAAAAAGAAGGATCATTATTGTAACCGATGGTGATGAATATGCTCGCAAAGCAATTGAGCATGTAGCTAAATCAGTTGGTGGCAGATGCATTTCGAGGTCATATGGAAACCCTACTACGTTAACAGGTAGTCAAACGGTAGATTTAATTCTTCAAGCACCATATGATCCCGTCTTTGTGATGTTTGACGATAGCGGTTTCTTAGAGGAAGGACCTGGGGAAATTGCTTTGCTGCATGTAGCAAAGCATCCTCAAGTAGAAGTTCTTGGAGTGATTGCCGTTGCATCACGTACTCATCAAAGCGAATGGACAAGAGTGGATGTGACCATTGATCGTTTTGGGGAAATATCGCATTACGGCGTGGATAAAAGCGGAATTCAAGAGTTAGAAGTCGGACGAATTAATGGAGATACAGTTTACTGCTTGGATCAGCTCGATATTCCCTTAGTTGTAGGAATAGGGGATATCGGCAAAATGGCTAGGATGGATGATGTTAAACTGGGATGTCCTATTACAGAAAAAGCAGCAAGACTTATTTTAGAAAGGAGCGGTTCGTTTGGGTAAGCCAGCAGAGCAGAAAACAGCTATTTTTTCAAAAGTGCAAAAAAACGATCAGTGGTTCAAAGAAAACGCTAGTATGAACACAAGTTTTGATGTGGGCGTGCGTAAATTACTTATTTTGGATCGAGAAGTTCATGTTTACTATGTAACAGGACTGTGCGACAGTTCATTTATTATTGAAATTACAAAAGTGCTCGTTCAAATTAATGATAATGAAGTTGAACGAGCGAAGCTAAAGGATATTGTTGAAAACCGTCTTATTCATCAGCAAGTAAAGCCTTTAAAAACGCTGGATGATGGAATGGTTTCTGTTTTATCAGGACTGCTATTCGTTTTAATTGACGGTGAAGAAGTTGGCTTTGAAGTCGATGTGCGTACGTATCCCGGCAGATCGCCTGAAGAAGCGGATACAGAGAAAGTGATTCGCGGAGCAAGAGATGGATACACTGAAAACATCATTATCAATACAGCGTTAACGAGAAGACGAATCCGTGACGGAAGATTTCGTTTTGAAATTATGAAGGTAGGCGAACGTTCGAAACTGGACGTAGCGATTGGGTACATAAAGGGGGTAGCTGATCCAGGACTGGTTAAACTGATAAAAGATGAACTGGAAGCTATCGATGTAGATGGTTTGCCTATGGCTGACAAATCCATTGAAGAGTTTTTAGTCAAACAAGGAATTAATCCTTTTCCAATGGTACGCTATACAGAACGCCCTGACACAGCAGCAGCTCATGTACTAGAGGGGCATGTCATTATTATTACCGATACATCACCAAGCGTTATTATTACGCCAACTACGCTGTTTCATCACGTGCAGCATGCAGAAGAATACAGGCAGTCTCCTTCTGTAGGTACCTTTATACGCTGGATACGGTTTTTAGGAATTCTTGCGTCTCTTTTCTTATTGCCGCTATGGCTGTTATTTGTACTTGAGCCAGATCTGCTGCCGGCAAAATTGCAGTTTATTGGACCAAACGAAACAACAAATATTCCGACAGTTATCCAGATTTTCTTAGCCGATCTAGGGGTTGAATTCCTGAGGATGGCCGCCATTCATACGCCGACACCGCTTGCTACTGCGATGGGTTTAATTGCTGCAGCACTCATTGGACAGATTGCCATTGATGTAGGATTGTTTGTTCCGGAAGTTATTCTTTATGTAGCTATTGCGTCCATTGGTTCTTTTTCAACGCCAAGCTATGAGTTAGCAGTGGCAAATAAGATGCTGAGATTGTCTTTATTAATTTTTGTTGCGGCATTTCATACTCCAGGATTCCTTATTGCGACAACGGCTATCATTCTCTACATGGTACGTCTAAAATCATTGAATACGCCTTATTTGTGGCCGTTTCTTCCATTTAATCCGCAGGCTTTATGGCAGATTATCATTCGCACACCGGTTCCTGGAGCAAATCCGCGTCCTAGTATTGTACATCCGCAGGACAAAGACCGCCAGCCTGCAAAACCTTAAACAAAATATGTGGTTGAAACCTGTACGAAGATGTGATAGATTTGTTTTAAATATGGAAAATAATAAATATTTAGACAGTTAGCAGCGAATTGCCGTTAACTGTCTTTTTTACACTATACACAGGAACGGGGTCTAAACATGTTTTTACACGGAACAAGTCGCATAAATAAGCAGGGGCATCTTGAAATTGGTGGAGTTGATACGGTTGAATTAGCATCAAATTTTGGGACACCCCTTTACGTATATGACGTGGCTTTAATTCGGCAGCGTGCTAGAGGATTTAAAGAAACATTTGAAAAGCATGGGGTAAAAGCACAGGTCGCTTATGCAAGCAAAGCTTTTTCTACAATTGCCATGGTCCAAGTCGTTCATGAAGAAGGTCTTTCGTTAGACGTTGTTTCGGGAGGAGAACTGTATACGGCTTTAGCAGCTGACTTTCCGAAAGAACGGATTCATTTTCATGGGAACAATAAAAGCCGAGCAGAACTAGAAATGGCCATCAAAGAAGATGTAGGATGCATTGTAGTTGATAATTTTTATGAAATTGCATTGCTTCAGGAAATAACGGAACAGTATCAAAAAAAGATGCCTGTTCTTCTCAGATTAACACCCGGAATTGAAGCTCATACACATGATTATATCTTGACAGGGCAGGAAGACTCGAAGTTTGGGTTTGATCTTCAAAACGGTCAAGCAGACGAAGCTGTGCGTCTTGTGCAAAATAGCAAGAGGCTAGAACTTTTAGGTATTCACTGTCATATAGGATCTCAGATTTTTGAAACAACCGGATTTATTATGGCGACTCAAAAGCTTTTTGCAAAAATGAAAGAGTGGAAACAACGTATAGAATTTGTTCCGCAAGTATTAAATTTAGGCGGCGGCTTTGGCATTCGTTATACGGAAGAAGATCAGCCTATTCCTGTTTCACAGTATGTGGAAGTTATTATAGAAGAGGTCAAAAAGCAGTCTAAACAGTTAGAGGTAGAAATCCCTGAAATTTGGATTGAGCCCGGCCGCTCTCTTGTAGGAGATGCTGGAACGACTCTGTATTCGATTGGTTCTCGTAAGCATGTACCTAATGTACGTGAATATGTAGCCATTGATGGAGGAATGAACGACAATATCCGTCCTGCGCTGTATCAAGCGAAATATGAAGCAGTCATTGCTAATCGAATGAATGATGAGAGTGATGAGCTTGTATCTATTGCGGGTAAGTGCTGCGAATCGGGGGATATGCTGATGTGGGATGTACACCTTCCAAAAGCAAACCCAGATGATTTATTAGCGATGTTTTGTACAGGCGCATACGGTTATTCTATGGCAAGTCACTATAACCGTTTGCCAAAGCCAGCTGTCGTGTTCGTAGAAGATGGAGAAGCACAGCTAGTCGTAAAACGCGAAACGTATGAAGACATTGTAAAAAATGACGTGAAATACAAAGTGACGGTAAAAAAGTAACGAGTGATTAACGTAAAAAAAGAGCCTCTTGTTCAAGAGGCTCTTTTTTTTATGAGAATAACGATTTAATAGCATTAATAATATCAACAAAGAATTGCTTTAATTTATCAAGAAATGATTGGCCTTCTTCTGACTGAAGAAATGTTGTTACTTTTTCCTTTGTCGCAGAAAGTTGGTCTTTTACTTGATTCCAATCGATGTTCATATCTTTTAAACGATTGAAAAAGTCAACAAGTGTATTAAGCTCTGAATCTGTTAATTTAATACCTAAATCATCAGCCACTCGCTGAATTAACGTGCGTAAATCGTCCTTTGTTTGAGGGTTTTCTTTGGCAATTTCTTCTTTAATCGTTGCCATAAACTGCGCTGCTTTTTCTTTACCGATTTTTTCACCAAGCTCAGATGTCTGGACCATCTCTTCATTGGCTGCTTTTTTTACTTCTTCTGGGATTTTTTGATCTGTTTGAACTTCATATGCTTTCATAATACCTGTTAAAGCAGCTGTACCAGATACTTCAAATGGAGCGGTAATCTGGATTTTTGCATCTTTAACGCCGGCGGTCATCAAAGCATTAATATACATGTCGTCTGTAATACCATTAATATTTTGAGTTGATACGCTTAAACCTGAATCTTTTGAACCAAGGGTAATACTAGAAGATGAAATAGCACGAGATCCAATAGTAGCCTTTGGAATAAAGTCACCTAAATATTCATGCTCTTCTTGGTTTGTCACGGTTACTGTTTGAGCATTGCTTGGCGCATCAAGGTCATTTAATACCTGTTGCTTCTGAGAGCTGGTTAAGTCCTGACCTAATGTAATAATAACATCGCCCGGAGCCGCATCTGCAAAACTTTTTAAGGGTGCGGTTAGGAATAGAAGAAGACCTAATGTCACCATCATTGCTTTTATCGTTAATTTCAAACCTTTTTCCTCCTTTAATCCCATACTTGCCCTATTATAATACGGGCAGGTCTGAAGTAACAGAGTCAATTCATCATTTTCCCATAAATCAGTCTAGAGGCGTAGATTTCTATATGAAATGAAATCTATGTATCTCCATCACTGTATTAGACGGATGATACTATAAAAAGTTTCATCTCACAACTACTATTTTTTATTTAGAGCCCTACGAGAAGAAAGTGAAAAAGTGCATTCATTGAATTCATGAGCTTGTTTGTAGTAGAATAGAGTGAGTTTATAAATGTAAGTGTTCTACTCTAGGTGGCACTTGCAATTTTTACGTTTTGCCGCTTTAATAGGGAAAACAGAGCCTATAGCGGTACTAATACATATATTGGAGGTCATTTATATGAAAAAAGCAAGTATTCTAATGGAAAATGGCGAAAAAATTCTAATCGATTTATTTCCGAACGAAGCACCAGGAACAGTAGAAAACTTTGAAAAGTTAGCTAATGAAGGATTCTACAACGGCGTAACGTTCCACCGCGTTATCCCTGGATTTGTTTCTCAAGGAGGAGACCCAACTGGTACAGGTGCTGGCGGCCCTGGCTACTCAATTAAATGTGAAACAGAAGGAAATCCTCACAAACACGAAGCGGGTTCTCTATCAATGGCACATGCTGGTAAAGACACAGGCGGCAGTCAGTTCTTTCTTGTTCATGAGCCACAGCCTCATTTGAACGGTGTTCACACTGTATTTGGAAAAGTAACAGAAGGACTTGATACAGTGTTAAAAATGAAAAATGGCGACGTAATGAAAGAAGTAAAAGTCTGGGAAGAATAAGAGCATACTGCTATAAATGGATATTAGCTAATAAAACGTCATAACAACCTTTTACAGGGGGTTACGGCGTTTTTTCTTCGCGCAACAGCTCAAAAAGCGTAATAGATTAGGTTTCTCATACAAGCATGACATAGGACAAGCTTTTGTGTAATATTGCTATTTACTTATAAATTTTGTATGATAAAAGCAGTAAAAAACGCAGCGCATTAATTTGTAGGAAAGTTTGAGGACGAGGGAGAATCGTATGCTTATTCGCTATAAACGAAACTATGAAAAAATTGCCATGGGTCTTCTATCGTTTGTACCTACGGAAAAAGATTTAAAAAAACTTCAACAAACGATGAAAGAATATGAGCAAAACGAACATTGGCAGCTGTATCTTTGGAAGCAAGAAGAAGATATTATTGGGATTGTTGGCATTTCCATGCTCGATAAAAGTTTGATTGAGGTTCAACACGTCAGTGTAAACCCTTCACACCGCCAACAGGGCATTGGCAAAAAAATGATTAAAGCTCTTAAAGAAATGTATACGACTGCACAAATTAAGCCGAGTGAAATCATCGCTCCGTTTTATGAAAAGTGTCAGGCGGATGAATAAAGAAAAGCATGATTAGGTGAGGTGCGAAAGCTTCTTTCACATCTTAGTCATCATAAAACAACAGGTAGCTAGAAGCTACCTGTTGTTTTGTTTTGCCAATAAGTTCGCTTGTCTTTCCGCAATCACATCTGACCGATCTCGCGTGCTGTGACGATGAACAATCGCATCATTTTGCAGATTAGAAGCTGATAACCAGACAAGCTGTTTATCAGTGCTTCTTTGTTTGCAAGCTCGTAATAATGCTGGATCTTCA
This sequence comes from Bacillus sp. ILBB4, assembly GCF_035064545.1. Taxonomy (NCBI): domain Bacteria; kingdom Bacillati; phylum Bacillota; class Bacilli; order Caryophanales; family Bacillaceae; genus Bacillus; species Bacillus sp. ILBB4. Next base: position 675,895 of record NZ_JAIQVD010000001.1, on the reverse strand, counting down.
ATGGGCAAGTTAATACTTTTATATGGCTGATAGGTATCGATTAAAGCTAATTGTTTGCGAAGAAGTTTAAGCAGTGAAGGATAATTAAGTCCAAGCTGTGCAATATTTTCTTCTTCCTTCGTTAAAATTGCCAGCGCCTTTTGCATCGTTCTTTTGGCTCCGGCGAAATTTTGGCGTCGATGATGATAGAGTGAAACAGCAATTTGAATAAGGCCAACCCAAATAATATTGCGGTATCCTCTTTCGTCTTTTTTCCAGTGTTCTTCTAGCAGTTCATGACATTCAAAGTAATCCCGGTCGCCATGAAAATGAACTAAATAATCAATATAGGCTTGTGAATACAATCTTGTTCCCTCCTGGTAAGACTCTATATGTAGTGTATCACAAAAATTAGCTATTCATCAGCGCGGTGCCTTTAAAGAGACAAACGTGCTCAAGGTATGGCGAACACGTTTGTTTTTATTCAATATGTGTGGTTAGAAGCGTAAGCAAGAACAACCAACAATAATTAATAAAATAAACAGTACAACAATTAAAGCGAAACCGCTACCGTATCCACAAGATTTTTCACCCATGCGAGTTCCTCCTTCAGCCATTTCAAAATCTTATTACCTTGACATCATATGTATATTTAAACTTTTTGTATGGGCAAATGACCTATTTTTACGTTAATTTGTATTGGACATGTGTCTATAATCCTCTATACTAATGATAGTCACGTTATATAAAGCAGCAGAAATGATAAGCAATTGAAAAGTGTTGGTGAGATAAAAGTGGAGTATAGTGTAAAAGTAGATGCGTTTGAAGGACCTTTAGATCTTCTTCTGCATTTGATTAACCGATTTGAAATTGATATTTACGATATCCCAGTAGCGACAATTACTGAGCAATATATGATGTTTATACATACAATGAATGAGCTTCAGCTAGACGTTGCCAGTGAGTATCTAGTCATGGCAGCAACTTTGCTTCAAATTAAAAGTAAAATGCTTCTGCCTACGTATGAAGAAGATATGGATGAAATTGAAATGGTCGATGAAGAAGATCCACGTGAAGAATTGATGCAGCGCTTAATTGAATATCGAAAGTTTAAAGAAGCGGCGGTAGAGCTTCAAAAGCTGGAAGAAGACCAAAGTCATGTGTATACAAAACCTCCAAGTAATGTGCAAATAAATGCAGAAGAACGTACGCAGCCTCAGGATGAAGGATTGGATATATCACTGTATGATATGCTAAGTGCTTTTCAAAAGTTGATGAAACGAAAGCAAAACAAAAAGCCTGTGCAGACGAAAATAGCAAGGCAAGACATTCCAATTGATAAGCGCATGAGTGAAATTGTGAACGAATTAAAAGCCTTTAAAGGGAAAAAAAGTTTTTATCAGCTGTTTCCTTATCAAGAGCGTGATCATATTGTTGTAACGTTTTTAGCTGTGCTGGAATTAATGAAAGAAAATGAAATCGTTGTGGAACAGCAGCACAATCTAGACGAGCTTTATGTATCGTATCGAGAAAGGAATGAAGAGGAATGACAACGAATGATCTACAGGCTATTATTGAGAGCTTACTTTTTGTTTCTGGTGATGAAGGTCTATCCATTAGCCGGTTAGCTGAGATTATAGAAAAGCCTCATGAAGACATTCAAGGTGCTTTGGAGAGCTTAGAGCAAGAGTGTAAGTTCAGAGGAGTTACACTTGTTGAAATAGGAGGGGCCTATCAGCTTGTCACAAAAAAAGAGTATGCACCATATATTGAGAAGCTCGTAGAAGCTCCCGCTAATCAATCATTATCACAAGCAGCGCTTGAAACGTTAGCTATTGTAGCGTATAAGCAGCCAATTACAAGAGCTGAAATCGAAGAGATTCGCGGAGTGAAAACGGAAAGACCTCTTCAAACTTTAATTGGAAAGGTTTTATTAAAAGAAGTGGGACGAGCGGAAGGCGCAGGGCGGGCCATCTTATACGGAACGACAAAGGAATTTTTAGGCTATTTTGGCCTTAAAAGTATCGAAGAGCTGCCGCCGCTTCCAGAAGATTTATTACAAGAAGGAACCGATCAAGAAGCAGATTTGTTTTTTCAATCGTTTCAAGAAATGAAGTAAAAATGTAAAAGAACATAGAGTTTTTTCTATGTTCTTTTTTGTATGGACAAATCTTTTCATTCATAACCAAAAAAGACGAGCATAAACTTGTACAAACAGGTAGAGGGACGGGGATGACATGAAAAGAAGCAAAAAAAGTATCATCTATCTATTTATTGTATTGCTATGTCTCAGCGGTTGGCCTTCCACATCATCTGCAGCGGGGAGCGTAAGTGCTCATAGTGCTATTTTGATGGAACAGAAATCAGGGAGAGTGTTATATGCTAAAAATGCAGATCAAGTTAGCCGAATTGCTAGCATTACAAAAATTATGACAGCAATACTGGCGATTGAATCTGGCAAAATAAATAAAACAGTTACCGTGAGCCACAGCGCAGTTGGTGTTGAAGGTTCGTCTGTGTATTTAGTTGAAGGTGAAAAAATAAAATTAAAAGATTTAGTATATGGCTTGATGCTTCGTTCAGGTAATGATGCTGCTGTAGCTATCGCAGAAGCCGTTGGAGGAAGCGAAGATGGATTTGTTTATTTGATGAATAAAAAAGCAGAAGAAATTGGCATGACAAATACAACATTTCAAAATCCGCATGGATTAGACGATCATGAAAATCATCGCTCAACCGCGCACGATATGGCTCTGCTCATGCGCTATGCAATGAATAATAAAATTTTCAAAGAGATTTCAGGAACAAAAGTCTATCGAATGAAGCATCCTGAAGAGAAATGGGATCGAGTGTGGAAAAACAAAAATAAACTGCTGACAACACTGTATGCATACTGTACTGGCGGAAAAACAGGGTATACAAAATTAGCAAAACGAACGCTTGTGACAACTGCTACAAAAGATGGAATGGATTTAATTGCTGTAACGATCAATGCCCCAGATGATTGGAACGATCACATTTCCATGTATGAAAATGCATTTGATAAATATGATATGACCAGTTTAGCTGCAAAAGGAGAATTGGCAGATATAAAGGATTCTTTCTATAAAGATCAGTTGTATATTAAACGAAATGTCGTCTATCCTCTCACAAAGAAAGAACAAAGCTCTGTAGAAGTGAAAACAACGTTAATTCAGCCTAAAAAGCAGTGGAAAGAAACAGGGGAAGTTCCAAATGTGGTAGGAAAGCTCGATATTTATAGAAGTGGAGAGACGATTGACAGTGTTCCAATTTATTTCGAAAAGCAGTCCGAGCAACAAAAAGGTTTTTTTGATAAGGTGAAGCGATTAATGTTTATTCAGTCTGGAGCCAAAACAGATGGTTAATATTATTTGGATGCTGCTGACCATTATCGGAATTGTTTTTGCGATTATAAATGGAAAAATTGGTGATGTAAACAAAGCAATTTTTCAAGGAGCAGGCGAAGCAGTGACCATCAGCATTGGGTTAATCAGCGTGCTGGTCTTTTGGTTAGGGATGATGAATATTGCTCAAAGTGCAGGGCTTCTCGACAAGTTAGCGAAACTGTTTCGACCCATCATTACAAGACTTTTCCCTGATGTTCCAAAAGATCATCCGGCCTTAGGGTACATATTGTCCAATATGATGGCGAATATGTTTGGACTCGGGAATGCGGCAACTCCTCTTGGCATTAAAGCGATGGAGCAGCTTAAAAAGCTAAACGGCGATAGAGACGAAGCAAGCCGTTCTATGATCACACTTTTAGCACTTAACACAACCAGTTTAACACTTATACCAACCACAGTTATTGCAATTCGAATTACGTATAACTCGGCTAATCCTACTGAAATTGTCGGTACCACACTTTTAGCAACTGTTGTAGCTACGATAGGAGCTATCATCATTGATCGCTTCTTTTATTATCGACGTACACGAAAAGGAGGAAAACGAAAATGACTATGCTTAATCAAGTATCATTGATGTTTATTCCTCTTATCGTAGGATGCATTTTACTTTATGGAACCTATAAAAAAATTCCTACGTATGAAAAGTTTGTAGAGGGAGGGAAAGACGGATTACAAATTGCTTTTTCCATCATTCCTTACTTAGTCGGCATGTTAGTGAGCATCTCTATTTTTCGAGCTTCAGGAGCCCTTGATTTTTTCTTATCTATTTTAAAGCCTATGCTGCAAGCAGTCGGCGTTCCGGCTGAAATTGTACCTTTAGCTCTTATCAAACCGATATCTGGAACGGCTGCTCTTGGTATCACGACGGATCTAATTTCTACATACGGACCTGATTCTTTTATCGGTCGTTTGGCATCGACCATGCAGGGAAGTACAGATACCACATTTTATATTTTAACGGTTTATTTCGGAGCGGTTGGCATTAAAAAAATGGGAGATGCGCTGAAGGTTGGTTTACTGGCAGATTTGGTGGGAATTATTTCCTCAGTTGTAATTGTAATCCTTGTGTTTGGTCGGTAAGAAATCGAAAATTCTACCTCTGAGTGGCAAATACACTTGTGTATTACTTCGTAAACAAGTAAGATGTTACAAGAGGTGAAGTGTTAATGGAACGATTACAAAAAGTGATTGCTCACGCAGGTGTAGCATCAAGACGTAAAGCTGAAGAATTAATCGGCCAAGGCCGAGTGAAAGTAAATGGAAAAGTTGTAAGAGAATTGGGCACGAAAGTAGGTCCTAACGATAAAATTGAAGTAGACGAAGTGCCTGTAGAAAGCGAAGCGCCCGTTTATTTTATGTTATACAAACCAAGAGGCGTAATTTCAGCTGCTAACGACGACAAGGGAAGAAAAACAGTCGTTGACTTCTTTCCACATGTAGAAGAAAGAATTTATCCAATTGGACGTCTAGACTATGATACGTCGGGTTTACTTCTTTTAACAAACGACGGTGAATTTGCTAATCAGCTAATGCACCCTAAATTTGAAGTGGACAAAGTTTATGTGGCTAAAATTAAAGGAATTCCAAGTCGTGAAAAAATCAGACAGCTGCAGCGCGGTGTGATGCTAGAGGACGGAAAAACAGCACCAGCTCGTGCAAAAGTTCTTTCTATTGATAAAAGCAAGCAGACGGCGATTGTGGAATTGACGATTCATGAAGGGAAAAATCGTCAAGTACGTCGCATGTTCGATGCAATTGGGCATTCTGTCTTAAAATTAAAACGTGAACGCTACGGACCTTTAGATTTACGCGGATTAAATGCAGGAGAAGCTCGTGAGCTTACAGCGCATGAAGTCAAACAATTATATTCAATGTCTCAAACAGGTAAGTAATTTTCACTTACCTGTTTTTTTTTATGAAAAATGTCGTGAATTAGAAAAACAAGCAAGGTTTTTTGAAAAAATGTCGAACTTGTAGAATGAGAGGAAGACTTCACAGAAACGTCGAAATATTATTGGAAAGCCACTACCACAAAAATGATATAATGGTAGAAAAAAGCGTATTGAAAGCGGTTAAAAGGAGTTCGTGCCATGAAAAAAAAGCGCTTGATTGTTCGAACAGTTATATTGGCAGTTTTGCTGTGCGCGGTTGGATATACCCTTTATGCTCAATTTTTTGCTGATAAACAAAAGGTATCAGTAGGAGATAAGGCACCTGACTTTATATTAAGAGATGTTAATGGAGAAACTCATCAGCTATCAGATTACAAAGGCAAAGGAGTTTTTTTGAATTTTTGGGGAACATGGTGCAAGCCCTGTAAACAAGAGATGCCGGCTATGGAGAAGCAGTATGCATCATATAAAAAGCAAGGTGTCGAAATTCTAGCTGTTAACGTTGCAGAAACGAATATAGCAGTAGAGCAATTTGCTAAACAGTATGAGCTATCTTTTCCGATTTTGATGGATAAAGATTCACAAGTATTGGGTGCATACGGAATAGATCCTCTGCCGACTACATTTTTAATTGATAAAAACGGAAAGATTGTAGACAGTTTTATTGGGGGATTGGAAGAATCTAAAATAAAAGAATATATGGAAGAAATTAAACCATAGGGAGTGTTGACAATGAAACACGTAAAATGTGAATGTGGACACGTTAACCCGCATGGTACGATTTTGTGTGAAGCCTGTGGTAAGCCGATTGCAGAAGAAACAACTGATAAATTAGTAGATATGCGTTATGAAGGAAGCGCAAGGCGATCGCAAACGTACAATAAAACAGTTATCGATAAAATATGGAACTTTTTCTCTTCTGTAAAAGTAGGTATTTGGATCATTATTGTGACGCTTGTTGCGTCTGCAGTCGGAACCATTTATCCTCAAGAAGCTTACATACCTCCTAATGTGACAGCAGATGAGTATTACCAAAAGGAATATGGATGGACAGGAGAGCTTTATTATAAGTTAGGTTTTCATCATCTCTACGAATCGTGGTGGTACTTGCTTTTAATTGCTGCTTTAGGAATGTCGTTAGTCATTTGCAGTTTAGATCGAGTCGTGCCTTTGTACCGAGCTCTAAAAAAGCAGAGTGTAACAAAACATCCAAACTTCTTAAAAAGACAGCGTTTATATAGCACTTCATCATCGTGGACGGATCAAGATTATGAACACGTAAAAAGCATGCTTAAAAAAAGAAGATACTCCATTCGTGAAGAAAACGGCAATCTGCTGGCTGAAAAAGGACGCTTCTCAAGATGGGGTCCATATATTAATCATATCGGTCTCATTATCTTTTTACTAGGTGCTATGCTTAGATTTGTACCAGGTATGTATATAGATGAAGTTCTTTGGATCCGTGAAGGTGAAACAAAAGTTATTCCTGGGACGAACGGAGAGTATTTTTTGAAAAACCATCGTTTTACTGTTGAAACGTATGATAAAGATAGCGAAAGCGCCGTGTTCCAAGAAGCAATTGATCGTGCAGGGAATAATAAAGTAGCCAAAAAATATGAAGCGGATGTTAGTTTGTATAAGCGCGAAGGAAAGCTTATACCGGGAGCAGATCCAAAGTTAAAGAAAATAAAAGATTCAGAGATTCGGGTGAATCAGCCGCTTAAGTTTGAAGGATATGCCATGTACCAAGTGGACTTCAAGTTAAATGAGTTTAGCTCTATGTCTTTCCATTTAACAGATAAAAATGCAAATAGAAACGTTGGTTCACTTACAGTAGATTTACATAATCCAAAAGAAACATATGATTTAAAAAACGGATATAAAGTCAAGCTCATGAGTTACTTTCCAGACTTTTTCTTTGATGATGAAGGAAATCCAAATACAAAGACCAGAGTGCCTAACAATCCGGCTTTTGTATTTAAAATGATTACGCCTCAGCATAAAAAAGGGGAAGTTGCTTTTGTTGGAATTAGAGAGAACTTGGAGCCGCTAGGAAATAACGATTATAAAATGACCTTTGCTGGTGTGGAAACGAAAAATGTAACGGGATTAACCGTTCGCAGAGACTATACGCTTTGGTTTTTAGGAATTGGCGGAGCAATCTTTATGATTGGTGTGATTCAAGGGATGTATTGGAATCATCGCCGCATGTGGATTCAAAAAGTCAATAATGAGATATGGTTGGCCGCACATACAAATAAAAACTGGTATGGGCTTAAAAAAGAACTAAATGGTTTATTAGAATCAACATCCCTTACACAGCTGAAGGACCAAAATGATAAAGAAACAAAATAGGAGGAAAAAGCATGGATTACGCGAGTATAAGTAGTAATTTACTGTATGTGGCGTTTATTGCTTATTTAGTTGCAACCTTTTTTTTCGGAGGAGCTATTCGAGATAAGCGAGCAGCTCAAAAGAAAACAAAGTGGGCAACGTTTGGAATTGCGGTTACCATCATCGGCTTTATTGCACAGATTGGCTACTTTATTACAAGGTGGATTGCATCAGGCCACGCTCCTGTTAGTAATTTATTTGAATTTACGACGTTTTTTGGCATGATGCTTGTTGGCGCATTTATTGTTATTTACTTTATTTATCGTCTTAGCATGCTTGGACTGTTTGCATTGCCGGTGGCTCTTTTGATCATTGCTTATGCAAGCATGTTTCCAACTGAAATTACGCCGCTGATACCGGCTCTCCAAACGAATTGGCTGCATATTCACGTTACAACTGCTGCTACGGGTGAAGCCGTGCTTTCCATTAGCTTTGTTGCAGGATTGATTTATTTAATCAAAACGATTGACCAATCCAAGCGAAATAAAAAAGCATTTTGGCTGGAATTCATCCTGTATACGCTTATTAGTACGCTTGGGTTTGTAGCGGTGACGCTGGCTTTTAATGCGGCTCACTACGAGTCATCATTTAATTGGGTTAATAAAAGTGGAGAACAAGAGCAAGTCGTATATCATATGGTTCCGCTAGTGGGGCCGCATCAAAGTGAGTGGACAGACGGGAACGATATACAGCCGCTTATTGATATGCCCGCTATTATCAATGCTAAAAAATTAAATACGGTTATTTGGTCGTTAGCCGGTGGCTTTGTCTTATATTGGCTGATTCGTATTATTTTACGGAAGCGAATTGGAGCCGCGCTGCAGCCGCTTGTGAAGCAGGTAAACAGCGACTTGCTTGATGAAGTAAGCTACAGAGCAGTGGCGATTGGATTTCCTATTTTTACACTAGGAGCACTTATTTTCGCTATGATTTGGGCTCAGATGGCCTGGACGCGCTTTTGGGGGTGGGACCCTAAAGAGGTGTGGGCGCTGATCACCTTTTTATTTTACGCCGCTTTTCTTCATCTTCGGCTGTCTAAAGGTTGGCACGGTGAAAAATCAGCTTGGCTGGCAGTTGGCGGGTTTGCCATCATTATGTTCAACTTAGTTGCTGTGAACCTAATTATTGCAGGTTTACATTCATATGCGTAACCTTTAGAAATAGAATAGAGGCTGAAACAAAGATATTTTAGTTGAAGGAAGATCCGAACGAATGAGATTCTTGATGGAGAATCTCATTCGTTCGGATTTTTTCATTGAGATGGTGAACGTAGGGTTCATGTATGTAGGTGCTTATAGCCGTGGAACAAGCGATCCCTACTAGCTTCTTTATTTTATTTATTCAGCTGTAGATTGCATGGATTTCGTTGCGTCTCAGCTTCTTTTGGGTAAAAAAAGCTGTTTTTTGTAAAGGTGTTCACGAATTGTCACATTGTTTGGGTATCATAAGTAGAACTCGCCGGTTTTTTTTTGTACACTAAGACTAGGAGGTTGAAAATACATGCAAAACGAACAAAGATTACTGCTAGTAGACGATGAAGATCGCATTAGACGATTGTTAAAAATGTACTTAGAAAAAGAAGGATACATCATTGAAGAAGCAGCCGATGGGCATGAAGCAATCGAAAAAGCGTTACACATAGATTATGATTTGATTGTATTAGATTTAATGATGCCCGGCATAGACGGTATTGAGGTTTGTAAACAAATTCGGGAGAAAAAAGCAACTCCTATTATCATGCTTACAGCTAAAGGGGAAGAAGTAAACAGAGTCCAAGGGTTTGAAGTAGGTACAGATGATTATATCGTTAAGCCGTTTAGCCCAAGAGAAGTGGTTCTTCGCGTAAAAGCACTGCTTCGACGTTCTTCTCAAGCAACGTTTATTCAACCAGAAACGAGCGTGAAAAATCTTATTGTCTTTGATCACTTAACGATTGATAATGATGCACATCGCGTTACAGCAGACGGAAAAGAAGTTAACTTAACTCCAAAAGAATATGAATTATTATGCTATCTCGCAAAAACGCCAGATAAAGTATATGACAGAGAGCAGCTGCTGCGTGAAGTATGGCATTATGATTTCTTTGGAGATCTTCGTACGGTAGATACGCACGTCAAGCGTTTGCGTGAAAAGTTAAATCGTGTATCGTCACAAGCGGCGAAAATGATTGTAACCGTTTGGGGAGTAGGGTATAAATTTGAGGTTGAAAATAACTGATGTTTTGGAGAAGTGTAGTTGGTAAACTATGGTTTACTATCCTATTGCTCGTCACGCTTGTTTTATTTATTTTGACCATTTTACTGCTTCAGTTTTTTGAAAATTATCATGTTGTAGATGCAGAAAACCGTTTAACTAAAACGGCTGCTAAAATCTCTACCATTGTGCAGGAAACGGACGATGAAAAACTAGGACTATCGATTGCTCGTGAACTTGCAGACCAAGCAAGTGTAGTTATTGTTCAAGACAAAGATTTTTATTGGCATTCCACACATCCTGATAAAGAAAATAAGAAAGCTATTTCGGCCATTGTTAAACAAAACGATCAGCTAAATCAAGTGGTTGAAAAAGGTAAAGTAATACGGGAAAAAATGTACATGACTACAAAGAAAGACACGAGTGATGAGCCTTTAATGTTTGTTGTCGGTGTACCTTTAATGAAAGATAACAAACCAACAGGCGGCGTTTATTTGTATCAATCTCTTTCTGAAATTGAAGAACCCGCTCAATATACGACTAAGTTCATTTTATTGGCTGCAGGTATTGCTATTATTTTAACTACTATCTTTGCTTTTTTCTTATCCACTCGAATTACAGCGCCTCTTAGAAAAATGAGGCAGGCGGCATTTGAAGTAACAAAAGGCAACTTTGATACAAAAGTACCTATTTTAACTCACGATGAAATTGGAGAGTTAGCGATTGCTTTTAATCAAATGGGCAGGCAGTTAAAGTTTAACCTCAATGCGCTCAATCAGGAAAAAGAGCAGCTTTCAAGTATTTTAAGCAGTATGGCAGACGGTGTTATTACGTTTAGTAGAGACGGATCGATTTTAATTACCAATCCCCCAGCGGAGCATTTTCTTCAGACTTGGTATTACGAGCAGGATGTCAACAATCAGCAGGTCCCTGAGCTTCCAGCAAACGTCGTCCATTTGTTTCAAACGGTAGTAGAGACTGAAACGGAGCGAAGTGCAGAATTGAAAATTCAAGGGAAAACGTGGGTCATTTTAATGTCACCGCTCTATAATCAAACGAAAATTCGCGGTGCTGTAGCTGTACTACGTGATATGTCTGAAGAGCGTAAACTTGATAAATCGAGAAAAGATTTTATTGCAAACGTGTCTCATGAATTGCGTACACCTATTTCTATGCTTCAAGGTTATAGTGAAGCTATTATTGACGATATTGCAAGTACGGATGAAGAAAAGAAAGAAATTGCACAGGTGATTTATGATGAATCACTCCGTATGGGCCGGCTTGTAAATGAACTTTTAGATTTGGCGCGAATGGAAGCGGGACATGTGCAGCTTCACTTAGAATCTGTAGCAATGGTTGAATTTACAGAACGTGTTTTGCGTAAGTTTCAAGGGTTAGCTAAAGAAAAACATATTAAACTGTCTCTTAATGGAAAAATAGAAGATGAATTTGAAGCGATGATTGATTCAGACCGTATGGAACAAGTGCTGACAAACTTAATTGATAATGCCATTCGTCATACGGATGACTACGGAGAAGTAAAGCTGCATCTTGATAAAAGTCAATCCGAAATCCATCTTTCTGTTCAAGATACAGGAGCAGGCATTCCGAAAGAAGATCTTCCATTTGTATTTGAACGATTTTATAAAGCGGATAAAGCCAGAACAAGAGGGAAGTCAGGAACTGGTCTTGGGCTTGCAATCGCCAAAAATATTGTGGAGGCACATCAAGGGATCATTGCGGTTGAAAGTGGATTAAATGAAGGAACAACTTTCTTTATTAAACTGCCAAAGTAAGCACATGCTAAATAACAGTTTGTTCGGCTGAAATAATAAGAATAGCAAAGAGATGTGATTCAGTGGAAAATCACATCTCTTTATTTTTTCTATAAACAAGTCTAAAAGAGAAGGAATTGGCATATAGTATGTTTTGTGTGCAATGATCTACATAGGAGGTTCTTTCTTCATGATTGACGTGTTAAGAAGAATATTGGTTGTATTAGTAATGGGATTGTGTATAGGTCTTTTATTTTTGGGCGGGCAAATGGTAAAAGCAGAAGAGAAGCAGTGGGAGTGGCCGGTTGAAGGAGTCTTAACTGATATATTTGGTTCTCGTCACGCCAAACACTTTGGAATTGATATAGCAGCACCTGTTGGTACACAGGTGTATGCTGTTGCAAAAGGAGTGGTGAGCCGCTCTTACTATTCAAATACATACGGACAGGTTGTTTTTATCAAACAAACAAATGGATACGAAACGGTCTATGCTCATCTAGAGGAACGTTTTGTTGCAGAAGGAAATCGTGTAGCCGCAGGTCAAAACATTGGACGAGTTGGCAATACAGGGCGATCTTCAGGTGCACATTTGCATTTTGAAGTTCATCAAGGAAGTTGGAATCCGGATAAAACCAATGCAGTAAACCCACTTGCCAAATTGGACAAGCAAAAACTATCGGCATACGTAAAAAGCGATTTAGCTGCCACGGTTTTTCAGCAGTTACATCAGACTTCTGATAACTGTATTCTTATCCATCAAGGAGATACATTATCTGAGCTCGCAGTCAAATATGAAGTAGATATTGATCAGCTAAGAAAGTGGAATCATTTAGAAAATACGATGTTAAATGCAGGACAAGTGTTAAAGATAAGTCCATAAAAAAAGAGCCGCTAAGGCTCTTTTTTTAATGTCACAATTCAATACGCTGTATGGTCACAATTTCGCTTGTTTGTTTTAACGAGGAAATGACAGAATCATCTAAAAGTTTATCAAACGTAAGCATCATAATGGCTTCTCCGCCTTTTTGCTTACGGCCCACTTGCATGGTAGCAATGTTAATACGTAAATCTCCAAGTACTTTCCCTACATTTCCAATAACTCCGGGCTGATCACTGTGACGGATATAAAGAAGATGTCCTTCCGGATAAAAATCAATATCAAACGAATCAATATTAATAATTCGAGGTCCATAGCCTGCTATATAGGTGCCCGTAATGGTAAATATACGCTGTTCCCCTGTTACGGTAACGTCAATCATATTGGAATATCCTTGCGTATCTTCCGATGTTTTTTCACCAAATGTAATTCCTCGTTCTTTGGCAATCATAGAAGCATTGACTTCATTAACAGGTGAGTCGATCCGATGAGTTAAAAAGCCTGATAACAAGCTCCGTGTAATATAAGTGGTTTCCAAATCCGTCACTGTACCTCCGTAGGAGATAGAGATATGCTGAACAGGTTCTCGCATGCATTGAGATAAAATGGCTCCCATTTGTTTAGTAAGGCTCGTAAACGGCTGAATTTTTTCAAAAACTTCTTTAGAAAGCGTTGGCAAATTAATGGATGAGCTTACAGGATTACCTTCTAGAAAACGCAGAACATCATGTGCCACGTCCTCAGCAACGTTAAGCTGGGCTTCTTTTGTAGAAGCTCCTAAATGGGGAGTTGTAATAACTTGATCAAAATGTAACAAAGGGTTATCAATCGGCGGCTCAACTTCAAATACGTCAATAGCTGCACCTTGAACATGGCCAATTTCTAAATAATGAACTAAGGCTTTTTCATCAATGATTCCGCCGCGCGCGCAGTTTAATAAAAACACACCCTTCTTTGTTTTGGCTAATGTGTCATGATTGAGCAATCCCTTTGTTTCTTTCGTAAGCGGAGTGTGCACGGTAATTACATCCGCTGCTGCTAGTAATTCATCCAGGGATAATAGTTCTACTCCTAGCTTTTCAGCTCGGGAAGAGGTTAAAAAAGGATCGTAAACGTGAACGCTCATATTGAAGGCTTTTGCGCGTTTGGCAAGTTCTGAGCCAATTCGTCCAAATCCGATAATGCCCAGGTGTTTGCGGTTAAGCTCTGTTCCAACAAATGCTGAGCGGTTCCATTCGCGCGCTTTAACTGAAGCATTTCCTTGGGGGATATGACGAAACAAGCTAGCCATCATAGCAAATGTATGTTCCGCCGTTGAAATGGTATTTCCGTTCGGTGCGTTAATAACGACAACCCCTCGTTTGGTTGAGGCTTCAATATCAATATTATCGACCCCTACTCCAGCGCGAGCAACAATTTTTAAATTCGGCATTTTTGCCAGCAAATCCTCTGTAACCGTCGTAGCACTCCGTACTAAAAGCGCATCGTACGTATGCAAATCATTCTCAACTTCTTCAACTTTTTTTCGCGTAAGATTCACATGAGGAGCTTCAAGTAGTGGAGCAAGACCTTCATTGCTAATTGAATCAGCTACTAACACATTATACATGACGTGAACATCTCCCTTGGATTTTACTATCATCAAATATTTGATAATTTACCATGTTAAAAAAATTCTGTCAATTGTATTTTTCAAACTTTACGATTAGTTATCAAATACACAATTATAAACGTAAATTGGAACTATAAATATGTCATAATGCTGTTGGTTATGCACTTATTTACTTATTTTACATATAAAAACAGTAATGAAGTTTATAAAAGACATCAATTTAATAGGAATTAAAAAACTTCTTTATTTACTTTTAATTCGAGATAACATATAATAAATTCATAATTAAATATTGGTCTATCTTCGGGGCAGGGTGAAATTCCCGACCGGCGGTAAAAAACAAATTGTTTTGAGCCCGCGAGCTTATATGTAATACATACGAGCAGATTTGGTGAAACTCCAAAGCCGACAGTACAGTCTGGATGGGAGAAGGTGGAGGTTCAGCGTTCAAAACCTAATGTGATGAACGTTTATTAAATATGCCTGCCATGTCTCCTCTCAACGAATCATTTGTTGGGAGGTTTTTGCGTGGGGATATAAAGTTGAACCTTTCTTCTTTGAAGAGTGGATCACAAAGAAGGAGAGAGGCAAGATGCAACAAAGTAAGAAAACTCAAAAGCTGGTTGTACTAGGAATGTTAAGTAGTATTGCTTATATTTTAATGATGATTAACTTTCCAATTCCTGGATTACCTCCGTTTTTAACAATTGATTTTAGCGAAATTCCTGCACTCGTAGCAGCACTTGTATTCGGACCGATGGCTGCTGTTATAGTAGAAGGAATAAAAAATTTATTGAATTATTTAATTCAAGGAAGTGCTACAGGGGTTCCAGTTGGTCAAGTGGCGAACTTTGTGGCTGGTTTACTGTTCGTTCTTCCTGTATCATACATGTTCAACCGATTTAAAACGGCTAAAGGCGTAACGATAGGTTTGGTTACGGGTACGGTGGTAATGACGGTACTCATGGCTGTCTTAAATTATTATGTCTTCTTGCCAGCGTATACAATCTTCTTACAATCGCCAGAAATGTCTAGTGAACAAGCACGTCAATATATCGTTGCAGGTATTTTGCCGTTTAACTTAATAAAAGGAGCAGCAACAGGGGTTATCTTTGTCTTATTGTTTTCAAAAATGAAGCAATGGATCACGCGTCGCATTGCTGTTTAATTCAATCGCTCTCCCGGGGAGAGCGATTTTTATATATAAAAAAACCTGCAGCATGTACACTACAGGTTTGCTCAATACTTATTCGAATTTATTAGCATCGCCTTCGAATTTTTCATCCGCTACGCGAATTGAATCCGTAGGGCAGCCTTCCATTGCATCCATCATATCATCTTCTAGATCTTCTGGAATTTCTACTACACCTTGGTTATCATCTAATGTTACGAATGCAATACCTTCATCATCATAATCATAAATGTCTGGTGCTGCTGCTCCGCAAGCGCCGCATGCGATGCAAGTATCTTTATCAACAATTGTATATTTTGGCATAACAAGACCTCCTGTAAAGTGTTCGAAAATTTCTCATTATATAATCTCTTCGCGAATCAAGAGTGAAATTTCTCCTTATTCATTGTAAAATGATTTATAAAACTTTTCAATAGAAAAGTCACTGAGAATGCTTATCAAATCAAGGTTTCTTCACTTACCCAAACGTTTTGATACATAAAGGAAAGAGCTAAAAAGCCTTTATCTCACATGCTATTGGTCACTTTTGGTACAATGAATGAGAAAGGAAGTTGACACCTTTGAATTATATTCAAGTTAGCATTTTATTTTGTATAAAACAGTTAAAAGGTGAGCGAACCGCCTATGGTATTTATCATTTATTAACAGGTAAAAAGTCAGCTCAAACGATTCAAGACGGAAAAATTTTTAGAATTTCGTTTCTTTTTCAGTCATTTGTTTACTTAGATAAACGGTCTTTTGAAACCTGCGTTGCATATTTAAAAGAACAGCAGTATATTGAAGAAACTGAAAATCAAAAGTATGTGATGACAGATAAGGGACAAGCACGCCTTGAAGATGAACTGACGGCTCGACCCTTTCATCCAGCTTTAGACGGATGGAAATTCGCAAGCAGTACTCAATTATTTTTAGCAAGAATCACTTTGTTCATTCAGACCTTATCAAACCTACAGTATTTTCAAAAAGGGTTTTTACCCATTTCCAAAAATCCTGAGGTTATTCAATGGGTCAAAACGTATATTATGTCTCAAAAGCAAACGCGTCAAGAGTTAGCGGCCGAGCTATTCGAAGAGCTCCGAACGTGCTTGAAAGGTTGTACGGAACGGGACGCGTCTCTTTTTGTTTTGCAATTGACTGGATACCAAAGAGTAGGCTTTACAAAAAATCAGTTAGCATATCAATATGAACTCGATGAGCATTATGTTCATATTCAACTTTTAGGGGTTATTCACCATATCATTGAAAAAGTGAGTAAAAATAATGAAAGCTTTCATGTACTTTCTTCTTTTTTACGTGATCTATATTTAGAATTGCCTTTGACAAGCTCGACGTTAAAAACGTATAGCTGGCTTCAAAAAGGCAAGACGCTTGAAGAAATTGCTTATATAAGGCGTTTAAAAGAAAGTACAATTGAAGATCATATTGCAGAATTAGCTCTGTTTGTTCCATCTTTTTCAATCGATGCATACGTATCGCCTAAGCAGCAGGAAGAAATTGTCTCAGCCTTTGAAGGTTTGCGTACAAATAAATTAAAGGTGATAAAGGAAGAAGTAAAAGACGACGTTACCTATTTTCAGATTCGTCTCGTATTAGCAAAACATTTTACCTGATACTAAAAAAAGTGGTGTTTGATGTGAAGATAGAACAACTTCTACAGAAACAATTTGGCTATAGCCAATTTCGACTAGGACAAAAAGAGATTATTCAAGATATTTTAACGGGTCATAATGTGTTAGCGGTTCTTCCTACAGGAACAGGAAAATCATTGTGCTATCAGCTCCCAGCTTATTTGTTGAACCGACCGGTGCTGATTGTATCTCCTTTAATTTCACTGATGGAAGATCAAGTTCAACAACTAAAGGCAAGCGGAGAAAAGCGAGTTATTGCCTTAAATAGTTTCCTACAACAAGAAGAAAAACAACGAGCGCTAAAAAATTTAGCTTTTTATCGTTTTATTTATGCATCTCCTGAAATTTTGCAAAATGCTGTTGTAGTAGAAGCATTAAAGCAGGCAAAGGTAGGCCTTTTCGTTGTGGACGAGGCGCACTGTATTTCTCAGTGGGGACATGATTTTCGTTTAGATTATCTACAGCTAGGAGATATATGGAAGGAACTTGGCAGTCCGCTATGTCTGGCATTAACGGGAACTGCGACTAGGGAAGTAGTGGAAGATATTAAGCGCTACTTATCGCTTCCTGCTGTCAACGAGCACATCTATTCCATGAATCGAAGTAATATTGCGATGAAAGTTGATTTTGTTGCAAGTATTGAAGAAAAAAAAGAGAAGTTACTGATGTACGTTAGTGAACTGCAAGGTCCGGGAATTATCTATTGTTCCAGCCGATCTTGGACAGAAGCATTAACACAGCTTCTAAAGGAAAATGGGATACAGCGAGTGCAGTATTACCATGGGGGAATGGAACCGAATGAAAGAATGCTTGTTCAACAGCAATTTTTAGAAAATCAGCTTGATATCATTTGCTGCACAAGTGCATTTGGAATGGGGGTTAACAAATCGAATGTTCGCTTTGTTATTCATTTTCATACACCTACGCAGCTGGAAGCATATGTACAGGAAATTGGAAGAAGTGGACGCGATCAGCGAAACAGTATTGCGATCTTGCTTTATGCTGAAGGAGATGATGATTTTGCTCATTCTTTACTTGAAATTGAGCTTCCTTCTTCAGATACCATCTTATACTGCTTGTCGTATTTACGAAACCATGATCAGGCCATTCCTTTAAAACAAGTAGAGTCTCACTTTCTTTATACAGTGGGTGTTCAAGAAACACATTGGCGATTTATTCGTTATTATTTGTACAGAGAAAATGCAGTGGAAAATGAACATGTTGAACCCTGGAAAATTCCTGAATCGCTGCATGAAACGATTGTTACAGCTGTAAATAAACGTCTTCGAAACAAACATGACAAGTATCGTGCGATGAAGGGGTTTATTGAGACAAAAGAATGCCGTCGTCACGTGCTGCTTGGCTATTTCGATGAAACGGGAAAATCAGAGCTTGAGAATTGTTGCGATTGCTGCGGCTTGGATTTAGAAAACTATAAAAAAACAAATGGTGAGCAGGAGCAATGGACATTTCAAGGCTGGGAATTAGAATTAGCTCGTTTGCTTCGTCAAGGAGAGATATAATGGCAAAATCACAGCAAGAGCTTATTTCATCCATGACAGATGCAGAGCTAGTTAAAAATTTATATGTAACACAGCTGCTCATCTGCTTCATTGCTTTAGGCATCGGTTTTTTTACATTCGATTCGTGGAATTCCTTTTTACAGTTTTTTCAGCTGGATTGGTCTTCTATTTTATTGTACGGGGGAGGAACAGCTCTCTTGGTAGTAGGAGGAGATATACTTCTAATGAAATGCGTACCTGAGCATTTATACGATGACGGAGGGATCAATGAACGTTTATTTGCTAATCGTTCTGTTCCTCATCTGGTCCTTATTTGCCTAATCGTTGCATGTTCAGAAGAAATACTATTTCGAGGGGTTATACAAGTTCAGTTTGGCCTTTTTTGGGCGAGTATCGTATTTGCACTCGTTCACATTCGATATTTAAAAAAGTGGTTTCTTTTTATTTCGGTTGTGTTTTTAAGCTTTTTAATAGGGTTACTTTTTTGGTGGACTGAAAATTTGTATGTCACGATTTTTACTCATTTTCTCATTGATTTTTTATTAGGCCTGCAGATACGAAAATTAAAAGGGGAATCTGCACAGCCAGAAGAACTAATGCAGTAAAGGGTAAGGAAACAGCCATTATTTTCAGTGCTACCCACATAATCTTTTATGTTCCCTCATATGTTGTACTAGCATACGAGGGGGTGGAATGATGGAAAACAAAGTGATAGACTTTGAAAGCGATGAAACACTTCAATATATATTAGCGAGCGTTATTAAAAGAAAAGAGACAGTCAATAAGCTGAAAGCTAAAGAGAAAAAATGGAAGCTTTTGTTTTTAGCCAGTGTAACGGCTGTTATTAGCTACTTTTTTTTCATATTTCAAAGCGGGTTTTTTACGACGTTTAGCGAATTTTTTTCATTTTTGTTAGGCAACATGGGGCATTTGATGTTTCTATTGCTTACCGTCTCACTTTACTTTTATACTGTACAGCTGCGGAAAAAAAGCGAGAAAGCAGAAAAGACTTTTCAAGATTTGCGCTGTGAGATTATTAAAAGAAGCAAAGAGTTATGGGCGACGCCTGAAACATGGGAGCACCGAAAAGAAACGTTCCGCTGGATGCAGTCAACCTATGGAATTAATTTATATCATGAAAACAAATAGAATCGCATGAAAAAGCCTCTTTTTACATAGAAGTTTAGTGAAGGGGGTTTTTTTGTGAGGGATTGGTTTAACTTGCTGGCTGCGTGGTTATGCAGTTATTATATCAGCAGTTTAACGGCTGTAGGCTCAAAAGCTTCGTTAACCTATTTACTTATTCAAATGATTTTACATCCGTTAGATGTGTTTAGTGTTATAATCTTGTTTTTTACGGCTCTTTTTTGTCTGTCGGCGGCAGTTCGTAAAGTGTTTCTGCAAAGTCGGTTGCTTCTAAAAGGCTATAAGGTAAAATGGCATGAATACCTTGTTTCATGTCTATGTGTGATAGGAATTTTATCGTTAAGTGCAATTGCGCTTTATCAAGTAGTAGGTTTGTTAACAATTGCGATAATTTATGCCCTTTCTTCTTTAACAGAAACACACCGGACATAAAATGAAAAGAAGGAGAATATATGGTTATTCTTTTAATTGTTTTAGCGTTAGGCATAGGCTTGCTGATTTTTATGTTTTCAGAAGCCCATCGTACATATGTCGAAGAAAGAACGATTCATTTATCAAGATTTCCTGAAAATCAGCAGCCTTTGCGCCTGTTTTTTATATCGGATATACATAAGCGAACAGTTTCGTCGAAGCTGTTGGAAAAAATACCGGGCGAAGTAGATTTTGTGATCATAGGCGGTGATTTATTAGAAGGAGGAGTCCCTTTATTGCGGGCTCGTCAAAATATTCAAAAGCTTAAAACGCTAGGACCCGTCTATTTTGTGTGGGGAAATAATGATTACGAAGTAAGTCAAATGCAATTGAAGCAGATGCTTAAAGATGAAGGAGTTATTGCCCTTAAAAACGAGCATGTCTTTGCCATTTCCAAATATGGTACTACATGCCATTTTGCGGGGGTAGATGATTTATCAGAAGGTCAGATAAATCTAAAGAGAGCTGTTTCTTCCATTGAACCTGAACAGCTTACCATTCTTCTAAGCCACAATCCTGATGTTATCTATTATGTAGATGAAGAATCAAAAGTAGATTTAATTTTGAGCGGACATACACACGGGGGACAGATACGTTTATTTAATTTTGGTATGTATGAATTAGGAGGGCTGAAAGAAAAACGAAAGATTCCTCTTTTTGTCAGTAACGGATATGGTACAACCTCATTGCCTCTCCGTTTACAAGCTAGAGCCCAAACGCATTATATCACTTTAAAAAGGAAAGAATAGCCTTGAACAAAATCTTTACATAGCATATACAAATTTTACACACAGGATAACTTATCCTATAATTCAATTAATAGATACAGTTCACGAAGAGTAGTTGGAGGTTACGTATGGCTCACGAAGGGAAGTATAACATTAAAGCCATCTCAAATATGGTCGGAATCCAGCCGGGAACTTTGCGTGCATGGGAACGACGTTATCAAATTTTAAATCCTGTCCGCAACGATTCGGGGCATCGGTTATATACAGAGGAAGATTTGAGGAAATTAAAATGGCTCACGGAAAAAGTGAGCGGAGGTTTTACCATAAGTCAAGCGGTTTCGTTATTAGAAACGGAAAGTAGTACAGTAGGAACGTTTGAAGAAGAAGGAGAAGTGGATTCCCCTCAAAAAATTAGGGATGAGCTGTTAACGATGCTTTTATCTTTTGAAGAAGGAAAAGCACAGGATTTAATTAATCATGCTTTTAGCCTGTATTCGGTAGAAAAAGTGGTTATTGATATTTTGGGTTCTCTACTCGTGACGGTTGGAGATATGTGGGAAAAAGGGCAAATTACAAGTGCTCACGAGCATTATACGACTCAAGTATTAAAAACGCGTATCAGCATGATTTTTTATTCGCTGCCTTCAAATGGCTTATTGCCTAAAGCGATTGCTGTATGCGGGCCTAACGAGACACATGAAGTGGGACTCCTAATCTTTACGCTATTTTTACGCCGTAAAGGGTTTGAGGTTATTTATTTAGGAAGCAGCATTGAAGATAAAGATGTTGAGTTAATTGTTAAAGAAGTAGACCCAACGTTTTTATTTATGTCATGCACAATGATGGAAAATGCCGAGAAAACACTAAATTTGACGAACCAAATGATAAAGAAATTCCCGCATCTCAAAGTAGGATTAGGCGGTTATGTGTTTGATGGTTTAGATAGCAAAAGAAAAGGCGAGGCCCAGCCGTTTATTTTAGGAAATACAAAAGAAGAGTGGAACAGCTGGCTAACAAAAAAATTAGCAGAAATTGATTGAGAATAGCTTGTCTTTCCTATCATAAACCTGTAAACTCGTAAGTAAACATCACGAACCGTTTTCCAAAAAATACATATACTGCATTATCGAACCATGTGGTTATGAGTGCAAGCGGGGAGGGACGCTAATGAGGCTTGAACGATTAAACTATAATAAGCTAAAAGTTTTTTTGACCTACGATGATTTAAAAGAAAGAGGGTTAACAAAAGAAGATCTATGGACAGATACATTCAAAGTAAAGCAACTCTTTCGTGAGATGATAGAGCAAGCTTCTCAAGAACTGAACTTTGAACCTACAAATTCTCTTTCGGTAGAAGTTTTTTCACTTCAAGCACAGGGAATGGTTGTATTTGTGACAAAGCAGTATGAAGAAAAAACCAGCTACGGTGAGTTAGATGAAGACGAGTTCGAAGACTTCATTGAAATGCAGGTCATGCTAGATGAAAGCGAAGACATGTTTTTTGAGTTTGATTCATTTGAAGATGTCATTCAGCTGACCAAACGCATGTCAAACTTTTACGATACGGATAGCGTGCTCTATTCATTTGAAAAACGTTTTTACGTGCTGTTGGATTATCACATGCTGTCACCGGCTGAAGTGGGGAATATGATTGCGGTTTTGGCGGAGTATGGAAATCCCTCTACAATTACAAAGCACCGCGTAAATGAATATGGAAAAATGTTAGTAGAAAAGAGAGCTTTGGAGTATATTAACTCTGTCTTTTCTTAACTGTTTAATTGAAATAATTACACCCGTGAAGGATAAAGCACTTTTATTAAAATAAGAGTGGCTGCACTTTCAGCTTGTACAAAGTTGTTGAAAGTGCTCTTTATCACCGGGTGTTTTTTATTTTTTTTAGACGATTAAAGCATACTAGAAAAGAGGCAGACTTAAAACATTGTAGCATACCTTGTAAAGTTAATGGAAGCGTTTTCTTAGAAGAACACAAAAAATACTAAAAGTTCGATATTTTCCTTTGCAATGTAAAACTAAGGGTGTATACTATGTCATGAAAGAAGCACCATTCAATTAAAAACGAATAATTTTCGATACATTTTAGGAGGTTTACAGATGGTAGCCGACAAGATGCAAGACAGTAAAAATAGTCAAGAAGAGAAGCATGATGTTTTAAAATCTACACAAACAGTGATACATAAAGCGTTAGAAAAACTAGGCTATCCTGATGAAGTGTATGAACTATTAAAAGAGCCATTACGAATGATGACAGTAAAAATTCCTGTTCGTATGGATGACGGATCAGTTAAGATTTTTACAGGTCACCGAGCGCAGCATAACGATGCAGTTGGTCCTACGAAAGGCGGAATTCGTTTTCACCCAAACGTAACTGAAAAAGAAGTAAAAGCTCTATCTATATGGATGAGTTTAAAATGTGGAATCGTTGACCTTCCTTACGGTGGAGGAAAAGGTGGAATTGTTTGTGATCCTCGAAATATGTCTTTTGGAGAATTAGAGCGTTTAAGCCGCGGATATGTTCGTGCGATTAGCCAAATTGTTGGACCAACAAAGGATATTCCAGCGCCGGATGTGTTTACAAATTCACAAATTATGGCTTGGATGATGGATGAATACAGCCGGATTGATGAATTTAACTCACCGGGCTTTATTACTGGAAAGCCCCTTGTCTTAGGTGGTTCGCACGGCCGTGAAACAGCGACTGCAAAAGGAGTAACTATCTGTATCCGTGAAGCAGCGAAAAAACGAGGCATTGAATTACAAGGTGCACGGGTAGTAGTACAAGGGTTTGGAAATGCAGGAAGCTTTTTAGCTAAGTTCATGCACGACGCTGGCGCTAAAATTGTAGGGATATCCGATGCGTACGGAGCGCTGCATGACCCTAACGGTTTAGACATTGATTATTTATTAGATCGACGCGATAGCTTTGGTACAGTAACGAAATTATTCAATAATACAATCAGCAACAAAGAGCTACTTGAACTTGACTGTGACATCCTAGTTCCAGCTGCGATTGAAAATCAAATTACAGAAGAAAACGCCCATAACATTCAAGCGAGTATTGTAGTAGAAGCAGCAAATGGACCAACAACTCTTGAAGCAACGCGCATTTTGTCAGAGAGAGGAATTTTATTAGTTCCAGACGTTTTGGCAAGTGCCGGCGGTGTAACAGTCTCTTATTTTGAATGGGTGCAAAATAACCAAGGTTATTATTGGACGGAAGAAGAAGTAGAAGAAAAGCTTGAAAAAGTAATGGTTAAATCATTTAATAACATCTATGAAACCTCTACAATTCGAAAAGTCGACATGCGTCTAGCTGCTTATATGATAGGCGTAAGAAAAATGGCAGAAGGCTCTCGTTTCAGAGGCTGGATTTAAAAACAGAACAGCAGAACAATTGCGTAAATAGAAAAAATCTCCTATCATTAATGAGGAGATTTTTTTGTTTTACACTGCGTTAAAATAAAAAAAAGGTGCGTTTACAACTGAAGGAGTGACAGGCATGAAGAAAGAAAAAGTAATTATTGTTGGCGGAGGACCATGCGGCCTTTCAGCAGCTATTGAGCTTCAACATACAGGTATTGATGCCCTTGTAATTGAAAAAGGGAACATTGTGAATGCAATTTATAACTATCCCACCCACCAAACGTTTTTTAGTTCGAGTGAAAAACTAGAAATTGGGGATGTCCCTTTTATTACCGAAAATCGTAAGCCTGTGCGCAACCAAGCTCTTGCTTACTACCGAGAAGTGGTGAAGCGCAAGCAAGTTCGAATTCAGCCGTTTGAACGTGTCTTGCAAGTAGACAAACAAGCGGAAAACCAATTTATTGTCACAACATCTAAAGAGACATATGAAGCGGAGAATGTCATTATAGCTACGGGCTATTACGATCATCCTAATTATATGAATGTGCCTGGTGAAGATTTATCAAAGGTATTTCATTATTTTAAAGAAGCGCATCCGTACTTTGATAAAGATGTAGTCGTTATAGGCGGAAAAAACTCTAGTGTCGATGCAGCTCTGGAATTGGTGAAGTGTGATGCAAGGGTGACGGTTATTTATCGTGGCTCAGATTACTCACCTAGCGTAAAACCTTGGATATTGCCTGAATTTGAGGCGCTGGTTCGAAATGGAACAATTGGGATGCATTTTAATGCTCATGTAACAAAGATAACGGATGAAACGGTAACATATGAGCAGGAAGGGAAAGAATCTACGATTAATAACGATTTCGTTTTTGCCATGACTGGCTATCACCCTGATCATTCGTTCTTAACAAAAATGGGTGTGGAATTAGATGATGAAACAGGCCGCCCTTCTTTTAACGAAGAGACGATGGAAACAAACGTGGAAGGAATTTATATCGCTGGTGTGATTGCTGCAGGAAACAATGCTAATGAGATTTTTATCGAAAATGGACGTTTTCATGGAAAATCCATTGCTTCTCATATTATCAACAAAAACAACGCATAGGCTTCTATGCGTTGTTTTACTAATGATTAAATAGCTGCTGCAGCTCATCATGATTCGTTGTTACTTGGAGAGCAACTAACAGTTTAATGCGTGCTTTAGGACCATTTAAGCCATTTGAAAAAATAACGCCCATCTCTTTCAACTGCTTGCCACCGCCTTCATATCCATATACATCTTGAGCAATTCCATTAAAACAGCGAGAAACGAGCACGATGGGTATCTTTCGCTCCAAAAGCAATTGAATGCCTGGAATTGTGAGAGGAGGTAGATTTCCTTGACCGAGGGCTTCAATTACAAGTCCATCAACATTCATTGAAGCCACTGCTCGAAATAAATGGTCGTCCATTCCTGCATAAGCTTTTAATAAAGTGATTTGTTTATCTATCTGATTGACAGGATAAAATTCATGTTCTGTAGGCATGTGGTGAAAAGATACGCCGCGTTTTGTGATTAATCCTATTGGCCCGTACTGAGGGCTTTGAAATGTCGCCACGTTGCTTGTGTGGGTCTTGGTCACATTTTCAGCGGTATGAATTTCATCGTTCATCACAACTAAGACACCTTTTCCCTTTGCACCGTCACTAATAGCCACCCGAACCGCAGATATAAAATTATAAGGACCGTCTGAACCAATTTCATTGCTTGATCTCATGGCTCCAGTTAAGACAATTGGAATATCTGTATGCACTGTTAAATCTAAAAAATAAGCGGTTTCTTCCAGCGTGTCCGTACCGTGGGTTAACACGACTGCATCAATTTTGCCTTCATTAATTTTATCGCGTATTTTTCTTGAAAGTATAAGCATTTCCTTAGGAGTAATGTGAGGAGAAGGCAGATGAAATGCTTCTTCTACGATTACATTGGCCATACCTGAAACAGATGATGTTGAGCGGTGGAGCGGATTTTGAATATCTGGTGTTACCGATCCAGTTGCCATGTCTTCTTTCATAGAGATTGTGCCGCCGGTGTGAAGAATATAAACAGTTTTCATAGAGAGCTCCTTTCAATTTTTCATATAAGTATGATACATTTTTTGGTATACTTGTTTAAGGTCTTTGTTAGGCTTTGTAAATCGACAGCAAGTTATGTGAGCATTTACATATAAAGATAAGGACATTATAGACGGAGATTTTCATCCTAAAGATAACATGTTACTATTAAAAAAAATAGAGGAGATGAGGCGCTATTTATGTTGGCGATTGTATCTGCAGGCATTGCGCCAGGATTGGCATTGTTAAGTTTTTTTTATTTGAAAGATGAATATGAAACTGAGCCTATTTCAATGGTATTAAAAACATTTATTTTTGGAGCAATGCTTGTTTTGCCAATTATGTTTATTCAATATGTATTTGGTGAAGAACACGTTTTTCAATCACCTTTTCTTCAAGCATTTTTTACGACAAGCTTTTTAGAAGAATTTTTCAAATGGTTCATTTTATATTTCACGATTTATCAGCATGTGGAATTTGATGAGCATTATGATGGAATTGTTTACGGGGCAGCTGTTTCATTAGGTTTTGCTACCGTTGAAAATATTTTATATTTATTTGCAAATGGTTTAGAATCAGCGCTAGGAAGAGCCTTTTTACCCGTATCTAGTCATGCTTTATTCGGCGTCATTATGGGGTATTATTTAGGGAAAGCAAAGTTTTCTGAAGGAAAGGAAAAAACGAAGTGGACGCTGTACTCCGTATTTGCGCCGCTCATTTTACATGGAACATATGATTATATTTTAAAAACAATGGATCATTGGGTATTTATTATTATTCCATTTATGATTTATTTATGGTGGCTGGCGTTAAGAAAAGTAAAAAAGGCCAAACAGCCATCGATTGTCTAGGCTCAGCTTGTAAATCTTTTTTGAGAGATTTACGAGCTGAGTTTTTTTCATTTCGGTAAATTTTGCGCATCTTGTATAAAAAAACAACCTTTACAAAAAATACTCCTATCATCTTATCAGTTACATACGATGTAGGAGGTTTTGTCATGTTATCATTTCGATGTTTTAAAAAGTATGCATGTCTCATATGCATATGTTCATTTATTGCAGCATCCGTTGTGAGTCCAAAGGCCGCTCACGCGTTTTCAAATCAAGTCATTCAACACGGAGCAGTTGGAGATGACGTTATTGAGCTGCAGTCGAGACTTCAGTATTTAGGTTATTATAATGGGAAAATTGACGGTGTATTTGGATGGAGCACATACTGGGCACTGCGCAATTTTCAATATGAATTTGGCATTAAAAAGATTGACGGTTTAGCAGGCTGGCAAACAAAGATTAAATTAGCCAACGCAACAAAATATCACGAAAACTATGTGAAAAATCAAATTAGAAAAGGGAATAAGTTTACGCACTATGGCGGTCAGCCTCTTGATCAACAGTCTAAAGGAAGCGGTAGCAGTGGGAAAAGCAGGGTGAACAATGGTCAGCAAAAAGCACAAAGCGGATCTTCTCAAACAAAAAAACCTGCCAGTCAGCCGCAGCGTAATACGTCTAAAGGAAATTCTGAACAACAGAAAGAAAAAGCACAAAAGCCAACAGCGGTGAATGTACCAAGCGGTTTTTCACAAAACGATATTCAGCTCATGGCAAATGCCGTGCATGGTGAAGCACGGGGTGAACCATATAATGGCCAAGTAGCCGTAGCGGCCGTTATTTTGAACCGAGTTAACAGTCCGTCATTTCCAAATACAGTCGCTGGAGTTATTTTTGAACCGCGTGCATTTACTGCCGTAGCAGATGGGCAAATTTGGCTTGAACCCAATCCAACATCTAAAAAAGCGGTTATGGATGCGATTAACGGATGGGATCCTACTGGGAATGCTATTTATTACTTTAATCCGGATACAGCAACAAGCGCATGGATTTGGTCACGTCCTCAAATTAAGCAAATCGGGAAACACATTTTCTGTCGATAAAGAGAGGTGAAGGAAACATGATTCGAACAATTTTAATTGTATTATTAGCTATTGGTGTTGTAGGTGTAGGGTATTGGGGGTACAGCGAACATCAAGAAAAAGATGCTGTGCTGCTTCAAGCGGAGAATACGTATCAACGAGCATTTCATGATTTGTCATATCAGCTAGATTTATTAAATGATAAAATTGGTGGCACGCTCGCCATGAGTTCGAGAGATCAGCTTTCGCCCGCGCTTGCAGAAGTATGGCGTTTAACTTCTGAGGCTCATAACAATGTAGGACAGCTGCCTTTATCGCTTTTACCGTTCAATAAAACAGAAGAGTTTCTTTCAGATGTTGGTGACTTTACGTATAAAGTGGCGGTAAGGGATTTAAGCAAATCCCCCCTAACAGATAAAGAGTATAAAACGTTAAATTCGCTTTATGATCAGTCAGGCGAAATTCAAAATGAAATGCGCCAAGTACAGCATCTAGTCATTGATAATAACTTGCGCTGGATGGATGTTGAGCTAGCCTTAGCCACAAAAGAAAAGCAAGGGGACAATACGATTATTGACGGATTAAAAACCGTTGAAAAAAGTATGGATTCTTTTGCCGAAACAGATTTAGGCGTTATGAATGCAACGAATGAGCAGGAAAAAAACGCTTTTCATCAATTAAAAGGTAGAGAAGTTAGTGAAGATGTTGCAAAACAAGTGGCGCGTTCGTTTTTGAATTTAAAAGGAAATGAACAAATTCATATTGTAAAGAGCGGAAAAGATGCCGATTATGAGGTGTACAGCTTAACCATTACAGATCCAAAGACTAAACAAGAGACGTATATGGATATTACACAAAAAGGTGGATATCCGCTTTGGGTGCTCGAAGATCGAGATATTAAAAAACAAAATATTAGTTTAAACGATGCTATGAACAAAGCGACTAAGTTTTTAAAAGATCATCGTTTTGAAAGCCTAGTGATGGCTGAAAGCGCTCAATATGATAATATGGGAGTCTTTACATTCGTAGAGCAAACGGAAAGTGGAGTTCGGATTTATCCGGATTCAGTTAAAATGAAAATGTCTTTAGAAGATGGATCTGTGATTGGTTTCTCAGCTAAAGACTTCTTATTAAAACATCGTACAAGAGATATTCCAAAACCTAAAATTTCGAAAGAACAGGCAAAAACCAAGCTGAACTCGAATGTAAAAGTGATGGAAGAACGCTTGGCAATTATTACGAATGATTTAAACGAAGAAGTGCTATGCTATGAGTTTTTAGGGACAATAAAAAATGATACGTATCGTATTTTCATCAATGCCGATACGGGTTTTGAAGAAAAAGTCGAAAAATTGCAAAACTCAGAACCTTTATATAATGAAGTGTAAAGTTGATAAAAACCGGTGTCTATAGACACTGGTTTTTGTGTTTTGTAATATTTTATTGAGTCTAAATAACTAATTTATATTTACAAAATAAACATATTTGACTATGTTTAAATAAAGGGAAAAAGTGTATATAGTGGAACTGAAGGAGAGAGAAGATGATAAAAGCGGGAATGAGGTTGACGTTAGAGAGCGGGCACAGAGAGTCTACATTACAACAAACATATCGATGTAAAGTAGTTGAGTTTACGGAAGACGTGATTTATATTAGCTATCCGCTAAATGAAGAAACGCAGCGAAGTGCTTTTTTACTAAAAGGTACAAAATTGCTTGCTACGTTTATTGGATATGATCAAAATGTATATGCCTTTCCAACTGAAGTAACAGGGCGTGAAATAAAAGGCATGCCTGTTGTGAAGCTCTTTTACCCGGGCGATAAAAAGTTAAAATCCATCCAAAGAAGAAATTTTTTCCGTGTGCCGCTTACAGTGAAGGCGGTGATAGAAAGTGAACAAGAACAGCAGGATGTAATGGAAATCATGACTAAAAACATCAGTGCAGGTGGAATAGCCGGCTCCTTCCATCACTCGCTGCTTTTTAATGAGAAAGATTCGGTTGTTGTACGATTAAGTCTTCCTAATCGTGAGGGAGCTTTGCAGCATCTTGAATTAAAAGGGGAAGTTGTACAAATTACCGCCCCGACTCCTTGTAAAGTAGGTCAGCTATCTATTAAATTTATGAATATGGAAAAACAAACGAAAGAAATGATGATTCGTTATACCTTAAAGCGTCAGCTCGACCTAAGAAGAAAAGGTCTTCTTTAGCGTATAAAAAAAACTTCTCTTTCCTAAACTGTAAGCAAAGGTATTACTTCTTACAAAAGGAGAAAAAAGGTGAATCGAATAGAACGAATTTTAATTAAATTAGTGGTTATTCAATTTGTGTTTTTAATAATTGCCCAATGTATTTTACTATCTAGCAGTCACAGTACATATTTCTCAAAGGTTATTCAGTATGAGGGAGTTAGCAAAAATAATTTTAATAAAATTATTGAAACATTCGACCAGTAGTCGGACGTATGGTAGAATAACTAGGAAAGAAACATGCAGTGAACACCAGGCAGGAGAAGACCCCCTGCTCTTTTTTTCGTTTATAAACGCTTCATATAAAATGGCTCATTGTATAAAAGATGAAAGTGGTTTGTTCCTGTTTTGAAATTAAGGGAGGCACTTATGGAAAAACAAATTTCAATCGCGATTGACGGTCCTGCAGCTGCTGGGAAAAGTACAGTGGCAAAGATTATAGCAGAAACCTTATCATATATTTATGTTGATACAGGAGCGATGTACCGTGCTCTAACGTATCAAGCGCAGAAAAACCAGGTAGATTTGCAAAATGAAGAAGAGCTATTGCATTTGCTTAACGAAACAGTAATCGATTTAAAACCGTCTGAATCTGGACAGGTAGTCATCTTGAATGGACAGAATGTTACAAGTGAAATTCGTTCCGCAGAAGTAACTAACTCTGTATCCATCGTAGCGAAAC
This sequence comes from Bacillus sp. ILBB4, assembly GCF_035064545.1. Lineage (NCBI taxonomy): Bacteria > Bacillati > Bacillota > Bacilli > Caryophanales > Bacillaceae > Bacillus > Bacillus sp. ILBB4. The sequence goes on along the minus strand of NZ_JAIQVD010000001.1, from coordinate 644,740 downwards.
ATCGTGCAGTTCGTGAAGAGATGGTAGCGAGACAGCAGGGCCTTGCTAAAGATGGAGGCGTTGTAATGGATGGACGTGATATCGGTACACACGTGCTTCCTCACGCAGAAGTTAAAATCTTTTTATTAGCGTCTGTGGATGAAAGAGCACAGCGTCGCCACGACGAAAACATAAAAAAAGGTTTTGAATCAAATTTAGAGCGTTTAAAAGAAGAAATTGCCCGCAGAGACAAGCTGGATTCTGAGCGCGAAGTAGCACCTCTTAAAAAAGCTGAAGATGCAATTGAAATCGATACAACTTCCTTATCGATTGAAGGAGTTGTAGAAAAAATACTTTCTATTACAAAAGAAAGGATTGGATGATTTTGAGCTTTTATATGTTTGCACGTGCCATTGTAAAAGGCATTTTAACACCAGTTTATCGTTATGAAGTAATCGGTGCAGAAAATATCCCTTCAGAAGGCGGAGTGTTGCTTTGTTCAAATCATATTGACAACTTAGATCCGCCTACTGTAGGTGTGACATGTCCAAGGCCTATTTCGTTTATGGCAAAAGCAGAGCTGTTTAAAGCACCTTTTCTGAAGACGGTTCTGCCAAAGTTAGAAACATTCCCTGTAAAGCGCGGGATGGCAGATCGTGAAGCTTTGCGCCAAGGGTTAAAGATTTTAAAAGAAGGAAAAGTGCTTGGATTATTTCCCGAAGGAACAAGAAGTAAAGATGGGAAATTAGGAAAAGGGATGGCTGGAGTAGGCTTTTTTGCTTTGCGTTCAAAAGCAGCTGTTGTGCCTTGCGCTGTTATTGGTCCATATAAGCGTTTTGCAAGGTTAAAAGTAGTATACGGACCGCCAATTCAGATGGATGAGCTTCGCGAACGAAAAGCATCAGCCGACGAAGTAACCGAAGCTATTATGAAAAGCATTGGTAAATTAATTGAAAAATATCAATAGTTTGTAACCTTATGACTTGACAAAAGATTCTATTTATTAGAAGTTAGTAACAAAGAGAGTTTTTTCTATACAGAGCTATATACAATAATGATGAGCTAAAAGAGTGAAGAACTCTTACAAGGGAATACATATTGTAGATGGATATTGGAGGAGGAAAAGACGATGACAGAAGATATGAATCAAGTAGAGGTAACGTCATTAGAAGTAGGAGAAACAGTAAAAGGTACTATTACAAAAGTAGAAGAAAAGCAAGTGTATGTAGATGTACCTAACAGCAAACTAGACGGTATTATTCCAATTAGTGAATTAGCGAGCTTACATATTGAAAAAGCAGGCGATGTAATCCAAGAAGGTGCCGAAGTCGAAGCGAAAGTAATTAAAGTGGAAGACGATTTGCTTGTGCTATCTAAACGGGCTGTAGATGCTGAAAAAGCATGGGATGGTTTAGAAGCAAAACTTTCTTCAGGTGAAGTGTTTGAAGCGGTAGTCAAAGAAATTGTCAAAGGCGGATTAGTAGTAGATATTGGTGTAAGAGGGTTCATTCCAGCTTCTCTTGTTGAAACTCATTTCGTTGATGATTTTGCAGAGTATCAAGATCAAACTCTTACGGTCAAAGTAGTGGAATTAGATAAAGAAAAAAATCGCGTGATCCTTTCGCATCGTGCAGTTGTAGAAGAAGAGCTTGTACAACAAAAAGAAAATGTTCTTGAGTCATTAAAAGAAGGTCAGGTTTTAGAAGGAACCGTTCAGCGCTTAACAGACTTTGGTGCGTTTGTAGATGTAGGCGGAGTAGATGGGTTAGTGCACATTTCTCAGCTTTCACACACGCGTGTAGAAAAACCTTCAGACGTAGTAGCTGAGGGAGATGCTGTGAAAGTCAAAGTATTGTCTGTTGACAAATCAACGGGGCGTGTTTCATTATCTATTAAAGATACGTTAGAAGGTCCATGGTCCAACATTTCTACGAAGCTTCGCCAAGGTGATGTAGTAGATGGAACCGTTAAAAGACTTGTATCTTTTGGAGCTTTTGTGGAAGTTCTACCTGGAGTAGAAGGACTTGTACACATTTCTCAAATTTCCCATAAGCATATCGGGACACCGCATGAAGTGCTTTCTGAAGGCGAAAAAGTGACGGTGAAAGTACTTGATGTGAATGAACAAGAACGACGCGTTTCGTTAAGCATTCGTGATCTTGAGGAAGAAGAACAAGAAGATTACGGTGACTATGAATTACAAGAAGAGTCAAAAGGTTTCCAATTAGGTGATATGATTGGGGATCAATTAAAAAAATTAAGATAAGTAATGGTGATGATTTGTGAGCAGAGCAAAACGTAAAATTGATCACATTCATCATGCGATTCAAACTGGACAGCATCGGCTGCACGGGCTAGATGATATTCGCTTCGTTCATAATAGCTTACCAAATACAGGCGTGCAAGATGTTCATATTGATACAAAAATTGGCGAACTTTTGTTAAGTTCGCCAATTTTTATAAATGCTATGACGGGTGGAGGCGGACAAGAAACGGAACGGATTAACCGTTCGTTTGCTCAAATTGCTCATCATGGTCAATTAGCAATGGCCGTTGGATCGCAGATGGCTGCGATTAAAGATGAAAAGGAAGAACAATCATACAGAGTAGTGCGTCAAGAAAACCCTAACGGAATTATTTTTGCCAACCTAGGCAGTGAAGCTACAGTTGAACAAGCTAAAAAAGCGGTTGATATGCTTGAAGCAAATGGACTTCAAATTCATTTAAATGTTATACAAGAACTGGTCATGCCAGAGGGAGATCGTGATTTTACCGATGCATTACGTCGTATTGAACGCATTGTCCGAGAAGTAACCGTTCCTGTAATTGTCAAAGAAGTAGGTTTTGGGATGAGCGCTCAAGCAGTGCAAAAACTTAAAGATGTTGGTGTTGAAATCGTTGATATTGGTGGGTACGGCGGTACCAATTTTTCGAAAATCGAAAATGAAAGACGAGCAAAACATTTTCACTTCTTTAATGATTGGGGAATTTCCACAGCAGCTTCTTTAGCGGAAGTATCTCAGCACGTAGAAGGTATGTCCATTATTGGTTCAGGAGGTATTCAAACCTCTATGGATATTGCTAAGTCTATTGCGTTAGGAGCTTCTGCAACGGGAATGGCAGGATATTTTTTATCCATTTTAATGAAGTCTGGTTTAGAAGCAGTTGTAGAAGAGATAGCCGAGCTGCATGAGGAGTTAACGTTCATCATGGCTGCGTTAGGAGCAACTTCTATTGCTAAGCTTCAGCAAATGCCTCTAGTTATTACAGGGGATACCCATAGCTGGCTGACTCAGCGAAATGTATCTATAGAAACATTTAATAACAGATCATAAAAAAGCATGCAGTTGACTGCGTGCTTTTTTATTTCTTTAGAAGATGAATGATCGCGTTTTCATTTTGAAAAACAAAAAATGTTGGCAGAAGAAGTGACAAAAAGCATGAAATCCCAAACGTTAGCCCCTTATAATAAGTTAAATGAACAGAAAAATCAGAAAAAAGAGGTGGCGTAATGAAAAAAGGACATTCTATATTTACAATTTTTCTTTTCTTTTTAGGCTGGGTTTTCATGTATGCAGATCGTAATATTTTATCTCCGGTTATGGGAGATATCGGTGTGCAGTGGGATCTTAATAAAGCTGAACTTGGACTAATGTCTACCGTGTTTTTTGCAGCGTATGCAGCTATGCAAATTCCAACGGGTTTTTTGGCAGATCGATTTGGTCGCGTTAAGATCTTAGTAGCTGGATACATCTTGTTTGGAGTTGCCACATTTTTCACAGGACTTACAACTACTTTCGGTATGTTCTTACTCATGCGGGCGCTGACAGGGCTTGGAGAAGGAACGTATTATGGTTCACAATACGGGATTTCTTCAAGCATCACGTCCGAACGATACCGAGGTTTAGTGTCTGCGCTCATTAATAGTGGAATGGCTTTTGGTATATCACTTGGTTTTATCGGTTCTACATACATTACATATACGTTAGAAAAAGACTGGCAGTTTACTTTTTACTTATTTGCTATTCCGACTATAGTAATAGCTATTTTAATAGCTTTCTTTGTAAAAGATAAGCAAAGGGATCAAGAAAAAAATGCGCCAAATAAAGAAACAAAGCAGTCGCTAAAAGTATTATTTACAAGAAATCATATTTTCGTATACATTTTAATCTTCTGCTCTCTTTACGGATTTTTTGGGATGCTTACGTGGCTTCCGTATTATTTACAGCACTCGCGAGGCTTAGAAGGGTCTCAAACAGGCATCATAGCATCTTTAGTACCTTGGGCGTCTATTCCAGGAGCAATCTTCTTTGGATATATATCTGATCGAATTGCAAATAAAAAAGCATTAATTGTGAGTTTGTCAGTAGCGGGCGCTTTATGTCAATTTTTTATTCCCTATACAGAGAGTTATTCTTGGCTATTAATCGGCTTAATTGTGTACGGTCTGATAGGTAAATTAGCATTAGATCCGATTTTGATTTCGTATATGGCAGATATTACTCCATCGTCCATGTACTCTAAAGTGTACGGTTTTTTTAACTTCAGCGGCATGCTGTCATCCATCTTTGCACCTTACATTACCGGATATTTTGCAGATAAACTTGGAAGTATGGAATTCGGATTTTATTTGTCAGGAGCACTATTGTTAGTGGGAGGAGTTCTCTTTTTGTTTACAGGAAAGAAAGAACGTTCCTATCCTGTTTCACATCCAGTTTTAAAATAAAAAATGCGCTGACTAAGTCAGCGCATTTTTTTATTTGTGCTCATTTAACTCGCGCGCTTCTTCAGGACTTTGCAAGCTAGTTGCTCCCGGATAGTGAAGTCCTTGATCACGGTCAGATTCAACTCGTTTTGATTCTTTTAATTTTTTCTCTTGACGATCTTTTCCCATTTTAGTTTCCCTCCTTTTTTCTGATAGGTTGTCCAAAATAAAGGGTTCTATTCTAAAACTCCGATTAAGTTTTACCAAATTGATACATACTGATGACAGGTAGAGGAGGTGCCATATTCAGTGGACGGAATTTTCTTTTATTGGCTTTCGTGGATGGGATGGATTGTTGCGACTTTTCTTATGCCCAAAACACCTAGGCGTTGGAAGGTAGCAGCCATTATATTAATCAGTATACTCCTAAGCGGAATGAACATGCATATGGCTCAGTTTTCATGTAGCTACACCGCTTTGTTTTTAGTGGGAGTAGCGTGTGTTTATGCTTCAGGCTACAGCAGGTTTCAGCAGTTATATTATGTTATTGTATGCGGCATTATAATAATTGCCTATGCTGGTTTTTGTTTACTTGAGCTCTATGATCCTGTATGGATTTTTATTGATCGTAAGTGGATTTTGACTGGACTTATCTTATATATTTGCTTTATGGTGATTAAAGATGCTGAAAAAAGATTCGCAGCGATCATTTTAGGTGTAGTTGGAGGAGATTTTTTATACGCAGTTGTTATTCGAGATATTGCATCTTATGAAGTAGGGTCTCTTCGGACACTCGACGTTTTAGCAACAGCAGTAGGAACTATGTTTATTTGGGAGATGCTGGTTTATTTTTCTGCTTATTTAGATTTGTACGTGCTGAAGTCTCACAGGCAAAAGCAAAGTACTTACAAATAGAAGAAGAGATTTCGTAAAATTATATTGTTGTTACCGGTGATTTTTGATAAAATTGTTTGATTGAAAGAGTAATGCTTATTCAGCGGATAGGCAGTTAATCAGCTTGGTGTAAAATAGAGCTGATAAAAAGCCTGCTTTATCGCTTATGATCGATTAGTAGAGGTCATGCCACGCTGCATGGCCTCAATTTTTGAAAAAAGAATGATCTTATTTATTTGTACATGTAGATAAATACCTTTAGTCGATTAAAGACTGGTTGCCGATACATAAAAAAGATCAAGGAAAGGGAAGAATCGTATGCCAAAACCAATTATTGCGATTGTTGGTCGTCCCAACGTAGGAAAATCAACAATTTTCAACCGAATTGTAGGAGAGCGAGTATCTATTGTAGAAGATATTCCGGGTGTAACTCGTGATCGTATCTATAGTTCAGGTGAGTGGCTGAATGTGGACTTTAACATTATTGATACTGGCGGTATTGATATTGGAGATGAGCCATTTTTAGAACAGATCAAACAGCAGGCAGAAATTGCAATTGATGAAGCGGACGTAATCATTTTTCTAGTGAATGGACGCGATGGAATTACTGCAGCTGATGAAGAAGTGGCGAAAATTTTATACAAATCCAAAAAGCCTGTGGTCCTAGCTGTTAATAAAGTAGATAATCCTGAAATGAGAGAATTAATCTATGATTTCTACGCACTAGGATATGGAGAACCGTTCCCAATCTCAGGAACGCATGGTTTAGGTTTAGGTGACCTGCTAGACGAGGCAGCTAAGCACTTTCCAAAAGAAAAAGACGAAGATTACGGAGAAGACGTCATTAAATTTTCATTGATTGGTCGTCCTAACGTAGGAAAATCTTCATTAGTTAATGCTCTTCTAGGTGAAGACCGTGTTATTGTCAGTGATCTTGCCGGCACGACACGCGATGCTATTGATACAAAGTTTACAAAAGAAGATCAAGAATATGTTGTTATTGATACAGCTGGAATGAGAAAGCGTGGAAAAGTGTACGAGAGTACTGAAAAATACAGCGTACTGCGCGCATTAAAGGCAATTGAACGCTCAGATGTTGTCTTAGTTGTATTAAATGCTGAAGAGGGTATTATTGAACAAGATAAGAAAATTGCCGGCTATGCACAAGAAGCTGGAAAAGCTGTTGTCATCGTTGTGAACAAATGGGATACAGTAGAAAAAGATGAAAAAACAATGAAAAAATTTGAAGAAAATATACGTGAGCATTTTCAGTTCTTAACATATGCTCCAATTGTATTCCTTTCAGCTAAAACGAAAAAACGTACGCATACGCTATTGCCAATGATTGATCTTGCAAGCGAAAGCCATGCGGTACGTGTAGAAACAAGCATCTTAAATGATGTGATTATGGATGCAGTAGCAATGAACCCTACGCCTACTCACAACGGCAACCGCTTAAAAATCTATTACACAACTCAAGTAGCAATCAAGCCGCCAACTTTTGTTGTGTTTGTAAATGATCCTGAGCTAATGCATTTTTCATATAAACGTTTCTTAGAAAATAAGCTTCGTGAAGCTTTTGGATTCGAAGGAACTCCAATTAAAATTATTGCAAGACCAAGAAAATAACAGAGGATGTGATCGGCGTGGAAAGAATAGCTGTACTAGGAGCAGGAAGCTGGGGAACTGCATTAGCTTTCGTATTGGCGGAAAATGGACACGATGTTCGCATTTGGGGACATAGACAACAAGTCATTGATCAAATCAACGAGACGCATCAGAATGAAAAATATTTGCCTGGTGTAGAGCTTCCTCATCAGATTAAAGGTTTTACGTCATTAGAAAAGGCAATAGAGGGTGTTGAAACCCTTATTTTAGCTGTTCCAACGAAGGCCATTCGTGAAGTGTTGCAGCAGCTAAAATCCCTTACCGATGAACTGTTTACAATTGTTCACGTGAGTAAAGGGATTGAACCGGATTCTCTTTTACGTATATCTCAAATGATTCAACAAGAAATTGATACAAAAGACATCGTTGTCTTATCAGGTCCGAGTCATGCTGAAGAGGTAAGTAGAAGGCAGCCGACAACCGTGACGTCAGCTTCAACAAATATACAAGCAGCAGAAAAAGTGCAGGATTTATTTAATAATCAACAGTACTTCCGTGTTTATACAAATCCTGATGTGATTGGTGTGGAAATTGGGGGAGCGTTAAAAAATATTATTGCTCTTGCTGCTGGTATCACGGATGGACTTGGATATGGTGACAATGCGAAGGCCGCTCTTATGACTCGTGGCTTAGCTGAAATCGCTCGTTTAGGTACTGTGCTTGGCGCCAATCCTCTGACGTTCTCAGGTTTAACCGGGATTGGGGACTTGATTGTAACGTGTACAAGCGTTCATTCTCGAAATTGGCGCGCTGGTAATCTTCTTGGGAAAGGCAAAAATTTAGACGAAGTATTAGAAAATATGGGAATGGTTGTAGAAGGTGTACGCACGACGAAAGCAGCTTACCAGCTATCTCAAAAATATGACGTAAAAATGCCGATTGCTGATGCTTTATATAATGTACTGTTTAATGATGTGAAGGCAAAGGATGCAGTAGACGCGCTTATGTCTCGTACTAAAACACATGAAATGGAAGATTTAGCGAATGTTTTAGGAGAAAAATTAAATTAAGTGCAAAGAAATATGAAAAAATAGGCAATTGGCGATACCCAAAATCATTTACTTGCATAAAATAACGTGTAAATAAAGATGAGTAGAACTGTTAGTATGGGAATATTTAGTTATGATCGAAGCGAAGAGCCCCCTTCGCTTCGATTTTTTTTATGCGAAAAAGCAGGAATTTGTCAATTTAATAGGAAAGTAATTACTATAGAGCATGAATCACTGGAAGGTAAATAAATAGTGAATTTAGAAAGTTCTATCAATATCCATCTTAACTATAAGTCCTTATGTTATAATAACGGTGAAAAAAGGAGTGGATGCAATTTGTCGCCAGGTTTGTTAAAGATGTGGATTTCATTGGGTTCCATTGTATTTATGTTTATTTCGGTATTTTCTATTTACTTTAGTCGTTATAAAATTACGAACCGCATTGGTAAAATTGTACTCGCTTTCATTGCCTATTCGCTTATGATTGTAGCAGGTCTTATTATGGTAATTGTTGTATTCAGCGGGCCGACAGATGCTTAATGTACATATGGTAGGGTGAGAAAAATGAAAAAATTCATGCTAACGTCTATTGTTGGGTTAACCATTTTTATATTATCCGGTTGTTTGTACCCGACGGAAAGAATGTCTCAAAATCAAGTTCCTTATAAAGATCAAGTTGCTTCCGTGCAAACGGCGGTTGATCAATTTAAACAAGAAAGCGGAGGCTTATTGCCGATAAAAACGAAAGATATGGACACGCCGATTTATCAAAAATATCCGATTGACTTTACGAAAATTGTTCCTAGATACATGCAAGACGCACCTGGGAATTCGTATGAAAGCGGAGGGATATTTGCGTACGTGCTTGTGGATGCAGAAACAAAGCCGACGGTTAAATTATTAGACTTACGGATGGCGGATACGATTCAAGATGTTAACGTACATTTGAATATATACCGTCAAAATCATAAAGGGTACGTACCGTTTAAAGACGTCATCGCTCCCGGCGTATTCTCTATTAATTATAAAAAATTGAATATGAAAGAGCCTCCTGTCGTTACTAGCCCATATACAGGGAATAGTCTTTCTTTAATTGTTAATGGACAGGGAGATGTATTTGTAGATTATCGCCCTGATTTGTATGATGCCATTCAAAAGCATAAAAGCTCCTACAAACCTGGTGAAGATATACGAAAGCTCCTTGTGGAAAACAGTGATTTTGTACCTGCTTACTCTCTTCCTTATACAGTCAACGATAAGAATGAACCAATATTTTTTAAAAAATAAGTCATGAACCCCTTCTCCTTGAATAATATTCAGAGAGAAGGGGTTTTCTCTTTCTTGTACACCAATAATGATAATCAGAATGACTAAGTCAGCATGTGCATGAAAAAAATCATAAATTTTTCTATCAAAAGTCATATTTTAATAGGACAACGTCATAACTATATAGTGTCCTAATTTACTCTCGCAATGGATGTCATATTCCATGAACTCATAGATCGGAGGGGATCTTTTGGAAAAGGTGGATGTATTTAAAGATATCGCTGAACGTACAGGAGGCGATATATATTTAGGTGTGGTGGGAGCAGTTCGAACAGGAAAATCTACATTTATTAAAAAATTTATGGAGCTGGTGGTCCTGCCTCACATCGAGAACGAGGCAGAAAGAGCTCGCACACAAGATGAACTACCACAAAGTGCAGCTGGAAAAACGATTATGACAACTGAGCCGAAATTCGTACCGAATCAAGCAGTTAATGTTTTGGTAGATGACGGGCTAGAAGTTAACATACGGTTAGTAGATTGTGTAGGATATACGGTGCCTGGCGCTAAAGGGTACGAAGATGAAAACGGACCTCGAATGATCAATACACCTTGGTATGAAGAACCAATTCCATTTCACGAAGCGGCTGAAATTGGAACGAGAAAGGTAATTCAAGAACACTCAACGATTGGTGTCGTCATTACAACAGATGGCTCAATTGGAGATATACCTCGTCAAGATTACGTGGAAGCAGAAGAGCGCGTCATTAATGAGCTAAAAGAAGTAGGCAAACCATTTATCATGGTTATTAATACCGTACAGCCATATCATCCTGATACAGAAAAGCTTCGTGCAAAGCTTAATGAAAAATATGATATTCCAGTATTAGCGATGAGTGTGGAAAGCATGCGCGATACTGATGTGATGAACGTATTAAGAGAAGCACTCTACGAGTTCCCTGTATTAGAAGTCAACGTTAATCTACCAAGCTGGGTAATGGTTTTAAAAGATAAACATTGGCTGCGTGAAAGCTATCAAGAAGCCGTTAAAGAAACGGTAAAAGATATTAAGAGGCTGAGAGACGTTGAACGGGTAGTAGAGCAATTTAGCCAGTTTGAGTTTATCGATCAGGCTCGATTAGCCGGAATTGAGATGGGGCAGGGAATTGCCGAAATTGACTTATATGCTCCAGATGACTTATACGATCAGATTTTGAAAGAAATCGTGGGAGTAGAAATTCGCGGAAGAGATCATTTGCTGCAGTTAATGCAAGATTTTGTGCATGCAAAAACCGAGTATGATCAAGTCTCTGATGCCCTTCGTATGGTTAAACAAACGGGTTATGGTGTAGCTGCACCTTCGCTTTCGGATATGAGCCTTGATGAACCTGAAATTATTCGCCAAGGATCGCGTTTTGGGGTTCGTTTAAAAGCAGTGGCACCTTCTATACACATGATTAAAGTGGATGTAGAATCAGAATTTGCGCCGATTATCGGAACGGAGAAGCAAAGCGAAGAATTAGTTCGTTATTTGATGCAAGACTTTGAAGATGATCCGCTTTCAATTTGGAATTCAGATATATTTGGCCGCTCTCTAAGTTCAATCGTAAGAGAAGGGATTCAAGGAAAGCTGTCGCTGATGCCTGAAAATGCGCGATATAAGTTAAAAGAAACGCTAGAACGGATTATCAACGAAGGATCTGGAGGTTTAATCGCGATTATTTTATAAGAATGTAACGTTAGGCTCCTCATAAAGGAGCCTCTTCTTTTTGGATAGAACATACAAAACTTTACATATATTGTGATAGATCGCGTGGTTATCTTATTCCTGCGTTATTTTCTGCTTGCTATGCCTTGTTCAATATGTTAATCTTTTAACAGAAATCGATCGATCATACTGTTTTCATTACATACATACGGCAGATGAATGAAAAACATTGAATTATTTAGTTCAATCGTTTATGATTAGGCTTGTCGATACATAGGTTATGTATAATATCCATTTGTTTTGTTAAAGAATGAGATATAACGAATTACTAGATTCCTTTTCTAACAAGGTTTTTAGTTATTATATGATCCGATTTTGGGAGGAGGTGAATGGCATGAACAAGACAGAATTAATTAATGCTGTTGCAGAAGCAAGTGAGCTTTCAAAAAAGGATGCTACAAAAGCAGTTGATGCTGTTTTCGATACAATTTTAGAAGCTTTAAAAGCTGAGGACAAAGTTCAACTTATCGGTTTTGGTAACTTCGAAGTACGTGAACGTGCTGCTCGTAAAGGACGCAATCCACAAACTGGCGAAGAAATCGAAATTCCTGCTAGCAAAGTTCCTGCATTCAAACCAGGTAAAGCTCTTAAAGATGCTGTAAAATAATATCTACATAAAATGGCTTTATTCATAGCCGTTGATGAAGAGCTTTGAAAGGTCGCACATTTGCGACCTTTCTTTTTTGCCTTTGGTATATACATATGCTAGAATTTTTTTCATAAAGTCGTAATGCAACGAATTGGAGGGCAACAACATGTCATCTGTAAATAAACCACAGATCGAACAAGCCGTGAGACTAATTTTAGAAGCAATTGGCGAAGATCCAAACCGTGAAGGATTATTAGATACCCCAAAGCGAGTAGCTAAAATGTATGAGGAAGTCTTTTCCGGGTTGAATGAAGATCCAAAAGAGCATTTTAAAACAGTTTTTGGAGAAGACCATGAAGAGCTAGTGCTTGTAAAAGATATTCCTTTTTACTCTATGTGTGAACATCACTTAGTTCCTTTTTATGGAAAAGCTCATGTTGCGTATATTCCAAAAGGCGGACGAGTGACCGGTTTAAGTAAGCTGGCAAGAGCGGTAGAAGCTGTTGCGAAGCGTCCTCAGCTTCAGGAGAGAATTACATCTACAGTGGCGGATTCTATTGTAGAAACATTAGAGCCGCACGGGGTAATGGTAGTAGTGGAAGCAGAGCACATGTGTATGACCATGCGAGGCATTAAAAAGCCTGGAGCTATGACAATCACTTCTGCTGTACGTGGAGTGTTAGAACACGATGCAAGTTCTAGAGCTGAAGTTTTATCACTGATTAAATCATAATGTGGATGATGAAGGAGAAGAGAATATGACACAAAAAGGAACGCCCGAGTATATTGTCATTAAAGCGGTCGAAGATGGAGTTAACGTAATTGGATTAACGCGAGGAGCAGATACGCGATTTCATCATTCAGAAAAACTAGATAAAGGCGAAGTAATGATTGCGCAGTTTACTGAGCATACATCCGCAATTAAAATTCGTGGCAAAGCCGTCATTCAGACTGTTCACGGAGAAATTGAATCCGATACGAAAAAATAAGCAGGGATTTTCCTGCTTTTATTTATATTTAAAATAAATGAATAAGAACAGGAAAAACATGGTGAAACTAAAAGCAATATCTTAAATTACTGTCTGAGAAATCCAGATGGTATGTAGATGAACGGTGTTCAAGCGGATGAGCAGCTAAATGATTTAAACCATGAAAAAGCTTCAAAAGAATTTAAAGGGTATTTTATAATGTAATTATGTTATAATTGACACTATCGATTTGGAGTTAAAAGAACTTTAAACAAATAGTGATGGAAAGGGAGACAAGGATGATGAGCGTAAAAACCATCTATGATATTGTGGCCAACATGAAAGAACAGCTTCATGTTGAATTAAGTCATCCATATGTAAAAAAATATATTCATCATCCGCGTATTGATGAAAATAGATTACTGTACATGTGTTCGTTCTTAGATACTCTTTCAATGGAAGAAGAAAAAAAGAACAGCTCTGTGCTATCTGTGATGCTCGTTCAAACCGCACTTGATACCCACGATCTAGTCTCCACTCAAAATGTTAGCGGAAATGAAGGAAAGCTGCATGAGCGGCAGCTGGTAGTTTTGGCCGGAGATTATTACAGCGGCCTGTACTATTACTATTTAGCTCAAAGCAACCAGCTGAATTTAATGAAAGTTATAGCATCTGCTATTAAAGAAATTAATATCGCTAAGATACACATTTATAACAATCGCTCTACTAATCCACACGACGTTATGAATAGTTTTTTAGCAGCAGAATCATCGTTTGTAAGATGCTTATGTGACTATTTTGAACGTGAAGAGTGGAAAGAACTTTTAAAACATGCAGCGTATTTGAACGGGATATTAAAGCAATTAAAGTCATTACAGCATAAAGAGCCTACTCTCTTGCTAAACTATTGCAAACAAATTGGCATGAATCAAGAGCAAATAAAAGAATACCTTTATTCGTATACTCAACAGTCTGTAAACATTGTTAGAGGATACTTACGAAGTGAATTTGTGATGAATGAGTTTTTAAGAGAGCACTTAGATGAACTTACATCTAGCTTAGAAGTGCTGAAAAATGTCGTAGGAGAAGGATAGAGATATGCAGCAATCAAAAGAACAGCGTGTCCATGGCGTATTTGAAAAAATATACAAAAATTATGATCAAATGAATTCTGTTATTAGTTTTCAGCGTCATAAGGCATGGCGCAAAGATACGATGAAGCGAATGAATGTTCAAAAAGGAACAAAAGCTTTAGATGTTTGTTGCGGAACTGCGGATTGGACGCTAGCTATGGCTGAAGCAGTTGGAGAAACAGGAGAGGCAGTTGGCCTGGATTTTAGTCAAAATATGCTAAAGATTGGTGAAGAGAAAGTAAAAAACTCACCTTTTTCAAATATTACCTTACTACATGGCAATGCGATGGAACTTCCTTTTGAAGATAATTCATTTGACTATGTAACGATTGGATTCGGACTGCGCAACGTGCCCGATTACCTTCAAGTTTTAAAGGAAATGCAGCGCGTCGTGAAGCCTGGCGGAAAAGTGGTTTGCCTTGAAACGTCTCAGCCCACGATGATCGGCTACCGACAAATGTACTTGCTTTACTTTAAGTATATTATGCCTGCGCTTGGAAAGATGGTCGCTAAAAGCTATGATGAATATTCATGGCTTCAAGAGTCAGCAAGGGACTTTCCAGGTCAAAAGCAATTGGCTGATATGTTCCGTGAAGCCGGTTTGACAGATGTTGAAGTGAAATCTTACACAGGTGGAGTAGCAGCGATGCATCTAGGGTACAAACGATAAAAGAGAAAAAGCTTGTCCTACAGGTGCAACAGCCTGTAGGATAAGGAGTAAAGAATGAATATATAATGCAAGGTGAGTCCAATGAAACTAAAAATGATGTACGCTTTTTTGAATACGGATATTACCCTTATTGAGAAAGAACTTGAACAAACTGTTCATACCGATGAAACACTTATCACAGATGCTTCTCTTCACCTTTTACAAGCAGGGGGGAAACGAATTCGCCCTGTATTTGTTTTGTTGGCAGCTAAATTTGGGCATTACAACATCGACCAAATCAAACACGTGGCAGTAGCGCTTGAGTTGATTCATATGGCGTCTCTTGTTCATGATGATGTTATTGATGACGCTGATAAGCGACGCGGAAAACCAACAATTAAGGCAAAATGGGACAATCGTATTGCTATGTATACAGGGGATTACATCTTTGCTCGTGCGCTTGAAGTTATGAGCGAGGTTAAAGATGTGGAAGCACATAAAATTTTATCTAATACGATGGTGGAATTAACGCTCGGTGAAATTGAACAGATTAAGGACAAATACAACCTAAACCAAAACTTACGCGTGTATCTGCGTAGAATTAAACGTAAAACGGCACTGCTAATTGCTGCAAGCTGTCAGTTAGGCGCAATTGCAGCGGGAGCTCCTGAAGATATACATAAACGTTTATTTTGGTTTGGATATTACGTGGGAATGTCATTTCAAATTACCGATGACATTTTAGATTTTATCTCATCAGAAGAACAGCTCGGGAAACCAGTTGGCAGCGACTTACTGCAAGGAAATATTACGCTGCCAGTTTTGTATGCCATTGAAAATGCTGAGTTTCGAGATAAAGTAGAACAGCTTTTCGAGAGGGAATATGAGCAAGAGCTGATCAATGAAATTATTTCTGATATTAAATCTTCTAACGCCATTGAACGTTCATTTGAGATGAGCGATCGTTATCTGCAAAAAGCGATGAGCATTTTAGAAGAACTGCCGCCAAACAAGGCGAAAAAAACGCTGCATCAAATTGCGAAGTACATTGGAAAACGGAAATTTTGATTTATTTACTTTCATAAGTTGTAAACTGCTCGAAACAATGTTAATATCTTCATGAGGTGTGATTGCGCTTTCAAAACTTGTTTACATATCATGAACTTCAGGGGTGGAGAGTAAAATGATACAAAAAACGTTTTTAATGGTCAAACCAGACGGGGTACAAAGAAGCATTATTGGTGAGGTTATTTCTCGCTTTGAGAAAAAAGGTTTTCAATTAGTCGGAGCTAAGCTTATGCATATTTCGCAGGAATTAGCTGAAACACACTACGGTGAACATAAAGAGAAACCTTTCTTCGGTGAGTTAGTGAAATTTATCACATCAGGTCCAGTTTTTGCTATGGTATGGGAAGGTGAAAACGTGATTTCAGTATCACGTCAAATGGTGGGGAAAACTAACCCTCAAGAAGCGCTTCCTGGAACTATTCGAGGTGACTATGGACTGATTGTCGATAAGAATATTATTCACGGCTCAGATTCACCAGAAAGTGCGGAGCGTGAAATCAGCTTATTCTTTGAAAGTGAAGAGCTGACTTTCTATAAAAAAGACGCAGACGCTTGGATTTACTAATTTAGATAGCGCAAGGAGACGAATGAATTTTCATTCGTCTTTTTTATTGTGTTTATACATAGGTCCTAAGCTATTGATTGCGAATATCTCTCTACATAAACATTTTCACAATGTATTCCGATATATTAGTAAGGAGATAAGCGTATATAAAGGTTTTATTTCTTTATACGTCTAACATCAACGTATAGAAATGAGAAAGGAGAGTCAAAAATGATAGATGAATACGACGCGTTTGTGGAGAAAATAAAAATAAAAACAGGCATTGATTTATCACTATATAAGCAGTCTCAAATGAAACGCCGCCTTACCTCCCTATATGAAAAAAAAGGTTTTTCTAGTTTTTTTGAATATTATCGAGCAATGAACAGTAACAACGAACTGCTTGAGGAGTTTTTAGATCGGATGACGATTAACGTGTCAGAGTTTTATCGCAACTATCAGCGGTGGGATATATTGGAGCAAAAAATTTTACCGACTCTTGTAAAAGGAAAAACAGAGCTGAAAGTGTGGAGTGCTGCCTGTTCAACAGGGGAAGAGCCATATACACTAGCGATGGTTTTATCGACATTTTTTCCTCTTTCGCGTATTTCTATATTGGCGACCGATTTGGATGAAAAAGTGATAGAAAAAGCAAAAATAGGCTTTTATGATGAACGTTCACTTCAGGAAATGCCTGTTTCGATGAAAAATAAGTACTTTCAACAAAGAGGAACCGGGTACTTATTAGATGAAAAAATCAAAAAAACAGTTGTTTTTCAAAAACATAACTTACTGTCAGACTCTTTTCCAAAAAACATTGACTTGATTGTTTGTCGCAATGTGCTTATTTATTTTACAGATGAAGCTAAGCATGCTTTATATGAAAAATTCAGCAGAGCTTTAGCACCTGGCGGCATCTTATTTGTAGGTAGCACAGAACAGGTTTTTACTCCGCAAAAGTATGGATTTGAAACGGCTGATACGTTTTTTTACAGAAAAGTAAAGACCATTTAATCGAGATAACCTGAAGCGGTTTCTTAAAAGCTAGGGTGAAACTTTTTGTACATTCTTATGTTATAGTATGGTATAGTCATATTTAAAAATGGAAAAATTCTGACGAATAATACATATTAAGCGGAGGTACGATTATGCGATATTTAACAGCAGGAGAATCACATGGTCCACAGTTGACTACTATTTTAGAGGGTGTTCCGGCAGGGCTTCCTTTAACAGCCGAAGACATCAATACAGATTTAGCGCGAAGACAAAAAGGTCATGGTCGCGGAAGACGTATGCAAATTGAAAAAGATCAAGCGGAAATTTTAAGTGGTGTCCGCCACGGCTATACGCTAGGATCTCCTATTACGTTAGCGGTAGAAAATAACGACTGGAAACACTGGACAAAAATTATGGGCATCGAGCCAATTTCTGAAGAAGAATCAGAAGAAGTAAAGCGTAAAATCTCAAGACCAAGACCAGGGCATGCCGATTTAAACGGCGCTATTAAATATGGTCATCGCGATATGAGAAATGTATTAGAACGTTCTTCAGCTCGCGAAACAACTGTAAGGGTAGCAGCAGGTGCTGTCGCTCGTCAAATCCTTGCTCAGTTCGGGATTTCTGTAGCTGGACATGTATTAGAAATTGGCGGCGTACAGGCAAATCCGCCTCAATACAAAAGCTTAGAGGAACTTCAAGAAGTCACTGAAGCTTCTCCAGTAAGATGTTTTGACTCAGCTGTTGAGAAAGACATGATGCAAGCAATCGATGATGCTAAGAAAAATGGCGATTCTATCGGAGGCGTAGTAGAAGTTATTATTGAAGGCGTGCCAGCAGGAGTAGGCAGCTATGTTCATTACGATCGTAAATTAGATGCGAAGATTGCTGCAGCTGTTATGAGCATTAATGCATTTAAAGGCGTTGAGTTTGGGATTGGATTTGAAGCGGCTCGCAGACCAGGAAGCGAAGTTCATGACGAAATTCTATGGGATGAAAAGAATGGGTATACCCGTAAAACAAACAACTTAGGAGGCTTTGAAGGCGGCATGACAACAGGTATGCCAATTGTAGTACGCGGTGTAATGAAGCCTATTCCAACGCTTTATAAGCCGTTAAAAAGTGTTGATATTGAAACAAAAGAAGCCTTCGAGGCAAGCATTGAACGTTCAGACAGCTGCGCTGTGCCGGCTGCAAGCGTTGTAGCAGAAGCTGTTGTAGCTTGGGAATTGGCTGATGCGCTAATCGAACAGTTTGGACAAGACCGAATTGATTTAATTGCTGAAAATATTGAGAAAATGCGTGCACATGCGAGGGAGTTTTAATGTTGCAAATTGATATTCAAACTTTATCCAAAACATATCCTCTTTATTTAGGCAATGGATTAATTGAAAAGCTGCCTTCTATTATCGAGAGTGTAAAATCTAATCTGTCGTCCGTGTTAATCATCACCGATTCAGCTGTAGATTCATATTATGGAGAAGCGGTTGTAAAAGCGATTGAGACAAAGTTTAAAGTGGCTAAATACGTAGTGCCAAGCGGTGAACATGCAAAGTCATTTCAACATTACTACGATTGTCAGACATTTGCGCTCGAACAGCAGCTTGACCGCAATGCACTCGTTATTGCTTTTGGCGGAGGGGTAGTAGGCGATTTAGCTGGATTTGTAGCCGCTACTTATATGAGAGGAATTTCTTTTATTCAAGTGCCAACGACGCTTCTTGCTCACGATAGTGCTGTAGGCGGTAAAGTAGCCATTAATCATGAGCTTGGAAAAAATATGATTGGTGCTTTTTATCAGCCTGAAGCGGTTATTTATGATATTGATCTTCTTAAAACGCTTCCCGAAAGAGAATGGCGTTCCGGTTTTGCAGAAGTGATTAAACACGCTTTTATTCACGATGAAGTATTTTATGAATGGCTTCAGCAAAATATACAATCGCTGACTGATTTACAAGATGAAAAATTAATTTATGCTATTCAAAACGGTATTTTAGTCAAAGCATCTGTTGTAAAAGAAGATGAGACAGAAGCTGGCGTTCGCGCTCATCTGAACTTTGGACATACGCTAGGACATGCGATCGAAGCAGAGTGCGGCTATGGACAAATCAGCCACGGAGAAGGCGTAGCCATTGGGATGCTGTTTGCTATGAAAGTCAGCAATACGCTTGGGAAAAGCGAGTTCCCTGTAGCTGAAATTGCGAAATGGTTTGAAAAATTTGGCTATGAGACGTCTGTTCCAAACCACCTTTCAGCTGAAAAACTGCTCGTAAGAATGAAAGCGGACAAGAAGTCTAAATCAAGCAATGTTCACATGGTACTGCTTGAAGGCATAGGCAAACCTTTTGTTCAACAAGTAGAAGATGAAGTGATTCTTAAACTGCTGAATGAAGAGCTTAAAGCTTAGTTTCGTCTAAAACCAAGTAGATAGTAGTTGACAAATGAATTTGAAACGTACTACAATTGGTAACAAGTTAGTTTAGAGATTTTAGTTATGAGAAAACAATAGACAGTTTAGTTGAGATTAGGGTAGACGAGAATGAGACAGTTGAGCAGAGTTTAGTTGAGTGAATTTTACCATTCGTATACCCAAAGGCCCATTTTTGATGTGTCTTTGGGTTTATTTATTATATCCTCTTTTATATAACCTCATCTATTCTCATTCTCCATGAAATGGAGGATTGAAAGATATGACGAACACGTATACTTCTTTTTTAGAAGACTCTACAGAGTATTTAACCATTCCAATTATAAAAAAAATATTTATCGATAGCATGACACCTGTTGATCTTTTTCAACAAGTAAAAGATGAAGCTGTATATTTGCTTGAAAGTAACGATGAATCATCACCATGGTCCAATTATTCTTTTATTGGCTTAAATCCATTTTTGTATGTTGAGGAAGAAAACGGAACCTATCTAGCAAAAAACAAGCAGCTTCAGCCTATGCTGCAAGGAGATAGCTTTAAAGAGGTGTTTTGTAAAATTCAGCAAGAGCTGAAAGTGAAAGTACCAGACCTTGCACTTCCTTTTAAAGGAGGAGCAGTAGGGTTTATCAGCTACGACGCAGTATCGCAAATTGAAAAAGTGAACGTACATGCCCAAAATGATTTGAACATGCCTACTTTTCACTTTATCTATTGTCAAACGATGCTTGCGTACAATCATCGAACAAAAGAGCTTATGGTGATTCACTACATTCAGCTTAATGAGCAAGACAAAGAGCAGCAGAAAAAAGAAAAATACGGTGAAGCTTTAGCAGAGATCAATAGATATGTTGAAAGAATAGCGCAGACGGTGAAAGAAAAGCCAATGATGTTTGAAAGCGAGCAGCGCGAAGTTAGCTTTGAAGGCGTGACATCGTCATACCAAAAAGATAAATTTGTGCAAGATGTGGAAAAAATTAAGGAATACATTAAAAGTGGAGATGTTTTTCAAGCCGTATTGTCGCAGAGATTTCAAATTGATACGACCGTAGCTGGATTTGATATTTACAGAGTATTGCGATTAGTTAATCCGTCTCCTTATTTATTTTACGTGAAAGTAAAAGGCGTGGAGTTAATTGGAAGTTCTCCTGAGCGGTTGATTCAAATTGAAAACGGCCATTTAGAAATTCATCCGATTGCAGGAACGAGAAGACGTGGCAGAGATGCAGAAGAAGATGCGCGCTTATACGAAGACTTAATTAACGATGAAAAAGAGCGGGCAGAACACTATATGCTCGTGGACTTAGCAAGGAATGACATCGGCCGAGTTGCACAGTATGGAAGTGTCCAAACACCAGTATTAATGCAGCAGGTTAACTTTTCGCACGTCATGCACTTGATTTCTAAAGTGACAGGGCGCCTTGACGAAAAAGTACATCCCATTGATGCGCTGCTTTCTGC
The DNA here is from genome assembly GCF_035064545.1 of Bacillus sp. ILBB4. NCBI lineage: Bacteria > Bacillati > Bacillota > Bacilli > Caryophanales > Bacillaceae > Bacillus > Bacillus sp. ILBB4. Next base: position 623,638 of record NZ_JAIQVD010000001.1, on the reverse strand, counting down.
ATTTCCAGCGGGTACCGTATCTGGCGCTCCAAAAGTGCGAGCGATGCAAATCTTAAATGAAATTGAACCAGTTGCGCGAAATGTATATGCAGGAACCGTAGCATATCTCGGATTTGATGGAAACATTGATTCGTGCATTGCGATTCGGACCATTCTTTTGAAAGACCAGACCGCTTATATCCAGGCCGGAGCAGGAGTGGTTGCTGACTCAAAACCGGAGCTTGAGTGGAAAGAAACCCGCAATAAAGCTAGCGCTTTAATCAAAACAATTCAATTAGCCCAAGACATCTACGATAAAAAGGAGGATGTATATGTTTAAAGAATTGTTAAAAAAGTGTTTGCGCGGTGAGTCACTTTCAGCGGAAGAAGCAGAAAAAATTATGAATGATATTATGAACGGCAAAGTCCCGGCAGCTCAAATTGCTAGCGTGCTAACCATCTTAACGTACCGAGGAGAAACCGTCGATGAAATTGTTGGTTTTGTCCGAGGTATGAAAAATAATATGAATGCTATTTCTCTAGAAGAATTAAACGTAGTAGATACATGCGGTACGGGAGGAGACGGGGCCTCTACGTTTAATATCTCGACGGCTAGTGCGATTGTGGCATCTGCTGCGGGAGTAAAGGTTGCGAAACACGGAAATCGCGCCGTATCTTCTAAAAGCGGAAGTGCAGACGTGTTAGAACATCTGGATATATGGATTCAAGGAAATGAAAAAGAAGTGAAAAATGCGGTGGCTGACCTCAACATGTCCTTTTTATTTGCGCCGCTTTATCACCCTGCTATGAAACACGTTGCTGCTACTCGAAAGGAATTAGGGTTTAGAACCGTTTTTAATGCATTAGGTCCATTAGCAAACCCTACTAACTGCACAAAGCAAGTAATTGGCGTTTATTCCATTGAGCTTGCACGAAAATTAGCAGAAGCGCTTGTTGTACTGGGAGCTAACCACGTCCTTCTGGTTGCAGGCAGGGACGGTTTAGATGAAATTAGTGCCACGGATGTAACGGATGTTGTAGAAGTACAGGGCAATGTCATTACAGAATATACGCTTGCACCAGAGGATGTACACTTACAGAGAGGGAAGCTTGAAGACTTAGTGGTAGAAGATGCGAAATCGAGTGCCGAGCTTATTGAATCGCTATTTTTAAATAAAAGTAATGTAACTGCTAAAAACGCAGTCGTATTAAACTCTGCTGCAGCTATTTACGTTAGCGGAAACGTTTCTACTTTTGAAGAAGGAGTAGCTGTAGCTTTAGAAACAATTGAATCAGGTGCTGCATACACGCAATTACAACGATTGAAATCGAAAAAGGTGGTTGAACATGCTCAATAAAATTATTGAAACAAAAAAAGAAGAAATTCAAAACCTACAGTTACCCGAACAGCAAAATGTTGCAAAACGATCGTTTTTAGACGCTTTATCAAATCCGAATCGAGAGCTGGCTCTTATTGCAGAAGTGAAAAAAGCCTCGCCTTCTAAAGGATTAATAAAAGAGAATTTTCAGCCTGTGGAAATTGCTAAAGCCTACGAGAAAGGGAAAGCAGATGCTTTGTCTGTGTTAACAGATCAGCACTATTTTCAAGGACATCGAACGTTTTTAAGTGACATTAAACAGCATGTCTCTGTCCCTGTGCTTCGCAAGGATTTCATCATTGATTCCATTCAAGTGGAAGAAAGTGCAAGAATCGGTGCTGATGCTATTTTACTCATTGGAGAAGCACTTGAACCATTAAAATTGCAAGAGCTTTATCTTCAAGCTGCTGAAAAAGAGTTAGATTGTTTAGTAGAAGTACATTCTCTAGAAACGCTTGAAAAGCTGCTAGCTGTATTTACCCCGAAGATTATTGGAATTAATAATCGAAATCTTCACACGTTTGAAACCAGCTTGAAGCAGACAAAAGAAATCGCCAAGCATGTTCCGAAAGATCAGCTGTTAGTGAGTGAAAGCGGAATTTACTTATACGATGATGTTTCCTACGTAAAAGAAGCGGGAGCAAAAGCTATTTTAGTAGGGGAGTCGCTTATGAGGCAGGATAATCAAACCAAAGCGATTGAAAAGCTGTTTGGGGAAAGTGAATATGCTCATTAAGTACTGTGGTATTCGATCAAAACAAGATATAGCTTTAATCGAAAAGTCGGCTGCTACTCACATTGGCTTTATTTTCTATCCTAGAAGTAAACGATATGTAAAGCCTGAACGAGTAAATGAGTTTGTAACGGATGAAATAAAAAAACAAGTCTCGCTAGTAGGGGTATTTGTTAATACACCGGTAGATCAAATACTTGAAATTGCCTCCGTAACAAATTTAGATGTAATTCAGTGCCACGGGCAAGAAACAGCTGCGGACGTACGTCAGTTAAAGCAGCGTGGATATGAAGTGTGGAAAGCGCTCCCTCACAATAAAGAAACGCTGCAGCAAATGCATGTATATGAAGAGGCTGACGGGTATGTAATTGATAGCAAGGTTAAAGAACAATTTGGAGGAACAGGCGTCGCTTTTGATTGGAGCTTCGTTCCTCAGTATGAATCAGCTGCCCAAAGTTTAGGTAAAAAATGCTTTATTGCTGGAGGAATCAATGCTTGTAACATTGAGAACTTGTTATCCTACCAGCCTGGGGCGATTGATATTTCTGGCGGTATTGAAACAAATGGAACGAAGGACTATACAAAAATTATAGAGATTGAAAGGAAGATCATACTATGACATACAATCATCCTGATGAATTTGGCCGCTTTGGTGAATTTGGCGGAAAATACGTACCTGAAACATTAATGAAACCACTTGAAGAAGTAGAAGCAGCTTTGAATCAAGCAATGAAAGATCCGGCATTTAAAGATGAGTATCTATCCTTACTTGTTAACTACTCTGGGCGACCAACAGCTTTAACGTATGCTGATAATATTACCGAAACGCTCGGCGGGGCAAAAATTTATTTAAAGCGTGAAGACTTAAATCATACGGGTGCTCACAAAATCAATAATGCCATTGGACAGATTTTACTTGCTAAACGGATGGGAAAAACAAAAATTATTGCTGAAACAGGAGCGGGTCAGCACGGGGTAGCCACAGCTACAGTAGCTGCAAAGTTCGGAATGGAATGTAAAGTATTCATGGGAGAAGAAGATATTGAACGTCAGGCGTTGAACGTTTTTCGCATGAAGCTTCTAGGAGCGGAAGTCATTCCCGCAACTTCTGGAACAAAAACGCTAAAAGATGCAACAAATGAAGCAATTCGCTACTGGGTTCAACATTGTGAAGATCATTTTTACTTAATTGGTTCGGCCATTGGACCGCACCCTTATCCTAAAATGGTTCGAGATTTCCAAAAAATTATTGGAGAAGAAGCAAAAGAACAGTTTACAGCGGTAGAAGGCAAACTTCCGAATGCTGTCGTGGCATGCGTCGGAGGCGGCAGTAATGCAATCGGAATGTTTTATGATTTTATTAAAGAAGAAAATGTACGCTTGATCGGCGTAGAAGCAGGAGGGAAAGGACTAAATACAGCCCTTCATGCTGCTAAAATGGCTAAAGGCACAAAAGGTGTTATTCACGGAACGCTCACGTATTTACTTCAAGATGAAAATGGTCAGATTACAGAACCGTATTCTATTTCAGCAGGTTTGGATTATCCAGGTATCGGTCCAGAGCATTCTCACCTTTCATCTATTGGAAGAGTGGAATACGAAAGTGTAACGGATGATGAGTCAATCGAAGCTCTTCAGCTGCTGGCGAAAACAGAGGGAATCATCCCGGCTATTGAGTCCGCCCATGCGCTGGCAAAAGCATTTGAACTGGCTAAAAGCATGACGAAAGAAGAAACAATTTTAATTTGCTTGTCAGGTCGAGGAGATAAGGACGTTCATACATTAGTAAACTTGCTAGAAGGGAAGGAAGAAGAACATGAATACGTTTGAAGCGAGACTACCTAAACATGAAACATTGTTTATTCCATTTATTACAGCAGGAGATCCTCATGAAGATGCAACGGTGGATATTGCTTTGTCTTTGCAAAAGCAAGGTGCTTCTATTTTAGAGCTGGGCGTACCATATTCCGACCCTTTAGCAGATGGTCCAATTATTCAAGAGGCGTCCAAAAGAGCTTTATCTGGCGGTATGTCTATTTCAAAAGCCATTAAGCTTGTATCGGTGATGAGAAAAAAAGGTGTGAAAATACCGGTAATTCTCTTTACCTATTTTAATCCTGTGTTACAATTAGGTTTAGAATCCTTTTTCGCGTTAATGCGAGAAAATGAAATAGATGGAGTGCTAATTCCGGATTTACCGTACGAAGAGAGTGGCCGTATCCGGGAGCTTGCCGCTGAAAATGAAGTTGCGTACATTTCGATGGTTGCTCCTACATCTAAAGAGCGTATTCAAAAAATCGCTGCAGATGCAACGGGCTTCTTATACTGCGTGTCGTCTTTAGGCGTTACTGGGGTTCGCTCTACGTTGCCAGCTGATATTGGCACCTTTTTAGAAGATGTGAAAGCAGCAGCTTCTATACCGGTTGCCGTGGGTTTTGGGATTTCAACAAGTGAACAAGTAGAGGTGTTAAAAGAACATAGCGACGGCATTGTAATTGGAAGTGCAATTGTTAATAAAATTGGCCAGCTTGAACAAGTTCTTTTAAATAAGGATACACGCCGAGACGGATTAAATCAAATTGAGGAGTATGTTGCATCCATCGTTTCGCCTATACAAAAATGCGAGGTGTAACACGTTGAAGGTAAAAGAACAATTACTAACTTTATCTCCATATAAACCAGGTAAGCCAATTGAAGAAGTAAAGCGTGAATTTAATTTAGATCGCGTCGTAAAATTAGCGTCTAATGAAAATCCTTACGGCAGTTCTGCTTTAGTAAAAGAGGCGATTGCTGCAGAAATCGAAAATATGGCGCTTTATCCAGACGGCTATGCAGCTGAACTGCGTGCAGCAGTAGCAAAGCACGTAGGCGTAGAGCAAGATCAGCTGATTTTTGGAAATGGCTCTGATGAAGTCATTCAAATTATTTGCCGAGCTTTGCTATCGGCTGATACAAATACTGTCATGCCGACGCCGTCATTTCCTCAATATAAGCACAATGCCGTAATTGAAGGTGCAGAAATTCGTGAAGTACCGCTGCGCGGCGGAGATCATGATTTAGATGCTATGCTTCGTGCAATTGATGAAAATACGACAATTGTGTGGGTATGCAGTCCTAATAACCCAACGGGAACGTATGTGAAGGGTGATGAGTTAATTTCTTTTATGAAACAAGTTCCTAAGCATACATTAATCGTTATGGATGAAGCCTATTTTGAGTATGCAGCAGATCAAGCCGACTATCCGAATACGGTAGAGTTTTTGAATGAATACGAAAACTTAATTGTACTTCGCACATTTTCAAAAGCATACGGCTTAGCTTCTTTGCGCATTGGTTACGGTATTGCAAACGAATCATTGCTACAAAAAATTGAGCCGGCTCGTGAACCTTTTAATACAAGCCGCATGGCTCAAAAAGCAGCAATCGTTGCTCTTGAAGACCAAGCGTTCATTGAAGAGTGTAAAAAGAAAAATGAAGAAGGTTTGCAGCAATACTATGCTTTCTGTGATAAGAATGGCTTAAACTATTATCCGTCTTTCACTAATTTTGTTCTAATTGATTTTGGTCGTCAAGGCGATGAAGTGTTTCAATTTTTATTGCAACGCGGATTTATTGTTCGTTCAGGGAATGCATTAGGCTTCCCAACTTCCGTTCGTATTACAGTGGGAACAAAAGAACAAAATGAACAAATCATTGAATTGCTTCAGCAGTTTGTTGACCAAGCAGCAGCGAAAGCTTAATACCTAATATAGTAAAAGATGAGAGTGTGATTTCACACTCTCATCTTCATATGTACAATGAGGTGAAGGAAAGTGAAAGAAAATGTTTTTGTTATAGGTTTGGGGTTAATTGGAGGATCGCTGGCACTTAATATAAAAAAGACGCACCATCATCTTGATGTAATAGGTTTTGACATTAATCAAGAGCAGCTGGAGCTTGCCAAAACCCTAGGTGTAATTGACCAAGCGGCTTCTTCTTTACAACAAGGCGCGGAGCAAGCGGATTATATTGTTATTGCCATTCCGGTCACTCAAGCAGCTGAAGTGCTAAAACAGTTAGAACATTTTACGCTCAAACAGTCTGTTATCGTCACAGACGTAGGGAGTACAAAAGAAGAGGTAGTGAAGACAGCGGAAGCTCTTATCGCTAAAGGCATTGAGTTTATCGGCGGTCACCCAATGGCTGGGTCTCATAAAAGCGGAGTAGCTGCTTCTAAAGCTCATTTATTTGAAAATGCAATGTATGTATTGACACCTTCATCTTCTACTTCTTCGGAGGCTTTAGACAGTTTAAAGGAATTGCTAAGTGGTACAAAAGCTAAAATTATTGTGATGTCACCAAAAGAACATGATAAATTAGCGGGTGTCATCAGCCATTTTCCTCATATTATTGCTGCAAGCCTTGTTCATCAAGCAGAATATTACCAACAAGACAACCAGCTAGTTTCGCAGCTTGCAGCTGGAGGTTTTCGTGATATTACACGTATTGCTTCAAGCAGTCCAGCGATGTGGAGAGATATTTTGCTTCATAACCAGGATGCGCTTCTTTCAATGTTTGACCACTGGCTTGAAGAAATGAATGACGTGCGAAATATGATCGAACGAAAAGACGCGAACGATATCTATACATATTTTTCACAAGCAAAACAATTTAGAGATCAGCTTCCTGTACGAACCAAAGGCGCGATTCCATCCTTTTATGATCTCTATGTGGATGTTCCTGACTATCCGGGGATTATTTCAGAAGTAACGGGTTATTTAGCAGAAGATGAAATCAGTATTACAAACATTCGAATTTTAGAAACACGAGAAGACATATACGGAGTATTACGTTTGAGCTTTCAAACAGAGGAAGATAGAAAGCGGGCAAGAGCGTGTCTCCATCAGCATCAATATCAGACGTTTATTTCTTAATGTACGAAAGGTGTGAATGAAATGAGTGGAAAACAATTAAAAACTAATCTTTCATCTCTCCAAGGAGAAATTTCTATTCCTGGAGATAAATCGATTTCTCACAGAGCTGTGATGTTCGGAGCGATGGCAGAAGGGAAAACAACGATTAATCATTTTTTAGCAGGGGAAGATTGCTTAAGTACAATTTCGTGTTTTGAAAAGATGGGCGTATCGATTAAAAGAGAAGGCGAGTATGTCGAAGTGGAAGGTAAAGGTATCGAAGGGTTAAGTGAACCTACTTCCATCCTAGATGTAGGAAATTCAGGAACGACTACTCGTTTAATGCTCGGGATTCTTGCAGGTGTGCCATTTCATACGTCTCTAATTGGAGATGAGTCGATTGCCAAGCGTCCTATGAGCCGCGTTACGGTGCCCCTGCGCTCTATGGGTGCAAAGATTGATGGGCGTGAGCACGGCCAATATACGCCTTTATCCACTCGAGGAGGAGCTTTAAAAGCAATTCATTACCATTCTCCTGTAGCAAGTGCACAAGTGAAATCAGCGATTTTACTTGCGGGACTTCATGCGGAAGGCACAACAAAAGTAACCGAGCCTTTTACATCACGGGACCATACAGAGCGTATGCTTCGCGCCTTTGGAGTAGACGTAGAGGTAGATGGAACGACTGTAAGCATTGAAGGAGGACAATCTCTGCGCGGAACGGATGTATACGTACCTGGTGACATTTCTTCAGCCGCGTTCTTTCTTGTTGCAGGAGCCATTGTTCCAAACAGCCGAATCGTTTTGAAAAACGTCGGACTCAATCCTACAAGAACAGGTATTATTGATGTGCTTCAGCAAATGGGAGCACGCCTTACGATTTCTAATGAACGTATTCAAAATGGAGAGCCTATTGGCGATTTGACGATTGAAACGTCTCAGTTGAAAGGGATTGAAATTGGGGGGGATTTAATTCCTCGTTTAATTGATGAAATTCCAGTGATCGCTCTTTTGGCGACTCAGGCGAATGGGAAAACAGTTATTAAAGATGCCGAAGAATTAAAAGTAAAAGAAACGAACCGTATCGATACGGTTGCAACGGAGTTAAGCAAGCTCGGTGCCTCTGTTACTCCAACAGCTGATGGCCTCATCATTGAAGGCAAGACGGCCCTACAAAGCGGTGAAGTAGACAGCTATGGAGATCATCGAATTGGAATGATGCTTGCGGTCGCAGCAGCCATTGCAACGGGAGAGGTAACACTAATGAGAAGTGAAGCTATTCACGTATCCTATCCTACTTTCTTTGAAGATCTTGATAAACTAAGCGAATAAGAAAGAGGCTGGAACAAACGCATTTTGGTTGAAGGAAAATCCGAACGATGAATTGATATTCTTGATAGAGAATCAAACTCGTTCGGATTTTTATTGTTAGGGTGAACGTAGGTCTCATGTATGTAGGTGCTTCTAGCTGTTGATTAATGTAGTCATGCCTCAATCTTGTTTTTATTCGAAAAATGTAAGCGTATTCAAATTGATTTGTTGAACAAACGCTCAAACTATTTTATCATGGTGTATAGAAGCATGAGTTCTTGCTTCGGTTTGGAAAAAATAGAAAATTAATTCGTTTTATTTGTATATAAAAAGTGAATGTAATAATAAAGGAGAATTGTGTGTGAAAGAACTAGACCGCGCGATAGGTTACGTAGAATCCAATGAAATTGAAAAAGGCCTTGCCCTTATTCATGAATTGAAAGATAAAGCTACAGACGAAGAAAAATTTTTAATGGCTGAACAGCTTCAGGAGTGGGGACTAGTAAATGATGCGCTGCCTTTAATAGACGAGCTCATCGCTAAATACCCAGAAGAAGGCGAGCTGTATTTATTAAAAGCTGAAATGCTTATCGATTTAGAAGAAGAAGAAGAAGCAATTCATATTTTAAATCAAATTAGTAGCGAAGATGATAACTACGTGCCAGCTCTGCTTCTTGTAGCTGACTTATATCAAATGCAAGGCCTTAGTGAAGTAAGTGAGAAAAAGCTAATGGAAGCGAAAAAAATGCTTCCAAATGAGCCGGTTATAGATTTTGGGCTCGGTGAATTTTACAGCAGTCAAGGAATTTATCAAAAGGCGATTCCTTTTTATCAAACGCTGCTAAAAACAGAAAAAGAATTTAACGGCACGGATCTTCGTCAGCGATTAGCTGAAAGTTTAGCGGGTATCGGCCAGTTCGAAGAAGCGCTTCCTTACTTTGATCAAGCGCTAAAAGATAAGCTTGAGATTAACACACTATTTGAATATGCGATTTCAGCGTATCAAGCAGGTCATTATCAGACCGCTATTGAAAAGTTCACAGAACTAAAAGAGCTAGACCGTGAGTACCATTCTCTTTATTTATATTTAGCAAAATCATATGAACATGAAGAGATGCTAGAAGAGGCTGCGGTGGCTGTCAACGAAGGTATTGCCCAGGATGAATTTCAAAAAGAACTTTACTTTTTTAAAGGGAAGATAGCATTAAAGCGCGGTCTAGAAGAAGAGGCTGAATCGGCATTTCAACAAGCGATTGCACTAGATCCAGGGTACATTGAAGCCATTTTAACTCTCTCTAAACTTTATATGAGTCAAGAGAGATATGAAGATGTAGTAGAGAATATCGAGCACGCCAAAGAATATAATGAGCATGACCCTCATTTTGAATGGGATTTAGCAAAAGCTCACCAGGAATTAGAAAATTATGAAGAAGCGCTAAAATACTACGAATCTGCATACACTGTTTTTAAAGAAGAGTATGCGTTTTTAGAAGAGTATGGCTACTTCTTATTAGAAGAAGGACAGCGCTCGAAAGCGAAGGGGATTTTCCAAGCCTTATTAGCAATGGATCCAACAGTAGATGAAATTCAAGACATATTATTTCAATTAGAAGAATAAATAATAGTTCAGAGGATTTTATTGCTGCCGTGTGGAATAAATAACTGTAAAAGGTGTTTTAACTGAGAGTTTAAACACAGAGGAGGGAAGTGAGAATATGACGACCCCTGTTACTGTCAACGAGAAAAAAGAATTTGTTCGCTGGTTTTTAACGAATTATCAGCTGAAGCGAAGAGAATGTGTATGGATTTTAAATTATTTGATGAGCCATGATCAATTGATGAAACGAGTTCACTTCGTTGAGCAAGCACAGTTTTGTCCTCGCGGGATGGTGATGTCTACGCACTGTGTGGAAGACCCTCCATTTCGTTTTTATAAAGAAAATATCATGACAACCGATGCAGAAAAATCATTTCATGATATTCGTTTGAATCGAGAAGAAGACATTTATATTCAATTAAACTTCCGATCGTTGTATTCATCGCCTCAATATGTGGCTGTACTGGAAGACAATCCGTATATGCCAAAAGCTAATCAAACAAATGAAAAAGACAGAGTATTAGCTGAGCAAATATTGGAAGAATCTATTCAGAAGTTTCAGCGATCAAAAATCATGGAACTAATTGATAAAGCATTAGATGAAAACGATAAAGAGGAATTTCAGCGCTTAAGCGAATATTTAAATAACCATTATGTACAGTAGATAAATGAGGGATTGGCTAGCTTCTTAGAAAAAGGTCAATCTCTTTTTTTATCTCCTTATTCATTTTGGAAAATAAATAAGACAAGCTTTAGCAGGCTTGCTGAGAGGAGAAGGAAGTTGAAGCTTCAGGCCAAGGAAATGGATGTGTATCTACAATCCAAAAGTTATGTTGATACCGTATTGGTTCCACTCATTCCGATTGATTTCGGAGAAGATTTAAAGCTTACTGCATCTATGAGTGAATATACGACTGCTCTTACTGGAGAGTTAGAGAGGCAATTTAAAGGAAGAGTGATTTTAACACCTAGTTTTACATACTTAAAAAAAGATGGAGTAGCTGCTGTTTATGAAACATTACTTCGTTGGAATGAGCATATAAATGACAATGAAGTCAAACATCTTTTTGTGCTTACTAGCGACCGAGACTGGCTGCAGTTTGAAAAAGAAATAGGGGCGTACTGCATTTGGATACCTGCTTTACCGCTTGAGCATATAGATGAGTCGCATAAGTATACGCTCATACATGAACAAGTTCAACAGCTCTTACCGATTTTTATAGAGAAATGGAGTGTTTAAAAAGACTGTAGAATAAGTAATGGAAGCGCAAACAAAATAATGACAAAAAATTTAGAAAAATAAAGATTATTTCCATGTTTTAGGTTTTTATTGTATTGACCTTCCAGAAATATTAATATATCATGATTATGTCCTAGTTTAATAGAATGGTCCATCATGTGTCCAAAATTCTCTGGACTGAACTTTTTTAAAGGGGGGAAAAGCATGGGTGATCGGGTATCAAGACGACAGTTTTTAAACTATACGCTCACTGGTGTAGGGGGATTCATGGCTGCTGGAATGTTAATGCCAATGGTGCGCTTTGCAGTAGATCCAATTTTAGAAAAAGAAGCGGGTCAGGATTTAGTAGCTGTAGCGCAGGTTAAAGACATTACAAAAGAGCCGAAACGTGTCGATTTTAAAATCAAGCAAGTGGATGCGTGGCATAAATCAGAAGAGCCAAGATCGGCTTGGGTGTACAAAACTGATAAAGGTGAAATCGTCGCGCTGTCACCAATTTGTAAGCATTTAGGCTGTACGGTTAACTGGGCTGGCGACAAAAACTATCCACACCGTTTCTACTGCCCTTGTCATGGGGGAATGTATGAAAAAAGCGGTAAAAATGTACCGGGGACACCACCGATGGGACCGTTAGATGTATACGTTCAAAAAGTAAAAGGCGGTACGTTATATCTAGGAAAAGCCAAACCACAAGGAGGGGCATAGAAAATGTTGAATAAAATCTATGACTGGGTGGATGAACGGCTAGATATTACTCCTTTATGGCGAGATGTGGCCGATCATGAAGTGCCAGAGCACGTAAATCCTGCACATCACTTTTCAGCATTTGTGTATTGTTTTGGTGGATTAACGTTTTTTGTTACCGTTATTCAAATTTTATCAGGCATGTTTTTAACCATGTATTATGTACCAGATATAAAAAATGCATGGGAATCCGTTTATTATTTGCAAAATGAAGTCGCTTTCGGACAAATTGTTCGAGGTATGCATCACTGGGGAGCAAGTTTGGTTATCGTCATGATGTTTTTACATACACTTCGTGTTTTCTTCCAAGGAGCATACAAAAAACCCCGCGAGTTAAACTGGATTGTGGGTGTGTTAATTTTCTTTGTTATGTTAGGTTTAGGTTTTACAGGTTATTTGTTGCCGTGGGATATGAAAGCGCTATTTGCAACGAAAGTAGGTTTGCAAATTGCTGAATCCACACCAATTATAGGCCAGCAAGTGAAGACATTACTCTCAGGACATCCAGACATCGTTGGTGCTCAAACACTAACTCGCTTTTTCGCCATTCACGTATTCTTTTTACCCGGAGCCCTACTTGGCTTAATGGGTGCCCACTTCTTAATGATTCGTAAACAAGGAATTTCAGGACCACTATAAAATTTTATACGCTTTATTCAAGTATTCAATCACACTAGTCATTATATGCATCAAGCACATACTCCGTTGTTAGTACTTTCACTAGAACAGTGAGAAAAAGGAGGGAGAACATGCATCGTGGTAAAGGGATGAAGTTTGTTGGAGATTCACGTGTTCCTGCAGAACGAAAACCCAATATTCCAAAAGATTACTCTGAATTTCCAGGGAAAACAGAAGCATTCTGGCCAAACTTTTTACTAAAAGAATGGATGGTAGGGGCAGTTTTTTTAATCGGTTATCTATGTTTAACCATCGCTCATCCATCTCCTCTTGAACGTATTGCCGATCCGACTGATACGGGGTACTTGCCTCTTCCTGACTGGTATTTTTTGTTCCTATATCAATTGCTTAAATATTCATTTGCTTCTGGTCCATATAATATTATAGGTGCATTTATTATTCCAGGGATTGCATTTGGCGCATTAATGCTTGCTCCGTTCATTGATCGAGGACCAGAAAGAAGACCAGCTAAGAGGCCGTTTGCAACAGGATTTATGCTTTTGGCTATAGCAGCAGTTTATTTCCTAACGTGGCAATCAGCGACACAGGTGGACTGGAAAGCACGTGAAGAGCAAGGGAAAATTAGAGAAGAAGTAGCGATTGACAAAAATTCAGAAGGTTACAAAATCATGCAAGAGCAAACGTGCTTAACCTGTCATGGTGATAACTTGCAGGGAGGCCCTGCGGCTCCAGCTTTAACAGGAATTGATTTATCTCCTGAAGAAATCGCCAAGATAGCAAAAAATGGTAGAGGCAATATGCCAAAAGGTGTTTTCAAAGGTTCAGATAAAGAATTGAAAACGCTCTCGGAATTTGTCGGCAACTTAGGAAAAGAATAGTGAAAACCAGCCAAAGGGCTGGTTTTTTTGAATTTATTTAATGTAGTGTTTCACATCAAGGAGATAGAGGCTTGCTATTGTTCAAAAACTGTACATAATAAAGAAGAGATTAAATGTAAAGGAGACTTTCTAAATGGCTTGGTTATGGTATACCTTAAAAGATAAGCGTTTTTTAACGCTTTTGCTGATTGTGAATATACTAGGAACAATCTACGGATATATTTGGTATGGAAGTCAATTAGCTGAAACACCTAAGAAGTTTTTATTATTTGTGCCTGACAGTCCAACGGCAAGCTTGTTTTTTGTTATTGTACTTATCGGTCTTTTACTTGGAAAGCATTTTTCACTGTTTGAAGCTTTAGCAATGATCACGCTGTTTAAATACGGGATTTGGGCCGTCGTAATGAATGTATTGGTCTATGTGTTAACAGGATACATTGATTGGATGATGCTTATGTTAATGGCTTCTCATGCAGCAATGGCTTTTCAAGGGCTTTTATACGTACCGTTTTACCGGATTAAATTATGGCATGTAGCTGTTGCCGCTGTATGGGCTGTACATAATGATATCATTGATTACGTTTTTTCTATGATGCCAAGATACAGCATGCTCAATGCGTATATGTCTGAAATTGGCTATTTTACATTTTGGCTAAGCATTTTATCTATTTTCATTACATACTGGTTCACAGTTCGTGCTTCTTCAAAAAAACAGCTATAAAAAATTTTTGAAATAGGCGCACGAAACGAGCTCTCTTTTTCTAAGATATAGTAGGCTATATTTAAGTATGAGGTGAGTGACTGTGAAGGAAACCAAACGAGAGCTTCATCCGTCCGTTGTGGAATTTAAACAATTTGTAAAATCACATCCCAAATTAGTAGAACAGGTTCGAAAGCAGCAAAAAACGTGGAAAGAGCTTTATGAAGATTGGTATTTATTCGGTGCAGAAGATCCAATGTGGGAGGCATATCGTTCAGAAGAAAGTGCAAAGGCTGAACCAGCTGCTGCAACAGAGGAGAAAAAAGATATTATGGGTACAATTGTATCCTCGCTGAAAAACATGGACTTGAATCAAATGCAAAATCATATCACAAATGTAAATTCAGCTATTTCCAATATTCAACAAGTACTGCAGCAATTTCAGCCATCTAAGCCATCCGGTGGAGGAGCAGCTTCCGGGCCAGGGAATCCATTTGGCTTTAGGAAAGATTAAACGCAATGAGAAAAGATATATACGAGTATATGCAGTCGCGTCCTAAACTCAACGACTTCGTTCGTGAACAGCCAATGTGGTACCGGCGTTTATCTAGAAATCCTGAAGAACTGGAGAAATTTGAATTAGAATCCAAGCACTACTACAAACAAACGATTCCTCATAAAGTCGAAAAGTTTTCGAATTCGATTCAAATGGCAAACATGATGTTTCATATGTTTCAGTCCATGAAAAATCAATGATCTCTGCATACATAGCGATGCAGAGATTTTTGCACGTCATGAGTAAAAACAAAGAGTTTGTAAACACTATGGAGAAACGAATGATAAAGGAATGGTATTATGCGCTTACTATTAACGACGGCCTTATGTGTAGTTTCTCTGCTAGGATGCAACCATGATAAACCAAAACCTGAAACTAAAATTTCCTCTCAACCGCGGGCAGCTGAAACGTTTGGTGCAATGAATACAAAACCTTCACTGATGGTACACCAGCATGTGAAAGGACAGAATGTATACGTCGAATGTATTCTAAGCGGGTTTTCATTTTCAACAGAGAGTGGATTCCTTCAAATTACAGTAGATGGAAAACCATTTAAAGAAATGAAGCAAGCAGCCTTTGTTTTAAGTGATCTTCCAAAAGGCTCTCATACTGTTACGATTGAACTGATGAAATCTAAAGAAGAAAGTTATCAAGTGAGGAATACCTTTACGGTTGAAATTATATAGTTAAAAAGTAGAACTTGTAGTAAATCAGTGTAAGCTGTTTTAGCAAGTTCTTTTTCTTTAGATCCAAAACGTGATAAGATAAAAACGGAGGTGCACAGCCATGCTGACAACAATGAGAACTGTTGAATTACTCGATGAGTCTGATCACGTAGCGAACATGGTGCTACAATCAGACGTAGCCGAGAACTATCGTCAATGTTTATATAGATTAAATAAAGATTCACATGCACAGGCATTAATTGCTGAATTTGTGAAAATAAAGGAACAGTATGAGGATGTTCAGCGATTTGGAAAATATCATCCTGATTATAAAACCATTACGAGACAAGTACGTGATGTAAAGCGTGAAGTTGATTTACACGCGACAATCGCTGCGTTCAAAAAAGCAGAAAATGAATTACAAAAGCTGCTTGATGAAATTAGCGTTATCCTTGGTCAAGCTGTTTCAGAGCACGTGAAAGTACCGACGGGAAATCCGTTTTTTGATACGGGAAGCAGCTGCGGCGGTGGCTGCGGATCTGGTGGAAGCTGTGGGTGCAGCGCATAAGCCGTTCACTGTATAAATCGAACGCAATCAGCACAGGAATTTCCGCAGCAGGCCATTTTACGCTGTGGAACGTAAAACCTGTGCTGATAGACATAAGTAAGATGCTGACTTCTGACAAAAGTCGAGCGCCACGTAGCATTTGTATTGGATGTAGCAAAAATAGATGAAGCTTCTAGAAGCTCATCTATTTTTCTACGCTTAATTGATGTGTTTATATACAAAAAGGGTATATTTGTGATTTTTTTGAAA
Source organism: Bacillus sp. ILBB4 (assembly GCF_035064545.1). NCBI lineage: Bacteria > Bacillati > Bacillota > Bacilli > Caryophanales > Bacillaceae > Bacillus > Bacillus sp. ILBB4. The sequence goes on along the minus strand of NZ_JAIQVD010000001.1, from coordinate 607,508 downwards.
ATGACTTGTTCAATAGCTCTCTGCTCGTTAAAATGAGTAAGAAAGAGCATCCAGATATCATCTAAATTCATACATAAAGCACCTACTTCATATAAAAGAATTTATGATAAAGAAAACCAATATAACGTATGCAAAAGGGGAACTAAATATGTTTGTTGAACGTCAAGGAATTGTGGCGTATGTGCATTCTGTCAAGCAAGCAAAAGCACTGCGAAAGTACGGAAATGTACATTACGTATCTAAAGAATTAAAGTATGTTGTCTTATATTGCAACCAAGATGGCATTGAAAAAACAATCCATAAACTTCAGTCTCTACCTTTTGTGAAGAAAGTAGATCCTTCTTATCGGCCGTTTTTAAAAACAGAATTCGAAAATTCAAAGCCGGATAAGGCGAAGGAATATGACTATAAGATAGGAATTTAAACAAAAAAGGAATGTGATGTACATTCCTTTTTTTATTTTACTTGCCCTTAGTAAACGAATAGGCAGGGATGAGATGAGATTATTGCATTGGCGGAATAAAGCGGTTCATTCGCAAAATGCCAATAAGGTGCTGATAGTATAGTGCTGTTTCTGGAAATGTAGTAGATGGTTTGACATCGAGTACCACAATTTCTTTTCCCGCTTCCTCAGCAGCTTGTTTAAATAACTCAACGCGCTTGCTGTCGTTTTGTTTTAAAACAATTCCTTCTCGGCAAACGTAAAGCGGTTGGAAATTCCCTTCAGCTGTTGGATGCAAGACAGCGACAAAAGAAGCTACTTGTCGATCTTCTTTTACTGTTCGCAGCATAATAAGATGAGCAAGACGGTGTTTGTTGCTTTTGACAATCTCTAACAGCTCATAAATATCTGAATACCCTTCTCCGAGCTCAATAAAACGCTGAATCATATGTATTTCCCCCTTTATGTATTAAAAAAGCAAACTCACGTAGTTTAATGTATCACTGAATATTTTAAGAGTAAATAAAAAAATCCCTACAACTACTCATTGTAGGGCCCTTCAATAAAGGGGTGTAATCACCTCTGCGATTACAAGCACCTTGATGAAGGCAAAGGGAGAGGAGAAACCGGAGGAAGAACTTATGGGGAAACGTAAGTCTTCTCCGCGGTTGGCAACAACATCGGTTAGATGATGTTGTTACTAGTAAGTATGTCCGTTTTAAACGTTCATATACCTGTCTTGTGAAATTCACTTTTTAATACATAAAAGACTGATAACATGACAGAGAAAAAGGGTGAATTTACGTTTATTATGACATATTAAAGCAAAGGAATTCTTCTGTGAACGAAATGCCGAATGATCTTCATAGGTGTATCTTTTAGAAGAGAATCAGTGTATCTAGGGACACGGTCGTAAAAGTCCAGCATAAAAGCAAGCTGCTGGGTTATTGCACAGAATGTATACAGCATTGAATAAATTGAGGATTTTTGCTAGTCTTTGTAATTCAAAATATGTTAGGATAATGAAGAATAAGGAAGTAAAAGTAAGGTAGTGATAAGGATGAGAGTAGTAGCAGGTTTATATAAAGGCCATGCGTTAAAGGCGGTTCCAGGATACTCAACCCGCCCTACAACAGATAAGGTGAAAGAAGCTATTTTTAATATGATTGGACCGTTTTTTGAAGGTGGAACAGCTCTTGATTTGTTCGGTGGAAGCGGTGGCTTGGGAATTGAAGCTCTAAGCCGAGGAATAGATAAAGTCATTTTTGTGGATCGGGATGGCAAAGCGATTCAGACGATTAAAGCAAACTTAGCATCTTGCCGGTTAGAAGACCGCGCTGAAGTGTATCGAAATGATGCAGAACGCGCACTGAAAGCGATAAAGAAAAGGGAGCTGACTGTCGATTTACTTTTGCTTGATCCACCGTATAAAGCACAAAAGTTGAAAGCGCTTATCGAAACGGTAAGTGAAGAAAACCTTCTAGCAAAAACAGGAATTATTGTAGCGGAGCATTCTCATGATGTACAGTTAGATAATGAGATTGGTTTATTTGAAAAAATAAAAAGCGAAACGTACGGTATCATTGGTGTTTCTATTTATACATACAAAAAAGAAGAATCAGTTGACTAAATCAATGAGCTGTTAGATGTAGAAAGGGGATACGTATGGGCAGTATAGCTGTTTGTCCAGGAAGCTTTGATCCAGTTACAAATGGGCATTTTGATATTATTAAACGAGGCGCAAATGTATTTGATACGATTTATGTGGTTGTTTTAAATAACTCTTCAAAAAGTCCTCTATTTACAGGGGAAGAGCGAGTAGCTTTGCTGAAAGAAGTAACAAAATCACTTCCTAATGTGGTAGTAGAGTCGTACAGCGGATTATTAATGGAATATGCAAAAGAAAAGCAGGCGAAAACCATTTTAAGAGGTTTGCGTGCAGTATCGGATTTTGAGTACGAAATGCAAATCACATCTGTAAATCGCGTATTAGATAAAGAAATCGAAACGTTATTTATGATGACAAATAATCAATACTCGTTTTTAAGTTCTAGTATTGTAAAAGAAGTAGCTAAATATGGCGGGAATATTTCTGAATTAGTTCCTCCCCCTGTTAGAGAAGCGCTTGCGGAAAAATTTGAACAGCTGTCTCAAAAATAAGATAAAAAAGAACGTGACGTTTTCTTTGCCGATAAGAAAACGTCACGTTCTTTTTTTTACTAGGAACGATGAAGAAACGTTCGTTTTGAATATATATAAATATAGCAGCACAGCGTAAAAATCGTTAAGAGCGGACCGTACACGTTTAGCCACTGCGATAGAATCGTAACGGACTCCAAGTGAGAAAAAACCGGCAGTGCTCCTTCAGATGCTTGAAAAGTAGTAATGGATTCTCGAAGAGGACCCCATAGAAAGATAGTGAATACTACCGCAAAACAGCCGTGAAAAATGCGTGCAATAAAAAATGGGAAAAATCGAATATCTGTTTCGGCGAGTATGCTAGCCACTTGTGCTTGAACGGAGAAACCGCTGAAGCCTAATACAAAGCTAACGATGATAATTTGATGAAACAGCAGCGTGTCTGGAGCTTCGCTTGCTAGACGGCTTCCTAGCGTGATTTCAAAAAGCCCTGAAATAAAGGGAAGGCTCAGTTCAGTCCCTATATGACACAGGGAAAATAAATAAGCTAGACCGCTGCTTAAAACGGCCGTGATATGAGTAACATATAAAAGTTTGTTTAATACAGAAAATAAAATGATAAAACCGCCAATCATTAAGAGAGATTGAACAGCAGAAGTAACCGCATCTCCTAGAAGCTTCCCGATAGGACGCTTATCTTTTAAACGCGTTTTATGCATTTCATGAAAAGCTAACGATAAAGAAGGTTTTTGAGTTACTTGTCCTTTCGGTTTTGCTGATCCATAAAAACGCATCACCAGCCCTACACAAATATTCCCTATGTAATGAGAGAGAGCTAATATGATACCGACAGCTGGATTGTGAAAAAAGCCAACTGCCACAGCTCCAAAAATAAAAATAGGGTTAGATGAGTTAGTAAATGATACGAGTCTTTCAGCTTCGATAGCTGTTAGCTGCTTTTCTTGACGCAGCCGGGAAGTGATTTTTGCACCTGAAGGAAACCCAGAAGCCATACCCATTGCTAAAGCAAAACCCCCTACTCCAGGTACTCGGAATAAAGGCCTCATAAACGGCTCTAATAAGATCCCAATGAACTTCACTACGCCAAACCCAATAAGCATTTCTGAAACAATAAAAAAAGGCAGCAGAGAAGGAAAGACGACCTTCCACCATGTGTTGAGACCTCTTACTGAACCTTCTAGCGCTTCTTTTGGATATACAATAAGCGCAATAGCGAGAAGCGTTACGCTCGTCCCGAGCAGAAATGTTTTCACCATTGATTTATTCAACGAACGATTCATCTCCTTTTCTAAGCTCACGTCATCTTGATATGAATGAAATGAGGAGTTTTAGGCAAATGTACAAGTTCTTCTATATATCAATATACGAAGCTATGCATCGACTTTATGCCTATGAGTAAGGAGAAAATAAATTCATATTGAATAAAAAGGCGTCTTGTCACATTTGGAAATACAATTCATATACATAAATCAATGCACTTCTAGGATAGTCAAGGAGTAAAAAAACGTGTACGCAGCAAGCGAAGAGTAAGAATTTCTTAAAACAACCTTTAGTATAGTATAATGCTTAATAACCACCGTGTATTGAGTAAAACATATCTTTAGCTTCATACTAAATGAACAAATAGAAAATGAAGAATAGTCCTACCGAATACAGGGCAACAATGATAGAGAAGCTCATCAAATGTTTTTACATTTTTAGAAGTCTATAAGGTAAAACGAGGGGGCAGGTAAAGTGGAAAGCCCAAAAATAGGAGTCGCGTTAGGCTCAGGTGGAGCTAGAGGTTTTGCGCATTTAGGAGTAATCAAAACGCTAACAGAAAATAACATTCCTATTGATTTTCTAGCTGGCAGCAGCATGGGAGCTTTAGTTGGTGCACTATATGCGTCAGGTATTGAACTGGCAACTCTTTATAAAATGGCGCTAACGTTCAAACGAAAGTATTATTTGGATTTTACCGTGCCTAAAATGGGATTTATTACGGGCAACAGAGTAAAATCGCTGGTTCGCACCTTTACGCAAAATAGAACTATTGAACAGCTATCTATACCGTTTGCCATTGTAGCGACAGATTTAAAAACAGGAGAGAAAGTGGTGTTTAAAAAAGGACCTATCGCTGAAGCGGTCAGAGCAAGTATTTCAATTCCAGGAATCTTTGCTCCCGAAGTAATTGATGGACGATTGCTTGTAGACGGCGGGGTAGTGGACCGTATTCCTGTGTCAGTTGTAAAAGAAATGGGATCTGATATTGTCATTGGAGTCGATGTATCAAAAGCGAAAGTGAATGCAGAAATCAGCTCTATTTTTGATGTCATTATGCAAAGTTTAGATATTTTGCAAGATGAGCTAGTAGCTCATCGGACCATTGCTTCAGACATTATGATTCGTCCTAATCTCGATACTTTTAGTTCCAGAGCGTTTACAAACATTCAAGAAATGATTTCAATTGGTGAACAAGCAGCACATGAGCAGTTGCCTTCTATCCTGCAAACAATTGATCATTGGAAGGAGAACAAAAAAAGTGAAATCTAGAATTAGAATTTTGGTATATTTGGCTGTTATTGCAGTGGTGGCAATGCTTTGTTTTTATCCTTTGCCGTACTACATTACAAAGCCTGGAATGGCAGAAGAACTTGCGCCTATTATTAAGGTAGAAGATGGATACCATGAAAAAGGGACGTTTATGCTTACAACTGTAAGAATGGGCAGAGCAACTCCTCTTTCATATGGTCTTGCGAAAATACAGGACTTTCATGAAATTTTCCCTACAAAGCAAATTTTGCAGCAAGGTGAAAGCGATGAAGATTACTCGACAAGGCAATTACATATGATGGATACGTCGAAAAATGCCGCTATTTCAGTAGCATACGAAGCAGCTGGAAAGAGCGTTTCCTATCTCAATAAAGGCGTATATGTTACATATGTCGTAGAAAATATGCCTGCACATGGAAAACTTCATGTTGGAGATGTAGTGACGAAAGTAGACGAGAAAAAAATTCAAACTGCTGAGGACTTAATCAACTACGTATCGACTAAAAAAGCAGGAGATTCAGTGTCAATTTATGTAAAAAGAGATGGCAAAGAAAGCAAACATACTCTAAAAGTTAAAGCATTCCCTGACGAGCCGAAACGAGTAGGCCTAGGAATTGCCTTAGAAACGAACCAAGAACTAAAAGTTAAGCCCGATATACATATTGATACTGAAAAAATAGGAGGGCCTTCAGCGGGACTGATGTTCTCGCTTGAAATTTATAATCAGCTTGTTAAAGAGGACATGACAAAAGGCCATCGCGTTGCAGGTACAGGGACTATCAATGATAAAGGAGAGGTAGGGCCAATCGGAGGTATTTCGCAAAAAATTGTAGCCGCAGATAAAGAAGGAGCAGAGATTTTCTTTGCACCAAATGAAAAAGGGGCTGCGGGCTCTAACTACCGAGAAGCAGTGAAGACAGCTAAAAAAATAGACAGTGATATGAAAATTGTACCCGTAGATTCATTTTCGGATGCCGTAACGTATTTAGAAAAGCTGAAACTATAAAAAAATCGTCTCTTGCAGACGATTTTTTTATGGCCAAATGATAGGAGGCTGCGTGTATTCTTGTTTCATAAATTGAGAGCGCAGAGGCTCTTGAAACGGCATACTATAAACATGTGTCGCTTTAATATCGGTATCAATTTCTTTTAGTTTACATTGCGATACAGTGGATACAATAGGAAGGGACAGCTTTTTCTTAATTGTTTTTAAATAGCCTTGTCCTGTCTTTGACATTCCCAATAAGCGAATGTAAGGATCAGCTTGTTGCATCTCACTTTTTGTTGTATTGGTTAAAAGGTGAACGCACATGCGCTGTAAACGGGTTCTCGTATATCGCTTCGTTTTAACATTTGTTAAAAAATCTTCAAATGAAGTAGCTGAAGAAATATAAGATAGGAGCCGATGTTCAATACCTTCTTCTATTTCATAAATACGCTGTAAGTCATAAAGCGGAGTAGTTAATAATTTGTATTTCAAAAATGGGAAATAATGCTCCCAATGATGAAACTGTCCGTGTGCTTGCTTGTAAGCTGTTAATTCATTTGCCGTACTAACTGGCATGTGCTTGCTCAGGTCCCCATGGCTGCTGCTGTCAAAAATAGCTTTACGTATGCTTGTAGCACTTGAAATAAAAGAGGAAGACAGGGAATCATCGTGATAATGTGATTGAATTCGAGTGATTGTATATGGTTTAATAGATGCATGCTGTTTTTTAATGGCAGCTACATAGCTCATTCCAAGCACATTATTTGGCTGAGATAGATCAATAGGAGCCTCCGCGAAAAGCTGTAAGAAAGCATTGGAAGCTGCTTTTGGATAACTGTTCCCTTTTTTCATCTCTTGTTGAATTAAAGCGGATAGTTCTGATTCATGAGCTTCGAGCAAATCAGCGGTGCGGGTAAATGAGTCAATATTGCCATTTTCGCTGCCAAAGCATACAAAGTCAGCGTGAAAGGATTCTAAAATAGAAATAGCGCCGCTTGCGAATGTTTCAGCTTTTTGAGTAGAAAAAGCATAGGGTAATTCAACGACTAAGTCTGCACCAGCGGCTAAAGCCATTCTTGTGCGGGACCATTTTGATACAAGAGCAGGCTCTCCGCGCTGCAAAAAGTGCCCGCTCATCACAGCAATCACACAATCTGCTCCGGTTTGTTGTTTCGCTTGCTGCAAATGATAAGCGTGTCCGTTATGAAAAGGATTATATTCGACAATTATTCCAACTGCTTGCATAATGTCTCCTTTTAATTTATTATTTTTAGTCTAGCTCTTTGTTTTAAAAACATTTTTTTATGAAAGTAAGAAATTTTTACAAAAAAGCATATTTAAGTACATTATAGTGTAAAGAAAAAATATTGACAAATAATCTTGTGAAAGCTATAATAACCTTTGTTGCCTTGAGGTGATTAACAATGAAATGGACAATACATCAATTGTATCAGTTGCAAAATAAAGGTCTAACATTTGATGAAGTGATTGACGGCAAAGAGTTTATGAATGCTGATCCTCAAATTCGTAGAATGTCAGATGTAAACGTGAAAGGAAGAGCCGACATTAGCTCTTCGAAAGTAACGTTTCACCTTAAAATTTCAGGAGAAATGACGTTGCCTTGTGCTCGTACATTAGTTGACGTTCCGTATCCGTTTGAAATTAACGCAACTGAAACGTTTTTATTGAATGTGAATGCTGATTATGAAGAAGATGCTGAAGTACGCATTGTAGAGGGAGAAACGGTTGATTTACAACCTTTGATTCAAGAGTTAATTATTGTTGAAATTCCTCTGCAGGTATTTAGTGAAAATCAGCAAGCGGCAGGAGCAGCTCCACAGTCAGGAAAAGACTGGGAAGTTGTTACCGAAGAAGAAAAGCAGGAAAAAGTAGATCCCCGCTTAGCCGTACTCGAAAATTTCTTTAAAGACAAAAAGAAATAAAAATGCGAAGATCCGGCTTTCGGGCCTTCATATGATTTTAAAATTCTTTTAAGGAGGTGGGAATAATGGCTGTACCTTTTAGAAGAACATCTAAAATGAAGAAAAGAACGCGTCGTACGCACTTTAAATTACAAGTTCCTGGTATGGTAGAGTGCCCAAATTGTGGTGAAATGAAACTATCACACCGCGTATGTAAAGCTTGTGGTACTTACAAAGGAAATGACGTAGTAAGCAAATAATTGCTTATTTAAATAAAAGACCCTCTTAAGGGTCTTTTATTTTTTTTTGCCTTTTTGCCTTTTTTCCTTCTTTGCCCTTTGGAAGAGAAGGATTTTTCTTATAGAACAAGAACTCTTTTTAAATAAACAATTACTGTTGTAAAAGGATTCATACCTTGTCTATAGGGAGGAAAAAGCATGAAAAAAAGCGAGCTGTTTACTACAAGCCAAGGCATTGCTACGTTTGTGATTAATCGTCCTGAAAAGCGTAATGCCATTGATTATGATGTTATGAATGAACTGCAGCAAGCTGTAGATTATGTGAAACATGATCAGTTAGTAAAAGCTTTTGTAATTACAGGTGCTGGTTCAGATGCATTTTGCAGTGGAGGAGATTTAAGCGTATTTCATGAGCTAAAGACTTCGAAAGAGGCGTCTCAAATGTTAACGAAAATGGGGAAAATTCTTTATGAGATTTTAACACTCCCAAAACCAACAGTTGCTCTTTTGAATGGAACATCGGTTGGAGGAGGATGTGAGCTTGCGATTGCATGTGACTTCCGTATAAGTGCAACACATAGCGAAATGGGCTTTATTCAAGGGAATTTAGGAATTACAACAGGCTGGGGAGGAGGAACCATTCTTCTTGAAAAGCTGCGTTATCAAGAAGCGATGGAAATGATCTACAGTGCTCAGCTGTATGGAGTAGAACGAGCAAAGCAAATTGGATTTCTTTCCTATGTCACGTCGTTTAAAGAGCTGACTATGAGGTGTGAGGAGTGGTTAGCGCCTATCACTCATAAACCGACCCAGGTATTGCAAGCTTACAAAGAAATCGCTATTGAGAAATGGGAGCAAAGCCGGGTTTGGAATCGGATGGAACAAGAAATTCACCGCTGTTCGATATTGTGGGAGTCGCCTGAGCATGAAGAAGCGGTTCAAAAGGTCATCGTTAAAAAAACATAGTTATGAACTGCATTTCCATAGCAATATAGTTAATAAGCGAAAGATGAAAGAATCACGGGTTTCCCATTTTGCTTCAAAGTATATGAAAGATTTTCTTGATTGAGAAGAGGAACAATAGTCTATCTTATCTAGTAGGTGCATATTCATTTAATAAGTACGGATAAGGAGGGATAGAAAAATGACTTCTTCTCGTCAAGATGCATGGACTCATGATGAAGATTTATTACTCGCAGAAATTGTACTGCGTCATATACGTGAAGGTGGCACTCAGCTAGCTGCATTTGAAGAAGTGGGGAAGAAACTTACACGAACATCAGCAGCTTGTGGCTTCCGCTGGAATTCTTTTGTGCGCAAACAATACAAGACTGGTATTGATCTTGCGAAAAAACAGAGAAAAGAATTAAAAGCAAGAACTGTTTCAAAAGATGACGAGCAGCCTGCACGCTTATCATATATGGAAGCAGAGAAACATATTTCGCTTAATGAGGTAATTAAATATTTAGAAAATGTAGATCAAGGGCAAAGACACTCGTCAGAGCTTCTCGAAGCTAATGAAGAACTGCAGCAAAAGATTGAACGTCTACAAGAGAAAGTAACGATTTTGGAAAAAGAAAAAAAAGCTTTGCAAAACAACTTGTTAATTGTGGAGGATGACTATAAAGCTCTTATTGAAATTATGGAGAGGGCTCGTAAAATGGTTGTATTAAAAGAGGATGAAAAAAGTAGAAAAGTGAAATTTCAAGTGGATAAAAATTTAAATTTAGAAAAAGTTCAAAAGTAAAGCGATAGTTTGAATGCTCCCTACTTCATGTTGATCATATATACCACATAGATATAAAATAAACAGCTGGAAATCAGCTGTTTATTTTTGTTCGCTTACACCATTTGGTAGCCAAATAAGAGGGTTTTCTCCCAAATCGCGATCGATATCATACGTTACAGGTACGAACCCCATTTTTGACCAAAAATCACTCGATTTTACTCGTGGGCTTGTTTTGATAGGTAATTGAAAGGATTTGGCATATTCAACGAGCGTTTGACCTAATCCTTTGCGCTGAAAATCACTGAGCACTTCAAGTTTCCACACTTCAATATACGTTTGAGGCGGCTCGAAATATTGATCGTACTGTTTGTTTCGCTTATAGAGACTCATACGAGCCACTAAGCTATTTCCAAAATAAATGCCGTAAAACGGAGAATTTATTTCATTATCGGAAATCTTAGCATGTAATTCTTCTAGCATTGAAAGTTCTTGAATGCCATATTCTTTGAATTTCTTGAACTCTTCTAGCGTTTTAAAATTAATTTTTAAATGCTTCACTTCGTAATTCATCCTATATCCCCCTTGTTATGTCTCCTTGCTAGGCGAACGAACTGGCTTGGTTCGTTCATCTAATATTATATAACAAAAATACAAAATATTCTGTTTTCATGATTGGTGAACGAATGTTCAATGCGCATAAAGAAAAATGAATTCTTTCAGTTAAATACGAAGAATACATTATTATAAGCATCAATTTTTAGAAAGGAAGCAAAAGGAAAGGGAGATTCAAATAGAAAGCGTTTTCAAAAATTGTAGAGGAGTTTTAAAATTATTGTAGAATTATATGGGAGAAAGTAGAAATTTGAGGAAAGGGGAGAGAAAGGTGAAAAAAATACTGATTGCAAATCGAGGAGAAATTGCTCTTCGTATTATTCATACATGCAAACAAATGGGCATTGAAACGGTGGCTGTCTATTCCGATGCAGATGCAGAACTTCCTTATGTTCAAGCGGCTACAAAAGCACGTCGAATTGGAGAGCCTCCTGTGCAAAAGTCATATTTGAATGTAGAAGAATTGCTGCGAATTAGTCATGAAGAAAAGGTAGATGCCATTCATCCTGGATATGGATTTTTATCGGAAAATAGTGCATTTGCTAAAAGAGCGATTGATGAAGGTTTTTGTTTTATCGGTCCTTCTCCCGAAATCATTTCGATGATGGGCGACAAAATTGCTGCTCGTGCCGCGATGAAAGAAGCGGGTGTACCTGTTGTCCCCGGCAGCCAAGGCGATGTGACGTCAGTTGAAGAGGCTTGTAAAGTAGCGAGTCTAATTGGATATCCCGTTATGTTAAAAGCAAGCGGAGGCGGCGGAGGAATTGGGATGGTGCGCTGCGATAACGAAGAAGCAGTAAAACAAGTGTATGCCTCAACAAAAGCAAGAGCAAAAGCATATTTTGGTCAAGAAGGAATGTTTATTGAAAAGCTTATCACAAATGCAAAACATATCGAAGTACAGGTGTTTGGAGATCAGCATGGTAATGTCGTTCATCTTTTTGAACGCGATTGTTCCGTACAAAGAAGAAATCAGAAAGTGATTGAAGAAGCCCCTGCGCTTTCTTTAAAAGAAAGTACGCGACAAGCCATGCAAAACCAAGCCGTTCAAGCGGCTAAAGCAATCGGATATTATAATGCAGGTACGGTGGAGTTTATCGTGGATGAAGACGAAAATTTTTATTTTCTTGAAATGAACACGCGGCTGCAAGTTGAGCATCCGATCACCGAGCAAATTGCAGGGGTCGATTTAGTTAAGTGGCAGATCTTAGCTGCGCGCGGAGAAAAGCTTCCTCGTGTGCAAGAGGAAATAGCAGCAAATAACTATGCCATTGAATTTCGAATTTATGCAGAAGATCCGTTTACTTTTTTACCGGCTCCAGGAAAAATTACGGGTTATCACTTGCCGGAGCGAACCTATGCGCGCGTAGACAGCGGCTACAGTGATATGAATGCGGTTACACCTTTTTATGATCCAATGATTGCAAAAGTTATCATTACTGGTCGTACGCGTTCAAATGCAATTGAACTAGCTAAATCATATTTTACGGAAGCTGTTGTAGAGGGAATCAAAACGAATATTCCTCTATTTAAGCAGTTGTTAAATGAAGAGTTATATGAAAAAGGCACCTATAACACATCGTTATTATCAACAGTATTAAATAAAGGAGGAGCACCACAATGAGTGAAATCAAAGCGACAATGGCAGGCATGGTATTTAATGTGTTTGTTCAGCAAGGTGCAAGTGTAGCCAAAGGAGAAGTTGTTGTTGTATTAGAATCTATGAAAATGGAAATTCCTATTGAAAGCGATCAAGCTGGTATTGCAGAGACTGTCCATATAGCCGTGGGGGATTTTGTGAACGAAGGCGACGTTTTGGTGACTATTTCATAACTCATAAAGGAGAGATATCATGATACATACAGGTGAATCTCAGAAAAAATATGATGAAAATCGTCAAAAAGTAGAGCGTGGCAACGCGGAGAAGTACAAAGAGAAACTTGCAACACAACAGAAGCTTTTTGTAAGAGATCGTTTAGCGCTTTTATTTGATGACGGGAAATATGAAGAAGACGGCATGTTTGCAAATAATAAAGCCGAAGGGTTGCCGGCAGACGGTGTTGTAACTGCAATTGGAAAAGTAAACGGTGAAACGGTATGTGTAATGGCTAATGACTCTACTGTAAAAGCAGGGTCTTGGGGGGCCAGAACAGTAGAGAAAATTATTCGGATTCAAGAAGTAGCAGAAAAACTGCATGTGCCTTTGCTGTACCTAGTGGATTCTGCAGGAGCACGTATTACGGATCAATTAGATATGTTTCCAAACCGCCGAGGCGCTGGACGGATCTTTCACAATCAAGTAAAACTTTCCGGCGTCATTCCTCAAATTTGTTTGCTTTTCGGTCCGTCAGCAGCTGGAGGGGCATATATCCCTGCATTTTGTGATATTGTTGTGATGGTAGATGGAAACGCTTCTATGTACTTAGGTTCGCCGCGTATGGCCGAAGCTGTTATTGGAGAAAAGGTTACGCTAGAGGAAATGGGAGGAGCACATATGCACTGCAGCATTAGCGGATGTGGAGATGTGTTAGCTTATTCTGAAGAAGAAGCTATTTCGTATGCCAAATCTTATTTAACCTACTTTCCACAAAACTATCAAGAGAAGCCTAAAGTACAAAAAGCTAAAGAGCCTAAGCAGACAAAGGATTTAGTAGAACTAATTCCGGAGAATCAAAATGTTCCATTTGATATCTATGAAGCAATTGATACCCTTATTGACGAAGGGAGCTTCTTTGAAGTGAAAAAACTGTTTGCCGCCGAATTGGTAACAGGGCTTGCACGAATAGATGGAAAAGTAGTAGGGATTATTGCCAATCAGCCGAAGGTCAAAGGAGGAGTGCTGTTTGTAGATTCAGCAGATAAAGGGGCAAAATTTATTCAACTGTGCGATGCCTTCCATATTCCTTTGCTATTTTTAGCGGATGTACCTGGATTTATGATTGGAACCAAAGTAGAAAGAGCAGGCATCATTAGACATGGAGCAAAATTGATTGCAGCGATGAGTTCAGCTACAGTTCCTAAAATTTCCGTAGTCATGCGCAAAGCTTATGGCGCAGGGCTTTACGCCATGGCTGGGCCAGCTTTTGAACCGGATTGCTGCCTTGCATTGCCTACTGCTCAAATTGCCGTAATGGGTCCTGAAGCTGCAGTAAATGCCGTCTATTCTAATAAAATTAATGAAATTGAAGATCCTAAAGAGCGGTTTATGTTTGTCAAACAGAAACAGCAGGAGTATAAAGAACACATCGATATCTATACGCTGGCTTCTGAACTTATTATTGACGACATCGTTCCTGCTAACGAACTGCGTCAAACTTTAATTGATCGCTTTCGATTATATGAAACAAAGAATGTGACCTTTAGCCGTCGTAAACATCCGGTGTATCCCGTATAATAGAAAAAAACGGGATCACTCTAAATAATTTACAACAAGCCCGGTGATTTTTAATCACACGGGCTATATGAATAGGTGAAATTTAAAGAATGCATTTAATTCAAAGCATTTTTTTGCTAAAATGAAACTCAATAATAGAAAGAGGAACAAAAAATACGATGAAAACTATAGGTATTATTGGAGGCGGATCATTAGGTCTGTTGTTTAGCGCGTATTTATCAGACTGTTATGATGTAACCTTGTACACCAAAACAAAAACTCAAGCAAAGTGTATTAACGAAAATGGAATTACCTTACATAGACAAGGGGAACATCACACTAAAAAAGTCAGTGCTATCCCTCTGGAAAAAAACATAAAAGAAGCAGATTTAATCATTATTACTGTAAAACAGTATCATTTAAAAGAGATAATTCCTTTTATCCAAACCCTTACTATACATACTCCCCTTTTGTTTATCCAAAACGGTATGAGCCATATTGAAATTCTCAAAAATCTCCCGCAGCGCACTCTCTATTTGGGTACAGTTGAACACGGGGCAATGCGTACAAATATGGATAGCGTCCATCATACAGGAATAGGAACAACCCGTATTGCTTCGTACAGAGGAGAAATGGAGTCTATCTTGCCAATTGTGAATTTTCCTTGGATGATTGAAACAGATTGGTATGCGATGCTGGTGAAGAAATTAGTTGTAAATGCGCTCATCAATCCTCTTACGGCGCTGTATCGGGTGAAAAACGGGCAGCTGATTCACAACAGCTACTTTTATAAAACGATGCGTCTATTGTTTGAAGAGATTGCGTCTGTGTTAAAACTGGATTCAGCTTTTAATTATTGGGAAAATGCGCTGGGGGTTTGTTCACGCACGAGTACAAATCAATCTTCTATGCTAAAAGATATACAGAAGGGGCGGCAAACAGAAATTGATGCTATTTTAGGCTATATCCAAACACAAGCTGCTGAAAAAAGAACGTCGACGCCTATTGTTGACTTTTTATATGGGTCAATAAAAGGAATCGAAGAAGAAAAGGGTGATTAACATGGGAAGTTTTATTGCTGGAGTTTTTGCGACGTTTGTCACTCTGCCGCTCGTTGGTTTTTTTATTCTATACATGCTTTTCCGCAAACTGACGAAAAATAAAAAGAAATCTGTCCACATAGCAACGTACATTACTACGGTTTTTCTTATTTTATCCGTGCATTATGCAGCTGTGGAAATTTTCGGGCACTCTTTTTTGTGGTTGATTGCGTTAGTCCTTTTAGTTGTAGCAATGATTATGATGTTTGTACATTGGAAAGTCAAACATGACTTAGAAATGAAGCTTATTGCGAAAGGGTTCTTTCGGATGAATTTTGTTTTGTTTCTTATTGCACATATTGTATTAAATATAGGTGGAATCGCTTTTCGTATTTCCTCTCTGTAAAGCATGTTACTAGACGTGAGCAGTTACATTATGGATAATGAAGCTATATGTAGAGAATATAAGTATTAGGAAAAGAAAGGAAGTTCTTTCATGGAGATTACAGACGTCTCTTTAAAGGCGGGAAACAAACTAACGAACGATTACATAAAAGGTGAAAAGCAAGCACTTTCCTTTTTTCATTATAATATACACGAAAAAGACGTATATGAAAAACGTTTAGCGGATGTTCAAAAGCAGTCTTATCCAAGAGAACAGCTTGCTGAGTATCTACTTGATTTTAATAAGCGCTACGAAGCATCTTCTAAGACGATTGAAAATATTGAAAAGCTAAAAGATCCTAACAGCGTAGTGGTCGTTGGAGGTCAGCAAGCGGGGCTGCTTACGGGTCCTTTGTACACCATTCATAAAGTGATTTCAATTGTGCTCCTAGCTAAACAACAAGAGGAAGCTTTAAACGTGCCCGTGCTTCCGGTGTTTTGGATTGCTGGAGAAGATCATGATTTTGCTGAGATCAACCATGTATACACAGAGCATAAAAACCAGCTTTTAAAGAAAACGCTAAAGCATTCTTTAAAGAAAAAGCAAATGGTTTCTCAAATCGAACTAGACCATGAAGCCTGTAGAAGCTGGGTTCGTGATGTATTTCAAACGTTTAACGAAACGGCGCATACAAACCAGGTATTACACTTTGTTTTAGAGGCGTTAGATAAATCACGTACCTATGTCGATTTCTTTGCTCATTTGGTTACCACAATATTCGCAGAGTCAGGTCTTATTTTAATGGATGCAGCTTCTAAAGAAGTGCGCAGCATTGAATCTTCTTTCTTTGTGACGTTAATTGAACAAAATGACAAATTATCGTCAGCGGTTATGGAACAGCAAACAGAGATTCAAAAACAGTACAAACGAATGATTGAAGTGGGAGAAGAAACGGCTCATCTCTTTTATTCACACAACGAAAACAGAGTACTTTTAGAAAGAGATGCAGAGCAAGAGCAGTTTGTTGGAAAGCAAAATGAACTTGCGCTGTCTAAAGAAGAGCTGGTTCAAATTGCTAAACAAACGCCAGAGCTTCTTAGTAATAACGTTGTGACTAGACCCCTTATGCAGGAGTACTTACTTCCTACCCTTGCGTTTATTGCAGGTCCAGGGGAAGTAGCGTATTGGGCAGAGCTTGAAAAAGCATTTTCTTTATTTAGCTTTAAAATGCCTCCCGTGGTTCCGAGGTTATCCTATGCAATCGTAGAAAGACATATCGAAAAGTATATGGATGAACTTCAGTTAGACCTTTCGAACGTAATGAACGAAGGCGTAGATGCAGAGAGGGAGCACTGGCTTAAGACAGAAGTTCACAACCCGTACGAAATGTATTTTGAAAAAGCGAAAGAAGATTTTGAAAAAATTCATAAAACTCTTCGTGAAAATATTCAAAAAGAAGACAAAACATTTGATGAAGTCATGCTTAAAAATCGAGCGATTATTCAAAAGCAGTTTGAAACCATTCAAAAGATTGTCGAATCCAAACAGCTAATTAAGCACGATGTGAAGCATTCAAAATATGCTCAAATTGAACTTGCTCTTCGTCCCTACAATGCTCCACAAGAACGCATGTGGAATATTATGTATTATTTAAATGGCTATGGTATGCAATTTGTGTCAGATTTACTAAGTGCTGAAGTCGAATTAAATCACCAGTTAAAAGTCTGCTATGTCTAATAAAATCCTGCTGAAAAGCAGGATTTTTATTTTGGAAAAGAGAACAAGTTTACAAGGTGAATGTCAACCAATTGAATCCTTATAAGGTATTTATTTCTAATTACACAAAAAACCTTATATTCCTTACATTTTATTCTACGAATATGTCCTACTTTTAACAAAATGACACTATTTGTGACAAAAAGACAAAATTCTACTTAATTCTTATATAAATAGCTGAAATAATGTTGAACTTTGATATATAATATAAACGTGTATATATATCAAAGAAAAACACCGTTTTTTGCTTTTTGTATACATAACTAAGTAGTTTAGAAAGAAGTAGGTGTCATAATGTTTAATCACACAACTGTTTTGCTTAAAGAAGCAGCGGAAGGCTTAAATATTAAGCCGGATGGAGTATATGTCGACTGCACGCTTGGCGGAGCAGGTCATAGTGAATATATCGTAAAACAGCTATCAGAAAAAGGGAAATTAATTGCGTTTGATCAAGACGATGTTGCTCTTGAAAATGCAAAAGAAAAATTAGCCCCGTATCTAGACAGAGTTATTCTAATCAAAAGTAATTTTCGCTATTTAAAAGAGCAGCTAATGAAACATGGAATTGAAGAAGTAGATGGAGTATTGTTTGACCTAGGCGTCTCGTCTCCTCAGTTGGATACACCAGAGCGAGGGTTCAGCTTTCATCATGAGGCCCCGCTTGATATGCGCATGGATCAAAACTCAAAGTTTTCTGCGTACAACGTAGTAAATGAATGGCCTTATGAAAAACTTGTAAAAATCTTTTTCCAATACGGAGAAGAAAAGTTTTCGAAACAAATTGCCCGCAAAATTGAAGCATATCGAGAGTCTAAACCAATTGAAACAACGCTAGAGCTGGTTGATCTTATTAAAGATGGTATTCCAGCGCCAGCTAGACGAACGGGCGGACATCCGGCAAAACGAATTTTCCAGGCTATTCGCATTGCTGTAAATGATGAGCTTCAAGTATTTGAAGATGCAATTGAACAGGCTATGGATGTGATCAAAAAAGGTGGACGTGTAAGTGTTATTACCTTCCATTCACTTGAAGACCGAATTTGTAAAGTAGCGTTTAAAAATGCAAGCACGGTTCCGCAGCTTCCGCATGGACTGCCGGTTATTCCAGAAGAATTTAAACCTAAAATGAAAGTCATTACAAGAAAACCTATTTTACCTTCAGAAGAAGAGGTAGAAGAAAATAAGCGAGCGCGTTCGGCAAAGCTTCGAATTGTTGAGAAATTAGTCTAATAAAAGGGTTTAATCAAAGAGGAGGGGACGAGAATGAACAATGCAGCATACAAAGTAAGAGAGCAAGATCAGCAGCAGAAGCAGCAAAAGACGGTACGTCAAGTTGTTCGAAAGACAAAAAGAAAAATCACGGTTGGTGAAAAGATTGTGTATTCTGGGTTTGTCGCACTCATGCTGTTTGGGTCTGTGCAAATCATTTCAAATCAATCTTCGCTTTATAGCATCAGTGAAGAAGTGCAATCACTCGATGGAAAGATTGACAAGCAAGAAGCAAAAAACAATGAGTTAAAATTACAGGTAACAGAATTAAGTGCATACGATCGTATTTGGACAAAAGCAAAAGAACTTGGACTAAAATTGAATGAAAATAACGTAAAAGTCGTTAACGATTAATTGCGATGACTACGCCAAGAAAAAATAGCAATATTAGTACAGGAGCAGCAATATTAATTTTAATATTTGCATTGCTCTTTTTTGTATTAGCCATCAGGTTCTTTTACATCCAAGCGACGGGCAAAGCAGACGGAGAAGCTTTAGCCGAAATTGCACAAAAACAGCATACGCGAACGTCTAAAATTGAAGGACAGCGCGGTACGATTTACGATCGAAACGGAGAGGCAATCGCCCAAGACACGGGTGCTTATACGGTTGTGGCGATTTTAGATAAAAAACAAACAAAAGACAAAGATCACCCGCAACATGTGGTAGACCCAGAAAAAACGGCTGAAAAATTAGCCCCATTATTAAATATGGACGAATCGAAAATTGAAAGCATGTTAACGAGAGGAATTAAACGTGGTACCTTCCAAGTCGAACTTGGCCCAGGCGGACGTGATATTGATAACGTGCTAAAGCAAAAAATTGAGAAACTAAATCTCCCGGGCATCACGTTTTTACGCGATTCGAAGCGCTTCTATCCAAACGGTGTCTTCGCCTCAAGTATTTTAGGATACGCGCAAAAAGATGATACGGGTAAAATCGTAGGGAAAATGGGAATTGAAAAAGTATTTGATAAGCAGCTTTCTGAAGAAGATGGATATGTAAAATACGAAGCTGCTAAAAATGGAATTAAGCTTCCGGATCCAAAAGAGTCAATTGTAGCTCCTAAAAACGGAGACAGCGTTACGCTTACGATTGATGAAAAAATTCAAACGTTTTTAGAGGATGCGATGACAGCTGCTGCTAAAGAATATAAACCAGAAGAGCTAATGGCAACAGTAGTGAATCCGAAAACCGGTGAAATTTTGGCGATGTCAAACCGACCTTCATTTGACCCGAATATTCGTGATATCACTTCTTATCGTAATCCGTTTGTTGAAAACAGCTATGAACTTGGTTCAACGATGAAAATTTTTACGCTAGCAGCCGCGATTGATGCAGGCGTCTATAACGGCGAAGACCGCTATCAGTCGGGATCTTATAAAGTAACGAAAAACAGCGTTCCGATTAACGATCACAACGGCGGAGTCGGCTGGGGAGCTATTACATTTAATGAAGGAATTCAAAGGTCTTCAAATGTAGCAGTTGCCATTTTAGCCAACGAAAAATTAGGTACCGACCGTTTGTATAAATACTTGGACAAGTTTGGCTTTATGGATAAGACGGGAATTGACTTGCCAAATGAAGCTTCTAGCAAGTTAGTGACGAAGTACCCGAGAGACCGCGTAACCACTGCGTTTGGACAGGCGTCTGCTTTTACGCCTATTCAAGAAATTCAAGCGGCTACGGCGATTGCAAATGACGGGAAAATGATGAAGCCTTACGTGATTAAACAAGTAGTTGATGAAACAAATAAGAAAACGATTAAGAAAACAAAACCTACCGTAGTAGGCCAGCCTATTTCTAAAAAAGCAGCGAACGAAACGCTAGGTATTTTAGAAACCGTTGTTTCTTCTGATGATGGAACAGGGAAACCTTACGCGATTGAAGGATACGATGTCGCTGGAAAGACGGGAACAGCTCAAATTCCTGGGCCTACCGGAGGTTACCTGCATGGACACGGGAAAAATTTCATTTCCTTTATGGGCTTTGCACCTGCTAAGGATCCAAAGCTCCTTGTCTATGTAGCCGTTAAAAATCCAACTCTCACGCCTCAAGAGACGGGTACTGCGCCGCTTACAGCTGTATTTAATCCGGTGATGAAAAATAGCCTGCAGTATTTAGGAGTGGAGCCTCAAAAAACGGATGAAGACGGAAAAGAAACGAAAGAAAAGAAAGTGGATTCAGAAATCACGCTTAAATCTTACGTTAATGAATCAGTTGATAGTGCCGTGAAAGACTTAAAACAAAAAGGGCTTGTTCCTGTTGTAATAGGTAAAGGAGATACGGTAGAAAGCCAATCACCGACTTCTGATACCATTGTTACTGGTCAACGCGTGTTCATTAAGACAAACGGAAAAGCCACAATGCCTGATCTAACAGGTTTTTCACATCGTGACGTTATTCGTTTTAGTGAATTTGTCAACGTTCGACCTAGCGCACTTGAAAATGGTTATGTTGTAAGTCAAAGTATTAAAGCAGGAGATCCGCTAAAAGCAGGAACGTACCTGAAAGTGGAACTTGAAACGCCTAAAGAATTTTCAAGCACGTTAAATAAGCTAAAAGAAACGGAAAAAAGTGAATCTGACAGTAAAAAAGACGATAAGCAGCTTGACTAGAAAATAAGTTCTAGTGAATCCTGTACAAGCATATATTGGAACGAGCCGATTCAGAGGAGGTTCTAATATATGCGGGTATCAGGAGTCACAGTTCGTAAAAGGCTAGCCATTGTTTTGTTTGTCGGTTTTATTGTGTTTTTGATTATTGATACAAGGCTTGGATATGTACAGTTGCTGACTGGGGATACGCTAACTGAAAAAGCCAAAGACTTATGGAGTCGGAATATTCCTTTTGAACCTGAAAGAGGAAAGATACTAGATCGCAATGATGTGGCACTTGCTACAAATAAAAGTGCACCGACTGTTTTAGTTATGCCAAGACAAGTTGAAAATCCAGCTGTTACGGCTGAAAAGTTAGCAAAAGTGCTGGGAGCATCAAAAGAAAAAGTATATGAACAAATAACAAAAGCTTCTTCTAGCGTATATTTGCGTCCTGAAGGAAGAAAAATTTCACATGCGAAAGCAAATGAAGTGCGAAATTTAAATTTAAAAGGCGTATATATAGCTGAGGATTCGAAGCGGTACTATCCGTTTGGGAGTTATTTGTCGCATGTATTAGGCTTTGCGGGAGTAGATAATCAAGGGTTAACGGGCCTTGAATTATATTATGATAAAGAGCTAAAAGGACAAAAAGGTTCAGTTAAATTGTATTCTGATGCTAAAGGTAAAAAGATGCCCAATATAGCCGATGACTACACAGCGCCTGTGGACGGGCTGGATTTGAGATTGACCATTGATTCACGTGTTCAAACGATCATGGAGCGTGAGTTGGATAATGCTCAGACAGCTTATAATCCAGATGGTATGATTGCCATTGCCATGAATCCTAAAAACGGTGAAATTTTAGGTATGTCAAGTCGTCCGGGCTTTGATCCGACGGATTTTAAAAATGTGAAGCCCGAGGTGTATAATCGCAATCTTCCAATTTGGAGCGTATATGAGCCTGGATCAACGTTTAAGATTATTACATTGGCAGCTGCTCTTGAAGAAAAGAAAGTGGATTTACTAAAAGATCAATTTTACGATGATGGAGCCGCGGAAGTTGGAGGAGCGAGACTTCGCTGCTGGAAAAAAGGCGGACATGGACAGCAGTCTTTTTTAGAAGTTGTACAGAACTCATGTAACCCTGGCTTTGTGGAGCTTGGGGAACGTTTAGGAAAAGAGAAATTGTTCAAATACATTAAAGAATTTGGCTTTGGTCAAAAAACAGGTATTGATTTACAAGGGGAAGCAAAAGGAATTTTGTTCCCGCTTGAGCGCGTAGGTCCGGTTGAACAAGCTACAACAGCTTTTGGGCAAGGGGTTGCTGTTACGCCTATTCAACAAGTAGCTGCTGTTTCAGCAGCCGTAAACGGTGGAACGCTTTATGAACCTTATATTGCAAAAGAGTGGGTGGATCCAACTACCGGAAAAGTTGTAAGCAGTCATAAACCGGTTGCTAAGCGAAAAGTTATTTCCGAGGAAACGTCTAAGCAAGTGCGTTTTGCTCTTGAAAGTGTAGTAGCACAAGGAAGCGGAAAAGGAGCTTTTGTGGAAGGGTACCGCGTTGGAGGAAAGACGGGTACTGCGCAGAAAGCTCAAAATGGAAAGTATTTAAAAAACAATCACATCGTTTCTTTTATCGGTGTTGCACCAGCAGATAACCCTGAAATTGTCGTGTATGTTGCGGTTGATAATCCAAAAGGCACCATTCAGTTTGGTGGAGTTGTAGCAGCTCCGATTGTAGGTAAAATGATTGAAGACAGTTTGCGTGTGATGGACGTTAAACCGCGTAAAGGACAAATTGAAAAAGAGTTAACGTGGCTGGACACACCAATGATAAAAGTACCAAATGTCGTAGGAATGTCAAAAAAAGAGTTACAAGAACAGCTACTTAATTTAAAATTAGATGTGAGTGGCGAAGGAGATAAAGTGGTCAAGCAGTCTCCTGCAGCCGGAACGAAAGTTAAAGAAGGCGAAACGGTTAGAATTTATATGGGAAAATAAAAATCTCTATAAACCATTATTCTTCCTTGCATGATAATCAGCAGGTTACTCTGCGTGTGAACATGAAATCAACAAATAAGCCTTGGGGGTGTTCCCTCCGGGCTTCTTTTTCTGTAAAATGTAATAGGTTAGGTGCTAGAAAAAGAAGAATAGTTGCCATAGCGTCTTATAACAAACGTTTCACTTTACAAATAGAGAGGACATGGTAGGAATGGATTTACGAGAACTACTAACACATTTACATGATTTTGTTCAGCTTCCTGAACAGAATATTGATATTACGTCAATTGAAATGGATTCAAGAGAAGTTAAGCCCGGAGCATTGTTCATTTGTATAGACGGCTATACGGTTGATGGTCATAGCTTTGCACAGATGGCTGTGGAAAAAGGGGCAGTAGCAATCTTAGCAGAAAAACCTGTGGATGTAGAAGTGCCCGTTGTACGCGTGAAGAGTACAAAGCGAGCAATGGCAGTGCTAGCGGATGCTTTCTACAACCAGCCCACACAAAAAATGCATTTAATTGGTGTAACGGGCACAAACGGAAAAACAACGATTACACATTTAATTGAGCATATCTTTAAATCACAACGTAAAAAGACGGGTCTAATTGGAACGATTGAAATTCGTATTGGTGATACGTCTTATGATGTGAAAAACACAACGCCTGAATCGCTGACTCTTCAAAAAACATTTAATCAAATGGTGGAGGAGAATGTAGAAGTAGCGATGATGGAAGTATCATCTCACGCGCTTGACTTAGGACGCGTACACGGGTGCGACTTTGACGTGGCGGTATTTAGTAACTTAACGCAAGATCACCTGGACTATCATCATACAATGGAAGATTATCGTCGTGCGAAAGGGTTGCTATTTGCACAGTTAGGAAACGCTTATAACCATAACCGTCCTAAATTTGCTGTTCTTAATGCTGATGATGCGGCAACCGAGGAATATATTAAAAACACGGCTGCTACAGTGATTACGTATGGTATTGACCGTGACAGTGATATTCGTGCAACAAATATTCAAATTACAAACAGCGGCACAACGTTCGACTTGACAACACCGACAGAAACGGTTCGCGTAGAAATGAAGCTTATTGGGAAATTCAGCGTCTACAACGTATTAGCGGCTACAGCTTCATGTTTAGTGTCAGGTATTCCTCTGTCAGTTATTGTCGAGGAAATAAAAGTGTTAGAAGGTGTGTCTGGGCGTTTTGAAGTGGTCGATGCGGAGCAGGATTTTACGGTTATCGTTGATTATGCTCACACGCCGGACAGCTTAGAGAACGTGTTAAAAACTGTAAAAGAATTCGCAAAACGCAATATATATGTTATTGTTGGTTGTGGCGGAGATCGAGATCGTACAAAACGACCAATCATGGCTCGGATTGCAGCTGAATACAGTACACAAGCTATTTTGACATCTGATAATCCACGAAGTGAAGATCCATTGGCTATTTTAAAAGATATGGAAGAAGGTTTGGGTACAGATAACTATGTGACGATTGCTGATCGGGCAGAAGCGATTCGCTATGCAGTGGAAGCAGCGCATGCAGATGATGTTATTGTCATTGCTGGAAAAGGGCACGAGACCTATCAAATTATTGGTAAAAAAGTATTTGATTTTGACGATCGAGAAGTAGCACGCAAAATGATTGAGGAGCGAAAGTAGTAATGAAATGGGTAGAGAACAAAATGAGTCGGAATGAGTTGGAAGTTAAGGAGGGGACATCGTGCTAGAACAATCAATTTTATTGACAATCGGCGTAGCCTTTTTGATTACGGTTGTATTGTCGCCGATTTTTATTCCCTTCTTAAGAAGATTAAAGTTTGGTCAAAGTATTCGTGATGAAGGCCCGAAATCTCACCAGAAAAAATCAGGTACACCTACAATGGGCGGTATCATGATTTTATTATCTATTATTGTGGCAACTCTTATTATGGTCAATCAATATGCAGAACTTACATATAAGACGTTTCTATTATTATTTGTCACAATTGGATTTGGTTTATTAGGATTTTTAGATGATTTTATAAAAGTAGTGTTAAAGCGTAACCTTGGATTAACATCTAAACAAAAGTTTTTAGGTCAGGTTGTCATTTCAATTATTTTTTACTTTATTGCAAGACAGTTTGAGTTTTCAACTGAAGTGACGATTCCAGGAATTAAAGACCCAATCGATTTAGGTTGGTTTTATGTTGTTTTCCTCATCATCTGGCTTGTTGGTTTTTCAAACGCGGTCAACTTAACGGATGGATTAGACGGACTTGTATCTGGTACAAGTGCGATTGCTTTTGGTGCATTTGCAGTTCTCGCATGGAATGCAGAGCAGTTTGAACTATCTATTTTCTCAGTTGCTGTAGTGGGAGCTGTGTTAGGATTTTTAGTTTTTAATGCCCATCCTGCAAAAGTATTTATGGGAGATACGGGTTCTTTAGCGCTAGGAGGAGCTATCGCTACGGTAGCAGTTTTAATGAAAATGGAATTCTTGCTTGTTATTATCGGTGGTGTGTTTGTCATTGAAACACTATCGGTTATTATTCAAGTCGCATCTTTCAAAACAACAGGAAAACGTGTGTTTAAAATGAGCCCGCTTCATCACCATTACGAGCTAAGCGGCTGGTCGGAATGGCGCGTAGTTATGACTTTTTGGGCTGTAGGACTATTATTTGCAATGCTTGGAATTTATATCGAGGTGTGGATTTAAATGAAATCAGTCAATACGTATCAAGGTAAACAAGTACTTATTTTAGGATTAGCCAAGAGCGGTTTAGCAGCCGCTCAGCTAGTTAAACAGCTTGGTGCTAAAGTAGTCGTTAATGATCAAAAACCGTACGAAGAGAACGCAGCAGCACAGGAATTAGAAAATACGGGCATTGAAGTTGTCTGTGGACATCATCCGCTTGAGCTGTTAGACAAAGCGGATGTTATTGTAAAAAACCCTGGGATTCCGTATTCAAATGTTCTATTGCAAGAAGCATTAAAGCGAAATATTCCGATTTTAACAGAGGTAGAATTAGCTTATGAAATTAGCGAAGCTCCTTTTATCGGAATTACGGGAAGCAATGGGAAGACAACAACAACAACGCTAATTTATAAAATGTTAGAAGAAGACCAAAAACAGCCGTTGATTGCTGGAAATATTGGAACAGTAGCTTGTGAAGTGGCGCAAAAAGCAACAAAGGACAATGTCATTGTAACGGAGCTTTCTTCTTTTCAGCTGATGGGAATTGAAAAATTCCGTCCGAAAATCTCTTTATTATTGAATTTGTTTGATGCTCACTTAGACTATCATGGCACAAAAGAGGAATATATCAAAGCGAAAGCAAATCTCTTTAACAATCAAACAAGTGAAGACTTTGCCGTTATTAATGCGGATGATGAGCTAGTGATGAAAGCTAGTGCAGATGTTAAAGCTACAAAAGTACCTTTTTCGGTTACAGCTCAGACGACAGAAGGAGCGTATATTAAAAACGAAACGATTTTCTTTAAAGATGAAGAAGTGATGTCGTTAAAAGATGTAGTGCTGCCAGGCAAACATAATCAAGAAAACATTTTAGCAGCTGTATCCGTTGTGAAGCTGTACGGCTGTTCGAATGAAGCTATCTACCGTGTGCTCACAACGTTTGCTGGTGTTAAACACCGCGTTCAATACGTCACGACAATTAATAAACGTAAGTTTTATAATGACTCTAAAGCTACGAATATGCTTGCTACAAAAGTGGCTCTTTCCGCTTTTTCGCAGCCGACGATTCTACTTGCAGGCGGACTCGATCGCGGCAATGAGTTTGATGATTTAAAAGAAGAGTTTAAAAATGTGAAAGCTGTTATTACGTTTGGTGAAACGGCTCCTAAAATTGAACGCGTAGCCAAAGAAGAGGGAATACAAATTGTAAAACGTGTCGATAATGTTAAACAAGCAGTTTCAGAAGCATATGCTTGTTCAGATGAAGAAGATGTTATTTTATTATCTCCTGCTTGTGCAAGCTGGGATCAATTTAAAACTTTTGAAGAACGTGGTGACATCTTTATTGAATCTGTGCATAAACTGAAATAAGGGCTTGTCTAAACACCTAGAAAATACACTAGCCCTAATCTATTTTTAGAGGTGTGTGACAGTGTCGACAAAAAGGTCTACCCCAGATTTTTTTCTCATAATCGTTACGCTTTCCTTGCTAACCATCGGCCTTATCATGGTATACAGCGCAAGTGCGGTATGGGCTACATACAAGTTTAATGATTCTTTTTTCTTTGCTAAACGCCAGCTCTTATTTGCAGGGCTTGGAGTATGCGCGATGTTTGTTATCATGAATATTGATTATTGGATGTGGCGTACGTGGGCAAAGCCAATTGTAATCATTTGCTTTGTTATGCTGGTACTTGTATTAATTCCGGGAGTAGGGCTAGTACGGAATGGGTCGCAAAGTTGGATAGGAGTTGGAGCGTTTTCGATTCAGCCTTCAGAATTTATGAAGTTTGCTATGATTATATTTTTAGCGAAATATTTATCAGAAAACCAGAAGAAAATTACATCCTTTAGAAAAGGAATGTTACCGGCGTTATTACTGGTTTTCTTACCGTTTGGCATTATTATGATGCAGCCGGATTTAGGAACTGGAACGGTGCTTGTTGGAACTTGTTTAGTCATGATTTTTGTTTCAGGAGCAAAAGTAAGTCACTTTGCAGGTCTTGGGTTGCTTGGCGTTGCCGGTTTTGTAGGGCTTGTTTTATCGGCTCCTTATCGGATTAAACGCATCACCTCATTTTTAAATCCTTGGGAAGATCCGCTTGGAAGCGGATTTCAAATCATTCAATCTCTTTATGCAATTGGGCCGGGGGGATTGCTTGGATTAGGGTTAGGGCAAAGTAGACAAAAGTTCTTTTATCTGCCGGAGCCTCAAACTGATTTTATTTTTGCTATTCTGGCAGAAGAGCTCGGTTTCATCGGCGGAACACTTGTTCTACTTCTGTTTAGCTTATTGCTTTGGAGAGGAATTAAAGTAGCGCTCGGAGCACCTGATCTTTACGGAACGTTTTTAGCCTTAGGAATTATTTCAATGGTTGCGATTCAAGTTATGATTAATATAGGCGTGGTAACGGGTCTTATGCCTGTTACGGGAATTACGCTTCCATTTTTAAGTTACGGCGGATCGTCGCTGACGCTCATGCTGGCAGCAGTTGGAGTTTTGTTAAATGTTAGTAGATATTCTCGCTATTAATTGAAAAAAATTGTATAATGTCAAGTAGGCAATGGTCTACTGAAGTAAACCGTCATCTTAAATCCAAGTGCACGCCGGATTTTGTTGGCGGTTTATTTTCGATTTTTTACAGGTAGATGATATTTTTGTATGAAATGTTTTTAAAATGTAATGTTGTGATAACCAATTTTGAGTCCAACTATGGTATGATGTGTAAGGTTAAATGTTTTATCTTAGTGAGTAGGTGAACGTATGTGCACTTATGAGCGTAGCGTTTTTTTATGACTGTCAGCATGTGTTTAACTTCTAAATGAAAAACGATAAAAAAACAATCAAAATTACTTTATATAGCAGATGAACGTACATTCTATGGGTGAATGTCATACGATAAATAAAAATGATGAAATTGACAACAGAATAGAGTGCCTTCGTAGAAAAAATGTATCTTACAAGGTGCTGCTGCTTAGTTATGAATCTGTTCTTATTATTCTTATGCATTAGAAGTAAGGGCGCATTGACATGAAAGTTTTATAACAGCAAAGAGGGTTTTAGGAGGTTCTTATGGAAGCGTTAGTAAAAGAGTTAGTCGAAGCGAATATTGGAAAGGTTCGTGAAAATGAACCGCTAGCAAAACATACAACAATGAAAATTGGTGGTCCAGCAGATGTGCTTGTAGAACCTGATTCTGTTGATCACTTAAAAGTTACAATGGATATTATTAAAAAACATAGCGTGAAATGGAGAGCGATTGGTCGAGGATCTAATCTTCTTGTCTCTGATAAGGGAATTGAAGGCGTGGTCATTAAGCTCGGAGCCGGATTAGATGATTTAACAGTAGATGGAGAGACGGTTACTGTAGGTGGGGGATACCCTAGCATCAAGCTTGCAACAGTTATTACAAAACAAGGTCTGTCTGGACTGGAGTTTTCAAGTGGAATTCCTGGATCTGTGGGAGGCGCTGTTTATATGAATGCAGGTGCCCATGGTTCTGATATGTCTCATGTAGTCGAAAAAGCGCTGATTTTATTTGAAGATGGCACTCTTGAGTGGCTGACAAATGAAGAGCTTCAATTTTCGTATCGTCATTCAATTCTACAAAAAGACCGTCCTGGAGTATGTGTAGAAGCCGTGCTGCGTTTGAAAAAGGGAACGAAAGATGATATTGTGGCGGTCATGCAGAAAAATAAAGACTATCGCCGCGAAACACAGCCTTGGAATTTCCCTTGTGCGGGAAGTATTTTTAGAAATCCGCTTCCAAATTATGCGGGAGACTTAATTGAAAAGTCCAACTTAAAAGGTTTTTCAGTAGGCGGTGCGCAAATTAGTGAGCAGCATGCGAACTTCATTGTCAATACAGGAGATGCAACGGCTTCAGACGTGCTGAATTTAATTGCTCATGTTAAGAAAACAATTAAAGAGAAATTCGATATTGATATTCATACAGAAGTTGAGATTATCGGCCGCTAATTACTCAGCCCGTCGCTGTATGGTTATGCGTGAAAAGGTAGCTTTTATGTGTTTATTCTATGCTATAATGGGGATATTCTCATGAAGCAAAGATTGGAAATAAATAGATGGTAATTCTTCGTTTATTTTCTCAAATGGATAAGGGTGAAAAAAATGGAAAAAGGTAAGTTAATTGTTTTAGAAGATCGGGTACCGAAGTTGCAAGAACAGCGAAAGCAAAAAGCAAATAGACGGCTTATTTTGTATTTATCACTCTTTTTCATCCTTATTTTATTTATTGTATATTCTCAATCTTCTCTGAGTAATGTTTCTAACATTGAAGTACAAGGGAATAAACATGTAAGTGATAAGGATATTGTCAAAGCGAGTGGTCTGTCCAAAAAAACCAGCTACTGGAAAGCTGATGCTGATCAAATTCAAGAAAAAGTCGAAAAAAACCCTGAGGTAAAGGAAGCTGTCATTCACAAAACATTTCCTAATAAGGTCGTAATCGACGTAAAAGAGTACGCAAGAATTGCATATGTAACCTCGGGGAATAAATATTTCCCTGTGAATGAAAATGGAAAAGTTTTAAATGAAGTAAGTGCTAAGAAAGTGTCATCCGACGCTCCGCTGCTAATTGACTGGAAAGACGGAGACGCTATACAAAGCATGGTTCAAGAATTAGCTAAAACGCCTAAGAGCATAAAAGGGGCTATTTCTGAGATTTACTACGCGCCGACAAAATCAGAACCTCTTCACATCGAGGTGTTTATGAACGATACGCGTGAAGTAAGCGGGAAAATTAGCACTTTCTCTGATAAAATTGTTCATTACCCAGCTATTGCAAGTAAATTGAGTGAGGATCAAAAAGGTATTATTGATTTAGAAGAAGGATATGCATTTAAACCTTATAAAAAGAGCAAGCAGTAATTATTTTTTATAAGTGTTAATTAAAGGAAATAGATGAGTTGAGACTGGCAAACTAGCCCTCGTACATTGTATAATCACATGCAAGTATTCTGCATACATATGATTTTCTTCTCCGTTGCTGTGAAATGGAAATGTAATATTTGTTCTAGGTAAGTTTCGCTTTTCTCAGTGTACATCTTAGTGTAGACTTGTAGTTAAATAGCTTTTTTCAGTGAATTTTAGGCTTAAATCTAAAAAAAAGTCAAAACCAGAACGTTTTGTTCTTTGAAAGAGATAAAGTCTGTGAAAAACTTGAAAAAAATTGATTTTACAAAAGGGAAACAGATGTATTTGTGGAATATTTTCATATAATAAAAAATTAATATTGTTGTTCTTCTTAATTTATTAAGATGACATGTGCAGAAAGAAAAAGGAGGTGCCAAAGAATGAACAGCAATGAAATATACGTTAGTTTAGACATCGGTACATCCAGTGTGAAAGTAATCATCGGAGAGATGAGTAACGATTCATTGAATATCATTGGTGTAGGGAATGTTAAATCACACGGACTAAAAAAAGGTTCTATCGTTGATATAGATGCAACAGTTCAATCTATTAGAAAAGCAGTAGAACAAGCTGAACGAATGGTAGGTATTACAATTAAAAAGGTTGTAGTGGGCATAAGCGGAAATCATGTATTTTTACAGGATTGTCACGGAGTAGTAGCCGTGTCAAGCGAGAATCGTGAAATTACAAACGAAGATATTCATCGAGTAATTGATGCTGCTCAAGTCATGTCTATCCCGCCAGATCGTGAAATCATTGATGTTATTCCAAAGCAATTTATTGTAGATGGCTTAGAAGGTATTAATGATCCTAGAGGTATGATTGGGGTACGTTTAGAAATGGAAGGCACAATCATAACGGGATCTAGAACGGTTTTACATAACTTATTACGCTGTGTAGAAAGAGCTGGTTTAGAAATCAGTGATATTTGTTTACAGCCTCTAGCCGCTGGTTCAATTGCATTATCTCGTGATGAAAAAAACTTAGGTGTCGCACTGGTAGATATCGGTGGAGGTTCGACAACGGTTGCGATCTTTGACCAAGGACATTTGAAAGTAACAAATGTACTAGCTGTTGGCGGAGAGCACATTACCAAGGATTTATCGATTGGCCTTCGCACATCGACTGAAGATGCGGAAAATATTAAGATAAAGCATGGACATGCTTTCTACGATCATGCTTCTGAAGAAGAAGTATTTAGTGTACCGATCATTGGAAGCGATCAGCATCAGCAGTTTAATCAGCTCGAAATCTCTGATATTATTGAAGCTAGATTAGAAGAGATTTTAGATATGATTACGCAGGAGGTAAATCGCCTAGGATACAAAGATATTCCAGGAGGGTTTGTTTTAACAGGCGGAGTAGTAGCGATGCCTGGTATTCTTGAGCTAGCTCAAGTAATTTTAAAGAATAACGTGCGCATAGCAGTGCCTGATTATATTGGAGTACGTGAGCCGCATTATACAACAGGCGTAGGATTAATAAAATTTGCATACAAAAATGCTAAAATACAAGGCCGGGAAATTGGAGCGCCAGTTGTGGAAGAAGAGCCGATTGAGCAAGAAATGATCAAACCTAGCCCGAAACCACAGCAGCCGCAACAATCAGCTGAGCAGCCGAAAAAGAAAAATGACCAAAATTTAATGAAGAAGTTTTTTGGATACTTCTTTGATTAACGTTACGGATTGGTAATTTCGAAGAATTAGGAGGAACTATCATGTTGGAGTTTGATACAAGTGTAGACCAATTAGCGACGATTAAAGTAATCGGTGTCGGAGGCGGCGGTAACAACGCGGTTAACCGAATGATTGAACATGGCGTCCAAGGTGTAGAATTTATTGCAGTTAATACAGATGCACAAGCATTAAATTTATCAAAAGCTGAAACAAAAATGCAAATCGGCGCTAAATTAACAAGAGGATTAGGTGCAGGTGCTAATCCAGAAGTTGGTAAAAAAGCAGCTGAAGAAAGTAAGGAACAAATCCAAGAAGCACTAAAAGGTGCAGATATGGTTTTCGTAACAGCTGGTATGGGTGGAGGAACTGGAACTGGTGCAGCTCCAGTCATTGCCCAAATTGCTCGTGAGCTAGGAGCACTAACGGTAGGTGTTGTTACTCGTCCGTTTACATTTGAAGGCCGTAAGCGTTCTACTCAAGCGGCAGGCGGCATTGCGTCAATGAAAGAAGCAGTGGACACGCTGATTGTTATTCCAAATGATCGCTTATTGGAAATCGTTGATAAAAACACGCCAATGCTAGAAGCGTTCCGTGAAGCGGATAACGTATTGCGACAAGGTGTGCAAGGTATTTCAGATTTAATCGCAGTTCCTGGATTAATTAACTTAGACTTCGCTGACGTGAAAACAATTATGTCTAACAAAGGATCTGCACTTATGGGGATCGGTATTGCAACTGGTGAAAACCGCGCTGCTGAAGCGGCTAAAAAAGCTATTTCAAGTCCACTTCTTGAAACATCTATCGATGGAGCTCAAGGTGTATTAATGAACATCACAGGCGGTACAAACCTAAGTCTTTACGAAGTACAAGAAGCTGCAGATATCGTTGCTTCGGCTTCTGACCAAGAAGTGAACATGATCTTTGGATCTGTTATTAACGAAAACCTAAAAGACGAGATTGTTGTTACAGTTATTGCAACTGGCTTTAGTGACCAAGATTTATCACAGCCAAAACCAGGTCGTCCTTCGTTATCGGCGAATCGCATGCAGCAATCGACACAGCAGCCGGCCCCACAGCCGAAGCGTGAAGTAAAGCGTGAAGAACCTGTACAGCAAGAATATACGCGTCCATCTCAGCCACAGTCTGAAGATGCGCTAGATATTCCAACATTCTTACGAAACCGTAATCGTAGACGCTAAGAAAATAAAAAGCCAAGACCTCTGTTTTATACAGAGGTCTTTTTTTATGCCATGAAGCTAGAAAACTCCAAAAGAATATAAAAAACATTCGACATGGTCAATATGATGCCTTCAAAGGGTTTGTGTTTTCTTTCTAAAAGTGGTGTGACAAATATCGAATGATTTCCTCAAAAATACTGCTTGTTTCTCGGCATGAACTGACAGACTTTCTAATAGGATGTACTATATACTAATTTTTAACAGAAAAATTCAGAAAGAATGGAGAGGTTATAAACATTGCCAATCTATTTAGATTTAATATGGATGCTGAATTTTGGGTTAGATACGATTTTACTAATGTTATGTGCAGTTGTACTTAAACGGAATTACAAGTGGTGGCGGCTTTTGCTTGGGGGCTTTATCGGTTCATTGATTGTCCTTCTTATGTTTACGCCTTTTTCTCATCTTATGGTTCACCCTGCTATTAAAATTTTATTCTCTTTTTTTATGGTATTGATGACGTTTGGTTATAAACGACTGCGCTTTTTCTTTGAGAATTTATTAACGTTTTATTTTGCAACCTTTGTTGTGGGTGGAGGATTAATGGGCGTTCACTTTTTATTTCAAGATCAGTTCCTTGTTCTTAATCAAATGGTTGATACGAAATCTCCACAGTTTGGTGATCCTATTAGCTGGATATTTGTTCTTATCGGTTTTCCGCTATTATCTTATTTTTCAAAAACACGAGTTGATGATTTGCGAATGAAAAATATTACATTTGATCAGCTGGTAGATGTGGAAATTATTTTAAACGAACAGACGCTGTCGATGAAAGGACTTATTGATAGTGGAAACCAGCTTGTAGATCCGCTGACGAAAACCCCGGTTATGATTGTTACAGCAGATTCTTTAAAAGAAATATTGCCTGAAGGCTTAATGGAATTAAGCAAAAATGTCCAATCCTTTTCACACAGCGAAGATATTGATCAAGAGTGGTATTCAAAAGTCCGCTTTGTCCCTTATCGAAGCGTGGGCCAAGCCAATCAGCTGCTGCTTGCTCTAAAGCCAGATATGGTAAGGCTTGTGCATCAGTCCAATACGATTGAAGTCACTAAAGTATTAGTAGGTATTAGTCATACAACGCTTTCAGTGGAGAAGCAATATGAGTGTATTGTTCATCCGAAGCTTATTGTTATTGGAGAAGTAAGTTCCGCATCGTAAAAGGTGTGAACAAATAAAGGAGGATACAGAATGGCTACATATCGAATTCGATTTCAATTATGGTGGTACAAATTATTAATTAAACTTAAGCTAAAAACAGATGAAGTGTACTATATAGGAGGAAGTGAAGCTCTTCCACCCCCTTTAACAAAAGATGAAGAAGAAGTGCTCTTAAAAAAACTTCCATCAGGAGATGAAGCAGCACGTTCGCTGTTGATTGAGCGTAATTTGCGACTTGTTGTTTATATTGCCCGCAAGTTTGAAAATACGGGAATCAATATTGAGGATTTAATTAGCATCGGCACCATTGGTTTAATTAAAGCAGTAAACACGTTTAATCCTGAAAAGAAAATTAAGCTAGCGACGTACGCCTCTCGCTGTATTGAAAATGAAATTTTAATGTATTTGCGCCGCAACAATAAAATTCGATCTGAAGTTTCATTTGATGAGCCGTTAAATATTGATTGGGATGGAAACGAACTGTTATTGTCTGACGTGATGGGAACCGAAGAAGATATCATCACAAAAGACCTAGAAGCCAATGTAGATCGAAAACTCTTGTTGAAAGCACTGCACCAATTAAATGATCGTGAAAAGCAAATTATGGAGCTGCGTTTTGGGCTAGCCGGCGGGGAAGAAAAAACGCAAAAAGATGTAGCTGATATGCTAGGCATTTCTCAGTCTTATATTTCAAGGCTTGAAAAACGAATTATTAAACGGCTGCGAAAAGAATTTAATAAAATGGTTTAAGTAAAAAAGCTGATTGTATAAGGGCTGAGAAGCATCTTATACAATCAGCTTTTTTAGTGGAGAATTGTCAGAATTGTAAAAGTGCATATTTTTTCCTTCTGAGGAGATACTGAATTCAGAACATCATCTCCTGTTAGGAGGGAAAGAGTTGACAAGAAATAAAGTAGAAATTTGTGGAGTAGATACTTCGAAACTTCCCGTATTAAAAAATGAAGAAATGCGAAAGTTGTTTAAACAAATGCAGGCTGGAGATGGAACAGCAAGAGAAAAGCTAGTAAGCGGAAATTTACGTCTCGTACTCAGCGTGATCCAACGTTTTAACAATCGTGGAGAATTTGTTGATGACTTATTTCAGGTTGGATGTATTGGATTAATGAAATCCATTGACAATTTTGATTTAAGTCAAAACGTGAAGTTTTCTACATATGCTGTCCCAATGATTATAGGGGAAATTCGCCGCTATTTACGTGACAATAATCCAATCCGTGTTTCTCGTTCCCTTCGTGATATTGCTTATAAAGCTCTTCAAGTTCGTGAAAGACTTATGAGTGAAACATCCAAGGAACCTACAGCTGAGGAAATTTCAAAAGTCCTAGAAGTACCGCATGAAGAAATTGTGTTTGCTTTAGATGCTATCCAAGATCCGGTTTCTCTATTTGAACCTATTTACAATGATGGTGGAGACCCAATCTATGTCATGGATCAGCTAAGCGATGAACGCAACCGTGATTCAACTTGGATTGAAGAAATTGCTTTGCAAGAAGGTATGAGAAGATTGAACGAGCGAGAAAAACTAATTTTACGAAAGCGCTTCTTTCAAGGTAAAACACAGATGGAAGTGGCTGAAGAAATTGGTATTTCTCAAGCGCAGGTTTCTCGTTTAGAAAAAGCTGCTATTAAACAGATGAATAAAAATATTCAAAGTTAACAAAAGCTATCTAAACTGGCAGCTGCTCGCGTTCATACAATTAATACCATCCACTTTATTTGATGTTCAACTTAATAAGCATCGTGTCTATAAAAACAGACACGGTGCTTATTTTGTATGTATCGATGTATAATACATGACCAAAAGATGTTCATATCAGATTTCCTATTGCTGTGAGGACTTCTAGCTACTCATTGAGAATGTCTCTTGCTAAAAAACTGTGTAATTAGTAAACAAAATGCCTATAGAAAGAGAATGGCAGAGAAAAAAATAAGCTTTTCCTTCATGAAATGAAAATTTGAAAATATATATAGGCTAAGGAATAAAGTTGGCTATAGGAGGAGAGAGCATGTTAAAGATTTCAGAATTTCAGCTGAAAGATGTAGTGAATGTAGCTGATGGCAAAAAACTTGGAAATGTAGGGGATATTGATATTGACTTAACAACGGGAAAAATACAGGCCGTCATTATCGGAGGCTCTCGTGTATTGGGCTTCTTTGGAAAAGATGATGAAATTGTGATTCCGTGGAAAAATATTGTGAAAATTGGTTCTGATGTCATTTTAGTACGTTATAAAGACGCATTTCAGCCTGAAGAGAATTAGTTTTTTGTCAACAGCACCTAGCAATCTGTGGTACAATATGTGAGAACAAATGAAACAAGGGATGTGTCACATACATGAATCCTGAGCCATTAAAAAAAAGTCATCACGAGTCGTTTATGTGGCTGAGCCCTTGGGTAGAAAAGAATGATATGCTTGTTGCTGGTTTCACCACAAAAAATGGTGGTGTGAGTAAACCTCCATTTGCTTCTTTTAACCTAGGGCTTCACGTAAACGATAACGTAGAAGATGTTATTACAAATAGAAAAATTTTAGCAGCCGAACTAGACATGTCTTTTGAAAGCTTTGTATGTGCTGAACAAGTACATGAAGCAACTGTTCAAAAAGTAACAAAAGCCGACTGTGCAAAAGGAATCTACAAGTATGAAGAGGGCATAAAAGCAACGGATGGCATTTATACAAATGAATCTGATATTTTGTTAGCTTTATGTTATGCAGATTGTGTTCCGCTGTACTTCTATGCGCCTGATCACCATTTAGTTGGTCTTGCTCATGCTGGGTGGAAGGGAACAGTGAAAGATATTGCAGGAAATATGATTCGACGTTGGGTAGAGCAAGAAAATGTTCCGGTTGAAGATATTTACGTGGCGATTGGCCCTTCGATTGAAGATTGCTGTTATGTTGTCGATAACCGCGTCATTACACAAGTAAACGAAGTAGTTGGCCAAAATGGATATCAAGAAGTAAGCCCTGGACAATACGCGCTTAATTTAAAAAAAGTCAATAAGCTGCTGATTCAAAACGCAGGCGTATTGCCGGAACGAATTTTAACATCGTCGTATTGTACAAGCTGTGAAGATGACCTGTTCTTCTCACATCGCCGCGACCAAGGGAAAACAGGACGCATGTTTAACTTCATAGGCTTTAAGGAGGAGTAATTACATAGTGACAGCTAGCGTAAGTGAAAATCTAGAAGCAGTTCAACAAACAATTGCTGAAGCGTGTAAAAAAGTTAATCGAAATCGAGAAGATGTAGAGCTGATTGCTGTAACAAAATACGTTTCCACAAAACGAGCAGCAGAAGCAGTGGATGCAGGTATTTTACATCTCGGAGAAAACAGGGATGAAGGTCTTCTAGAAAAGTATGAATCAATCGGTGAGAAAGCGACCTGGCATTTTATCGGAAGCTTACAAACAAGAAAAGTAAAAAATGTGATTGATAAAGTTGACTATATTCATTCACTAGACCGATTATCTTTAGCAAAAGAAATTGATAAACGTGCAGAACATCGTATAAAATGTTTTGTACAAGTTAATGTTGCCGAAGAACAATCAAAGCATGGCCTTGCTGTAGAAGATGTAATTCCATTTATTCAATCTCTTGAAGCATTTGCAAATATCCAAGTGGTCGGATTGATGACAATGGCCCCTCACACAGATGATGAGTCTACGCTTCGCAGCTGTTTTAAAGGTCTAAAGAAATTGCAGAATCGCATACAAGAACTAAACTTGCCATATGCACCGTGTACAGAGCTATCAATGGGAATGTCAAACGATTATGCAATTGCAATTGAAGAAGGAGCAACATTCATTCGACTAGGAACCACGTTAGTTGGGAATGAACGTTAAGGAGGTGTAATTCAAGATGAGTATGAAAAATCGCTTTAGAAGTTTTTTTGCTCTTGATGACGATACTGAATATGTAGAAGAACATTACGAAGAAGAAGAGTCGGTAGAAGAGCCTGTACAGCAGTCGAGACCAGCGAAAGCTAGTCAGCAGCCGAATCAGCAGCAAAACGTGATTAGCTTGCAAAGCGTTCAAAAATCATCAAAAATGATGCTTTGCGAACCTCGCGTCTATGCCGAAGCACAAGAAATTACGGATCATTTAAAAAATCGTAAAGTCGTAGTTGTGAATTTACAGCGCATTCAACGAGATCAAGCAGTGAGAATTGTCGACTTTTTAAGTGGTACAGTTTATGCTTTAGGCGGGGACATTCAAAAAATTGGAACCGACATCTTTTTATGTACACCTGATAATGTAGACGTAAGCGGAAGCATTTCAGATATGATGGGAGAACATGATACAACAAACGTAAAGAGGTGGTAGTTTTTGGACATCGTTTTTGGGATTCTTGGAAAATTAATTGGGCTTTACTCATGGGCACTGATTATTTACATTTTGATGTCTTGGGTACCCGATGTAAGGGCGTCTAAGTTTGGTCAGCTGCTTGGCAGTATTTGTGAGCCTTACTTAGAGCCTTTTCGTAAAATCATTCCGCCTATTGGCATGATTGATATTTCACCTCTTGTCGCAATCTTTTTATTGCGGTTTGCGGAAAGAGGCGTGTATTCACTTAATAATGTGGTGGGGTTTATTTAAAAAAGGAATCGCTGGATTCCTTTTTTACATACCAATAGTAGGAGTAATAATATGTCTATTTATGAACATTTTAGGCAAGAAGAACATGGATTTATTGACCAGGTTCTTCAGTGGAAAGAAGATGTCCTACATCAATACAGCCCAAAGCTAACGGACTTTTTAGATCCAAGAGAGCAGCAGATTGTGACGGCTATTGTCGGGACTGAAGGAGAGGTTCAAGTTTCATTTGATGGTGGACAACCGTTTGCTGAACGCAAGCGTGCGCTGCTATATCCGGATTACTATGTACCTGAAAGCGAGGATTTTCAGTTGCGTATGTACGAGCTCAATTATCCTAAAAAGTTTGTGGCGATTGAACACCCTCAAGTTCTTGGTTCGGCGATGTCCTTAGGACTGCGCCGTTCAAAATTTGGCGATATTTTGGTCGCGGGAGACGATATTCAGCTTGTAGCTGCAGAGGAAATTTCTTCTTATATTGAGATGAATTTAACATCAATTGGAAAAGCCAAAGTTTCACTTTCTTCTATTCAAAGGGAACAGCTGCATGTGGTAAAAGAAGAGCTGATTGAACACGTTTATACAGTTTCTTCAATGAGGCTTGATGTTTTGCTGTCGACCATTCACAATTTATCAAGACAAAAAGTCCAGCCGTTTATTGCAAATGGAGCGGTAAAAGTAAATTTTAAAGTCATTGAACAGCCTTCTTTTGAATGTCATGAAGGTGATATTTTGTCACTTCGTGGTCACGGCAGAAGTCGTATCGTTTCACTTGAAGGTAAAACAAAAAAAGAAAAATGGCGAATTGTTGTAGGAAAGCAGAAATAAAGAAATCTACTAGCAGGAAATTTTAAAATTATGTCGAATAAACCATTACTAATGACGTAATGAGACAACACGGAGGTGGCCTAGATGCCTTTAACCCCTTTGGATATTCATAACAAAGAGTTTAATCGCGGATTTCGCGGATATGATGAAGATGAAGTAAATGAGTTTCTTGACCAAGTAATTAAAGACTATGAGCTGGTAATGCGTGATAAAAAGGAGTTAGAAGGAAGAGTATCTGAATTAACAGATCGTCTTGGACATTTTACTAACATCGAAGAAACGTTAAATAAATCAATTTTAATTGCTCAAGAAGCAGCGGAAGATGTGAAGCGAAACGCTGAAAAAGAAGCGAAGCTCATTATAAAAGAAGCAGAAAAAAATGCGGACCGTATTATTAATGAAGCACTGTCTAAGTCTCGTAAAATTGCGATGGACATTGAGGAGACGAAAAAGCAGTCTAAAGTATTTAGAACACGTTTCAAAATGTTAATCGAAGCACAGCTTGAAATGTTAAACAGCGACGACTGGGATCAGTTGATGGATTATGAGATGCCAGCGCTAGAAGAAAAAATTGACTAGTCAAGACATCATCTTGACTTCTCACGTTTTGTTGTCATATAATTTGGTAACAGATGAAATTTCATATCTAACAGTACGGAGACAGGGACAGTAGCTTTTTTAGTTTGTCAAAGCGAATCGAGGATGGTGTGAGCTCGATAACAAACAAAAAAGTGAAAATCACCCTAGAGTACCATTGCTGAACTGATGATAGTAAGCAGTGGCGGTTTATTCACGTTACGAATGCAAAGAGGATTTGCGTGCAGCAAATCTACTAGGGTGGTACCGCGGGAGGCCTTCTCGTCCCTTTTTGGGATGAGGAGGTCTTTTTGTTATGGTACAAAAAGATATGAAATTTACGTTTTTTTTGGAGGGTAAAACATGGAATATAAAGATACATTATTGATGCCAAAAACTGAATTTCCGATGCGTGGAAATTTACCGAACCGCGAGCCTAAAATGCAAGAACAGTGGGCTGAAATGAATATTTATGAAAAAGTACAAAAACGTACGGAAGGCCGTCCGCTATTTGTCCTGCATGATGGACCTCCATATGCGAATGGCGATATTCACATGGGACATGCATTAAATAAAATTTTAAAAGATTTTATCGTTCGCTATAAGTCGATGTCAGGCTTCTGCGCACCTTATGTACCAGGCTGGGATACACACGGTTTGCCAATTGAAACAGCTTTAACAAAAAATAAAAAAGTAAACCGCAAAGAAATGACGGTAGCTGAGTTCCGTAAGCTTTGTGAACAGTATGCTTGGGAACAAGTAAACGGCCAGCGTGAGCAGTTCAAGCGTTTAGGCGTACGCGGAGATTGGGATAATCCATATGTAACGCTTCAGCCACAGTACGAAGCGCAGCAAATCAAAGTGTTTGGTGACATGGCGAAAAAAGGCTACATCTACAAAGGGTTAAAACCTGTGTACTGGTCCCCTTCAAGTGAGTCTGCTTTAGCAGAGGCGGAAATCGAATACTATGATAAGCGTTCAGCTTCTATTTACGTAGCGTTTAACGTAAAAGATGGTAAAGGTGTGCTTGAACAAGATGAAAAATTCATCATTTGGACGACAACACCATGGACAATGCCAGCTAACCAAGGGATTGCTGTCAATCCTGAGCTTCAGTACAGCGTAGTTGAAGCAGATGGAGCGAAATATGTAGTGGCAACTGAACTGATTGAAACAGTTGCTAAAGAAATTGAATGGGCTGACTATAAGACGCTTCGTACGGTAAAAGGTTCAGAACTTGAGCGTGTAGTAGCTGAGCATCCAATCTACAAGCGCGATTCTTTAGTTGTTCTTGGCGATCACGTAACAACTGATGCTGGTACTGGGTGTGTTCATACAGCACCGGGACACGGGGAAGACGACTTTATCGTTGGTCAAAAATACGGTTTGGAAGTTCTTTGTCCAGTCGACAGTAAGGGTCACATGACGAATGAGGCGCCAGGATTTGAAGGATTATTCTATGATAAAGCGAACAAGCCGATTACAGACAAACTAGAAGAAGAAGGCGCGCTGTTAAAATTAAGTTTCATTACCCACTCATACCCACATGACTGGCGTACAAAGAAACCAACAATTTTCCGTGCAACGGCACAGTGGTTTGCGTCTATTAAAGATTTCCGTGAAGATTTATTAAAAGCAGTAGAAAAAACAAAATGGGTGCCTACTTGGGGTGAAACGCGACTTTATAACATGGTGCGTGACCGCGGAGACTGGTGTATTTCTCGTCAACGTGCATGGGGCGTTCCGATTCCGGTATTTTATGCTGAAAATGATGAGCCAATCATTACGGATGAAACAATCGAACACGTATCAAATCTATTTAGAGAGCATGGATCAAACGTATGGTTTGAGCGTGAAGCAAAAGACTTGCTTCCAGAAGGCTTTACTCATGAAGGAAGCCCAAATGGCCGCTTCACAAAAGAAACAGACATCATGGACGTATGGTTTGACTCTGGCTCTTCACATCAAGCTGTTCTTGAAGAGCGTGAAGACTTACAGCGTCCGGCTGATTTGTATTTAGAAGGTTCTGACCAATACCGCGGCTGGTTTAATTCAAGTCTTTCTACAAGTGTAGCTGTAACGGGTGAAGCACCTTATAAAGGGGTACTTAGCCACGGGTTTGCTTTAGACGGTGAAGGTCGCAAAATGAGTAAGTCATTAGGAAACGTTGTAATTCCAGAAAAAGTAATGAAACAACTAGGTGCAGATATTTTACGTTTATGGGTAGCTTCTGTAGATTACCAAGCTGATGTTCGTGTATCTGATAACATTTTAAAACAAGTAGCAGAAGTATATCGTAAAATCCGCAACACGTTCCGTTTCTTACTAGGAAACTTAGCGGACTTTAATCCAACAACTGATGCTGTAGCCGTTGAAGACCTTCGTGAAGTAGACCGCTACATGCTTGTGAAGCTGAACAAATTAATTGATAAAGTGAAAAAATCTTATGATTCATATGAATTCTCAAGCATTTATCACGCAGTGCATAATTTCTGTACAATTGATATGAGTTCATTCTACTTAGACTTTGCAAAAGATGTATTGTACATCGAAGCAGAAAATAATGTAGAGCGTCGCAGCATTCAAACGGTCCTTTATGAAACGTTATTATCGTTAACGAAATTAGTGTCTCCAATTCTTTCTCATACAGCAGACGAAGTATGGGTTCACATTCCAAATGTAACGGAAGAAAGCGTGCAGCTAGTTGATATGCCAGAGGTTCAAGAAATCGAAGGAGCAGATCAATTAGTAGAAAAATGGGATGCATTCATGGGGCTTCGTGATGAAGTATTAAAAGCGCTAGAACAAGCTCGTAATGAAAAAGTAATCGGTAAGTCTTTAGAAGCAAAATTAACGCTGTATCCAACAGCAGATACGAAAGAACTGTTAGCATCTATTTCTGAAAATGTAGGTCAACTCTTCATCGTTTCAGATCTTGAGGTAGCGGAAGGTGAAGCACCTGCTGAAGCACAAAAATTCAGCTATGCTTCAATTGTTGTAAGTAAAGCAGAAGGTGAGAAGTGTGAGCGCTGCTGGGTTGTATCACCAACAGTTGGCGAAGATCAAGATCACCCGACTTTATGTACACGCTGTGCGGATGTTGTGAAAAATCACTACGTTCAGCAGTAATTAACAAAAACACGTCCTTTTTGGGCGTGTTTTTTGCTGTACGAAATTCCCAAATACAATGGTATAAAGCATTTAAAGCCTTAGGAAAAACTTGTGTTGTAGATTCGATGGAAAACTCGGTAAACCTAACATCATTAATACTTCATCTTATCAGCACAGGAGGCGTTTGCATGTATGAAAATTATCTTTCCATTGGACAGGAATTAGCTCTTATTAAAGAAGAATTACAAGATCGCCTAGTGAGATATGCTACAGAACAATCTGGTTATATAGATGAAAAGGAACGTTATGTAATAGAAATGATTAAAGCAGATTTAAAAGATGTAGAACACGCGTTAGCAAAGCTTGACGTTGGTGCGTTCGGAATTGATGAACTAACTGGCGAAGTGATGTCTATTCATAAATTAAAAGTAATGCCGACGGCCCGCACAAACGAAGATTTATTTGTTTTATGGTGAGAAGCGAGAAAAAAAATGAATTATGTGCTAAAATGCTTTAGTATGGATTCGTTTGATTTTATTGCGGGAGGAAAACGTTTGTGTTTTATTATC
This sequence comes from Bacillus sp. ILBB4, assembly GCF_035064545.1. Taxonomy (NCBI): domain Bacteria; kingdom Bacillati; phylum Bacillota; class Bacilli; order Caryophanales; family Bacillaceae; genus Bacillus; species Bacillus sp. ILBB4. Next base: position 563,032 of record NZ_JAIQVD010000001.1, on the reverse strand, counting down.
TTATCGCTTTAGCTGTTATACTTATTGATCAGGTAACAAAATGGATGATTGTAAAAGAAATGTATTATGGACAAAGCATCACCGTAATTGAAAACTTTCTTTACATTACCTCTCATCGTAACAGAGGAGCCGCGTGGGGGATTTTACAAGGACAGATGTGGTTCTTTTATCTCATTACGGTGGTTGTGGTAATCGGTTTAATAATTTATATTCAAAAGCTCAAAAAACAAGATAAATGGTTCGGTATTGCGCTAGCATTAATGTTAGGCGGCGCCATTGGAAACTTTATTGATCGAGTGGTCCGTAAAGAAGTAGTTGATTTCGTAAATACATACATCTTTACGTATGATTTTCCGATTTTTAACGTAGCTGATTCGGCACTTGTCGTCGGAGTAATCATCATGTTTATTATGACGCTGTTTGAAGGGAAAATGAAGAAGGAGCACAAAGAATGAATGTAATTGAAACAGTTATAAATGAAGAACAAGCAGGAGAACGTATTGATAAAGTACTTTCGACTGTAAATGCAGAATGGTCACGTTCACAAGTGCAGCAGTGGATTAAAGAAGGTCACGCAAAAGTGAACGATAAAACCGTCAAAGGAAACTATAAATGTAAAACAGGAGACGCTATTATTATTGAAGTGCCGGAACTAGAAGAGCTTGATGTGGTAGCGGAAGAAATGGATTTAGATATTTATTATGAAGATCAAGATGTGCTTGTTGTAAATAAACCTCGCGGCATGGTTGTACATCCAGCTCCTGGTCATCATAGCGGCACGCTTGTAAACGGCCTAATGGCTCACTGTAAAGATTTATCCGGTATTAACGGCGTTATGCGCCCTGGTATCGTTCATCGAATTGATAAAGATACATCCGGTTTACTTATGGTTGCAAAAAATGATTTAGCCCATGAATCATTAGTTAGTCAGCTTGTAGCTAAAACAGTGACGCGTCGTTATAAAGCTATCGTTCACGGAGTAATTGCGCACGATCACGGTACAATTGATGCGCCAATCGGCCGAGATAAGCAAGATCGTCAAAGCATGACGGTGACTGATGAAAACAGTCGTGATGCAGTGACGCACTTTACTGTATTGCAGCGTTTTAAAGATTTTTCACTGGTCGAATGTAAGCTAGAAACGGGGCGAACACATCAAATTCGCGTTCATATGAAGTATATTGGCTTTCCGCTTGCCGGGGATCCGAAGTACGGACCGAAAAAAACGCTTCCGATTGACGGACAAGCGCTTCATGCAGGCGTATTAGGCTTTATTCACCCTCGTACAAATGAATATATGGAATTTGAAGCACCGGCTCCAAAAGAGTTTAATGAGATGCTAGAGCTTATTGAAAAAAGAAGTTGACAACTGCCATAAGTGATGGCATACTTGTATTAACTTAATAAGAACCTTTAAGAACAGTCCAGAGAGGCTGAGAAGGAAACGGTGCAGAAAAGGCATACTTATAGCCTTTTTGAAGAAATATGTCTAAAACCAAATCCTCTTGCCTCAAGGCAAGAGGATTTTTTTATGTCAACAACCTGAGGTGAAAAACAGTGAACGTAAAAGCTACCGTACTTGACGAACAGGCTATTCGCCGCGCTTTAACTCGAATTGCACATGAGATTATTGAAAAGAATAAAGGAATCGAAAATTGTGTGCTAGTGGGGATTAAAACGCGAGGTATTTATATCGCAAAACGTTTAGCAGAACGAATTGCACAAATTGAAGGAAATACATTGCCAGTCGGAGAACTAGACATCACGCTTTACCGAGATGATTTATCGAAAGTGACAAGCAATGATGAGCCTCTCGTAAAAGGATCAGATATTCCGACAGATATTGCAAATAAGAACGTCATCTTAGTAGACGATGTGTTATATACGGGTCGTACGGTTCGAGCAGCACTTGATGCACTGATTGATATCGGCCGACCTGAACTCATTCAGCTGGCTGTTTTAGTGGATAGAGGGCACCGCGAGCTGCCGATTCGAGCAGACTATGTTGGCAAAAACGTACCGACAGCTAAAAGTGAAAAAATTGCGGTGCATTTAATGGAAGTAGACGAAAAAGACCACGTGTCTATTTACGAAAAATAAATTATATACCCTTTTAAATGGTAGTCCCGTGAGGCTGCAAAAGGGGGGTCACTATACAAGGAAAACTATACTGCGGTATAGCGTCTTTCTTGTATGCTGAAAACCTCTTTGCCTCTGCGTAAAGAGGTTTTTTAATAGTGATAGGAGGAAAAACATATGAGTCAACAACGAGATTTTGTACTTGATATACATGATAAACCAAAAGCAGTAAATTGGTTAACATTGAGTCTACAGCATTTGTTTGCAATGTTTGGGTCGACGGTGTTAGTGCCGTTCCTAGTCGGGTTCAGCCCGGCAATTGCTTTGATTTCAAGCGGGGTAGGAACTCTTGCTTTCCTGCTCATTACAAGAGGTCAAATTCCTTCTTATCTTGGTTCATCGTTCGCGTTCATCACGCCAATCATTTTCGCAAAAGCTTCGTTTGGACCTGAAGAAACGATGGTTGGCTGTTTCTTAGCCGGACTTGTTTATGGAATTGTTGCTTTGATTATAAAAGGAACAGGAATTAATTGGATTATGAAGCTGCTTCCTCCGGTTGTAGTAGGACCAGTTATTATGGTTATAGGCTTAGGACTAGCTAATACAGCAGTAGGCATGGCTATGAACGATGCAAAAGGAAATTACAGCTTAACTTACCTGATGGTTGCCCTTGTGACACTAGCGATAACAGTTGCTTGCTCAATCTTCTTTAAAAATATTATCAGTCTGATTCCGGTACTGATGGGAATTATCGGCGGATACATCTTCGCTTATACACAAGGATTGGTAGACTTTTCAAAGGTAGTGAAAGCAGAGTGGATTGAAGTACCTCACTTCTACGTGCCGTTCGTCACATACACGCCGTCCATTTCATTAGGGATTGTGCTTATCATGGTACCTGTAGCAGTCGTAACACTCTCAGAACATATCGGACACATTCTCGTCTTAAATAAGATTGTGGATCGAAACTATATTGAAAAGCCAGGGCTGCACAGATCGATTTTAGGAGACGGAGTAGCAACTATGCTTGCTGCGCTGATCGGCGGACCGCCAAATACAACATACGGTGAGAACATCGGAGTGTTAGCCATCACAAAGGTGCTTAGCGTATTTGTGATAGCAGGAGCAGCAGTCTTCGCGATTTTGTTCGGGTTTGTCGGCAAAATCAACGCTCTTATTTCAAGTATACCAACGCCGGTCATGGGCGGGATTTCAATTCTCTTATTCGGAATCATTGCTTCATCAGGCTTGCGCATGATGGTGGATGCAAAGGTAGACCTTGGATCAAAACGAAACTTAATGATTGCTTCGATTATCTTAGTGTTAGGAATCGGAGGAGCACACTTAGATATCTCAGAACATGTAAAGATTGATAGCATGGCACTGTCTGCTATCATGGGAGTTCTGCTGAATCTAGTTCTGCCGAAAGAGAAGATAAAAGAAGCAGAAAACGTTCAACAAACGTCAGCACGAAAAATTTCATAGAACGCCTTTTAATTGAAATCCAGAGAGGTTTCTAAGGGTGTGTGAAAAGCGCGTTATAGACGAAGCTTGTTTTCTTACACCCTTTCTAAGTTAGAAAGGGTGTTTTTTATAAAGAAATGCGAGGAAAGCAAAAATGGAGGGAATCGATATGAAACATTTAGTGACAGTCTCAACACTAGAAACAAATGAAATTCTAGAGATTTTAGACAGCGCTGAAAACTATCGAACGAATAAACAAGGATGGAAACCGGAAGAGAAAATGTTTGTTGCCAACTTATTTTTTGAAGCGAGCACGCGTACTCGATGCAGCTTTGAAATGGCAGAACAGCAGCTAGGATTAACAACAATTCCGTTTGAAGTAACAACTTCAAGCGTCCAAAAAGGAGAAACGCTTTATGACACGATTGAAACATTAGCTTCAATCGGCGTTCAGTCAGTTGTTATTCGCCACCCGCAAGATCGTTATTATGAAGTACTGCAGGAAAAAGTATCGATTCCCATCATTAATGCAGGAGACGGATGCGGTCAGCATCCAACTCAGTGTCTGCTTGATCTACTGACGATTCGCCAAGAGTTCGGCTCGTTTAAAGGATTAAAAGTCGCAATAGTCGGAGATTTGCGACATAGCCGCGTAGCGAGATCGAATGCTGAAATGCTGACAAAACTAGGGGCGACCGTATATTTTGCGGGACCTGAAGAATGGAAAGATGAAGAGAACAGACACGGTACATATCTTGATATCGATGAAGCAATCGAAACGGTCGATGTTGTGATGCTGCTGCGTATTCAATTTGAAAGGCACGAAGAGAACACTTCAGAGCTTGCACAGAACTACCACAGCCGCTTCGGATTAACCGTTGAACGAGAGCGGAAAATGAAATCACATAGCATTATCCTTCATCCAGCTCCTGTAAACAGAGGAGTCGAAATTGCAGATGAGCTCGTTGAATGTGAACGATCAAGAATTTTTAAACAAATGCAAAATGGCGTGTACATTCGCATGGCAGTATTAGCAAGAGCGCTACAACCAATTGAAAGGGGACTTAATAATGACAACAATTATCAAAAATGCTACATGGTTAAATGAAGGAAAAATTGAAAAAGTCGAACTGAAAATTGAAAATGGTGTAATTGCTGAAATAGCTTCACACATCGACGTAGAGAATGAAGAAGTCATTGATGCAGGCGGGAACTTCTTATCACCGGGTTTAATCGATGTCCACGTTCACTTGCGGGAGCCAGGGGGAGAAAAGAAAGAAACGATTGAAACGGGTACTCTAGCAGCGGCAAAGGGCGGTTTTACAGCAATTGCTGCAATGCCAAACACGCGTCCAGTTCCGGATACTGTTGAACAAATGGAGTGGGTAAACAAGCGTATTGAAGAAACAGCACATGTTCGCGTATTACCATACGCATCGATTACCACTCGCCAATTAGGAAAAGAACTAACGGACTTTGAAGGCTTAAAAGAAGCGGGCGCATTTGCTTTTACAGATGATGGAGTAGGCGTTCAGTCAACAGGAATGATGCTGAAAGCGATGAAAAAAGCCGCTTCATTAAATAAAGCAATCGTTGCACACTGTGAAGATAATGATTTAATCAACAAAGGCTGCGTCCACGACGGAAAATTTGCAAAAGAACATGGACTAAACGGTATCCCTTCTATCTGTGAAGCCGTTCAAATTGCACGAGATGTACTGCTTGCTGAAGCAGCAAACTGTCACTACCATGTGTGTCACGTAAGTACAAAAGAATCCATTCGCGCCATTCGGGATGCAAAAAAAGCAGGAACTCGCGTAACCGCAGAAGTAACGCCTCATCATTTACTGCTAAATGAGGAAGACATCCCTGGGCTTGATTCAAACTTTAAAATGAATCCGCCGCTTCGAGGAAAAGATGATCAACAGGCATTAATTGAAGCTTTATTAGACGGAACGCTTGATTTTATCGCCACTGATCATGCACCGCACACAGCGGACGAAAAATCAGCAGGCATGGAGCTTGCGCCGTTTGGGATTGTGGGACTTGAAACAGCTTTCCCGCTTCTTTATACAAACTTGGTATTAAAAGAAGTAATGACGCTAGAGCAGCTAGTATCATATTTAACAAACAAGCCTGCTGACACGTTCAACCTTCCTTATGGCACCATCGAAGTAGGGAAACCAGCAGATTTAACTATCATTGATCTTGAAACAGAAAAAGCAATTAATCCAGAAGAATTTGTATCAAAAGGTAAAAATACGCCGTTTGCTAACTGGGTATGCAAAGGTTGGCCGGTAATGACATTAGTAGAAGGTAAACGAGTATGGGAGGATGTTAAAGCATGCAACGTCAACTAATTTTAGAAGATGGAACAGTATTTATCGGAAAAGGATTCGGCAGCGACAAAGAAATGACAGGAGAAGTTGTTTTCAACACGGGAATGACAGGATATCAAGAAATTCTATCTGATCCATCATACTGTGCACAAATTGTGACATTAACATATCCTTTAATCGGAAACTACGGTATTAACCGCGATGACTTTGAGTCGATTGAACCAGCTGTACACGGTTTGATTGTAAAAGAAATTTGTGATGCTCCTTCAAACTTCAGAAGCGAACTATCAGTAGATGAATTTTTAAAACAAAAAGATATTCCAGGATTAGCTGGAATCGACACAAGAAAATTAACGAGAAGAATTCGTCAGCACGGTGCGCTTCGCGGACGCGTGTGCAACATGGAAGTCAATGTAGAAGAAGTGGTATCACAGCTTCAAAATCATGAACTTCCGACTGACTCAGTTAAAAAAGTATCAACAGTGAAGCCTTACCCAAGCCCAGGCAGAGGTAAAAAAGTGGTACTCGTTGACTTTGGAATGAAACACGGAATTTTACGCGAATTAACAGCTCGTCAATGCGACGTGATTGTGGTTCCTTATAACGTAACTGCGCAAGAAATTCTTCAATTAAATCCAGATGGCATCATGTTGAGCAACGGACCTGGAGACCCAAAAGACGTACCTGAAGCAATCGAGATGATTCAAGGGGTTTTAGGAAAGGTTCCTCTTTTCGGAATTTGTTTAGGACATCAGCTGTTTGCGCTAGCATGCGGAGCAGATACAGAAAAAATGAAATTTGGTCATCGTGGATCCAACCATCCTGTAAAGGATCTAAAAACCAATAAAGTAGCTCTTACATCTCAAAACCACGGCTATACAGTATGTGAGCCATCTCTTGTCAACACGCCATTAGAAGTGACGCACGTTGCGCTTAACGATGGAACAGTTGAAGGAGTAAAGCATAAAGAATATCCGGCATTTACGGTTCAATATCACCCTGAAGCATCACCGGGACCTGAAGATGCAAACGGATTGTTCAACGAATTTATGGATCTTATGAAAAACAATCAGAAAGTAGGTAATTGCTAATGCCAAAACGTCAAGATATTAACACAATTCTCGTAATCGGATCAGGACCAATCGTCATCGGACAGGCGGCAGAGTTTGACTATGCAGGAGCGCAAGCGTGTATTGCGCTAAAAGAAGAAGGATACAAAGTTATTCTTGTGAACTCCAATCCTGCAACAATCATGACAGACTCAGAAATGGCAGATAAAGTATATATTGAACCTCTAACGGTTGAATTTGTAAGCTCAATTATTCGTAAAGAACGCCCTGATGCACTGCTTCCAACGCTTGGCGGTCAAACGGGACTGAACTTAGCGGTAGAATTACACGAAACGGGTATTTTAGAAGAATTTAATGTAGAAATTCTCGGGACAAAATTATCGGCGATTGAACAAGCTGAAGACCGTGAGCAGTTCCGTTCACTAATGAATGAACTAAATCAGCCTGTCCCAGCAAGTGAAATCATTCATTCGTTAGACGAAGCTTATGCGTTTGTTGAACAAGTAAACTATCCGGTAATCGTGCGTCCTGCTTATACGCTTGGCGGTACGGGAGGCGGAATTTGTAACAACGAGCAAGAGTTGATTGAAATTGTAACAAGTGGATTAAAACACAGTCCTGTAACACAGTGCTTACTTGAGAAAAGCATTGCAGGCTTTAAAGAAATTGAATATGAAGTAATGCGCGATGCAAACGATAATGCCATCGTAGTATGTAATATGGAAAACTTTGATCCGGTCGGTATTCATACGGGAGATTCAATTGTTGTAGCACCAAGCCAAACGCTAAGCGACCGTGAGTATCAGCTGCTTAGAAATGCTTCACTAACAATTATCCGAGCGCTTAAAATCGAAGGCGGATGTAACGTTCAGCTAGCACTAGACCCAGAAAGCTTCCAGTATTACGTAATTGAAGTAAACCCTCGTGTAAGCCGCTCATCGGCTTTAGCATCAAAAGCAACAGGGTATCCAATTGCAAAATTAGCAGCAAAAATTGCGGTAGGCTTAACATTAGATGAAATGATGAACCCGGTAACTGGGAAGACATACGCATGTTTCGAACCGGCACTAGATTACATCGTATCTAAAATTCCACGCTGGCCGTTTGATAAATTTGAATCAGCTAACCGTAAACTCGGTACACAGATGAAAGCAACAGGTGAAGTAATGGCAATTGGCCGCACGTTCGAAGAGTCAATTTTAAAAGCCGTACGCTCACTAGAGTCAAACGTTCATCACTTAGAGCTGAAAGATGCGCATGAATTTGATGATGCAATTATTGAAAAACGTATTCGCAAAGCTGGTGATGAGCGATTATTCTACATCGCAGAAGCGATTCGCCGCGGCATAACGATTCAGCAAATTCACGAGTGGAGCAAAATCGATCTCTTCTTCTTAGTAAAACTTGAAAAAGTGATTGCTTTTGAAAATGTGTTAAAAGAAGAGATTCATAACGTAGAAGTTTTACAGGAAGCAAAAGAAATGGGATTTGCAGACTGTACGATTGCTAAGCTATGGAATCAAACAGAGCGTGAAGTATATAACTTCCGCAAACAAAATGGCGTGATGCCAGTGTACAAAACAGTAGATACATGTGCAGCTGAATTTGAATCTACAACACCATATTTCTACGGTACATTTGAAGATGAAAACGAATCGATTGTTACAGATCGTAAAAGCGTTGTAGTGTTAGGGTCAGGTCCAATCCGCATCGGGCAAGGAATTGAGTTTGACTATGCAACAGTTCACTCCGTGTGGGCGATTAAAGAAGCTGGATACGAGGCGATTATTGTCAATAACAATCCAGAAACAGTATCAACTGACTTCAGTATTTCAGATAAATTATACTTCGAGCCGCTGACGATTGAAGATGTGATGCATATCATTGATTTAGAAAAACCAGAAGGTGTGGTCGTACAGTTCGGTGGTCAAACAGCAATCAACTTAGCAGACGAGCTAGAAGCAAGAGGGGTCAAGATTTTAGGAACGTCGCTTGAAAGCTTAGATGCAGCGGAAGACCGTAAAAAATTCGAAGCGACGCTAGCGCGTTTAGAAGTACCTCAGCCTCTTGGAAAGACGGTCACATCCGTAGAAGAAGCAGTAGTTGTGGCAAAAGAAATTGGTTATCCGGTGCTTGTACGACCTTCATATGTACTAGGCGGACGCGCAATGGAAATTGTGTATAAAGAAGAAGAACTGCTTCACTATATGAAACACGCGGTAAAAGTACACGCTGATCACCCTGTGTTAATCGACCGCTACTTAACTGGAAAAGAAATTGAAGTCGATGCCATTTCAGACGGTGAAACAGTGGTTATTCCAGGGATTATGGAACATGTAGAGCGCGCGGGTGTACACTCAGGTGACTCCATTGCTGTATATCCACCGCAAACTCTGTCACAGGATGTAAAAGATACAATCATTGATTACACAACACGTATTGCAAAAGGCTTAAACATTATTGGACTGCTCAACATTCAGTTCGTCTTATCAAAAGGAGAAGTGTTTGTTCTTGAAGTAAATCCTCGTTCAAGCCGTACGGTGCCGTTCTTAAGTAAAATTACGCGTATTCCGATGGCGAATGTGGCAACAAAAGTTATTTTAGGAACAAGTTTGCGAGAGCTTGGTTATGAATCAGGCATGCACCCTGAAGAAGAAGGTGTCTACGTAAAAGTGCCGGTCTTCTCATTTGCAAAGCTGCGTCGCGTAGATATTACGCTTGGACCTGAAATGAAATCTACTGGAGAAGTAATGGGGCAAGATTCAACGTACGAAAAAGCATTATATAAAGGACTAATTGCGTCAGGTATGTCCATTAAGCCGTACGGTTCAGTACTTATGACAGTAGCGGATAAAGATAAAGAAGAGGCAACAGCGCTAGCGAAGCGTTTTGCTAACATTGGCTACCAGGTGATTGCAACGGAAGGAACAGCTTCAACGTTTACAAAAGAAGACATTCGCGTAAAAGTAGTAAATAAAATTCATCATGAAGATCACAATCTTTTAGATGTGATACGAAAAGGTGAGGCGCAGCTTGTCATCAACACGCTAACAAAAGGAAAACAGCCTGCGCGTGACGGATTTAAAATTCGCCGTGAAGCAGTTGAAAATGGTGTACCTTGCTTAACATCACTTGATACAGCAGAAGCGATTTTACGAGTGCTTGAAACGATCAGCTTCCATACAACACCAATGAAAAAAGTTCGTCCAACTAAAGAGGTGACAACCGTATGATCAAACATGAAATGATGCAAGTCGTCAGTCAGCGACCGTTAACACACAATGTATATGAATTAACCCTTCAAGGCGAGCTTGTTCGTTTCATGAATGAGCCGGGGCAGTTTGTGCATATCCGCGTCAACAACGACTATTTGCCACTGCTTCGCAGACCAATCAGTATTGCAGAAATTGACCAAACGCACGAACAATTTACGATGATTTACCGTGCAGAAGGGGCGGGAACATCGCTGCTTGCCGAAAAGCAAGCCGGACAGTCGATTGACGTGTTAGGTCCGCTTGGCCACGGTTTTCCATTAGATACCATAGAGGCAGGTCAAACCGCTTTATTAGTAGGGGGAGGCATTGGAGTGCCTCCGCTCTATGAGCTTTCAAAAAGACTTCGTGAAAAAGGCGTGCAGGTTATTCACGTCTTAGGCTTTCAATCAAAAGCAGACGTATTTTATGAGCGAGAGTTTTTAGCTTTAGGAGAAACATATATTGCAACGGTAGACGGCTCTTACGGAACAAAAGGTTTTGTCACAACGGTGATTGACGAGCAGCAGTTTTCATATGATGTTATGTTTTCATGCGGTCCAACTCCGATGTTGAAAGCACTAGAAAATAATTATACAAACAAGCCGCTTTACATTTCTTTAGAAGAAAGAATGGGTTGTGGAATCGGCGCTTGTTTTGCATGTGTATGCAGAGAAAGTGAAGATTCTACGGCGTATAAAAAAATCTGCAGCGACGGTCCCGTCTTTCAAGCAGGGGAGGTGCTTCTATGAGCATGCTAAAAACGACATTGCCAGGATTAGATTTGAAAAATCCAATTATGCCAGCATCCGGCTGTTTTGGATTTGGACGTGAGTATGCTCAATTTTATTCACTTGATGCACTTGGAGCCATTATGATTAAAGCGACTACTGCTGAAACTCGTTTTGGCAATCCAACTCCTCGCGTAGCGGAAACATCTGCAGGAATGTTAAATGCAATCGGATTACAAAATCCTGGCTTAGAAAAAGTAATGAATGAAGAGCTCGTTTGGCTTCAGCAATATGATGTGCCGATTATCGCGAACGTAGCCGGTGCTTCAATTGAAGAATATGTGCACGTGGCAAAAGAAATTTCAACCGTATCAAATGTAAAAGCACTTGAATTGAATATTTCATGTCCTAACGTAAAAGAAGGCGGAATTGCGTTTGGCGTAGATCCTGTCATTGCTGCTCGTTTAACGAAAGCAGTAAAAGATGTTTCAAATGTTCCAGTTTATGTTAAACTATCACCAAACGTATCCAATATTGTAGACATGGCGATGGCTGTTGAAGAAGCTGGTGCGGATGGCTTAACGATGATCAATACGCTTCTCGGGATGCGTCTGGATTTGAAAACAGCTCAGCCGGTTTTAGCGAACGGCACAGGCGGACTGTCAGGCCCATCAATTAAACCGGTAGCGATTCGAATGGTATATGAAGTGAGCCAAAAAGTGAACATTCCAATTATCGGTATGGGCGGAGTGACGACTGCTGAAGATGCACTCGAGTTCCTATATGCAGGTGCAAGTGCAGTGGCGGTTGGTACAGCAAACTTTGTTGACCCATATGTATGCCCAACCATCATTGACGAACTGCCAAGGCTATTAACATCATTAGGATACGAGCATGTTTCAGAATGTATCGGAAGGAGCTGGAAAAAGCGTGAAGCAACCGTTAATCATTGCTCTTGATTTTTCATCAATTAACGATGTACAGCAGTTTTTAATGCCTTTTCAACAAGAGTCATTATTTGTGAAAGTAGGCATGGAACTGTTTTATAAAGAAGGGTTATCCATTATTTCTGCATTAAAAGAGCAAAACCACCAAATCTTTTTAGACTTAAAGCTTCATGATATTCCCAATACGGTAAAGCAAGGGATGAAGTCTTTAGCTTCTCTTGAAGTGGATTTGGTTAACGTTCACGCAGCGGGCGGAATGAACATGATGCAAGCAGCCGTTGAAGGACTTGACTTAGGAACCGCTGCCGGCAAAAAGCGCCCGGATTGTATTGCGGTTACTCAGCTAACGAGTACATCTGATGAAATGCTAAAAGAGCAGCAGCTCATTACACATTCGATGCAAGAAGTGGTTACGCATTATGCAGCACTTGCTAAAAAAAGTGGACTTGACGGCGTTGTATGTTCTACTCATGAAGTGCCTTCGATTCGAAAAGCAGCAGGAGAAGACTTTTTGACCGTAACGCCGGGTATTCGTATGGGCACAGATTCAGTAGATGACCAAGTCCGTGTGGCAACACCTCAGCTAGCGAGAGAATATGGCTCAAGTGCCATTGTCGTTGGACGTTCTATTACTAAAGCAAAAGACCCGCTTAAAGCATATTATGAGATGTTACAGCAGTGGAAAGGGGAGCGTATTACGCGATGACAAAACTACGAAAAGAAATTGCTAAACAATTAATTGATATTGAGGCAGTAAGCCTTCAACCAAACGAGCCGTTTACGTGGGCCTCTGGAATTAAGTCGCCTATTTATTGTGACAACCGTCTAACGCTTAGCTACCCGAAAGTGCGAAAAGAAATTGCAAAAGGTCTGCAGCATTTAATTAAAACGTATTTTGCCAATGCAGAAGTGATTGCTGGTACCGCTACAGCTGGTATCCCTCATGCAGCATGGGTAAGTGAAGCGCTAGAGCTTCCAATGTGCTATGTGCGAAGCAAAGCAAAAGAACATGGCCAAGGAAATCAGATCGAAGGAAAAGTAACAAAAGGTCAAAAAGTTGTTGTGATTGAAGATTTGATTTCAACTGGCGGAAGTGTGTTTACCGCAGTCGATGCATTAAAAGCGCAGGGGTGTGAAGTGCTGGGAGTTGTGTCTATCTTTACATATGAGCTGGAAAAAGCGCGTCAGCTGTTTAAAGAAAAAGAACTTCAAGTTTATTCGCTAACAGACTACTCTACGCTAGTAGAAGCGGCAAACGAAGCGGGATACATTGAAGAAGAAGCTATGGACAAACTATTTAAATGGCGTGAAAATCCTTCAGACCCTTCGTGGATGAACTAAACTAGATCTATATAATAAAACCCCCTTTCTATAGAGAAAGGGGGTTTTATTATGACTGACGCAGCTTCAGTACAAGTTCTTCGCTAGGCGTTACGTACACCGTTTGCTGGTTATCGTACGTCACAAAACCAGGCTTGGCACCACTTGGTTTTTTTACGTGGCGAATTTTTGTATAGTCCACGGGTACTGAACTTGAATTCTTGGCTTTACTAAAGTAAGCAGCAAGATGAGCCGCTTCTAAAATTGTTTCTTCTGAAGGCTCTTGGCTGCGGATAACAACGTGAGAACCCGGTATATCTTTTGTATGAAACCAAACGTCATCACGAGCAGCAAGGCGATTTGTTAAATACTCATTTTGCTTATTGTTTTTTCCAACTAAAATCTTCGTGCCGTCGCTTGAAACGTATTGTTCAAGTGTAGGCGTGGTGTTTTTTTGTTTTTTCGCTTGTTTTTGCTGACGGTTGCGCAAATATCCTTCTTCCACAAGCTCTTCACGAATCTCTGCAATGTCTTTGTGAGTAGCAGTATCCATTTGCTGAATAAGTGATTCAAAATACTGTACTTCTTCGTTTGCTTTTTCAATTTGTTCGATTACAATCGAAACGGAATTTTTCGCTTTTTGATACTTTGTGAAATAGCTTTGAGCATTTTGAGACGGTGATTTTTGCGGATCTAATGAAATCGTAAGTGTACCGCTATTTTCATCATAATAATTAATAACATCCACTTTCGCATCTCCTTTTTTGACAAGGTGTAAATTTGCGGTAAGGAGTTCACCGGCTAGCTGATAATCAGATGCTTTTTCTGCATTTTGCAGCGTTTGCTCAAGTTTTTTTATTTTTTTCTCATTTTTCTTTTTCTCGGTAGAAATAAACTGTACTAAGTCATGCGCTTGCTGCTTTACACGATCTCGCTCTGCTTTCCCGTAGTAATAGCGGTCAAGAAGCTCGCTGATGGTTGCATACGTTTTTTTCGTACCCTCTAAATGCGTTAATTCCAGTAAATAAAAGTAGTCTTTTTGATTAACGGTTGTCAGAGTTGGTGTAAACTGACCTTCTTTGATCAGCGTCATCGTTTCGACGAATGATTTTGGGAGGGTAGAACGATTCGCTAAGCCAGAGCGAAACACCACTTCATTTGCAATTAAAGGAGAAAGCCCCGAGAAGGTCTGCACTAGCTGGGTGGCTAACTTTCCGCTATTAAAATCAATTTTTTTAACCACGGTTTCTTCATCCGCTTCAAATGGATGAAGCTTATCTTGACTAGGAGGCAGTACGTAAGGTGCTCCAGGTAGAAGCGTACGGTGCCTGTTCAAGGCCATTGGAACGTGTTTAATGCTGTCGATAATCGTTTGTTTTTCTTTATCTACAAGCACAACATTACTATGTCTTCCCATGATTTCAATAATAAGCTGCTTGTACGTCACGTCGCCAATTTCATTTCGTCCTTTTGTTTCAATGACTAAAATGCGGTCTAATCCAAGCTGATATACTTGTTCAATAATGCTTCCTTCTAAATGTTTGCGAAGAAGCATACAAAACATAGGAGGCTCAGATGGATTTTCATAAGGCTCATTTGTAAAATGAACGCGTGAATAGTTAGGGTGAGCTGAGATTAAAAGTTTGCGGTTTTCACCTTTAGCGCGTACTTGTAAAATCAACTCGTTTGGAAACGGCTGATATATTTTTGAAATTCGTCCTGAAACCAAGGTCTCAGATAATTCTTGTAAAATGCCATATGTAAAAATACCATCAAATGACATAGTGCTCACATCCTTAAGTAATTGAAAATTGTCCTATAGAAAAGTATAGCATTTTTTAGGACGAGTCTGAATAAGCATACGATATAAGATTGTAACAATCTAATAGGTGCATTTACAAATAAAAGGGTGTGAAAAGATGCAATGAAATGGTATGAATTAGGTGAAAAAGCAATAGTAGAAGTAACAAAAACAGACAGACAGCATGGTCTTACACACAAAGAAGTAAAAGCACGTCAGCAGCAGCAAGGATTTAATGAATTGACTGAAGGAGAGAAAAAACCGGCCATTCTTGTGTTTGTAGAGCAGTTTAAAGATTTTATGGTGCTGGTTTTACTAGCTGCTACGCTTATTTCAGGTCTTTTAGGCGAATACATCGATGCGATTGCTATTATTGCCATTGTAGTAATTAATGGATTTCTAGGTTTTTTTCAAGAAAGAAAAGCAGAGAAATCTCTTCATGCATTAAAAGAGCTTTCTGCTCCTCAAGTAGCAGCTATGCGTGAAGGGAAATGGGTTAAGTTGCCATCTAAAGAGCTGGTAGTAGGAGACATTGTAAAGTTTTCGAGCGGAGACCGCATCGGGGCTGACCTTCGGATTATGGAAGCCAAAAGTCTAGAAATTGAAGAATCAGCGCTTACGGGAGAGTCTTTGCCAGTTGCCAAGCAAATAAAAGCTTTGCCAGGAGATGAAGTGCCGCTTGGAGATCAGGACAATATGGCTTTTATGGGTACGCTTGTGACGCGAGGAAGCGGAACAGGTATCGTTGTAGGGATTGGAATGAAAACAGCGATGGGGCAAATTGCTGATTTGCTTCAAAATGCTGAAGTCATGATTACCCCTCTTCAACGGAAGTTAGAGCAATTAGGTAAAATTTTAATCGTTGTAGCGCTTGCACTTACTGTATTAGTGGTCGGGATTGGCGTGCTGCAAGGCCATGATTTATATAGTATGTTCTTAGCGGGAGTTTCCTTAGCTGTTGCTGCCATACCCGAAGGTCTTCCTGCCATCGTAACCGTGGCGCTATCTCTTGGTGTACAGCGCATGATTAAGCAAAGATCCATTGTTCGCAAACTTCCTGCTGTTGAAACACTAGGATGCGCGTCAGTCATTTGCTCAGACAAAACGGGCACATTAACGCAAAATAAAATGACAGTTACTCACCTCTGGTCAGGAGGAATGACGTGGAGGGTATCAGGGACAGGGTATGAACCTACGGGCGTATTTTCGCGAGAGGAAAGAGAAGTTGATACACGGAGTGAAAAACCGCTTCAGCAGCTTTTGGTGTTTGGTCT
Organism: Bacillus sp. ILBB4; assembly: GCF_035064545.1. NCBI lineage: Bacteria > Bacillati > Bacillota > Bacilli > Caryophanales > Bacillaceae > Bacillus > Bacillus sp. ILBB4. The sequence goes on along the minus strand of NZ_JAIQVD010000001.1, from coordinate 546,756 downwards.
GCTTTGCAATCAAACGTCCATTTCGAGAAAAGATAAAGAATATGTCATCGACGGGGATCCTACTGAAGCGGCTTTGCTTGTTGCCGCAATGAAAGCGGGGCTGACAAAAGAAAACATTCAAAAGCAGTTTACGATTATTGAAGAGTTTCCATTTGATTCAACGCGTAAAATGATGAGTGTAGTCATTGAAGACGCATCTAATAAGCGCTATGTCATAACAAAAGGTGCTCCCGATGTGCTGCTTGTAAACAGCAAAAATATTTTGTGGGAAAGCAGAAAACAAACGCTGTCGGTAACGGTTCATAATGAAGTAAAAGGAGCGATTGATCAGTTAGCTAGCCAAGCGCTTCGAACCATTGCTATTGCTTATCGTCCGTTAGGAGACCATGAGAGCGTTCATACAGAGAACGAAGCGGAAAAAGACCTGACTTTCCTCGGGCTTCAAGGAATGATTGATCCGCCAAGACCAGAAGTCAAGCAAGCGGTCAAAGAATGCCGAGACGCAGGAATCAAAACCGTTATGATTACAGGTGACCACGTCATTACAGCACAGGCGATTGCAAAACAGCTAGGCATTCTACCGAAAAACGGTCAAGTCTTGGAAGGAACGGATTTATCCAAAATGACGCAGGAAGAGCTAGAAGAAGTAGTGGATGATGTTTACGTATATGCCAGGGTATCACCTGAGCATAAGCTTAAAATTGTTAAAGCTCTTCAAGCAAAAGATCACATTGTAGCCATGACGGGTGACGGCGTAAATGATGCACCTGCTATTAAAGCAGCAGACATAGGCATCGCGATGGGCATCACCGGGACAGACGTAGCAAAAGAAGCGTCTTCACTCGTTTTGCTTGATGATAATTTTGCTACTATTAAATCAGCAATCAAAGAAGGACGAAACATCTATGAAAATATTCGAAAGTTTATCCGTTACTTGCTTGCATCAAATGTAGGAGAAATCTTAGTTATGCTCTTTGCGATGATTTTAGCACTTCCGCTTCCGCTAGTGCCCATTCAAATACTATGGGTAAACTTAGTAACAGACGGTTTGCCTGCGATGGCTCTTGGCTTAGACCAGCCAGAAGATAACGTGATGAAGCGCCATCCAAGGCATCCGCGTGAAGGTATCTTTGCAAGAGGGTTAGGGTGGAAAGTAGTCAGCCGCGGATTTTTAATTGGAGCTGCTACACTTGCTGCATTCATGATTGTTTATGACAATGACCCAGATCGGCTGCAGTATGCACAGACGATTGCATTTGCCACACTTGTTATGGCACAGCTTATTCACGTATTTGACTGTCGAAGTGAAAAATCAATCTTTGATCGCAATCCATTTCAGAACTTATATCTTGTAGGAGCCGTTATTTCATCTATTATCCTTATGCTGGTGGCCATCTACTATCCGCCGCTGCAGCCTATTTTTCATACAATGGCCATTGCACCGCGGGAATGGCTCGTTATTTTAGGACTTGCAAGCCTTCCAACTTTTTTACTTGCCGGTTCACTTTTAACAAGAAAACCTTCATAAATTGTGCTATACTTTAATACAGGCTGTCCCAAATGAGAAAACTCATGAAGGCAGCCTTTACAGGTTGAATAAAGAAGAGAGATTTCTTTTTTTTGCTAACACTTTCTTTTATGATACTTTTTATGTAAGATGTACATAGTGGATGTGATGATAATGATAAAAAGTATGACTGGTTTTGGCCGCGGAAAAGCGGAAGTGGAAAATCGATCAGTGACAGTGGAAATGAAGTCTGTTAATCATCGTTTTTGTGAAATTGTTATTCGTATGCCAAGACAATTAATTGAAATTGAAGATAAAATAAAAAAAATCGTTCAAACATACATAAAACGTGGTAGAGTAGAAGTATTTGTTACTATTTCAGGTGAAGAAATGGCAAAAAAGAAACTGCAGACGGATTGGCAGCTGCTTGAGGAATACATGAATGCGTTGCAGCAAGTACAAGAAAAGCATGGGCTGTCACAATCTGTTCAAATTCAAGACATTTTACACATGCCTGAAGTGATGACAACTTATGAAGAAGAAGCTGATCAGACGAGTATTCATGGTGCAATCTTTGAAGCCGTTGACGCTGCTGTGCATCAGTTAGTGGATATGCGGAAACGAGAGGGATCAGAGCTGTATCACGATTTGATGGGGTACTTACAGGACATTCAAGACATTCGCGAAAAAATTACACAGCTTGCTCCTGAAGTAGCTGAACAATATCGCGAGCGTATTAAAAGAAAGCTGAGCGACTATTTAGAAGGTACTTTCGATGAGCAGCGAGTGCTGACTGAAGTAGCTATTTTTGCTGAAAAAGCAGATATTAGCGAAGAACTTACGCGAATTCAAAGTCATGTTTCACAATTTATTCAAGCATTAAATACACCTGATTCAGTAGGACGCAAGCTGGATTTTCTTGTTCAAGAGCTGAATCGTGAAATGAATACAATCGGTGCGAAGGCAAATAATGGTACTATTGCTCAGTATGTTATTAGTATGAAAGCACAATTAGAACGCATAAAAGAGCAGGTTCAAAATATTGAATAGCCTTCGTGTAAGATAAAGATTATATTGGTATAGCAGGAGGCTTCTTATGAGCGGTAAATTAGTGAACGTTGGATTTGGAAATTTTATTTCTTCTAATCGTATAATCTCTGTCGTTCATCCTGAATCAGCTCCAATCAAACGCATTATTCAAGATGCAAAAGATCGAGGCTCTTTAATAGATGCAACGCAAGGACGTAAAACACGATCTGTTATTGTTATGGATAGCGATCATGTTATTTTAGCTCCTGTACAGCCAGAAACTGTGTCACAGCGACTTATAAACAAAGAAGAATTATTAGAAGGGTAGGTCACTTGAACCGATGATTGAAAGAGGTTTATTAATTGTTCTTTCCGGACCATCAGGTGTTGGAAAAGGAACGGTACGAAAAGCATTGTTTGAGCAAGAAGACATTAAATTGCAGTATTCTATCTCTGCAACAACAAGAAAGCCCCGCGAAGGTGAAGTAGACGGTGTTGACTATTTCTTCAAACCACGCGAAGAGTTTGAGCGCATGATTGAAAACAAGAAATTATTAGAGTGGGCTGAATACGTAGGTAACTACTACGGTACCCCGGTTGATTATGTAGAACAAACGTTATCTGAAGGAAAAGACGTATTTCTAGAAATTGAAGTGCAAGGTGCTCTTCAAGTGAAAGAAGCGTTTCCAGAAGGTTTGTTCATCTTCTTGGCACCGCCGAGTTTGTCAGAGCTTAAAAGTCGTATCGTAAACCGCGGTACTGAAACAGAAGATTTAATCAATAACCGTATGCGCGTGGCAAAAGAAGAAATTGAACTTATGGACGCCTACGATTATGTTGTAGAAAATGACAAAGTAGAAAATGCTTGTGCTCGCATCCGTGCTATCGTAACGGCTGAACACTGCCGTCGTGATCGTATTTCTGCGCGCTATAAAAGAATGCTGGAGGTAGAATAAACATGCTTTATCCATCAATTGATTCCCTAATGGAAAAATTAGATTCTAAGTACACGCTTGTGACAGTAGCTGCAAAACGTGCACGTCAATTACAGCTTCACAATGATACGCCGATTGAAAAGCCGGTTTCTTATAAGTTTGTAGGCTGTGCTTTAGAAGAAATTAATGCTGAACAATTAAGCTATAAGCAAGGTGTAGCAGAAGAAGATTCTAAACATCAGTAAGTGAAAAAATAACAACCTACTTTATAGGTTGTTATTTTTTTGGTGCTTTTATCTGTGTTCAAGCAGGATAGTGAATGTCTCACTACAAAAATGGTATAATAATTAAATTGAAAAGCTTTAGATAGTTACCCGAGTAAACAAGCGGATGCTGGTTGAGCGGGATAAATAGATGGGGGCATAATGATGAAGGGAAAACGAATTTTATTATGTGTTAGCGGCGGAATCGCCGTATATAAAGCTGCAGCTTTAACAAGTAAATTAGTACAAGCGGGAGCGGAAGTTAAAGTAATGATGACTGCTTCAGCATGCGAGTTCGTAACGCCGCTTACGTTTCAAGCTCTGTCTCGAAACCCAGTTTATACAGATACGTTTGATGAAAAAGATCCATCTGTGATTGCACATATTGATTTAGCAGATTGGCCTGATTTAATTTTAGTAGCTCCTGCTACGGCAAATATGATAGGGAAAATAGCAAATGGTCTTGCAGATGATATGATTTCCACAACGCTGCTGGCTGCTACTGCACCTGTGTGGATTGCACCTGCAATGAATGTTCATATGTACGATCATCCAGCTGTTAAAAAAAATATGAGCACTCTTTCATCGTTTGGTTACTCTTTTGTAGAACCTGGAGAAGGGTATTTGGCATGCGGTTATGTAGGAAAAGGTCGTCTTGAAGAGCCAGAAACAATTGTTTCACTAATCGGATCTTATTTTTCACAAGCATCACATACACAAAAGATCCTTGAAGGTGTTAATGTATTGGTTACAGCAGGACCTACGGTAGAACGCATTGATCCCGTCCGATTTTTTACCAATCGCTCTACTGGGAAAATGGGCTATGCCCTTGCAGAACAAGCTGCTAAATTAGGCGCATCCGTAACACTTGTAACGGGACCGACGAATTTAGAGTATCCAAAAGGAGTGCAGGTTGTTCAAATTGAAAGTGCACAGCAGATGCTTGAAGCTGTTATGCAGCGTTATCATGAAGCAGATGTTGTCATTAAATCAGCCGCAGTGGCAGATTACCGACCAAAGCATGTGTTTGATCAAAAGATGAAAAAGCAGCCTGGTGAAGCAGTACTAGAGCTAGAGAGAACAACAGATATTTTACGCACGCTTGGAGAGCGAAAAGAACACCAGCTTTTAGTCGGCTTTGCAGCAGAAACAGAACAAGTGGATGAATATGCACAAAAGAAACTTGCATCTAAAAACTTGGATATGATTGTAGCCAATAACGTGACGACAGAAGGAGCAGGTTTTGGGACGGACACAAATATTGTAACGCTCTATAAGCGAAGCGGAGAGTCTAAAGAACTTCCCATTCTTTCAAAACACGATGTAGCTACCGAGGTGTTAAAAGAAGTGAAGGAAATGTTAGAAGGGCTGAAAAAATGAGTGTAGCTAGTGTAATTGTGGACGTGGCTGCTAAGCAAACAGATCGAGCTTTTGACTACGCTATTCCCGACAAATGGAAAGGAATTATTGTTCCGGGTATGCGAGTTGTCGTTCCGTTTGGTCCTAGAAAAGTTCAAGGGTTTGTGGTGGCTCTTAAAGAAGAGGCTGAAGTTAAGCGTGTTAAACCAATCGCTGACCTGCTTGATTTAACGCCGGTTCTGACTCCCGAACTGTTAGAGATTGGGCACTGGCTAACCGAAAAAACGCTTTGTTTTATGATATCGGCTTTTCAAGTTATGCTGCCTGCGGCGATGAAAGCAAAATATGATAAAGAACTGTCACTCCTTTCAAAAGAGGCACACGAACAGCTTCATGAGCAAGTAAAGCCGTTTTTTCAGTCAAGATCCTCGCTGAAGTGGAGTGAAGTAGAAAAAACAGCCGCTGCTCCTGCTTTTCACCGTGATATTCAAAAAGGTCTAATTGAAGTCGTCTACGTCGTTAAAAACAAAGGAAACAAAAAAACGGCAAAAGGCGTAAAACTGAATCAAAGCCTTGAAGAAATTCAGCAGTTTATGAGCGAGTTAAATAAGCAGGCAGAAAAGCAAAAACAAGTGCTGTCTTTTATGCTGAATCGAAATGAAGAAGTAGCTATAAAAGAAATAGCGGAAGATTTGCAGATTACCTCCGCTCCTATAAAAGCGCTGATTAACAAAGGACTCTTAGCGGAAACGGAAATTGAAATATACCGTGATCCTTATCAAGATCGATACTTTACACCATCACAGCCATTTCAATTGACCGATGAACAAGCTGAGGCAATCGCACCGATTCTGCATGACATCGAAGAAAATCTTCACGATGTGTTTTTAATGTACGGAGTAACCGGAAGCGGAAAAACAGAAGTGTATCTCCAATCAATTGATCAAGTGCTAAAAAAAGGGAAAGAAGCGATTATGCTTGTTCCGGAGATTTCACTTACCCCTCAGATGGTCAAGCGTTTTAAAGAGCGATTCGGCTCAAAAGTTGCTGTGCTCCATAGCGGCTTGTCTACTGGAGAAAAATACGATGAATGGCGAAAAATTCAGCGAAAAGAAGTATCCGTTGTAGTAGGGGCCCGCTCTGCTGTATTTGCGCCATTTGAAAATTTGGGCCTTCTTATTATCGATGAAGAACATGAGACGAGTTACAAACAAGAAGAAAACCCTCGTTATCATGCTAGAGATGTAGCCATTTACCGAGGGCAGCATCATCAGTGTCCAGTCATTTTAGGAAGTGCAACCCCAACGCTTGAGTCCTTTGCAAGAGCGCAAAAAGGTGTGTATAAGCTACTGACGTTAAAGCAAAGAATGAATAAGTCATCAATGCCGTCGGTGGATATCGTTGATATGAGAGAAGAGCTTCGCAGCGGCAATCGCTCTATGTTTTCAACTATGCTGTTTGAAAAGATGAAAGACCGTTTGGAAAAAGGGGAGCAAATCATTTTATTTTTAAATAAAAGAGGTCATTCTTCTTTTGTTATGTGCAGAGACTGCGGTTACGTTCCGACATGTGAGCACTGTGAAATTTCACTAACGTATCACCGCTATCAAAATAAATTAAAATGCCATTACTGCGGACACGAAGAACATGTCCACACTGATTGCCCAGAATGCCACAGTGAACATATCCGCTTTTTCGGATCTGGTACACAAAAAGTGGAAGAAGAATTAACAAAAGTGCTGCCCGAGGCTAGGGTCGTTCGAATGGATGTTGATACGACAAGCCGAAAAGGCGCGCATGAAAAGCTCCTGAATAAGTTTGCAAGTGGAGAAGCGCAAATTTTATTAGGGACTCAGATGATTGCGAAAGGACTCGACTTTCCAAACGTCACGCTTGTAGGCGTTTTAACAGCAGATACGATGCTGAATTTACCTGACTTTCGTGCATCTGAAAAAACGTTTCAGCTTTTAACACAAGTAAGCGGAAGAGCAGGACGCCACAAACTTCCAGGAGAAGTAGTGATTCAAACGTACACGCCTGAACACTACAGCATTCAACTTGCGAGTCAGCATGATTACGATGCGTTTTATAAGCAGGAGATGGAAATTCGTAAAATGCATAAATATCCGCCTTTCTTTTACTTGGCGCTTGTAACGGTATCTCATGAAAATATTGCAAAAGTGGTGTCTGTTACAGACAAAATTTCGCAGTATCTGAGTCAGAAACTTTCGCCGCAAACAACGATCTTAGGGCCAGTCGGATCTCCGATTGCTAAGATAAAAGATAGATATCGCTATCAATGCATGTTAAAATACAAGCTGGAACCAAGCCTGATTCCGCTGTTGAAATATATATTAGAACGTTATCAAGCGGAAATGCAGAAGGAGAATTTAACGATCACTATTGATTTGAATCCATACTCGATGATGTAACTAGTCGTCTTGATGGCGTTAAAGAAGAAGCTTTTTGGATATAAATAGAAAGAATAAAGGAGGTGCCTATTTGGCTAAGCTTAAGCTTGTTTACCATCCTAATGAAGTACTTGAACAAGAATGTGAAGTCGTTAAAAACTTTGATAATAAATTAGCGAAATTACTAAACGGCATGTATGATTTAATGCTTGAAGCAGACGGTGTGGGTCTAGCTGCTCCTCAGGTAGGAGTTCTGCAGCAAGTGGCAGTGGTAGACGTGGATGACCGACACGGTAAAATTGAGTTAATTAATCCGGTAATTATTGAGCAACGAGGCGAACAAATCGGTCCAGAAGGCTGCCTAAGTTTTCCGGGCCTTTTTGGTGACGTGGCTCGAGCTGATTATGTGAAAGTACGTGCGCAAAACCGTAAAGGAAAACCTTATTTTATAGAAGCAAAAGGTTTTTTAGCACGAGCAATTCAGCATGAAATTGATCATTTACACGGTGTATTGTTCACGGAAAAAGTAACAAAGTATTACGAAGAGGATGAACTAGAAGGGTAGGTTTTACACGATGAAAGTCGTATTTATGGGAACGCCGGATTTTTCAGTGCCGGTTTTACAAACATTACTTAAAGATGGATATGAAGTGGTCGCAGTGGTTACACAGCCGGACCGACCAAAAGGACGCAAGCGCGTATTAACACCTCCTCCTGTAAAAGTTGAGGCGTTAAAGCATGAAATACCTGTACTGCAGCCAGAAAAGATTCGTTTAGAAGAAGAATATCAGCAAGTGTTAGCGTATGAGCCTGACCTAATTGTAACAGCGGCTTTTGGTCAAATTTTACCAACACCTATTTTAGAAGCGCCTAAATACGGCTGTATTAACGTGCATGCTTCTCTGTTACCTGAACTGCGCGGAGGCGCGCCGATTCATTATTCAATTCTACAAGGTAAGCCGAAAACTGGTGTTACAATTATGTATATGGTAGAAAAATTAGATGCAGGTGATATCTTAACACAGGTAGAAGTTCCGATTGAAGAACGTGATCACGTTGGCACACTTCATGATAAACTCAGCGCTGCTGGTGCAAAATTGCTTTCAGAAACCATTCCTTCTCTTGTAAAAGGTGAAATTACGCCGGTTAAACAAAACGATGACGAAGCGACATTTGCTTCTAACATTAAGCGTGAACAAGAGAAAATTGATTGGGCCCGTACAGGAGAAGAAATTTATAACCATATCCGCGGACTTCACCCTTGGCCCGTTGCTTATACAACAGCAGACGGTCAGGTCATGAAAATTTGGTGGGGAGAGAAAGTATCCGCATCAGGCAAACCGGGTACCGTTTTATCACTTGAAGAGGATGGATTTATAGTAGCAACTGGAAATGAAACAGCTATTAAAGTGACGGAACTTCAGCCGGCTGGAAAAAAACGTATGGATGCAGCGCAGTATTTACGAGGTACATCCGTTGAAGTCGGAACAGTATTAGGGGATGTCAATGAGTAAGTACAACGTTCGAGACATAGCTTTAGATATTTTACTAGCTATTGAAAAAAATCAGGCATTCAGCAATCTATTGTTAAATAACAGCATACAAAAACGGGGTATTCAAGGAAAAGATGCAGGACTGTTAACGGAAATTGTGTATGGAACGATTCAAAGACGTGATACGTTAGATTACGGGTTAGCGCCTTTCTTGAAAAATCCAAAAAAGCTTCAGCCTTGGGTGCGAGTGCTGCTTCGTTTATCTCTTTACCAAATGGTATATTTAGACCGGGTGCCGGACCGGGCAATCCTTCATGAAGCAGTAGAAATTGCCAAAAAACGCGGTCACAAAGGAATTGCCTCAATGGTAAACGGCGTTTTACGAAATATTCAGCGCAGCGGCACGCCTTCTTTAGAAGAAATACAAAGTCCTGTGGAGCGCTTGGCGATTGAAACGAGTCATCCATTGTGGCTTGTAAAACGCTGGGTGGAACAATATGGATTGGACAAAACACGCGGAATCTGTTTAGCTAATTTAATGGCCCCCAAACAAACAATCCGAGTAAACAGTGCACGCTTTACGCAAAATGAAGTAAAAGAAGCGCTTGAAAAAGAAGGGATTGTTGTAGAACCAGGCCATTTTGTAGAAGAAGCGCTAGAAGTTCAAAAAGGAAATGCAGCTCATACACAAGCATTTCGTGAAGGAATGTTTACCGTTCAAGATGAAAGCTCTATGTTAGTGGCTCATGCGCTCGGTGCAGAGGCAGAAGAGCTAATTTTAGATAGCTGTGCTGCACCGGGAGGAAAATCAACTCATATTGCAGAGCAGCTTAAAAACAGTGGTAAAGTTATTTCCTTGGACATTCATGACCATAAAGTAAAGCTGATTGCCCAGCAGGCAGAGCGTCTGCATCTTACCAATATTGAGCCGACGGTTCAAGACAGCCGCAAAGCGGGCGAACAGTTTGATAAAGAAATGTTTGACCGCATCTTAGTAGATGCCCCGTGCTCAGGTTTTGGTGTAATGAGACGAAAACCTGATTTGAAATATACAAAAACTGAGCAAGATGTAAAGCAGCTGGCGCGTATTCAACAAGATATTTTAAATGCGGTTGCGCCTTTATTAAAAAAAGGTGGGACCCTTGTATATAGTACATGTACAATTGACCGAGATGAAAATGGGGATGTTGTAGCAGCATTTTTAACAGATCATGCTGATTTCCAAAAAGATGAAACACTTGCTGCACGGATGCCGCAAAGGCTTAAACAAAACGTAAAACATGGTGAAATTCAATTGCTGCCAGATGCACAAAGCGATGGATTTTATATTGCATGTTTACAGAAGAAGGTGTAAAAATGGAAGAAGTAGCTAAAAGAAAAGCAAAAGCAGAAGAAAAACCGCAAAAACCATCTATTTATTCATTAGAAATGCACGACCTAGAAAATTGGTTAGTAGAACACGGAGATAAGAAGTTCCGTGCTAAACAAATTTTTGACTGGTTATATGTTAAACGCGTAACGGACTTTGACGATATGTCAAACTTATCTAAAGGATTACGTGAACAATTAAAAGACAAATTTGCATTAACGACATTAAAAACAGTTGTTCAGCAAACGTCTGGGGACGGCACGATGAAGTTTTTATTCGAACTCCATGACGGTTATACGATTGAAACAGTGCTTATGCGTCATGAATACGGAAATTCTGTCTGCGTAACGACTCAAGTTGGCTGTCGTATCGGCTGTACGTTCTGTGCGTCTACTCTTGGAGGTTTAAAGCGTAATTTAGAAGCTGGAGAAATCGTAGCGCAAGTAGTAAAAGTACAAAAAGCGCTAGATGAACAAGGAGAACGCGTGAGCTCTGTCGTAATTATGGGTATTGGGGAGCCGTTTGATAACTATGATGAAATGATGCGCTTCTTAAAAACAATTAACAGTGATGATGGATTAAATATTGGTGCACGTCATATCACAGTATCGACAAGTGGAATCATTCCGAAAATCTATAAGTTTGCTGATGAAAAAATGCAAATCAATTTTGCAATTTCACTTCACGCTCCAAACAATGACATCCGCTCACGCTTAATGCCAATTAACCGTGCGTACAAACTTCCTGATTTGATGGAAGCTATTAAATATTATACGGATAAAACGGGAAGACGTATTAGCTTTGAGTATGGTCTATTCGGAGGAGTAAACGATCAAGTAGAGCATGCCGAGGAATTAGCGGATTTGATTAAAGACGTTAAATGTCACGTGAACTTGATTCCGGTAAACTATGTGCCTGAGCGTGATTATGTTCGTACACCGCGTGAACAGATTTTTGCATTTGAACGTACGCTTAAAAAGCGTGGCGTTAACGTGACTATTCGACGTGAGCAAGGTCATGATATCGATGCAGCTTGTGGCCAATTACGTGCGAAGGAGCGTAAAGAAGAGACGAGGTGATTGTATGGCAACTGTCTTCATGACAGACCGAGGGAGAGTTAGACAACACAATGAAGATAACGGAGGGGTATTTTTGAACCAACACAATCAGCTGCTTGCAATTGTGGCTGATGGTATGGGAGGTCATCGAGCTGGCGACGTCGCCAGTGAGATGGCGGTTCAAAAATTGCAAATAGCGTGGGAAGAAGCGGACAAAGTAACGTCTCCTGATGAGGCAACGCAGTGGATTCGTACGCATGTTTCGCAAATTAATCAAGATATTTATCAGTATGCTCAGGAGCATGAAGAGTGTAAAGGTATGGGTACAACAGTTGTACTTGCTCTATGCGCCGATACGTTTTGTGCGATTGGTAATATAGGAGACAGCAGATGCTATATTTCAAATGAATATGGATTTCAACAAGTAACAGAAGATCATTCTCTTGTGAATGAACTCGTAAAAAATGGTCAAATCACAAAAGAAGATGCTGAGCATCATCCACGAAAAAATATCTTATTGCGAGCACTAGGTACCGAAGAAAATGTTAGTTTAGATGTAAAAACAATTGAAGTGGAAAAAGAAGATCGATTATTATTATGTTCAGATGGACTGACAAATAAGGTAACGGAACAAAAGCTGAACGAAACGTTATCAACAAGTTCATCACTTCACGAAAAGGGTACGAGCCTGATTCAATTAGCAAATGAGCTTGGTGGAGAAGACAATATTACACTTGCAATTGTGGACTTTACATCTGAAAGTGGGTGAGAGTGTTGCTAATAGGTAGACGGCTAAACGACCGTTATAAGGTATTGCAAGTAATTGGTGGAGGCGGAATGGCAAACGTCTATTTAGGTCGCGACATGATTTTGGATCGTGATGTGGCAATTAAAGTGCTTCGTTTAGACTTTGCAAGTGACGATGCGTTTATAAAGCGTTTCCATCGAGAAGCACAATCTGCTACGAGTATTGCTCATCCTAATATTGTCAGCATTTATGATGTTGGAGAAGAAGAAGATATTTACTATATCATCATGGAATATGTACCGGGTATGACATTAAAGCAATACATTCTGCAAGAATCACCACTATCTCTTGATAAAGCCATACATATTATGACGCAGATTACATCAGCTATTGCCCATGCTCATCAGTACGGAATTATTCACCGGGATATTAAGCCTCAAAATATTTTAATTGATCATGATGATACCATTAAAGTTACTGACTTCGGCATTGCCGTAGCACTAAGTTCTACAACCATTACGCATACTAATTCTGTTTTGGGCTCTGTTCATTATTTATCTCCTGAACAGGCAAGGGGAGGGCTTGCGAATAAGCGGTCTGATATTTATTCGCTTGGCATCGTCCTATTTGAATTGCTAACGGGTCGAGTCCCTTTTTCTGGGGAATCGGCTGTGTCAATTGCATTAAAACATTTACAGACAGAAACACCTTCTCCAAAAAGATGGAATCCATCTATCCCTCAAAGCGTGGAGAATGTTGTATTAAAAGCAACAACTAAAGATCCATTTTACCGATACAGTTCCGTCGAAGAACTCGAAGCGGATTTACAGTCTGCTGTTCATCCAAATCGTTATAATGAACAAAGGTTTACGGTGCCTGATGATGAAGAAGTGACAAAAGCCATTCCAGTTATTAAGGAGGATTTTGTTGAATCCGAAGAAACGCACGTACCTGTGAGAAAACCACCTCACTTAGAGCGGGAAGAACAAGAGGAAGAAGAGTTAAAGCCGAAGAAAAAAAAGAAGAAAAAGAAAAAAGGCAAAAGCAAGCTGATTGTAACGCTTGTTTTAATTTTTTTGCTACTGGCAGCTGCTAGTGTAGCCGCTGTTACATTTATTCCGGCTTTATTACTGCCAAAAGACGTAAAGGTTCCTGATTTACATAATCAAGATTATGAATCAGCAGTAACCGATTTAGTTTCTTTAGGCTTTAAAGTGAAGAATCCTAAAGATATATCCGATAATGAGGTGGAAGAAGGCGACGTGGTTAAAACGATGCCAGAAGCCGGAGACGTTATCAAAGAAGGATCTAATGTCATTATTTATCGAAGTACAGGAAAGAAAAAAGAAGCATTTAACCGGTACATTGGAAGAAGCTTTACGGAAGTAAAAAGTCTGTTAGAAAAGCAGAATTATAAAGATATCCAATCCATCGAAGTTGAAAGCACAGAACCGAAAGGCAATATTACAGATCAGACGCCTAAAGAAACCGAACAAGTCGTGCCGGAAGATACAACGGTTACGCTATGGGTAAGTAAGGGTCCGCCGAAGATTACATTAAAGGATTTCTCGGGCTGGACGGAAAAAAGCGTAAAAGATTATGCATCAGATGAAGATATTGAAGTGGACGTAAAAACAGCGTATTCCGACACTGTTGAAAAAGGTCTTGTGATGTCTCAAAAGCCTGCAGCGGAGCAGAGTATCGAGCAAGGTGATAAGCTCACCATTACAGTCTCAATGGGCAAGGAGCCAAAAGCTCCTCAAACGGTGTCAGTGGATGTGACTATTCCGTATAAAGAAGAGACTGACACCGAAGCAAGTACGGAACAAGGCGACGCAACAGAAACAGGCGATGCCACCGGAACAGAAGAAGAAAAGCCAAAGCCGCAAAAAGTACAAATTTATATCGAAGATGCAGATAACGATATGTCCGTTCCTGCTAAAGAACTAACGATTACTGAAACAACAAAAGAATCGTTCGATGTTTTAGTTGATGAAAATGAAAAAGCGTCTTATAAAATTGTCCGAGACGGGGAAGTTATTGAAGAAAAAGACGTTGAATATCCAGAGTGATAGGAGTGAGGTTATGCCAGAAGGAAGAATTATTAAATCCCTTAGCGGATTTTATTATGTTCTTCATGACGGACAAGTAACGCAATGTCGAGGACGAGGTGTTTTTCGTAAAAAGAAGGTAACGCCTTTAGTCGGTGACAATGTAGTATTTCAGGCGGAAAATAAGCTTGAAGGATATATACTTGAAATTAAAGAACGTAAAAATGAATTAGTTCGTCCCCCTATTTCAAATGTTGATCAGGCGCTGCTTGTTTTTTCAGCGATTGAACCTGATTTTAGCACAATGCTTCTTGACCGATTTTTAGTGTTAGTGGAGTCTAATCATATTGAACCTATTATTTGTATTTCAAAAGTAGATCTTTTATCACAGCAGCAAAAGCAAGAAATCGAGCAATATGCCGAAGAATATCGTAAAATAGGATATGAGGTCATTTTAACGTCGACAGTCACAGAAAAAGGCATGGAACAAATTCAGCCGTTATTTGAAGATCGCGTAACGGTTATTGCCGGACAGTCAGGTGTAGGTAAATCTTCACTGTTAAATACACTTAAACCAGAGCTTGAATTAAAGACAAATGATATTTCAATGTCACTTGGAAGAGGAAAGCATACAACACGTCATGTAGAACTGATTTCGTTTGGTGAAGGTTTAGTAGCCGATACGCCAGGCTTTAGCTCACTAGAATTTTTAACATTAGAAGTAGAAGAGTTAACCGATTGTTTTCCTGAAATGTCGCGTTTGAGTGAACAGTGTAAATTTCGAGGTTGTTTGCATGTGAAAGAACCAAAATGTGCGGTGAAAGAAGCATACGAACAAAAAGAAATTCCGAGTTATCGCTACGAACATTACTTGCAATTTATTGAGGAAATTAAGCAAAGAAAGCCGAGGTATTAAAAATGACAAAAATCGCACCTTCCATTTTATCTGCTAATTTTTCAAAGCTTGCTGAAGAAATTCGTGAAGTTGAAGCAGGTGGAGCAGACTACATCCATATAGACGTTATGGATGGCCATTTTGTTCCTAATATTACAATTGGACCGCTTATCGTTGAGGCTGTACGCCCTGTCACAACACTGCCATTAGATGTGCATTTAATGATTGAAAACCCAGATCAATACGTTCCAATGTTTGCAAAGGCAGGTGCTGATATTTTAACGGTACATGCTGAAGCGTGTACTCATTTGCATCGCACCATTCAATTAATTAAAGAGCACGGCATGAAAGCAGGCGTTGCTTTAAATCCTGCAACGCCAATTGACGTGGTAAAGCATATCTTAGAAGATATCGATCTTATTTTATTAATGACGGTGAACCCAGGCTTTGGAGGACAAAACTTTATTCCAAGTGTATTGCCAAAAATTGAGCAAATCTCTCAGCTTATTGAAATTCGTCACCTTTCTATTGAAGTAGAGGTTGATGGAGGAATTAATGAAGAAACAGCAAGAAAATGTGTGGAAGCAGGAGCGAATGTCTTAGTGGCTGGCTCAGCTATTTATAATCAAGAAGATCGAGCTGGCGCAATTAGTCAAATTCGCACAACTGTTCAAGCGTAAGTAATAAAAGCTGCTGTGTACAACGAGTAGAACTTGTACACAGCAGCTTTTTCTTTTAGGATAAAGAAAACATATTTATTTCGTCCATTTTTTAATAGAAAAGGAGCATATACATAATGAAAATTCATATTCTAGCAGGGGGACCGGATGAACATATGCCACCCCTGCACCAATCAAATGATGTAAAGTGGGTAGGAGTAGACCGTGGCGTATTCCTTCTTCTTCAACAAGACATTTTGCCCGTAAAAGCATTCGGAGATTTTGATTCCATTACAAATGCGCAGCTTAAGCTAGTGAGAGAAGCATTACAAGATGTTGAATTGTATCCTGCAGAAAAAGATGCAACGGATTTGGAACTTGCTTTTGAGTGGGCAATAGGGCAAAAACCGGACAGTATTTGTATCTTTGGAGCAACAGGTGGAAGGCTTGACCACATGTTTGGAAGCATTCAGCTTCTGTACAAAGGGTTAAAAAAGAAAGCGAATGTACAAATGATTGACAATCAAAATATCATTCAATTGTTTGAACCAGGCACTTATCATGTTGATCGTTTAAAGGAGTTTCACTATATTTCATTCGTTCCTTTTGCAGGCGGTGTAAAAGAGCTTACGCTAGAAGGTTTCAAATATCCGCTCAATAAGCATGAAGTAGAACTCGGCTCAACTTTATGTATTAGCAATGAACTTATTCAACAAAGAGGTACTTTTTCATTTACAAAAGGCATATTAATGATGGTAAGAAGCAATGATAAACGTTGCTTGTGATGAAGTATGGAAAATGAGAGCAGGACATAGGGCTTTCTTTAAAAGGAGATAAAGTGTGGAGACGGTTAGGAGGGACAGTATGAAATTCTATACAATCAAACTTCCAAAGTTTTTAGGTGGCATCGTAAAGGTCATGCTTAATTCGTTCAAAAAAGATTAACAACGCCGGAATAATAAAAGAAGCACCATAAAATATGGTGCTTTTTCATTATAAAGATTAAACGCGTTGAACTTTACCAGACTTAAGGGCTCTAGCTGAAACGTACACACGTTTTGGTTTACCGTTCACTAAGATACGTACTTTTTGAACGTTAGCACCCCATTTACGCTTAGTAGCGTTCATTGCGTGAGAACGTGCGTTACCTGAACGAGCTTTTCTACCAGTTACTACACATTTGCGTGCCATGATTTTCCCTCCTAACACCAAAAAAACTACTCAATTCTGTTTTGAGAAATACTATATTAATTTATCACAGCCTTACAGAGAATGCAATAGTTCTGGAGAAAAGCTTTCAAGAAATTTTCCTTGACATATAAAATGAATCTATGTTCAATAATATAGAGAGTAGAAATAGGTATAACCTGGGCTATTACTTATTTTAAGATAAGTTGATACCTAATACTGTCATCTTTAAAAGGGACAAGCTGGACGCCTCTTTTAAAACGAGATTGATTATAGTAGAATATTTATAACCTATGAAAGTAGAAAGGGGAACGAGTATGTCCATCGAAATGAAAACGAAATATGGTCAAATTGATATCTCTACAGATGTAATTGCCACAATTGCTGGAGGAGCAGCTGTTGATTGTTACGGGATTGTCGGAATGGCTTCAAAAAATCAGCTTAAAGATGGTCTTACAGAAATTCTTCGCAAAGAAAACTTTACACGAGGTATTGTGGTAAGACAAGAAGAGGATGACGTACATATCGACATGTACATTATCGTAAGCTATGGAACAAAAATTTCTGAAATTGCTCATAATGTGCAAACAAAAGTAAAATACACACTGGAACAAACGGTTGGTTTAACGGTTGATTCAGTAAATATTTATGTGCAGGGTGTTCGTGTAACGAACGTTTAATTAAGGAGGAAGATTCGTGTCAATGACAACGTTGGACGGAAAGCGGTTTAGAGAAATGGTGCTTCAAGGAGCCCAGCATCTATCTAACAATGCAGATTATGTAGATGCGCTGAACGTTTTTCCTGTACCAGATGGTGATACTGGAACAAATATGAACTTATCGATTACGTCTGGTGCTAAAGAAGTGAAAAATAAACTATCTGATCACATCGGCCAAGTGAGTCAAGCTTTGTCTAAGGGCTTATTGATGGGGGCGCGGGGTAATTCAGGAGTTATTTTATCTCAATTATTCCGCGGTTTTGCGAAATCGGTTGAGCAAAAGTCAGCGATTACAACAGTTGAGTTTGCTGAAGCTCTTGAGCTTGGGGTAGAAACTGCTTATAAAGCTGTTATGAAACCAATCGAAGGAACTATTTTAACAGTAGCTAAGGATACTGCTAAAAAAGCAGCGGCTGTTGCTAAAAAGCAATCTGATATGATTCTGTTCATGGAAGAAGTACTTAAGGAAGCTAATGCTTCGTTAAATCGCACGCCAGATCTTTTACCCGTGTTAAAAGAAGTAGGCGTAGTGGATAGCGGAGGTCAAGGGCTTGTTTTAATTTATGAAGGGTTTTTAGCTGAATTAAAAGGTGAAAAACTTCCGGGTGTACCCATGTCAGCTCCTTCGATGAATGAACTCGTAAATGCTGAGCATCATAAGCATGCGCAAAGCCATATGAATACAGAAGATATTGAATTTGGCTATTGTACAGAATTTATGGTAAGGCTGGAAGAGGATAAGCCTGCAGCTAAAACATTTTCTGAAGAAACGTTTCGTCAAGACTTAAGTAAATGGGGCGACTCATTGCTTGTAGTATCTGATGATGAAATCGTGAAAGTTCATATTCACGCTGAGCATCCTGGAGAAGTGTTAAACTACGGGCAGCAATATGGAAGTTTAATTAAAATGAAGATTGAAAACATGAGAGAACAGCATAGCAGCATTGTTTCAGGTGAAGAAAAGCCTGCAGTAAAAAATGCTGAAAAACAGCCCTTTGGCATTGTTACTGTGTCAATGGGAAAAGGAATTGCTGAATTGTTCAAGAGCCTTGGGGCAACGGTTGTCATTGAAGGCGGACAAACAATGAATCCAAGTACGGAGGATATTGTCAAAGCGATTGAAGAAACAAATGCTGAACAGGTACTGATTTTACCTAATAACGGAAATATTGTGATGGCTGCTAACCAAGCGGCTGCTGTTGCCGGCAGTCACGTTTCGGTTGTCCCGTCTAAAACGGTTCCTCAAGGAATGACAGCGCTGCTATCATTTAATCCTCAGCAAAGCTTAAAAGAAAACGAGGAAGTAATGACAGAAGCTCTACAGCACGTGAAAACAGGACAAGTAACGTATGCAGTTCGCGATACAAATATTGATGGTCTTGAATTAGCTAAAGGTGATTTTATGGGTATTGCCGAAAAGAAAATCGTCGTAAAAGATTCAGAGAAATTAGAAGCAGCGAAAAAGCTTTTGACTTATATGATTGATGACGAAGCGGAAATCCTTACGATTCTTCAAGGAGAGGATGTCTCAGATGATGAAGCTGAAGCGCTAACATCGTTTGTAGAAGAAACGTTTGAAGAAGTTGAGGTAGAGCTTCATAAAGGAGATCAACCTTTATATTCTTACATTTTTGCAATTGAATAACAAAAAAAGAAGCATCCCTCCTGAGGGGTGCTTATTTTTTGTGTTTTTTAAGTTAAATACGAACTATTTTACTTTTAAATGTTGTAATTGTTCGGTATGTTAGGTATATTAGTTGAAAAGAACCCGTTTGTATGGTAGTTTTGAAAACTGATTGAGTCAAATGTGAAAGAAAACAGCATGAGAGGGGAGACAACAGTGGATATTTTAAAAGGAACAGGTTTATTATTATTAGTTTTATTTTTATTTTGGTTGTTTAGCAACAAGGCACCTTATGGCATGAAAGCAATGGGGGCTCTGGCAAGCGGAGCGGTAGCTGCGTTTCTCGTAGAGGCCTTTCAGTCATATGTAGGAGGAGATTTACTAGGTATTTCATTCCTAGGTGAAGTAGGAAAGGCTGCAGGAGGAATGGGAGGAGTTGCGGCGGCAGCACTAGTTGCTTTGGCGTTAGGAGTATCTCCTGTATATGCTCTTATGATGGGGGTGGTGTGTTCAGGGCTAGGCTTGCTCCCTGGATTTTTTGCGGGATACCTCATGGCATTTGTAGTGAAATTTATTGAGAAAAAGGCACCTGCTGGTCTAGACTTATTAGGCAACATCTTAATTGCAGCACCTTTAACAAGGTTAATTGGTAATGCATTCTCACCTATTGTAGATGCGACGCTTTTAAATATTGGAGGAATTATCAAAGATACAACAAGTGCTAGCCCTATTTTGATGGGAATTATTTTAGGGGGAGTGATTACAGTAGTAGCAACGGCTCCGCTTAGCTCAATGGCTTTAACGGCTATGCTAGGGTTAACGGGATTGCCTATGGCGATTGGAGCTCTTGCTGTGTTTGGTTCTTCTTTCATGAACTATGTGCTGTTTGATCGATTAAAAATTGGGGATCGTCGTACAACTATTTCAGTTGCAGTTGAACCTTTAACACAAGCGAATATTATTTCAGCAAATCCGATTCCTATCTACATTACAAACTTTGTTGGAGGTGCACTAGCCGGTGTAGTTGTGGCTCTGTTCGGATTGGTAAATGATGCTGCAGGCACGGCAACGCCAATCGCAGGACTTGCAGTGATGTTTGGGTTTAATGACCCTATGAAGGTCACAATTTGTGCAGTACTTTGCGCACTAGCGGGAGCATTAGCTGGGTTTATAGGTTCAGTTGTTTTTAAAAACTTTAAAATTAAAACAGTAGACGATGTAGCTTCCGAGCAAGAAGCAGCTTAAGTAATTCATCTTTTCCTGCATAATATAGCAAAAAAAAGCGGTGTGCTTATCTTATTTTTTATGGATAAATACACCGCTTTTTTTATGCGTGAATCCCTAATAAAAATGAGAATTTTTAAATTTTTTAAGAGCGTGAAACAAAGCTTCCAAAAAGTCAAAAGCTCAAGTAACATATAAGTAATAACAATGTCTAAATAGCAGGGGGAAAATCCTTATGAAATATAAATCTGTCTTTGATATTATTGGTCCGGTAATGATTGGACCATCTAGCTCACATACAGCTGGTGCAGCGCGTATTGGACGCGTTGCCCGAACGCTTTTTGGCAAGCAGCCCACAAAAGTTGTGGTTTCACTGTACGGTTCTTTTGCTCAAACGTATAAAGGGCACGGAACAGACGTAGCGCTGATTGGCGGTATTTTAGATTTTGATACGTTCGACCAGCGTATTCCGCAATCTTTGGACTTAGCTAAAAAAGAAGGAATGGACGTCACATTTGTTGAGGAAGCGGCAATCACAGATCATCCGAATACTGCTCGCATCAAAATGAGCGACGGATTAAAGGAAATTGAAGTTGTTGGAATTTCAATTGGCGGAGGGAAAATTCAAATTACGGAGCTGAACGGATTTGAATTAAATTTATCAGGCATGAATCCAGCTATTCTCGTTGTGCATAATGACCGATTTGGTGCCATTGCGACCGTTACGAATATTTTGATGAAACATTCAATTAATATCGGACATATGGAAGTATCTCGTAAAGAGCGCGGAGAAGTAGCGCTTATGGCAATTGAAATGGATACGAATATTGAAGATGATGTCATTGAAGAGTTAAAAACATTGCCTCACATTATTCAAGTAACAAGAATGGTTGAATAGGATAGAACGAACGTGAACGGCCTGCAAAAAATAACAGAGGCCGAGTGATTGTATATGATTCTAAAGTGAAAATAAGACAGAATGATAGCGGAGGTTACTATGTTTCGAAACGTAGCAGAACTAGTAGAATTAGCAGAAAGTCAAAATGTAAAAATTGCAGAGATTATGATTCAACAGGAAATAGATATCACGGGAGTTACTCGTGAAGAAATCATGGAAAAAATGGACCGGAACTTAACGGTTATGGAAGAAGCGGTTGAACGCGGATTAAAAGGGGTACAGTCTGTTACAGGTTTAACAGGCGGAGATGCAGTGCTGCTTCAAAACTATATTCAAAGTGGAAAATCTTTATCTGGAAATTTAATTTTAGATGCAGTCAGCAAAGCTGTAGCGACAAACGAAGTAAATGCGGCAATGGGGACAATCTGTGCAACACCTACTGCTGGATCTGCGGGAGTAGTGCCAGGAACGCTGTTTGCAGTGCAAAATAAGCTAAACCCAACTCGTAAAGAAATGATTGAATTTTTATTTACATCAGGTGCTTTTGGGTTTGTTGTAGCCAATAATGCGTCTATTTCAGGAGCAGCAGGCGGATGTCAAGCAGAAGTTGGTTCAGCTTCAGGTATGGCAGCTGCAGCGATTGTTGAAATGGCAGGAGGTACACCGAGTCAGGCAGCTGAAGCAATGGCAATTACTCTCAAAAATATGCTAGGATTAGTATGTGACCCAGTAGCGGGGCTAGTAGAAGTTCCATGTGTGAAACGAAACGCAATGGGAGCGGCGAATGCAATGATTGCAGCAGATATGGCCTTAGCAGGCATTACAAGTCGTATTCCATGTGATGAAGTCATTGATGCTATGTATAAAATTGGTCAAACAATGCCGGTTGCATTACGAGAAACTGCACAAGGAGGCTTAGCGGCAACACCAACAGGTCGCGAGCTTGAAGCAAAGATCTTTGGTATTGCATTAAATAAAAGTGAATGAACTAACAACTATTTCAATTAAAACCATTAAAGGTATTGGAGAGGAAACAGCACAAGCATTAGAGGATATGCATATTCACAGTGTGCATGACTTGTTAGAACATTTCCCATACCGCTATGAAGATTATGAGTTAAAAGATTTGGCTGAAGCAAAGCATGACGAAAAGGTCACCGTAGAAGGAAAGGTTCACAGCGTCCCCTCGCTTACGTATTACGGAAAAAAACGTTCGCGCCTTACGTTTCGGCTGCTAGTAAACCGCTATTTAATTACGGTTACTTGTTTTAATCGCCCTTACTATAAATCAAAGTTAGAAATCGATCAAACTGTTACGGTTACGGGGAAATGGGATCAGCATCGGCAAACGATTAACTTGCAGGAGCTTCAATTTTCTCCGTTTGTTAAAAATCAAACGATTGAGCCTGTTTACTCAGTTAAAGGCAGCTTAACGGTCAAAGGAATGAGGAAGTTTGTCTCTCTTGCGTTGAAGAATTATGGCAGTAGCATTCAGGATATGCTCCCGGCCTCTATTCGTTCTAGATACAAACTAGTAACGCGTGAAGAAGCGGTTAGAAGTATTCACTTACCTCGTGATCATGAAGATTTAAAACAAGCAAGACGTCGATTTGTCTATGAAGAATTTCTACTTTTTCAATTAAAAATGCAGGCGCTTAGAAAGCGCGAAAGAGAAGAAACGCCTGGAATGAAGCAAGTATTTGATTCAACTGAGCTGGTAAACTTCACGAACTTGCTGCCGTTTCCGTTAACAAACGCTCAAAAACGTGTAGTAAACGAAATTACGCACGATATGAAATCGCCTTATCGCATGAATCGCTTGCTGCAAGGTGATGTAGGGTCAGGTAAAACAGTCGTCGCAGCGGTTGCTTTATACGCTACTGTTTTAGCAGGGCATCAAGGTGCTTTAATGGTACCGACTGAAATTTTAGCTGAACAGCATGCTGAGTCATTGACTGCGATGCTTGAAAAGGTAGGAATCAGCGTAGGCTTGCTAACAGGGTCTGTTAAAGGAAAAGCAAGAAGAGAGCTGCTTCAGCGAGTGAAAGACGGAGATGTTCATGTATTAGTAGGTACACATGCCTTAATTCAAGACGAAGTTATATATAATAGTTTAGGGCTCGTCATTACGGATGAACAGCACCGCTTTGGAGTTGGGCAGCGCCGGGTTTTACGTGAAAAAGGAGAGAGTCCGGATGTACTGTTTATGACGGCGACTCCTATTCCAAGAACCCTTGCTATTACGGTGTTTGGGGAAATGGATGTGTCCATTATTGATGAAATGCCAGCAGGACGTAAGGCAATTGAAACATACTGGGTAAAACATGATATGCTTGAACGTATTTTACATTTCGTTGAAAAAGAAATACATGACGGCAGACAAGCTTACGTTATTTGTCCGTTGATTGAAGAATCGGACAAGCTGGATGTTCAAAATGCAATTGATGTACATGCAACACTCACTCACTATTTTAATGGAAAAGCAAGCGTTGGTCTCATGCACGGAAGATTGTCACCTGATGAAAAAGAAGAAGTGATGAAACAGTTTAGCGTAAATGACGTGCAGATTTTAGTATCAACAACGGTTGTAGAAGTAGGAGTGAACGTTCCGAATGCAACCGTGATGGTCATTTATGATGCAGAGCGCTTTGGGTTATCTCAGCTTCATCAGCTAAGAGGACGCGTAGGACGAGGAGATGCACAGTCGTATTGTATTCTGCTCGCGGATCCAAAATCAGAAGTTGGAAAAGAACGAATGACCATTATGACGGAAACAAACGATGGATTTGTATTATCAGAAAGAGACTTAGAGCTTCGTGGACCTGGTGATTTCTTTGGTAGAAAACAAAGCGGGATGCCTGAGTTTAAAGTAGCCGATATGGTGCACGATTACCGTGCGCTTGAAGTAGCTCGAGAAGATGCTGCTAAGCTTGTAAATTCCGACAGCTTTTGGACAGAAGATCAGTTTGCACTGCTGAGAATACAACTAGAAGCAACGGGCGTATTAACTGGAGAAAAATTTGATTAGTAAAAGAGACTGAAACAAAGTATTTTAGTTGAAGGAAAATCCGAACGATCAATCGTTCGGATTTTTTTCATTGTGATGATGAACGTAGATTTCATGTATGTGATGGGTATGCAGGTGCTTTTAACTGTTGAGTGAAGGGCAAGGCACTCCTGCGGGGAAAGCCGAATAGATGAGACCCCGCAGAAGCGTAAGGGACGAGGAGAATCACCGGCCGGCCGCGGAAAGCAAAGTCTTGCACGGAAATCAGCAGCGGTGTAACAAGCAATCTATACGAGCTCCTTTATCCCATTTGTTCATCTTTAGATTGAAGTGATCTAGTTATGTCTCAATCTCTTTTCGTCTATAAAGATAAAAAACGGCTTAGAGTGAAAGAGTTAGCGGCTGGTGGCCATTAATACTACGTTAATGCGCAGAATCCAGCATGTGAAAAATGTTGCAATTAGAAGGTAATGATTATATACTGCTATTAGTACCTAGTATTAAAAGTTCGGATGGTGGAGAATGAAGCGCAGTAAAAAAGAAAGACAGCAGCTATTAAAAACGACAATTGAAGAAAACCCATTTATTACGGATGAAGAACTAGCAGACCGTTTTTCAGTGAGCGTTCAAACAATTCGATTAGACCGCCTAGAGTTGTCGATTCCTGAACTGCGAGAACGCATTAAGCATGTAGCTTCAAAACAACTAGACGAGGAAGTGCGTTCGCTTCCGATTGAAGAAGTAATTGGAGAAGTTATCGACATTGAACTAGATCAATCAGCGATATCTATTTTTGATGTGAAAACAGAGCATGTGTTTCAGCGTAATCAAATTGCTCGTGGTCACCACCTTTTTGCGCAAGCTAATTCGTTAGCTGTCGCTGTTATTAACAACGAACTAGCGCTCACAGCAGATGCGTCGATCCGTTATCATCGCCCTGTTAAGCTTCATGAACGAGTGATAGCAAAAGCGAAAGTTCTGTCAACTAGTGAAGTGCGAACCACCGTTGAGGTAAACAGCTATGTAGGGCAAGAGCAAGTGTTCTCTGGTACTTTTAAAATGTATCGTTCTACAAAGGATAAATAATAAAAAGGATGAGACGCAACATGAAACTAGCTATTGATGCAATGGGCGGAGATCATGCACCGAAAGCCATTATTGAAGGTGTAGAAAAAGCTACTGCTCAATTTAAAGAATTACATATTACGTTAATTGGAAACGAATCAGAAATAAAAAAGTATTTAACAAATTCAGATCGTATTTCGATTATTCATACAGAAGAAACCATTGATGCAACTGATGAGCCAGTGCGAGCTGTGCGCCGTAAAAAACAAGCATCTATGGTATTAATGGCAAATGAAGTAGCCGAAGGTCGTGCTGATGCTTGTATTTCAGCAGGAAATACAGGGGCGTTAATGACAGCGGGACTTTTTATTGTAGGTCGCATCAAAGGCATTGAACGTCCAGCACTTGCTCCGACGCTTCCGACACTAGATGGAAAAGGCTTTTTAATGCTAGACGTTGGTGCAAACGTTGATGCCAAGCCTGAACATTTGCTCCAGTATGCTGTGATGGGGTCTGTGTATGCCGAAAAAGTACGCGGCATTCAAGCTCCTAGAGTGGGGCTGCTGAACATTGGAACTGAGGATAAAAAAGGAAATGATTTAACAAAGCAAGCCTTTCAGCTGCTAAAGAATGCTGATCTCAATTTTGTAGGCAACGTGGAATCCCGTGATTTGCTAAACGGCGTAGCGGATGTGGTTGTAACAGATGGTTTTACAGGGAATATGACTCTTAAGAGCATTGAAGGAACGGCGCTTTCATTGTTTTCTATGATTAAACAAGAATTAATGAGCACGTTAAAAAGCAAGTTAGCCGCAGCGGTGCTAAAGCCTCAGCTGCAGGGCTTAAAAGCGAAAATGGATTACAGTGAATATGGAGGAGCAGGGCTGTTTGGATTGCATGCGCCTGTTATCAAAGCGCACGGTTCGTCGGATGCGAATGCAGTATTTAGCGCGATTAAGCAAGCTGTGAATATGGTGGAAAACAATGTGTCTTCCACTATTCAAAAAGCAATCGAACAAACTGCTAATGAAGAAAAGGAGAGATAAGAAATGGGGAAAATTGCTTTTATCTTTCCAGGCCAAGGGTCACAAACTGTTGGTATGGGAAAAGATTTATATGATGGAACAGAGGAAGCGAAAAAGCTGATTCATACAGCTGACGAAGCTTTAGGGTTCAGTCTTTCAAACATTATTTTTGAAGGGCCTCAAGAAGAATTGACTTTAACTTATCACGCTCAACCTGCTCTTTTAACAACGAGTACAATGCTGCTTGAAGCATTTAAAACGAGCGGAATTACACCCGATTTTGTTGCGGGTCACAGTCTAGGAGAATACAGTGCGCTTGTGGCTGCTGAGGTTTTATCATTTAAAGATGCCGTTATTGCTGTACACAAAAGAGGTCGCTATATGGACGAAGCTGTACCAGCAGGTCAAGGTACAATGGCAGCAGTGCTTGGCATGTCAGCGGAAGATCTAGAAGCCGTTACCGCTCAAATTACAAGCGAAGGCGACGCTGTTCAGCTTGCAAATATTAACTGTCCGGGTCAAATTGTTATTTCTGGTACGGTAAATGGCGTAGAAAAAGCAGGAGCTCTTGCCAAAGAAAAAGGTGCAAAACGCGTGATTCCTCTAGTGGTAAGCGGTCCGTTTCACTCTAGTTTAATGAAGCCAGCTGCTGAAAAACTACGTGATACGCTAGAAACAGTGGGCTTTAGCGATGCGAAGGTTCCAGTTATAGCAAACGTAACAGCAAAGCCGGTTACTGACAGTCAAGATATTCAAAACAAGCTAGTGGAACAATTGTATTCTCCAGTGAGATGGGAAGAAACAGTTGAAACACTTCTTGCAGAAGGTGTAGATACATTTGTTGAAATTGGACCAGGAAAAGTATTATCAGGTCTTGTGAAAAAAGTAAATCGCCGTGCGACTGTGTATGCTGTTAATGATCTTACATCATTAAAATCAACGATTGACGCACTAAAAGGGGGAGAATAACATGTTACAAGGGAAAGTTGCGGTTGTAACAGGCGCTTCTCGCGGAATTGGTCGTGCCGTTGCAATTGAGCTGGGAAAGCTTGGTGCTAAAGTAGTTGTAAACTATTCTGGCAGCGAAGCGAAAGCTCTTGAAGTTGTGGATGAAATTAAAGGATTAGGAACGGATGCAATTGCTGTACAAGCAAATGTGGCAGAAAGTGATTCTGTACAAGCAATGATAAAAGAAGCGATTTCTACATTTGGTTCAGTAGATATTTTAGTGAACAACGCGGGCATCACACGTGATAATCTTCTTATGCGTATGAAAGAAGACGAATGGGATGATGTTATTAATACAAACTTAAAAGGCGTATTTTTGTGTACAAAAGCGGTTACTCGTCAAATGATGAAGCAGCGCGCAGGACGTATCATTAATATTTCATCAATTGTCGGCGTCAGCGGTAATGCTGGACAAGCAAATTATGTAGCAGCAAAATCAGGCGTGATTGGTTTAACAAAAACAACTGCCAAAGAATTAGCAAGCCGCAATATTACAGTGAATGCAGTTGCTCCTGGTTTCATTGCAACAGACATGACGGATAAATTGAATGAAGAAGTGCAGGCGGAAATGTTAAAGCAAATTCCTCTTGCAAGCTTCGGCCAGCCTGAGGATGTTGCGAACGCAGTTGCGTTTTTAGCATCAGATGCAAGCCGTTATATTACGGGTCAAACGATTCACGTTGACGGCGGAATGGTGATGTAAAAAATGCACTTTACGAAAAGTGTAATTTGGTGATAAAGTACAAAGGGACGTTTACTAGGCGACCGATAAACTTTATTATTCAACCATAGTATTTTAGATGGAAATCATCTATAATGACTTGAGGGGAGGTGAAGAACAATGGCAGAGGTACTAGAACGCGTAACAACAATCATTGTTGATCGTCTTGGTGTAGACAAAAGTGAAGTGAAACTAGAATCTAGTTTCAAAGAAGACTTAGGTGCTGACTCTCTAGACGTAGTTGAATTTGTAATGGAGCTTGAAGAGGAATTTGATATCGAAATTTCTGACGAAGAAGCTGAAAAAATTTCAACTGTAGGAGATGCAGTTAATTACATACAGAGCCAAATTTAATCTGTAGTATATGTATGAAAAGCCCCGTTAAACAGCGGGGCTTTCTCTTCTTTTTAAGAATTTCAAAAAAAGACCTCTTTTTTTGAAAAGGTAGTGTATCTTTTAGGATACCTCGTTTTATAATGAGAGATGTTAGGAAAAACTACGAAACAATTGAAGCAGGTAAGCGGAGGTATTTTATGCCTAAACAATATTCAAATCGAGATCGAAAGATGAACGTGAAATTCAAGCAAAATTTTGCAGAGTTTCAAAAGGAAATTGGTATTCAGTTTACAAATGAAGCGCTTCTTTTTCAAGCATTTACACATTCATCCTATGTGAATGAGCATCGCAGAAGACCGTATGAAGACAATGAGCGTCTTGAGTTTTTAGGAGATGCCGTATTAGAGCTAACCGTATCACAATTTTTATTTAAAAAGTATCCAACGATGAGTGAAGGTGAGTTAACGAAGCTTCGTGCAGCAGTTGTGTGCGAACCGTCGCTTGTTACTTTTGCAAATGAAATGGATTTTGGTAAACTAGTGTTACTTGGAAAAGGTGAAGAGATGACCGGCGGCCGATCTAGACCGGCTTTACTGGCCGATGTGTTTGAAGCATTTATCGGAGCTCTTTACTTAGACCAAGGGCTTGATACGGTAGTAACGATTCTAAAAAAAGTTGTCTTTCCAAAAATTAATGAAGGTGCTTTTTCTCATGTGATGGATTTCAAAAGCCAGCTTCAAGAAGTGATTCAACGTGATGGAGTTGGACAATTAGAATACAAAGTTTTGCAAGAAAAAGGTCCAGCGCATAATCGCGAATTCTTATCTCGCGTATCGTTAAATGGTGAAGAGCTCGGCGTTGGTGTAGGCCGTTCGAAAAAAGAAGCAGAGCAAAAAGCAGCTCAAGTAGCTATTACGAAAATTAGAGCAAGTCAAACGAAATAAAATGATCCCCCTCTTAACGTATTCGTTATAAAGGGGGATTTGCTATGAAAAGATTACAAGTGTGAGGGGGGATTTCTATGTTCCTCAAACGATTAGATATTGCAGGATTCAAATCGTTTGCAGAAAAAGTATCGATAGATTTTGTGCCAGGTGTAACGGCGGTAGTAGGACCGAATGGAAGCGGAAAAAGCAACATTACGGATGCCATACGCTGGGTGCTTGGAGAACAATCAGCCAAATCGCTTCGTGGAGGGAAAATGGAGGACATTATTTTTGCAGGAAGCGAATCGCGCCGTGCTGTAAATGTTGCTGACGTAACGCTTACGTTGGAAAATGATGACCAGTTTCTCCCGCTTGACTATCATGAAGTTAGTATTA
Source organism: Bacillus sp. ILBB4 (assembly GCF_035064545.1). Taxonomy (NCBI): domain Bacteria; kingdom Bacillati; phylum Bacillota; class Bacilli; order Caryophanales; family Bacillaceae; genus Bacillus; species Bacillus sp. ILBB4. The sequence continues at coordinate 516,842 of NZ_JAIQVD010000001.1, read as the reverse complement.
CAAGGCGCGTGTACCGCTCAGGAGACAGTGAATTTTTTATTAACAACCAGCCGTGCCGCTTGAAAGATATTGTCGATTTATTTATGGATTCAGGACTTGGAAGAGAAGCTTTTTCGATTATCAGTCAAGGAAAAGTAGAAGAAGTACTAAGCAGTAAATCTGACGAGCGCCGTAAAATTTTTGAAGAAGCAGCAGGTGTATTAAAATACAAAACGCGTAAACGAAAAGCGGAGCTTCGACTTCTTGAAACGCAAGAAAATTTAAATCGAGTGGTAGATATTCTTCATGAAATTGAAGGTCAGTTAGAGCCTTTACAGATTCAATCGTCTATTGCAAAAGATTATTTGCAGAAAAAAGAAGAATTAGAGCACATTGATGTGGCTGTTACGGTATTTGAAGTTGAAGATCTTCATCAGAAATGGGAAAAATTAAAAGCTGAAATGGCTCAGCACGAGCAGCTTGAAGAATCTCTCGCGACCAATATTCGCACGCGTGAAGGAGAAATCCAGACCCTTCGTTTGCACATTCAGCAAATAGATGAACAACTAGACTCTTTACATAAAAAACTACTATATGTAAGTGAAGAAGTAGAAAAGCTAGAAGGCAAAAAAGAAGTATTAAAAGAGCGTAAGAAAAATGCCTTTCAAAATAAAGAGCAGCTGGAACGTTTAGTAAAAGAGTATACTCATAAGCATCAAGAGCTAAGTAAAGCAAAAGACAGCGAAGGAAAAGATCTTGAGCAATCTCAAAAAGAAGTACAAGAGATACGTCTGAAGCTTAGTGAGCAGGAACAACTGTTCAGGCAGTACAGCGAGAATCTAGAAGAAAAACTTGAACAGATGAAAAGCGAGTATTTTGAATTAGCGAACGCTCAGACATCCGCCCGAAATGAAATTTCATTTTTAGAGCAGCAAAAATTGCAAACGTTTGAAAAAGAGCAGCGTTTAACAAAATCCAACGAGCAATACGTAGAACAGCGCCGTGAATTAACGCAGCGAAAAGAAGCGGCGATCAAAAGGCTTGCTCAGTTTCGTCAAGAGCTTCAGCAAGCTGTACAAGTGTATAAGCAGCAAGGAGAGAAGCTTGAGTCATTAAGGCAAGCCTATCGTAAACAAGAGTCTACGCTTTATCAAGCTTATCAGTACGTGCAGCAGACAAAATCACGAAAAGAAATGCTTGAAGAGATGCAAGAAGACTATGAAGGTTATTTTCACGGTGTAAAAGAAGTATTAAAAGCGCGTGATGAGAAGCTTGCAGGTATTAAAGGTGCCATTGCTGAGCTAATCAATGTTCCAAAAGAGTATGAAACAGCGCTTGAAATTGCGCTTGGAGGAGCAGCTCAGCATATTGTCGTTCAAGACGAACAAAGTGCACGTCAGGCAATTGGCTTTTTGAAACAAAACGGTTACGGGAGAGCTACATTTTTACCACTGACGTCTGTAAAAGACCGCTATGTTCCGGTTCAAACTATTTCTATGCTAGAGAGTCACGAAGCGTATGTAGGAATTGCTTCATCTCTTGTTAAATACGAAGCTACCTACGAACGAGTTATTAAAAATTTGCTTGGAACCGTTATTGTTGTCAATGATTTAAAAGGTGCAAATGAACTTGCCCGTCTTGTACAGCATCGCTATCGTTTTGTGACCGTTAAAGGAGATGTCGTCAACCCCGGTGGTTCGATGACAGGCGGTTCAATGAAGCAAAAGTCCAACTCTTTGTTAGGCCGTCAGCGTGAAGTGGAAGCCATTACAGCAAAAATAGAAGAGATGGAACAAAAGACGCTTGTGCTCGAGCAAGATGTGAAAGATAAAAAGTCACAGATTGAAGAACTTCAGCAGGAAATTAATAAACAGCAGGCATTTGTGGAACGCTTGAAAGACAAAGAGCAGGAGTCTGACCGAGAAGTAAAGCAAATTGACATCGAAGAAAAAGCAGTGAATGACCGCTTGACCATGTACGATCATGATATTGCTAGCTTTAGGCAAGATCAAACGAGCTTGTCCGCTCGAATTGATGAGCTGCATACGAGTTTGCAAGGAAATCAGCAGCAGGCAAATGTGTTAGAGAAAAACATTGAAGAGTTAGCTGCACGCAAGCATACACAGCAAACGTCTAAAGAAACGGTTCAACATGAGCTTACAGAAGTAAAAGTCCTTCTTGCGAAAAAAGAACAGTTCCTCGCAAATCAGCAAGAAAAATATGAAAGAGTGTGTTTTGAGCTTGATCAAACCATTCAGCGTTTATCTGAAACTACAGATGATCTTTCTCTTTTAACGAGTGAAATCACGAGCAACGACTCGGGTGAACTTCAGCTCGAAGAAGCGGCGCATGAACGAATAAAAGAAAAGACAGAAACGTTGAAATTAATGGATGACTGCAGATCAGAGCGGTTAAAAGCCCAGAATAAACTTGAAGACGAAGAGAGGATTGTAAAAGAGCTGCAGCGTCAGTACAAACAAATTGCGGATGCTTTAAAAGATGAAGAAGTCAAAATTAATCGAATTGACGTAGAGCTAGACAGCCGTCTGCAGCAGCTGACAGAAGAGTACGAAATTAGCTTTGAAGCAGCAAAAGAAAAGTATCCTTTAACATTAGATATTCAAGAAGCGAGGAAAAAAATCAAGCTCATTAAGTTGGCAATTGATGAATTAGGAACCGTAAACTTAGGTTCTATTGAACAATACGAACGCGTTTCAGAGCGCTATGAATTTTTAAATACGCAGCGAGCGGACCTTGACGAAGCGAAAAATACGCTGTATCAAGTGATTGAAGAAATGGACGAGGAAATGAAGAAACGTTTTTCTGATACTTTCTCTCGTATCCGCAATGAATTTGGTACAGTGTTCTCTTCACTATTTGGGGGAGGAAAAGCGGATTTGAAATTAACAGATCCGAAAGATTTATTAAATACAGGGGTGGAAATTGTTGCCCAGCCTCCTGGGAAAAAACTGCAGAATCTAGGGTTGCTGTCAGGCGGAGAGCGTTCGTTAACAGCCATTGCTCTCCTGTTTTCTATTTTGAAAGTACGTCCAGTGCCGTTTTGTGTGCTAGATGAAGTGGAAGCGGCGCTTGATGAAGCAAACGTTCATCGCTTTGCTACGTATTTACGCAAATTTAGTAATCAAACACAGTTCATTGTTATTACTCACCGAAAAGGTACAATGGAAGAAGCTGATGTACTGTACGGTGTGACGATGCAAGAATCTGGCGTATCGAAATTAGTCTCTGTTCGTTTAGAAGAATCAAAGCAATATGTTTAACTCATAGAATGAAAGGGTGGTACGAATGAGCTTTTTTAAGAAACTAAAAGAAAAAATTACAATGCAAACGGATTCTGTTACACAAAAATTTAAAGATGGACTATCAAAAACGCGCAATTCTTTTTCAGAACGCGTGAATGATCTAGTGTCTCGCTATCGTCAAGTAGACGAAGAATTTTTTGAGGAATTAGAAGAAATTTTAATTAGTGCTGATGTCGGTGTGGCTACCGTGTTAGATTTAATTGATGACTTAAAATCGGAAGTGAAACGCCGTAATATTAAGGACCCTCAAGATGTGCAGGCTGTCATCTCTGAGAAATTAATTGATATTTATGAATCTGGTGAAGAGCAGATTGGTGAACTGAATATGCAGCAAAATGATTTAACGGTGATTTTGTTTGTAGGGGTAAACGGCGTTGGGAAAACAACAACAATTGGGAAAATTGCGCATAAATTCAAACAAGAAGGCAAAAAAGTCGTAATGGCAGCAGGAGATACGTTCCGTGCCGGTGCGATTGAGCAGTTAGAAGTATGGGGAGAACGCGTTGGTGTTGATGTTATTAAGCAATCTGCAGGCTCTGACCCTGCCGCTGTCATGTATGACGCTGTTCAGTCAGCCAAGGCTCGAAAAGCAGATGTTTTACTATGTGATACAGCAGGGCGCCTTCAAAACAAAGTGAATTTAATGAAAGAATTAGAGAAAGTAAAGCGTGTTATTGAGCGAGAAATTCCTGGTGCTCCTCATGAAGTACTTCTTGTACTTGATGCGACGACGGGTCAAAACGCTTTAAGTCAGGCTAAAACATTCTCAGAAGCAACGAACGTGACGGGAATTGTGTTAACAAAACTAGATGGTACGGCTAAAGGCGGAATTGTTCTTGCCATTCGAAACGAACTGAAGCTTCCTGTTAAATTCGTTGGACTTGGAGAAAAGGTAGACGACCTTCAGCCGTTTGACACGGAGCAATATATCTATGGGTTATTTGCCAATGCTGTAGAAGAAGAAACAGAAAAAGAGGCGTAATCTAAAAAGAGGCTGGGATATAAGTATCTTAGTTGAAGAAAGATCCGAACGATTAATCGTTCGGATTTTTTTATTAGTAGGGTGGACGCAGGTTGCATACGAGCTCCCTTAACCCGTTTGTTCGTCTTTAAATCGAAGTAATTTAATCATATCTCCATCTCTTTCAAGTGGGAAAATGTGAGGTGTTAAGGAAAAAACTTGACATTCAAACCTAGCCTAGTTAAACTAATAACATGTAAAGGCTTTTCACTTAACAAGGGGGCGGTCAGATGGTTGAAAAGAGCGTGCATATGCTCGAAAAAACAACAAGAATGAATTACTTATTTGACTTCTATCAGGCGCTGTTGACGCCCAAACAAAGAAGTTATATGTCACTTTATTACTTGGATGATTATTCCCTCGGTGAAATAGCGGAAGAATTTGATGTGAGTCGTCAAGCAGTTTATGATAATATAAAACGTACAGAGCAAATGCTTGAACAATATGAGGAAAAGCTATTGTTATTTCAACGGTTTCAAGAGCGTCAATCAATTGTTCAACAACTGAAAGACGAACTTGCAGCTGACTTAAACAAGAACAGTAAGCTTTCTTCTCTTCTTGATTCGCTCGAGAAATTAGATTAGGGGGCGGCGTATATGGCATTTGAAGGATTAGCCGACCGTTTGCAAAGCACACTGCAAAAGTTAAAAGGAAAAGGAAAAGTTAACGAAGCTGATGTTAAAGAAATGATGCGTGAAGTTAGACTTGCCCTTTTAGAAGCCGATGTAAACTTTAAAGTAGTAAAAGACTTTGTTAAGCGCGTAAGCGAACGTGCTGTAGGTCAAGACGTTCTTAAGAGCTTAACGCCTGGACAACAAGTTATTAAGGTTGTACAAGAAGAATTAACTGCACTTATGGGCGGAGAGCAAAGCAAGATTGCAGTAGCTCCAAAAGCTCCAACTGTAATTATGATGGTTGGACTTCAAGGTGCAGGTAAAACAACAACAACCGGTAAACTTGCCAATTTATTACGTAAAAAATATAACCGTAATCCATTGCTTGTAGCAGCAGATATTTATCGTCCGGCAGCTATTAAACAGCTTGAAACACTAGGGAAACAGCTTAGCATGTCTGTTTTTTCATTAGGTGATCAAGTAAGTCCTGTGGAGATTGCGAAACAAGCTATTGCTCATGCGAAAGAAGAGCATCACGATTATGTATTAATTGATACAGCGGGACGTTTGCATGTTGATGAAAATCTAATGGAGGAGTTAGAACAGATCAAAGAGCTTTCTAACCCAGACGAAATTTTCCTTGTTGTCGATGCGATGACGGGTCAAGATGCGGTAAACGTTGCGGATAGCTTTAATAAGCAATTAGGATTAACTGGAGTTGTATTAACGAAACTAGACGGCGATACGCGCGGTGGTGCAGCGCTTTCTATTCGTGCAGTAACCGATACACCAATTAAGTTTGTCGGTCTTGGAGAAAAAATGGATGCTATTGAAGCATTCCATCCAGAGCGTATGGCTTCCCGTATCTTAGGTATGGGTGATGTGCTGACGCTTATCGAAAAGGCTCAGGCAAATGTAGATGCTGAAAAAGCAAAAGAGCTTGAAGCTAAGTTGCGCACGCAGTCATTTACATTTGATGACTTTTTGGATCAACTTGCTCAGGTGCGTCAAATGGGACCGCTTGATGAGCTAATTGGTATGCTTCCGGGCGCCAATAAAGTAAAGGGGCTCAAAAACCTGCAGGTTGATGAAAAGCAAATTAATCATGTAGAAGCAATCATTCGTTCTATGACGAAAGCGGAAAAAACAAACCCTGAAATCATTAATGCAAGTCGAAGAAAGCGTATTGCAAAAGGAAGCGGACGATCTGTACAAGAAGTCAACCGTTTACTTAAACAATTTGAAGACATGAAAAAAATGATGAAACAAATGACAAATATGTCAAAAGGCAAGAAAAAGGGTATGAAACTTCCATTCTTTTCATGATAAAATGCTTGATTTGGACTGAAAAACCAAAGAAAATAAAATATTTTTCTAGTGTTAAGAAAAAAACCTTTACAAACATTTTACCTATTTGATATTATATTATCTTGTTGAAACATATTCGGAGGTGCTTTATAAAATGGCAGTAAAAATTCGTTTAAAACGTATGGGAGCTAAAAAATCTCCTTTCTATCGTATCGTAGCAGCAGACTCTCGTTCACCACGTGATGGACGTTACATCGAAGTAGTTGGAACTTACAATCCTGTAGTTCAACCAGCTGAAGTTAAAATCGATGAAGAGCTAGCTCTTAAATGGTTACAAAATGGTGCTAAACCATCTGATACAGTTCGTAACCTTTTCTCTAACGAAGGCATCATGGAAAAATTCCATAATGCTAAATTAGGAAAATAATTTCACTCGAGATGACATCACTAATCGAAACAATTGTAAAGCCGCTTGTTGATTATCCAGCTGATGTTAAAGTGGAGGAACAAGAAGATGAACGTCAAGTGACTTACATCCTTACTGTTCACCAAGAAGATGTCGGCAAAGTAATCGGCAAACAGGGCCGCGTTGCAAAAGCGATTCGAACTGTTGTGAATGCAGCAGCATCACAGCAAGGTAAAAAAGTGTATGTGAAAATTCAAGAGTAATCAAAAAGGGAGAGGGATAACCTCGCCCTTTTTTTATGTTATGATAAGATGAACGTTTTGATCACAGTAAGTCTTTTGCGAGCAAAAGGTAGCTATTTCAATATGCATGTAAAAAGCACAAGGTCACTATCTTGAGGGCGGAGGGAACGTTTTGAACATTATTCAAAAAGTGGTTGTGAAACAAGTGTTAACTGAAGCAAGCAAACAAGATCTTGAAAATCGTTTTATAAACCGCAAGCAGGCGCTTGAAAAAGAAATGGAACAGCTGAAATTTCAGTTAAAGCACATGGAAAAAGCCAATAAAGGTTCTTCTTTATTACATAGTCAGTTTGAAAAAGAAAAATCCGCTCGCCTTGAAAAAATTGAAGTGTTGAACTTTCAGCTGACGCAATTAGAAAAGCTTCCTTTAGGGAGCGAACTCGTTGAAACGGAACTGGATGCCTTAGTAGAGGTAAAAATCGGTGATGATTGGGAAAAGATAAAAGAAAGTAAAACAATTATTATAAAAGATAGCAAAGTTGTTGAGATTAGATAGAGGTGAAGAAGCATGAAATGGTTTAAGGTTGGAAAAATTGTGAATACCCATGGTGTAAAAGGAGAAGTTCGTATTGTATCAACTACGGATTTTGCTGATGAGCGCTATGAAAAAGGAAATAAACTTTATATCTTCAAAGAAAAGCAAAGCGAGCCGGTAGAAGTAACGGTAGCAAGCCACCGCAGGCATAAAAATTTTGATCTGCTTACATTCGAAGGCTATCAAAACGTAAATGATGTTGAGCAGTATAAAAACTGCGAAGTGAAAATCCCTGAGGAGCAGCTAACGGATTTAGAAGACGGTGAATTCTATTTCCACGAAATTATTGGCTGTACAGTAAAAACAGAAGACGGAGTAGAGGTAGGAACGGTCAAAGAAATTTTAACGCCGGGAGCTAATGATGTGTGGGTTGTTAAAAAAGGCGGAAAAGAAGTTCTTATTCCTTACATCGACGACGTTGTACAATCTATTGATATAGATGAAAAAGAGATTGTTATTACAGTAATGGAAGGGTTATTGGACTAATGAAAATTGATGTACTGTCGCTATTTCCTTCTATGTTTGACGGTGTTTTTGGTGAATCAATTTTGAAAAAAGCACAGGAAAAAAATGCGGTTGAACTGAATGTAGTTAATTTCCGAGAATATTCTACGAACAAACATCAAAATGTGGACGATTATCCTTACGGCGGAGGTGCTGGAATGGTATTGACGCCTCAGCCTATTTTTGACGCTGTAGAAAAGCTGACTGAAACAGCTAAGAAGCCCCGGGTAGTTTTGCTTTGTCCGCAGGGCGAACGTTATACACAGGCAAAAGCAGAAGAGCTAGCAGCAGAAGAGCATTTAATTTTTATTTGCGGTCATTACGAAGGATATGATGAACGAATTCGTGAGCAGTTGGTAACTGATGAAATTTCAATTGGTGACTATGTATTAACTGGAGGAGAGCTTGGTGCAATGGTTGTGATCGATAGCGTTGTTCGCTTGCTTCCCGATGTGCTTGGCAATAATCATTCAGCTGTACAGGACTCACACAGTACAGGTTTACTAGAGCACCCCCACTATACGCGTCCTGCTGATTTTAGAGGCTTAACGGTTCCTGAAGTACTTATGTCAGGAAATCATAAAAAAATTGAACAGTGGCGCCAAAAAGAGTCTTTAAAGCGCACGCTGCTTCGAAGACCGGATATGCTTGAAAAGATGGAGCTAACGGAAGAGCAAAAGAAACTAGTAGCTCAATTAAAAGAAGAAAACCAGCTTTCATAAATCCATAAAATTTATGCATAAACTCTGTTGCATACGGTATAAGAGTGTGCTAAGATAGATTTTGTGGCTTGGGCAGATGTCTGGTCACCTATAACGATGTTCCGCTGCAATGATTGAAAAGCATTGGTATGAGCGTCTGTTGGAAGGAGTTGAAACACGCGATGCAAAAATTAATCGAAGAGATTACAAAAGAACAATTAAAAACAGATCTTCCTACGTTCCGTCCTGGTGATACTGTACGTGTACACGTAAATATCGTTGAGGGTACTCGTGAACGTGTTCAGGTATTTGAAGGTGTTGTTATTAAGCGTCGTGGCGGTGGTATCAGCGAAACATTTACAGTACGTAAGATTTCTTACGGTGTAGGTGTAGAGCGTACATTCCCACTTCATACGCCAAAAATTGCAAAAATCGAAGTAATGCGCCGCGGTAAAGTACGCCGTGCGAAACTTTATTACCTACGTGAATTACGTGGTAAAGCTGCGCGTATTAAAGAAATTCGATAATAGTAAAGGGGAGCTTGTTTATACAAGCTCCTTTTTTCAAATGTTTTTTTAGAACGATTCGTTCTCTGACAGTAAAAAATAGACGTACAAGTCATCATTTTTTTATTCTATTTATTTATTAGGCGTTTCAAACATTATCGTTTAAAATAAAGGTATGACATAAGAGTTGGAGGACTGAAGATGGCTCGAAAGAAAAATGAACTGTGGGAATGGATAAAAGCAATCGCCATTGCCGTACTGTTAGCTGTTGTAATTCGCTATTTTTTGTTTGCACCGATTGTAGTAGATGGACTTTCTATGATGCCTACGCTGCATGACCAAAATCGAATGATTGTAAATAAGTTCTCCTATAAGATTGGTGATCCTGATCGCTTTGATATTATTGTTTTTCATGCTACAGCGGAAAAAGATTACATAAAACGTATTATCGGACTGCCGGGTGATCATATTGAGTATCGAAATGATACGCTATATGTAAATGGAAAAGCTTATAAAGAGCCCTATTTAGATCAGTATAAAAAAGAAGTGATTGACGGTAATTTAACCGAAGACTTTAAACTAGAAGACGTAACGGGTAAAAAGACTGTGCCAGAAGGCTATTTGTTCGTGATGGGAGACAATCGACGCTACAGTAAAGACAGCCGTCAGATTGGCTTTGTGAGCATGGACAAGGTGCTTGGTAAAACGAGTGCCGTATACTGGCCGATTAAAGAAGCACGTTTTGCAAAGTAAAATATAAAAGGTGAGTAAAATATGACAATTCAATGGTTTCCTGGCCATATGGCCAAGGCCAGAAGACAAGTAACTGAAAAGCTAAAATTGATTGATATTGTATACGAATTGGTTGATGCACGCATTCCGCAATCATCGCGAAATCCAATGATTGATGAGATTATTGTGAACAAGCCGAGAATCGTATTGCTGAATAAAGTGGACAAAGCTGATCCGCGCGTTACTCAGCAGTGGCTAGATTATTACAAAGAACAAGGTATTTATGCCTTAGCTATTGACGCACAAGCAGGTAAAGGAATGAAACAAATTGTTTCGTCTTCCAAAGAACTTCTTCAAGAGAAGTTTGACCGCATGCGCGCAAAAGGAGTTAAAAAACCCCGCGCTATCCGAGCGATGATTGTAGGGATTCCTAACGTCGGTAAATCAACGCTGATTAATCGCCTTGCCAGCAAAAAAATCGCCAAGACCGGAGACCGTCCAGGTGTGACGCAAGCACAGCAGTGGATTAAGGTAGGGAATGAGCTGGAGCTACTTGATACGCCAGGTATTTTGTGGCCTAAATTTGAAGATGAAACAGTTGGATATAAGCTTGCGACAACGGGTGCTATCAAAGATACCATTTTAAATATGCAAGATGTCGCTGTTTATGCACTGCGCTTCTTATCTAGCCATTACCCAGAACAATTAAAGCAGCGTTATGATTTAAATGAAATCCCTGAAGATATTGTAGAGCTTTTTGATGCAATTGGGTCGCGCCGCGGCTGTTTAATGGGTGGCGGCATGGTGGATTACGATAAAACAGCTGAGCTTGTTCTTCGAGAAATTCGAGCGGATAAAATTGGCACCTTTACATTTGATGATCCAAGTGAAGCTGAACAGCAGCTGTAAGCAATACATTGCGAACTGAAACAAAAAACGCCTCTGCCTTTTCAGCATGAGGCGTTTTTTATGTAAAGGTGCCTTGTGAAAATGTTGATATAAAGAAGGTGGAGCTAATGAAAAAGAGTATTAAGGAAATAAAAGAAGAACTAAAGCAAGTGAGAAGCCCGGAAGATGCTTTATTTAAGGTATATGCGCAAGATGAGCGTAAAGGTGTGCAGCAGGTTATTATTCAAAAACAAAGGCAATTTGAAGCCGCTGAGCGCTTGAAGAAACAGTTTGATGAAATGATGGCATATGAAAATGAATTATATAGCCAAGGAGCAACCTATATTGCCGGAGTAGACGAAGTAGGAAGAGGGCCGTTAGCGGGACCGGTAGTAGCGGCTGCCGTTATTTTGCCTCCTGATTTTTTTCTTCCTGGTCTGACAGATTCCAAGAAGTTATCAGAGGCAAAGCGAGAAGCGTTTTATGAAGAAATTTGTAAAAGCGCTGTTGCTATCGGTATAGGCATTATAGGGGCAGAGGTTATTGATTCTATTAATATTTATGAAGCAACAAAAAAGGCAATGACTGAAGCAATTGAACTTCTAGCTGTTCAGCCTGATGAACTGCTTATTGATGCGATGAAGCTGCCGGTGCCTATTTCGCAGCAGTCAATCATCAAAGGCGATGCTACAAGCATTTCGATTGCTGCAAGTTCTGTTATTGCAAAAGTGACGCGAGATCGAATGATGAAAGAACTTGGTGAACGATATCCTGCATATGGATTCGAAAAACATATGGGATATGGAACAAAACAACATTTAGAAGTAATTGAAAAATATGGAATTTTGACAGAACATCGCCGATCTTTTGCACCGATAAAAAACCAAGTAAACTAGAACATGATACCCGAGCATATCTCTGCTTTTTAGCGCATGTTTCACATGCGGGATTTTAGGTTCAAAAAGAATATAGCCTATTTAAGTGGAGATATTGTAGAGGGTGAAGTTCGTAAATTATTTTCCTCTCAGTTCGCTTTAGTTATGAAGGTTGATTTACATGACCAACTATACGTTTAACGTCCGCAAAGCCTCTTCGACTTCATAAGGTATAGTTAAGTACTATCTCCATAAAAATATCAATTTTCTTATTATTTCAATATTTTTTACTAGAATAGTAGACAATTAGACAATTATTTTTATACAATGAAAGCGCAGTCTATTTTGTGCAGTATAGTTTTGTGGTTGATTATGTTAGGAGGATGGGAAATGAATATCCATGAGTATCAAGGAAAAGAACTACTCAGAAAATATGGGGTTGCAGTACCAAACGGTCGAGTAGCTTTTACTGTTGAAGAAGCAGTTGAAGCAGCAAAGGAATTAGGTTCACAAGTATCAGTGGTGAAAGCACAAATCCATGCTGGTGGACGCGGTAAAGCGGGCGGTGTCAAAGTAGCAAAAAACTTAGATGAAGTTCGTACATATGCACAAGATATTTTAGGAAAGACCCTCGTAACACACCAAACAGGCCCTGAAGGAAAAGAAGTTAAGCGCTTGTTAGTTGAAGAGGGATGCGATATTAAGAAAGAATACTACATCGGTTTAGTTCTTGATCGTGCAACGTCTCAAGTTGTATTGATGGGTTCTGAAGAAGGTGGAACTGAAATTGAAGAAGTGGCGGAAAAAACGCCTGAAAAAATCTTTAAAGAATATGTAGATCCTGCGATTGGTTTACAAGCATTCCAAGCTCGCAGACTTGCATTTAATATTAATATTCCAAAAGAATTAGTTGGAAAAGCAGTTAAGTTCATGACAGGTTTATATACAGTATTTGTTGAAAAAGACTGCTCAATTGCAGAGATTAATCCTCTAGTTGTAACAGGTGACGGAGACGTTATGGCATTGGATGCGAAGTTAAACTTTGATTCAAATGCGCTGTATCGTCAAAAAGATATTCTTGAATATCGTGACCTTGAAGAGGAAGATGCTAAAGAAATTGAAGCATCTAAATATGACTTAAGCTACATTTCACTAGACGGTAATATCGGTTGTATGGTAAACGGTGCAGGTTTAGCAATGGCAACGATGGATATTATTAAGCATTACGGAGGCGACCCTGCTAACTTCCTGGATGTTGGGGGCGGCGCAACTGCTGAAAAAGTAACAGAAGCATTCAAAATTATTTTATCTGACCAAAATGTAAAAGGTATTTTCGTTAATATTTTCGGCGGGATTATGAAATGTGATGTTATTGCAACAGGTGTTGTTGAAGCAACGAAACAAGTTGGATTAAGCCTTCCATTAGTTGTTCGCTTAGAAGGAACAAACGTTGAACTTGGAAAAGAAATTTTACAAAAATCAGGCTTAAATATCACAGCTGCTGAATCTATGGCAGACGGCGCACAAAAAATCGTTTCACTAGTGAAATAGAAAGGCTGGGGGATAGGAATGAGCGTATTTATTAATCAAGATACAAAAGTAATTGTACAAGGAATTACAGGCGGAGTTGGCCTTTTTCATACACAGCAAATGTTAGAATATGGAACGAAAATTGTTGGTGGCGTAACGCCAGGTAAAGGCGGCTTAGAAGTAGAAGGTGTTCCGGTATTTAATACGGTTGCCGAGGCAAAAGAAAAAACAGGCGCAACGGCTTCTGTTGTATATGTTCCGCCAGCATTCGCAGCTGACTCCATTATTGAAGCAGTTGACGCAGATTTAGATTTAGTTATTTGTATTACGGAAGGTATTCCAGTATTAGATATGGTAAAAGTAAAGCGTTATATGGAAGGAAAACGTACGCGCCTTGTGGGACCTAACTGCCCAGGTGTTATTACACCGGAAGAATGTAAAATTGGAATTATGCCAGGGTACATTCACAAAAAAGGTCATGTAGGTGTAGTTTCACGTTCTGGTACATTAACATATGAAGCTGTTCATCAACTTTCTGAAGCTGGCATTGGCCAATCAACAGCTGTTGGTATCGGCGGTGACCCAGTGAACGGCACGAACTTTATCGATGTATTAAAAGCGTTTAATGAAGATGAAGATACGTATGCAGTAATTATGATTGGTGAAATCGGCGGTACGGCAGAAGAAGAAGCGGCAGAATGGGTAAAAGCAAATATGACAAAACCTGTGGTCGGCTTCATTGGCGGTCAAACAGCACCTCCGGGAAAACGTATGGGCCATGCTGGTGCTATTATTTCAGGTGGTAAAGGGACAGCGTCTGAAAAAATTAAAACAATGAATGAGTGCGGTATCCAAGTAGCTGAAACACCATCTGTTATGGGAGAAACACTTATTAAAGTGTTAAAAGAACAAGGCATTTACGAGCAGTGTAAGACTCATTAATAGAAGACATATAGCCTCCTTTGACCGGGGGCTATTTTGTCCATTTAAAAAGGAGATTGTAGAATGTCTGATTTACGGGAAAAATTAATTCATTTAGCACATTGTCCATCTGTTAATTGGAAACAAATTTTTACGCTACTTCAACAGAATTCTTCATTACAAAATCTCTACGAGTACTCTCCATCACAGCTTCAAAAACTATTGACTCTCTCGATTGAACGTGCTAATCAAATAAAAAAAGATTTGCAAACTATTCCAATACGAGATATTCTAGATAAATATGACGCTGAGAATATTCAATGTGTCACCATCCTAGATAATGAATATCCTGAACTTTTGCGCCATATTTATGATCCGCCTTGGGTATTATTTGCAAGAGGAAAGGTTTCTCTTCTACACGCTCCAGAAAGCTTAAGCGTTGTAGGAACAAGGAATCCCACTTCATATGGAACTGCAGCTCTGACTCATATTGTTAAGCCGATGCTGCATGAAGAATTTGTCGTTGTAAGTGGACTAGCTCTAGGGATTGACCAGGCTGCTCATGAAATGGCTATCGCTGAAAAAGCTAAAACGATTGCAGTTTTAGGCGGAGGGTTTTATAATATTTACCCAAGAGGAAACCAAAATTTAGCAAGAGAAATTGCGCAGCATCATTTGCTGCTTTCTGAATATGCCCCGTTTATGAAGCCGACGAAATGGTTTTTCCCTCGCAGAAACAGAATCATTAGCGGATTAACAGGAGGCACGTTGGTGGTGCAAGCAAAAGAAAGAAGTGGATCTTTTATTACCGCCGACCAGGCGCTTCAGCAAGGAAGAGAAGTATTTGCCGTACCCGGGTCTATTTTTGAAGAAACATCATGTGGAACGAATAAGTTAATCCAATTAGGGGCAAAACTTGTGCAAAGCGCTGCTGATATTACAGATGAAATGATGTATATAAGATGAATGTTTCAAAGTAGTCATATTCTTGCATGGTATGAAATACTACTGAGATACGTAGTAAAATCGTATGACTTATCTTTTGGACATTTGACAAACAAGAACCAAATATTTAATAATAATGAAGATTTTATTCTACCTCTTGAGGAGGAACAAATAGATGTCTGACTACCTAGTAATTGTAGAATCGCCTGCAAAGGCTAAAACAATTGAACGTTATTTAGGAAAGAAATATAAAGTAAAAGCATCGATGGGACATGTTCGCGATTTACCTAAAAGTCAAATGGGAATTGATATTGAACAGGATTACAATCCGAAATATATTACAATTCGCGGGAAAGGCCCGGTTTTAAAAGAACTAAAAACAGCGGCTAAAAAAGCAAAAAAGATTTACCTAGCAGCCGATCCAGACCGTGAAGGAGAAGCGATTGCATGGCACTTGGCGCACAGTTTGGATGTAGACATTGCATCGGACTGTCGCGTAGTATTTAACGAGATTACAAAAGAAGCGATTAAAGAATCTTTTAAACATCCACGAGCAATTAATATGGATTTAGTAGATGCTCAACAAGCACGCCGTATCCTTGACAGGCTGGTTGGCTACAACATCAGTCCATTGCTGTGGAAAAAAGTGAAAAAAGGATTAAGTGCCGGAAGGGTTCAATCAATTGCAGTGCGGTTAATTATTGATCGTGAAAAAGAAATTGCAAAGTTTATCCCAGAAGAATACTGGACGGTAAAAGCAACTTTTCAAAAAGGGAACGACCAATTTGAAGGCCAGTTAATCGAATATCAAGGGAAAAAAGTAGAGCTATCGAATGAAAATGATGTAACCAACATTGTTAAACAATTAGATGGAAATGAATTTTCAATTTCTAAAGTAACAAAACGTGAGCGAAAGCGTAATGCGGCTCCTTCTTTTACCACGTCTTCATTACAGCAAGAGGCAGCGCGGAAACTGAACTTCCGAGCGAAAAAAACAATGATGATTGCGCAGCAATTATATGAAGGAATTGATTTAGGAAAAGAAGGTACAGTAGGTCTTATCACGTATATGCGTACCGATTCTACTCGTATTTCAGAAACAGCTCAAACAGAAGCTAGAGATTACATTACGAACGCATACGGAAATCAGTTTGTGGCAACGGAAAAGCGTAAAGAAAAGAAAAATTCGAACGCGCAAGATGCCCACGAAGCGATTCGTCCAACTTCAGCTCTTCGTAAACCAGGAGAGGTAAAAGAGTTCTTATCGCGTGATCAGTATCGACTGTATAAGCTAGTATGGGAGCGCTTCGTTGCTAGTCAAATGGCACCTGCAATTATGGATACAATGGCTGTAGATTTGAAAAATCGAGACGTAACATTTAGAGCAAACGGCTCGAAAGTTAAATTTCCAGGCTTTATGAAAGTGTATGTTGAAGGCAATGATGATCAAGTGGAGGAAAAAGAAAATCTTCTTCCAGACTTAGAAGAAGGAGAAGTAGCTTATTCTAAGGACATTGATGAAAAGCAGCACTTCACACAGCCGCCGCCAAGATATACTGAAGCTCGTTTAGTCAAGACATTAGAAGAGCTAGGCATTGGCCGACCGTCTACATATGCCCCAACACTTGACACGATTCAAAAGCGCGGGTACGTAGCGCTCGATAACAAGCGTTTTGTTCCAACAGAACTTGGAGAAATTGTACTAGAGCTTGTATTGGAGTTTTTTCCGGAAATTTTAGATGTAGAGTTTACAGCTAAAATGGAAAACGATTTGGATGAAGTGGAAGATGGTAATGTTCAATGGGTGCGTGTTATTGACGAATTTTACAGTGATTTTGAAAAACGCTTAGAACATGCTGAAAAAGAAATGCGCGAAGTGGAGATTAAAGATGAACCTGCCGGAGAAGATTGTGAAGAATGCGGTTCACCTATGGTATACAAAATGGGACGCTACGGAAAATTTATGGCATGCTCTAATTTTCCTGACTGCCGCAACACAAAGCCAATTGTAAAAGAGATTGGTGTAAAGTGTCCGAAATGTGAAGAAGGAAATATCGTTGAGCGAAAATCGAAGAAAAAGCGTACATTTTATGGCTGTGATCGATTCCCGGGCTGTGACTTCGTATCTTGGGATAAGCCGATTGCAAGAAAATGTCCGAAATGTGAAAATCTGCTTGTGGAGAAGAAACAGAAAAAAGGAACTCAAGTCGTCTGTACAAGTTGTGATTATAAAGAGGAAGCTCAGCAGTAAAAGAGAATGGGATGAATTCCCACACTTTAAATTTAAAAATAGCAGTTATATAAGATGCGGCGACATTGCTTCATGTGCTAAAATGGAAACGTTATTAGCGACATTGAGTAATGTCGCATTTTCTTTGTCCCGTTAAAAAAGGAAAAGACAAGTGAATGAATAAGTAAAATGATAGAAAAGATAGAAATGAAGTTGGAGGATTTACAATGAATGAACAAGTAATTAATGTTATCGGAGCAGGTCTTGCTGGAAGTGAAGCGGCTTGGCAAATCGCAAAGCGCGGTTTGAAAGTCCGTCTTTATGAGATGAGACCAGTAAAGCAAACACCTGCTCATCATACGGACAAATTTGCTGAATTAGTATGTAGTAATTCACTGCGTGCGAATACATTAACAAATGCAGTGGGTGTGTTAAAAGAAGAAATGCGATTATTAGACTCTGTAATTATTCGTTCAGCAGACGAGTGTGCGGTTCCAGCAGGTGGAGCACTGGCTGTTGACCGTCACGAATTTGCCGCTCGTGTGACGGAAAGCGTTAAAAACCATCCAAACGTAACGGTTGTTAATGAAGAGATTACGGAAATTCCACAAGGACCAACTGTTATTGCAACAGGTCCGTTAACGTCAAAAGATTTATCAGAAAAGCTGCGTGCGTTAACAAGTGAAGATTATTTATATTTTTACGATGCGGCTGCACCTATTATTGAAAAAGACAGCATTGATATGGATAAGGTATATCTTAAATCTCGCTATGACAAAGGGGAAGCTGCCTATTTAAACTGTCCGATGACAAAAGAAGAATTCCAACGTTTTCATGAAGCATTAATCAATGCAGAGACGGTTCCTTTAAAAGAATTTGAGAAAGAAATTTATTTTGAGGGATGTATGCCAATTGAAGTAATGGCTTCACGCGGAGAAAAAACAATGCTCTTTGGACCAATGAAACCAGTTGGGTTAGAAGATCCGAAAACAGGAAAGCGACCTTATGCAGTTGTTCAGCTTCGTCAAGATGATGCAGCAGGTACACTATATAATATCGTAGGTTTTCAAACACATTTAAAATGGGGAGCACAAAAAGAAGTATTAAGCTTAATTCCAGGTTTGGAAAATGCAGAAGTAGTACGCTACGGAGTTATGCATAGAAATACGTTTATTAATTCTCCTAAATTGTTAAAGCCGACGTATCAATATCGTGAGCGTGATGACTTATTCTTTGCTGGACAAATGACGGGAGTAGAAGGATATGTAGAATCAGCGGCGAGCGGACTAATGGCCGGAATGAACGCAGCTCGACTTGTACTTGGTGAAGAATTGGTTGTATTGCCGCAGGAAACGGCGATTGGCAGTATGGCTCACTATATCACACATACAAGCGCTAAAAACTTCCAGCCGATGAATGCCAACTTTGGCTTATTCAAAGAATTGGAAGTGCGAATCAAAAACAAACAAGAACGAAATGAAACGCTTGCTAAAAGAGCATTGGAAACTATTCAGAATTTTACAACAAAATAATCAAAATTGTTTGCAAGGGCTACTTAATTGTGATAATATTTAGTAGCCCTTGTGAGGTGATAACATTGGAATTTGTTAAAGATGTATTAAATTCCTTTCTAGAATATTTACAAATTGAGAAAAACTATTCAAAATATACAGTTGACTGCTATGAAAAAGACATAGGTATCTTCATGTCTTTTATGCAGGAAGAGCAAATACAAAACCTACAAAGTGTTACATATGCTGATGCAAGGCTGTTTTTAACACGCCTATATGAAAAGCAGTATTCAAAAAGATCGATGTCACGCAAAATTTCTTGTTTGAGAACGTTTTATCGTTACTTAAATAGAGAAGAATTAGTAGAAGATAATCCATTTGCGCTCGTTACCCTTCCTAAAAAGGAAGAGCGAAATCCTCGCTTTCTGTATGAAGAGGAGATTGTGAAATTATTTCAAATGAATGACTTAACAACTCCGTTAGGGCAGCGTAATCAGTCTCTATTAGAATTGCTGTATGCCACCGGAATACGAGTGAGTGAATGTGCATCTATTAAGCTTAGCGATATAGATTTTTCACTTCAAACTTTGCTCGTATATGGCAAAGGGAAAAAACAACGGTACGTGCCATTTGGCTGTTATGCCAAGGGCGCTCTTAGAGTATATATAGATAATGGAAGAAAGCTTCTTTTAAAAAAGGCTCCTTCTGATACTCATTCGCTCTTTTTAAATTATAAGGGGACACCGTTGACAGACCGAGGCATACGCTTAGTCATTGATCAGTTAGTAAAGAAGACCGCTGAGAATATACATATTAGTCCACACGTTTTGCGGCATACTTTTGCGACTCATATGTTAAATGAAGGGGCAGATTTACGTACAGTTCAAGAAATGCTAGGTCATGAACATTTATCAACCACTCAAATATACACACATGTGACGAAGGATCGTTTAAAGGCAGTTTATATGAATCACCATCCTCGCGCATAAAAGGAGGAGTTAATTTGTCTACTTTCCATGCTACTACGATTTTTGCGGTTCAGCATAACGGTCAATGTGCCATGTCTGGGGACGGACAAGTAACGTTCGGAAATGCTGTTGTTATGAAACATACTGCTCGAAAAGTAAGACGTCTATTTCAAGGGCAAGTTCTTGCCGGCTTTGCAGGTTCAGTAGCTGATGCATTCACTCTTTTTGAATTATTTGAAACGAAGCTTGAAGAGTATAACGGAAATCTTCAGCGTGCAGCCGTTGAGCTTGCTAAACAATGGAGAAGTGACAAAGTATTGCGAAAGTTAGAAGCAATGCTTATTGTTATGAACAAAGATAACTTACTGCTAGTATCAGGAACGGGTGAAGTTATTGAACCGGACGACGGCATTTTAGCAATTGGATCAGGCGGAAATTATGCTTTATCAGCGGGACGTGCATTAAAACAACATGCAGGCGAACATTTAACAGCTAAAGAAATTGCAAAAGCAGCTTTAGATGTAGCAAGTGAGATATGTGTTTACACAAATGATCATATTATTGTAGAAGAACTGTAGGAAAGGGGATTTTTTTATGAATTCTCATTTAACACCTCGACAAATTGTAGAAAAGCTCGATCAGTATATTATTGGTCAAACGAAGGCAAAGAAAGCGGTCGCTGTTGCGCTGCGAAATCGCTATCGACGCGGTCTGCTAGACGAATCTTTACGTGATGAAGTTGTGCCGAAAAACATTTTAATGATTGGTCCTACAGGTGTGGGTAAAACCGAGATTGCACGCCGCTTAGCTAAGCTTGTCGGTGCACCTTTTATTAAGGTTGAGGCAACAAAATTTACGGAAGTTGGATATGTAGGACGCGATGTAGAATCAATGGTTCGTGATTTAGTGGAAACGTCAGTTCGACTTGTGAAAGAAGAAAAAATGAACGGCGTGCGTGATCGTGCTGAAGAAAATGCAAACAAGCGGATAGTAGAGCTTCTTGTTCCAAGCAAAAAGAAGCAGCAATCGTTTAAAAATCCGTTTGAAATGATTTTTTCAAACGGTACACAGTCAAGCGATGCGGATCCTGATCAAGATGAGGAAACGAATATTGCAACGAAGCGCAAGCAGATTGCTCATCAGCTTGCTTTAGGAGAGCTTGAAAATCATTATGTCACAATTGAAGTAGAAGAGCAACAGCCTTCTATGTTTGATATGTTACAAGGTTCGGGTATGGAACAAATGGGCATGAACATGCAGGATGCCTTAAGTAATTTTATGCCTAAAAAACAAAAAAAGCGCAAACTTACTGTTAAAGATGCACGAAAAGTATTAACAAATGAAGAAGCGCAAAAATTGATTGATATGGATGAAGTGACGCAAGAAGCTGTGAACCGTGCAGAACAATACGGAATTATTTTCATTGACGAAATTGATAAAATTGCTCAAAAAAGTGCTAATTCATCTTCCGCTGACGTTTCACGTGAAGGCGTGCAGCGAGATATTTTACCAATTGTAGAAGGGTCAACGATTGTTACAAAATATGGCGCAGTCAAAACTGATCATGTTTTATTTGTAGCAGCCGGTGCTTTCCATGTATCAAAACCGTCGGATTTAATTCCAGAATTGCAGGGTCGATTCCCAATTCGCGTTGAATTAACGAAGCTAACCGTTGAAGATTTTATAAACATTTTAGTAGAGCCAGATAATGCGTTATTAAAGCAATATGCGGCATTATTGGAAACTGAAGGTATACAAATTGAATTTTCTGACGATGCTATACGTAAGATTGCAGAAATTGCATATCAGGTGAATCAAGATACAGACAATATTGGTGCAAGAAGGCTTCATACGATTTTAGAACGTTTGCTAGAGGATTTATCGTTTGAAGCACCAGAAGTAACATTAGAGAAAATTGTGATTACTCCGCAGTACGTGGAAGAAAAATTAGAAAAAATCGCTAAAAACAAAGATTTGAGTCAATTTATTTTATAGAACTGAAATCGCAGGAGGAAGAGTACTAATGGATTTATTAGGGAAAACTAGAAAGATTAATGCAATGCTACAAAAAGCAGCTGGTAAACCAGTAAACTTTAAAGAAATGGCTGAAACACTTTGCGAAGTTATCGAATCAAACGTATTCGTAGTAAGCCGTCGTGGTAAATTATTAGGAATCGCTGTTAAACAGCAAATTGAGAATGCGCGCATGAAAGATATGTTAGAAGCACGCCAGTTCCCAGAAGAATATACTCAAAGCTTATTTAACATTCAAGAAACATCTTCTAACTTAAACATTGAAAGTCAATATACAGCTTTTCCAGTTGAAAATAAAGACTTATTTGATGCAGGGCTAACAACAATCGTTCCAATTATCGGAGGCGGAGAGCGTCTAGGTACGCTTGTACTATCTCGTTTAGACCGTCAGTTCGAAGACGATGACTTAATCCTTGCTGAATACGGTGCAACGGTAGTAGGTATGGAAATTCTTCGTGAAAAAGCAGAAGAAATTGAAGAAGAAGCACGTAGCAAAGCTGTTGTACAAATGGCAATTAGCTCATTATCATACAGTGAGTTAGAAGCTATTGAGCACATCTTTGAAGAGTTAAATGGAAATGAAGGACTATTAGTAGCAAGTAAAATTGCTGACCGCGTTGGAATTACACGTTCAGTAATCGTAAATGCGCTACGTAAATTAGAAAGTGCTGGCGTTATCGAATCACGTTCTTTAGGAATGAAAGGAACTTACATTAAAGTTCTTAACAACAAATTCTTAGTAGAGCTTGAAAAATTAAAATCTAACTAAGTTTATGAACTAAAAAGCACACGGGCAAAGCCCGTGTGCTTTTTTTTGTGTGCTCTCAGTACAAAAAGGTTCGCTGTGAGTTAAGACGATTCGTTCACTATTTTTACAAATCTATAACAAACTTCATATAAAAATCTAAAAATTATATTATAGAATCTTTAAATAGTAAAAAGATACTAGTTGATTACAAATCGTTACTTTTATTACATATTGTTCAGGACTTATGGTATATATTTTGATTTTAAATTTAAAAAATAGAGCTAAAGTATAGCATTGATGTTAAAATATGCTTGGAAAACGAATGAAAATTTTGGTTTATAGTCCAAAAGTTCTTAAAAAAGGATAGACATTGCATAAAGTTTTTCTTACAATAAGTTCTATGGTACTAAAGTCGAAATTTGTCTCATTTTTGAGGAAAATAGAATAGATAAGCAGGTGTAAGAATTGAGTTTGTTTTCAACTACTTTTCAAACAATTGAAAATGGAATTAGCTACGCGTCACAAAAGCAGCAGACGATTGCACAAAATATCGCAAACGTTGATACTCCAAATTATAAATCGAAAACAGTATCGCGTACGAGTGAATTCCGAGATTTATTACATAACGAGTTAGAAGCATATCAGACTGATTCAAAACATATCCCATTTTCCGATTCATCCCAGCGAGTGATTACCCAGCAAGGAAACACTTCCTATCAAGCAAATGGAAACAATGTGGATATGGATAAAGAGATGGCGGATATGGCTGAAAATCAAATTTACTATGAGGCGCTAGTAGATCGTTTAAATGG
Organism: Bacillus sp. ILBB4; assembly: GCF_035064545.1. Classification (NCBI taxonomy): domain Bacteria; kingdom Bacillati; phylum Bacillota; class Bacilli; order Caryophanales; family Bacillaceae; genus Bacillus; species Bacillus sp. ILBB4. The sequence continues at coordinate 493,449 of NZ_JAIQVD010000001.1, read as the reverse complement.
AAAATTTAATTCTCTTCAAACAGTCATTAGAGGAGGTAAATAAGCTTGACTATTTTTCAAAATATGAATATTACATCTTCAGCTTTAACTGCCAATCGTTTAAGGATGGACGTTGTTTCATCTAATATGGCGAATGCTGAAACGACAAGAGGGACGTACGTTAATGGTGAGTGGCAGCCTTACAAAAGAAAAATGGTTGTCATACAGTCTGATCGTTCGCCTTCTTTTTCGTCCCTCTTACACTCCGAAATTAATAAAAATCAAAACAATGGTGTAAAAGTCACAGATATCGTAGAAGATAATACTCCTTTTAATTTAGTATATAACCCGACGCATCCAGATGCGAATGACCAAGGGTACGTAAAGATGCCGAATGTAGATCCTTTAAAGGAAATGACGGATTTGATTAGTGCTACTCGATCTTATGAAGCAAACGTGACGGTCTTTAATACAAACAAAAGTATATTAACAAAGGCGTTAGAAATTGGGAAATAAAGGAGTGATAAAATGATTAATGGTATCAGCAATCAAATAGCAATAGCAAAAACAGCAGCTTCTACTAGCACTGGACAAACAACTCAACAGTTTTCAACGTTTTTAAAAGACTCAATCAATGAGTTAAACAATACTCAACGCGCTTCGGATATAGAGACTGAAAAGCTTGCTAAAGGAGAAAACGTCGAAATCCAAGATGTAATGATTACTGCTCAAAAAGCAAGTATTACGATGCAAACGGCTCTTGAAATACGCAATAAAGCTGTTGAAGCCTATCAGGAAATGATGAGAATGCAAATGTAATTGAGCGGTTATTAAAGAAAATGAAAATAGTAATAACCGGAGGAATACCATGAATGAAAGAATAGCTCTTTATCGAGATAAGATGAAAGTCTTTTGGAATAACCGCAAAAAAGGACAGAAAATAGCCCTTATCACTGCTCCTCTTGCGGCTATTCTAGCCATTAGTTTAGCATCTGTTTTTTTAAACCAGGATAAATTTGTCCCTCTTTATAGCAATCTATCGGCTCAAGAAACAGGACAAATCAAAGCGGAGCTTGATGCTAGAAGCGTTCCTTCAGAAATCTCTGATAACGGAACAACCATTTCGGTGCCTGAACAAAGCGTTGACTCGCTAAAAGTTGATTTAGCTGCACAAGGAATTCCTGATAGCGGAAGTATCGACTATTCGTTTTTTGGGAAAAATGCGAGCTTTGGTATGACAGATAATGAATTTGATGTGTTAAAACTCGATGCGATGCAAACTGAATTGGCTAACTTAATGAAAAACATTCAAGGAGTCAACGATGCAAAAGTGATGATTACCCTTCCCAATGAAAGCGTCTGGGCGAATGAAAAGCAGGGAGAAGCATCAGCATCGATTGTGCTTAATACAAAGGCTGGTTATAAATTTGATGATCAGCAAATTAAATCTCTTTATCATTTAGTATCCAAAAGTGTGCCAAACCTTCCTACAGATAATATCGTCATCATGAACCAATATTTTGAGTACTTTGATTTAAAAGGTAACGAAACGAATTCAGCTTCTAGCTCATTTGCTTCGCAGAACGAAGCGAAAAAAGAAGTTGAGCGAGATATTCAGCGTCAAGTACAGCAAATGCTAGGAAGACTGGTCGGTCAAGATAAAGTAATGGTCTCTGTTACAGCAGATCTTGATTTTACACAGGAAAATCGCGAAGAAAAGCTAGTAGAGCCTGTTGATAAAGATAATATGCAAGGAATTGCCGTTAGCGCTGAAAAAATTAATGAAACATTTTCTGGTAAAAATGCTCAAGATGGAGGCGTTGCTGGAACAGGAGAAGAAGATACAACAAATTACTCATCCAGTACAACAAGTGGAGACGGAGACTACGAAAAAAATGAAGAACGAATTAATTATGAAGTGAATCGAATTCATAAAGAAATCGTCGAAAGTCCATACAAAATTCAAGACCTTGGCATTCAAGTAATGATAGATCCGTCCAATGCAAAAGGGAAATCGCAAGTTTCCGATACGCTTGAGTCAGACGTTCAAAAAATGTTAGGTACAATTGTCCGTACTTCTATTTCAAAAGATGCAAATACGAAAGCTCTCTCGGATAACGCGGTCAGCGATAAGATTACCGTTTCCGTTCAGCCGTTTAATGGACAAGAAACAGCTGACAACACAGCAAGTTCGATTCCATTGTGGATGTATATAATCGGAGGAGCACTGCTGCTTATTATTGTTGTTCTTATTGTGCTGTTGATTAGGAAAAGGCGTCAAGACTTAGATGAAGAGGAATATGATGAAGAGTATGATGAAACTTTTGAAGCATATGAAGCAGCACAAAAAGCCCCTGTTTTAAGTGCTGAACAGCAAACAAAAAGCAATCTTGAAACGTTAGCGAAGCAAGACCCGGAAGAGTTTGCAAAACTGCTGCGAACATGGATTAGTGAGGATTAGGAGGAAGGCTAATGGTAAAGGCTATGCAAAAAAATGAGTTAACTGGAAAGCAAAAAGCAGCAATTTTGTTGATTTCTCTCGGTCCGGATGTATCAGCTTCTATCTATAAACATCTCAGTGAAGATGAAATTGAGCAACTAACGCTTGAAATTTCTTCAGTGAGAAAAGTAGAGCCGTCTCTAAAAGAAGCTGTGCTTCATGAGTTTGAACAAATAACGCTTGCTCAAAACTACCTTGAAAAAGGAGGAGTCAGTTATGCGAAACAGGTGTTAGAAAAAGCACTTGGACCAGAGCAGGCGATGATGATTATCAATCGATTAACTTCTTCTTTGCAAGTTCGTCCGTTTGACTTTGCCAGAAAAGCTGATCCTATGCAGCTGTTAAATTTTATTCAGCATGAGCACCCTCAGACGATTGCCCTTATTTTATCTTACTTAGAGCCGCCACAGGCAGGACAAATCTTATCATCACTGCCTCAGGAAAGGCAAGCGGATATTGCAAGACGGATTGCAACGATGGGAAGTACGTCTCCGGAAGTTATTAATGAAGTGGAGCAAATTTTAGAGAGAAAGCTTTCTGCTACTGTTACCCAAGACTACACCCAAACAGGTGGTTTAGAAGCGGTAGTTGAAGTATTAAATGGAGTAGACCGAGCGACTGAAAAAATTATTATTGATACGCTTGAAATTCAAGATCCGGCATTAGCAGAAGAAATCAAACAGCGAATGTTTGTATTTGAGGATATCGTAACGCTCGATAACCGTTCTATTCAGCGTGTGATACGAGATGTAGAAAATGATGATTTATTGTTGAGCTTAAAAGTAGCAAGTGAAGAAGTGAAATCTATTATTTTTAAAAATATGTCTAGCCGTATGGTGGAAACGTTTAAAGAAGAAATGGAATTTATGGGTCCTGTGCGTTTGAAAGATGTAGAGGAAGCTCAGTCACGTATCGTTGCTGCAATTAGACGTTTAGAAGATGCTGGTGAAATTGTACTAGCTCGAGGTGGAGGAGACGATATTATTGTCTAATATCATTAAATCAACTTATACGAACAAACTTTCAGACGAAAATGCTAAGCGCATTCAAGTCATTCCATTTGGTTTTCCGATACAAGATGAGCCCGCAGAAGAACATCTTCAGCAAGAAAATGCACAGCACGTTATTGAACAAGCGCACAGTGAAGCTGAAATAGTAAAGGCCGAGGCAGACGCTTACCGCAAACAAGCTCAAAACGAAGTTGAACGTTTGAAAAAGCAGTGGGAAGAAGAGAAGGTGCTGCTGTTTCAACAAGAACAAAAGCGAGGCTATGAAGAAGGATACGAAGAAGGGCTGCTTCAAGGAAAACAAGAGTATGAGCATGTATTAGCCATGTCGCGAAACATTGTTGACGAAACAAAGAATCAGTACTACGAATATATAAATCAATCTGAAGAAGTCATCTTTGAATTAGGTTTCGCCCTCGCTGAAACGATTTTAAATGAGCAGCTTCAAAGAGATGAATCATTTTTATCACTTGTTGCAAGGTCTTTAAAAGAAGTTAGAGAACATAAAGAAATCCAGCTTTTTGTTTCTCCGAAAAAATATGCATATGTATGTGAACATAAACGAGAACTGTTCGATTTATTAAACGGAGAAACCGGGCTATTTATTTATGCAGATGAAAATCTTCAGGAAATGGATTGTGTCATTGATTCCTCTTATGGCCGTCTTGTTGCTTCTTTTGATAGTCAGTTAACAGAAATGAAGAAAAAATTAAAAGAACGTTTGTTAGAGGAGAGTAAACATGAAAGTCGCACAACTCATTCATGAAATCCCGCGCACATCTTCTTTTAAACGGTACGGGAAAGTTAGCCGAGTAGTAGGAATGATGATTGAATCTAGAGGACCTAGAACGTCAATAGGAGATGTTTGCTTTATTCATCTTAGTGAACGAGGAGATAAAATTCGTGCGGAAGTTGTTGGTTTTAACGGTGAGCACGTCATTTTAATGCCTTATACGTCTGTTCGATATATCGGACCTGGCTGCCTAGTGGAAACGACAGAAAAACCTCTGCAGGTAAGCGTGGGAAAAGAGTTAATAGGTCAAGTGCTTGATTCGTTAGGGAACCCTTTAGACGGGTCTGAACTTTCTCATTATTTGCCGTTTGTTTTAACTGATCAAGACCCCCCTAATCCCTTAGAGCGTCCGCCTATTGAACAGCCGATTGAAGTAGGGGTACGAACGATTGATAGTTTGCTAACAGTAGGTCAAGGGCAGCGCATAGGTATTTTTGCAGGAAGCGGTGTTGGAAAAAGTACGCTGCTCGGGATGATTGCACGGAATGCAAAAGCAGATATCAATGTCATTGCCCTTGTAGGCGAGCGAGGAAGAGAAGTTAGAGAGTTTATTGAGCGAGATCTTGGAGAGGAAGGGTTAAAGCGCTCCGTTGTAGTAGTTGCTACCTCGGATCAGCCTGCTCTACTTCGAATGAAAGCAGCATATACAGCTACTTCTATTGCTGAATACTTTCGAGATGAGGGGCTGAGCGTCATGATGATGATGGATTCTGTTACTCGTGTAGCAATGGCTCAGAGAGAAATTGGATTAGCCGTAGGTGAACCTCCAACTACCAAAGGTTATACACCATCTGTTTTTGCTAGCTTGCCAAGGCTGCTTGAACGTACAGGAACTAATCAACATGGATCTATTACTGCTTTTTACACTGTATTAGTAGACGGTGATGATATGAACGAACCTATTTCGGATACGGTGCGAGGCATTATAGACGGACATATTGTACTAGACCGGGAGCTGGCCAATAAAGGTCAATATCCGGCCATCAATGTCTTAAAAAGCGTTAGTCGGGTGATGAACCATATCGTAAGTGAACGGCATAAAGAAGCAGCTGAAAAACTGCGTTCATTAATGGCTACCTATGCTAATTCTGAAGACTTAATTAACATAGGTGCCTACAAAAGAGGATCTTCTGCTTACATTGATGAGGCCATCCACTATCACCCTGTCATTGATGCATTTTTAAAGCAAAAAACGAACGAACATCCATCATTTGAAACAAGTGTAATAAAGCTCTGTGAACTGTTTGTGAAAGGTGAGTAAATATGGCATATGAATTTAGGTTATCTAAAATAATGGCAATCAAGTCAAATGAAAAAGATGAACTGCTATCTCAATATAATCAATCCTTACAGCAGTTTGAAACAGCGGGTGAAAAGCTTTATAAAAAGTTAAAAGAAAAAGAAACGCTGATTGAACAGCATACGGGCAAAATGAAGCAAGGGCTTTCTATTTTAGAAATTACGTCATTTCAGCAGTTTTTAACAAGTGCCGAACGAGTGATTGAGAGGCTGCAACAAGAGGTCATGTTTGCAAGACAGCAAATGAACTTAAAAAAACTGAAGCTAGAAGAAAAGAACATAGAAGTAAAGAAGTATGAAAAGTTAAAAAAGAGAGACTACGATTCTTATATAACCGCGGAAAAACAGTTAGAAGCGAAGCAAATGGATGAGCTGTCGCTACAGCAGTATATGCTGCATAGGAATTAGGTGGACAACATGGCTAATCAAAAAGAGCTAAGAGAAGAGTACGAAGAAGAAAAGTCTTACAGTAAAAGCCAAGTGTTTTTATTTTTAATCTTTATTCCAGCGGTGTTCCTCATCTTGGCGGCTTATATTGTTCTGACGCTTTTAGGCGTTAATGTAAATGATAAAGTTTCAGGTATTACACACGCCATTCCGTTTGTATCAAGTGAACAGTCGCAAAAAAATGAAAATATTCAAGAAAGCAATGAAGAAATACAAAAGCAGGTTTATAGCCTTCAAAAGAAGCTGAGCACGAAAGAAAAGCAAATCGCAGCTTATGAGAAAACGATCACTACAAAAGATCGTCAAATGGATGAACTAAAAATTGAAATGCGCGATATGGAAGAAAAAGCCGATGATGAAGCGAAAAAACAAAAGAACAATCAGCTGGCAAAAAAAGATGTCATTGCTACCTATGAAAACATGTCTCCTAAAAATGCAGCACTTATCTTTGCCGAATTAAAAGAAGACAAAGCGGTCGCGATGCTTAAGCAGTTCAAAGCGAGTACAAGAACGGCAATCTTAGAAAAAATGGATCCAAAAGTAGCTGCACGCTATACGACATTGTTAACAGATCAGATTGAGGAATAAAAGCAGAGGTGAAAACAGTGGAAATTTCACTACGTCCAGCAGCTGCATCAAAGGTAAACTGCGATGAAAAAGCAGCTGTTATTCAGACTCAGGGTTTTTTTGAAGAAATTGTTCAGCAGCTTAAGCAGCTAGATGCGCAGCCTTTAACGCGCGGGGAGAAATCATCCGATAAACAAGCGGTAGATCAAGACGTCTTCAAAGCGGTCGGGTTAATTGCGATTCAGTTAAGCGAAGCAGAAGATCAAGAAGATGAACCATCTGTCTTGTACGAACATCTAGCCGAGATGATCAGTAGTATTCCAAGTAGTCTAGATTTGGAACAGCCGCTTCTAAAGCTGCAGCACGTGCTAACAGACATGCAGCGGGCACCTGTTTCACCTGAAACAGACAGTCAAGAACAGTATTTAACTTCTATTTCTACCTTGCTGGAACTATGTAAAAATACGTCAGCTGTTTTTCGAACAGAGTTTGCTCAGCTGATGGAAGAACTACAAAAACCGCAGCTGCAGTCAGTGAAGCTTTCGGATTCGCAGCTTCAAGGCTTGCAGAAAACTGCTGCTGAAAAAATAGAGAAATTTCATAAACAACCACGTGTATTAACCGATACCTTACATGAAAAGCGCTCAGCTGATTTCTTCGCCGTTGTTCAAGCAACCCAAAAAAGTTCTGTAAGAGATATGACCGCTTTTCATAAAGAGGAAAAAGTGCCGCTTTTGAATCAGCTTCCATGGAAAAAAGATGTGATTTTACGTAACGAAAGTATGGATAGGGATAGTTCAAAAAAGGATAGTGAAATTTCTTTCACTGCTAACACGGCCGGGGCGACGTTAGAAAATACTCCATTATCTTTTAAATCTAAAGAAGTACCTAAGGTCCAAGAGTTTTCTATTGATCTAGGGCAAGTGAAATCTGATCATCAACAGTCTGACAATCTTTTAAATGAGCTGCAAAAAATATGGAGTAAAGCTTCGCTCAGTGCTGAAAAGGGAAGATCCAAGCTTTTCATTGCGTTATTTCCAAAACAGCTAGGTACGATTTCAATTGAAGTGCTTCAGCAAGAAAATGAAACGATTGCGCAAGTGGTCGTATCGTCAGTGAAAACAAAAGAGCTGTTAGACGCTAACCTTTCGACTTTACGGCAAGTTCTGACTTCTCAGCATGTATCCGTTGATGAAGTCGATGTGGCCGCTGTTCAAGCAGCTCCAGAAACTTCTGTAAAAGATATGAACGCTTTTGGTAAACAAGAAAAAGTGCCGCAGTTTTCTATTGATTTAAGGCAAGCAACATCTGAGTATCAACAGTCTAGAGATCTGGTAAACGAGTTGGAAAATATATGGAGTAAAGCTTCAATCAGTACTGAAGAGGGAGCATCCAAGCTTTCCATTAAGTTAGTTCCAAAGCAGCTAGGTACGATTTCAATTGAAGTGCTTCAACAAGATCATAAAACGATTGCGCAAGTAGTTGTATCGTCAGCGAAAACAAAAGAGCTGTTAGACGCCAACCTTTTCAGATTACGGCAAGCTCTCACATCTCAGCATGTATCCGTTGATGTTGATAAAGTTGGTGTGGACGCTGTTCATACCGCTTCAGAAAGTTCTGTGAGAAATACGAACGCTTTTCGTAAAGAAGAAAAAGTACCGTTTTTCAATCAGCTTCCATGGAAAAAAGATGTGGTATTACACAGCGAAAGTATAGATACAAATAGCTCTTTAAAAAATAGCGAAAGTTCTGCAGGTACAAACACAACCGGAGCGACAGTAGAGAATCAGTCATCATCCTTTGGAACTGGAGAAATGCCTAAGCTTCAGCAGTTCTCTATTTATCTAGGGCAAGCAAAATCTGACTATCAACAGTCTAGCAATTTGGTAAACGAGCTGGAAAAAATATGGAGTAAAGCTTCGTTCAGTATTGAAGAGGGAACATCCAAGCTTTTCATTAAGTTATTTCCAAAACAGCTAGGTGCGATTTCAATTGAAATGCTTCAGAAAGACAGTGAAACGGTTGCACGAATTGTCGTATCGTCAGCAAAAACAAAAGAGTTATTGGACTCCAACCTTTCAACTTTGCGGCACGGTCTCGCGTCTCAGCATGTATCAATTGATAAAATCGATGTGCTACTGTCAGAACAAGCGATGTCGTATAACAATGAAAATGATCAGCAAAAAGAAAGACAGGAAAAAGAAGCGTTTAAAAAAGAAGAAGATCAAGAGTCACAACAATTGGAAGAATCGGCTTCCTTTCTATCTTCTTTTGAAGCAGCGCTCATTAACTACAACGTATAGGTGATAACAATGACAAATGAAATTACGTCTGACTTGTATTTAAGCAATAGGGAGACACAAGTGAAGCAAACGGGAAACAGCTCGCTTGGCAAAGATGACTTTTTAAAGCTTTTGATTGCTCAGCTTCAAAATCAAGATCCAATGAATCCAATGCAAGACAAAGACTTTATTGCTCAAATGGCCCAGTTTTCATCTCTTGAACAAATGACAAATATGAGCACATCGCTCAATACGTTTTTAACGCAGTCTCAGGCTTCCCCTATTTTAAAAGGAAGCGAATTAATTGGTAAAACCGCTGCATGGTTAGATGAAGAAGGAAATAAAAAGCAAGGAGTCATTTCGACAGCATCCGTCAAAAACAATGAGGTATCGTTTAGGATCAATGATGAAAATCATACGGTACTTTCGCTAAACGATATCTTAGAAGTAAGCAGTTAACCAACCAAATTTAAGGAGTGATTTTATGTTACGTTCGATGTATTCAGGAATCAGCGGCATGAAAAATTTTCAAACCAAATTAGATGTCCTAGGAAATAACATTGCCAACGTTAATACATACGGCTATAAAAAAGGACGTACAACGTTTCAAGATTTAGTGAGTCAGCAGGTAGCAGGGGCAACGGCACCGGGAGCTAACCGTGGAGGTGTTAATGCTAAACAAGTCGGGTTAGGTTCAAAGATTGGCACGATTGATACAGTTCAAACGGCAGGAAGCATTCAGTCAACGGGGCGTCCGCTTGATTTGGCTATTTCTGGAGACGGCTATTTTGTTGTAAATGATGGGAAATCGGACTACTACACAAGAGCTGGGAATTTTTATTTAGATAGCAGCGGTAATTTGGTGACGGGTGATGGACTGTACGTACAAAAAACTGGAGGAGGAAATATTAACATTCCTTCAACAAGTAAGAGCTACAGTATAGGAGCAGATGGAAAGGTTAATATCATAGATGCTAATGGAAATATAACTCCAAATACACCAACAATTGAACTTGCTAAATTTGCAAATAACGAAGGCCTCGAAAAAGCAGGAGGAAATCTATTTGCTAAAAGCGTAAACTCAGGAAATCCTTTAGTAGGAAACCCAGGAGCTAGCGGTACAGGAACTCTGGTATCAAGCGCCCTTGAAATGTCCAACGTTGATTTATCAGAGGAATTCACGGACATGATTGTTGCACAGCGCGGATTTCAAGCGAACACAAGAATTATTACAACATCCGATGAAATACTGCAAGAGCTAGTGAATCTGAAACGATAGGCGGGAGGAAGGAGTAAGTATTACTCCGATTGATTATGATCACTTTAACAAGGCTAAACGGCAAAACGTTTACGTTAAATGCTCTCTACATCGAGCAGGTTGAGGCATTTCCCGATACGACCATTACGCTAACGAATAACAAAAAGCTAGTGGTAAAGGATTCAGTTGAAGAAGTGAATGAGAAAGTGACGACCTATTATCAGCGAATTAACGTATTAGGGCTGCAGCAAACGACGGAGGAATAAAGTGTGTTTAAAAATAAGCTAATTAGTAAGATGATTATTATCATGCTTTCTCTTACTTTAATAGGAAGCATTGCTGTTATCGTGACGCTAAAGTATACAGGGCAGGCAAGTACTGAAAAAGGTCCATCTATCAACGATGTGATTAAAGCTTCTGTAGATGTAACGGATATTAAAACAAATTTAAAAAGCAATAACTACATCAGCATTTCTTTTAAAATTCAAATGGATAGTAAAAAAGCAGCGGCAGAGCTTCAAAAAAGAGATTTTCAAGTAAGAGACATTATTATCAAAAGGCTCTCAGATATGAGCGCCCAAGATTTTGAAGGAACGCAAGGACTCAGCACGTTAGAAACAGATATTGCAAAACAAATTGATCAATTAATGGAAAACGGACATGTTGTTAAAATTTATACAACGTCTAAAGTGTTGCAGTAAAGAAAAAGGGAGGGAAGCTAGTGGCAGGGGATGTATTATCACAAAATGAAATTGATGCCCTATTATCCGCGTTATCAACCGGAGAGATGGATGCGGATGAGCTAAAAAAGGAAAATAAAAAACAGCGTATTCGTACATATGATTTTAAACGCGCCCTGCGTTTTTCAAAAGATCAGATTCGCAGTTTGACGCGAATTCATGAAAATTATGCGCGCATGCTCATCAACGTCTTTTCGGCGCAGCTTCGTAACGTTGTACAAGTGTCCGTTGTATCCGTGGATCAAATTCCGTATGAGGAGTTCATTCGCTCTGTTCCGAAAGTAACCATCTTAAATGTGATAGCTGTCCCTCCTTTAGAAGGGCATATCATTATGGAAGTCAATCCGAACATTGCCTATGCGATGCTTGACCGCTTGCTCGGGGGACAAGGCGAGAGCGGTGGGAAAATTAGTAACTTAACGGAAATTGAAACGAGCTTGGTTCGAAACTTGTTAGAGAAAACGTTAGATAGTATGAGAGAAGCTTGGAGTTCTATTGCGGAAATTGAGCCTGAAACATCAGAGTTTGAAGTGAATCCTCAGTTTTTGCAGGTAATTTCACCAAATGAAATTGTCATCGTCATTTCATTAAACGTACAAATTGGAGATGAAACGGGCATGATCAATCTATGTATTCCGCACGTGACGCTTGAGCCTATCGTGTCCAAACTGTCTGTTCATTACTGGATGCAATCTTCGAAAAAAGAACCTAATGTAGAAGAGGTTGAGCAGCTAAAGGAACAAATTAATGATGCGGAATTGCAGGTTGTAGCCGAGCTAGGAAAAGCCGATATTTCAATTGAAGACTTCCTAGCATTAGATGCAGGAGATGTTATTCGACTGCAAACAAGCGTTCATAATCCGTTAACTATTTACGTCGGAGAACAACCTAAATTTATTGCACAGCCTGGAAAAGTCAGTCGAAAAGTAGCTGTGCAAATTCTAGATGATGTTAAAAGGAGGAACTAAAGGAATGAACGATGACATGCTTTCGCAAGATGAAATTGATGCGTTGTTAAAAGGAACTTCTTCACTTGACGAGTTTTCAGAGCCGAATAAGTCAAGTCAAGTAGACGATTACTTTACAGAAATGGAAAAAGACGCGCTTGGCGAAATTGGAAATATTTCGTTTGGCAGTTCAGCAACAGCGCTATCGGCTTTATTGAATCAAAAAGTCGATATTACCACACCGTTTGTATCGCTCGTATATAAAGAAGAGCTGACGGATGAATTTCCAAATCCTCATGTCGCTGTGCAAGTTCAGTATACAGAAGGCTTTTCTGGTACGAATTTGTTAGTTATTAAACATGAAGATGCAGCTGTTATTTCAGATTTGATGCTTGGTGGAACGGGAGAGAGTCCGACGGAAATCATGGATGAAATTAAGCTGAGTGCAGTGCAGGAAGCGATGAATCAAATGATGGGTTCTGCAGCGACGTCTATGTCTACGGTATTTCAAAAGAAAATTGATATCTCTCCGCCGAGCTTAGATATTTTAAATATTCAAAAAGGGGAAGGCACAGAGCTGATTCCCCAAGATGACGTCTTTGTAAAGGTCTCTTTTAATTTGAAGGTAGGCACATTAATCGATTCGAATATTATGCAGCTTTTATCGATATCTTTTGCCAAAAGCTTGGTGGAAGAGCTCTTAGTTCCAAGCGCAGAAGATACGGCAGCTTCTATTGAAAAAGAATCAGATCTTAACGAAAAGCAAATAGAACCGCCGGCAGCTGAATACATACAGCATGAAGAAACGCAGCAGGCAGAACCTGGTCATGTATCAGTTGATGTTCAGCCCGCATCGTTTTCAGAGTTCGAGCACGTGTCTTCTCCTCAAGGGGATTCACGAAATTTAGACATGCTGCTTGATATACCGCTTCAAGTTACCGTGGAGCTTGGAAGGACTAAGCGAACGGTTCAAGAGATTTTAGCATTATCTTCTGGTGCAATCATTGAACTTGATAAACTAGCAGGCGAACCAGTAGATATCTTGATTAATAGCAAATTAATTGCAAAAGGTGAAGTGGTCGTCATTGACGAGAATTTTGGCGTTCGCGTAACCGATATTATTAGTCAAAAAGACCGTATTAACAAACTAAAGTAATGATTTTTAGGAGGAGTAGAGATGGGAAACCGAATTTTAATTGTAGATGATGCTGCATTCATGCGCATGATGATCAAAGATATTTTAACGAAAAATGGATATGAAGTAGTAGCAGAAGCGGCAGATGGCCAGCAGGCTGTGGAGTTATTTAAAGAGCATGCACCAGATCTTGTCACAATGGATATTACAATGCCTGAAATGGATGGAATTACGGCTTTAAAAGAAATTAAAACCATAAAAAGTGATGCTAAGGTGATTATGTGTTCAGCCATGGGCCAGCAGGCAATGGTGATTGATGCCATTCAAGCAGGGGCAAAAGATTTTATCGTTAAGCCTTTTCAAGCAGATCGTGTATTAGAGGCAATTTCAAAAGCAATTGGATAAACAACAGATTGGCGGGGCTTTCCCGCTAATCTTACACTATGTTGAAGTAAGAGGTGGCAGACAATGCTGCGAAAGTTCGTAATTGCTGCGCTGTTAATAAGCGTATTAGCAGGATCAAATCAAATCGTCTATGCAGAAAGTGGATCTGCATCGGTAAAAGAATGTTTGGAAAAAACGGAGAAGTGTTCAGAGAGTGGGAGTACTGATTCAAAAGAAAAAACTGAACTCGAGGGGACACCTACGCTTTCAGCTGGAGATATCGTGAAGATGATATTCGCGTTTTTACTTGTAATTGGGCTGCTTTTTGTGCTCTTAAAATTTGTCAATAAAAAAGGAAGGCTGCTGCAAAAAAATAAAGTAGTACAAAACTTGGGTGGTACAAATGTTGGAAGCAGCAAATCTGTACAAGTAGTTAAAGTTGGAAATCAGCTTTTTATCATTGGAGTCGGTGAAAATGTGCAGCTTCTTTCAGAAATTACAGGGCAAGAGAAACAGCAGCTGCTTACGCAGTATGAGGAACAACAGAAAAACGAGAGCGAATATAAAGTCGTACTACCGTCTTTTTTAGAAAAATTGACTTCTAAAAAAGAAGAGAAATCTAGTCATTCTTTTCAACAGCTTTTTCAGAGAGAAATGAATGAAATGAAAATAAAAAGGCAAAACGTACTAAAAGAGTTAGAAAGGAACAAAAAGAACGATGAATGAAGTGATGAACCTCTTTAACTCGAGCAGTCCTACAAATATTTCCACGTCTGTTCAGCTCTTGTTGCTGCTGACGGTGTTTTCGGTTGCTCCTGGAATTTTAATTATGATGACCTGCTTTACACGCATTGTCATTGTGCTGTCATTTGTACGTACATCGCTCGGGACACAGCAAATGCCTCCTAATCAAATATTAGTTGGTTTATCGCTGTTTTTAACGTTTTTTATTATGGCACCCACTTTTTCTCAGGTAAATGAACAGGCGCTTCAGCCGCTTTTAAAAGAAAAAATCACGCTGAATCAAGCTTATGAAAAAGCAGCTGAACCGATGAAAGAATTTATGAGTGCTCATACAAGACAAAAAGATTTAGCTCTTTTTTTAGAATATGCGGATATAGATAGACCATCCTCTGTTCAGGATATTCCCTTAACGGCGCTCGTCCCAGCCTATGCGATCAGTGAGCTAAAGACAGCATTTCAAATTGGATTTATGATTTTTATTCCTTTTCTCATTATCGATATGATTATAGCAAGCGTGCTGATGTCTATGGGAATGATGATGCTTCCTCCCGTTATGATTTCGCTCCCTTTTAAAATTTTACTATTTGTACTGGTTGACGGCTGGAATTTAGTTGTTAAATCATTATTAATAAGTTTTCAATAGGTGATAGACAATGAATGGAGAATTTGTCATTTCGTTAGCAGAAAAAGGCGTGTATACGATCTTAATTGTATCTGGCCCTTTATTGCTGCTGGCCCTTGCAGTTGGGCTCATTATTAGTATTTTTCAAGCAACTACCCAAATTCAAGAGCAAACTCTTGCTTTTGTTCCTAAGATTGTAGCGGTCTTAGTAGGGATTGTATTTTTTGGTCCGTGGATGTTATCAAAAATGATTTCATTTACATATGAAATTTTTTCAAATCTGTATCGGTACGTAGGATAGCTATGAGTCAGTTGATCTTATCCTATCCCGCGTTTTTACTAGTGCTAGTGCGGGTAACGTCTTTTTTTATCACGGTTCCGCTATTTTCATACAAAACGATTCCCGCAGTTCATAAGGTAGGTTTGTCTGCCTCGCTATCCGTCATTATTGCGACAACGATTGATTTACCCGTCGTTTCGTTAGATGCACAGTTTGTACTTTTAGTAGTAAAAGAATGTGCTGTTGGGTTGTTTATTGGTTTGACTGCGTATGTATTTATTATGGCTATTCAAATTGCCGGAGGTCTCATCGATTTTCAAATTGGGTTTGCGATTGCCAACGTAATAGATCCGCAGACAGGGGCGCAAAGTCCGATACTAGGTCAATATTTATATGTATTTGCTCTCCTATTTTTATTATCGACCAATGGACATCATTTATTAATAGACGGCATCTATAATAGTTATTTAATTATTCCGTTAGACAAAACAGCCTTCCCTGTGGGAAGCCAAGCATTTGCTACACACATCATAACTGTTTTTTCATCGATGTTTTTAGTAGCTGTTCAAATGTCTTTACCTTTGGTAGGTTCATTATTTTTAGTAGATATCGCGCTTGGAATTGTCGCAAGAACCGTTCCGCAGTTAAATATTTTTGTAGTGGGATTTCCGGTAAAAATTATTGTTGCCTTTATTTTGCTGATTGTCGTGATGGGGAGCATGTTTTATATGATGCAAATCATATTTGAACAAATGATAGAAGCGATGCACGCGATGATCCGCATATTAGGAGGGGTGTAGCTTTGTTTTTAGTAAAAGTTGATTTGCAATTTTTCGCGGGAGAAAAAACGGAAAAAGCTACACCTAAAAAAAAGCAAGACTCTAGAAAAAAAGGACAGGTAGCTAAAAGTCAAGACGTTACAACTGCGCTCATCCTTTTAATGGTTTTTCTTTATTTTTTGTTTGGAGCTAAACAGTTTTTACAGCAAATGATGAAGTTGTTAAGAGAAGCTTTTCAAACGTATATGCTTGAGGAAGTGACGGCAGAGCGCGTATTTGCAATGTTTAAGCACCTTCTTCCTTCAATAGCCCTTGCAGCAGGTCCTGTTATGCTCGCAGCTTTTATTGCTGCGCTCGGAGCGAATTATATGCAGGTTGGCATTCTTTTTTCCACGGAGGCTCTTCAGCCTAAGTTAGAAAAGATTAACCCTATTAGCGGAGCCAAACGGATTTTTGCCATGAGAGCGCTGGTAGAACTAATCAAGTCAACGCTGAAAATTATGTGTATCGGAGCCGTCACGTTTTTTATCTTATGGATTCACATAGAAGATGTATTAAATTTATCTCAAAAAAGTATAGGGGACTCGCTGGTTGTTCTGTCTAAGCTTGTTTTTCAAATGGGACTTGCAGCCTCGCTTATGCTTTTATTTTTATCGCTGCTTGATTATTTGTACCAAAAGTTTGATTTCGAGAAAAATATTCGAATGTCAAAGCAAGATATCAAAGATGAGCATAAAAACATTGAAGGGGATCCTCTAATCAAATCAAAAATAAAGCAAAAGCAGCGGGAAATGGCAATGTCTCGCATGATGCAAGAAGTTCCAAAAGCAGATGTCATCATTACAAACCCCACTCATTATGCCATTGCTTTAAAATATGATGAAGAAAAAATGGATGCTCCCTATGTTGTAGCCAGCGGCGTGGATTTTATTGCTCAAAAGATTAAAGGGATTGCCAAAAGCCATGAAATCATCATGGTAGAGAACCGCCCGCTGGCAAGAGCACTTTTTGACCAAACCAAAGTAGGAGATGCAGTACCCGAAGAATTTTTTAAAGCGGTAGCTGAAATATTAGCTTACGTATACCGCATTCAAAATAAAATGTAACGTTACGCTATTGTAAGGAGAGAAAAATTAATGTCTGCAAGAGAACTGCCAGTTGTTATAGGTGTTGTACTCATTATCGTCATGCTTGTTATTCCGTTGCCTTCATGGTTATTAAGTATTTTAATCATGATTAACATTTCTCTTGCGCTGCTTGTACTGCTCGTTTCCATGAATATGAAAGAACCTTTAGAGCTATCGGTATTTCCGTCTTTGCTGCTGGTTCTTACGCTGTTTCGATTAGGTTTGAATGTATCGACAACACGTTCAATCTTAGGAACAGGAGAAGCAGGCGGAGTGGTGGAAACATTTGGCCACTTCGTTATTGGAGGCAATCCGTTAGTGGGCTTTGTTGTCTTCATTATTTTAATTATCATTCAGTTTCTCGTTATTACAAAAGGAGCGGAGCGTGTTTCTGAAGTAGCCGCACGCTTTACTTTAGATGCGATGCCGGGTAAACAAATGAGTATTGATGCAGATTTAAATGCAGGTATGATTTCAGAAAAGCAAGCAATTGACCGCCGTGAAAAAATTCAGCGTGAAGCAGATTTTTATGGAGCAATGGATGGAGCTAGTAAATTCGTTAAAGGTGATGCCATTGCAGGGATTGTCATTACTCTTATTAATATCTTGTTTGGAATTATTATCGGCATGCTGCAAATGGGAATGTCCATCACTGAAGCATCCCAAACCTTTACTTTGTTAACAGTAGGCGATGGGTTAGTGAGTCAAATTCCAGCTCTTATGATTTCAACAGCGACAGGTATTATCGTCACTAGAGCTGCTTCAACAGGCAATTTGAGCCAAGATATTACCCAGCAGCTGTTTGCTTTTCCCGTTATGCTTTATGTCACTGGAGGAACGATTGCGGCTCTTGGTTTAATTACGCCAATTAATGATGTTATTACAATGCCTATTGCTATTTTGTTAGGAGTGGGAGGCTATTATTTGTCTCGGGCTAAGCATCAGGCGGTTCGTGAAGAAATGGCGCCTACTGAAGAAGAGCTTGAAGACAATGAAATGAAAAGTCCGGAGAGTGTTGTCAATCTATTAAGCGTTGATCCAATTGAATTTGAATTTGGGTATGCATTAATTCCGCTTGCTGATACGAATCAAGGAGGCGATCTGCTTGATCGAATTGTGATGATTAGGCGACAGCTGGCACTTGAGCTAGGATTGGTCATTCCGGTTGTTCGCATCAGAGACAACATTCAGCTTCAGCCCAACGAATACTGTCTTAAAATAAAGGGCAATGAAGTGGCAAAAGGGGAGCTGCTGCTCGATCACTACTTAGCAATCAGTCCGGGAATGGATGATGATTTGATTGAAGGAATTGATACGTTAGAGCCAGCTTTTAAAATGCCTGCAAAATGGATTAGTGAGTCGGTGAAGGAGCAGGCTGAGATGTTCGGGTATACCGTTGTTGACCCACCGTCGGTTGTGTCTACGCACATAACAGAAGTTATAAAATCGTATGCGCATGAGCTGATTGGAAGGCAGGAGACAAAGCAACTAATCGATCACACAAAAGAAACGTATCCTATATTAATTGAGGAAGTAACGCCTAATCCGCTTTCTGTTGGAGACATCCAAAGGGTACTGGCAAAGCTTTTAAAAGAAAGCGTCTCAATTCGAAATTTACCCATTATTTTTGAGGTGCTGGCCGACTACGGCAAAATGACGTCAGACACCGATTTGTTAACTGAATATGTCCGGCAAGGACTCGCAAGACAAATTACCAGTCAATACACGGTCCAAGAAGGTCTGCTTCGAGTTCTTACCCTTTCAGGAAAAGTTGAAAAAACGATGGCTGAAGCTGTTCAACAAACGGAGCATGGGAATTATTTATCACTAGACCCTAGCGTTTCACAAGCTATCGTAGAAAGTATAGCCAAGCAAACAGAAACACTTTCTTTTCAAGAACAGTCTCCAATTGTGTTATGTTCTCCTGCGGTGAGGATGTACGTGCGTCAAATCACTGAGCGGTATTTTCCTCATATGGCGGTTTTATCATATAACGAGCTAGAAGCAAATGTTGAAGTTCAAAGTGTTGGAGTGGTGGATATCTGATGAAAGTAAAAAAATACGTAGTAGCATCTATGCCGCAAGCTATGAAAGCCATTCGTTCAGATTTAGGTAAGGAAGCGGTTATTTTACATTCAAAACAAATTCGAACAGGAGGGTTTCTTGGCTTATTTACTAAGGCAAAAATAGAAGTATTGGCAGCTGTCGATTCTGTAGAAAGGCTGAGCGTAAAGAAGAACTCATCGCCGCCAGAACCCAGTATGGAAGATAATCAATCTTTTATGAAGCAGCAGCTCAGTGAGTTAAATACTCTTCTCTCACAAATGAATCAAATGCCAAAGGTTTCTTCAGGTTCATATCCAAAAGCAGTGGAGGATATGCTTGCCTATTTGCGTTTGCAAGAAATAGACGAAGCTATTTTAAAAAGCATAGAGGCTCCTGTGCTAGAGTACTACTACTTACATCGCCCTCACTCAAACCAACTTATGGAGTGGACGAAGAGCTGGTTTGTCAATCAGTTTAAAGCAAGTGAATGGAGCGGCCCTTTCAAAAAATATGTAAGTGTAGTAGGACCAACAGGTGTCGGTAAAACAACAACTCTTGCTAAATTGGCCGCAAAGTGTGTCCTGGAACACAATCAAAAAATAGCATTTATTACAACTGACACGTATAGAATTTCAGCGATTGAGCAGCTCAAGACGTACGCTTCGATCTTGAATGCTCCTTTAACGATTTGTTATAACGGAGCAGATTTTAAAAAAGCTTTGCTAGAAACGGAAGCATACGATGTGATTTTTATTGACACAGCAGGCCGTAACTTTTTGGAACAGCAATATGTAAATGATTTAAAGAAAATTATTACGTTTCAAGAAGATTTGCAAACGTTTCTTGTTTTAGCACTAACGTCAAAAGTATCAGATATGAAAGCTGTATATGAACGTTTTGCTAGTCTGCCTGTTGATCACTTGATTTTTACGAAGCAAGATGAAACAACCCACAAAGGCTCGCTTTTAAATATGTTATATCATTACGGCAAGCGAGCTGCTTTTACAACAAACGGGCAGGATGTACCAGAAGATGTTTCGGCATTTAAAATAAAAGAGTTTATTGACGATGTGTTTGGAGATTGGAAAGATGAATGATCAAGCAGCAGTTTTAAGAGAAAAAGTGTTAAAGAAGCATCAAAACTCTTTAAGGAATTGTAAAACACTAGCCGTCTTAAGCGGAAAAGGAGGAGTTGGAAAGTCGAACCTATCATTAAACTTATCTCTTGCACTAACGAAGCAAAAGCAAAGAGTTCTTCTTTTTGACATGGATATAGGGATGGGAAATATTGATATTTTGATTGGTCAAACTGCTTCATATACGATGGTTGATTTGCTAGAAAAAAAGCTTTCCATCCAGCAAATTATTAAAAAAGGTCCTCAAGATTTAGCTTATGTGGCTGGTGGAACAGGAATTTCCTCTGTATTTGAATGGTCTCCATCAGATCTTGCTCATTTAATACAAGAATTGAATTCGTTAACAAATCAATATGATTATATGATTTTTGATATGGGAGCGGGCATGTCAGAGAGTGTGCTTAAGTTTTTAAAAGCTGTAGATGAAATGATCGTGGTCACAACACCAGAACCTACATCTATAACAGATGCCTACGCTGCTATTAAGCTAGCAGCTTCCTATTCTGTATCAGCACCGGTTCGTCTTATTATCAATAAAACGCTTTCCGAAAAAGATGGAAATCAGACGTATGAACGATTTAATAGAGCTGTTCAGCAGTTTTTGAACGTATCTATTTCTCTATTAGGTATTGTCCCAGATGATCAAGCTGTCCAAAAGGCAGTTAATCGTCAAATCCCTTTTTTGCTTCAAGACCCAAAATCTAAAGCTAGTACATCACTGGTGGATATGGTAAATATTCTTGTTCCACAAGACGATAGGACAGCCACTAACACACAAGGAATGTTTATTCGGCGCCTCAAACGATTTTTTCTTGAAAGGTAGGAAATTAGAGTGAATGAAATAAAGGTGCTTATTGTAGATGATTCTGCATTTATGCGAAAGCTAATCGGCGATTTTTTAGCATGTGACAGTCGTTTTCACGTTGTGGGTACCGCACGTAATGGTGAAGAAGGGTTAAAAAAAGCGCTCGAGCTGTCGCCAGACATTGTGACACTTGATATTGAAATGCCCAAAATGAATGGCTTAGATATGTTAAAACAGCTCATGCGCGTGAAGCCCCTTCCTGTTGTCATGTTATCGAGTACAACAATAGAAGGTGCTGAAAATACGCTGACCGCTATGCAGTACGGCGCAGTTGATTTTGTTGCTAAACCTTCGGGAGCTATTTCGCTGGAATTACATAAAGTGAAAGATGAGCTTATCTCTAAACTATTGCTTGCTAGTAAAGCCAACATATCTTCAAGCAGTCATCAGCACGCGCAAAACAGCAGTGTATATAACCTCCCGATGGGGACGAAAGTGAACAAAATGATTTGTATTGGCACTTCTACTGGAGGACCGCGTGCACTGCAAGAAGTATTATCAACTGTTTCAAAAGACATAAACGCACCTATTTTTATTGTGCAGCATATGCCGCCAAATTTCACAAAATCATTAGCAGCTAGATTAAATCAGCTGTCTGATATTGAAGTAAAAGAAGCAAAAGACAATGAAATCGTTCGCTCAGGATGTGCGTATATTGCGCCTGGAGGTTTTCATATGACGGTTGTAGAGAAAAAAGGACAGCTCAGCATTTGTTTAGATACTTCTTCACCTGTAAAGGGACATCGCCCCTCAGTGGATCGTTTGTTTCAGTCGATTAGTAAAATTTCAGGTTATCAAACGCTTGCCATTGTGTTGACAGGAATGGGGGCGGATGGAACGGAAGGGGTTATTGATTTAAAGAAAAATAAAGACGCGCTTATATTGGCTGAATCGGAAGAAACAGCTGTCATTTATGGGATGCCCAAATCAGCCGTTTCTACAAAACTTGTTGATTATATTGAACCGCTGCGAAACGTTGGAAGCTTTATTTCTCGCTACGCACAGAAATAGGAGGGAAAGTTACGATGGATATGAATCAATATCTAGAAGTGTTTATTGAAGAAAGCAGGGAACATCTTCAAAACGTTAATGACCAGCTAATACGTTTTGAAAAAAATACCGATGATCTTGGCTATGTAAACGAAATTTTCCGGTCTGCTCATACGTTAAAAGGTATGTCTGCAACAATGGGATTTGATGATTTAGCACAATTAACTCACAAAATGGAAAACGTGTTAGATGCTGTTCGAAATCACCAACTCGACGTTCATACGGAAGTGCTTGATGCTTTGTTTGAATCAGTCGATGCGCTAGAAATAATGGTTCAATCTATTTCTGAAGGCGGCGATGGTCAGCTTGATGTCAAATTGCTTGTTCAAAAGCTGCAGCGTATTGTAGCAGAGGAACCCGTAGCACAGCATGCAGCTTCTTCGATTGAGTACGATGAATTAGTACAAACGCTGCTCAGCCAAACAGGAGACCAAGGGTTTAACGCGTTTGAAATAACCGTACAGCTTGAACGCACCTGCTTATTAAAAGCTGCACGCGCTTATATGGTATTTGATGTGTTAGAGCAAGCAGGAGACGTTATTAAGTCAGCGCCAACTGTTCAAGATATCGAACAAGAAAAATTTGAATCGTCTTTTATCGTTATATTAGTAACAAACGAATCACAAGAAAAGCTGCAGGCGAGCCTCATGGAAGTCTCTGAAGTAGAAAGTGTGAAAATTGCTGCGGTCCCCGTAAAAAAGGAGACAGAAATGGAGGAGCTTGTTTCACCAGAAGTAGCAGCAGCGATACAGGAAGTTACTGTGTCAGCACCTTCTAAATCGCCTGTTGAAGAGAAAAGACAGCCCTCAAATAACAAGACGATTCGAGTTAATATTGACCGTTTGGACAGTCTCATGAACTTGTTTGAAGAACTAGTTATTGATAGAGGCAGGTTAGAACAAATATCAAAAGAATTGAATAATAGCGAATTAGACGAAACGGTAGAGCGGATGTCTCGTATTTCTGGAGATTTGCAAACGATTATTTTAAATATGCGTATGGTGCCTGTAGAAACCGTTTTTAATCGTTTTCCCCGTATGGTGAGACAGCTTTCAAAAGATTTAGGGAAACAAATTGAACTTCAAATTGTCGGAGCTGATACAGAGCTGGACCGGACCGTCATTGATGAAATTGGAGATCCGCTTGTTCACTTATTAAGAAATGCCGTTGACCACGGAATTGAAATGCCTCAAGCACGCTTAGAGAACGGAAAGAATGAAAAGGGAACGATTCGCCTTAAAGCTTATCATAGCGGAAATCATGTCTTTATTGATTTAGAAGATGACGGGGCGGGCATCAATCGTGAAAAGATACTGCAAAAAGCGTTAGATCGAGAAATTATTGATGGGAAAACAGCTGAAACGCTGACGGATAAACAAGTGTACGAGCTCATTTTCGCTTCGGGCTTTTCGACGGCTGAGCAAATTTCAGATGTTTCCGGACGAGGAGTAGGTTTAGATGTCGTGAAAAACACGATTGAATCGCTAGGGGGTTCTGTAACGATCGATTCTAACGAAGGATACGGTTCGCGTTTTTCTATTCAACTGCCGCTCACTCTGTCTATCA
This sequence comes from Bacillus sp. ILBB4, assembly GCF_035064545.1. Classification (NCBI taxonomy): domain Bacteria; kingdom Bacillati; phylum Bacillota; class Bacilli; order Caryophanales; family Bacillaceae; genus Bacillus; species Bacillus sp. ILBB4. The sequence goes on along the minus strand of NZ_JAIQVD010000001.1, from coordinate 469,896 downwards.
TTTCTGCTTTACTCGTGCAAATGAGTGAAGAGCGCTATGCCTTGCCGCTTTCTTCGATTATTGAAACAGCTATTGTTCAGCCGAAAGAGGTCATGCATGTACACGGTCAAAAGGTTATTGACTTTCGAGGAGCTATTATTCCTCTTATTGATTTAAAAGAACTATTCACTGTGCCTAACTCAGTACTAGGCGATCATTATTCAGTAGTCATCGTGAAAAAAGGAGAAAAGACCGCCGGGTTAATTGTTGATTCTTTTATCGGTCAGCAGGAAATTGTTTTAAAATCTTTAGGTCATTATCTGCCGGATGTGTTTGCTATTTCAGGAGCCACGATTTTAGGCGATGGACAAGTAGCACTTATCATTGATTGCAACGCTTTGATTAAATAACAAATGCTGTAAAAAGAAAGGGAGAAAGGCATGAAAATTATTGTGTTTCAATTGGGAGACGAGGAGTACGGAATCTCAGTAGAAGAAGTGCAGTCGATTGAAAAGATTCAGCACATAACACGTGTTCCTGGAGTAAAAAAATATGTAAAAGGTGTTATTAATCTTCGCGGTGTTATTACACCGATTATTGATTTGCGCACTCGCTTTAACTTGCAAGAACAGCTTAACCATGAGCTGACACGTATTATTATGGTTCGTCTTAATGATGTAGAAGCAGGTTTGATTGTCGATGCAGCAAATGATGTAGTGGATATTGATGAAAAAACGATTGCTTCAGTGCCTGAAACAGTTGAAGGAACAGCTGTAGAATACTTAAACGGAGTCGTTAAAATAGATAGCCGTTTAATTGTTCTTCTAAATTTACCTAAAGTGCTCTCTTTAGAAGACCACCTCCAGTGAGCCAAACGAATAATGGATATCACGCTGAAGGTTCTAGGAGTTGAAGAATCATGAGAGATGATAAACAAGTGATTAAGGTAGGAATTGCCGAGATGAATGTTACACATGCACCCGCAGTGCTTCGAACAGCGGGATTAGGATCATGTGTAGGAGTTGTCGTTTATGACTCTATTCACTCAGTAGCTGGGCTCGCTCATGTGATGCTTCCGGATTCAAGCGGGGCTAAATGTCCTTTTAATAGAGCTAAATATGCAGATACAGCCATTTTTGATTTGATAAATATGTTGATTAAACAAGGCGCACATAGAAAATTGTTAAAAGCAAAAATAGCAGGAGGCGCGCAGATGTTTCAATTTGAACCAAGAAATGATGTCATGCGAATTGGCCTTCGAAATGTTCAAGCAGTAGAGAGAGAGCTGCATAGAAACAATGTAGAAATTGCAGCAAAAGCTACAGGAGGACACAACGGACGCACAATTGAATTTGATCCTCAAACGGCTATTTTAAAGGTTCGTACGATTAACGAAGGGATAAAAACGATATAAAGCGCGCTCTGACCGTTTAATAGCGCTATAAAAAGGAGTTGAAAGACCCTTGAAAAGTATACAAGAAGTTGAAGAACATAAAATTTGGCAGGAATGGATAGAGACGAGAGACTCACATGCAGGAAACATGCTTGTTAAAAAGTACATGCCGCTTGTTAACTATCACGTTCAGCGGATCAGCGTGGGGCTGCCAAAGAATATTCATAAAGAAGAGCTTCGTAGTTTAGGGTTAATCGGCCTTTACGATGCTTTGGAAAAGTTTGATTACGGTAGAGACTTAAAGTTTGATACATATGCGTCTTTTCGAATTCGAGGGGCGATAATAGACGGGCTTCGTAAAGAAGATTGGTTATCAAGAAGCGCAAGGGAAAAGACGAAAAGGATTGAGCAAGCAACAGAAGCACTTGAACAAAGATACTTGCGCAGAGTTGCACCAAGTGAGGTTGCAAAAGAAGTAGGCATGACAGAAGCAGATGTCGTTCATACGATGAACGAAGGCTTCTTAGCTAACGTGTTGTCAATGGAAGAACAGCCGAAAGAGTATGAAGATGGAGAGCAAAAATATACGATTAAAGATGAAAAAACGCTCTCTCCTGAAGAGGAGCTAATTAACGACGAACGATATCAAGAGCTTGCTGAAGTTATCGAGCAGCTAAATGAAAAAGAGCAGCTCGTTGTTTCATTATTCTATAAAGAAGAGTTGACTTTCACAGAAATCGCACAGCTGTTAGGGCTATCTGCTTCACGTATTTCTCAAATTCATTCGAAAGCGCTGTTTAAAATGCGTACGAGTTTAAGCAAAATAATTTAACAAAGAGGTAAAAAGATGGGGTTTTTACTCGCAGTTAGTTTTTTAATTCATGGTCTATCACTGTTTTGCATTATTCTTTTATATATGCAAGTGACCAAAGTGAAAAGGATTGAACGCTTGCACCAGCAAAATATAAATAAAATGGAAGCTGCGATGAGTTCATATCTAGCTGAATTTCAGGAACAAAACGAGCAGTTTTTAAGGCAGCTTCGAGAGCGTTCCACTTCACTTTCTTCGGAAGTGGAAAAAAGCAGCGTAAAATCACCTTTGGTAGATGAAGAAGACGTGCCTGTTCAAAGGGTGGATCTAAAAAGTGAGCCTTCCCAGTCGCTACATGAACTTTTTTCTATAGAAGAAAATCAGAAGCATATACACACATCTTTTGACGAATTAACTACAGACCAAATTCAAGATTTGTCAAGTGAAGAGATAAAAGAATTTTCCGTTTATTTAAAAAGAAAAGGTTTAACAATCGAAGAAATTGCAAAACATTTACACAGAGGGAAAACTGAAATTGAATTATTATTGAAATTTCATCAATAAACTTAATGAAACGCTTGCTTGTGAAAAAGGAGTGTGCTATATTTGTTTTTGGTGTTATTACACACGCTTGTTGATTCGGTTGATGGTGCTACTTTTTGTAGTTTCGGCTGAAGATGAAATGAGCGGAGGAGACTTAAAACCATTAGGAGGAAAAACACATGTCAGTAATTTCAATGAAACAATTACTAGAAGCTGGTGTACATTTCGGTCACCAAACTCGCCGTTGGAACCCAAAGATGAAGAAATATATCTTCACTGAGCGTAACGGCATCTACATTATCGATCTTCAAAAAACAGTTAAGAAAGTAGAAGAAGCGTACAAATTCGTTAAAGAATTAGCTGCAGACGGCGGTACTGTTTTATTCGTAGGTACGAAAAAACAAGCTCAAGATTCTGTTAAAGAAGAAGCAGCTCGCGCTGGTATGTACTTTGTTAACCAACGTTGGTTAGGTGGTACATTAACTAACTTCTCAACTATCCAAAAACGTATCAAACGTTTAAAAGATATCGAAAAAATGCAAGAAGACGGTACTTTCGAAGTACTACCTAAGAAAGAAGTAGTTCAACTTAAAAAAGAGTTAGAGCGTCTTGAAAAATTCTTAGGCGGCATTAAAGATATGAAACAACTTCCAGATGCATTATTCATCATTGACCCTCGTAAAGAGCGTATTGCAGTAGCGGAAGCTAAAAAATTACACATTCCAATCGTTGGTATCGTAGACACTAACTGTGATCCAGACGAAATTGATTATGTAATCCCTGCAAACGATGATGCAATTCGTGCTGTTAAACTTTTAACTTCTAAAGTTGCTGATGCTATTCTAGAAGCTAAACAAGGTGAAGAAACAGCAGTTGAAACTGAAACAACTACTGCTTAATTCCGTGAAAGGTGATAAGAGGGAATAGCCTTTTATCACCTTTTTTTGAAAAGATTTAACCCATTTATATACATTAATTACATACCCAAACAAGGAGGCTACACATTATGGCAATTACTGCTCAAATGGTAAAAGAACTACGTGAAAAAACTGGCGCTGGTATGATGGATTGTAAAAAAGCGTTAACTGAAACTAACGGTGATATGGAGCAAGCAATCGATTTCTTACGTGAAAAAGGTATTGCAAAAGCTGCTAAAAAATCAGACCGTATTGCTGCTGAAGGTCTAACTTACATCGAAACTCAAGGTAACGAAGCTGTTATCCTAGAAGTTAACTCTGAAACTGATTTCGTTGCGAAAAACGAAGGTTTCCAAAAATTAACAAAAGAATTAGCTGCTCACATCTTAGCTAACAAACCAGCTGACGCTGCTGAAGCTGCTACTCAAAAAATGGAAAACGGTGCAACTGTTGAAGAACACATCAACTCTGCAATCGCTACAATCGGAGAAAAATTATCTCTACGTCGTTTCGCTGTAGCAACAAAAACTGATGCTGATGCATTCGGTGCTTACCTACATGCTGGCGGACGTATCGGTGTGTTAACAGTATTATCTGGTACAACTGAAGAAGCTGTTGCAAAAGACGTTGCTATGCACATCGCTGCAATCAACCCTAAATACATCTCTCGTGACCAAGTTTCTGCTGAAGAAACTGAGCGTGAGCGCGAAGTATTAACTCAACAAGCATTAAACGAAGGCAAACCAGAAAAAATCGTTGCAAAAATGGTTGAAGGTCGCCTTGGCAAATTCTTCGAAGATATTTGCTTACTAGATCAAACATTTGTTAAAAATCCTGATCAAAAAGTACGTCAGTTCGTTGAGAGCAAAGGCGCTACTGTTGAAAGCTTCGTTCGTTTTGAAGTAGGAGAAGGTATTGAGAAGCGTCAAGACAACTTCGCTGAAGAAGTAATGAACCAAGTTAAAAAGTAAGGGTTTGACCGTATAGGGAACACTGTGTGTTCCCTTTTTTACAAAAGAGATCTCACCGTTAACGATGGAGGTAAGCATGAGTCAAGCAAAATATAATCGTATCGTATTAAAGTTAAGTGGAGAAGCATTAGCTGGTGAAGAGGGTTTTGGTATTAACCCATCCATCATCAAATCTGTTGCTGAACAAGTAAAAGCCGTTTATGAATTAGGTGTGGAAATTGCTGTAGTCGTTGGTGGTGGAAACATTTGGCGTGGTAAAATTGGCAGTGAAATGGGTATGGATCGTGCCGCTGCTGATTATATGGGAATGCTAGCAACAGTAATGAACTCTTTGGCTCTTCAAGATAGCTTAGAGAACATTGGTGTGCAAACACGAGTTCAGACTTCTATCGAGATGAGACAAGTAGCAGAGCCTTATATTAGAAGAAAAGCTGTTCGTCATCTTGAGAAAAAACGCGTTGTTATTTTCGCCGCGGGTACAGGAAACCCTTATTTCTCTACAGATACAACAGCAGCTTTGCGTGCAGCTGAAATCGAAGCTGACGTGATCTTAATGGCTAAAAACAACGTAGATGGCGTTTATAATGCAGATCCTAAGCTTGTACCTGATGCTGTAAAATACGAAACATTAACGTATATTGATGTTTTAAAAGATGGACTAGCTGTTATGGATTCTACAGCTTCTTCATTATGTATGGACAATGATATTCCGCTAATTGTTTTTTCAATTACGGAAGAAGGCAATATTAAACGTGCCGTTACAGGCGAAAACATTGGAACAATTGTAAAGGGGAAATAAACATGCCAAAACAAGTGTTGCAAAACGCAAAAGAAAGAATGGAAAAAGCAATTCAATCATTTAGCCGCGAACTAGCATCAATTCGTGCTGGACGTGCAAGCGCGTCACTTCTTGACCGCGTAACGGTAGAATACTACGGTGCACCAACACCAATTAACCAATTGGCGCAAGTAAGCGTGCCTGAAGCTCGTATGCTTGTTATTCAGCCTTATGACAAATCACAAATTGGTGAAGTTGAAAAAGCTATTTTAAAATCTGACTTAGGGTTAACACCTACAAGCGATGGAACTATTATCCGTTTATCGATTCCTGCTTTAACGGAAGAACGTCGTCGTGAGTTAGTGAAAATGGTGAAAAAATACGCTGAAGAAGCAAAAGTTGCGGTTCGTAACGTACGCCGTGATGCAAACGATGATTTCAAAAAGTTAGAGAAAAAAGGTGAAATTACTGAAGACGATTTACGCGGCTACAGTGATGACATTCAAAAACTAACAGATGACCATATCGTAAAAGTGGATAAAGTGGCGAAAGATAAAGAAGAAGAAATTATGGCAGTTTAAGTCATTTCAAGGTAAAATATATTGTAAAAGACCCTCTATTGTTTACAGGGGGTTTTTTTGTTAATAATGTGTAGTAAGAAAAAACTCACATAAGCCACACGTTTATGTGAGAGCGTACAACGGGGGACCTTTGCATGTTAAGAAAATTTCAAGCATGGAAGAAAAGTCAAGATTTAAATACACTGTCTTTGTCAGAACGAAAAGATCAAGTGAAACAGCACCCTGTTCCTGAACATATTGCAATTATTATGGATGGGAACGGTCGTTGGGCGCAAAAACGAGCTCTTCCTCGCATGATGGGCCATCATGAAGGAATGAAGGTAGTGCGTCATGTGACCAGATTGGCCAATGAATTAGGTGTTAAAGTATTAACTTTATATGCATTTTCCACTGAAAATTGGAAGCGCCCCAAAACTGAAGTCGAGTTTTTAATGAAACTGCCAGAGGAATTTTTAACAACCTTTCTGCCTGAGCTAATTGAAAAAAATGTGCAAGTTCGTATTATGGGGGATAAAAGTGAGCTCCCTGCCCATACGATTCGAGCCGTGGATAACGCAATTGAAAAAACAAAGCATAACACAGGGCTGATTTTAAACTTCGCGCTCAATTACGGTAGCCGTCACGAAATCATGGGCGCTATTCAGTCATTGGTAGAAGATGTAGAACAGGGAAAAGTAGCTTCCTCTTCTATTTCAGAAAATTTATTTTCTTCCTATTTAATGAGCAAAAGCCTTCCAGATCCGGATTTGCTTATTCGTACAAGCGGTGAGCTTCGCTTAAGTAATTTTATGCTTTGGCAGCTAGCTTACACAGAGTTTTGGTTTACAGAAGTATTATGGCCAGATTTTAAAGAAAATCATTTAATCGAAGCAGTCGAGGCGTTTCAAAAGCGCGGTCGTCGCTTTGGTGGTGTATAAGAAGGTGTGGAAAACAAGATGAAACAGCGCATTATCACCGCGATTGTAGCACTTGCGGTATTTGTGCCGATTGTTTTAATTGGAGGGTTACCTTTTACCCTTATCATGTATGTAATCGGAACAGTTGGTGTAATTGAGCTTTTAAAAATGAAACATTTGAAAGCAATGTCTTTTCCAAGTATCATTAGTTTATTGCTAACCTGGGTGTTTTTACTACCAAATGGAAGAGATGTTGCATTTCAATTCTTAAGTGAACATAAGATAGAAGTAGCGCTTGCTGCTGTCCTTCTTTTATTAATGTACACGGTTATAGTTAAAAATAAATTTACCTTCGATGACGTTGGGTTTATTTTGTTAACGACAGTATATGTTGGCTTTGGCTTTCATTATTTTATCGAGGTTCGTCAAGAGTTCGGGTTAGCTTATTTGTTCTTTGCTTTTCTTATTATTTGGGCGACGGATTCCGGAGCTTATTTTATTGGACGAGCAATGGGGAAACGAAAGCTATGGCCGGAAATCAGTCCCAATAAAACAATTGAAGGTTTTGTTGGTGGCGTCGTATGCGCTATTATAGTAGCTATTGTATTTAAGCTGTTAGCAAATATTGATCAAACTATGATCGAACTACTTGTAATTGGTATTATCGTATCGTTATTTGGACAGATGGGTGATCTTGTACAATCAGCGTTCAAACGTCACTATGGCGTAAAAGATTCAGGAAAGATTTTACCGGGTCATGGTGGGATTTTAGACCGTTTTGACAGTTTAATGTTCATCATGCCAATTTTAGCTTTTTTATTATCTCTATAAAAAAGATGTCTTTGTTTTAATAGGAGTGAATATACTTGAAGAAAATTTCCTTGTTAGGAGCTACAGGTTCAATTGGTACTCAAACCGTTGATATTGTTCGAGCGCATCCGGAGCATTTTGAGCTCTCAGCAATCTCTGTAGGTCGAAATATTAATGAAGCAAGAAAGATTATTCAGCGGTGTAAGCCAGCCCTTGTTTCTGTGATGAAGAAAGAAGATTGTCTGTCACTGCAAGCAGAATTCCCTTCTATTCGATTTGTTTATGGAGAAGAAGGGCTTGTGGAAGTGGCAACTCATCCATCCACAGAAGTTTTAGTAAATGCTGTTCTTGGAAGTGTAGGGTTGACTCCTACGCTAGAAGCAATCAAAATGAGAAAAACGATTGCTATTGCAAATAAGGAGACACTTGTTACCGCTGGTCACCTTGTTATGGAAGCAGCCAAAGAATATGGCGCTGATATTTTACCGGTAGACAGTGAGCACTCAGCTATTTTTCAAAGTTTGCAAGGGCAAGATCAAAAAGCAATAGACCGTTTAATTTTAACGGCTTCTGGAGGGAGCTTTCGAGATAAGACGAGAGCAGAACTACAGGGAGTAACGGTTGAAGATGCGTTAAATCATCCAAACTGGTCGATGGGAGCTAAAATTACAATTGATTCGGCAACGATGATGAATAAGGGATTAGAAGTGATTGAAGCACATTGGCTTTTTGATCTTCCCTATGAGAAAATTGATGTATTGTTACATAAGGAAAGCATCATTCATTCTATGGTAGAGTATTCGGATACAAGCGTTATTGCTCAGCTTGGAACGCCTGATATGCGCGTGCCAATTCAATACGCGTTAACGTATCCAAAGCGCATGTCTTTGCCTAACACCAAGCGTTTAAGTTTGGCGGATATTGGCCAGCTTCACTTCGCTAAAATGGATGAAGAGCGTTTTCGCTGTTTAGCTTTTGCATTTGAGGCTGGCAAAGCGGGTGGAACACTTCCGACTGTTTTAAATGCAGCTAATGAAGAAGCTGTTCAAGCCTTTTTAGATGGTCACATTACATTTTTACAAATTGAAGATGTGATTGAAAAAGCAATGAATGAACATACTGTAATACAGAAACCTTGTTTATCTACTATTAAAGAAGTAGATTTAGAAGCAAGAGAGTTTGTTAGATCCGCCATCTCTCGATAATGTGCGTGCGAGAGAAGCCACTCGCTTATTTCTGGTGGGTGGAGGTTTGACTCTATTACATGAAGGGGGTAATACCCATTGAACACAGTCATTGCGTTTGTCGTCATTTTTGGAGCTCTTGTATTCTTTCATGAGCTTGGTCATTTAGTTTTTGCAAAGCGTGCAGGCATCTTATGCCGTGAGTTTGCCATTGGGTTTGGTCCCAAAATCTTTTCATTTAAACGAGATGAAACAGTTTATACCATTCGCTTGCTGCCTCTAGGTGGATTTGTTCGAATGGCTGGAGAAGACCCAGAAATGATCGAAGTAAAGCCTGGTCAAATGGTGGGCCTCATGTTTGATAAGGAAGGCAAAGTAAATAAAGTCATTATTAATAACAAGGAACAGCATCCAAATGCAAAAGTTATTGAGGTAGAGCAAGCAGACTTAGAGCATAATCTATTTATTTCAGGTTATGAAGAAGGTGAAGATGAACGTCTGCAAAAATTCGAGGTAGCAGAAGAATCTTACTTCGTTATGGATGGAGAAGAAATTCAAATTGCACCTTACAGCCGTCAGTTTGCTTCCAAAACTCTTGGTCAGCGTGCGCTAGCCATTTTCGCTGGTCCGCTAATGAACTTTATATTAGCCTTTGTTATTTTTATCGTTCTTGGGATTTCTCAAGGATATGTTGTTGACAAACCCGTGATGGGCAAATTAACATCAGATGGAGTAGCCGTTGATGCGGGACTCAAACAAGGAGATAAAGTTCAAGCAATTGATGGACAAAGTGTTTCAACGTGGGATGATGTCGTAAAAGTAATTCAAAAGCATCCTGAACAGCAAATTACATTCACGGTTCAGCGCGGCGGCAAAACGCTAGATATTCCGATTACACCTGAAAGTCGCAAAGTTGGGGAACAGACAATTGGATTAATTGGCGTATATGCACCGGTTGAAAAGTCATTCATTGGTTCGATCACGCACGGAGCTACTGAAACATATACGTGGATGAAAGAAATCTTAACGGGTCTAGGGAAGCTTGTGACAGGGCAGTTCAAACTGGATATGCTTTCTGGTCCTGTAGGTATTTACGCAGCAACCGATCAAGTAGCACAGTCAGGCATTTATTATCTAATGAAATGGGCCGCCGTTTTAAGTATTAACTTAGGGATTGTCAATTTGCTTCCACTTCCTGCTTTAGATGGAGGACGACTATTGTTCTTCGCTGTAGAAGGAATTCGCGGTAAGCCAATTGATCGTCAAAAAGAAGGCATTGTGCATTTTATCGGTTTTGCTTTATTAATGCTGCTGATGCTCGTTGTAACGTGGAACGATATTCAAAAGTTCTTTTTATAAGACATACGCTCAGCGAGGGATATTCCCTCGCTGATTATATGAAAATTGCGGCATGGTCCGCCTTAAAAAAATAAGATAGAGAAGTAAGCAAAGAGGTGCGAGGTTATGAGACAAAGTTCTACATTGATTCCTACATTAAGAGAAGTGCCAGCTGATGCGGATATAAAAAGCCATCAGCTTCTATTGCGCGCAGGTTATATGCGCCAAAATGCAAGCGGCGTGTACAGCTTTTTACCGCTTGGTAAGCGCGTATTGCAAAAAGTTGAACAAATTGTTCGTGAAGAGATGGACCGTGCAGGTTCTGTCGAATTATTAATGCCTGCTTTACAACAAGCTGAATTGTGGCAAGAGTCTGGCCGCTGGTATTCATACGGACCTGAGTTAATGCGTATGAAAGATCGTCACGGCCGTGAATTTGCTTTGGGAGCAACACACGAGGAAGTTATTACAAGCTTGCTTCGTGACGAAGTGAAGTCATACAAACGTTTACCGCTAAATTTATATCAAATTCAAACGAAGTTCCGCGATGAAAAACGTCCACGCTTTGGCTTATTACGCGGTCGTGAATTTATTATGAAAGATGCATATTCGTTTCATGCTTCTCAAGAAAGTTTAGATGAAGTATATGATAAAATGTTTGCTGCCTATAGCCGCATCTTTGAGCGCTGCGGATTAAATTTCCGTGCGGTTATCGCTGATTCAGGTGCAATGGGCGGAAAAGATACGCATGAATTTATGGTTCTTTCTGAAATCGGGGAAGATACAATTGCTTATTCAGATACATCTTCTTATGCAGCAAATGTTGAAATGGCACCGGTTGTAAATACGTATGAAAAATCAGGTGAAGCTGAAAAAGAATTAACAAAGGTAGAAACACCAAATCAGCATAGCATTGAAGACGTAGCTGCTTTCTTAAATGTTGAAGCGACTTCTTGTATCAAGTCCCTTTTATTTAAAGTAGATGATCGTTTTGTGCTTGTACTTGTTCGCGGGGATCACGAAGTAAACGATATTAAAGTGAAAAACTATTTTGAAGCTTCCGTTGTTGAACTGGCAACTCCAGAAGAAACAAAAGAAGTATTAAAATGCGCAGTTGGTTCAGTAGGACCGATTGGAGTAAGTGATTCAGTAGAAGTGGTAGCTGATCATGCTGTAAAAGCAATTGCTAACGGTGTATGCGGAGCAAATGAAGAAGGTTATCACTACACAAATGTGAATGAACGTAACTTTAATGCAACTTACGAAGATTTCCGCTTCATCCAAGAAGGGGATCAGTCACCGGATGGACAAGGCGTTATTAAGTTCGCTAAAGGTATTGAAGTCGGACACGTCTTTAAGCTAGGAACTCGCTACAGTGAAGCGATGGGAGCAACGTATCTAGATGAGAACGGACGCAACCAGCCAATGATTATGGGCTGTTATGGTATTGGTGTTTCTCGTACGGTAGCTGCGATTGCAGAACAATTTAATGATGAGAACGGTCTTCTATGGCCAGAAGCTGTTACGCCTTATCAAGTGCACGTTATTCCAGTTAACGTGAAAAATGATGAACAGCGTGAACTAGGTGAGAAATTATATAATGAGTTATTAGATAATCGCTTTGAAGTGCTGTTAGATGACCGCCAAGAGCGTGCAGGAGTAAAATTTGCAGATTCAGATTTAATTGGTCTTCCTGTTCGAGTAACAGTTGGTAAACGTGCATCTGAAGGGATTGTAGAAGTAAAAGTACGCAAAACTGGGGAGTCATTAGAAGTGTCAGTTGACAATCTAGTTTCAACAGTGAAAGAACTGCTAGCGAAGTAATGAAGCAGCGGGGATTTGTATCCCTGCTGTTTTTATGTTTATAAACAGAACATATGACAGAATAGAAGTCATTTATGTTAAAATAGATTGCACTCATTTATAAAAGGAGGCAGAAAACTTGGAAGCACAAACGCTAGGAAAAAAAGAGCGTTTTAAGTTGCTGCTGCAGCAGTTAGAGCTGACGAGTGATCAAATTGTTCCTTACTTTGAAAACGCAGCGATTGAAAAGCTCGTCATTCAGAAAGAACAAAAAAGATGGCATTTCCATTTTTCTTTAGAAGGGTTATTACCTTTTGAGATTTATGAGTTATTCCATGCTCGCATGTCTTCAGCTTTTTCTCATATTGCGAGTGTTTCTTTTTCTATTCAAACCGTTAATAAAGAATGTACGGAAGAGCATGTACAGTCATATTGGAAGCATTGTATTGGAGAAATGCAGGGCATATCTCCCCTTTTACAGTCGCTTTTACAAGATCAAATGCCGAGATTGAACGGTGCCAAATTGATTGTGAACGCACGCCATGATGCAGAAGGAACGGCTTTACGTAAAAAGTATAGTCAGTTAATTGCTGATCAGTATGCGTCCTATGGGTTTCCGAACCTTCAGCTAATGACGGAAGTTGTACATTCAGAAGAAGCATTTCAGCAGTTTGTAGAGCAACGAAAACAAGAAGATACAGAAAAAGTATTACAAGCCATCACAGAAATGCAAAATAAAGAAAATGAAAAAAGTGATGGACCAGACCTACCAAAAGGTCCGCTTACAATTGGATATACGATTAAAGACGAGACGGTTCGCCTGGATTCCATTGTGGATGAAGAAAAGCGAATTGCCGTTGAAGGATACGTATTTGATGCAGAAACTAGAGAATTACGAAGCGGACGTACGCTTCTTATTTTTAAAGTGACAGATTATACAAACTCTATTATGGTTAAAATGTTTTCGCGTGACAAAGAAGATATTCCTTTACTTCAAGCTATTAAAAAAGGAATGTGGGTAAAGGTTCGCGGAAGTGTACAAAATGATACATTTGTCCGTGATCTAGTTATGATTGGAAATGATGTTAACGAGATTGCCGGTCCCGCTAGACAGGATACAGCGCCTGAAGATGAAAAGCGTGTGGAACTTCACTTGCATACGCCGATGAGTCAAATGGATGCCGTTTCATCTGTTGGAGCTTTAGTCGGACAAGCCAAAAAATGGGGACATCCGGCTGTAGCGATAACTGATCACGCGGTTGCACAGTCGTTTCCTGAAGCGTATGGAGCCGGGAAAAAGAACGGCATTAAAATACTGTACGGAGTGGAAGTCAATTTAGTAGACGACGGCGTGCCGATTGCCTATAATCCGCAGCATGTGGATTTGACAGAAGCAACTTACGTCGTATTTGACGTCGAAACAACCGGTTTGTCAGCCGTGTACGATACCATTATTGAACTTGCTGCCGTGAAGATGAAAGAAGGCGAAATCATCGATCGATTTGAACGGTTTGCAAATCCTCATCATCCTCTGTCTGCAACAACAATTGAGCTGACGGGTATTACAGATGATATGGTCCAAAATGCGCCTGAAATCTCAGAAGTACTTCGGGATTTTCACGAGTGGATGGGCGACAGCATTTTAGTCGCTCATAATGCAAGCTTTGATATGGGATTTTTAAATATGGGACTGCAAAAAATCGGATTAGAAAAAGCAGCTAACGGCGTTATTGATACGCTTGAACTCGGAAGATTTTTGTATCCGCATATGAAAAACCATCGTTTAAATACTCTTGCGAAAAAGTTTGATATTGAACTTGTGCAGCATCACCGCGCGATTTATGATGCGGAAACAACCGGCTATTTGTTAAATAAAATGCTGAAAGATGCATTTGAACGCGAAATTACGATGCACGATCGCTTAAATGATTATATGGGAGAAGGGAATGCATATCAGCGGGCCCGTCCTTATCATGCGACGCTTTTAGCACAAAACGACGTAGGTTTAAAAAATCTATTTAAACTCGTTTCGATTTCTCATTTAAATTACTTTTATCGAGTTCCGCGAATTCCAAGATCTCTGCTCGACAAATATCGAGAAGGCATCTTGATTGGAACCGCATGTGACCGAGGCGAAGTATTCGAAGGCATGATGCAAAAAGGAATTGATGAAGTAGAAGGAGCAGCTGAATTTTATGATTACATCGAAGTGCAGCCTCCTGACAACTACAAGCACTTAATTGAACTAGATTTAGTGCGAGACGAGAAAGCCTTAAAAGACATTATCAGTAATATTGTGAAGCTTGGTGAAAAGATTGGAAAGCCGGTTGTAGCAACAGGAAATGTTCACTATCTCAATCCGGAAGACAAAATTTACCGAAAAATTTTAATTGGATCACAAGGCGGAGCTAACCCGCTAAATCGTCATCAGCTGCCGGATGTTCATTTTAGATCAACGGATGAGATGCTGAATTGTTTTTCATTTTTAGACGGGGACAAAGCGAAAGAAATTGTTGTTCATAATACGCAAAAAATAGCGGATATGATTGACGATATTAAACCAATTAAAGATGATTTATATACACCAAAAATTGAAGGTGCAGACGAAGAAATGCGTGAAATGAGCTATGCGATGGCACGCAGCATCTACGGTGAAGAGCTGCCTGAAGTAGTAGAAGCTCGCCTAGAGAAAGAGTTGAAAAGTATTATCGGCCACGGGTTTGCCGTTATTTACTTGATCTCGCATAAACTCGTTAAAAAATCCTTGAATGATGGTTACTTAGTTGGTTCACGTGGTTCCGTAGGGTCTTCATTCGTTGCGACGATGACGGAAATTACAGAAGTAAACCCACTGCCGCCGCATTATGTTTGTCCAAAATGTAAGAAATCTGAGTTTTTTAATGACGGTTCCGTTGGTTCTGGATTCGACTTGCCGGATAAAAGCTGTGAAGATTGTGGCGTACCATTTATTAAAGACGGACACGATATTCCGTTTGAAACGTTCTTAGGATTCAAAGGAGATAAAGTTCCTGATATCGATTTGAACTTCTCCGGAGAGTATCAGCCGCGAGCTCATAACTATACAAAAGTACTGTTTGGACAAGATAATGTATACCGCGCGGGAACAATCGGTACAGTAGCCGAAAAAACAGCTTATGGCTATGTCAAAGGCTATGCCGGTGACCGTGATTTACATTTACGAAACGCAGAAGTGGATCGTTTAGTAGCAGGATGTACGGGCGTAAAACGTACAACGGGTCAGCACCCAGGGGGGATTATCGTTGTACCGGACTATATGGATATTTTCGATTTTTCACCGATCCAGTTTCCAGCTGACGACCGTAATTCCGAATGGAGAACAACTCATTTTGACTTCCATTCGATTCATGATAATTTATTAAAACTTGATATACTCGGACACGATGATCCGACCGTGATTCGCATGCTTCAAGATTTAAGTGGAATTGATCCAAAAACGATTCCGACGGATGATCCTGAAGTGATGAAAATTTTTAGCGGAACGGAATCACTTGGCGTAACAGAAGAGCAAATTATGTGTAAAACAGGAACGCTTGGCATACCTGAATTTGGAACGCGCTTTGTGCGTCAAATGTTAGAAGATACGAAGCCAACGACGTTTTCAGAGCTTGTTCAAATCTCGGGACTGTCTCACGGGACGGACGTATGGCTTGGTAATGCGCAGGAGCTAATTCGCAATGATATTTGCAACTTAAGTGAAGTAATCGGCTGTCGTGATGATATTATGGTTTATTTAATTTATCAAGGTCTTGAACCGTCACTTGCCTTTAAAATTATGGAGTCTGTGCGTAAAGGGAAAGGGCTAACACCTGAATTTGAAGAAGAAATGATCAAAAATGGTGTACCGGACTGGTATATTGATTCCTGTAAAAAGATCAAGTACATGTTCCCTAAAGCCCATGCCGCTGCTTATGTATTGATGGCCGTGCGTATTGCTTACTTTAAAGTGCATCACGCGCTTCTTTATTACGCAGCGTACTTTACGGTTCGTGCAGATGACTTTGATATTGATACGATGATTAAAGGCTCAACTGCCATTCGAGCGAAGATGGAAGAAATCAACGCTAAAGGTTTAGATGCATCTCCTAAAGAGAAAAACTTATTAACGGTGCTTGAGCTTTCTTTAGAAATGTGCGAACGAGGCTATTCGTTTAAAAAAGTAGATTTATATAAATCAAGCGCAGATGAATTTTTAATTGACGGCACGTCTTTAGTGCCACCGTTTAATGCCATTCCCGGTCTGGGTACAAATGCAGCGCTGAATATTGTAAAAGCTCGTGAAACAGGAGAGTTTTTATCGAAAGAAGACTTGCAGCAGCGAGGCAAAGTATCGAAGACGATTTTAGAGTATCTAGACAACCATGGATGCCTTGAATCATTACCTGATCAGAACCAGCTTTCTCTTTTCTAACATTTGCATAAAATAAGCGGTTATGATATAGTAATTGTGGAAATGCTAAGGATACGGACGAGAAAGAGTGGGGAAACCCGCTCTTTCTTATTGATATGAACTTACTGACATAGTAAGTAGTATGGAGAACGAATCGGCTTCTAGCATGATTCGTTTTTTCTGTAGATTTTCAATCACCATGATTGATTTATTATGTGACGTTTAAAATCCTGCAACACAAATGACAACATTTCCACTCTAGTAGGTTAGACCTCTTATAGAGTGCAAAATAAAAATAGCAAATAAACCACTCTTTTTTGATATAAGAGACATAAAAAACGCGTAACCTAAACATACCATGCAATGTCTCGAAGGGAGGATTAGAATGAGTAAAAATGTAAAACAAACAGTGGAAGAAATGGTTTCCCCTATCTTAGAGGAAATGAATTTAGAGCTTGTTGAAATTGAATACGTAAAAGAAGGAAAAGATTGGTTTTTACGTGTGTTTATCGACTCTGATAACGGCGTGGATATCGAAGACTGCGGAGCAGTAAGTGAAAAATTGAGTGAGAAAATGGATGCAGTAGATCCAATCCCTCATAACTATTTTTTAGAAGTATCATCGCCTGGTGCGGAACGCCCATTAAAAAAAGATAAAGATTTTGAACGTGCAATTGGTAAGCATGTATACATAAAAACATATGAACCAATTGAAGGTGCAAAAGAATTTGAAGGCGAATTACAATCATTTGACGGAGAAACTGTCACATTATCTATTCGTATCAAAACACGCACAAAAACAGTGGTTTTACCATATGACAAAGTCGCTTTTGCTCGATTAGCGATTGTATTTTAATGTGTAGGGGCCAATATTAAAGGGGGATTATCCAACGATGAGCAGTGAGTTATTTGATGCCTTAGTCATTCTTGAAAAAGAGAAAGGCATTAGCAAAGATGTAATTATTGAAGCAATTGAAGCAGCGCTAATTTCTGCTTACAAACGCAACTTTAACCAAGCGCAAAACGTACGCGTTGATTTAAATTTAGAAAGAGGTTCAATGCGCGTGTTTGCTCGCAAAGATGTGGTTGATGAAGTATATGATCCACGCCTGGAAATTTCGGTTGAAGAAGCACAAACAATCAACCCTAACTTCCAGCTAGACGATGTGGTTGAAATCGAAGTAACGCCAAAAGACTTTGGGCGCATCGCGGCTCAAACAGCAAAACAAGTTGTTACACAGCGTGTTCGTGAGGCGGAACGAGGCGTTATCTATTCAGAGTTCAGCGATCGCGAAGAAGATATTATGACAGGTATTGTTCAGCGTCAAGATTCTCGCTTCATTTATGTGAGCCTTGGCAAAATTGAAGCATTGCTTCCTCAAAGCGAGCAAATGCCAAATGAACAGTATAAACCTCATGATCGTATTAAAGTGTATATTACGAAAGTAGAAAAAACAACAAAAGGCCCACAAATCTATGTTTCACGTACGCACCCAGGTCTTTTAAAACGTCTTTTCGAAAAAGAAGTACCGGAAATCTATGACGGTACAGTTGAATTAAAATCAGTAGCTCGCGAAGCTGGAGACCGTTCAAAAATCTCTGTTCATTCTGAGTATGCTGAAGTAGATCCGGTCGGTTCTTGTGTTGGGCCAAAAGGTCAGCGCGTACAGGCTGTTGTAAATGAACTAAAAGGTGAAAAAATTGATATCGTTCGCTGGTCAAATGACCCAGTTGAATTTGTTGCCAATGCTTTAAGTCCATCTAAGGTAGTAGATGTGATTGTAGATGAAAATGAAAAAGCAACAACTGTTATCGTTCCTGACTATCAGCTGTCACTTGCAATTGGTAAACGTGGACAAAATGCACGTCTAGCTGCTAAGCTGACAGGCTGGAAAATTGATATTAAAAGTCAATCAGAAGCTGAACAAGAAGGTATGGTTGTAAAAAACAGCGACGATATGCTAGTAAGTCAACATGCATTTGATTCAGATGAAGATATGGAATAAGAGGTGAGCCAAGGTGAACAATCGTAAAAAAGTCCCGATGCGAAAATGTGTGGCCACTGGAGAAATGAAGCCTAAAAAAGAGCTAGTACGCGTTGTACGCTCAAAAGAAGGCGACGTTTCAGTTGATGTAACGGGTAAAAAGTCCGGGCGCGGAGCTTATGTAAGCAAGGATAAAGAAGCAATTTTATTGGCAAAAAAGAAAAATGTGCTTTCGACACATTTAGGCGCGTCAATAGATGAAGCGGTTTATGAAGAGTTGCTAGCGCTTGTAGAAAAGGAGAAACAGTCACGCTAATGAATGAACAATGGATCTCCTTTTTAGGGCTTGCAAACCGTGCACGCAAATTGATTTCTGGAGAAGAACTTGTGGTTAGAGAAGTTCGGAAACAAAAAGCAAAGTTAGTACTTTTAGCAAGCGATGCGTCTGAAAACACAAAGAAAAAAGTAACGGATAAATGTTCTTACTACAACGTTTCGGTTAAAATCGTTCCCGATCGCTATACGCTAGGTCAAGCGATTGGTAAAGATGCTCGAGTTGTAGTAGCCGTGATGGACGAGGGATTTGCTAAAAAGCTAGCAACGATGCTCGGTTAATTTTATGGGGGTGAAAGTATTGAATAAAAATACAAAATCAACAGCTAACAAAGGAAACAATAAAGGTAACAAAAAGCCACAGGCACAAAAGTCACAGGCACCAAAAGGTAGACCAGCTCCAGCAGCTGCAAAAGAGTTACCGGAAAAAGTAACGTTTGTCGGAAGCTTAACGGTTTCTGAGTTAGCAAAAGAATTAGGCAAAGAGCCTTCTGAAATTATTAAAAAACTATTTATGCTTGGTGTAATGGCAACAATTAACCAAGAGTTAGATAAAGATTCTATCGAACTAATTGCCGGAGAATACGGTGTAGAAGTTGAAGAAGAAGTAGTAGTAGATGACACTGCTTTTGAATCATTAGAAATCATTGATGACGAAAAAGACCTTCAAGTGCGTCCTCCAGTTGTTACAATCATGGGTCACGTTGACCACGGTAAAACGACGCTTCTTGACTCTATCCGTAACACAAAAGTAACGGCTGCAGAAGCAGGCGGTATCACGCAGCATATCGGTGCTTATCAAGTTGTGGTTGACGAAAAGAAAATTACATTCCTTGATACACCAGGACATGCTGCATTTACAACGATGCGTGCTCGCGGTGCGCAAGTAACGGATATTACAATCCTTGTTGTTGCAGCAGACGATGGTGTAATGCCTCAAACAATTGAAGCGATTAACCATGCAAAAGCGGCAGAAGTGCCAATTATTGTTGCGGTTAACAAAATGGATAAAGAAGCAGCAAATCCAGATCGCGTTATGCAAGAACTAATGGAGCACGGCCTTGTAGCTGAAGAGTGGGGCGGAGAAACAATCTTCTGTAAGCTTTCAGCCATTTCAGGTGAAGGGATCGATCAATTGCTTGAAATGATTTTACTTGTAAGTGAAGTAGAAGAGTTAAAAGCAAATCCTAACCGTCGTGCAGCAGGTACAGTTGTAGAAGCACAGCTAGATAAAGGCCGTGGGTCTGTAGCAACGCTTCTTGTTCAAACTGGTACACTACGCGTAGGTGATCCAATCGTAGTCGGAAATACGTTTGGCCGCGTTCGCGCAATGGTAAATGATATCGGCCGCCGAGTGAAGGAAGTAGGACCATCTACTCCGGTTGAGATTACTGGCTTAAACGAAGTTCCGTTAGCTGGAGATCGTTTCTTAGTGTTTGAAGATGAGAAAACAGCTCGTCAAATCGGAGAAGCTCGTGCTCAAAAGCAGCTTGAACAACAGCGTGGTGAAAAATCTCGCGTAAGCTTAGATGATTTATTTGAAAAAATTAAACAAGGTGAAATGAAAGACTTAAATCTTATCGTAAAAGCAGACGTACAAGGTTCTGTAGAAGCATTGGCTGCTGCTCTTCAAAAGATTGATGTAGAGGGTGTAAATGTTCGTATTATCCATACGGGTGTAGGTGCGATTACAGAATCTGATATCATTCTTGCAACTGCTTCTAACGCAATCGTTATCGGCTTTAACGTGCGTCCGGATGCTGGAGCAAAACGTACAGCTGACGTAGAAAACGTAGATATTCGTCTTCACCGCATTATTTATAAAGTAATTGAAGAAATTGAATCTGCGATGAAAGGAATGCTTGATCCTGAGTTTGCTGAAAAAATCATCGGTCAAGTGGAAGTACGTCAAACATTCAAAGTATCAAAAGTTGGTACAATCGCAGGAAGTTACGTAACAGACGGTAAAATTACACGTAACAGTGGAATTCGTTTAATCCGTGACGGAATTGTTATCTTTGAAGGTGAAGTAGATGTGCTAAAACGCTTTAAAGACGATGCAAAAGAAGTCGCTCAAGGATATGAGTGTGGTATTA
Source organism: Bacillus sp. ILBB4 (assembly GCF_035064545.1). NCBI lineage: Bacteria > Bacillati > Bacillota > Bacilli > Caryophanales > Bacillaceae > Bacillus > Bacillus sp. ILBB4. Next base: position 449,049 of record NZ_JAIQVD010000001.1, on the reverse strand, counting down.
CAATTAAAAACTTCAATGATATTAAAGAAGGAGATATTATTGAAGCATATGTAATGGAGCAAATTGATCCTAAATGATTGGACTAGTGGAGTGTGAATGCTTAATTTACGATGCTGCTTCTCTTAAAGAAAAACGTGCCGTGCTTCAGCGCATCTTGATGCGCTTGAAGCAGCGGTTTAACGTATCAGTTTCAGAAACTGATTTTCAAGATGTGTGGCAACGAACAAAAATTAGCATTGTCGCAGTCTCATCTAGCCGTGTCACAACGGAACAAGAACTGCAAAAAGCGCTAAGCTTGATTGATTCTTTTCCAGAGATTGAACGTACCATTACAACTTTTGATTGGTTATAAAAGGGGTGACACAGATGAACATAAGAGCAACTAGAGTCGGAGAACAAATGAAAAAAGAGATGGGCGAGATTTTAAATCGTAAAATCAAGGATCCGCGCATCGGTTTTGTGACTGTAACAGATGTTCAAGTATCAGGCGATTTACAGCAAGCGAAAGTGTATATCTCTGTTTTAGGAGATGCTGAACAGCGTGAGAATACGTTAAAAGGCCTTGCGAAAGCAAAAGGATTTATCCGCTCAGAAATCGGTCAGCGCATTCGCTTACGTAAAACACCTGAAATTACGTTTGAGTTTGATGAATCAATTGATTATGGTAATCGAATTGAATCATTGCTTCATGAAATTAAAAAAGAAAGCGATGACCATCAAGAGAACGAATAAGATCAGTGAATGTAGAAACAAAAAAGGGTGTCTCAAAAGTGGTTTTTGCTTCTGAGACACCCTTTTTTAAATGAAAAGGAGATGAAGAATGAGTGGACGGTGTTTTAGTTTTACATAAACCAGCTGGGCTGACTTCGCACGACTGTGTGTTTAAAGTCCGAAAGCTGCTTCGCACTAAAAAAGTAGGGCATACAGGCACATTAGACCCAGACGTTACAGGGGTATTGCCTATTTGTATCGGTAGAGCTACCAAGATTGTAGAATATCTAACAGGAGCTACTAAAACCTATGAAGGAGAAGTTACACTCGGATTTTCTACAACAACAGAAGATTCTTCCGGAGAGGTTGTAGAAGAAAAGAAAGTAGAGGATTCTTTTTCACGTGCTCAAATCGAAGAAGTGCTGTCTTCGATGACAGGAGAACTTCAGCAAGTCCCTCCAATGTATTCAGCGGTAAAGGTCAAAGGTAAAAAACTATATGAATATGCAAGGCAAGGAATCGAGGTAGAGCGCCCTGTTAGAACTATTCATATCTATAGCTTTGAACTGCTGGATGATCGCTCTACATTTGAGGGAGAACAGATTTCCTTCAAATTCCGCGTAACGTGCAGCAAAGGTACATATGTGCGAACGCTTGCTGTGATGATTGGAGAAGCTCTTGGCTATCCATCTCATATGTCTTATTTGCAGCGAACAGGTTCCGGGCAGTTTTCACTGGAAGATTGTGTGACATTCGAAGATATTGAACGGGCGGTAGAAGAAGAAACGATCACTGAGAAACTGCATTCGATCGAAGAAGCTCTTAATCATTTGCCGAAACTTCAAATTAGTGATACATTAGCAGAGAAAGTGAAAAATGGCGCGGTATTGCCGTGTACGGAAGATGAAGAGTTAAAAAAAGAACCATTCTTTTTAATGATAAATTCTGCAGGCAAGTGCTTAGCAATTTATGCTCAGCACCCAACAAAAAAACATTTAATGAAGCCGGTTAAAGTGTTGGCAATCGACTAGACCGGTTAGAGAAAAGGTGAACTGTGTTTTGGAAACGATTGAAATTCGACATCCACACCACTTTCAACGAGAAGCTGTTCAACAATCAGTGTTAGCGCTTGGTTATTTTGATGGTGTGCATTTAGGGCATCAGCAAGTGATAAATTCAGCAAAACAGTTAGCGGATGAAAAAGGCATAGCTAGTGCTGTTATGACGTTTACTCCTCACCCTTCTGTGGTGCTTGGGCGTAATGTGCAGCACATTGATATGATCACACCACTTCAAGAAAAAAAGAAACTCATTGAGGAAATGGGAATTGACTTTTTATATATCGTTCATTTTGATAAACAGTTTGCAGCACTATTGCCTCAAGAGTTTGTTGATCAGTATATTATTGGCCTGAATGTGCAGCATGTGGTAGCTGGATTTGACTATACGTATGGAAAGTTAGGTAAAGGAACAATGGAAATACTACCATTTCATTCTCGATCAAAATTCACTCAAACAACAATTGATAAGTTAACAAATGGCGAAGAAAAAATTAGTTCAACGCTTATTCGCGAAAATTTAGCAAATGGAGACATGCATCGAGTAAAAGAGCTGCTTGGGCGCTATTATGAAGTGTCAGGTACAGTAACTCATGGAGAAAAGCGAGGCAGACAAATAGGTTTTCCGACTGCTAACATCGCTTTAGACGATGAGTATTTACTTCCGCGCATCGGCGTGTATGCTGTTGAGCTTCAGCTCCACGGCAAGTGGTATGCAGGAGTATGCAACGTGGGCTACAAGCCGACTTTTCACGATAATTTAGAAAAGCCAACAATCGAAGTCCACTTATTATCATTTGACGAGCAAATCTACGGTCAGCACGTAACGGTGAAATGGCACCGAATGATTCGTTCAGAAAAAAAGTTTAGCGGCATCGAAGAGCTTGTCGGTCAGATCTCAAAGGACAAGGAAGAAGCCCTTGCTTATTTTGAAGGAATTCAAAAGCATAAGAAATAAAAAAATATATATAAATAGTGGCTACGACTTGCTTTTTGTTCTAATAAGTAGTAACATAACACTTGTATGTAAAACAACCATTGCTTGGCATTACGATTCACCAACGTTTTGCTCGGTAACTGGGGTTTAATAATAAGGAGGTGAATAGGATGGCTATCACACAAGAGCGTAAAAATGAAATCATTAGTGAGTACAAAACTCATGCGAACGACACTGGTTCTCCAGAAGTTCAAATCGCTGTCCTAACAGAGCAAATTAACAATCTAAACGGTCACTTACGTACTCATAAAAAGGATCACCATTCACGTCGTGGTCTTTTAAAAATGGTAGGTCGACGTCGTAACTTACTTAACTACCTACGTAACAAAGACGTTACTCGTTATCGTGAGTTAATCAACAAACTTGGTTTACGTCGATAATAAGAAGAAAGCGGGAGCATTCCCGCTTTTTTAGTATGTACATTTAAGAAACATTAAAGATGCTACATAATGTGAAAAAAGCTATTGTTTTTGGATATTTCGTTTATAATAAAACTATCACATTTGATTACATACATATTTTATATGTAGAGAGGGGTACTCGTCGATATGGAACAAGAAAAACGAGTGTTCTCCGTAGATCTAGCTGGACGAAAGCTAGAAGTTGAAGTTGGCCAGTTGGCAAAACAAGCAAATGGCGCAGCATTAATCCGCTATGGAGACACAGTTGTATTAAGTACAGCAACGGCTTCAAAAGAGCCTAAAAATGTAGATTTCTTCCCGTTAACAGTAAACTATGAAGAGCGTTTATATGCAGTCGGTAAAATCCCAGGTGGATTCATTAAGCGTGAAGGCAGACCAAGTGAAAAAGCAATCTTGGCTAGCCGTTTAATCGACCGTCCGATTCGTCCTTTATTCGCAGATGGTTTCCGAAATGAAGTTCAAGTTGTCAGCGTTGTAATGAGCGTAGATCAAAACTGTTCTTCAGAAATCGCGGCAATGTTCGGTTCTTCATTAGCATTATCAGTATCTGATATTCCATTTGAAGGTCCTATTGCAGGCGTAATCGTAGGCCGTGTAGACAATGAATTTGTTGTAAACCCAACGGTAGATGAGCTTGAAAAAAGCGATATTCATCTGACGGTTGCTGGTACAAAAGACGCGATCAACATGGTTGAAGCAGGCGCTGATGAAGTACCGGAAGAAGTAATGTTAGAAGCAATTATGTTTGGACATGAGCAAATTAAAAAATTAATTGCGTTCCAAGAAGAAATTGTAGCAGCAGTAGGCAAAGAAAAAGTAGAAGTTGAGCTTTATACTGTTGATGCTGACCTTGAGCGTCAAGTTCGTGAAATTGCAGAAGGTGACATGAACCGTGCCGTTCAAGTTCAAGAAAAGCACGCGCGCGAAAATGCGATTAAAGAAGTGAAAAGCGCAGTAGCTGCAAAATTTGAAGAGCAAGATGTAGAAGAAGAAGTACTAAATCAAGTGAATGAAATTTTATCGAAGCTTGTTAAAAGTGAAGTGCGTCGCTTGATCACAGAAGAAAAAGTGCGTCCTGATGGCCGTAGTATTGATGAAATTCGTCCACTTTCTTCTGAAACAAACTTGCTTCCTCGTACACACGGATCTGGATTATTTACGCGTGGACAAACTCAAGCGCTTAGCATCTGTACATTAGGTGCACTTGGCGATGTGCAAATTTTAGATGGTTTAAGTGTAGAAGAATCTAAACGCTTCATGCATCACTATAACTTCCCTTCATTTAGTGTTGGTGAAACTAGACCGATGCGCGGACCGGGTCGTCGTGAAATTGGACATGGTGCGCTAGGTGAACGTGCACTTGAGCCGGTTATTCCAAATGAAAAAGATTTCCCTTATACAATTCGTCTTGTATCTGAAGTATTAGAGTCAAACGGTTCTACTTCACAAGCAAGTATTTGTGCAAGTACGCTTGCAATGATGGATGCTGGGGTTCCAATTAAAGCACCTGTAGCAGGGATTGCCATGGGTCTGATCAAATCAGGTGAACACTACTCGATTCTAACGGACATTCAAGGAATGGAAGATCACCTAGGAGATATGGACTTTAAAGTAGCAGGTACGGAAAATGGCGTAACTGCGCTTCAAATGGATATTAAAATTGACGGGTTATCTCGTGAAATATTGGATGAAGCCCTTCAACAAGCAAAAAAAGGCCGTATGCAGATCTTAAATCATATGATGTCAACGATTGCTACGCCTCGTCAAGAGCTTTCTCAATATGCGCCTAAGATCCTTACAATGGCTATTAACCCTGATAAAATTCGTGATGTTATTGGACCAAGCGGCAAGCAAATCAATAAAATCATCGAAGAAACAGGCGTTAAAATTGATATCGAACAAGATGGTACAATCTTCATTTCTTCTATTGATCAGCCGATGAATGAAAAAGCGAAGAAAATTATTGAAGATCTTGTACGCGAAGTTGAAGTCGGCCAAATGTACTTAGGAAAAGTAAAACGAATTGAAAAATTCGGTGCATTTGTAGAAATCTTCAGCGGAAAAGATGGGCTTGTTCACATTTCAGAGCTTGCAGAAGAGCGTATTGGAAAAGTGGAAGACGTTGTATCGATTGGCGACGAGATTTTAGTTAAGGTTATGGAAATTGATAAACAAGGCCGCGTTAACTTATCTCGTAAAGCAATTTTAAAAGAACAAAAAGAAAAAGAAGAAAAAGCAAAAGAAACAAAATAATCTTCTTTTACTACTATATAGATATTGTGAAATCGTCCATACATGAAGAAAATCCATGTTTAGGGCGATTTTATCGTTTGTAGATGTTTGTTCTACCTTGTCCTCTTTATACATATTTTAAATGGTAAAGGGGGAAGGATAAGTGAAGAGAACCATTGTGCAATTTACAGCATTTCTATTTTTACTGGCAATTACATATAAATCTATTTATAATCCTTTTGCTGAAGCATATATAGAAGCACTTAAATCCGATGTACAACTTGTATCAGCTCAGCATGATGCGTTATATCAAAAGATTGAAGAAAAAGCAAAAGATTATGAAAAGCCAGCAGCGGATGCACGAATCGATCCCGTTTGGAAACGGGTTCCTGGCTATAACGGCATAAAAGTTGATCTTGCTGCTTCTTATAAAAATATGAAACCTGCGGGTAAATTTGATGAAAAAAAACTAGTGTACAAACAGGTTAGACCAAAGGTTCACTTGAGTGATTTACCGCAGGAACCTATCTACCGTGGACACGATGAAAAGCCTATGGTATCGTTTACAGTGAACGTAGCATGGGGGAACGAGTATTTGCCTAAAATGTTAGAAGTGCTAAAAAAGCACCATGCTAAAGCAACTTTCTTTTTAGAAGGAAAATGGGTTAAAAATAATCCAGATATGGCAAAAATGATTGTAGACGCAGGTCATGAAGTAGGAAACCACTCTTATTCTCATCCTGATATGGCCACTTTATCGGCTAGTCAAATCAATCAGCAGCTTAAAAAAACGAATGATATTATTACATCTACTACGGGACAAAAAGTAAAATGGTTTGCTCCGCCGAGCGGCAGTTTTCGCCCCGAAGTAGTAACGCTTGCTTCTCAGTTAAAAATGAGTACCATCATGTGGACGGTTGATACAATCGATTGGCAAAAGCCAAGTTCAGAAGTGTTAATTAATCGAGTAATGAAAAAGATTCACCCAGGGGCTATTGTACTGATGCACCCGACTGAATCAACGGCCGAATCACTTGACCAATTGTTAACCGATATTGAACGCAAAGGCCTGAAAGTTAGCGATGTGTCAACAATGCTAGATGAAGAACGAATGATGAAAATACCTTCTTCTACTAAGAAGTAAGTGAGATAAGCAAAAGGGAGGCACTAGCTTGATAAAACGATATACGTGCAAAAATGGTGTAAGAATTGTATTGGAAAATATCCCAACTGTTCGATCTGTGGCCATTGGGGTGTGGATCGGAACGGGTTCTCGAAGTGAACACCCTGAAATTAATGGTGTATCACATTTTCTTGAACATATGTTTTTTAAAGGAACAAAAACAAGATCTGCTCGTGAAATTGCAGAAAGCTTCGACCGCATTGGGGGACAAGTAAATGCATTCACTTCTAAAGAATACACGTGCTACTATGCAAAAGTATTAGACGAACACGCAGATCAAGCGCTAGATGTGCTGGCGGATATGTTCTTTAATTCTTCATTTGATGAAGAGGAATTAGCTCGTGAAAAAAATGTTGTATATGAAGAAATTAAAATGTATGAAGATACACCTGATGATATTGTACATGATTTATTAGGAAAAGCCGTATATGGCAATCATCCATTAGGCTATCCAATTTTAGGAACGGAAGATACGTTAAAAACATTTAACGGTGATTCGCTTCGTCAGTATATGGAGCAAATGTATATTCCCGAAAACATTGTTATTTCAGTAGCTGGAAACATTGATGAAAGTTTTATTCAACAGGTGGAAAACTATTTTGGTACATATACGTCAAGTCATTCCGCTCATCAATATGTTCAGCCAGAGTTCCATACAAATCATATTGCGCGCAAAAAGGAAACAGAGCAAGCTCATCTTTGCCTTGGCTTTAAAGGTTTGCCAATCGGCGGAGAAGATGTATATAGCTTAATTGTATTAAATAACGTGCTTGGCGGAAGTATGAGCAGTCGTTTGTTCCAAGAAGTCCGCGAACAGCGCGGCTTGGCTTATTCTGTTTTCTCTTATCATTCTTCTTATCGAGACAGCGGTCTTGTCACGATTTATGGGGGGACGGGAAGCCATCAGCTTGACGTATTATATGATACGGTTCAAGAAACGCTTTATGATCTGAAAGACAAAGGTATTACGGATAAAGAACTTTCTAACAGCAAAGAGCAGCTGAAAGGAAACTTAATGCTGAGTCTCGAAAGTACAAATAGCCGTATGAGCAGAAACGGAAAAAATGAGTTAATGCTAGGCTATCACCGCTCATTAGATGAGATTTTAGACCTTGTTAATGCCGTGACTAAAGATAGTGTAAATGGTCTTGCGCGAGATATTTTCAAAGATGAATTTGCTCTTTCATTAATAAGCCCGAGTGGAGATTTACCTAAAGGTTTTAAAGGAAATTAAACAGTAACAGTAAGGCTGGCTAAAATAATTGAGCCAGCCTTATTTTTTTGTAATTTTTTGTATGGTTGTTCAATAAATTAGATGAAAGGAGGGATTTTATGAGATTAAGCGAACTGAGTGGAAAAGAAATTGTAGATGTTAAGCGAGCAGAGCGTTTGGGTATTTTAGGGCAAACAGATCTTGAAATTAATGAACATACGGGACAAATTAATGCGCTTATTATTCCATCTGTGAAGTGGTTTGGGTTTCGAAAGCAAGGAGATGAAGTGCGAGTGCCGTGGGGGAATATCGAGAAAATTGGTACAGATATGGTGATTGTAAATGTCCATCAGCTAGAAGACATAAACAATGAGTCAACAAAATAAGAAACGAGATGCTTACTGCATCTCGTTTCTTTTATTTTCAGCGATAAAGATTCACCGATTCCTGTGTGTTTACATAGTATGTTGGAGAAAAGCAATAGGCATTCTAGGGCGTAATGATAGCACTTTACATCTCGATGGTTTAAGCGAAAGATACATCTATTTAATGTTAAAGAAGGTGAAAATGAAACATGTTAACGGATTTGCACATAGCTGTAATTGGCGGTGATGCTAGGCAGCTTGAAGTCATTCGAAAATTAATTCAATTAGATGCAAAAACCTCTCTTATTGGTTTTGATCAGCTAGATCATGGTTTTACAGGTGCGACGAAATATCAGATAGAGGAGCTGGATTTTTCAGATGTTGACGCCATCATCCTTCCAGTGCCTGGAACAAATCACGAAGGGCAAGTAGATACTATTTTTTCAAATGAAAAAGTAGTGTTGACTGAAGAAATACTTAAAAAAACGCCTGAGCACTGCATTATTTATTCTGGTATTAGCAATGGGTATTTAAACGAATTAGTCAAAACGACAAACCGTAAACTCGTTCAGCTATTTGAGCGTGATGATGTAGCAATTTATAACTCTATTCCTACTGTTGAAGGTACCATCATGCTTGTTATTCAACATACAGATTTTACTATTCACGGTTCAAATATTTCTGTCCTAGGTTTAGGAAGAGTAGGAATGAGCGTGGCGAGGTCCTTTGCTGCACTGGGTGCCAATGTAAAAGTAGGAGCTAGAAAATCTGAACATTTAGCACGTATTGCTGAAATGGGTTTGCAACCTTTCTATCTTTCTGAACTCGATAAAGAAATTGCTGATAGTGATATATGTATTAACACCATTCCATACCCCATCTTAACGGCTAAGACATTATCTAATGTCCCGACCCATGCGCTCATTATTGATTTAGCTTCAAAGCCTGGAGGAACCGATTTCCGCTATGCAGAAAAACGGGGAATTAAAGCTATTTTAGCACCTGGTCTTCCAGGAATTGTGGCTCCAAAAACAGCAGGTCAGATTGTCGCTAATGTATTAGTGAATTTATTAAAAGACGCTGCGGATGCGAGAGAGGAGAAAAAATAATGTCATTAAAAGGTAAAAGAATAGGGTTTGGCTTAACCGGATCTCACTGTACGTATGATGCGGTTATGCCGGAAATTGAAAAGCTTGTTAATTTGGGAGCAGAAGTGTTACCGGTTGTTTCTTACACTGTACAATCCACAAATACTCGTTTTGGAGATGGAGAAGACTGGGTGAAGAAAATTGAGGAATTAACAGGTCACGCCGTCATCAATACAATTGTAAAAGCAGAGCCTTTAGGACCAAAAATTCCGCTTGATTGTATGGTGGTTGCCCCGATCACTGGGAATACGATGAGTAAGTTTGCAAATGCAATGACTGAATCTCCGGTACTCATGGCAGCTAAAGCAACGCTTCGTAATAATAAGCCGGTGGTACTGGGAATTTCGACTAATGACGCACTAGGGCTAAATGGTGTAAACTTAATGAGGCTAATGGCGACTAAAAATATTTATTTTATTCCATTTGGTCAAGATGACCCGGTGCTTAAGCCAAATTCAATGGTAGCGCGTATGACGATGTTATCAGACACGGTGTACGCAGCGCTTGAAGATAAACAGATTCAGCCTGTTATTGTCGAAAGGTTCCGCGACGGTCAAGAGTCATAGGACATATATGCCTCTTGCTGTTGCATGAATCTATTCAATACTGCGGCTGTAAGAGAACTCTCAATCTCAAAGAAGAGAAGATTTTAAAAATCTTCTCTTCTTTGACGCAATGAAGCATAATAATATGTTAAAATAGTCAGTATATGCAGATAAATGTTGAGTAGTTGAAAATTGTTGGAGGCGGTATTAAAATGACAAGAGAATTACATGTAGCAGTAGTAGGAGCAACAGGTGCAGTAGGACAACAAATGATTAAAACCCTACAGGAGCGTAATTTTCCAGTTGGTAAATTAACGTTATTATCTTCAGCTCGTTCAGCTGGTAAAAAAGTGTTGTTTAACGGAGAAGAAGTTGTTGTGCAAGAAGCAACTCCGGATAGCTTTGAAGGCGTAGACATTGCTTTATTCAGTGCAGGCGGGAGCATTTCAAAAGCACTTGCACCAGAGGCAGTAAAACGCGGAGCAATCGTTGTAGACAACACAAGCGCTTATCGAATGGATGAAAATGTCCCGTTAGTTGTGCCGGAAGTGAATGAAGACGCATTACACGCACATAACGGAATTATTGCTAATCCAAACTGCTCTACAATTCAAATGGTTGCAGCATTACAGCCATTGCGCGAAACATACGGCTTATCTAAAGTGCTAGTATCAACGTATCAAGCCGTTTCTGGAGCAGGAGCTGCTGCAATTAATGAATTAAAAGAACAAGCTAAAGCTATTTTAGAAGAAAAAGAGTTTACACCGGAAATTTTACCGGTTGGTGGAGATAAAAAACATTATCAAATTGCTTTTAATGCCATTCCGCAAATTGATAAATTTCAAGATAACGGTTTTACATTTGAAGAAATGAAAATGATTAATGAAACGAAGAAAATTATGAGCATGCCTGAATTGCCAGTAGCTGCTACTTGTGTTCGTCTACCGGTTGTAACAGGTCATTCAGAGTCAGTGTACATTGAAATTGAAAAAGACGGTGTAACGGTAGCTGATGTGAAAAATTTATTGGCTGATGCACCTGGTATCGTATTGCAAGATGATCCAGAAAATCAAGTATATCCAATGCCAGCAGATTGTGTAGGTAAACGAGATGTGTTTGTCGGCCGTATTCGTAAAGATTTAGATCGCGATAACGGTTTCCATATGTGGATCGTTTCTGATAACTTGTTAAAAGGTGCAGCTTGGAATTCTGTACAAATTGCAGAATCACTTATTAAGCTTAGCTTAGTAAAATAAGCGCAACCAGAGTGTCTCGGAACATGATGAGGTGTAAGTATGAAAATAATCGTCCAAAAATTTGGAGGAACTTCCGTTCGTAACGAAGAAGGAAGAGCGAGAGCAATCTATCATTTAAATAATGTATTAAGTGAGGGTTACAAAGTAGTCGTTGTCGTATCGGCAATGGGACGAAAAGGTGAGCCGTATGCAACAGATACTTTGCTTTCACTTGTTGATGGAAATAAAGCGTCACTTAACAAACGTGAGCTTGATATGCTTATGGCATGCGGAGAGTTAATTTCATCGGTTGTATTTACGAATTTATTAAACGAAAATGGTATTAAAGCTACAGCATTAAACGGTGCACAGGCCGGGTTTGTGACGAATGATGATTTTACCAATGCCAAGATACTGGAAATGAAATGCGACCGTTTGTTAAAAGAATTAGAAGAATATGATGTCGTTGTTGTAACAGGCTTTCAAGGGGCAACTACTGAAGGTGATACAACAACGCTTGGACGCGGAGGCAGCGATACATCTGCTTCAGCTTTAGGTGCAGCCCTTATGGCTGATTACATTGACATTTTCACAGATGTAGAAGGTGTGATGACAGCGGACCCGCGTATTGTAGAAGATGCAAGGCCGCTATCCGTTGTCACATATAACGAAATATGCAATATGGCTTATCAAGGTGCAAAAGTAGTTCACCCACGTGCCGTAGAGATTGCCATGCAGGCAAAAGTACCGATGCGCGTCCGTTCCACTTATGCTGATTCAGCAGGTACGCTCGTTACATCTCAAGGTGAAGCACAGCAGCGTGGAAGCGATGTGCAAGAACGCCTTGTAACAGGCATCGCGCACGTATCCAACGTCACTCAAATTAAAGTTTTTAGTAAAGAAGGCCATTATGATACGCAAGCAGAAGTATTCAAAGCAATGGCACAAGAAAAAATCAGCGTAGATTTTATCAATATTTCACCGAAGGGTGTTGTATATACGGTAACAGATGAAGCAACTGACAAAGCGATTGATGTGCTTCATGCGCTGGGGTATGAGCCGGCTGTTATTCGCAACTGTGCCAAAGTGTCAACGGTTGGAGCAGGAATTGCAGGGGTGCCTGGTGTTACATCTAAAATTGTTACAGCCCTTTCTAGCGAAGGTATTCAGATTTTACAATCTGCTGACAGCCATACGACGATTTGGGTGCTTGTAAAAGAAGAGGATTTAAAGAAAGCCGTTAATGCTCTTCATGGTGCCTTTGACTTGTCAAAAGCACCGCAAAAGAGATAAACTACATGTTCCGTTAGCTATAAGCTAACGGTTCATTACATGAATAGGGATAATGCAATTTCAAGGAGTGAAAACATGATTGATTTTGGGAAAGTCGCAACAGCGATGGTAACGCCTTTTGATCATAAAGGAAATATTGATTTTGAAAAAACAACGCAGCTTATTAACTATTTAATCAGCAACGGTTCGGATGCGTTGGTTATTGCAGGAACAACGGGTGAATCTCCTACGCTTTCAACAGAAGAAAAGCTGGCGCTGTTCCGCCACTCAGTAAAGGTAGTAGATGGCCGTGTACCTGTTGTGGCTGGTACAGGAAGCAACAATACGTATGCATCAATTGAATTAACGAAAAAGGCAGAAGAAATCGGCGTAGATGCGATTATGATTGTAGCACCTTATTACAACAAGCCGAATCAGGAAGGCTTATATCAGCACTTTAAAACAATTGCTGAAAGTACAGAGCTGCCTGTCATGTTATACAATATTCCAGGGCGATCCGTGATCAATATGTCTGTTGATACAATTGTACGCCTAGCTGAACTGCCAAATGTTGTAGCGTTAAAAGATGCAAGTGGAGATCTTGACGCAATGACAGCTATTATCGCACAAACAAGCGATGATTTTGCTTTATACAGCGGTGATGATGGCTTAACACTACCGGTATTAGCAATTGGAGGAACTGGTATTATTTCTGTTGCCTCTCACATTATTGGGAATGAAATGCAAGAGATGGTTAAGCTTTATGAGTCAGGAAATCCGAAGGAAGCAGCAAAAATTCATCAGCGTATTGTACCTGTTATGAAATCTCTTTTTGCAGCTCCAAGTCCAACGCCTGTTAAAACGGCTTTACAGCTAAAAGGATTAGACGTAGGATCGGTACGATTACCTTTAGTTCCGTTAACAGAAGAAGAACGCCAAACGTTAGTCAGCACATTAAATACGCTATAAGCTATAAGTATGTTTTTTAAACGTCTCTTCATTGACCGTATATACGAGTCGATGAAGGGACGTTTTTTTCTTATAAGATAATAGAAGAGCAGATGACGGAAATAGACGAATGAAATTTCTTGTATTCCAATTCTTACTTCAGTTATAATGTAAGCAAATGAAATTGTACGGGTGAAAGTAAGTAGGAGGAGCTTATGGTACTAGAAAAGACAGAAAATATTAAAATTTCAGCCTTGGGTGGAGTCGGAGAACTTGGAAAAAACATGTATGTGGTGGAAATCAATGAAAACATATATGTGTTAGATGCAGGATCAAAGTTTCCGGGAGGGGAAATGTTAGGAATTGATATTGTCATTCCGGACATTACATATTTAGTAGAAAATCAGCAGAACGTAAAAGGCATATTTGTTACTCATGGACACGAAGAACAAATTGGCGCTATTCCCTTTATACTTCAAAAATTGGATGTGCCTGTATATGGTACAGAATTAACGCTAGCACTTATCAAAGAAAAGTTAAAAGAATATGGAATTAAAAAATATGAAGCTTTACATCCTATCACTTCGTCAACGGTTTTATCGTTTGAAGGAGTGGATATTTCATTTTTTAGAACGCAGCACAGCATCCAAGATTCAGTCGGTATTTGTTTACAAACAAATCAAGGGGCGATTGTATATACAGGTGATTTTAAATTTGATCAAAATTCAGTCAGCATTCAAAGCGCTGATATTGGAAAAATGGCTGCCATTGGGGAACAAGGCGTCCTGTGTTTGCTTTCAGACAGTACAAATGCGGATAAGCCAGGCTATACAGTTTCTGAAGCCGTCATTGGACAAAATATTACCGACGCTTTTTATAAAAGCAAAGGTCGAATCATTGTTGCTGCATACAGTTCCAATCTGCACCGTATTCAGCAAATCATTCATGCCGCATATCAGCACGGCCGTAACCTGATCGTTATGGAAAAAAGTATGCTGAAAATCATTGATATTGCAGCAGAACTTGGACATTTGCAGCTGCCTGAGGATTTAATTGTTCCTGTACAAAAGCTAAAAGATCTTCCAGAACATGAAACGGTTATTTTAACAACAGGTCATCACGGAGAGCCGATTTTAGGTCTTACTCGAATGGCTAAACAGTCCCATAAATTTATTCAAATCAAACAAGATGATACGGTCCTGCTGGCTGCTACACCTGTGGCGGGGCACGAAACGACCTTTTCAAAAACAATTGACGTCATCTTTCGTTTAGGAGCAAGCGTAGTGTTTGCTCAGAGGAAAGTGCAGGCTTCTGGACACGGCAGTCAAGAAGAATTAAAATTTATGATTAACTTAACAAAGCCGAAATATGTCATGCCTGTGAATGGAGAGTATCGAAAACAAAAAGCTTATGCAAAGCTGGCCGGTCAATTAGGAATATCAGAAGATCATATTTGTTTGCTTGAAAAAGGTGAGCGAGTTGAATTTAAAGATGCTCGCATGTACCCTAGCGGTTCTATTCAAGCGGGAAATACGCTCATTGATGGACTAGGCGTCGGTGATATTGGAAATATCGTTCTGAGAGATCGCAGGCTGCTGTCACAGGACGGAATCTTAACGGTGGTAGTTACGATTAATAAACGCCAAAAAACGGTAGTAGCGGGGCCAGAAATCATCTCCCGCGGATTCGTCTATGTAAGAGAATCAGAAAAGCTTTTAGAAGAAGCAACGAAGATTGTTCAGCAAATTTTAGAAAAGTGTATGGAAGACAAAGTGATCGAGTGGTCTTCATTAAAATTAAAAATGAGAGAAAGTTTAAATCAATTTTTATATGAAAAAACCCGTCGTAAACCGATGATTTTACCGATTATCATGGAAATCTAATGTGAAGCCTTCCCGCTGGGAAGGCTTTTTATTTGCAGCTGATGCGGATGTAATAACTATGAGAAGTTCATACTACTACTATCAATAATTGAAAGGAGCTAGAATATGTTTGAAAATAACGAAAGATTACATTCTGATGAAGCGCCTCAGCAGCCTAATAAAAATGAAGAAAGCAAGGGCGGAATATTAGATAAAATTCAACAACTAGGACAGACCAACGTGGCTCAGCTTCCTCAGGATTCTAATATTCACTGTTTAACGATTGTAGGACAAATCGAAGGGCACATGCAGCTGCCTCCTCAAAACAAAACGACAAAATATGAGCATGTCATCCCGCAAATTGTGGCGATCGAACAAAATCCAAAAATTGAAGGATTGCTTATTATCTTAAATACAGTAGGTGGAGATGTAGAAGCGGGTCTTGCAATTGCTGAAATGATCGCTTCGTTATCCAAGCCTTCTGTGTCTATTGTGTTAGGAGGCGGACATTCAATCGGTGTTCCAATTGCGGTTTCAACTGATTATTCGTATATTGCCGGTACAGCGACCATGACCATTCATCCTATTCGCTTAACGGGTCTTGTTATTGGTGTACCGCAAACATTTGAATACTTAGATAAAATGCAAGAGCGCGTGATTAACTTTGTGAGAGAACACTCTCATATTTCAGAAGAAAAGTTTAAAGAACTTATGTTTTCAAAAGGGAACTTAACGCGTGATATCGGGACAAATGTAGTTGGCGGAGATGCTGTTTCATACGGGTTAATTAATGAAGTAGGCGGAGTTGCTCAAGCGATCAAAAAATTGAATGAACTGATTGAGCAAGGACGTCAGAATGAGGAGCAGCTGCTGCAATGATTTTGTATACAATGATGCCGCAAGAACTGATCTTTCAGCAGTCTTATCATCAAGAACAATCTCAGCCAAAGCTTATTAACCATAATGGAATCCCGGTTATTGTTGAAGAAAATGAACAAAAGCAACAGCAAATTGTGAGGATTTTAAGCACGAATCCTCAAGATTATTTGAATGAAAATTATTATCCTGGTCAAATTTTGTCGTAAGGATTTCAGTATAATTATGGTGAATATGGTATAATGAATATGACGAAGAAGGCAGCCGCTGTATTGGCTGCTTTTTTATTCAACTGATAAAAGAAACAAAATCAACATAGAGTGTTGGACGTTGATTGGAGTGGAAAAATGGCAAAGAAAAAACGAAGAGGTCAAATAAAAAAGGATGAATGGAAACGCATATTGCGCTTTGAGCTTATTGGCTTATTTTTATTAGCATTAACGTTAATTGCCATGGCAGGACTGGGTGCTGTAGGACAGGCCCTTGTACTAGTGGTCCGCTTATTTATGGGCGAATGGTATATGCTGTGTTTAATCGGAATGGCTATTCTATCTGTTTATATTATTTGGAAAAGAGAAATGCCTCCTTTAGTGACGCGGCAGCTTATCGGTACATATCTCATTATTTTATCTATTTTACTGTTTAGTCATGTTACGTTATTTGAAAATTTATCAAAAAACGGAACGTTTACAGATCCGTCTGTCATTATGAACACGTGGGATTTGTATATGCTCGAAGCAACGGGCCAGTCGAATCACAGTGATTTAGGCGGAGGGATGATAGGAGCTATTATGTTTGCCATGTTCTACTATCTATTTGATAGCTTAGGAACAGAACTTATCGCTGCCTTGCTTATTGTGATTGGGGTACTGCTTATTACCGGACGTTCGCTTCACGAAACGGTATTAAAACTTTTGTCACCTCTAGTGAATTTTTTAACAACGGAGTTAAAAGAAGGCTGGCAAGATATTCAGACGTGGAAACATAAGAAGAAAAAAGCTCCTAAAACAACAAAAAAGAGACGACAAGAAAAAGCTGTGCAAGAACCTGAAGAAAGCATGGACATAGAAGTAGAAGCACCTTCGCCTCCAATTATTGAACACTTTGACTACGGAGAGGAAGAGTCTAGTCAATCTCCTGCTGCTCCTATAGCTCCAGCGCCGCCGGTTATGGAATCGAAACCTGTAGCTGCTGCACCGCAACAGCCAAAGCCGCAAAAGGAACAGGAAGAAAAAAAAGCTCCTATGATTACATTTACTGAAACGGAAAATAAAGAGTATGAGCTTCCTCCTATCAAGCTATTAACGATGCCAAAGAAAAGCAACCAGGCAAAAGAGCATAAAAACATTTATAAAAATGCCGAAAAACTTGAAAAAACGTTTCAAAGTTTCGGCGTAAAAGCAAAAGTGGCAAAAGTTCACCTTGGACCAGCTGTTACAAAATATGAAGTATATCCTGATGTAGGAGTAAAAGTAAGTAAGATTGTCAATTTAAGTGATGATCTAGCACTTGCATTAGCTGCCAAAGATATTCGGATTGAAGCTCCAATTCCCGGGAAATCAGCGGTAGGAATTGAAGTGCCGAACGAAGAAGTAGCGATGGTTTCACTTAGAGAAGTACTTGAAGCAACTGAAAATAACCGACCGGATAAAAAGCTATTAGTTGGTTTAGGAAGAGATATTTCAGGCGAAGCTGTGCTAGCAGAGCTTAATAAAATGCCTCATATGCTTGTAGCAGGCGCAACAGGAAGCGGAAAAAGTGTGTGTATCAACGGTATTATTATTAGTATTTTAATGAGGACAAAGCCTCATGAAGTAAAATTAATGATGATTGACCCTAAAATGGTTGAGCTCAATATGTACAATGGTATTCCGCATTTATTGGCTCCTGTTGTAACGGATCCGAAAAAAGCTTCTCAAGCCTTAAAGAAAGTTGTAAGTGAGATGGAGCGACGTTATGAGTTGTTTTCACACAGCGGAACGAGAAACATTGAAGGATATAACGATTTAGTAAAACGTATGAATGATGATGGAGACGCCGATGCAAAACAGCCGACTCTTCCTTATATTGTGGTGATTGTCGATGAGTTGGCTGACTTGATGATGGTTGCTTCATCTGACGTCGAAGATTCGATCACACGTCTTGCTCAAATGGCTCGTGCTGCCGGCATTCATTTGATTATTGCTACACAGCGACCATCAGTAGATGTTATTACTGGGGTTATTAAAGCAAACATTCCTTCCCGAATCGCTTTTAGTGTATCTTCACAAACTGACTCTCGTACGATCTTAGATATGGGAGGAGCTGAGAAGCTTCTAGGAAGAGGAGATATGCTGTTCATGCCTGTTGGAGCTTCAAAACCTGTGCGTGTGCAAGGTGCCTTTTTATCAGATGAAGAAGTAGAAGAAATTGTTGATTTTGTAATTGCACAGCAAAAAGCGCAGTATCAAGAAGAAATGATTCCAACCGATGCTCCTGAACAAGTTGATGATTTTGCAGATGAGCTATATGACGAAGCGGTACAGCTTGTAGCAGAAATGCAAACAGCTTCTGTTTCTATGCTGCAGCGACGCTTTCGAATTGGCTATAACCGGGCTGCACGCTTGATCGATGCAATGGAAGAGCGTGGAGTGGTGGGGCCTTATGAAGGAAGTAAGCCGCGTTCCGTGCTGATTTCTCAGCAAAATGAGGATGTTGGATCTTAATAATGTTACTAGAAAAGATGAGGCTGGGACAAAAGTATTTTAGCTGAAGTGAAAAACGAACCATTAATCAATATGTTTGATTAGTGGTTCGTTTTTTTTGTTATGATAAACGTAGGTTTCATCTGTTTCGTTCCTTCTAGCAGTTGATTGAAGGGCAGGGCGAAGACTCCTGCGGGAAAAGCGCAAGCGACGAGGAGGCTCATCACCCGCCGGCGGAAACCGGAGTTTTACACGGAAATCAACTGCAGTGTCAAAAGCTGTTCAGCTCATTATCCCATTTGTTCGTCTTTAGTTTGAATTCATTTCGTTATGTCTCAACCTCTTTTTTTATGGAATAAGAGACGGTAAGAATAGTATCATACAAAAATATGTCATGCTAAATAAATGAAATAAAAACGAATATTAAAAAATTTAATGACTAAAATGTTTGGTTTTTATCTAATATTAGAAGAAAAGCAGGTTGTTAGGTATGCTGACATTGAAAAATAACAAAAATTCATTTTTTTAAAAAAATAATAATAATTTTAATAAAAAATTAATATAACCTATTTATTTATCTGTCGAAAAATGATATATTATTTTCGATTAAGTAGTCGAACATCAGAGGTCTGATGACTTTTTAATATGGGGGAAGAATGATGTCTATACGTGCGGATAATCGGCACTTGTATTTACAAGTGATTGATAAAATTAAACAAAATATAGAAAAAGGAATTTTTAAAGAAAAGGAAAGACTCCCTTCAGAGTTTGATTTATCAAAGCAGCTAGGGGTTAGCCGCGCAACGTTACGTGAGGCACTTCGCATATTAGAAGAAGAGAATATTATTGTTCGCAGACACGGCGTGGGAACATTTGTCAACACGAAGCCTACTTTTTTGTCAGGGATTGAGCAATTAAATAGTATAACACATATGATTGAACAAGCCGGTATGAAGGCTGGAACAATCTTCTTATCTTCTCAAATACAAGAGTTGTCTGAAAATGATTTAACACGTTTTGCTTGCGGGGAAGACGAACAGATTTTATTTGTTGAACGGGTGAGAACGGCAAACGGAGAGCCGGTTGTATATTGCATGGACAAGGTTCCTCAAAAAATATTGCCTGAAAATTTTGAATATAAACAAGAGTCTTTGCTAGAAATTCTTGAAAAACAAGCAGGAAAACATATTTCATACGCAGTGGCAAACATTGAGCCTCTAGGCTATCATGAAAAAGTTTCTCCTATTTTACAATGCGAACCAGAAACCGCTTTGCTTGTGCTGAAACAAATGCATTATGACCAGCATGATGAACCCATTTTATATTCCATCAATTATTTTAAAGCAGATCAATTTAGTTTCCAAGTATTGCGTAAACGCGTCTAGTTTTTTTGTGGTTAAATGTCAGAAAATTTATAACTGTTTAACATTGTCCTTTTAAGGAGGTGTCAAATGTAGGTCACAAGGACGAAATAGAAAATTGGCTTTATACTTTTAAAACTATTCAGGGGGTTAAAACATGTTAAAACGTAAAACGGGACTTGCATTATCACTAGTATTAGCGGCAGGAACACTTTTAAGCGCGTGTGGCTCAGACGACGCAGGTAAGAGCGGCGGAGATAAAAAAGCGGCGGATTTTAAAGTGGGAATGGTAACAGATACGGGCGGGGTAGATGATAAATCGTTTAACCAATCTGCTTGGGAAGGTCTGACAAAGTTTGGGAAAGATAACGGACTTGATGAAGGGACTGGATATAAGTATTTGCAGTCTACAAAAGCATCTGAATACGAGAGCAATCTTTCTAAATTTGCTGAGAGTGGCTACAACTTGACGTATGGAATTGGCTTTTTATTAAAGGAAGATATTAAAAAAGCAGCAAAGCAGTATCCAGATGCTAACTTTGCATTAGTAGACGATACGCTAAAGTCAGAGAACTTAGATAACGTGGCAAGCATTCTATTTAAAGAAGAGCAAGGCTCTTTCTTAGTAGGTGTAGTGGCAGCTAAACAAACGAAAACGAACAAAATCGGCTTTATCGGAGGCGTTGAATCTCCATTAATCAAGAAGTTTGAAAACGGATTTAAAGCAGGTGTTAAATCTGTAAACCCAGATGCTGAAGTTATCTCTCAATACGCAGAAAGTTTTAACTCTCCAGAAAAAGGTTCAGCTATTGCTTCTACCATTTACAGCAAAGGCGCTGATATTATTTATCAAGCGGCTGGCGGTACTGGAAACGGCGTATTTACAGAAGCTAAAAACCGTTCAAAAGGCGGGAAAGACAAAAAGGTTTGGGTAATTGGAGTTGACCGCGATCAGCATGAAGAAGGTATGCCTGAAAACGTAACGTTAACTTCGATGGTTAAACGCGTTGACTTGGCTGTAGAAGATGTTGCCAAAAAAGCAATGGACGACAAATTCCCAGGTGGTAAAGAAGTTGTGTTTGGCTTAAAAGAAGACGGAGTAGGAATTGCTCCATCACAAGATAATGTAAGCAAAGATGCGTTAAAAGCAGTTGATGAGTATAAGCAAAAAATTCTAGACGGTGACATTACGGTGCCTCAAACGGATAAAGAATTTAAAGAGTTTGAAAAAACGCTTAAAAAATAAGTTGACGTCTGTTAAGCAATGATTATATGAGTATAAAAGGCTAGTGAAAACTAGCCTTTTTCATAGCCAAAAAACGGAAGACAGAATCCTGTAGCAGGCAGGAATAGGGAGTGAAAGCAGTGGAATATGTTATTGAAATGCTAGATATTCGCAAAGAGTTTCCCGGTATTGTCGCTAATGACAATATTACACTCCAAGTGAAAAAGGGAGAAATTCATGCTTTGTTAGGAGAAAATGGTGCAGGTAAGTCAACGCTGATGAACGTTTTATTTGGACTTTATCAGCCTGAAAAAGGGCAGATTCGTGTAAACGGCCAAGAAGTCAAAATCACGGACCCTAACGTAGCGAATGACTTAGGGATTGGGATGGTTCATCAGCATTTTATGCTCGTTCAAAACTTTACAGTAACAGAAAATATTATTCTTGGAAACGAACCGACGCGCACGGGGAAAATCAATATTAAAAAAGCAGCTCAAGATATTCAAGAGCTTTCAAATCAATATGGATTATCGGTAGATCCATATGCGAAGATTCAAGATATCTCAGTTGGCATGCAGCAGCGAGTGGAAATTTTAAAGACGCTTTACAGAGGAGCCGACATTCTTATTTTTGATGAACCTACTGCCGCCTTAACACCTCAGGAAATTACGGAATTAATTCAAATTATGAAAAAATTAATTCAAGAAGGAAAGTCGATTATTTTAATTACGCATAAATTAAAAGAAATTATGTCAGTATGTGACCGCTGTACAATTATTCGAAAAGGTGTCGGGGTTGGCACGGTAAATGTGCAAGAGACCAACCCTGATGAACTTGCTGCTTTAATGGTAGGAAGAGAAGTGCATTTTAAAACTGAAAAGAAAACAGCGACTCCAAAAGAAGCTGTGTTAACAATAAAAGAATTAGTAGTAGAAGACAGCCGAGGAGTAGAGGCTGTAAGTTCACTTGATCTAAGCGTTCGGGCAGGCGAAATTGTAGGCATCGCGGGTGTAGATGGGAATGGTCAAACAGAGCTGATTGAAGCAATTACGGGTCTGAGAAAAATAAAGTCGGGCTCGATCACATTAAAAAATCAAGAATTGTCTACGTTATCCACTCGTAAAATTACGGAGTCAGGAATAGGACATATTCCGCAGGATCGTCATAAGCACGGACTGGTATTAGATTATACAATAGGTGAAAATATTGGCCTTCAAACGTATTATCAAAAGCCGATGTCTAAATCAGGTATTTTAAATTATAAAGAGATGTATAAAAAGGCAAAAGAACTAATTGCAGAATATGATGTGCGAACGCCTAGTGAATATACACAAGCGCGATCGCTATCGGGGGGGAATCAGCAAAAAGCCATTATTGCCCGTGAAGTAGACCGCAGTCCGGAGCTATTAATTGCAGCTCAGCCAACGAGGGGGCTGGACGTAGGGGCCATTGAATTTATTCATAAGAAACTGATCGAAGAACGAGATAAAGGACGAGCAGTGCTGCTTGTTTCGCTAGAACTGGATGAAGTAATAAATTTAAGCGATCGCATTGCGGTTATTTATGAAGGGAAAATAGTCGACATTGTAGATCCAAAAGAAACGAATGAACAAGAGTTAGGCTTATTAATGGCAGGCGGTACGCGTGAGAAAGCGGGTGGAACAGCATGAATAAACTTGTGAAAAATGAACGTGTAATGATGATTTTGATCCCTGTTGTATCGGCCATATTAGGACTCATTGCCGGAGCGGTTATTATGTTACTAGGCGGCTATGATCCAATGCTTGGCTATCAATCTCTTTTTGACGGGATGTTTGGAACGCCAAAAGCCATTGGAGAAACGATTCGTGCCATGACTCCTCTTGCTCTGGCTGGTATCGCGGTTGCGTTTGCTTATAAAACCGGTCTCTTTAACATTGGAGTAGAAGGACAGCTTTTAGTTGGCTGGTTGGCTTCAGTATGGGTTGGGTATGCGTTTGATTTACCAGCAGTCATTCATATTCCTTTAGCTGTATTAGCAGCAGCTGCAGCTGGAGCAGTTTGGGCGTTTATTCCAGGATTTTTAAAAGCAAAATTTCATGTTCATGAAGTAATTGTTTCCATTATGATGAACTATATTGCCCTTTATACAACGAGCAGCTTAATCCGTACGTATTTATATGCGGGTAATGAAAAATCGTATGATATTAAGGAATCGGCATCTTTAGCATCAAGCTTTTTAGCACAGTTAACCGATAACTCCCGCCTTCATTACGGCATTCTTATTACCATCGCTGCAGCCATCGTAATGTGGTTTATTTTGAATAAAACAGCTAAGGGCTTCGAGCTAAGAGCTGTTGGTTTTAATCAACATGCTTCACAGTATGCAGGAATGAATGTAGGCCGAAACATTGTGTTATCCATGGCGATTTCAGGCGCTTTTGCCGGGCTTGCCGGGGCAATGGAAGGGCTTGGAACATTTCAGTATATGGGCACATTCACTGCGTTTACGGGTACGGGATTTGACGGTATCGCCGTAGCTCTTTTAGGGGCTAACAGCGCAATTGGAATTTTATTAGCTTCATTCTTTTTCGGAGGATTGCAAACTGCGGCTCCTCAAATGAACTTTATGACAGGCGTACCGTCTGAATTAATTCAAATTGTCATTGCGCTTATTATCTTTTTTGTTGCATCTAGTTATTTAATTCGCTGGGTGCTTGGCCGTGCAGGCAAGGGGGGAGCAAAATGAACTTCTTAGAGGTGTTAGCCATTATTATTCCAGCGGCGCTTTATTCAGCTGCACCGCTTATCTTTACCGCGCTCGGAGGGATATTTAGTGAACGTTCCGGGGTCGTGAACATCGGATTAGAAGGGCTGATGATGTTTGGCGCGTTTACAGGTATTGTTTCAACCCTTTTACTTCAGGATTCATTAGGTGCTTGGGCCCCGTGGGTAGCGATAGTAATTGCGGCTGTTGTTTGCGCTGTGTTTTCGCTGATTCATGCTGTTGCAAGTATTACATTAAAAGCAGATCAAACTGTAAGTGGTGTAGCGCTGAATTTTCTAGCTGCGGGTCTTTCAATCTTTTTAATCAAAAAGATTTTTGGGAAAGGACAAACAGATTTTATCCAATTCCGTATCGATAAAGTAAGTATTCCAGGTCTATCAGACATTCCAGTAATCGGTAAAATTCTGTTTTCGAATGTTCCTATTACGTCCTATATTGCAATTGCGTTAGCTTTTGCTGTATGGTACATCATTTATAAAACGCCGTTTGGTCTTCGTCTTCGTTCAGTTGGTGAACACCCAATGGCAGCAGACACGATGGGGATCAAGGTTGTGAGAATGCGTTACGTTGGAGTTATGATTTCCGGAATGTTAGCTGGAATCGGCGGCGCGGTGTATGCTACATCTATCGCTACAAACTTTGCAGCGGGAACGATTGCTGGACAAGGGTTCCTTGCTATTGCAGCTATGATTTTTGGAAAATGGCATCCTATTGGTGCTTTAGGCGCAGCCGTGTTTTTCGGGTTAGCCCAGTCTTTGAGTATCACGGGAGCTCAGATTCCGGTTATTCAAGATATCCCATCCGTCCTTTTAACCATTGCACCGTACGTATTAACAATCTTAGCACTTACTGGTTTTGTAGGACGTGCTGAGGCTCCTAAAGCGCTAGGCGTTCCTTATGAAAAAGGCCGCCGCTAATAAATCCTCTATACGAGGTCTAACAATGACTAAAGTTGGATAAATATAGAAGGTGGAGACAAAGGAATCATATTCTTTTCTCCGCCTTTTTTTCATTGGGAGAAAGAATATGAAAAGAAATGAGGAAGCGCGCGGCAAGTTACTTGAAAATGTTTCCTTGAATTCGATATAGTGGTTATAAGACTAAAATTAGCGTTAAAGATTCAAAATAGAAGTATTGTCTAGTTAATACATCAAAATTTAAAAGGAGGTTTATACATGAAATTATTGACTGAACAAAAACATGAACTAGAAGGATTGACTGTTCACACCATTCAAACAGCTAAGTACAAAACAAACACGTTCATTTTAAAACTAAATGCCCCTTTAGATAAGAAAACGGTGACAATGCGTGCCCTTTTACCTTATGTGCTTCAAAGCGCTACCGAGTCGCTGCCGTCTACGACAAAGCTTCGTACATATTTAGATGAGCTTTATGGTGCTACTTTACAAGTAGACTTAACAAAAAAAGGTGATAACCACGATATTACGATTCGCATTGATATAGCGAATGAAAAATATTTGAAAGATTCAACTCCGCTTTTGCAAAAAGCGTTAGCGCTTCTTGGCGATATTTTATTAAAGCCAGCAGTTGAAGGGGACTCTTTTTTAAAGGATATTATGACAAAAGAAAAGCGTTCGCTTCGTCAGAGAATTCAAGCCGTATTTGATGATAAAATGCGCTATGCTAATTTAAGATTAGTCGAAGAAATGTGTAAGGAAGAACCTTACTCTTTACATGTAAACGGTCAAATTGACGACGTGGAAGAAATTACAGGTGAAAGTTTGTACGCCTATTATCAGCAGGTGTTAAAAGAAGATGCCATTCACCTTTATGCTATTGGAGATTTGCAAGTCGAAGAGGTTTTACAAACAGTAAAAGAAACATTTACGTTACCAAAGCGCGAGCAAAAAGACATTGAAGATTCTATTACGTCTAAAGATATCTCAAAAGTAAATGAAGTAGTGGAAAAACAAGAAGTAAAACAAGGGAAATTAAATATTGGCTACCGCACAAATGTTGTGTATGGAGATAGACAGTATTTTGCTCTGCAAGTATTTAACGGTATATTCGGAGGTTTCTCACATTCTAAGCTATTTATCAATGTGCGTGAAAAAGCAAGCTTAGCCTATTATGCCGCTTCAAGGGTAGAAAGTCATAAGGGATTACTGATGGTCATGTCGGGTATTGATGCTAAAAATTACGACCAAGCCGTGACCATTATTAAAGAACAAATGCAGGAGATGAAGCAAGGGTCGTTCACAGACGGCGAAATCGCTCAAACAAAAGCCGTCATTCACAATCAGCTGCTTGAAACGGTGGATACTCCACGAGGACTAGTAGAGGTTATGTATCATAATGAATTAACAGGCAAAGACATTTCAATTGACGAATACTTAAAGCATATTGATGCGGTATCTAAGCAGGAAATTATTAAAGTGGCTGAGAAAATTGAAATGGATACAATTTATTTCTTAACAGGAACGGGCGGTGAAGAAAATGGAGAAAATTGAATTTTCGCAGCTTCAGGAACAGCTGTATCATGAAAAAATGGATAACGGGCTGCAGGTATATATTTTGCCAAAGCCGGAGTTTAACAAAACGTTTGCTACCTTTACAACGAACTACGGATCGATTGACAATCAATTCGTACCACTAAATGAAAATGAAATGACAAAAGTTCCGGACGGAATTGCACACTTTTTAGAGCATAAATTATTTGAAAAAGAAGACGGGGATGTCTTTCAGCAGTTTAGTAAACAAGGTGCTTCGGCCAATGCATTTACTTCTTTTACCCGCACAGCTTACTTATTCAGCTGTACGTCAAATTTTGAGGAAAACCTTGAAACATTAGTGGACTTTGTACAAGAGCCGTACTTCTCAGAAAAAACGGTCGAAAAAGAAAAAGGCATTATCGGTCAAGAAATTACAATGTATGACGACAATCCGGACTGGCGCTTGTATTTTGGTACCATTCAAAATATGTACAAAAACCACCCTGTTAAAATTGATATTGCCGGCACGATCGAATCGATTTCACATATTAATAAAGATTTGCTGTATACATGCTATGAAACGTTCTACCATCCAAGCAACATGCTGTTGTTCATTGTAGGCCCTGTTAATGCGGAAAAGGTCATGAAGCAAGTTCGAGACAATCAGCAGAAAAAAGATTATAAAGAAATATCTGACATACAGCGTCACTTTGACGAAGAGCCTGAAACGGTGGATCAAGAAAAACAAGTACTAAAAATGCCGGTGCAATCTTCTAAATGTATGGTGGGTCTAAAAGCGAAAAATCCGCAGCGTTCAGGTGGAGAAATGCTTAAATATGAGTTAGCAATGAATATTATCTTAGATTACGCATTTGGCAAAAGCTCTTCGTACTATGAGGAGTTATATGCAGACGGGCTCATTGATGAAACATTTGCTTATGATTATACGGAGGAAAGAGGATTTGGTTTTGCTCTTATTGGGGGAGATACGGACCAACCCGAGCAGCTGTATGATCGAGTTAAACAAATTTTACTTGAAATGAAAACAAAATCACTAACAGAAGAAGAACTTGAACGTATCCGTAAAAAGAAAATCGGCGGATTTTTACGTTCATTAAACTCACCTGAGTTTATCGCTAATCAGTTTACACGCTATGCATTTAATGATATGAATTTATTTGATATTGTTGAAACGCTGGAAAAACTGAAGGTGAACGAAATAAAAGATGTGCTAAACGAGATTATTGATGAAAAGAACTTTACGGTTTGTGAAGTAGTACCTAAATAAAGATGATTGTTGCCAAAAAAGCTGATGTTCATCAGCTTTTTTGCATGTAAAGGAGAGAAGGTTATGGAGAAATTTGCCCTTGTGACAGGTGCAAGCGGAGGAATTGGCACAGCGATTGCTAAGCAATTGGCTGAGGATGGATATTCGCTTATTTTGCATTACCATCAACGAAGAGACAGAATAGAGGCGCTTGCACATGAGCTTGCTGAAAAGGTAAAAACCGTGTTTACGGTACAAGCGGATTTATCATGTAAAGAGGGAGTGGAGAAGTTTTTAGAGGAAATTATTGTTCCGGTAGAAGTTATTATTCATAACAGCGGACGAAGCGTTAGCGGGTTAATGACAGATACTCCGGCAAAAGAAACCGAAGAAATGATCTATCTTCACATCACGGCTCCCTTTGTTATTACCAAAGCTTTATTACCTAAAATGATTAGTGCTAAAAGCGGACAAATCATCATGATTTCTTCCATTTGGGGACTTACAGGAGCTTCATTTGAAGTCCTTTATTCAATGGTAAAAGGTGCACAAAATACGTTTGTAAAAGCTTTGGCAAAAGAGGTTGCACTAAGTGGGATTCGAGTAAATGGAGTTGCGCCCGGAGCGATTGAAACGGATATGATGGCCAGCTATTCAAAAGAAGAGGTCAAAGAGCTGGCTGAAGAGATCCCTTTAGGAAGAATAGGATATCCAAAAGAAGTGGCAGATGCGGTTTCATACTTAATATCTTCACGAGCTTCCTACATAACGGGACAAATATTATCGGTTAATGGCGGTTGGTACATATAAAGTGTGCATAAAATCAAAAACACGGTACAAACTATGATATGAATAAACCTTAAGGAGGGCTACTCATGTCAGTATTAGAAAACTGGGATAGCTGGAAAGATTTTTTAGGCGACCGTTTACATCATGCGCAAAACGAAGGAATGCAAGAAGAAGTTATTCATGATCTTGCTTATCAAATTGGTGGATATTTAGCAAACCAAGTTGATGCAAAAAATGATCAAGAGCGAATTTTAGCAGACCTTTGGAGCGTTGCTTCTAAAGAAGAGCAGCATGCAATTGCGAGCAGCATGGTGAAATTAGTTCAAAATAACGGATCAGTAAAATAAGTTATCGTTTTTAAAAAGGAGCTAATTCACCGCATGTGAAAGCTCCTTTTTTCTTAGAAATAAATAGTACAAATAAATAAGCGCTTACATACATAACAAATGTAGAACTACTTGTCTTTAGGGTTTATAATATAATGGAAATCATTTATAGTTAAACTAGGTGAAAAAAAGGGGGCACCTCTCGAAGGCCAGCCAAGAAATGGGAGGGGTTTGATGGAGAAAATTGAGTGGTATTTAGAATATCAAATACAAAAAAATCGTCCGGGTCTTTTAGGTGATATTTCATCGCTTCTTGGAATGTTGTCAATTAATATTGTCACAATTAACGGAGTGGATGATATTCGCCGTGGATTATTGCTGCGCTGTGATTCACATGAGCAAATAGACAGGCTTGAATCTATTTTGAAAACAATGGATAATATCATTGTGACAAAAATGAGACCGCCTAAATTGCGTGATAAGTTAGCAGTGCGTCACGGTCGCTATATTCAGCGGGACGCAGATGATAAAAAGACGTTCCGTTTCGTAAGAGATGAATTAGGTTTGCTCGTAGATTTTATGGCGGAACTGTTTAAACAAGACGGTCATAAGCTTATCGGCATTCGAGGTATGCCGCGAGTAGGCAAAACCGAATCCATTGTAGCAGCTAGCGTATGTGCGAACAAAAGGTGGCTTTTTGTGTCTTCTACACTCTTAAAACAAACGATTCGCAGTCAGCTTATTGCTGACGAATACAACGCTGATAATATTTTTATTATTGACGGGATTGTATCGACAAAACGAGCGAATGAAAAGCACTGGCAGCTTGTTCGAGAAGTAATGAATGTACCCGCGACAAAAATTGTGGAGCATCCGGATGTATTTGTACAAAATACCGAGTATTCGTTAGATGATTTTGCCTACATTATTGAAATAAGAAACGACCCCAATGAGAAAATTACATATGAAATAATGGAAGGTCCTCAAATGTTTCAAGACGGTGGATTATCGATGTTTGATTTTTAGCATAATTGGTAGGTGTTAGCATTGACAGAGTTAGGACAAAGGTTAAGACAAGAACGAGAAAACAAAGGATTGTCGTTAGAGGATTTACAAAAACTAACGAAAATTCAAAAACGCTATTTACTTGGCATTGAAGAAGGCAATTATGAGGTTATGCCGGGGAAATTTTACGTACGAGCGTTTATTAAGCAATACTGCGAAGCAATTGGGTTGGACACAGATGCTATTTTTGAAGAATACAAATCAGACATTCCTTCAACTCAAACAGAAGACATGCCGCAGCAGCTTTCGCGCGTTCGCAGCCGCAAAGAAATTCCTCAGCATACAAAAGGAGTTTCAAAAGCATATGACTACCTTCCAACTGTTCTAGTGGTGGCGGGAGTTGTAGTTGTTGGGATTATTATTTGGGTAATCGCTCAAAATATCGTCTCGGATAAAAACAAGGAGCAGGCTAACCAAGAAGCTCCAAACAGCGAAGTTCAGCAGTCTAACACGCAGGAAGAAACGAATGAAACTACTGCAAAAAATGACAATAGCAAGTCAGAAGATGAACAAAGTGCTGCTGATAAGAAAGAACAAGAAAAAGAAAAAGCTGAAAAAGAAAAAGCCGCAAAAGAAAAAGCTGAGAAAGAAAAAGCTGAAAAAGAAAAGAAAGACAGCGGTAAACAAGAATACAAGGAAGTTCAAAAAACAGGCAGAAGTGCTACGTATGCTCTTTCCGGTACAGATGCATTTAATCTAGAAGTAACATCCACTCAAGCAGATACTTGGTTAGATGTGAAAAATGGAAAAGGAAATGCTTTCTTTAGCTCCATTCTAAAAAAAGGTGAAACAAAAGAATTTGATTTGACGAAAGAAACTGAAGCTCGTGTCAACATCGGTTATTCACCTGGAGTAGAGTTAAAAGTAAATGGAAAAGCGGTTGACTTGCCGTTTGATTCATCCAAGCAAGTTCGACAAGTTGTAACGATTCAATATCAGCCGGCAGAAGCACAGTAAACACCCTGTTTTAAAAAGTGATCAGGGTGTAAATAAAGATAATATGTGAATTAATCACTCATTCACGCTATAATAAAACCAAAGCCGTGCAAACAATTTCGTTTGCACGCTTTCAGTTTGTAACAGTAATTGGAGGCAGAAGAAGTGAATTTACCAAACAAGATTACCATTTCGCGGATTTTCCTAATTCCCGTATTCCTCATTTTTATGATGGTGCCGCTACCATTTGGCACAGTGGAGGCAGCAGGAAAAGAGATTCCGATCGCTCACCTATTAGGGGCAGCATTATTTATTATTGCATCTACAACAGACTGGATAGACGGATACTATGCCCGAAAGTACGACTTAGTCACGAACTTGGGCAAATTTTTAGATCCACTAGCAGACAAGCTATTGGTTTCAGCTGCGCTTGTAGCTATTGTTGACTTAGATTTAATTGCAGGTGCAGGATGGGCTGGTATCATCATTATTAGCCGTGAATTTGCTATCACTGGTTTAAGACTTGTACTAGCAGGGGAAGGGGAAGTTGTAGCAGCAAATATGTTAGGTAAAATTAAAACATGGACTCAAATTTTAGCTATTTCAGCTATTCTGTTGTATAACTTGCCTTTTGAATGGGTTTCCATTCCATTTGCTAGCGTAATGCTTTGGATCTCAGTGATTTTTACGGTTATTTCAGGCTGGGACTACTTTGCTAAAAACAAACAGGCTTTTGTTAACTCAAAATAAGTAAGATGGAGATGATATGATGAACGCTGAAATTATTGGAGTCGGCTCTGAGCTGCTGCTTGGACAAATTGCCAATACAAACGCTCAGTATTTATCGAAAAAATTAGCCGAACTTGGAATTAATGTTTACTATCATACGGTAGTAGGAGATAATGCACAGCGCTTAAAAGAAGTGATTGCTACAGCTCAAACGCGTGCAGAGTTAATTATTTTCACAGGCGGGCTTGGTCCTACAAAAGATGATTTAACAAAAGAAACAATTGCGAGTGTGTTAGGAGTAGAGCTGACAACAAATGCAGAAGCACTTGAAAGCATTGAAGCCTATTTCAAACAGTCAAATCGTGTCATGACACCTAACAATAAAAAACAGGCAATTGTGCTAGAAGGTTCGGCAGTGCTCCCTAACGATTACGGAATGGCTCCAGGTATGGGGCTTACGGTAGAGGGAAAACACTATATGCTATTTCCCGGGCCACCAAAAGAGCTTTATCCAATGTATGAATCGTATGGCCAAGAATTTTTAGCTCAAAAGCTTGAATTAAAAGAAAGTATTGAATCACGCGTTCTTCGCTTTTTCGGAATAGGAGAATCACAGCTTGAGACGGAAATTGAAGATTTGCTTGATGCGCAAACCAACCCGACGATTGCGCCGCTAGCAGGAGATGGAGAAGTGACGCTTCGCTTAACTGCTAAGCACGCTAATGCTGCTGAAGCACAGCGCATGTTAGACGAAGTGGAAAAAACCATTTCAGAGCGCGTAGGCGAGTATTTATATGGATACGAAGCAACTTCTTTACATAATGAATTGGTAAAAGAATTAACGGCACAAGGATTAACGATTGCTTCAGCCGAAAGTTTAACCGGCGGTTTATTCAGCGAACGTTTAACAACTGTTTCAGGTTCTGGAGAAGCTGTAAAAGGCAGCCTGGTCGCCTATCATTATGAAATCAAGCAAAATATTCTCGGAGTGAGCGAACACACGCTGAATCAGTACGGAGCCGTTAGCGAGCAGTGCGCGGCTGAAATGGCTCAGCGTATTCAACAGTTATACAAAACGGATATTGGCATCGGGTTTACAGGTGTAGCTGGGCCCTCCAAACAAGAAGGACATCCTGTAGGAACAGTATATATAGGGGTAGCCTATAAAGATCAAGCTCCTCAAGTTTACAGCCTGCAGCTATCTGGAAGCCGCCAGGGGATTCGTTCACGAACGGTTAATTATGGCTGTCATTACGTATTAAAGATGATAAAGAAATAAAGAAAAAAGGCTGTTTGGTTTTTCCAAAACAGCCTTTTTTTTATAAAATAATAAACGAACATTTATTCGCTTTTTGCTTGTCAAACGACTCGAAAACTAGTATAGTAAGTTATAGAAAGTTGTTAATTCGACATTGCTACTACATCGTAGTAAGTTTGCAGTTTATAGATGATTTCAAAGAGATAGAGGAGGAAATTGAGTGAACGATCGTCAAGCAGCCCTTGATATGGCTTTAAAACAAATTGAAAAGCAATTTGGTAAAGGTTCAATTATGAAATTAGGTGAACAAACGGAAAAAAGAATTTCTACAATTCCAAGTGGTTCATTAGCGTTAGATATAGCTTTAGGTGTAGGTGGATATCCACGTGGACGTGTAGTTGAAGTATACGGTCCAGAAAGCTCAGGTAAAACAACAGTTGCTCTTCATGCGATTGCAGAAGTTCAACAGCAGGGCGGACAGGCTGCATTTATCGATGCGGAGCACGCGTTAGATCCTGTATATGCTCAAAAATTAGGTGTGAATATTGATGAGCTATTATTATCTCAGCCTGATACGGGAGAACAAGCGTTAGAAATCGCTGAAGCTTTAGTTCGAAGCGGTGCCGTAGATATTATCGTTGTTGACTCAGTAGCAGCATTAGTGCCAAAAGCGGAAATTGAAGGAGAAATGGGAGACTCTCACGTGGGTCTACAAGCTCGTTTAATGTCTCAAGCATTGCGTAAACTATCTGGAGCTATCAACAAGTCTAAAACAATCGCTATCTTTATTAACCAAATTCGTGAAAAAGTCGGCGTTATGTTTGGTAACCCTGAAACAACTCCTGGTGGACGTGCGCTTAAATTCTATTCTTCAGTGCGTCTAGAAGTACGTCGTGCAGAGCAGTTAAAGCAAGGAAACGATATTGTAGGTAACAAAACAAGAATTAAAGTTGTGAAAAACAAAGTAGCTCCGCCTTTCCGTGCTGCTGAAGTAGATATTATGTACGGAGAAGGTATTTCAAAAGAGGGTGAAATTTTGGATATCGCTTCTGAACTAGATATTGTTCAAAAAAGTGGATCATGGTATTCATATAATGACGAGCGTCTAGGTCAAGGTCGTGAAAATGCAAAACAATTCTTAAAAGAAAATACTGATATTCGTCAGGAAATTGCGGGACAAGTGCGTGAACATCATGGTTTAGACCAAGATGGAGAGCCAGCTCCTGAGGATGACGATCAAGGCGATTTAAATATTTAATTTGCTGCGAGATAAAAAAAGACTCCTCTATTTCAAAGAAGGGGTCTTTTTTTTGTAAAAATTGTTAATGCTAGAAAAGTAACATACGAAATTTCAATATATACTGTAGAGGCAGGCTTGACAATAAAAATGCACAGATTTACAATTAAGATGTATATTTTCCCTTTTTAAAACATTTTAGCGTTTAAAAGCCTTTGTGTGTATATTGAAAGGTGAATACGATGTACATGCCGACATGAAATTTAAAACTTACAAGTTTATAGCAAGGGGAGGTGAAATGATGGATACTAATACAATCATCTTCGCTTTGCTTGGCCTAATCGTCGGTGCAGTTGTTGGCTTTTTTGTTTGTAAATCGATTGCTGAAGCTAAAATTGCGGGAGCAAAGTCTAGTGCAGAACAAATTATCGATGAAGGAACCCGCGAGGCGGAAGCTTTGAAAAAAGAAGCTTTACTAGAAGCGAAGGATGAAATCCATCAGCTTCGTACAGAGGCAGAACAAGATATTCGTGATCGTCGAGCAGAACTTCAAAAACAAGAAAATCGATTAATGCAAAAAGAGGAAAATCTTGATCGTAAAGACGAATCACTTGATAAACGTGAAGCGTTACTTGAAAAGAAAGATGATTCTCTTACTGTTAAACAACAGCATATTGAAGAGATGGAAAGCAAAGTTGAAGAAGTAGTACGTGCACAGCAAACAGAGCTAGAGCGCATTTCAAGCTTAACAAGAGAAGATGCAAGAGCGATTATTTTAGATCGTGTTGAGAATGAACTTTCCCACGACATTGCAATAATGGTAAAAGAAACAGAAAACCGTGCAAAAGAAGACGCCGATAAAAAGGCGAAAGAAATTCTTTCACTTGCTATTCAACGTTGCGCAGCAGATCATGTTGCTGAAACGACTGTCTCAGTTGTTAACTTGCCAAATGACGAAATGAAAGGCCGAATTATTGGTCGAGAAGGTCGAAACATCCGTACGCTTGAAACTTTGACAGGAATTGATCTTATTATTGATGATACGCCAGAAGCAGTTATTTTATCAGGATTTGACCCAATTCGTCGTGAGACAGCAAGAATTGCACTTGATAAACTCGTTCAAGATGGTCGTATCCATCCCGCGCGTATTGAAGAAATGGTTGAAAAATCTCGCCGTGAAGTGGACGAATATATTCGTGAAGTTGGTGAACAAACGACGTTTGAAGTCGGTGTTCACGGGTTGCACCCAGACTTGATGAAAATTCTTGGTCGCTTAAAATTCAGAACAAGCTATGGTCAAAATGTGCTGAAACATTCAATGGAAGTAGCGCATTTATCAGGACTTATGGCTGCTGAATTAGGTGAAGATGAAACGTTAGCCAAACGAGCAGGATTGTTACATGATATTGGTAAAGCAATTGATCATGAGGTAGAAGGAAGTCACGTAGAAATCGGTGTTGAATTAGCTACAAAGTATAAAGAACATCCGGTTGTTATTAACGCGATTGCTTCTCACCATGGAGATACAGAACCAACATCAATCATTGCTGTACTAGTTGCAGCAGCGGATGCATTATCTGCTGCAAGACCAGGTGCTCGTAGTGAGACGTTAGAAAACTACATTCGTCGTCTTGAAAAGTTAGAAGAAATTTCAGAGTCTTATGAAGGCGTTGAAAAATCATTTGCGATTCAAGCAGGGCGTGAAGTTCGTATTATGGTGAAACCAGATACGATTGGTGATTTAGAAGCGCATCGACTTGCTCGAGATATCCGAAAACGAATTGAAGATGAGCTGGATTATCCTGGCCACATCAAAGTAACCGTTATTCGTGAAACAAGAGCAGTAGAGTATGCAAAATAAAAATGAAGTGGCGTTTCGCCACTTTATTTTTTTTCGTAGAGATGAAGATGCAGATTAAGAATGAAGTATAGGAGCTTTTACATGAGAATTTTATTTATTGGAGACGTAGTTGGTTCTCCAGGCCGTGAAATGGTTGAAGAATATTTACCAAGATTAAAAAGAAAATACTCTCCGGGACTTACAATTGTGAATGGAGAAAATGCAGCTTCGGGCAAAGGCATTACTGAAAAGATTTATCGTCAGTTCTTACAAGCAGGGGCTAACATTATTACCCTTGGTAACCACGCGTGGGACAAACGCGAAATTTTTGATTTTATTGACGATGCAAAAAATCTTGTTCGTCCAGCTAATTTTCCTGAAGGTACACCGGGCAAGGGAATTACGTATTTTACGTACAATCAGCTTGAGGTAGCCGTGATTAATTTACAAGGGCGCACGTTTATGGCTCCGCTTGATTGTCCATTTCATAAAGCAGATGAACTGATTGAAGAAGCACGTCAGCGCACTCCGCTTATTTTTATTGATTTTCATGCTGAAACAACAAGTGAAAAGCAAGCGATTAGCTGGTATGTGGACGGTCGTGTCAGCGCTGTTGTCGGCACTCATACGCATGTTCAAACAGCTGACAATCGTATATTGCCAAAAGGAACAGCCTACATCTCTGACGTAGGAATGACGGGACCTTATGA
Organism: Bacillus sp. ILBB4; assembly: GCF_035064545.1. NCBI lineage: Bacteria > Bacillati > Bacillota > Bacilli > Caryophanales > Bacillaceae > Bacillus > Bacillus sp. ILBB4. The sequence goes on along the minus strand of NZ_JAIQVD010000001.1, from coordinate 412,335 downwards.
CGGCATTTTAGGGATGGAGCGCGAAGCTGTTATTAAGCGTTTTTTAACGTCTCTTCCTGTTCGATTTGAAGTGCCAAAAGAAGGAAGAACGCAGCTTAGTGGAATCGTTATTGATATTGATCAAAAGACGGGGAAAGCAACAAAAACAGAGCGAATTTTAATTAACGAAGACCATCCATTTTTTGAATAAAGGGAAAAAGTCAATGTGTCGAAAGACGATACGTTGGCTTTTTTATTTTGTCAAAAACGTAAAAAGAAAAAAGAAAGGTGTAGAAATATAAGTTTTTGAATATTTAGGAAAAACAAGCAGGAATACGTTTGACATATCGTGAATATAGTAACATTGAAATCAATTAAGTCATTGGTCTAATGATCTCTCATCATACATTGTAAAGAATAAGGAGGAGCTAGATATGGAAATATTAAAAGTTTCAGCAAAGTCTAATCCAAATTCAGTTGCTGGTGCCTTAGCAGGTGTACTGCGCGAACGCGGCGCAGCAGAAATTCAAGCCATTGGGGCCGGGGCGCTTAATCAAGCAGTAAAAGCTGTAGCAATCGCAAGAGGGTTCGTTGCACCAAGTGGGGTTGATTTAATCTGCATCCCAGCTTTTACAGATATTCAAATTGATGGAGAAGAGCGAACAGCCATTAAATTAATTGTAGAGCCGCGATAATTATAAAAACCACGGACCTGTAAAGCATAGAAGCCAAACAGGTCCTTTTTGTATAGAGTTAAAGGGGTGTGGGTTGTGATATTTGATGCTCATTGTGATGTATTGATGAAACTCTGGCTAAATAAACGTTTATCTTTTACATATGATTCAGCGCTGCATGTGACGTTAGAAGGAATAAAAAAAGCAAAAGGGAAAGTTCAGCTATTCGCTATTTATATTCCAGAAGCGGTTCCGGCAGCTCAGCGCTTTGATGTTGCGTTAGAAATGATCCAGCTGTTTCAGAGTCATATTTTATCGCTTCCCGGTGTGAAATGGGTTCGTTCAAAACGCGATATAGATAGCTTGAAAAAAGGTGAAATAGGAGCAATGCTGACGCTTGAAGGCTGCGATGCCATTGATACAAGTTTAGTTCGCTTAAAGACACTTTTTTCACTGGGTGTACGTTCAGTAGGTTTGACATGGAATTACAGCAATGCTGTGTGTGACGGTATTTTAGAACCTCGCGGCGCGGGATTATCTTCTTTTGGAAGAGAAGTTGTTGAATTGAACAATGAATATAAAGTGTGGACGGATGTCTCTCATTTATCGGTAAGAGGTTTTTGGGATGTGATTGAGCTAGCGCAATATGTAGTGGCTACTCATTCCAATTCACACGTATTGTGTTCTCATCCCCGGAATTTAAGAGACGATCAAATTCATGCTTTAATAAAGCGAAACGGCGTGATTGGCATTACGTTTGTGCCTGAATTTTTAACGAGTTCTGCCAAAGCGCAAATAGCGGATGTGATCCGCCATCTTGATTACATGTGTGAAAGAGGAGGCGAATACTCCGTTGGTTTTGGCTCTGACTTTGACGGCATTGACAAAACGGTTCATCGTCTCGGAAGATATGAACAGTATACAAATTTAATCGAAGAACTCCTTAAGCATTACACTGAGGATCAGGTAAAACGTTTTCTGTTTCAAAACTTTGCTGATCGTGTATGCAGCTAATAAAAAAAGAGCTTTTTCTTCTTGGAAAAGCTCTTTTTTATACAAGTTATTTATATACTAATGCCTCATGTGAAGGCAGGAAAGATCATTAAAAAACTTCATCTTATTCATTAAATATAAATATAATTAAAACGATTGAGAATTCAATGGAAAGGGTTGCATTTTTCTGGCAATCGGAATAAAATTGAAAACGGATTACGGAGCTGCTCAAGCAGAAATGTATCCTGCACAGCGGCAAGGTGCTGTGGGAGTTTTGCAGATGATTTTGGTTGGTGAAATGCAGAAGCAAATGAAATCGTTTGCTAATTTACTTTTTTCAGTTTTTATCAATAAAATAGATTTCTATATTATGAGCAATTAAAGGAGTGGCGTTGATTTATGGTACAGCAACTTTCATGGAAAGTTGGCGGACAGCAGGGTGAGGGAATCGAAAGTACGGGAGAAATCTTTTCAACCGCTTTAAATCGATTAGGTTATTACTTATACGGCTATCGTCATTTTTCTTCTCGTATCAAAGGTGGACATACAAATAATAAGATTCGAGTGAGTACAACTCAGGTTCGATCTGTGTCAGATGATTTGGATATTTTAGTTGCGTTCGATCAGGAAACAATCGATGTAAACGTCCATGAGCTGCGCATAGGTGGCGTTGTAATTGCAGATGCGAAATTCAACCCAAGTCTGCCCGAAACATGTACAACTGCTACGCTATATGCTGTTCCGTTTACGGAAATTGCAACGGAATTAGGAACGTCGCTAATGAAGAACATGGTTGCTGTTGGCGCTTCAAGTGCTGTGCTTCATATTGACACAGAAGTATTTGAAGAAGTAGTGCTTGAAATCTTCGGTAAAAAGGGCCAGAAAGTTGTACAAAAAAACATGGAAGCTATTAAAAAAGGTGCAGATTACATTCGTGAACAGCTAGGCGAACAATTAGAAACAATGAAACTAGATCCAGCGGATGGTAAAAAACGTATGTTTATGATTGGAAACGATGCGATTGCGCTAGGTGCTTTAGCCGGTGGGGCTCGTTTTATGCCAGCATATCCAATTACCCCTGCTTCAGAAATCATGGAATACTTAATTAAAAAGCTTCCTCAATTTGGTGGAACCGTTATTCAAACAGAAGATGAAATCGCAGCATGTACGATGGCTATCGGAGCTAACTATGCAGGCGTACGTGCGCTGACAGCATCAGCTGGACCTGGTCTATCATTAATGATGGAGTCGATTGGATTAGCGGGAATCACTGAGCAGCCTGTTGTTATTATAGATACGCAGCGCGGCGGTCCAAGTACAGGGCTTCCAACTAAGCAAGAACAGTCGGATTTAATGGCCATGATTTACGGTACGCACGGTGAAATTCCGAAGATCGTCATGGCGCCAAGTACGGTTGAAGAAGCATTCTACGATACGATTGAAGCGTTTAACTTAGCAGAAGAATATCAGTGTCCAGTTATTATGCTAACGGATTTACAGCTTTCACTTGGGAAGCAATCAGTAGAACCGCTTGACTATAACCGCGTTGAAATCCGCCGCGGTAAGCTTCAGCAAGGAGAGCTAGAAGAGCTAGAAGAAAAACAATACTACAAGCGCTACCGCGTAACAGAAGACGGCGTATCACCACGCGTCATTCCTGGAATGAAGCATGGCATTCATCACGTGACGGGAGTAGAACATGATGAGACAGGAAAGCCATCTGAATCTCCGGTGAACCGCGATGATCAAATGAATAAGCGTCTTCGTAAAACAAAAGGAATTCGTTTTAATACGCCAATTCATGTTCACTCTCATGAAAAAGAGTCTGATATTTTATTTGTTGGATTTAATTCGACGCGTGGAGTCATTGAAGAGGCAATGGAACGTTTGGAACAGGACGGTATAAAAGTAAATCACGCTCACATTCGTTTAATTCATCCTTTCCCAGCTGACGAACTGCTTCCTTACGTGCAAGGAGCTAAAAAAGTAGTCGTCGTTGAAAACAATGCTACTGGACAGCTTGCTAATATTTTAAAAATGAATATTGCAAGTCATGATAAAATTCAAAGCGTATTGAAGTATGATGGAAATCCATTTCTTCCGCAAGAAGTATACGCAAAAAGTAAGGAGATGTTTGTGTTAAATGGCAACGTTTAAAGATTTTCGTAACAGTGTAAAACCTAACTGGTGTCCGGGGTGTGGAGATTTCTCCGTACAAGCAGCCATTCAACGCGCATCTGCTAACGTAGGTTTAGAACCTCATGAGCTTGCTGTTATTTCAGGTATTGGATGTTCTGGACGTATCTCTGGTTATATTAATTCATATGGTTTTCACGGTATTCACGGACGTGCGCTTCCAATCGCTCAAGGTGTGAAAATGGCTAATCGTGACTTAACCGTTATCGCATCTGGCGGCGATGGAGATGGGTTTGCTATCGGTATGGGACACACGGTACATGCGATTCGCAGAAACATCGATGTGACGTATATCGTAATGGATAACCAAATCTATGGTTTAACAAAAGGACAAACATCTCCTCGTAGTGAAGTAGGATTCAAGACAAAAAGTACGCCTGAAGGATCAATCGAGTCGTCTTTATCTGTTATGGAGCTTGCGTTAACTTCTGGAGCAACGTTTGTGGCTCAAAGCTTTTCAACGAATTTAAAAGAGTTAACAAGCTTAATTGAACAAGGCATCCAGCATAAAGGTTTTTCTTTAATTAACGTATTTAGCCCGTGCGTAACGTATAACAAAGTGAACACGTATGATTGGTTTAAAGAAAACCTAACTAGTCTTAGCACAATTGAAGGTTATGATGCAAACAATCGTATGCAAGCTATGCAGACGTTAATGGAGCATAACGGCTTAGTAACAGGGCTTATTTATCAAAATGCGCATCAGCCGTCGTATCAGCAGCTTGTTCACGGTTATAGTGAAGAGCCGCTGTCAAAAGCAGACTTAGGCATGACTGAGGAAAAATTTGATGAGCTAGTAGCTGAATTTATGTAAAAGAGGCTGCAATAAAAGCAGTTTAGTAGAGGGAAAATCCGAACGTTGAACTGAGATTCTTGATGGAGAATCCAACTCGTTCGGATTTTTTCATAGTGATAGCGAACGTAGGTTTCATGTAGGGAGTGGCTTCTAGCTGTTAATTGGGGAGCTAGGAGAAGGCTCCTACGGGAAAAGCGAAATAGGTGAGAACCCGCGGGAGCGGAAGCGACGAGGAGGCTCATCGGCCGCTCGCCGAAAGCGAAGTTTTGCACAGAAATCAACAGCGGTGTAATAAGCGAATTTCTATGAGCTCTTTTATCCCATTTGTTCGTCTCTAAAATAGGTTAATTTAGTTATGTATCAATCTCTTTTTGTGATTTAATAAATATTTCGAAAGTCGAACGAAATTTTAACGAAACAGATATAGAAAATAGGTATATGATTGTGTTCGCTACTTGAAAGTTATATACTATGTTAATGTGATGAGTTTTATGCATAAGCATAAGGCTCTCACATTTTTTTGCGATTTACAGGTGCAACGTGACAATTGTCATGGCGAAAGGAGATTTTTTTATGAATGAAAAACAACGTTTAGAAAGCAACCAAGTTAATCCAGCGGACAAAAAATCCGAAAAGGATTACAGTAAATATTTTCAAACAGTATACATGCCACCTTCTTTAAAAGATGCGAAAAAACGAGGAAAAGAAGAAGTTTCCTATCACAATGATTTTGCAATCGATGAACAGTTTCATGGAATGGGACAGGGACGCAAGTTTTATATCCGTACGTACGGCTGTCAAATGAATGAGCACGATACAGAAGTAATGGCTGGTATTTTTCTAGGCCTTGGCTACGAGCCAACTGACTCTGTTGAAGATGCTCATGTTATTTTATTGAATACGTGTGCAATCCGTGAAAATGCAGAAAATAAAGTGTTTGGTGAATTAGGACACTTGAAGGCCTTGAAGCGCGAGCGCCCTGAGCTATTAATCGGCGTCTGCGGATGTATGTCTCAAGAAGAGTCAGTTGTAAATAAAATTTTACAAAAACATCAGCACGTGGATATGATTTTTGGTACACACAACATTCACCGTTTGCCTCACATTCTAAATGAAGCATACTTAGCAAAAGAAATGGTAATTGAAGTATGGTCTAAAGAAGGGGATGTTATTGAAAACCTTCCAAGAGCACGTAAAGGCAGCGTTAAAGCATGGGTTAACATCATGTACGGCTGTGACAAGTTCTGTACGTACTGTATCGTTCCGTATACGCGAGGAAAAGAACGAAGCCGCCGTCCAGAAGACATTATCCAAGAAGTACGTCATTTAGCTGCTCAAGGCTATAAAGAAATTACGCTTTTAGGCCAAAACGTTAATGCATACGGAAAAGATTTTGAAGACATGACGTACGGCTTAGGGGATTTAATGGATGAAATCCGTAAAATTGATGTTGCCCGTATTCGTTTTACAACAAGTCACCCTCGAGACTTTGATGACCGTTTAATTGAAGTTCTAGCTAAAGGCGGAAATCTTGTCGACCACATTCACTTACCTGTGCAATCAGGAAGCAGCGACATCTTAAAAATTATGGCACGAAAATATTCTCGTGAACATTATTTAGAGCTTGTTCGTAAAATTAAAGAAGCCATTCCAACGGCATCATTAACAACTGATATTATTGTTGGTTTCCCAAATGAAACGGATGAGCAGTTTGAAGAAACAATGTCACTATATCGTGAGGTTGAATTTGATAGTGCGTACACGTTTATTTACTCACCTCGTGAAGGTACTCCGGCTGCTAAGATGCAAGACAATGTACCAATGGAAGTGAAAAAAGAGCGTCTTCAGCGCTTAAATGCTCTTGTAAATGAAATTTCTGCAAAGAAATTGAAGGAATATGAAGGTAAAGTTGTCGAAGTATTAGTAGAAGGTGAAAGTAAAAATAACCCTGAAGTACTGGCAGGCTACACTGAAAAAAGTAAGCTTGTAAACTTCAAAGCACCTAAGTCAGTGATTGGTCAACTTGTAAAAGTAAAAGTTACAAAAGCCAAAACATGGACATTAAACGGGGAAATGGTAGAAGAAACAGCAGAGGTGAAGTAATATGGCGCAGTATAACAAGAGTGACGTAATTAAACGTGCTCAAGAGCTGGCAAAAATGATTGCTGAAACGGAAGAAGTAGATTTCTTCAAGCGTGCCGAAGCTCAGCTTAACGAAAATCAAAAAGTGCGTGAAACCATTGCAAGCATTAAAAGTTTGCAAAAACAAGCTGTTAATTTCCAACATTATGGTAAAACAGAAGCGTTAAAACAAGTGGAGGCAAAAATCGATCGCTTACAGGAAGAGCTCGATGAACTGCCGATTATTCAGCAGTTTCAAGAGTCTCAAATAAACGTGAATGATTTGCTTCAACTTGTTGCTAACACTATTTCAAACACAGTAACGGATGAAATTATTGTGTCAACAGATGGTGATTTACTGCGCGGTGAAACAGGTTCACAGGTGCGAAACAGCCCTGGATCTAGCTGCTCATAAAGAAAAAATGCCTCAGCAATTTGCTGAGGCATTTTTTTGTGCATCCCGTGGCATAAAATTGGGCAGATTTTCTCTCTAATAATTGTCACGTTTTTCTATATCCTTGCATACAATGGAACATAGGTTTTTTATGCCTTAAACCTAGTTTCTTAAAAATAATGTGCAAACAAGTGAATGAGCCTGCATAGGATGAAATGAAGATAGTTTGAGGAGGGTATGCTCACATGTCACAACACTATAGAGAAATTATTACAAAAGCAGTCGTAGGTAAAGGTCGCAAGTTTACACAATCGTCTCATACGCTTGCACCGAAAAATCGACCAACAAGCATCTTGGGGTGCTGGGTGATTAACCATGAGTACAAAGCAAAAAAAAGCGGCAGCAATGTAGAAGTTGACGGCAGATATGATATTAACATCTGGTATTCGTACAATAATAATACAAAAACCGAAGTTTGGACGGAAACCGTATCATACAAAGATAATATTAAGCTGCGCTATAAAGATGAAGATTCGATTGGAGACGATTATGAAGTAATTGTTCGCGTGCTGCAGCAGCCAAATTGCCTAGAGTGCACAATTTCACCAAATGGCAATAAAACGATTGTTCAAGTAGAGAGAGAATTATTGGCAGAAGTGATTGGCGAAACCAAGGTTTGTGTTGCAGTAAATCCGAAAGGCTGCGATGATGAAGATGAGTTTGATTTAGACGTAGATGATGATGAATTTGAAGATTTGGATCCTGATTTTATATTAGGGGACGATGAGTAACTAGGAAGAAGTTCTTCCTAGTTTTTTTATTTTTACTATTTTAAGAAAATTCTTATAAAAACAAAAAAATATATTGCTTTTTGTCGAATGCGCAGTGTATAGTAAATCTAAAGAAAATAATGCATTAATTTTCAGAAAATTTAGTTATATCAGATAAGTATTTTTTGGGGGTTTACTATGAGCTTATTTCGAAAAAAATCAATTCAAACGTTAATTAGTGAAACCAATTCTAAAGGTGTTAAATTAAAAAAGGATTTAGGCGCTTTCGATTTAACAATGTTAGGAATTGGAGCCATTATCGGAACCGGAATTTTTGTATTAACGGGTGTAGCCGCCGCTGAACATGCCGGTCCAGCTTTAGTTATATCTTTCATTATGTCAGGACTTGCGTGTGTGTTTGCAGCTCTTTGTTATGCAGAGTTTGCCTCAACAGTTCCAGTTTCAGGAAGTGCATACACTTACAGTTATGCAACATTTGGTGAATTAATCGCTTGGATTTTAGGGTGGGATCTTATCTTGGAATACGGTCTTGCTTCTTCTGCTGTAGCCAGCGGATGGTCCGGGTATTTCCAAGGATTATTAGCAGGGTTTGGCATACATTTTCCCAAAGCTTTAACAAGTGCATACAATCCTGCAAACGGCACGTATATTGATATTCCAGCAATTATGATCGTGTTTTTAATCACATTACTTTTAACGCAAGGAGTAAAAAAATCTTCACGTTTTAATGCTATCATGGTTATTATTAAACTTGCTGTTGTACTTCTGTTTATCGGGGTAGGAGTTAGCTATGTTAAACCAGAAAACTGGACGCCGTTTATGCCGTTTGGTTTCTCGGGAGTAGCGACAGGAGCAGCAACTGTATTCTTCGCCTACATTGGGTTTGATGCTGTAGCAACAGCGGCCGAGGAAGTACGCAAGCCTCAGCGGGATATGCCAATCGGAATTATCGCATCTCTCGCGATTTGTACAGTCCTTTATATCGTCGTATCGCTTATCTTAACAGGAATCGTACCTTATACAGAATTAAATGTTAAAAACCCTGTAGCATTTGCTTTAAGCTACATTAACCAAGACTGGGTAGCAGGATTTATTTCATTAGGCGCAATTGTTGGTATTACAACGGTATTACTCGTTATGATGTATGGACAAACTCGTTTATTTTATGCGATCAGTCGAGATGGTCTATTGCCAAAGCCTTTTTCAAAAATTAGTGAGAAAAAACAAACGCCAGTAGTAAATACGTGGATTACATGTTTACTAGTATCCATCTTCTCTGGTTTAGTACCATTAGGAAGATTAGCAGAGTTAACAAACATCGGTACTCTTTTTGCTTTCATGACCGTATCAATTGGAATTTTATATTTACGTAAATCAAAACAAACTTCAGAATCGACTGGTTTCCGCGTACCGTTCGTGCCGGTGATTCCAATTTTAGCTTTTGTGTTCTGTTTATACTTAGCACTTCAGCTTCCAAAGTTAACATGGATTAGTTTCGTAATTTGGCTTGTACTAGGGCTAGTGGTTTACTTCTTATACGGACGTAAGCATAGTCATTTGAACAGCAGTAAATAATGAAAAGCTTCGGACAAGCTTCTTCCTTCGTCCGAAGCTTTTTTATTTGTTTTATGAAAAGAAATTGAAAATTGTTCTATTTGAATAAATTAAGTTTAAGAAAGACTTATGTTATAATACGTGTAGCAAAAACGCACAACTAGATGTGGTATGGAGGAATAGTATGGCAGCGTATACGCCAATGATACAGCAATATTTGAGAATTAAGGCAGAGTATCAAGATGCCTTTTTATTTTTTAGATTAGGTGATTTTTATGAAATGTTCTTTGAAGATGCTACGACAGCTTCTCAAGAACTTGAAATAACATTAACAAGTCGAGACGGAGGAGGACAAGAGAGAATTCCGATGTGCGGGGTTCCGTATCACTCTGCTCCTACGTATATCGAGCGTTTAATTGAAAAGGGATTTAAAGTAGCTATTTGTGAGCAAGTAGAAGACCCTAAGCATGCAAAAGGTGTTGTAAAGCGAGAAGTGGTACAGGTGATTTCACCCGGAACACTGATGAACGAACGCGGACTGCATGAAAAGGAAAATAACTATATTTGTTCTGTTACTGGGTTCGAGGATCAAACGTTTGGTCTTGCTCTTTCTGATTTGTCTACAGGAGAAAACAGCGTAACGCTTGTTAGTTCGTTTCACGATATAGTCTCAGAGATTTATGCAAAAGAAGCAAAAGAAGTCGTTGTAAGCTCTGAGTTTCCTGCTGACTTATTACAAACACTAAAAGAGCGCATGACGATTACCATTTCTTATGAGAATAGTACAGAGCAAGTAGAAGGACTAGATTATTTAGTAGAGTCGCTTCAGCAGCAAAAGCTTATTACAACGTTTGCGCGTATTCTTCAGTATTTAACTCGCACGCAGAAGCGTTCGCTTGAACACTTACAGCCCGTGCAGTTTTATCAAATCAATGAATATATGAAAATTGATTTGTTCTCTAAGCGAAACTTAGAGTTAACCGAAACGATTCGTTCAAAAGGAAAGAAAGGCTCGCTTCTATGGTTATTAGACCAGACTGTTACGGCAATGGGCGGCCGTTTATTAAAAAATTGGATTGACCGTCCGCTTTTAAAACAAGCGGATATTGATAATCGTTTGAATATGGTAGATGTCTTAATGAAACAGTTTTTTGAACGAGAAGAACTGCGGGAGTTGCTAAAAGACGTATATGATTTAGAACGCTTAGCTGGTCGAGTAGCTTTTGGTAATGTAAATGCTCGTGATTTAATTCAATTAAAAAAATCATTGCAAAATGTGCCTCATATCCAAGAGGTTGTGAATCGTTTGAATCACCCTTATGCCACCAAGCTTGTTGAAGACATTGATCCTTGTGAGCGATTAGCTAATCTTCTTGAAAGAGGATTAAAAGAGCACCCTCCTTTGTCAATTAAAGAAGGAGACATTATTAATGACGGCTATCATGAACAGCTTGATCAATACCGAGATGCAAGCCGAAACGGAAAAACGTGGATTGCGTCACTTGAACAGCAAGAGCGTGAGAAAACAGGGATTCGCTCACTGAAAATTGGTTATAATCGCGTGTTCGGCTATTATATAGAAGTAACGCGGGCAAATCTCCATCTTTTGCCTGAAGGAATGTATGAACGAAAACAGACGTTAACCAATGCAGAACGTTTTATTACCCCTGAGCTGAAAGAAAAAGAAGCGCTGATTTTAGAAGCGGAAGAGAAAATTGTAGAGCTGGAATATGAATTGTTTTTACAAATTCGTGAAGAAGTAAAAGCATATATTCCAAGGCTGCAAGAACTCGCTAAAAAAGTAAGTGAGCTTGACGTACTGCAGTGCTTTGCAAAAATCAGTGAAGAACGTCATTACACGAAGCCTATTTTTTCAAGTGAAGATATTTCGATTCAAAATGGACGCCATCCAGTGGTAGAAAAAGTAATGAACTCGCAGGAATATGTGCCAAACGACTGTCAAATGACGGATGATAGTTCAATTTTACTGATTACAGGACCCAATATGTCTGGTAAAAGTACGTACATGCGTCAGGTCGCTTTAACGGCGATATTAGCTCAAATTGGCTGTTTTGTGCCAGCAGACGAAGCGGTTCTGCCGATTTTTGATCAAGTGTTTACACGTATCGGAGCAGCCGATGACTTAATTTCAGGTCAAAGTACGTTTATGGTCGAGATGCTAGAAACGAAAAATGCAGTGACAAATGCCACTCAGTCGAGTTTAATTCTGTTAGATGAAATTGGACGCGGCACGTCTACGTATGACGGAATGGCTCTTGCTCAAGCAATTATTGAATACGTTCATGAACATATTGGCTGTAAGACACTATTTTCTACTCATTATCATGAATTAACCGTACTCGATGAGTCGCTTCCTGCGCTTAAAAATGTTCATGTAAGCGCGGTTGAAAAAAATGGGAAAGTCGTCTTTTTACACAAAATCAAAGATGGTGCCGCAGATAAAAGTTATGGTATTCACGTAGCGGAACTAGCGGAACTTCCAGATCCGCTTCTAGAGCGAGCTCGCGTCATCTTACACGATTTAGAACAATCTTCTGAGCGTGAACCTGTACATCAGGCTCCAAAAAGAGAAGAGATGACACAACAAGTTCCACAAGAAGGTGCTTCTTTGGTTCAAGAAGAACGTGCAGATAATAAAAAAGCAGATGAAGCCAATCAGCTTTCGTTCTTTGAAATAGAAGAGAAAAAAGAAAAGCCTGCGCTTTCGAAACGGGAAAAAGCAATTATAGATCGTTTAAAAGAGCTGGATATTTTAGAAATGACGCCTTTAGACGCAATGAATGCGATGTATGAACTGCAAAAATCATTAAAGAAAAAATAGATTGAGAGGAGTGAGTCTGTGGGTAAAATTGTGCAGCTTTCAGACGAACTTTCAAATAAAATTGCTGCCGGAGAGGTTGTTGAACGACCTGCTTCGGTGGTGAAAGAACTAGTCGAAAATGCTATTGATGCAAACAGTACAGTTATTGAAATTGAGCTAGAAGAAGCTGGGCTTTCAAAAATTCGTATATTGGATAATGGAGACGGCATTGCTTCTGAAGACTGCTTGACCGCTTTTAAAAGACATGCGACAAGTAAAATCAAAACAGAGCAAGATTTATTTCGAATTCGAACGTTAGGATTTCGCGGTGAAGCTTTGCCAAGTATTGCTTCGGTTTCAATGCTTGAACTCAAAACGAGTACGGGAGAAGAAGCCGGCACTCATCTTAAACTTAGAGGCGGAGAAATCGTTCATCACGAATTAACGTCAAGTCGAAAAGGTACCGAACTTGTTATTGAAAACTTATTTTTCAACACACCTGCACGTTTAAAATATATGAAGACGGTAAACACGGAGCTTGGTAACGTAACGGACGTAGTCAATCGCCTTGCGATGTCTCATCCTGAAGTTTCAATTCGGCTGATGCATCAAGGAAGACAGCTTCTGTATACGAACGGAAGCGGAGATGTGCGTCAAGTGCTTGCAGCTATTTATGGAATGGCAGTGGCCAGAAAAATGATTCCGATTAACGTTCAGTCTCTTGATTATGAAGTGAGTGGTTACGTCGCTCTTCCTGAAATTACAAGAGCTTCTCGTAACTACATGTCGACCATTATTAACGGTCGGTTTGTTAAAAACTACGGGCTGTTAAAAGCGGTACAGCAGGGCTATCATACCCTTTTACCTATCGGCCGTTTTCCAATCGTGTTTTTAACCATTACAATGGACCCTTTGTTAGTGGACGTGAATGTTCATCCAGCGAAACTAGAAGTGCGCTTAAGTAAGGAAGCGGAGCTGTTTGAACTTATTGAACAAGGAGTGAAAGCTGCTTTTAAAAAGCAGCAGTTAATTCCGGATGCTGTAGTACCAACTAAGTCAAAATCAGCTGTTCAGCCAACTGAGCAGCAGACCTTTACATTTGATCATCGGTCTAAACCGTCTGGCTATCAGCCGTCTGACATGGTTCGCGAGCCTAGCCTTAAGGAGGCTCCCGCTCGTGTAGACGAGATCATGCCGCCTGTTAAAAAAGAGGTCATACGTCAAGATGAAGAACTCGAACCAACGTTTCGAGAAATAGAACACTATGAAGAATCGGTGGAAGAAAACGCTCCTATTCCAGAACCGAGCCATTCAGCCAAAGAGCGGCCAGAACCGCGTGTTCCTGCGATGTACCCAATTGGCCAAATGCACGGAACGTATATTTTGGCACAAAATGAAAAAGGATTATTTATTATTGATCAGCACGCGGCGCAGGAGAGAATTAAGTACGAATATTTTAAGCGAAAGCTTGGAGAAGTAGATTCAGAAGTTCAAGAACTGCTTATGCCGCTTACGCTAGAGTTCTCGGGAAATGAAGCCTTGATTTTAGAAGAATACAAAGACATGCTTGCTGAAGTAGGAGTCTTTTTAGAACCGTTTGGACAAAACTCCTATATAGTTCGTTCGCATCCGCAGTGGTTTCCAAAAGGAGAGGAACAGGAAACCATTGAAGAAATGATTCAGCAAATCTTTACGATGAAACGAGTCAATATCGAAAAGTTACGAGAAGAAGCGGCTATTATGATGAGCTGTAAAGGATCGATTAAAGCGAATCATCATTTGCGAAACGATGAGATTTTTGCTTTACTTGAAACGTTGAGAAAAACAACAGATCCATTTACGTGTCCGCACGGACGACCAATTATTATTCATCATTCGACGTATGAAATGGAAAAAATGTTTAAGCGAGTGATGTAGGCAAATGCGGCTAGCTGCAGCTAGCCGTTTTGTTGAATAAATCATGGCCATTTGGATAAAATGGAATGATGTGAATGCCTATAGATGAAAGTAGTGTTGTTATGACGGGAGAGAAACCCAAACTTATTGTCATTATTGGACCAACTGCGGTTGGTAAAACAAAATTGAGCATTGAACTTGCCAAACAGTTAGACGGAGAAATTATTTCAGGTGATTCCATGCAAATTTATAAAGGGATGGATATCGGAACAGCAAAGGTGTCAGAAGAAGAGATGCAGGGTATTCCCCATTACCTGATCGATATTAAGGAGCCAGATGAATCGTTTTCTGTGGCAGAATTTCAAGAGATTGTAAGAAAACAAATCGATGATATTCATGCTAGAGGAAAAATGCCGATGATTGTTGGAGGGACGGGTCTTTATATTCAATCCGTTATTTATGATTATCAGTTCACAGAAACTCCTAGTGATGAAAAAGTTCGTGAACGAATGGAAGTATTTATTAAAGCTCATGGCATTGATCCCCTGTATGAAAAGCTAAAAGAAATTGACCCAGACAGTGCAGCTGCTATCCATAAAAATAACCATCGCCGTGTAATCAGAGCGCTTGAAGTTTATGAAGTAACCGGCAAAAAATTCAGTGACTATACAAAAGAACAGTCGCAAGAGTTATTATATGACGTAAGCATTATTGGACTTACAATGGATAGAGACGTATTATATGAGAGAATTAATCACCGAGTCGATATGATGATGCAGGCTGGACTGCTTGATGAAGTCAAATCATTGTACGAAAGTGGTCTGCATGATGTACAATCAATTCAAGCTATCGGCTATAAAGAGCTGTATGCTTATTTTGAAGGACGCTGTACGCTCGAAGAAGCCGTTGAACAGTTGAAACAAAATTCACGCAGATATGCAAAGCGTCAGTTAACGTGGTTTCGAAATAAAATGCCTGTAAAATGGATAGAGATGGAAGTTGACAATTTTCCCGAAAAGTTTGCTGAAATTTTTACATATATTGCAGGAAAGCTGAAGAAAGAAGCGAATTAAGTAAACAGATAGAGAAACGAGGAGGCCGAATAATGAAACAATCAGTTAATATTCAAGACCAATTTTTAAATCAATTACGTAAAGAAAATATTTATGTGACGGTATTTCTTTTAAATGGTTTTCAATTAAGAGGACTAATTAAAGGATTTGATAACTTTACTGTGTTAATTGAATCTGAAGGAAAACAGCAGCTGATTTATAAACATGCTATTTCGACATTTGTACCAAATAAAAATATTACAGTAGAACTTGAATAGAGATTAATGAGAAGCATCCGCATATTCGGATGCTTTTTTTATGCAAATAAAGGCTTAAAAAAGTTTCTTAACATTGTTTTTACTCATCGAACATAAACCTTATAATAGACGATTATTTCTTCGGTAATAAGAGATCATTGTCTTCGTATCGTTCATCGCATGCAGCTATGCGATACAGAGAAGTGGGATGAAACGAGAGGTGAACATGGTGGAGCAGCCGATAACTCTTAAAAATAATGGGCAAATTAATATCATTTTAAATAATGAAACAAAAAAGGAAAAATCGTATACGACATCAATTCCGCGTCCTGCCAAAAAAGCTGTGATAAATCATGAGCCGCTTCGGGAAATTGAACGAGAAATGAGCGGACTGGTTGGAATGGAAGAATTGAAAAAAATGATAAAAGAAATATATGCGTGGTTATATATTAACAAAAAAAGAGAGGAACAGGGCTTAAAAGCGGGAAAGCAGGCGCTGCATATGATGTTTAAAGGAAATCCAGGAACAGGGAAAACGACGGTAGCCCGCCTCCTAGGTAAATTATTTTTGAATATGAACATCTTGTCCAAAGGACATTTAATTGAAGCAGAGCGGGCAGATTTAGTTGGAGAATACATTGGTCATACGGCTCAGAAAACGAGAGATCTTGTAAAAAAAGCGCTTGGAGGTATTTTATTTATTGATGAGGCTTATTCTCTTGCAAGAGGGGGAGAAAAAGATTTTGGAAAAGAAGCGATTGATACATTGGTCAAACATATGGAAGATTCAAATGATAAGTTTGTATTGATTTTAGCTGGTTATCCAAGAGAAATGGAAAATTTCTTAAGTCTTAATCCAGGACTGCGCTCTAGGTTTCCGTTTATTTTTGATTTTCCGGATTATGATGTCAATGAACTGATGGACATTGCCGGTCACATGATGAATGACAGACAGTATCAGTTTAGTACAGAGGCCTATAAAAAGCTAAAAGATCATTTCATGGACGTGAAGTACAATCAGACGCCTAGGGATTTTAGTAACGGTAGATATGTGCGAAACATTATCGAACGTTCCATACGCACTCAATCCATGAGGCTTTTAGAAGAAGAAAGCTATGAGCGCAACGAGCTTCTAACTTTAACGTCAAGCGATATTCAGCTGTAAAAAAAAGCCTTTCGTCATGAAAGGCTTTTTTCTACATATTTGGCTGTCGAATCGTTTTGATCGGCAGGCGCCATTTGTAAATATATGAACACATCCGAAGACCTACAAGTAAGATAAATAACGTATAAAGTTCTACAGGCGTATTTGTAATATGCAGCCCCACGCTAAATCCTGCGATAATCGCCCATACCGCATAAATTTCATCTTTAAGAACAGTAGGCTTTCGGCGTGCTAATAAATCTCGGATAATCCCCCCACCGCTTCCTGTTAAGACCGCAGCTACAATAACCGCGCTAAGCGGATGGTTCATATGAGTGGCATAAAGTGCTCCTTGAATCGCGAATGCTGCAAGGCCAATGGCATCCGAAAAGTTTCCCCATCGCTTCCAATGTTTTAAGATATTGTTTGGAAATAAAAAAGTGGCAGTGATAGATAATAAAGCAATCTGAAAAAAGAGTCCTTGTTCCCAAAGGGCAGACACCGGTACACCGATAAGCAGGTTTCGAATGGCTCCTCCGCCAAAAGCCGTTACGATTCCGAGTATGTAAACGCCTAAAATATCATATTCCTCTTCCATGGCAATGAAAGCTCCGCTGATTGCAAATGCAATCGTTCCAATAATGCTAAGTACGTCCCAAGTCATGATGCTATCCCCTTTATTCTGTTTTCACCAAGTAGCGACTATTATTTTAAAATCAGGCAGCCTGATTCAAATTTCGATAAGTAAACCAACTCAAATTGTATACAGAATTTCGTGATATTTCAATGTTTTTTTAATCATCGTTTTATAGATTTTAAAAAGGGTGTTAAACTAGTAAAAGACAATGTATTCTGTCTCTTTTGCAAAGATGGAGAAATGGACATTTTTTTGATATGATATGAATGATTTGTCAATTTAATAGTAAGGGAAGGAAAAATCTTTGACAGCAGAAATGAATACTGAACTTGAACGCGTAATTTTAGTCGGATGTCAGCTTCATGACGATGACGAACGTTTTGAATATTCAATGGATGAGCTAGCTTCTTTAACTGAGACTGCAAAAGGCGAAGTGCTGGTAAGGTTAACGCAAAAGCGCGATCGCATTCATCCAGCTACTTATATTGGAAAAGGGAAAGTAGAAGAACTTGTAGCTCTTGAAGAAGAGTTAGAGCCTGATTTAATTGTATTTAATGATGAATTGTCACCGAGTCAAATCCGCAATTTGTCAGCAGGGTTATCTGCGCGTATTATTGACCGCACGCAGCTGATTTTGGATATCTTCGCACAGCGTGCTCAAACGCGAGAAGGAAAAATGCAGGTGGAACTTGCTCAATTAAATTATCTGCTACCTAGGTTAGTAGGACAAGGTACCGCTTTGTCGCGTCTTGGAGGCGGAATTGGAACAAGAGGTCCTGGTGAAACGAAACTTGAAAGCGACCGTAGACATATTCGCCGTAAAATTGATGAAATTAAGCGTCAGTTAAAGACAGTGGTAAGTCACCGCGAACGTTATCGAGAAAGACGTAAGCGTAATCATGTCTATCAAATTGCAATTGTGGGCTATACGAACGCTGGTAAATCGACGATCTTTAACCGTTTAACAGAAGCTGGTATTTTTGAAGAAAATCAGCTGTTTGCAACTCTTGATCCAACGACTAGACAGTATACGCTTCCGTCAGGATTAACGGCTCTGTTAACGGATACGGTTGGATTTATTCAAGATCTTCCAACAACGTTAGTAGCCGCGTTCCGTTCAACACTTGAAGAAGTAACCGAAGCTGACCTTGTTCTGCACGTGGTAGATTCATCTAATCCAGATTACAACAACCACGAAAAAACAGTGCATCGCTTACTAGAAGAGCTGAACGTAACGGACATTCCGATGCTGACAGTTTACAATAAAGAAGATATGCAGCATGAACTATTTGTCCCATCCGCTTCGACATCGTTATCAATGAGCGCTTTTAAAGCCGCTGATTTAGTGAAGCTTGGGGAAAGAATTCAAGAAGAAATGAAAAAAGAAATGGCGTTTTTTCATGTGCTGCTGCCGGCTTATGAAGGGAAAATGCTCGCTGAACTCAAAACGGTCTCTATTGTTGAGTCGTTAAAATTCAATGAAGAAACTGAGAAGTATCAGTGCAAAGGGTATATTGCAAAAGAGCATCCCCTTTACAAAAAGCTACAAACGCTTGAAGAAAGTTGAGGAACAAAGAAATGATGTTTGATCAGTTAAAAAACGGGGCACGCATTCGAGAACTTGCTGCAAAAGTAGAAAAACAAATTAAGCCCGTGCATGAGAAAATTGACGAGCGCATTGAAGCAAATCAATTTCGGGTGCTGCAAAGCTTTCAGCAAAATCGAGTGAGTGATTCACATTTTAATCCGACAACGGGGTATGGATATGACGATCTAGGCCGCGATACGTTGGAGAACGTATACGCGGACGTTTTTGGAACAGAAGCTTGCCTGGTGCGTCCGCAAATTATTTCAGGTACGCACGCAATCGGCATATCGCTGTTTGGTGTACTGCGTCCTGGAGATGAACTATTATATATAACCGGAAAGCCTTATGACACCCTTGAAGAAATTGTTGGTATACGAGGAAGCGGCGTAGGCTCTTTAAAAGAATATAATATTAGCTATAAATCAGTAGATTTAACAGCGCAAGGTCAAGTGGATTTTGAGGAAGTGAAAGCGTCTATTCATGAGCACACAAAGATGATAGGCATTCAGCGCTCAAAAGGTTACGGCATTCGTCCTTCTTTTACAGTCGCGCAAATAAAAGAAATGATTTCTTTTGTAAAGAGTATTAAGCCTGACGTTACAGTATTTGTTGATAACTGCTACGGTGAATTTGTAGAAACAATCGAGCCAACGCATGTAGGAGCAGATTTGATGGCAGGGTCGCTTATTAAGAACCCCGGTGGAGGCCTTGCTAAAATCGGCGGTTATATTGCAGGACGCAAAGATTTAGTGGAGGCTTGTTCATACCGAATGACAACTCCTGGAATCGGTGCAGAAGCTGGAGCGACGCTTTATAGCTTACAAGAAATGTATCAAGGATTCTTCTTGGCGCCGCACGTAGTCGGTCAAGCATTAAAAGGAGCGGTTTTCTCATCCGCTATGTTTGAAGAACTAGGGATGCAAAGTGAACCGAAGTGGAACAGTGAACGAACGGATTTAATTCAATCCGTGCAGTTCGATGACCGCGATAAAATGGTTTCTTTTTGTCAGGCTATTCAATTCGCTTCGCCAATTAATTCACACGTAACAGCCTATCCTGCTTATATGCCAGGGTACGAAGATGATGTGATTATGGCAGCAGGAACGTTTATACAAGGAGCAAGCCTCGAGCTGACGGCAGATGGGCCTATCAGGCCTCCATATGTCGCTTACGTGCAGGGTGGGTTAACGTATGCTCACGTAAAAGTAGCAATATGTATGGCAGTAGATCAAATGCTGACGAAAGAACTTTTATAAAATATAAGATAGAAAGACTATTTTTCTCCCCGCTAAGAAAGAAAAGATAGGCTTATAAAAATAAACGAAGTGCTATTTATTTGTATAGAAGAAATGTTCAGAAAAATTTATGTTAGAATTACTAACATTCGGTTGACAGGTGAACTAACATAGCATACAATGTAAATAGTTAATCCAAAGGAGGAACTGAAATGAGTGACAACATTCGAAGAAATACGCCACTTTTCCCAATTGGAATTGTGATGCAGTTAACTGAGTTGTCGGCTCGCCAAATTCGCTACTATGAAGAACATGAATTAGTTGCACCAGTAAGAACAGAGGGAAATCGACGATTATTCTCATTTAACGATGTTGATAAGCTGCTTGAAATCCGTGATCTTATTGAACAAGGTGTAAACTTAGCAGGTGTAAAACAGCTGTTTCATCTTCAAAAGGAGCAAAAAGGGCATAAGCAAGAAGAAAAAGTTGTGGCAGCAACAGCAAAGCCAGAATTAACGGACGATGAATTGCGAAAAATGCTTCGTGCAGAACTTATGCAAGCAGGCCGTTTTAATCGAGCAACTTTAAATCAAGGAGATATGTCCAGGTTCTTTCATTAATAAAGTTATCAATATTTATGCCGTTCGTATATGAGGGGTATAGATTATAAATATTATATAGAGATTTAGGGGAGGATCACACGATGGCAAAGTACACAAAAGAAGATATTTTCCGCAAAGTTCAAGAAGAGAATGTAAAGTATATTCGTCTTCAGTTCACTGACATTTTAGGAACAATTAAAAACGTTGAAATTCCAGTAAGTCAATTAGAAAAAGCGTTAGACAACAAAATGATGTTTGACGGTTCTTCTATTGAAGGGTTTGTGCGTATTGAAGAATCAGATATGTACCTATTCCCGGATATTGATACATTTGTTATTTTCCCTTGGACATCTGAAAAAGGTAAAGTAGCACGTTTTATTTGTGACATCTACAATGCAGATAGAACTCCGTTTGATGGCGATCCACGTAATAACTTAAAACGTGTGTTAAAAGAGATGGAAGAGTTAGGATTTACTGATTTTAACCTTGGACCTGAGCCAGAGTTCTTCTTATTCAAATTAGACGAAAAAGGCGAACCTACATTAGAATTAAATGATAAAGGTGGCTACTTCGACTTAGCGCCAACTGACCTTGGTGAAAACTGCCGTCGTGACATCGTATTAGAGCTTGAAGAAATGGGCTTTGAAATTGAAGCATCTCACCATGAGGTAGCTCCTGGACAACACGAGATTGACTTCAAATATGCTGCTGCATTAAAAGCTTGTGATGATATCCAAACGTTCAAACTTGTTGTAAAAACAATTGCACGTAAACATGGCTTACATGCTACATTTATGCCAAAACCATTATTTGGTGTGAATGGTTCAGGTATGCACTGTAACGTTTCATTATTTAAAGATGGTCAAAACGCATTTTATGATGAAAACGGTAATCTAGAGCTAAGTGATACTGCTCGTCAATTTATCGCAGGTATCATCAAGCACGCACATAGCTTTACAGCAGTAACAAATCCTACTGTAAACTCTTATAAGCGCCTAGTGCCTGGATATGAGGCTCCTTGTTATGTTGCATGGTCTGCTCGCAACCGTAGCCCATTAATCCGTATTCCAGCTTCTCGCGGCGTAGGAACTCGTGTTGAGGTACGTAGCGTAGACCCAGCTGCTAACCCATATTTAGCAATGGCTGTTCTATTAAAAGCTGGTTTAGATGGAATCAAGAACAACCTTGAAGCTCCAAAACCTATCGATCGTAATATCTATGTAATGACAAAAGAAGAGCGTATTGAAGAAGGTATCGTAGATTTACCTGCAACATTAGCTCAAGCTTTAGATAGCTTCCAATCAAACGAAGTTATGGTTTCTGCATTAGGTGAACACTTAGCAGAGCACTTCGTTGAAGCGAAAGAAATCGAATGGGATATGTTCCGTACACAAGTTCATCCTTGGGAACGTGACCAATACATGAGCCAATATTAATTCCTAAAAGTCCGAGAGATCGTTTATACGTTCTCTCGGACTTTTTTGTTTTTCAAAATGAATAATATTCTGCATGCGTATATTAAATATCGAACTAAGCTGTTCATAAAACAAGTATAGGTGCCTGTCGTATAATTTACGGGAGGCTTTTTATTGTTTTGTTATATACAGGAAAGAATTTGGTTATATGAATTAAAAAGGATAATCTTTTTGTCTCATTGAATCTATATGTAAAAGTAGTGTATAACAGATAGAGAGATTGTTTATGTGTTCACTCTGCACTGTATTTCAGTATAACTTCAGAGAATTTTCAGCCAGGCACAGTATCGATAGAAAATACTGTTGGAGAGGAATGTAAGGAAAATGAAAGAAGGAAATTTCTTTAAAGGTTTGGTCATAGGAATTTTAATAAGCATTCCAATTTGGATTATTCTCATTGTTGTAGGTGTTCTGCTTTTTAAATAGGCTTATGACGATAATAGAATAGACAAAACTTTCCTTGTAGTGTATACTTTAAATGAAAATGATAATTATTATCATTTAATCAACGAATCAACGAATCAACACTCTGCATATAGCTTTCACTCCTTGAGAGCTATCCTTATTCAGTATTCTGTCTATAAAGCAGAATAACCCGTTGCCATTAGGCAACGGGTCTTTTTTTTAGTGATTTTTCACCTGCTAGGCTAGTATACGTAGCACTTTTTGCCCCCGTGCATATGTTAACAATAAGGAGGGACAAGTAATATGAAAAAAATCTATCTTGATGCAGGACATGGTGGGGCAGATGCAGGAGCAGTTGGAGCGAATGGACTGTATGAAAAAAACTTAGTTTTAAAAATTCAACAATATTTAATAAGCTATTTAAATAGCACCTACAGTGACTTTACGATTAAAACCACTCGTACCACAGATACTTTTTTATCGTTATCTCAGCGCGCTTCTCAAGCTAATTCGTGGGGAGCAGATGCATTTATGTCTATTCACGTAAATGCCGGTGGAGGAACAGGGTACGAAGATTATGTTTACAGAAGCGCTAGCAATGCCAGTAAAACGTTTCAATCAATTGTCCACGGCCAAGTACAGCCAACGCTGCTATCGTATAATCATCCGAATCGCGGTCGAAAGTCAGCCAATTATGCGGTGCTTCGCTTAACAAATATGCCCGCAGTACTAACTGAAATAGCTTTTATTGATAACCGCACCGATGCAGCACTTCTCCAAAACGAAGCTTTTTTAAAAAGCATGGGTGAATCGTATGCAAAAGGAATTGCCGTCTATTTGAATTTACCCCGTCGTGCAGTTCCAAACCCAAATCCAACACCAAATCCATCACCTTCTGAACCAGGTACAAAAACGTATACGATCAAGCAAGGAGATACGCTGTACAGTATTGCACAGAAGTACAATATAACAGTACAAGCGCTTCAAGAAGCGAATACAGGGCTTTCTGATCCTTTAACACTACAGGTTGGAAAAACAATTGTTATTCCTTCAGGGACTTCACCAAACCCATCTCCAACACCACCTGCTGAACAATATCCACTTCCCAATGGAATTTTAAAGCAAGGTGATTCTGGAGAAGCCGTGAAACAGCTTCAAAGAGCATTAAACGCAGTTAATTTTAAAGTAGGGTCAGTAGACGGAATATATGGAGTTCAAACGAAAGATGCAGTAAGACGTTTTCAGCTTGTGTATCTTCCTTATGATGTAGATGGCATTTATGGTCCTCAAACGAAAAACAAGCTAGCAGCCGTTTTAAAAGCAAAAAGTTAAAGCAAAAAGGTCTTCTGTAAGCGAGCAGAAGGCCTTTTGTTTTTCTGTTAAAAGCGCCTTAAGTACTATTTTATGGTTTACGTAAAATAATGCTTTACAAACCATTTGTACGGGAGTATATTATCTAAGAACAAAGGATAGTTATGAAAGAAACATGTTATCGATCATACCCTTTAACCGAAAATTATATTGACCTGTTATCGCTTAATTCGTCAGAAGTGGGGGACCCAAATTTGTGCATTGTCACTTGGGGTGAATCCTTTTTTTAAAGGTAGGGCTACTCTCATAGCCCGAATCCGACAGCTAACCCCATAAGCGTTTTGGAGAGGAGGTTTAAGCTGTGTAAAAACGCTGAGAACCCTTAGTGTTTTTTTTGTGCGCTTTTTTAACATAAAAAGGTATTTTTTAGGAATGATATCACTTGTTCGTGAACTTGTAACGGAGCTTAGCAATGAATAGTAAATAGTAGCTAGGCAATCATCGGAGGGAAATTGCGTGAACTATTCAGTTCTCAAAAGATTATTGATTGGAAAGCCGCTTAAAACAAAAGAGTTAGGCGATCAAAAGCTTAGTAAGCTTAAAGCACTGGCTATATTATCTTCAGATGCCTTATCTTCAGTGGCTTATGGAACAGAACAAATTTTGATTGTACTTGCAACAGTCGGCGTCCTTGCCTATTGGTATTCGATTCCAATTGCGATTGGGGTATTGGTACTCCTGACGGCTTTAATTCTTTCATATCGTCAAATTATTTATGCGTATCCGCAAGGCGGAGGAGCTTATATTGTTTCGAAAACCAATTTAGGAGAAAATCCTGGGCTTATCGCTGGGGGGTCACTGTTAGTAGATTATATTTTAACAGTTGCCGTGAGTGTTTCAGCAGGAACCGATGCTTTAACTTCGGCTTTTCCAACGCTGCATCATTACAATGTAGTAATTGCGTGTTTGCTGGTGATTTTTATTACCGTTTTAAATTTACGTGGTGTAACAGAATCCGCTTCTGTATTAGCTTATCCGGTTTATTTA
Source organism: Bacillus sp. ILBB4 (assembly GCF_035064545.1). NCBI lineage: Bacteria > Bacillati > Bacillota > Bacilli > Caryophanales > Bacillaceae > Bacillus > Bacillus sp. ILBB4. Next base: position 387,367 of record NZ_JAIQVD010000001.1, on the reverse strand, counting down.
TTTGTTATTGCTCTTATTTTGTTAATAGCGGTAGGCTTGTTTAAAATAGCGACAGGCCAAGTTTCACCTGAGCTTCATCCATCTCTCGGTACAGTAGTGCCAGGTATTAGTTTGTTTTTATTATTAAAAGCTTTTTCGTCTGGCTGTTCGGCATTGACAGGTGTAGAAGCTATTTCAAATGCAGTGCCTAACTTTAAAGAGCCAGGTGCAAAAAATGCTGTTCATACATTAATGCTGATGGGCGGTATTTTAGCCGTTTTATTTTCGGGCATCACGTTTTTAGCTTATTGGCTTGGCATTTCTCCAAAAGCAGATGAAACGGTTGTATCACAAATTGCATCGAGTGTGTTTGGACGAAATGGATTTTATTATTTTATTCAAGGCACAACAGCTCTAATTCTAGTGCTAGCAGCGAATACGGGCTTTTCAGCTTTCCCTTTGCTGGCTGTCAACTTATCGTCTGATAAATACATGCCAAGAATGTTTCAAATTCGTGGCGATCGACTAGGCTATTCAAATGGAATTGTGACCCTTGGAATTGCTTCTATTGTCTTAATTGTAGCTTTTAAAGGAGCGACTGAACAATTAATCCCTCTTTATGCAGTTGGAGTGTTCATTCCATTCACGCTTTCTCAAACAGGCATGATTGTCAAATGGCTTAGAGAAAAGCCGGCCGGCTGGCAAGGAAAGCTAACCATTAACTTAATTGGTGCGCTTATTACCTTAACTGTGCTAATCATTTTGTTTACAACGAAGTTTTCACAAGTATGGTCCGTGCTCATTTTCTTACCGGTTATTGTCTATATTTTTCATCGCATTCATACGCATTATGAAGCGGTAGGAGAGCAGCTTCGCATTAAGCAAGGAGAAAAGATTGGAAAGCTTGAAGGAAGTGTGGTCATTGTTCCTGTAGCAGGAATGACAAAGGTAGTAGAAAATTCATTAAATTATGCAAGAACGATTGGCGATACCGTTATTGCAGTGCATGTGGCCTTTGATCGAGAAAGCGAAAAGAGAATGGAAGAGAAGTGGGAGAAGTGGCAGCCTGATATTCGTATTGTTACGTTTCATTCTCAATACCGCAGCTTAGTGCGGCCGCTGTTTCGATTCATTGATATGGCCGAGGAAAAAGCACGGGAAAACAATATGGCTATTACGGTCGTTATTCCACAATTCATTACGAAAAAAAGCTGGCAAAATATCCTTCACAATCAGTCCAGTCTGCTGTTAAAAGCACATTTGCTTTACCGTAAAAACGTAATCGTTACAACTGTACCGTACCGTTTTAAAAAATAATGAAACATGACTAAAAACCTCCAACTTGTATGTTGGAGGTTTTTAATTTTTAAATTCACATACACTAACCGTAATCGAATCTCATAAAGGCGCAAACGGAGGGATTGTATGAGTGAATTAATTAAGTTATTGCGAAAAGGAAATAAATCGGCCATGATGGCCGCTATAGTGAATACTATTATTTCCATTATTAAAGGGATTGCTTTCGCTTTAACAGGGAATGTAGCGATGTTTGCTGAAACGATGCACAGCTTAGGGGATGCAGCAAATCAGTTTTTTGTTTTTATAGGTTCGGCATTAAGTAAAAAAGCCCCGACCAAACGATTTCCAAACGGATTTGGCCGATTGGTTAATCTTGTTCTATTAGGAGCGGTTCTTGTAGTAGGAATTATGGCGTTTGAAACGATTAAAGAAGGATATCACCACATTCTTCATCCGACGAAGTCTTCAGGCTTTATTTTAAATATTGCAGTACTTGGCATCTCGGTGTTACTTGAAATGTTTGTTCTATTTAAGGCAATGAAAGAAATTTTGCACGATGTGGGGATAAACCCTGCAGAAACAAATGTTTTTGCGCAAAGCTTTGTTCATTTAAAGAAAGCCAAGCCAGCAACTAAACTTGTTTTTATGGAAGATCTGGTAGCTACTGGAGGAGGCGTATTGGCTTTAATCGCCGTTTTTATTTCGCGATTTACGCCTTTTCATCAAGCTGAAGGAATTGCTTCTATTTTAATTGGTCTTATGATGTTTTTTGTAGTAGGACGAGTCTTTTTAGATAATGCTGCTGGAGCGCTTGGCGAAGCGGATAAAGAAATGGAAATGAAAATTGGCGCGATTGTCATGCAAGATGTACAAGTGCGTGATATTCAAACGTTAATGGTGATGAAAGAAGGAGAAGAGCTTCACGTTGAATTAAAAGTAGAAATTGATCCTGCTTTAACAGTGGCAGAAGCTGATGATATTAAAGATCGTCTGGAAAATCGTATTTTACAGGAAAAAGGAGTAACGGATGTCATTATTGAATTTGATGAAGATGATGGAATTCCGGACTGGGTGCCAAGTGATTTACAGCTTCAAAAAGAATAAAAACAAGGAAGAAAACAGCTGTTTTCTTCCTTGTTTTTTTAGCTATATACTTTTTCACGTGCGTTTGGAGAATCTGTTGAAGCTTTCGAGAAGTTAATGGTTTCACGTACAACGTAAATAGGTCTATTTTTACTTTCATCGTAAATTCTTGCGATGTATTGTCCGACTAGTCCTAAGCCAAGTAGCTGAATACCGCTAAAGAAGGTGATAGCTACCATAATAGAAGTCCAGCCAGGCTGAATGTTTTTACCTATCAGCCAAACAACAATCGAATAACTTAAAACTAAAAGTGATACAAAAACCGATAACCAGCCAATAATCATTACTAAACGCAAAAACTTCGTTGAAAACCCAATAATTCCATCTGAAGCAAACTTGATCATCTTTTTTAAAGGATATTTTGTTTCACCAGCAAAGCGTTCATCGCGCTCATATTCTACATATGTTTGCCTGAAGCCAATCCAAGACATCATTCCTCGTACAAAACGATTGCGTTCAGTCATTTTTTTGAATACATCCGCTACTTTTCGGTCGATAATACGAAAATCTCCCGTGTCTTTAGGGATTTCGATATCGGACATATAATTTAAAAAGCTGTTTGCATCCATACGTATGCGAACAGCTTTTATGTTTTAAACCGATCTTTTAATAAATTCCATAGGGAACTCACTCCGAGACTAATGCTGATCAGAATTCCTGATAGAGCTACTATTAAAGCGATATATTCAAAGATAGAAAACTGCTTCATACTATCCCAATGGATGTTTCCCTTTAGTTTGCTAATAACTAAATTCATTCCGTAAATACCGGAAAGAACCGTGTAAATCGTTAAAATTAATAATAAGTAATTGTGACGCTTGGCTGCGATTTTCTCTTGATTTTGGTACAAAGTACCAAGGGTTTCTTTGACTTCTTGATAAAGAGAATTGATATGAAAGATTTTTTTAAAGAGCTCAGAAAACTCTTGACCTTCTGTGCGAGAGCTAATTTCTAAAAACAAATATTTACCTGAAAACACGGTAATAGAGCGGATTAGTCGTTCAATGCCCTCTGAATTTTTATGAAACGTGAGCTGAGAATATTCATAAGATAGTTTTAGCAACACGATTTTATAGAAAAAATGTAAAAATAAATTATAGTAATGCTGGCCAAATAGATGATTCATCAAAAGCTGATCCGTTTTAGAGTCTGTCGATTTAGAAATACACGAAAACACATGGTCTGTTATGACGTAATAGGTTTCAGGAGCCCATCTGGAGTACACGTGTTTAGTATTATACGTTTTAATATACTCATGATTGTGTGCAGAAATAAACGCTTTCCCGCCAGGCGTATAGCTATTTAGCTGTCCAGTACGAAATAAAGTTGTGGAATTAATCTCTTGCTCTTGATTTACCGTTACATAACTTAACACAAACATCCGTTCATCGATAAAATAAGGAAGGCTCCCAACGTGCTGTTCACGTGTGGCTTCTTTCTTGATGTGTTCGTTCAAAAATGGCGCGAGCTGTGAAAAAATATAATCTTGCACTTTGCTATAGCGATGATGTTCATAGGTAATGGTGGATCCATGCTCTTCAGCAAGCTTCGGTTCTAATACACGAAAATGATTCATGAACTCTAAAATATCATCATAGGTGTAATGATTATGGCTCATCTCAGTGCGAATGGTCATGACGCCAATTTCAAAAGGACATAAAAAAACATCCACAGACAGCACGTTGCTAGACACGGTGGTGGAGGAAGTGTGTAAAGTAATGGTATGGTCTATTTTTTTTGAAAATCTAAGCAACCCTTCTTTTTCGCGCGAGTCAGGGAATAGAATGCATTCAATGTAAGGAAGAAAATATTGATCCAGGCTATCATGAGATACGTAATATTGTTCTCCGTAGTATTCTTTTTCTAAATGTTTGTTTTGAATGGAAAAAAACTCGAACAAATTTGCTTCCAGTACATGAACAAGCTGCTCTTTATTTTTTCGGTCAAAGGAAAAAGGAAAAAGAAACATGTTCATTGCTTTGGTAGGTACAATGGTTTGAAATGGTTCTGTTTTCCTTGGTGTATTGGTCATAAACTACATCCTTTTATAGTTGGTTGTATTTCCTTGTAAGAGTCGAGGAAATGCAGATAGAAAGTAAAGGATAAAACAAGCTTTATAAAAACCGTTCTACCTGCCTGCGATGATTCAACGTATCATTTATAATATGCCAATTTTTTTAGAAAACAAACGTAAAAAAACCAACTAACATCATGATTAGTTGGTTTTACATACAGTGTCTGATTAGTGAATCGTGCGATATACACCAGTTACTTTTCCTAAAATCGTTACGTGGCGAAGAATAATAGGCGCCATCGTTGAATTTTCAGGCTGTAAACGAACGAAATTTTCTTCTTTAAAGAAGCGTTTTACCGTTGCTTCGTTGTCTTCGGTCATAGCGACCACAATATCTCCATTATTAGCTGTTTGCTGCTGACGTACGATTACCATATCGCCATCTAGAATACCTGCTTCAATCATACTTTCTCCCATAATTTCAAGCATAAATACATGATCATCTGGAGAAACGAATTTATCTGGAAGAGGGAAATATTCTTCCACATTTTCAACGGCTGTTATAGGAAGACCCGCTGTTACTTTACCAATAACAGGAACATTAATGACATTGCTTTTAGGGATGTTTACTTCGTCTAGTTGAAGAACTTCGATTGCTCTCGGTTTTGTTGGATCTCTGCGAATTAACCCTTTGCTTTCTAAACGAGCTAAATGCCCGTGTACAGTGGAGCTAGAGGCTAATCCTACCGCTTCCCCAATCTCGCGAACAGAAGGCGGATAACCTTTTAATTTTACCTCGTGCTTAATAAAATCTAGTATGTCTTGTTGACGTTTTGATAGCTTCATATTTTTCACCTCGATTTTAGCTATTCTTTAGGTGAATTATACCACGTGATGTGTCAATATACAAACATAAGTTCGAAGAATTCCATTGACAGAAACAAATGTTCTCACTAAAATAAGAACATATATTCTGATAGGGGGATCATAATATGCAACAATTCTTACATTCTATGAAACATTACGCTATTTTTTTTGCAGTTATCGCTGCACTTACATATGTATTGACGCTGGTTTTAGGAACGGATAAAGTAGATTTAGACAAATATTCAACGGTTACTATTACAAAAGGAGATACGCTTTGGGACTTGTCCAACAAGTATCATAATCACCATCATTTGACCACCAATGAATTTGTCAAATGGGTTGAAGACGTCAATGATTTAAACTCAGACACTGCCCAGTCTTTATCTCCTGGAGATAAATTATATATTCCTGTTTTAAAAAAAGAGTTACATAATCAAGTGGCAATTGAACAGTAGTGTGTAACGGCCGTTCCTGAATATTGTTAGAAGCCGAAAAGGTCGTGATAAAAGTGGATGCCATTATTTATTGCCGTGTCAGTACGGATAAAAAAACCCAAGAAACATCTTTACAGCGCCAGCAAGAAGAATTAAAAAAGCTTGCTGATCTTCACCATCTAAAGGTGAAAAAAGTCGTGATGGAAAAAGCAAGCGGATATGATGTAGACAGAGAGGGTATTTTGGATGTTCTTCATACAATGAAAGAAGAGAAAATATCTGTGCTGCTCATTCAAGACGAAACACGATTAGGCAGAGGAAACGCCCGAATTGCGCTGCTTCATGCTTTTCATAAAGAAAATGCTACAATCTATACGATTAGTCATCAAGGCCAGCTTCAGCTTTCAGAATCTGACTCAATGGTGTTAGATATTATTAGCTTAGTGGAAGAGCATCAGCGGAAATTACATAATGCTAAAATTAAAAGAGGAATGAAAAGAGCCGTAGAAAACGGTTATCGTCCGCAGCAAAATTTAAAAAATCAAGGAGTTAACTCGGGAAGAGAAAAAAAAGAAGCGCCGATTGAAGAAATTGTCCGCCTTCGTCATAACGGCTTAACCTTTGCTGAAATTTCAGTTACGCTAAAAGGTTTTGGTTATAATATTTCAAAAGCGACGGTACATCGTCGCTATCAAGAGTACCAAGACAGTACTCAATCTCTTGATAAAACGAAAGAGATTTAGTAAGATGACTACATGTTGCCGGAACGGTTCGGTAATTTTAATTATTGATTATAAGGAGATAGGTTTTATATGCTATCAAAAGATAAACTTGCTCGTATTAATGCTCTTTCAAAAAAGGCAAAGGCTGAAGGGCTGACAGAATCTGAAGCGAAAGAACAGCAAGAGCTACGTCAGGAATATTTAAAAGTTTTCCGACAATCTATGACAAATCACCTTCATACGATTAAAGTTGTGGACGAAGAAGGTAAAGATGTTACGCCTAAGAAGTTAAAAGAGAGTAAAAAGAAGCGTCTTCACTAAGACGTTCTAGTAAAACTAGAGGGAGAGTTCCCTCTAGTTTTTTGTATATTTTTAATAAGGCACACAAAAACTGTAAAAGTGGAAATTTTTTTGGTTCAAGTATTGTACAAATAAGCAAATCATTAGTATGATAACATATGTACATAGTTTTGAAAGGAATGAAGAGTATGACACAACGTATTGAAGATCTTTCGATTGCAACAATTCGTACTTTATCAATCGATGCGATTGAAAAAGCAAATTCAGGTCACCCAGGTATGCCAATGGGAGCTGCTCCAATGGCATATACATTGTGGACAAAATTTATGAACATCAATCCAAAGAATCCAAACTGGTTCAACCGTGACCGCTTTGTATTATCAGCAGGACACGGATCGGCACTATTATACAGCTTGCTTCATTTAGCTGGATATGACTTATCAATTGAAGACCTTAAAAACTTCCGTCAATGGGGAAGTAAAACACCAGGTCATCCAGAGTTCGGTCATACAGCAGGTGTTGATGCAACAACTGGCCCACTAGGACAAGGTATTGCAATGGCTGTTGGTAAAGCAATGGCAGAACGTCATTTAGCTGAAACATACAACAAAGAAGGTTTAGAAATTGTAGACCACTTTACGTATGGTATTTGTGGTGACGGAGACTTAATGGAAGGTGTATCTGCTGAAGCAGCTTCATTAGCGGCACACTTAAAATTAGGACGTTTAGTTGTTTTATACGATTCAAATGATATTTCTTTAGACGGAGATTTAGATCGCTCGTTCTCTGAGAACGTAGAAGATCGTTTCAAAGCTTACGGATGGCAAGTAATCCGCGTTGAAGACGGCAATGACTTGACAGCGATTGCAAACGCAATTGAAGAAGCAAAAGGCGATTTAACACGCCCAACGCTAATTGAAGTAAAAACAACAATCGGATTTGGTTCTCCAAACCACGCGGGTACTTCTGGCGTGCACGGTTCTCCATTAGGTTCCGATGAAACAAAATTAACAAAAGAAGCTTATGCATGGACATTTGAAGAAGATTTCTATGTGCCAGAAGAAGTGTATGCTCACTTCAAAGCTACAATTGCTGAAGATGGCCAAAAGAAAGAAAACGAATGGAACGATGTATTTGCACAGTATAAAGAAAAATATCCTGAACTAGGTCGTCAATTTGAACTAGCAGTAGAAGGAAAGTTACCGGAAGGCTGGGAAGAAACGCTTCCAGCATACGAAACGGGTTCAAGCCTAGCTAGCCGTGCTTCTTCGGGAGAAGTATTAAACGCAGTAGCACAAGCTGTACCTCAATTCTTCGGCGGTTCAGCTGACTTAGCTGGCTCAAATAAAACAATGATTAAAGGTTCAGAAGACTTCACTGCAGCTGATTACAGCGGACGTAATATCTGGTTCGGTGTACGTGAATTTGCAATGGGAGCTGCATTAAACGGTATGGCTCTACACGGCGGTGTAAAAGTATTCGGAGGAACATTCTTTGTATTCTCTGATTATCTTCGCCCAGCAATTCGCTTAGCAGCTTTAATGAAGCTTCCTGTAACATATGTATTCACACATGACAGTATCGCAGTTGGAGAAGACGGCCCAACACATGAGCCAATTGAACAATTGCCATCACTTCGTGCAATGCCAGGTCTTTCAGTGGTTCGTCCTGCAGATGCAAATGAAACAGCTGCTGCATGGCGCCTAGCATTAGAGTCAACTGACCGCCCAACGGCGCTTGTATTGACTCGTCAAAACTTGCCAACGCTTGAAGGTACAAAAGAAAATGCATACGAAGGCGTGTCTAAAGGTGCGTACGTTGTATCTAAAGCTGGTAAAGACCAAGCGGATGCATTAATACTTGCAACAGGCTCTGAAGTAAGCCTAGCAGTAGAAGCACAAAAAGCATTAGCTGCAGAAGGCATTGACGTATCTGTAGTAAGTATGCCTGCATGGGATCGTTTCGAAGAGCAATCTGCTGAGTACAAAGAAAGTGTTATCCCTAAATCAGTGAAAAAACGTTTAGGTATTGAAATGGCTTCTACACTTGGCTGGGAACGCTATGTTGGAGACGAAGGACAAGTTCTTGGTATTAATCACTTCGGTGCATCTGCTCCTGGTGAAACAATCATGAAAGAATTTGGTTTTACAGTTGAAAATGTAGTAGCAAAAGTGAAAAGCTTGCTTAATGCATAATTCTTTTTCATAAGAAAGAGCAGACTCCTGTGGTCTGCTCTTTTTTTCGACAAAAAAACAAAGGAATTTTTTCATCGATAGACAAGCATTGCGTACACCATTCGGTATAATGGTACAAAAAAGAACGAGCCGAAAGGGAGGATGAATCGTGAGAACGTATGAAGTATATTTAATGGAGGAAGAAGTTGCATCATCCTATTTTCGAAGAGAAAAGCTCATTTATCAGCTGCTGATTGAATATAGAATGAAACGTCACTTGAAGGAAACGCACTTACAAAAACAAGTTCATTACATTACTCGGCAACTGCCCATTTCATTTATTCAACGAGAATTACTTCAGGCGTTTTCTCATTATCCTCATTTTTTTACTCATCAAGAGACGTTTGTGCTGGAATATCCTCATAAAAAAAGTCGAGCATCTATAAAATTAACGAATCGCTGTATAACAATTGAAGGAGATGGCAATGTTGATGCTGAGACAGCTTTTTTTGAAGTATTACGCAAGCTAGATCCTTGTTTTTTAGCAGTGAATTATGGAACGGATGAATACGGCTGGCTGAGGCCTGTGAAAACAAGAAAATTTGTGTAATTATTTAAGGAAATTGGAACGGAAATATTGTATAATAGCGTATGGTCTAGTACACTGTAAGTTAGACAACACGAAGGAGGAAGTAATACCATGGGAATGTATATTCTAGTTGGTGTTCTAGCATTAATTGTTGGGATAGCGCTAGGATTTTTCATTGCTCGTAAATATATGATGAGCTATCTGAAGAAAAATCCACCAATTAATGAACAAATGTTAAAAATGATGATGATGCAAATGGGCATGAAACCATCGCAGAAAAAAATTAACCAAATGATGAAAGCAATGAACGGCCAAATTAAATAATGGTTAATTGGACAGACACTCTCTATTCAGAAGGGTGTCTTTTGTTTTATGATAGATATAAGAAAATGGTTGTGGGGCTAGGAGGATACGATGAAAATTTTTCGAGAGCTATGGTGGTTTTTCAAATAGGAAAAAAAGTCTTACATAACGGGGATAGCGCTGCTCATTATTGTGGCAGCATTAGAACTTCTCCCGCCTAAAATTATTGGTTTAACGGTAGATGGCATTAAAGAAGGGACGCTGAATGGAAAGCGCTTAATGCAGATGGTTAGCATTTTGCTAGGAGCTGCTGTTGTGGCCTATTTCACAAGGTACATATGGCGTATTATGATATTTGGTTCATCTGTTAAACTAGCCAAGCAGCTGAGAAATACCCTCTACACTCATTTTACCAAGATGAATCAGGCCTTTTATCAGCGGCGGCGAATTGGGGATTTGATGGCCCATGCAACAAACGATATTCAAGCTATTCAACAAACTGCGGGTTCGGGCGTTCTGACGCTTGTGGATTCGATTGTCACAGGAGGGCTTGTTCTATGCACAATGGCCCTTACAATCAGCTGGAAATTAACGCTTATTTGCCTTATTCCTATGCCGCTTATGGCCGTTTTAACAAGTTACTATGGTACATTGCTTCATGCGCGGTTTCATCACGCACAAGCAGCATTTTCTACTTTAAATGATAAGGTTCAAGAAAGCATTAGCGGAATTAAAGTCATTAAGACGTTTGGGGAAGAAGCAGCTGATGTCGAAGAATTTCGCATTAAGTCTGCAGATGTTGTCCAAAAGAACATGAAAGTAGCCCGAGTAGATGCATTGTTTGATCCGACCATTTCGATTATTGTAGCACTTTCTTTTTTACTTGCTCTTATTTTTGGCAGCAAGATGGTTATTAATGAAGAGTTAACACTGGGGCAGCTTGTTACCTTTACAACTTATTTGGGCCTTCTTATTTGGCCGATGCTCGCGTTTGGCTGGCTATTTAACATTGTGGAACGAGGAAGAGCATCATATGACAGGGTATTTTCTTTATTAAAAGAAGAAAATTCGATTGAAGAAGCAGCGCATCCTAGTGTTGAAATGCCAACAGGAAATATTGAAGCTGTTATTCATAGGTTTTCGTATGTTAAAGAAGACGAATATACGTTAAACGAAATTTATTTTACACTTTCTCGCGGTCAAACGTTAGGTATTGTCGGAAAGACGGGTGCTGGGAAAACCACGCTTTTAAAGCTGCTGCTTCGTGAATTTGATGTAAGCGACGGAGCTGTTTTATGGGGAGGAAAAGACATTAAAGACTATGCTTTTGATTCATTGTACAAAAGCATTGGATATGTTCCTCAAGATCACTTTTTGTTTTCAACAACAGTTGCTGATAATATCGCGTTTGGAAAAAGAGAAGCAAGCAATCAAGAAATTAAAGAATCGGCTAAAGTTGCCAATGTACATAGAGACATCCTCGATTTTACAGATGGCTATCAAACAATAGTAGGTGAAAAAGGCGTTTCGTTATCGGGTGGACAAAAACAGCGTATCTCGATTGCAAGAGCTCTTCTATTAGATCCTGAGCTTTTAATTTTAGACGACTCGCTATCAGCGGTAGATGGAAAAACGGAAGCGGGTATTTTACAAGCGCTGAAGCAGAAACGTCAAAATCGAACAACGATTATTACAGCGCATCGACTGAGCTCGGTTACTCATGCAGACCTGATTCTTGTACTTGATAAAGGGAAAATTATTCAGCGAGGAACTCATGAGGAACTGCTTAGCGTGAGCGGATGGTACCAGGATATGTACGATAGACAGCAGCTTGAACGTGCGGTAGAAGAAGGAGAGACGAAAAATGAAAATTGAGCATTCTTCGGTACATAAACGTCTGTTTCGCTATACAATTCCGCATAAAAAATCATTTTTTTTAGCGTTCACACTATTATTAATTGCTACGGCTGCGGATTTATTAGGGCCCATTTTGATTAAAATTTTTATTGACGATTATTTAACTCCTAAGTACTTGCCTCTTCAGCCTCTTGTGTGGCTTGCGAGCAGTTATTTGCTTTTACAGCTTTTAAAAATTGTTGTTCAATACTTTCAGCTTCTGCAGTTTCAAAAAATTGCGCTTCAAATTATTCAGCAGATTCGAATTGACGTTTTTTCTCATGTTCATCGCCTGGCTCTTCGCTTTTTTGACAACACGCCAACGGGAAGCCTGGTATCTCGAATTACAAATGACACGGAAGCCATGAAAGAAATGTTTGTGGAAGTCATCGCGGTTTTTATTCAAAATGGGGTATTTTTGATCGGTATTTTTATAGCCATGTTTATGCTAGATGTGAAGCTGGCTTTTTATTGTTTAGTTCTTCTCCCGTTCATTTGGGGAATTATGAAGCTTTATCAGCATTACAGCGCTATTTACTATGGACAGCTCCGAGAAAAGCTAAGTCAATTAAATGCCAAGCTTCATGAGTCTTTGCAAGGCATGTCTATTATTCAGTTATTTCGTCAAGAAAAGCGGCTGCGCTCGGAATTTGAAGAAATTAATGATGAGCATTATAAAGCGGGTATGCGCAATATTAAGTTAGATGGTTTGCTGCTGAGGCCGGCAGTCGAAATACTTTACATTTTAGCCGTTGTTCTTGTACTCAGTTATTTTGGTATTTCCGTAGCTGACAGCCCTGTTAAAATTGGTGTTCTTTACGCGTTTATCAACTACTTGGATCGTTTTTTTGAACCTGTTAATGAAATGATGCAGCGTCTTTCTATGTATCAGCAAGCGATGGTATCAGCCTCTCGGGTATTTGACTTGATGGATGAAAAAGAAAAAAATCCAGTCATGACAGGAGAACAAAAGCAGGGGGTACAAAAAGGAACGGTAGAATTCAGAAACGTAACGTTTTCCTATGATGGTGTTCGAGATGTGCTTTCTGATATATCATTTACGGTAAACGAAGGAGAAACAGTGGCTTTAGTAGGCCATACTGGAAGCGGGAAAAGCTCCATCATTAATTTATTAATGCGTTTTTATGAGCAGCAAAAAGGAGACATTTTGATCGATAATAAACCGCTATCGTCTTTTTCAAATAAACAGCTTCGAGATGAGGTAGGGCTGGTGCTGCAAGATGCCTTTTTATTTGCCGATACTGTAAAGCGAAATATTACGCTGCATGAAGACCATTTTTCTGATGAGCAAGTAAAAGCAGCGGCGAAATTTGTGCAAGCTCACGCATTTATCGAAGCACTTCCTAATAAGTATAATGAAGTGCTAGTGGAAAGAGGTTCGACTTTATCAAGCGGTCAGCGCCAGCTCTTAGCATTTGCAAGAACGGTGATTCGAAACCCTAAAATCCTTATTCTTGATGAAGCAACAGCGCACATTGATACAGAAACGGAAGAAGCGATTCAAGAGGTGTTAAGAGATATGGGAAAAGGCCGCACAACGATTGCGATTGCTCATCGCTTATCGACCATTCAACACGCCGACTGTATTTTAGTATTGCATAAAGGAAAAATCGTCGAAAAAGGAACGCACGCTGAACTGCTAAACAAATGCGGTTTGTACTATAATATGTATCAGCTTCAGCACAGTGAAAAAGAAGAGAATTTCAGCAAAGAAACAGGAGTAAAAGAGATTTATACAGAATTGATAGAGTGAAGGTGAAAAAAGAAACAACCTTCATGAAGAGGTTGTTTCTGTTGTTTGAGTAGGGAATTCATTGTAAACGTTTAATAAATGATCTAATTCTTGACTATGTTTAATAGCAGGTGGAGAGTTTAATCCACTTACTCGGACTATGCGGATGAGTTCTTCTCGTTTCTTTTCAATCGCTAATAGAATATCTTTTTTGGCCAATGCTATGTATCCCTTCTAACAAGTCGTTTACCTAATTATACAAGATAATGGTACTATTTGAAAGAAGTGAGATAAGACAATTTGGTTACAAAATGGTAACGAAAAAGAACAAAAAGAACAAAAAAAGGGAAGTGGAAAATGTGGGAGATTTAAATTTGTTTTTGGCATTTGGCGCGGGGTTTTTATCGTTTATTTCACCCTGCTGTTTGCCTTTGTACCCAGCTTTTTTATCGTACATAACGGGAGTGTCAGTTAGCGAGCTAAAGGAAGGCGCTAAGTCACATCAGCGCAAAGCTTTTATTCACACAGCTTTTTTTCTATTGGGGTTTTCTGTTATTTTCATTATGATTGGCTTTGCCACTTCTTTTATTGGTCAGTGGTTTTTTAACTATAAGGATTTAATTCGGCAGATTGGCGCTATTCTTATTATTTTCTTTGGTCTAGTTGTACTAGGGATTTTTAAGCCTCGAATTCTTATGCAGGAACACAAGCTTAAATTCGCAAATAAGCCGGCTGGACTCTTAGGTTCTTCTTTTATTGGTATGGCTTTTGCTGCCGGCTGGACTCCGTGTACGGGCCCTATTTTAGTATCGGTTATGGCGCTTGCAGCGACAAACCCAGGCTCCGGTCTTTTGTACATGATAACTTATTCACTTGGATTTTCTATTCCATTTTTTATTATGACGTTTTTTATTGGGAAAATGAACTGGTTAAAAAAACATATGAATTCCATGATGAAAGTTGGCGGATACGCAATGATTGGAATGGGATTTATTTTGTATTTTGACTGGATGACAAAAATTATTATTTATACAACGAGCGTATTCGGAGGGTTTACGGGCTTCTGAAAAGGGAAAGTGATACAAAAAGAATCTGGGAATTGGCAGATTCTTTTTATTTTTTAAAAGACAAAATAGTTACTTTCGCTCTTAGGAAATAAGCACAAATATGATGTGAAAAAATATATAGAAAAAATTTATTTTTACTATATCTTCTATAAATACGGAGTGATACAATAAAATCGTCATATTTTTAATTGTTAAAAAGAGGTGTATAAATTGAAAGATATTTTGTTAATCTTGCTTTTGCAACTGATCTATGTACCGATCTTGACGCTGCGCACAATTTTTTTAGTCAAAGGTATGAGTATGTATGCCTCGGTTTTTGGATTTGTTGAAGCGTTAATTTATGTATTCGGCTTATCCCTGGTATTTTCAGGAGATCAAAGCACGCTTGCTATGGTTGTATATGCAGTTGGGTTTGGAGTGGGAATTATCCTTGGAAGTTATATCGAATCTAGACTTGCTATCGGATATACAACATTCTTAGTTAACCTTATGACCAAAAATGAAGAGTTGATTAACCGCCTTCGACAGGAAGGTTTTGGTGTTACTGTTTACCAAGGAGAAGGAAGAGACAGTGCACGCTATAGATTAGACATTTTAACAAAAAGAAGTAGAGAAGAAGAGCTATTAGCATTCATTGAAGAATATGAGCCTCGTGCTTTCATTATTTCATACGAGCCGCGTAAATTTAAAGGCGGGTTCTTACTAAAAGCAATGAAAAAGCAAAAACAAAAGCAAAAAGCAAAAGCAAATATCACCTCTACTAAATAAAAACAGAAGAGATCCTCTTCTGTTTTTTTGTTGCACTTTTACTTCTGATGTTTTTTGGATTATAATATAAGTAAACACTAAACTATAGTAAAGGAAGGATTTCATTGGTTATTGCTTCAACACTTGTCGCAATTTTTATGGCTTCTTTCATATTAGTTGTTCGAATGAAAGCTGCTGATAAACCAACGAATGCAAAAAAAATTATACTTCCGCCTTTTTTTATGAGTACGGGAGCGTTAATGTTTATCTTTCCAATGTTTCGAGTAACGGGTGCAGAACTGCTTGAGGCGTTAATAGCAGGCATGATTTTCTCAATCCTGTTAATTAAAACGTCTAAATTTGAAATTCGTGACGATCATATTTACTTGAAGCGTTCAAAAGCTTTTGCATTCATTATTATTGGTTTGCTTATTATTCGAATTGCAATGAAAATATATTTAAGTTCTTCAATTGATGTTGGCCAGCTTGGCGGTATGTTCTGGATCTTAGCATTTGGTATGATTGTACCTTGGCGCATTGCTATGTACACATCGTACAAAAAGCTCGAACGAAAGCTGCATAATGATCGTCTTGCTAATACAACGATATTAAACTAAAAAAGGTGGCTACGCAGCCACCTTTTTTGATTTAAAATAAATGCTGATAGGGGACGGCATCTATTTTTTGCTTTTTTAATGTTTTTAATAAAAATTTATGATCACGTTTAGGCGTAGCTAAAATGTATCCACGTACGATTAAGTCTTCCGTTATAGAGGCTGCTTGTTCCTCAATTGCGAGTTCCCCAATTTTTCCCGCGATTTTTTGTTTGGCTACATCGCGAAATAGTTCAGGTACTGGTTCAACAAGAACGTTTAATAGCTGCTTTTGATCCGCTGACCAAAGGTGGACGGTTTTGGAAAGATAGTGATCTTGCCAATCAAGCTCAGACATGCCGTCTTCTTTTGGTAAGCGCTTTAAAAATTTCCTGAACATAAAAAATCCGCCGATAGCAAACATGCTCATTAAAAAGACAACCCAAAATAAAATAACCCATAAAAACCAGCCCTCTAGCATATTTTTCACTCCCTTATAAAGAGGTTAAACACAACATTACTATATTTATACATTTATTATAAAAGCTTTGTTCCTTTTATGGCAATATAAAATTCCTGTACTTTGTAGGAGAAAAAAGTCTTTTTTGACTCATCGATAAGTTTATATAGACTCACTGACGGGTAAATTATCGTTAGAATTATCTAAAAATGCTTATTTTTCAGCTTTTTAAAAGTTGGCACGTTTTTTGCATATAAACTAATTGAAGAATTATTTAATATGAGAGGAAGATAAAAAATGAGTCAAACTTTTAGCAAAGTAGAAACAAATTTACCGGGAGAAAATGCAAAGCAATTATTAGATAGAAGACACCGTGCCATTCCGAAAGGTGTAAGTTATGGCATTCCGACATTTGCTGATACGGCTGAAGGGGCGATCGTTAAAGATGTCGATGGCAATACGTTTATAGATTTCGTAGGCGCAATTGGCACAATCAATGTAGGACACAGTCATCCAAAAGTAAAAGAAGCGCTTCACAAACAAGTAGACCGTTTTATTCACACAGGATTTAATGTAATGATGTATGAGTCATATGTAGAGCTTGCAGAAAGATTGGCAGCAATTGCACCTGGTGAATTTGACAAGAAAGTATTACTTTTAAATAGCGGAGCAGAAGCTGTAGAAAACGCAGTGAAAATTGCTCGTAAATATACAAAGCGTCAAGGAATTATTTCCTTTAACCGCGGTTTCCATGGTCGTACATTAATGACAATGACAATGACAAGTAAAGTAAAACCATATAAATATGAATTTGGACCGTTTGCTCCTGAAGTTTACAAAGCTCCATATCCTTATGAGTATCGTCGTCCACAAGGGTTATCAGTTGAAGCATACGAAGATTTCATGATTACAGAATTCAAAAACTTCTTAAATACAGAAGTAGCACCGGAAACGATTGCAGCTGTTGTAATGGAGCCGATTCAAGGTGAAGGTGGTTTCATTGTTCCAGGTAAACGTTTTGTGCAAGAAGTGTATCAATTATGTAAAGAGCACGGAATTTTATTTGTATCAGATGAAATTCAAGCAGGATTTGCACGTACAGGCCGCTACTTCGGTATTGAACATTTTGACGTTGAGCCTGATTTAATTACGGTATCAAAATCACTAGGAGCTGGCGTACCAATCAGCGGTGTCATTGGCCGTGCTGAAATCATGGATGAATCTAATCCTGGTGAGCTTGGCGGAACGTATTGTGGAAGTCCTCTTGGATGTGAAGCAGCCTTAGCTGTACTTGATATCATTGAAGAAGAAAAGCTAAACGAACGCGGTGAGTACCTTGGAAAAGTGGTAACATCACGATTTGAAAAACTAGCAGAAAAATATGACTGTATCGGTGATATTCGCGGATTAGGAGCGATGTCTGCGATTGAGCTTGTGAAAGACCGTGAAACAAAAGAAGCGGACAAAGAGCTTACACAGCGTATCGTAAAAGAAGCAAACAAACGTGGATTATTACTGCTTAGCGCAGGAGTATTTGGAAACGTTCTTCGTATCTTAATGCCGATTGTTATTACGGATGAGCAGCTAGAAGAAGGCTTAGCTATTTTTGAAGCAGCACTAGAAGCAAGCGTACAGCAGACTGTTGAAGTGTAAGAGAAATTGAGATATGAGTGAAGAGAGAGCTCTTCACTCATTCTTCATGAATTACAAAGAATGGGTATGTTTGGACACTCTATTTATAGATGTTTCATTTTCTGATAAAATAAAATAATAATTATTTTTTGACGAAAAGGTGATTCAAATGACCATTCATAAAAAGCATATTCAGCAAATTAACGACGAACTTTACGATATATTTGAGTCATCATTTGATGAAATCTTTGTAACTGATGCAAATGGGTATGTATTAGTTGTAAATTCAGAGTGTGAAAAAAATTATGCTTTGAAAGTGGAAGATTTTATTGGAAAGCACGTAAAAGAACTTCAGGAAATGGGGATCTTTTATCCTTCGGCCACGTTAAAGGTGATTGAATCTAATCAAGCAATTGAATTGGTTCAAAAAACAAACTCAGGCCGATATCTTCATGTGCGGACAAGGCCGGTATTTACCAATGAGGGGCAATTGAAAAGTGTTATTAGCTATTCTCGAGATCTCACAGACTTAATGGAATTAAAACGAAAAGTAGAAGAGATGGAAGAACAGCTTGAAAACTATAAAAAAGAGTTAAATGAATCCGTAGACTTAGAAGGCATTGTGACAAAAAGCGAAGCGATGAAAAAGGTTTTTTCAACCATTCAACGAGTTGCTTCTGTAAATACAACCGTTCTTTTACTTGGAGAAACAGGGGTAGGAAAAAGCAGAGTAGCAAAACTGCTTCACCAGCTTAGTACAAGAAAACAGCAGCCGTATCATGAGCTTAATTGTGCAGCGCTTCCTGAACAGCTTATTGAATCAGAGCTATTTGGCTATGAAGGCGGTACGTTCACTGGAGCATTTCGAGAAGGGAAAAAAGGTATCATTGAGCTTTCGAACGAAGGCACGCTTTTTCTAGATGAGATTGGTGAACTTTCTCTTTCAGCACAAAGTAAGTTGCTCCATGTACTGCAAGACCGTACAATTCGTCCCGTGGGTTCAACAAAAGCAGTATCAATAGATGTACGAATTATTGCTGCTACGAATCAAAATCTGGAGCAAATGGTGGAAGAAGGAAAGTTTAGACGTGATTTGTACTATCGACTGAACGTAGTGCCAATTACGATTCCACCTTTACGAGAGCGAAAAGAAGATATTCTGCCTCTTGTCTATCAATTTCTTCATCATTTTAATACGGTATACGAACGTAATGTACGCTTATCACCAAAGGCGTTAGATGCATTTTTAGGTCAGGAATGGAAAGGAAACGTTCGCGAAGTGGAAAATATCATTGAGCGCCTGGTTGTTACAGGAGAAGAAATGATTACGCTTAAAGACTTGCCGTTTGCAAAAGAGTTTGCTATCGATCCACCTGTTCATACGCTTCCTGAAATGATTGAACATGTGGAAAAAGAAATGGTCATCAAGGCGTTTGAACAGCATAGGTCATCTTACAAAGTAGCCGAACAGCTTGGTATTAGCCAATCACAAGCGAGTCGTAAAATCCGAAAATACGTGTCGGACAGCACCGAACAGTGAGTAGATAAATTTAAGCAGGGAGTGAAGAAATATGAAGCAAGCAAACTTATATATTAACGGAGAATTTGTTTCAACAAATGATACATACGAAGTGGTAAATCCAGCGACAAATGAAGTAGTAGCTGCCGTTGCAAAAGGCGGAGAAAAAGAAGCGAAGCTAGCAGCAGATGCTGCCTATGAAGCGTTTCAAACATGGTCTAAAAAAACAGCAGAAGAGCGCGGCAAACTATTATTTAAATGGCATCAGCTGATTGAAGAACACACGGATGAACTGGCTGAAATAATGACAGTCGAGCAAGGTAAGCCTCTTAAAGAAGCAAAAGGTGAAATTGGCTACGCCAACGGATTCGTGTCATGGTACGCAGAAGAAGGAAAACGAATTTACGGAGAAACAATTCCAGCTTCTTCTCCTAATAAACGTCTATTTGCTCACAAGCAGCCAGTGGGAGTTATGGCAGCTATTACGCCGTGGAACTTCCCGGCAGCAATGATTACACGTAAAGTAGCGCCAGCTTTAGCAGCTGGATGTACAGCGGTTATTAAGCCGGCAGAACAGACGCCATTGACGGCTCTTCGTCTAGCAGAACTGGCAGAAGAAGCAGGTATTCCAAAAGGCGTAATTAATGTAGTTACGGGAGATGCAAAAGCGATTGGAGAAGCGTGGCTTCAAGATGGACGTGTACGTAAACTATCGTTTACGGGTTCTACAGAAGTAGGTAAACTGTTAATGCGCGGAGCAGCTGATACGGTTAAAAAAGTGTCTTTAGAATTAGGCGGACACGCTCCGTTTATCGTAACAGCAAATGCTGATTTAGATAAAGCAGTAACAAATGCAATTGCTTCTAAATTCCGCAACGCTGGTCAAACATGCGTATGTACAAACCGCATCTACGTGCACGAGTCTATTGCTAAACCGTTCGCAGAGCAGTTTGCAGCGGCTGTTAGTCAGCTGAAAGTCGGAAACGGCTTAGAAGAAGGTACGGATATCGGACCTCTAATCGATGAAAAAGCGTTAGAAAAAGTAAAGCGCCACTTAGATGATGTTGTAGCAAAAGGTGGAAACGTCTTAACTGGAGGGGCTGTACGCGAAGAGGGAAGCGGACTGTTTGTTGAACCTACGGTTGTAGATGGTGCAACGGATGATATGCTTTGTATGTACGAGGAAACATTCGGGCCAATTGCTCCAATTGCGACGTATCAAACAGAAGAAGAAGTTATTCGCCGTGCAAATAACTCGCCTTACGGATTAGCAGCCTATGTGTTCACTGAAAATATTTCAGAAGCTATTCGTATTGCTGAAGCTTTAGAATATGGTATTGTAGGGCTAAATGATGGACTACCTTCTACACCCCAAGCGCCGTTTGGCGGCTTTAAAGAAAGTGGACTTGGACGTGAAGGCGGACATTACGGAATTGAAGAATATTTAGAAGTGAAATATATTTCTTTAGGCTTTTAACAAAAAGTGATTTCGCTTTCCTGCGAAATCACTTTTTTAGTAATAGTACACGTGGGGAATTTGTGCATGTACGGATTGGAAATTCATGAATAAAAAACAAAATTCTTCTAGAGTACAGCATTCGAGATCTTCGCAATCGTGAGAGTTAAAAAAATCTTCAAGTATAGTTGCCTCCACGTCTTTAAATAACCAGTGGTGTTCAACATCCTCAAAATTGCCGCGATAAACCTCACTTAACCCATAAAAGTCGAATATATCTTCCAGCTGCTTCTGTTGCATAGCCATCCCTCCTCTTCCTAGTATAAGAAAAAGAAAGAGATATTAAACAAGCTGTCATACTACTTTGTTTTTTTTATAAAATCTCGTATAGTTAATAGTAATGACAAGCAAAGGAGTTTCGGCATGTTTACATATATCACGTTATTTGGTTTTCTTGGATTCGCTGTGTATTCGAGTACGTGGATTTATTCAATTGTCAAAAAAGATGGAAGAGCAAAGAAAAATGGAAAGGGTACTCTTATTAGTTTTCTTGTGATGCTTATCGGGTTAGTCGGTCTGCAGTTTACGTAACCATAGATTATTTTGACATTTTTACCACCTTCACTTATAGTTAACTTTGGGCGAACATATGTATGATTTTGGTCACGGTGCTTGCCTTAAGTTGAAAAAGAAAGAAGGTGGCATATTTGAGATATCACACACATATTGCAACATCGATTGCTGCCGGTGCCGGTGTGGCTATAACAGGAGACGCTTCGTTTACATTTCCTTATGTTGTAGGCATTGCGATTGGAGCGCTGCTTCCTGATATTGATGAACCAAATTCATATATTGGTAGAAGATCTCTTGGTCTCGCAAAAGTCATTAAATCTATTTTTGGTCACCGAGGTATTACGCATTCTATTCTTGCAAGCGGACTTATTTTTTATTTACATACGATGTATAACAACGATTTTACATTAGGAATAGCCTATGGATACGCTTTTCATATTCTTGGAGATTTCTTTTCTAAACGAGGGGTACCTTTTTTCTCTCCTCTTAGCAAGAAGAAGTTTAAGCCTCCTTTAACATATGAAACAGGTAGCGGAGCAGAGACTCTCATCTTTTACCTGGCAGTGATAGGAAGTTTTTATATGCTTTATAAGTATCAGCTGTACACCCAGCTGTTTTAAAGGAAGAAGAGGCTGGGACAAAAGTATGTTAGCCAAGGTGAATGACGAACTATTGATCAAAATGTTTGATTGGTGGTTCGTTTTTTATTGGAATGGTGAACGTAGGTCTCATCTGTTTAGTTGCTTCTAGCGGTTGATTGGAGGGCAAGGCGAAGACTCCTGCGGGAAAAGCGGCCTAGAAGAGACCCGGCAGGAGCCTAGCGACGAGGAGGCTTATCGGCCGCCCGCGGAAAGCGAAGCCTTGTAAGGATATCAACAGCGGTGTAAAAGGCCATTTATACTAGAGCATTTATCTAATTTGCTCGTCTTTAAATGGAAGTGATTTAGTTATGTCTCAACCTCTCTTTTAGGCTTCCACTACGTAAAGTTCAGTCGTTTTCATAGGAAGGGTAATGGTAATACTTGTGCCGTCATTTTTTTCACTGGATACATGAAAAAAACCATTATGTTCATTAATAATTTTGTTGCAAATTGTTAGTCCCAGGCCTATTCCTCGTTCTTTTGTTGTATAAAAAGGCTCTCCTATATGAGGGATACGCTTTGAATCAATTCCACATCCATTGTCTTTTATCACAATGCACAGCGTTTCTCTAGCTGATTTTTCAATCGATACCGCCAGCTTGCCGCCGCTTTCCATCGAATCAATAGCGTTTTGTATAATATGAATAAATACTTGGGTTAGCTGTGTTTTTTGCCCACTAACGAGCAGAGGATGTTCTTTTGGATAGTGACGAAAGATGCGGATGTTTTTGACTCCAGTAACCGGTTCAAATTGCTTTAATACCTCATCTAACAAGTCGGTAATAACAAGGTTGTCTGTATATACGTACTCTTGTTTAGCTAAACTCATAAACTCTGTGATGATATGTTCAATTTGTGAAAGTTCATGCTGAATGAGATCTCGATAAATCATTGTTTTTTTCGGCTGCTGTGTCTCACTGAACAGTTGTACAAACCCTTTAATGGTTGTCAAAGGATTTCTAACCTCGTGTGCGATACTTGCAGCAAGGTGACCAATGACAGAAAGTTTTTCTGAATTTCGGATCTTTTTCTCTGCTTGTCTTTTTTCTGTTACGTCTCGTGAGACAAATACAAACCCTTCGATTTCTCCAGTGGATGTAATAATTGGAGCGCCTTTACATTCTAATAAAACGATGGTGCCGTTCACGTGAAACTTTCGGTATTCAAATGTGGAGGCATCTTTTGTTTTGCTCATGTTAGCTAAAGTAGTCGAGATTATGTGTTTGTCTTCGGGATACGCATTGATAAGCACATGTTGTCCAATAAGCTCATCAGGATAAACGCCTAACGTTTTAGCGTAAGAAGGAGAAGCGTATTCATAAATGCCATCTTCAGTAATAGCACATACTAAATCATGGGTATGAGATAAAATAGCCTGATGCTTTGGTTCATTGTCATCCGTAATGATTCGATCTTTTAATGGATAAAAAGGCTGATCTTCTTGGTTGGCGAAGGTGTGCCGAACTTGAGTGCCGCACATTCTGCAAAAATTATAATCTTCCTTATAGTTACAAGAAGGACAAACGGGCATCGAATCACTCCAATCAGATCTATGCAATGAGAGAGTTCCCAAGCATATATAATCATTATTATATATTCAAATTATAGGAAAAAATATGAAAAATCAAATGTGCTATAGAGAGGGGAATTGGGCTTGAAAACCCTATAAAGAGATTTCAAATACATGTTTTTAGTTGTAAATAGATAAGAAATGGAATTTTTTACACATTTAAAAAATTCAGCACATCAAATAAGAGGCTTGATTTACCTCTTATTTGATGTGCTGATAATGCTCCAGCGCTCGCTCTCTAGCTGCTTTATGATCGACAATTGGAGCCGGATATGTTTTATTAAGTGTAACGTTTGCTTTTTCTAATACGTCTGCTGGGGCCTCCCAAGGTTTATGAATATAAGAAGAAGGAATATCTTTAAGCTCTGGAAGCCACTTTTTAATATATTCTCCTTCTTTATCAAATTTTTCTGATTGAGTAATTGGATTAAAAATACGAAAATATGGCGCGGCGTCTGCTCCCGAGCCTGCAACCCACTGCCACCCCATTGTATTATTAGCTAAATCTGCGTCTACTAAGGTATCAAAAAACCAATTTGCTCCGTGTTTCCAATGAATTAAAAGGTGCTTTACTAAAAAGGAAGCAGCTACCATTCGAACTCGATTGTGCATAAAACCTGTTTCCCACAGCTCCCGCATTCCGGCATCGACAAGGGGATAGCCGGTTTTTCCATTTTTCCAAGCTTGAAGCTCTTCATTGCCGTCAGCCCACTGAAATTGCTTGAATTTTTCATTAAGCGGTTCAGTTGTAGTGTGCGGGAAATGATAAAGCAGCTGATAAGCAAAATCTCTCCATATAAGTTGACGAATAAACATTTCAGCTTGCTGTTCAAAAGCATCAGAACCTACTTTTTCAGCTTTAGTTCTCAAATAATGATAAAGGACTCGAGCTGAAAGCTGTCCTGTAGCCAAATAAGGAGATAGAAATGAATTTAATGCTTCAGCAGGAAAATCTCGTCCTTTTTCATAATGAAGCAGCTTATTCTTTAAAAACGTTTTGAAGACATCAATAGCGCCTTTTTCCGTAGCTTCCCACGTCGACTTAATCGTTTCATCCCACGGTATGCTTGGAAGCAAATCGAGATCTGAGACTGAAAGAGATTCAACCGGTTTAGAGGAGGCCTGTATGGAAGTAACTTTTTTTACAGCAGAAGATACTGAATGTTTTTGAGAAGCTTTATAGTAAGCTGTAAACACTTTATAAGGATCCCCATTTTCTTTTGTGATTTTCCAAGGTTCATGAAGGAGAAACCCCTCAAATGTGCGAATATTTATTTGTTGCTCTGAAAAAAAAGCTTGAAGCTCTTTATCTCTTTTTAGCGCATGTGGTTCATAGCGGCTATTCCAATAAATATCTTGTGCATTCGTTTCATGGAGTAATTTTTGTAACACATCTTTATGGTTTCCTTTTTGTACAATCAGCGTTCCTTCTATTTTTTTGATCGAGGTTTTAAAGTCATTCAGCGCATGGTGAAGCCACCATTTACTTGCACTTCCCATTGAGCTTTCTTCATAGTCGTCATGGATATAAACAGGTACAACCATTCCTTCTTTAGCTGCGTGAAATAGAGCTGGGTTATCAACTAGCCGGAAATCTTTTCGAATCCATACGATAATCGTTTTATTCATCATGTGCCACCTTTCTATCTGCAATTTGCCTCGATTATAGCTTTTTTCTTATACGTTCTACAATTTTGAATGTGTAGAAGGCCTATTTTCTTATGGACGAATTTCAGATTGATGGTAAAAAGAATAACGTAAACAGAGTAAGAGAATGGGAAGGAGCCCTTAAAAATGAGAAATTCGTATGGAATGAAACAAACCGGACAACCGATATCCAATCCATATATGCAAGCAGCACCTAAACCTGCTAAAATGCCGCCGATGCCTTCTGCAAAAGAAATGCAGGCAATGCCGATGCAAGAAGGCGCAAATCAAATGCCAATACACGGAGAAATGCCGCCGATGAAAGATGCAATGCCGTCGATGCATGGAGGAATGAATCAAATGCCAATGTACGGAGAGCTACCGCCAGCGCATGAAGAAATGGGTCAAATGCCGATGCACGGAGGAATGCCGCCAATGCATGGAGGAATGGGTCAAATGCCGATGAAAGATGGAATGCCGATGCATGGAGGAATGGGTCAAATGCCGATGCAAGACGGAATGCCGATGCATGGAGGAATGGGTCAAATGCCGATGCAAGGAGGAATGCCGCCAATGCACGGAGGAATGGGCCAAATGCCGATGCAAGGAGGAATGCCGTCAATGCACGGAGGAATGGGCCAAATGCCGATGCAAGGAGGAATGCCGCCAATGCACGGAGGAATGGGCCAAATGCCGATGCAAGGAGGAATGCCGCCAATGCACGGAGGAATGGGCCAAATGCCGATGCAAGGAGGAATGGGCCAAATGCCGATGCAAGGAGGAATGCCGCCAATGCACGGAGGAATGGGTCAAATGCCGATGCATGATTGCGGATGCCGCGATTTCTCAGCACCCGTTGGTCATCAGCAGCCTCATTCTTTAAATGATTGGATGTTCATGCAACAAACAAATCCACGCTCTTTTTAATAAACCCTTTACCCTAGATAAAAGGGATGTATTTTTGAATCTTTAGTATAAATATAGAATTTTATTAATTGAAACGTCATGAGAAAAAGAATAGTTCTTACTCTTTTTCCATGACATTCAATTTTTTGAAAATATTAATCACATCTTTTGGGTGTTTTCTTACATAAGAGAGTTTGGTAGAGTTTTTTAAGTATAAATACAGGGAAAAGAAGGCAAAAGCTCTATATTAAAGGGGAAAGGGTGTTTTTAGAATGATATTAGAAGTCACAGCTGCAACCTTACATGATGCTAAAGTTGCCCAGGAACATGGTGCCGATCGTATAAGCCTTGTAACTGGAATCGGTGAAGGCGGCTTAACCCCAAGCTACGGTTTGATGAAAAAAGTGAAAGAAACGATACATATCCCAATATTTGTGATGATTCGTCCACATAATCAATCTTTTCAGTATGATGAAGATGATTTGCAAACAATGATTGAAGATATTCACTATGCAAGAGAAATTGGCATTGACGGAATTGAAATAGGCTGTTTAACAGAAGACAAAATTATTAATGAGCAAGCTTTAAAGCGACTGCTGGATGCGGCAGGAGAAATGAATGTAACGTTCCACTTAGCATTTGATGAAATCAGTGATCAAGAAAAGGCACTTGAAACGCTTGTAAGCTATAAGCAAATTCAGCGTGTCATGACTTCAGGAGCGGATAAAAGTGCGCTAAACGGTATTCCTCATATTAAAAAACTGTTAAGAAGAATAAAAGATAAAGATATTATTTTAATCGGGACAAAAGGGCTGAAACCTGAAAATCTTCAAGCGTTCTTATCCGTTACTCCCGTGAAAGAAATTCGTATTGGTTCAGGGGTTCGAGTGAATTGTCAATATACGAAACCGCTTGACCCAAGGAGTGTAAAAGCTGCAAAAGAAACGATGAATAAGCAAAAGTAACAGAAGTGCTACAAGGAATTGTAGCACTTTTTTATTTGGAAATAGAAAGGGACTTATTACATAGTTTTCCCTAAATGGAAAACATCATAAAACCCTTTGAATCCTTGATACATAAGAGAAAGGCTGCGTTTTCCCGACTTTAGAGTGAAATAGGAATAATTTCATATTTTCAGAATAATCATTGACAGTGATAATCATTATCATTTATTGTTGTAATTGTTAATGAAAATCATTATCAATTGAACAAACAGGAGGATATGATATGTCAACGTCAACGAAACAACTTACATCAAACGAAATGCTGCTTGCTATGCAAAATGAACGTGAATCCAATGCAAGGTCTTATCCTAGACGCCTTCCTATTGCAATTAAACAAGCAAAAGGCGCCGTGATCACGGATATGGATGGAAAAGAGTATATTGATTGTTTAGCAGGAGCCGGCACACTTGCTCTTGGTCATAACCATTACGTAGTCCATGAAGCAATACAAGACGTTTTAGCAAAATCTATTCCTTTACATACATTAGATTTAACAACGCCTGTGAAAGAAGCTTTTATCGATGAAGTATTTGCTAGTTTACCAGAAGGATTTGCAAACAAAGCGAAAATACAGTTTTGCGGTCCAACTGGAGGAGACGCAATTGAAGCGGCTTTGAAGCTTGTAAAAACAGCAACAGGCAACCGCACGATTTTATCTTTTCAAGGGGGATATCACGGCTCCACGCACGGAACGTTAAGCATTAGCGGTACAACGAGTCCCAAAAAGCACATTCATGCGCTAGTGCCCGATACACATTTTCTACCTTATCCATATGAATACCGCTGCCCGTTTGGCGTAGGTGCTGAAGGTCACACTTACATTAGTACATACATTGAAAATATGCTGGATGATCCTGAAAGCGGAATTGTTACTCCGGCGGGTGTTGTAGTAGAAATTGTACAAGGAGAAGGAGGCTCTGTTCCGGCGCCGATTCCATGGTTAAAAGAGCTTCGCAGA
This sequence comes from Bacillus sp. ILBB4, assembly GCF_035064545.1. Classification (NCBI taxonomy): domain Bacteria; kingdom Bacillati; phylum Bacillota; class Bacilli; order Caryophanales; family Bacillaceae; genus Bacillus; species Bacillus sp. ILBB4. Next base: position 359,121 of record NZ_JAIQVD010000001.1, on the reverse strand, counting down.
ATCACAAAAGAACGAAACATTCCGCTTATTGTAGATGAAGTTCAAACTGGAATTGGACGAACAGGAAAGCTGTATGCATTCGAACACGCTGATATCGAACCGGATGTATTAGTACTATCTAAAGCAATTGGAGGAAGCCTTCCTTTATCCGTTGTTCTATATGATAAAAAGCTTGATCAATGGGAAGCAGGTGCACACATCGGTACATTTAGAGGAAATCAGCTTGCGATGGCTACAGGACGAGCTACTTTGCAATTTATAAAACAAGAAAACTTACCTGCACATGCTCATGAATTAGGAGCTTATATTCAGAATCAGCTAAAACATATTCAAAAGCAAGTATTCTCAATTGGTGATGTACGCGGAAGAGGTTTGATGCTAGGCGTTGAAATCATAGACGCAACAAAGCCGGCTAATAAAATCGGCAGTCATCCTGCAAACGGTGAGTTAGCTAAGCTGATTCAAAAAGAATGTTTCGACAGAGGCGTCATTTTAGAAGTGGGTGGAAGACATGGTGCTGTTATTCGTCTGCTTCCTCCATTAATTTTAACGAAACAACAAACCGATGAAGTGTTAACAAGATTTGAAGAAGCGATAAAAGCAGCAGAAGAGAAGTGGGTGAATAAATAAAATGGCGCCGTTTGAAAAGTGGTTTTTATCATCATCCAAAGAAAGCCTCGAGAATTATGAAGCGATGATAGGCGGAATGACAGAGATGATTAAACGTCACTACCATGAACTAAAATCCCCTTATACTCATATAGACGTTGACGAACTATCGAACTTAGTCAATCGTTCGGTCTATTTTAGCGAACACGAACAGCCGCTAGAAGATCTGTTTGATGACGTACAAGCCGTAGTGCTGGATCATTCGCTTCATATTTCGCATCCCGGGGCAATGGCACACTTGCATTGTCCTCCGATTATACCGGCCCTTGCTGCGGAAGTGATGATTTCTGCTTTGAATCAATCTATGGACTCGTGGGATCAAAGTCCGGCTGCCACGTATATAGAAGATCAAGTGATTGATGAGTTAACAAAACAAATTGGTTATCCAAGCTCTTCTTCGGGCGTTTTTACAAGCGGAGGGACTCAGTCGAATTATATGGGACTTCTGCTTGCTCGTAATGAATATTGTCATGCTGCATTTTCAATTGATGTTAGTGAAGAAGGTTTACCGCTCCAAGCTAAAAAACTGCGGATTTTCTGCTCCGAAAAAGCCCACTTTACGGTGCGGCAATCTGCAGCTCAGCTTGGATTGGGCATGAATGCAGTGGTGAGTGTAAAGTGCAATGAAAGGCACGAGATGGATATAGAAAATTTAGAAGAAGCGATACGGGAAGTCAAAGCCCAGGGAAACCTTCCTTTTGCTGTTGTAGCAACGGCAGGCACGACAGATTTTGGAAGCGTAGACCCTCTTTTTGAAATAAGTGAGCTAGCTAAAAAAGAAGGGCTTTGGCTTCATGCCGATGCCGCTTATGGAGGAGCGCTGCTATTTTCACATAAATATCGTGAACGCTTAAAAGCTCTTGAACGAGCAGATTCTATTACGATGGATTTTCATAAGTGGTTTTACCAGCCGGTGAGCTGCGGGGCATTTTTACTGAAGAATTCAGCTATGTTTAAACACATTCAGCTTCATGCAGATTATTTAAATCCTGAAGAAGATGAGCACGTACATTTGGTAGATCGCAGCATTCAAACGACCAAACGATTTGACGCCTTGAAGCTATGGCTGACTTTCCGTGCAGTAGGTACAAATGAGTATGGAAAGATGGTTGACCAAACGATTGAAACGGCTAAGCAGACAGCTGAACATTTGCGAAAGCAAAGGAATATTACGGTGTTAAATGATCCTTATATGAACGCGGTTGTATTTCGCTATGTGCCAGATACTTTATATGTTGATTGTCAAAAACAGCAGCATTATGAAAATGAATTGAATCAGCTTATTCAGCAGCACTTATATGAAAAAGGCACGTTTATCATGGCAAAAACAAAGCATAAAGAGCAAGCTTATTTAAAGCTAACGATGTTAAATCCCATGATTACAGTTGATACTGTTGCCACTCAGTTGGAGGAAGTCGTGGCTTTAGGAAAAGAGTTGGAGAAAAAGGAGGAGCGATTACGTGAACGCTCAGTTATCGGCTAATTTTATTACGATGCAAAATATTATTAATTGCTATATTCGAGAAACAGGTAAGGGAGTATGGCAGTCCATTACAGAAATAAAAAGCGAAGAAACGCTCGTTCTTAGGCTAGAAAAACAGCCGGTAACTCTTTACTTTCCAGTAAAGTACCGTTCAGCTACCGGACGTCACTTGTTCTTTCCGGTCTTTTATTATCGCATTCAGAAAGAGGAGCTCAAGGAGTTAGATGTCGTCACTCTTTTGGCCTTTCTTTTAAAAGAAGTAACAGATCATTTACTACAGGTAAATGAGCTAATTGTACGTGTGCTATTAAGCTATGAAAATATGAAATTGTTCATTGAAAAAAGACAGAAAGAGTTAGAAACGTGCTATAAATGGGACAAAACGTTCTTAGAATCTGAGCAGTCATTGCTTATTGGCCACCAGCTGCATCCTACACCTAAAAGCCGTCAAGGGATATTACCTGAAGAAGAAGAGGTGTTTGGGCCTGAAGTTAACGGCAAATTTCAGCTTCATTATTTTAAAGCACATAAATCTCTTGTTGCAGAACAGTCTGCCGGGAGTCAAACCGCTTCACAGCTTATTAAAGAGCAGCTGAAAAAAGATAACAAGGTTTCTGAAGAATTCATACAGTCGCATTGCCAAGCGGACGATTATTCACTTATACCTATGCATCCGCTGCAAGCTCGTTATCTTTTAGGAAAAGAAGAAGTGTGTGAATGGATTCAAAAAGGCAGGCTTGCTTATCTAGGGCCACACGGTCACCCGTTTTATCCGACTTCGTCTGTTAGAACCGTATACAGTGAAGATGCAGATGTGATGTACAAATTTTCTATTCCGGTGAAGATTACGAATTCACTGAGAGTGAATAAACGCAAAGAATTAAGCAGAGGGGTAGAAGTTAGCCGTTTATTGCAAGAAGGATTGCAGGCGGAGCTTCAAGAAAACTATCCGGCTTTTCAAGTGATTGAAGACCCTGCTTACATCACGCTTGGAAAAAAAGAGCTTGGGTTTGAAGTCATGATTCGAAGCAATCCTTTTCAAGGTGAGCATGGGGACCGTACAACACTCTTAGCAAGTTTGTGTCAAGATCATGTGTTTGGGAAAGCTTCTCAAATTGAAAATATTATTAATTACATTGCTGCAAGTGAAAATAGCACAAATGAAGACATAAGCAAGCACTGGTTTAAACGCTATTTAGATGTCTCATTTCATCCTATGATGTGGCTTTACACTCAAAAAGGAATTGCGCTGGAAGCTCATCAGCAAAATTCCGTTATTAAACTTGATGAAAACGGATATCCATCGGTGTTTTACTACCGTGACAACCAAGGCTATTACTTTATGAAATCAAAGGAACAAGAGCTTCGCAAGCTGCTTCCTTCCTTAAACGGAGAAAGCGATACGGTATGTGATGACGCTGTAGCAGAAGAAAGATTTCGTTATTACGTATTTTTTAATCATATTTTAGGATTAGTTAACGCTTTTGGTGCAGCTGGCCTTGTTCAAGAGTCAGATCTGCTATTGATCCTGCGACAAGAGATAGAGATGTACAAAGAAAAAGATCATACGGGGCTTGTTTCATCGATGTTAGAAGAGAAAGTGCTTCCTTGCAAAGCTAATTTTTTAACGCGCGTTCATGATATGGATGAGCTGGTAGGCTCTCTTGAAACGCAGTCTGTTTATGTAAATGTTGAAAATCCTCTGTACGAATCTTCAGGTGTACGGTTATGAAATCGGCATTACAAAAGCAGTATCCATTTATGATTCAGCAAAAGGAGCAGAGCATCACCTTTCGCTCTGTTTCTTTTGCAAAAGATTTCGAACGGCTGTACAAGTGGATGCATGAACCGCATGTTATTCCGTATTGGAATTTAAATATTTCAAAACAGGCGTATGAACAGCATTTAAAAACATTTCTAGCTGATTCCCATCAAAAACTGCTAATTGGAGAAATTGACGGTGTACCTATGAGCTATTGGGAATCTTATACGGTTGACGGCGATATTATCAGTAACTATTACCCTTATGAAAAAGGAGATCAAGGGATTCATTTATTAATTGGAGAACCTGCTTTTTTAGGAAAAGGCCATATTTATCCGCTCCTTCTTAGTTTACTAAAGCACAAGTTCCAGGTAGCAGATACTGCTAAAGTAATAGCGGAACCAGATATACGAAATAAAAAGATGATTGCAGTATTTAAAAAATGCGGGTTTCAATTTATGAAAGTAGTGTCGCTGCCTGATAAAACAGGCGTACTGCTGAAATGTGAAAGAACAGTATTTGAAAGAAGGTGGAGTGAATGGAACAACGGGACATTTTAGACGTAATTGGAGTAGGAGTTGGTCCATTTAATTTAGGATTAGCAGCTTTAATTGATAAAACAGATTGTACATATAAATGTTTTGAACAAAAAAAGGAGTTTAATTGGCATCCAGGAATGCTTTTAGAAGGGACAACTCTTCAAGTTCCGTTTATGGCAGACGTGGTCACGATGGTGGATCCGAAGAGTCCGTACACGTTCTTAAATTATCTGCATGAGCATGAGCGCTTGTATCAGTTTTATTTCTTTGAGAAGTTTCACATTCCGAGAAATGAATACAATCATTATTGCCGCTGGGTAGCGAGCCAGCTGAGTGGGCTTGAATTTAACAGCACAGTAAAAGAAGTAAAAATGCATGAAGACGCTAAACCTTTTTATGAAGTAACGATTGAAAAAGAAGGAAAGCTTCATACCTATTACAGCTATCATCTTGTAACCGGAGTAGGTACACAGCCCGTAGTGCCAAGAGACTTTCAATCAGTAGCCAGCGATACGTTCTATCACTCCGCTCAGTACAAAATGAATCGTGAACAAACGCTGAAGGCTAAAAGTATTACCGTAATTGGCTCAGGTCAAAGCGCAGCTGAAATTGTCTATGATTTACTTCAACAGCAGCCTCAGTTTGACTATAAGCTGAATTGGTATACGCGCTCAAAAGGGTTTTATCCGATGGAATATTCAAAGCTTGGCCTTGAACATTTTTCGCCGGATTATACTCACTATTTTTACAGATTGCCCCAAGAGAAAAAAGAGAGCGTTTTACGAAATCAAGCTCTTTTATACAAAGGAATAAGCTTTGAAACGATCGGTGATATTTATGATTTGATTTACGAACGAACAATTGGAGGAAAAGAAGTGCCGCTAACGATGCGAGCGCTTACGGAACTTGCAGGCGTTGAAAAGACAAACGATACACATCTTCTTACTCTTCACCAATACGAGCAGGACTCGTTTGAAAAAGAAGAAAGTGAAATTGTCATTATGGCCACGGGCTATCATGCAAAAGAGCCTGCTTTTATGGAAGGTTTAAAAGAACATTTGCTGTTTGATGAAAAAGGACAGCTGAAAATCAACGAACTCTATCAAGTTGAGATGAAGAAAAAAGGCGCCCCGCTATTTGTTCAAAACGGAGAGCTTCATACACACGGGGTTGGAGCACCAGACTTAGGTTTAGGCGCTTATCGCAATGCTGTTTTGATTAATCAAATTGCAGGTGAAAACGTGTACAAAATATATAAAAATACTGTTTTCCAAAAGTTTGGATTTTAAGAAATGATTTCTCCGCGCTTTGTTTTTATCTGTTTGTTTATGACCATGACGTCGGAAGTGTTATTATCACCATTTTATCCGCAGTATTTTACAAATGCTTTCCATGTAGATGGAGTCGCAATGACGTCTTTTTTTATTATTTGCTGCCGAATTGTGGTCATTGTTATGACTCCTTTATGGGGAATGCTGCTTAAGAAGTGGAAAGTACAACATATAATCGTAGCGTCACTTCTAATGACAGCCTTAATTAAAGTCATTCTGAGCGAAGTTTCTACTTTTTATGGATTTTTAGCCATTTCGTTAGTATTACTTGTGTTTCAAAGCAGTTTATATCTTTTGTACCCATATTTAGTAGGCGGCATGAAAAATGGACAGAAAAAGGCAAGTGCTGCAACAACCTATGTATTTATTGTTCATACGGCTATTATTGTCGCTAGCTTGTTTGGAAGTACGATTATTGCATGGGAAATGCCGCTTAAAGTATATCAGTACTTTGCTTTAGCTGATATGGTACTGGCCGTATGGCTCATAACAAGAAAAGCTTCATCTTTAAAAAAAGAAAAAACACCAGCATACATTCAAAGTATAAACGAGCCTATTTTTTTCTATTTGCTGGCTATTTTCTTTTTTCACCTTGGACACAATGTCATTCGCCCTTATTTTACATTGTTTACAAGTGACACATATGACATGAACAGTCAAGGCAGCGCTTTGTTATATGTAATGCCGAGCATTATGGCGATCGTCTTAAAGCTTACGGTACCTACAAAGCTATTTAATGGCAAAGTTATACCGCTTTTTTATGGCGTAACGGGTGCTAGTGCTTTACTGCTATGTTTGCAAGCATATGCCGATCATCTCAGCATATTTATTATAAGTCGAATTTTATATGGAGCCGGGTTTTATCTCAGCATGGTTATACTTGATATCTATTTATTTCAAAAAAGCAAAGAAGGAGCTGCTTACTATTACAGCTGGCTTATTGCTGTTCAAAATATTGCCCTGCTGATTGCCCCGCTTTTAGCACTAGAAATCAGCAAAGTAAATTTAGCGCTTCCGTTAGCAGCTGGTGGTGCTGCTTTGCTAGCTGCTAGCGCTGTAATGCCGCTGCGTAATAAAACAATCCCTATTCTAAGACAAGTAAAGGAGAATGAAGGATGAAAATCAAAGAAACGAATCTTTCCGTATTTAATAAGCAATCATGGGAAAAAGCAAATCGCCAGCTTTTAGCTAAAATGCTGCAGGAATTCATGTATGAAAATATTATTGAGCCAAAACAGCTGCAAAAGCAGGGTGCGCTTGCCACGTATCGATGGGAAGACCACGGGGGCGTTACGTATACATATCAAGCGAAACAGCGATTGTTTGACAGTTTTTCTGTACTGCCAGAAAGTATTAAGCTGACATCTAAAGCGTCAACCCCTACATTTTCGGAGGCCTTGCAGCTGTTAATTAGCTTATCTGAAGACAAAGGAATGTCTAGCTCAACCGCAGGTCACTTAGCAAAAGAATATTTTCATACATTAATAGCAGACGTGCATTTGCAAAATCGAAAATCAGCTGATGAATTAGCAGGTATGGATTATGCGGAGCTAGAAGGTGAAATGACGGGACATCCTTGGATTACATACAACAAAGGGCGCATCGGATTTGGCTATGATGATTATCTGCGGTTTGCACCTGAGCAAAAACAAAAAATTAAGCTTTCATGGATTGCTGTTGCGAAGCAAATTGCTTCGTTTCATTCATTAGATACCCTCGGCTTCGATGATGTCATGGAGCAGGAGTTAAGCGGTAAGACGCTAGCTGAATTTGAAAAAGAATTAACAAGCCAAGACCTTTTAGCAGCGGACTATTACTATATTCCCGTCCATGAATGGCAGTGGATGAACGTGATTGTTCCTTTATTCGCTGAATACATTGCAAATGATTTAATTGTTCCGTTAGGAGAAGGTGAAGATCAATATTTTCCTCAGCAGTCGATTCGTACATTTGTGAATACAACAAATCGAGATAAATATCATGTGAAGCTTCCCATGAGTATATTGAATACGCTTGTGTACAGAGGCCTTCCAAGTGAGCGGACGGTAATTGCTCCTCAAGTAACTCAGCATATTAAAGGCATACGAGATCGCGATGCGTTTTTAAAAGATACGTGCAGAGTAGGACTTTTAGGTGAAGTGGCTACGTTAAACGTAACTCAGCCCACGTTTGCTTCTATTAAAAACGCGCCTTATCAGTATTTAGAAATGCTGGGAGTCGTTTGGCGTGAAAGCATCTATCAAGAGTTAGAAGAAGGAGAGCATGCGATTACGCTAGCTGCGCTTTTACATGTTGACAGTAAAGGGAAAGCTTTAGTTTCATCTTATATAGAAAAGTCGGGTTTAACTCCTGTCGAGTGGATTGATGCGTTAACCAGCGCTGTATTGCCGCCGCTTCTTCATTACTTATATCAATACGGTACTGTATTTTCCCCGCACGGTCAAAACACGGTACTGGTGCTTAAAAACAACAAGCCCGTTCGAATTATTATGAAAGATTTTGTAGACGACGTGAATATTAGCGATCAGCCGTTTGAAGAACTGCAGCAGCTATCTTTTGAACTGAAAGAAGTGTTGCGCAGCGAAGAGCCGGAAGGACTGACGCAGTTTATTTTAACAGGGTTATTTGTTTGTCACTTCCGCTATTTAGCGACTATTTTAGAAGAGCATGAAGGCGTAGAAGAAGCGGAATTTTGGAAAAGTGTACGAGCAGAAATTTTACATTATCAAGCATCATTTCCACATTTGAAAAAACGATTTGAATTGTTTGATTTATTACGTCCAACCATTACGAAATTAACGTTAAATCGAAATCGAATGTTTGATTACGGATACGAAGATGACGGAGATCGTCCTCACGCAAGCGAATATGGAAAGGTACGAAATGCCTTGCATGAAGTTAGTGAAAAAGCTGTGCAATAATAAGGAAAAGCCGCTGGTGTTGTGCTAGCGGCTTTTTTATGTTTAATTCAAAAGCAGCAAGAGAATTGGATGAGCTACAGCACTTTAGGAAACACTCATTTTAGGTATGTGTAGAACGTAAAGGTGAGTGAATGAACGATTTGATGGGAGTAGATGTTAGAACAACAAGTACACAAGCTGAAGCAAACGTTTCGGCTTTCTTTTGTCAAAGCCTTATTTCAATGTCGCATCGCTGCAAGGATAATGGTACAATTGTCTGTATATTTAAAAAAAGAGAGGGAATTACATGAAATCGCATATTCAAAAACATTTAACTTCATATAAAGAGAAATATAAAAATCGCGGTCGGCTGCTAATTAGCTGTCCGGACAAACCGGGTATTGTAGCCGCTGTGTCTACGTTTTTACATGAGCACGGTGCAAATATTGTAGAATCAAGTCAACATTCAACGAACCATGAAGGGGGTATGTTTTTTATCCGTTTCGAATTTGAATGTGAGGATTTATTAGCTAAAGAAGTAAAGCTAGAAGAAAGCTTCAAAAAAATTGCCGATACGTTTTCAATGAACTGGCAGTTTACATATGCTCATAATTTGAAAAAAACAGCTATTTTTGTGTCAAAGGAGCCTCATTGTCTACTAGAGCTGCTGTGGGCATGGGAAAGCGGAGATTTGATGACAGACATCGCTGTCGTTGTGAGCAATCACGAAGATGCGCGCGAAGTGGTTGAATCATTCGGTATACCGTTTAAGCATATACCGGCGACAAAAGACATTCGCCAAGAAGCAGAAGCCAAACAGCTGCAGGTATTAAAAGATTATAATATTGACGTAATTATCTTGGCGCGTTATATGCAAATTTTAACGCCGACTTTTGTGGCTGAAAATCCATATCGTATCATTAATATTCACCATTCATTCTTACCGGCATTCATCGGAGCACGCCCCTATGAACGCGCATATCAGCGAGGTGTAAAATTAATTGGTGCTACGTCTCACTATGTAACGGACGACTTGGATGAAGGACCAATTATTGAACAGGATATTGAACGCGTGAACCACCGTGATGATGCGGATGACTTAAAGAAAAAAGGCCGCTTAATTGAACGTACGGTGCTCGCACGTGCTGTAAAATGGCATTTAGAAGACCGCATTTTAGTGCATGAAAACCGCACAATTGTATTTAATTAACAAAGACTAAGCTATTAAAAAAGTAGTTTAGCCGAAGGAAGATCCGAACGATGAATCGAAATTCTTGAGAGAGAATGAAATTCGTTCGGATTTTTTTATGGTGATAGTAAACGTAGATTTCATCTATTTAGTTGCTTCTAGCGGTTGATTGGAGGGCAAGGCGAAGACTCCTGCGGGAAAAGCGGAATCGGTGAGACTCCGCAGGAGCGCAAGCGACGAGGAGGCTCATCGGCCGCCAGCCTTGCACGGAGATCAACCGCGGTGTCATAAGCGATTCATACGCGATCATTTAATTGATTTTGTTAGGTCTCATCCTCGTTTTTTTCGGGGAAATCGTGTATCTAAATGATAAAAAACTTTTCTACATGAGCTGAGATTTAGTTGTTTACTTAGCTCGTGAACACTTATACAATAGAAAAGGACTTTTTAATAAAGGAAGTGTCGGAAGTGAAACAATATCTTGAACTTTGCGAGCATGTGTTAGCAAATGGAACAAAAAAAGAAGATCGGACAGGAACAGGTACAATTAGCACATTTGGCTATCAAATGCGTTTTAATTTACAAGAAGGTTTCCCGGTATTAACGACAAAAAAACTTCATTTGAAATCAATTATTCATGAACTGCTTTGGTTTTTACAAGGAGATACGAACGTTAAGTATTTACAAGATAACGGCGTGCGCATTTGGAATGAATGGGCGGATGAAAACGGGGAGCTTGGCCCTGTGTATGGCCATCAGTGGCGTTCATGGCCAACGCCGGACGGAGAAAAAATTGATCAAATTACAAATGTTATCAATCAGATTAAAAACAACCCTGATTCTCGCCGCTTAATGGTAAGCGCCTGGAATGTGTCTGATGTAGACAATATGGCTTTACCGCCGTGTCACTGCTTATTTCAGTTTTATGTAGCGGACGGCAAATTGTCTTGTCAATTGTATCAGCGCTCAGCTGATATTTTCCTAGGCGTACCGTTTAATATTGCTTCATATGCGCTGCTTACAATGATGGTGGCACAAGTGTGTGATTTAGAGCCAGGTGATTTTGTTCATACGTTTGGCGATGCGCATATTTACAGCAATCACATTGAACAAGTAAACCTGCAGTTAACGCGTGAGCCTCATGCTTTGCCAAAAATGAAAATCAATCCAGACGTAAAATCAATTTTTGACTTTAAATTTGAAGACTTTGAGCTAGTAGACTATAATGCGCATCCTCACATCAAAGGAGCTGTGAGCGTATGATTTCCCTCATTGTCGCAATGGATCAAAACAGGCTGATCGGTAAAGAAAATGATTTGCCATGGCGCCTTCCGGAAGATTTAAAGTATTTCAAGCGCATCACAACGAGTCATACCATTGTAATGGGAAGAAAAACATTTGAATCAATTGGACGACCGCTCCCTAATCGCGAAAATGTGGTTCTTACGCGTCAAAAAGATTATCAACAAGAAGGAGCAACCGTTATTCATTCAGTTGAGGAATTAGAAGCATTAGATGCTGAAAAAGAAGACGAGCTCTTCGTGATTGGCGGAGCTACTCTGTATGAGCAAACATTAGACGTTGCAAACAGACTTTATATTACGCATATTAAAGAATCCTTTGAAGGAGATACACATTTTCCTGCGATTGATTTGAGCGAATGGAAAGTTATTTCGAAGCAGCAAGGAATTAAAGATGAAAAAAATCCCTACACGTATTATTTTACGGTATACGAGCGAAGCTAATTTCTCTTACTTAATAAAAAAATGCGAGTCTGGGATAAAAGTATTTTAGTTGATGAAAGATCCGAACTATGAATCGTTCGGATCTTTTCTTTGTGATGATGAACCTAGGTTTCATGTATTCCATTTGTTCGTCTTTAGATTGATTTCGTTATGTTTCAATCTCTTTTTATATTGATTTTAATTGCTTCATCATTTCGTGAAAAGCCGCTGGGCTCACAAACTGTTCAGTGCTCCAGTTAGCTTCAATCCATTGAATCAGCTCGCTTGGTGTATTAAAAACTTCTCCGCTCGTATCTGCTTTGCGAAGCATGTATCTACCGTTTTCTTCATCTGCAACTATTTCGCACGGAACGGCACTTTCATGACTTTGAAGCGAAAACTCCATTTATTCCACAACCTTTCTTAATTTATACCTGTTATCGCATCAGCTGCATGTAGAAAATATGGGCAATTTTGTAAGTCTATTTAGCTTTTGCTAAACATATGTAAAGTATGTGGACAGTAAAATAGTTGGAAAAGTTTTTTTAGTTATTATTAATGAAAAATAATGATTTTTCTAAATTTTTTGTGATATAATGTACAAATTAATAATGGTAGAAGAGGAAGGAAGTTGGTTATGAAACAACAAGTAGATAATCGAACAAAACACGTACATTTAGAGGACATCATGATTGCAAATCAATTGATTAAAGATGTTGTTGTGCATACACCACTACAGCGTAATGACGTTTTGTCTGAACGATATGAATGTAATATCTATTTAAAACGTGAGGATTTACAGGTGGTGCGCTCATTTAAAATTCGCGGTGCGTACAATCGAATCAAAAAGTTATCCCCAGAAGAATTACAAAATGGAATTGCCTGTGCAAGTGCAGGAAACCACGCACAAGGTGTAGCATATGCGTGCCGTCATTTAAATATCGATGGTAAAATCTTTATGCCGAGCACAACGCCGCGCCAAAAAATTAATCAAGTGAAATTTTTAGGCAAAGATAACGTAAAGGTCGTACTAATCGGAGATACGTTTGATGATTCTTATGAACAAGCTATTGCATGCAGTGAAGAGGAACATCGTACATTTATTCACCCATTTAATGATGTAGACGTTATTGCAGGGCAGGGTACAGTAGCCGTTGAAATGTTCAATGACTGTGAAGATGAAATTGACTACGTATTTGCGGGTATCGGCGGGGGCGGATTAATTTCCGGTGTCGGCACATACGTAAAAAGCATCTCGCCTCAAACAGCTGTAATTGGGGTAGAACCAGCAGGCGCGCCTGGCATGCAGACATCTTTAGCAAATGGAAATGTAGTGACGCTACCGGCAATCGATCCATTTGTAGACGGAGCAGCTGTTAAAACAGTCGGAACGCTTCCGTATGACATCAGTAAAGAGCTTGTGGACGATATTGTAGTTGTTCCTGAAGGCAAGGTTTGCACAACCATTTTATCTCTATACAATGAAAATGCGATTGTAGCAGAACCAGCAGGAGCTCTTTCGATTGCTGCTCTTGACTCATACCGTGAGCAAATTAAAGGAAAAACGGTTGTTTGCGTCATCAGCGGAGGAAACAATGACATTGGACGTATGCAAGAAATCAAAGAACGTTCGATGATTTATGAAGGATTACAGCATTATTTTATCGTTAATTTCCCTCAGCGCGCAGGAGCTCTTCGTGAATTTCTAGACGAAGTGCTTGGACCGACAGACGATATTTCGCGCTTTGAGTATACGAAAAAGAATAACAAAGACAGCGGACCAGCACTTGTTGGAATCGAGCTCAAGCATAAAGAAGATTATTATCCACTGATTAATCGTATGGATAAAAAAGGATTCCCTTACACAGAAATTAATAAAGAAAGCAACTTGTTTCACTTATTTATTTAAATAGAAGGTCATTTTAAAAAGGAATGCTTCATCAACTGTCGAATAAGTTGATGAAGCATTTTTATTTTAAAGAATATTTGTGTTTTCTTTTTATTTTATCAAGACAGAAAGTGCCTTAAGCATTATAATAAAATAAACGGGTAAAAAGAGGGTTGATCGCCTTGCTATTAAAAAGCCTTGAATTTAAACATGTCAGTGGTCAAAAAGTAAAAATTACTGAAATTCCAGTTTTAGAGGAAAATAGCACGTTTCGGTTCATGTTATCTGCAAAACTTGATTTATTTATTAGACAAATCACGAACGAATCAGTTCCGAAGCAAACCTACTCGTTTCAAGAATATTTAAAACGCGTGTTGAAATGGAAAGATTACGAACAGCTCTTTAAGTCTCATGTATTAAAACATAATGCATAAACGTAAAAGTTGACTTTTCTGAATATTTCAGCAGAGTCAACTTTTTTTTGTTGATATAAAAGGTTGAACATGCGTTTTACGAATTAGCAAAACTTGCATTCTATTATAACTATATTGTTGTAAGTGTTCATGTTATACTAGTCTGCAATGCATCTTATAGGGGTGAACACATGGCGAAAATTAAAGTGGTAACGGATTCAACAATTGATTTAACGTTGGAAGAAGCTGAAAAGTACGGTATTGAGATGATACCTTTATGTATTAACATTGATAATGAAACGTATTTAGATCGCGTGGAATTAACGCCGACAGATTTTATTGAAAAAATGAAAAATTCAAAAGAATTACCAAAAAGCTCTCAGCCAGCTATTGGTTCTTTTGTTGAAGTATATGAACGATTAGTTAGTGAAGGGTATGACGTCATTTCGATTCATATGACTGGGGGAATGAGCGGAACTGTTCGAGCAGCTGAAAGCGCGGCTCAAATGGTAGAAGGAAACATCACCGTTGTTGATTCTATGTACATTACAAAAGCTCTTTCGTTTCAAGTCTTTGAAGCGGTGAAAATGATTGAAGATGGGCATACAGTAGAAGAAATTATCACACGCTTGGAAGAGGTGCGTCAAAATACGAATCTTTTTGTCGTAGTTGATACGCTTGAAAATTTGGTTAAAGGTGGACGTATTGGACGAGGAAAAGGATTGATCGGTTCTCTTTTAAATATTAAGCCGATTGCTTCTCTAGCTGACGGAGTATATACTCCTGTTGCTAAAGTGCGCAGCCATTCTCAAATTGTTAAGTTTTTAACGAAACAGTTCGAAGAGCATACAGAAGGAAAAAGTATTAAAGGAGTAGGGCTTGTACATGCAGATGGATTTGGACTCGCCTCTAAGTTAAAAGAATCAATTGTGAAGGCAAGGGGCTATACGCAATTTTCGATTGAAGATACGACGCCTATTATCTCGACGCATACAGGTATTGGTGCAATTGGTTTTATGTATTTTGCTGAATAAAGTGGGTTGCTTTTTGCAAGTCACTTTTTTGGCTTTCTCTTTTTTGGAAAAAGGGGAAAGAGAAGTGGACGAACGTGTGATATAATAGAATCAACTTTCTACCAGCGAATGCTGTGCTGGTTACTATTCTTTTGAATCCGGAGTATACCGATGAAAAAATATATTCGAAATTTGAGTGTGTTTAACAAAACGGTTTTATTTTCTACTTTAATTGTAGTTGCCCTTGGAGTCATTTCTTTAGCCATTAGCTATCAAGTTCAAAAAAAGATGGCAAAAGAGACACTAACGCAGCACGCGTTAATTATGGCTGATTTATGGAGGGAGTCTTTATCTAAACAAGACGTAATAGCAGCAGTGGATTCAAGGAACGGGACGATTCCTGAAAAAGACGAGCTAGAAAAGCAGTTTAGAAAGATTTATGAATTGCATCCGTCGTACTTGCAGGGATATATTATGACGACCGAAAAATTCAAGTCGCATGGAAATAAGATTATCGTAACAGCGAATAAGAAAATTAAGCAATCACTAGAGCCGTCCATGATTTATTATGGAGGAGAAGAATTTTACAAATCATTTAAGCAAGCAGAACAAGAAAAGAAGAATATCATAACATCTACATACAAAGACGAATTCGGGACGTGGATCACCGTTTTATCGCCTATTACAAACAGCTCTGGAAAAGTCGTGGCTATGCTTGGTGTAGATATAGATGCGAGCGCTATCTATATCTACCAAAAACGTTTAATTGTGGCTTTGATCGTTGCGTTTACGATTTTGTTTACCTTCATTATTGTTATTCAAGACTGGGGACTAAGGCGATTAATGTCGCCCCTAGGGGAATTAATAGAAGGAATTCAAGCAGTAAGTCAAGGGAAGTTTGATGTGAAGCTGACACATGAAAATGATTCTGAGTTAGGGAATGTACACACAAGATTTAATGAAATGACCGAGCGGCTTCAGCAGCTTTTTCAACAAGTGTCAGCAACAAAAGAACAGCTGAACGTAGAAACGAATTTCAGTCATTCAAAAGATGGAATTGCTAAAGCGATTGATGAATTAGAAGTTATTATGGAAAAAACGAGGATGCAAAAGGAATTGCAGCGAGCAGAGAAAATGAATGCAATTGGTCAATTAGCTGCTTCTGTAGCCCATGAAATTCGAAATCCTATGACGGTGGTAAAAGGGTTTTTACAGCTGTTTCAAGATAACACAAAGCTTTCAAACACTGAATTAAGTTACATTCATCTTATGATTAACGAAATGGACAGAGCGGAAGCGATTATTCATGACTATTTATCTTTAGCCAAGCCGGATGTTCATCAGCATCGTTTTATTAACTGCTTAGAGTGTGTTACAAGCTTAGTAGACTTATTATCTTCTTATGCTTTGTTAACAAACAATATACTCATAGAATTAGACGCAAAAGAAGAGATGTATGTTCGCGGCAGCCGAAACGAATTGAATCAAGTTCTGCTTAATATTATGAAAAATGGAATTGAAGCCATGAGAAATGGAGGAACGCTTCGAGTAGGGCTTTACAAGCGAGAAGGGCATGTACATATTCAAATTGAAGATACTGGTATAGGCATGACCAGTGAACAAGTGAACCGGCTGGGAACAGCGTTTTATTCTTTAAAAGAAAAAGGAACAGGGATTGGTCTGATGGTGTCTTATCAACTGGTCGAACAAATGAATGGAAGAATTGAAGTGGAAAGCATACCAGGAAAAGGTTCAACGTTTACCTTGATTTTACCTAGCTATGACTAAACTTTAACCGTGCAGGAGGAACATATGAAAAGCTGGTCTTATAAATTGTTTTTTTTACTGCTCATTAGTTGTATGATGTTAACAGCCTGTGGTTCCAAAATAGAAAATCCGCTTAATTGGAAGATGGACTCTTTTTCTTATGTTAACCAAGATCAAAAGAAAGTAGGGCTAAGTCAGCTGAAAGGGAACGTTTGGGTAGCTAACTTTATCTTCACAAGCTGCGAAACCGTATGTCCCCCAATGACGGCTCATATGGCTAAATTACAAAAAATGGCCAAGGATGAAGGGCTGGACGTTCGCTTTGTTTCATTTAGCGTAGACCCTGAAGTGGATACTCCCCTGAAAATGAAGGACTATGCGACTAAATTTGGCGCTGATTTTTCGAATTGGGATTTCTTAACGGGTTATAAACAAGCGGAAATTGAAAAGTTTGCGCTGGACCAATTTAAAACGATTGTGAAAAAGCCGCAAGAAAATCCGCAGGTTATTCACGGTACGGATTTTTTTCTAATTGACAAAGATGGAGTCGTTCAAAAATCTTATCAAGGAGTGACTGATCCTCCTTATGAAGATATGTTAAAAGATATCAAAACTCTTCAGTAAGAGCTATAAATCCGTCAAATCTATCCGCAAAACACAGCTATCTTTATAGTGATGTGTTAGCGGATATTTTTATGAAAGAAACATGCTTATCCTTTTTTTTACATATACTATATATAAGAAACGTAGTAAAATATCAACTTGACATAGTATGATAAGATATAAAGATATAGTTATTCAGAGCGGTAAGCAGTATTGCTTGTGACAGCGAGAATACAGCATAGTTAGTAGGTGTTATGATGAGAAAATGGAAAAGTATAGTGATAAGCAGTATGAGTGCGGTGGTGTTAGCGAGCTGTTCGACGACGACTTTTTTGCCAACGGACAATAAAGAAGAAGCCGTTCAGAAAGAAGTGGATTTAACACCTAAAAAGCATATTCCGAAAGGCTTTTTTCCTGTAGATTTAGATATTGTAGCCATTGGCGACTCATTAACAGAAGGAGTAGGAGATGAGTCTAAAAAAGGCGGTTATGTACCATACTTAACTAAATACCTTTCTAAACAAAATGAAGTGCAAAATGTACGAACAGAGAATTTAGGTAAAAGAGGAAACCGGACGGATCAGCTATTAGCGAGGTTAAATCAGCCGGGAGTAGCAGCTGAAGTATCAAGAGCAGACATCGTTTTCTTGACGATTGGCGGCAATGACGTGATGAAAGTGGTAAGAGATTATTTTTACAATATCTCAATTAAGACGTTTGAATCACAGCAGTCAAAATATGAAAAACGTCTAAATGACGTGTTTTCACGTATACGTAAGCTTAATCCTAATGCTCATATTTATTTAATTGGTTTTTATAATCCATTCTTTAAATCGTTAAGTGATGTGAAAGAAATTAATGTCGTTATTAATGAATGGAATGCGGCAAGCGAGAAAATTTCTTCTCAATATGATAATGTAAGTTATGTAAAAATTGATGATATTTTTTATGATTCTGACGTAAATTTATTAGGGAAAGACGAGTTTCACCCTAATAAAAAAGGGTACAAACTAATGGCTGAGCGCATTAGTAAATCAATGGAGGAAGAAGATCCTCTCGTTGGAGACCAGAAAAAGGAAACAGCAGAAGAAGTTACATCTGATGAAAAAGAGAAAAACACGAAAGAGAGTGGGAACGAGTAAGGAGATTGTTATATGAAGAAGTGGAAAACCCTATTTATCGCGTTATTAGGGATTAATGTTCTAGGGGCTATCCTTATTATTGCGTTTATTTTTCAACCGGTTGACAAGGCCAATCCAACTCCCTCTGAAAAAGTAGAAGGAGACGCAGAACTAACTATTTTGGCTAAAAAAGCGGACTTAAATGTACTGATTGATAAATATTTAAAAAAAGAGTTTAAGAATCAGCCGCTTAACTACAAAATTACTCTTACCGATGTAGTAAGAGTAGATGGTACGATTCAAGTATTCGGCGATGATATTAATATTCGAATGACATTTGATCCAATCGTACAAAAAAATGGAGATATTGTGCTTGAACAGCAGTCACTTTCTGTTGGAAAGCTGCAGCTTCCTGTCCGCACAGTGCTTCGATACGTGAATAATAACTTTGCGCTACCAGAATGGGTAACGATTGATCCAAAGAATGAATCAGTATACGTAGCGTTACAGCAGATGAAGTTAGAGAGTGATTTTGCTGTAAAAGTACAAAAGTTTGATTTAAAAAATGATGATATTCGCGTACGTTTAATTTCGCGCAGTGAATAAAAAAAACCTTCCAATTTGGAAGGTTTTTTTTGTTAACGATCTTGGGAAATCAGCGCTTCTAATACAGGACGGTTCTTAGCAAATCCGACGGCATATACCGTATATGTTCGATTCGGACGAAGGTTCAGTGCCGGGATTTCGAGTACTACATTTTTGGTTCCCGCTATGCGCACACTAAGTTGAACATGCATGGGGGATAAAGGCAAATATTTTGTGACTTCTTTAAACTGCACTCCAGAAAAAATGACGTCTCCGCCTCTAGCTGCAATATCCACAGCAGGAGCATCAGGAGAAAGATGCACAAAACGAAGCTTTGTTTCTCCACTTGGTACATCCGTATTGTCATAGATAAATAATAAATCAAGCTTATTTAGCTCATCTACCGCCGCTACCGTGTAATTTTGGTTTCCTTCAAATGTAAATGATTCCGTTAAAACAGGTCTTCCCGTTTCTCCAGCGGGATAAATAGAAATTGTATATCTTCCAGGTTCTTGTAATTCAATATAATCTGTTTCTTGTTTATAAGTTAAATTGCGAATCACTCGTTTGTTGTTAATATAAATATCTACAGATGGAGAATCTGGAGAAGCGTGAAGTATACGAATTTGCGGCGGATTTACGCGCAAATTCGTATTTTCAGAAGAAGTTAAGATGGCCTGCTGGATATAGTACAAATGCTTTTGATAATAATGAATATGCTTAGATGGATCACTATACTTATAGTAGGTAGCTAGAAAATCGTATTTCATTGCTTTTTTAATATATTGATCAAAGGAATAATTATCCATATGTTCAGCTCCCTTATTGTCGGAGTATAAAAACATTTCCATACGTAACCAAACATATGCTAAAACTCATAATTTATGCCGATCACTGATCACTCCCAAGGCCTCCAAGAAGAAACAATGAGCCAAACGCCCTCTATGTGCATATACTGAATCAAATTATTGACTGAAGGCTTATTGTACGACCGAAATTAGTATAGAAAAAAGGAGTGAGAGCATGCGCGATTTTTATGCTCGGATGCTACGGTTAATTATGTTAAGTTTTTTACTGCTGCTACTTTTAATTCAATTTACAGAGCGCTCTACTTCATTTATTCACATTACCCCCTCGCTAAATAAAGTAACCGAGCGAATTGAGCTGATTACCTATGATCAATAAATGTATGTTTTCTGCGTTTCGATATGTACTTGTTCTTTATGCTATATGCTTTACATTTTTATTTGTTAGTACAGTTCCAAGCCTATTTGGTTTCACCGTAACCGTTCAAGAAACGGATTATCACCATCTGCATCGCGGAGATATAGTTGTCTTTAGAGACGAATTATCTTCTTCAAAGAATGAACTTGTACTGGCCCATAATCAAGAGCTTGATGTACTGGTTACAGCTCAAAGAGATTCTTTGCCTGCTTCTTATAAAGTGATTGGAAGCTACGCATACCACCTCCCGTATATAGGGTTCATTATTGAGTTTATGAAAGATTTTACTACGTTACTGGTGATGGGAAGTATTTTACTTTTGTTGTTTTCGTATACGCTGCAGCCCAAAAGGCGAATATGGCGTAAGAGAAAGTAAAAAATGGGCGAATGCACATACAGGACAATCAACTAACGCATATAAAGTACAGTGTACGAAATGAATAAAAAAACAAGAGGAGAGATTGCTATGTATAACTACGATTGTTACGATCCATGCCATCACGGAGGCTATCACCACCTATATGATACTTGCCACTATCCAATTAGCTATCCAATTGGCGGTTATCATCATTGCGGAACGGGCCAGTCATTTGCATTAATTGTTGTGCTATTTATTTTATTAATCATCATTGGCTGCACCTGTTTTTGCTGATTAGATCTCATTTGCTCGCGCGTGCGAGCTTTTTATAACAGATGGAAAAGGACAAACTTATATATAAATTGTTTAAATAATAAAAAAATTTTGCCAAATCAACATTTACCATATTATACTATAGCTAGTAACTCAATAAGCGAAGGTGAATATATGGAAAAGGAAAAAGTATTTCAACAGCTATTTTCAATGTCATTTACACCAATGCTCGTAATGAATATGGATGGAGATATTCAAATTTTAAATGAAGCGTGCTGCCACCTTTTTAAAACGACGGAGGAACGACTTCTTTCCTGTAATGTATTTGAAGAGCCAAATCGCTTTTTTATTGAAAAGCATGAAGTGGAACCGTTAAGAAAGCAAGAGGAAGAAGTTGTTTTACTTAAGAAAAAAGTAGATCAGCAGTTTCCGATGCACATCCATATTCAGCGCACGGAAGGGGATATTCCGCTCTTAGTTGTTCAATGGAAAGAGTTTTCCTCAAGTATTGAAAAGCAAGAGGAAGTCATTCGAAAAATGAAGCAATATAAACAGTTTGTCCAGCAAAGCCAAGATGCATTTATTGTAACAAGAGAAGGCAGAATTCAATATTTGAATCCCGCTGGTGTTAAACTTCTTGGCGGGGAGAAAAAAGAAGAGTATATCGGGCGTCCTTGGCTTCATTTTATTCACCCCGAACATTTAGAAATCGTAAAAGAACGAATGGTTCAGCTGATGAATGGAATGTCTGTGAGGCCGCGTGTTGATGTGAAACTATTGACTAAAAAAGGAGTCGTCATTATTGAATCTTCGGCAACCAAGATTAAGTTTGAAGGACAGGATGCCATTCAGTATATTATTCGCGACGTAACGGATCGAAAAAAATATGATGAAATGGCAAGCAAATCTGAAAAGCTTACAATGGTGAGCAAGTTAGCGGCAGGAGTAGCACATGAAATTCGTAATCCAATGACGGCGATTAAAGGGTTTATTCAGCTGTTAAAAGCATCGAAACAGTACAACGAAGAATACAATGATATTATGCTTGAAGAATTGAATCGCGTCGAATCCATTATTCAAGAATTTTTAACGCTGGCCAAGCCTAAAATTGAAAATTCATACCACCCCAAAAGTCTCAATCAAATCATACGTCATGTGACATTACTATTAGATACACACGCCAATTATAAAAACTGTCGTATTATTAATGAGATTAGTGATGAGATTACAATCTTTTGTGAAGAAAATGCGCTTAAACAAGTTTTTATTAATTTAATTCAAAATGCGCTTGAGTCAATGAGCAAAGGGACAGTTAAAGTCACCGTTGAGAAAAGAAATGAATACGGCATGGTCATTATCGAGGATGAAGGCTGTGGAATTGATGAGCAATCTTTAGCCCGGCTAGGTGAACCGTTTTATTCCACTAAACAAACAGGAACGGGGCTAGGGTTAATGATTAGCTACCGAATAATCGAACAGCATCAAGGGCATATTTCATTTGCGAGTAAAGTAGGAGTAGGAACAAAAGTAGAAATTGCTCTTCCGTACATTAAAGAACCAGTGAACATTTCATAGCGCTTGCTATTCGTTCACTGGTTTTTATTTACTTGGAATAAAAACGAATGTTTTTTATTTTTTTTATTTTAATGTTCGTGTATATTGTTGACTAAAGGATTTGTTTTTGATATATTATCAAATGGCTAGAAAATAACCGAATGATAATAAAAAAAGAAAATTCGGTCAATAACTTTTATCTTTTACCCAAAGAAAAAAGATGATGGGAGAATGTACAATGAACTCAAATTATGATGTTATTGTGGTAGGGGCAGGACCCGCTGGGATTTTTACTTGCTATGAGTTAACGTTAAAATTACCGGAAGCAACTATTTTATTAATCGATAAAGGACACGATATCTATCGACGTAATTGTCCGATTCTTCAGAAAAAAATTGAAAAATGTCCGCCTGCGGTTGGCAAAAAAGAGTTTGCTGGCTGTTTGCCTGCTTGTTCTATCACAAATGGTTTCGGTGGAGCCGGCGCATATTCAGACGGGAAATTTAATATCACAAGTGAATTTGGAGGCTGGATGACGGATTATCTGTCTGAATCACAGGTGGTAGATTTAATTAAATATGTGGATGAAATTAATTTAAAACACGGAGCAACCGATACGATTACGGATCCGTTAACTGATAAAGTTCGTGAAATTGAAAAACGCGGATACGCAGCAGGATTAAAGCTATTGCGTGCCCAGGTGCGTCATTTAGGAACAGAGCAAAATTTAGAAATTTTAAAAAGCATTTATGAATACTTAAAAGAAAAAATTGATATGCAGTATAAAATGGAAGTAGCCGATTTAATAACAGAAAAAGAAGATGGTCAGCATATCGTGCGCGGTATCGAATTGAAGAATGGTGAAAGAATTACGGCTGATAAAGTGGTTGTTTCACCAGGTCGAGACGGCTCGAAGTGGATGAGTGACTTACTAAAAAAACGTCGTTTAAAAATGATTAACAATCAAGTGGACATCGGCGTTCGAGTAGAAACATCCAACGTTGTTATGGAAGAAATCAACAAGCACTTGTACGAAGGGAAATTCATTTACAATACGTCTGTAGGTACAAGAGTCAGAACGTTCTGCAGCAATCCTTCAGGACATGTGGTAGTAGAGAATCATTCAGGTATTATGTTAGCAAATGGACACGCATACAAAGATCCGAAGCTTGGAAGTCAAAATACGAACTTTGCGCTGCTTGTTTCTCATAAATTTTCGGATCCATTTGATCAGCCGAACGAATATGCGCACGAAGTATCAAGATTAGCTAATATGCTGTCAAACGGGGGCTTAGTTGTTCAAAAGTATGGAGATATTTTAAAGGGCCGTCGTTCAACAGCGACTCGAATTAAAGAAGGCTTTTTAGAACCAACGTTAAAAGAAGCTGTACCTGGTGACTTGGGCTTAGTGCTTCCTTACAATACGATGAAAAGCTTAATTGAAATGACAGAAGCACTGGATCATGTAACGCCTGGGTTAGCATCTGAACATACGCTATTTTACGGTGTGGAAGCGAAATTTTACTCCGCCCGTCCGAAGCTAAACGATAAGTTTGAAACTGAAATTTCCGGTTTATACGTGGGAGGAGACGGAGCTGGTATTACGCGAGGGCTCGCGCAGGCAAGTGCGTGCGGTGTGTGGGTAGCGCGTGACATTGTTGAAAAATTAAAGAATCGCAAAGCAAGTTCTGAACCTGTTACTGTATAAAAAAAAAGAGGCCGTCACGGCCTCTTTTTTTTTATGTGTTAAATAACGAGGGCGAATACGTAAAAAGTAAAGAACTTGTACCGCTCCAACTCCGATAGTTTTATATGATAATTACCCGCTCCTTTTTTAAAAGATATTACGGAATCCATACTTCTATCGTGAGCAGAATTAAATAGAATAAGGCGAATTGATAATGTCCATTTCTTTCCATCAATAAATTCAGTGAAATTTTAAGGGGGTTATATCAAGCAATACAAGGATAAAATCAACAGTTGAAAAGAGTTACTTTTTGATGAGTAAAATATTTATGAAAGAAGTAAAGTACACGGATGTTAGAATAATTATGCGAATTTATGAATGGGGATTAATGAGAAGAAAGTTCACTTTACAAACTATTTTTTTGAATTAATTTTTTATCCATTAGATTTTAAGTCTTGTTAAATAAGTATTTGTGGTTTATTGAAATATGATGTAAATATTTTAAAATATAACAATTCTCAACTTTTTATGATAAAATTATGCATTATTTTTGAATAAAAAATTGACAGAAACATATAAAATGAATTTTAATTAAAGTAACAATTATTATCATGAAAAAACATTAAAGAAAATTATTTGCTTAATCTCTTTTGTTTTATAAGAGAACGGGGGACCCATATTTGTGCGTAATGTACTTGGGGTGAATCTTGAATGAATCAAGTAGGGTAACTCACGTACCCGAATCCGGCAGCTAACTCCGTAAGCATTCAGTGAGGGAATAACAGGTCTATGAAACCATGATATTCTCATGGTTTTTTGTATAGATAAAAATATTCCTAAACTATTAATCTGAAAATTTTTAATATATTGTATATTTCGAGTGTTACCGTTCTCAATGCATGGTAAAATAAGTATGGTAGTTAGAATCATTCTAATATAATTTATTTACGGGAGGTAAATCTATGAAGCTATCGACAAAGATCATTATCGCGCTAATTGCTGGTGCTGTTGTAGGAGTGTTGATTAATGCTTTTGCTCCAAGTGCTTTTGATCCGCTGGACAAGTACTTGTTTACACCGCTTGGCCAAATCTTCTTAAGCTTAATTAAAATGCTTGTTGTACCAATTGTGTTTTTCTCTATCACGTTAGGCGTAGCAGGTTTAGGAGATCCTAAAAAACTAGGAAGAATCGGGGCTAAAACAGTTTCCTACTTCCTAGTTACAACAACCATTGCTATTATTATTGGTTTAATTTTAGCGTATGCAATTAAACCGGGTACGTTTGGATCTTTTGATACAAAAAACGCTTCTTTTGAAGCCGAAAAAGCACCGCCGGTTGGAGAGACATTCTTAAATATGATTCCAGTCAACCCAATTCAAGCGATGGCTGAAGGGAATATGCTTCAACTTATCGTTTTCTCTATCTTTATCGGTTTTGGTATTACGATGCTTGGAAGTAAAACAAAAGGGCTTTACAATTTACTCGAGCAAGGCAATGAGTTGATGATGTATCTTGTAAATCTAGTGATGAAGTTTGCTCCTTACGGAACATTTGGGCTTCTTGCAACCGCGGTTGGAAGTCAAGGCTGGGAGGCAATTAAAGCGATGGGGCTGTACATGATTGTAGTCGTGCTCGCGCTGTTTATCCATTCGATCGTAACATATGGGGGATCAGTCGCGCTTATGGCCAGACGTAACCCTATTGAATTTTTTAAAGGTTTTGCTCCTGCGATGACAGTTGGATTCAGTACATCAAGCAGTAATGCAACGCTTCCGATTTCAATGAATGTGGCTCAAAAAAATCTTCGTGTCCCGGAGTCCATCAGCAGTTTTGTTCAGCCGTTAGGTGCTACCATTAACATGGATGGAACGGCAATTATGCAAGGTGTAGCGACTATTTTTATTGCACAAGTATACGGCGTTGACCTGTCGCTAGGTGCTCTTGTGACGGTTGTATTGACAGCGGTGCTTGCTAGTATTGGTACAGCAGGTGTGCCGGGAGTTGGTCTCATTATGCTAGCAATGGTACTGAGTTCGGTTGGACTGCCTGTAGCAGGTATCGGATTGATTATTGGAATTGATCGCTTGCTTGATATGCTTCGTACATCTGTAAATATTACAGGAGACGCTGCGTGTGCCGTTATTGTGGCTGAGTCAGAAGCAAAGCGTATCGATAAATCTGTAACGCAATCAGCTTAATAAGCGCAAAAGCTCTAGCTATATGCTAGGGCTTTTTTTATTGGCAAGAAACTCTTCGTTTCAGCATACAGTTTAATAAGAGTGTATGTTTGAAAGGAGAGTGCGGAAATGAATAAAACTCATGTAATAAAGCCGCTGCTCGACGATGACTACCCAGTTATTTCATATGGAAAAGGAATTTATTTGTACGACCAAGATGGAAAAAGGTACATAGATGCTTCGTCGGGGGCAGTTACAGCAAGTATCGGACACGGCGTAAAAGAAATTATTGATGCGATGACCGATCAGGCACAGAAAGTTGCGTTTGTATATCGGTCGCAGTTTACAAGTGACCCAACAGAAGCCTTAGCTAAGAAACTATGTGAATTAAGCAGCAATCATTTCCAGTGGAGTTTTTTTGTTAACAGCGGGACAGAAGCGACTGAAACGGCTATGAAAACGGCAATTCAGCATTTTCAAGAGCAAGGAAAGCTAACCAAAACAAAGGTTTTGTCACGGTGGATGAGCTATCACGGTATTACAATAGGAGCTCTGTCTATGTCAGGGCACGTTGGAAGACGAAAACGCTTCTCATCTTTGCTTGAAGATTATCCTTCGGTTTCACCTCCTTATTGCTATCGATGTCCGTTTCATCAAACCTATCCATCCTGTAATCTTGCTTGTGCACACGAATTGGAAACAGTTATCAAACGAACTGGCCCTGAACATATTGCTGGTTTTATTACAGAGCCCATTGTAGGAGCAGCCGGAGCAGCGCTTACACCTCCTCCCGGTTATTATGAAGTGATAAGAGAAATTTGTGATAAATATGATGTGTTATGGATTGCGGATGAAGTCATGACTGGGGTTGGGCGTACAGGCGTGATGTTTGCGTATGAGCACTGGGGAGTTAAACCAGACATCATGACGCTTGGAAAAGGAGTGGGAGCAGGATATACACCAATAGCCGTTACGTTGGCTAGCAGCAAAACGATTGAACCTATTATGAACGGATCCAAATTAATTATGAGCGGACATACGCTAAGCGCTAATCCGCTGTCATCGGCTGTAGGGCTAGCTGTTTTAACCTATATTGAAAAGCATGATCTTGTTCAAGAAGCAGCGCTGAAAGGAGACTACTTAATAGAAAAATTGAAGAAGCTTCAGCTTCTTTATCCTATCATTGGTGATATACGTGGCAAAGGCTTACTAATTGGTCTTGAGCTTGTGCAAAATCCAAAAACGAAGGAGCCTTTTTCATCCTCGGAAAATATGACGGCACGCCTAATAAGTAAAGCCCAAAAAAATGGTCTTCTTCTTTACCCTTCACAAGCAGGAACAGACGGAGTCGAAGGAGACGGCATTATTATTGCCCCACCATTTACAATTACTCATCGTCAGCTTGATGAAACGGTCGATCTGCTTTCAAAAACATTGCATGAAGTACAAAATGAAAAACAGAGAAATGAGGTGAAATAAGTGACAAAGGTCGAAAACTCATTTCAAAAGATTACAACTGTGGAACAAGCGATTGGATATGTCGATCATGCTGCTACGCTAATGATAGGAGGGTTTGGAGGAGTAGGCAGCCCGCCTTCTCTCATTGACGGTCTGATTGAAAGCGGAAAATCAAATTTTACATTGATATGTAATGATTCAGGCTTTCCTCATATTGGCGCCGGAAAATTGGTAAGCCAAGGAAAAATTCAAAAGCTGATCGCTTCTCATATTGGGTCGAACCCAGTGGCTGGGACGCTCATGACAGAAGAAAAGCTAAAAGTTGAGTTTTCTCCTCAAGGAACGCTTGCTGAACGTATTCGAGCGGGAGGAGTTGGACTTGGAGGAATACTGGTTGATGTAGGAATAGAAAATGACATTATTCAATTTGGAAAAGAAAAAGTAGAAGTAGACGGCAAGACATTTTTAGTGGAAAAGCCGCTCACAGCCGACGTTGCTTTTGTGTATGCAAAAAAAGCCGATCCATTCGGCAACTTGCTTTATGATAAAAGCGCTCGAAACACTAATCCGTTAATGGCAATGGCAGGTCGTATAACTATCGCTGAAGTGGATGAAATTGTTCCTCTTGGCGACATTGACCCAGAGAACGTGATGACGTCAGGTGTATTTGTGGATTATATTGTTCCTTCAAAAGGAGTGAATTGGAAATGGGTTTGGGAATAGATATGCGTCATCGTATTGCAAAACGTGCTGCGGCTGAAATCAAAAACGGCATGATTGTTAATTTAGGGATTGGCATTCCTTCTCTTATTCCTAATTATGTACCAAGTACTGTTCATGTGATGTTTCATGCTGAAAACGGAATTTTAGGGTTAGGATCTTCGCCTCCTTTAGGTGAAGAAGATGAGAATGTCTGCAATGCAGCAGGCTATCCAACAACTACCGTTCAAGGGGCTTCATACTGTGACAGTGCTACAGCCTTCGCGATGATTCGAAAAGGGTACGTCGATATGACCATTCTTGGTGCGTTAGAAGTGAGTGAAAAAGGGGATTTAGCTAATTGGATTGTGCCAGGTAAGCGAGTTCCTGGGATGGGAGGAGCGATGGAATTAGCTCAAAAAGCGAAAAAAGTCATTGTGCTAATGAATCATACGAGCAAGACAGGAGAACCGAAGCTGGTTAAGACGTGCTCTTTACCTCTGACTGCTTCGGGCTGCGTGGGATTAGTTATTACAGATCGGGCGGTTTTTAAAGTGGAAAAAGATGCGCTTCTTCTAACAGAGTTAATGTCTCCTTATACCGTAGAGGATATTTTGAGTTCAACAGAAGCGACAGTTCGCCTGAGTGATCAATTGATTACGATACCATAAGGAGGACCATTACATGAACATACAGCAATCTATTCATAACTGGATGACAGAGCATCGTCAAAGTGCAGTGCGTTTACTCAAGCGTTTCGTAGAAGAAGCAAGCGTACAAGGTTCTGAAAAGCATGCGCAGGCAATTGTCATTGAACGCCTTCGACAGTTGCAGTTAGATATTGATATATGGGAACCGGACGAAAAAATACTTCGTAGCCATGAAGCTTTTGCCTCCAACCGTTCTACTTTTCGAGACAGTCCGAATGTGGTAGGCGTGTTAAAAGGGAAAGGCGGAGGGAAATCCATCATTTTGAATGGGCACATTGATGTAGTGCCACCCGGAGATCTTTCACAGTGGACGGAAGACCCTTATACGGCTGTTGTAAAAGATGGAAACTTATATGGGCGCGGAGCAACGGATATGAAAGGAGGAAATGTGTCGTTACTTTTAGCTATTCAAGCGTTGAAAGAGCTAGATATTTCACTAAAAGGAGATGTTATTTTTCAAAGCGTAGTAGAAGAGGAAAGCGGAGGTGCAGGAACACTTTCCTGCGTACTTAGAGGGTATAAAGCAGATGGTGCCATTATTCCGGAACCAACCAACATGAAGATCTTTCCTAAGCAGCAAGGCTCCATGTGGTTTCGAGTGACCGTGCATGGAGTAGCAGCACATGGAGGGACTCGGTATGAAGGCGTGAGTGCGATTGAAAAAGCGGCTGTTGTGCTTAAACATATTGAGGGTCTTGAAAAAGAGAGAAACAGTCGAATTACAGATCCGCTCTATAATAAAATTCCCATTCCCGTGCCGATTAATATCGGAAATATACAAGGAGGAACGTGGCCTTCTTCAGTCGCTGATCAAGTAATATTAGAAGGCAGGATAGGAGTTGCTCCGCATGAAAAAATGAAAAATGTCAGAGCAGAAATGAAAGCCTGGCTTGAACTTTTGCCTCAGTGTGATGAGTGGTTTGCTGAGCATCCTGTCGACCTGGAATGGTTTGGGGCCCACTGGCTTCCCGGTGAAATTGAATTGGAGCATCCGCTTATGACCTCTCTTTCGTCCTCTTTTTATCAAGTGAAACAGAAACAGCCGATCATTGAAGCATCTCCTTGGGGGACGGACGGAGGGATACTGTCACAAGTAGGGGATATTCCAACAGTTGTTTTTGGACCGGGAGTAACAGAAGTGGCCCACTTTCCGAATGAGTATATTTGTATTCAAACGATGCTTGACGCAGCAGAAATTATTGCTCTCACGGTAGCAGACTGGTGCAGTATTGCGGACTAAGCTAAAAAGGGAGAGGATACAAACAAATGGCGAAACAAGAAAATATTTGTCAACCAACCTTTGCTATGACTCTTTTTTTAGATGAATGTAACAAGCGTCTGAGAATAGATGATTACCGGGGAAATATGAACGATATTTACAGCTATATATATAAAGAAGTTGATAAGGCAACGTACGAAAAGTGGATTATAAAAGCACGTGCTGAACATCTGTTGGACTGGATGAGCTTGGGATTTTCTTTAGAAGCAACTGTTCCCTACTATTTT
This sequence comes from Bacillus sp. ILBB4, assembly GCF_035064545.1. Classification (NCBI taxonomy): domain Bacteria; kingdom Bacillati; phylum Bacillota; class Bacilli; order Caryophanales; family Bacillaceae; genus Bacillus; species Bacillus sp. ILBB4. The sequence goes on along the minus strand of NZ_JAIQVD010000001.1, from coordinate 328,488 downwards.
AACGGAAGCGACGCGTATCTTTTATGCTACTATACGTCTCAATCCCGCCGAGACAGCGGGGAGACGTTAAAAGAAACAGAGCTGCTTCAAGATGTTTTGAATTTGCCGACATCTGATTATTCTCCTTTATCAAATCAACTGATCATGCGCCGAGCCATTTCATCTGACGCTAAACAACTTTCTCAGCTCTATCGTCAAATCTTCACAGTGTATCCTACTCCCCTTTACGAAGAAGAGTATCTCTCTAGTTTGCTTCAAGAAGATAGTTTGTTTTATATCATAGTTGACAAGAACGATATCGTTAGCGCTGCTTCTGCTGAAATTGACTATGTTTATCATAATGCTGAACTAACGGATTGTGCGACTCTCCCTGCTTACCGAAAGTATGGATTCATGAAGCATTTATTAAGCGCACTAGAGGCGGAGCTAAAACAGCGGCATATTTTTTGTGCATACACAATAGCGAGAGCGCTTTCATTTGGAATGAATGCCGCTTTTCATCAGCTTGGGTATATCTATACGGGACGATTAACGAATAATTGCTACATTTATAAATCGTTAGAAGATATGAACGTATGGGTGAAGGATCTGTCAAAAAGTAAAGGGTGAGAAAAAATTAACCAATTTATGGGCTGTAACATATAACAATAGTAAATCTTCATAAAGGAGCGATTGTATGTTATATGATTTATATAAGCCGTCCCGACATTGGAAAGATATTGAGTTATGGAAAGATGTTCCTGAAGAAAAATGGAATGACTGGATTTGGCAATTAACAAACACAATTCGAACGTTAGATGATTTAAAAAAGGTTATTAACTTAACTCCTGAAGAAGAAGAAGGAGTACGCATTTCAACCAAAACAATTCCGCTCAATATTACGCCTTACTATGCATCTTTAATGAATCCAGATGATCCTCGCTGCCCCGTCCGTATGCAGTCTGTTCCGGTTGGCGAAGAACTTCATAAAACAAAATACGATCTAGAAGATCCCCTAGATGAAGACGAAGATTCTCCCGTGCCAGGGTTGACTCATCGCTATCCTGATCGCGTTTTGTTCTTAGTTACCAATCAATGCTCCATGTACTGCAGATACTGTACTCGAAGAAGGTTTTCAGGACAAATCGGAATGGGCGTTCCAAAAAAGCAGTTAGATGCTGCGATTGCTTATATCGCCAAAACACCCGAAGTACGAGATGTACTCATTTCAGGCGGTGATGGCTTGCTGATTAATGACAACATTTTAGAATATATTTTGAAGAATTTACGAGCTATTCCCCATGTGGAAATTATTCGAATTGGAACAAGAGCACCCGTTGTGTTTCCGCAGCGAATAACGGAAAATTTATGTGCCATTTTAAGAAAATATCATCCAGTATGGTTAAATACTCACTTTAATACATCCATTGAAATTACGGAAGAGACAAAAAAGGCATGTGAAATGCTTGTCGATGCAGGCGTTCCAGTTGGCAATCAAGCCGTTATTTTAGCTGGGATTAATGACAGCGTAGCTATCATGAAAAAGCTTATGCACGACTTAGTGAAAATACGCGTTCGTCCTTACTATATTTATCAATGTGATTTATCAGAAGGAATTGGGCATTTCCGTGCACCTGTTTCCAAAGGGCTTGAAATTATGGAAGGGCTGCGAGGTCATACGTCTGGCTATGCTGTTCCAACGTTTGTTATTGATGCGCCAGGAGGAGGAGGAAAGATTGCGGTTCAGCCAAACTATATTATTAGTCAAAGCGCAAGTAAAGTTGTTCTGCGAAACTTTGAAGGAGTGATTACGACGTATCCGGAGCCAGAAAGCTATGTGCCTGGGCGTGCAGATGATTATTTTCGAGCTGTTTATCCAGCATCGGATACTAAAGATTCTTCCATCGGCATCTCGGGTCTTATGAATGATGCTCAATTCAACCTTGTACCGGAAGGGTTAGGGAGAGTAAAAAGACGTAAAACATATGAAAGTGACAGTGCTCACGAAAGCCTAAAAGACAAACGTGAAAAAAGAGATGAATTAAAAGATAAAAAGTTTAAAGCTCAATTGAAAAAAGACGGTAAAAGCGACGATGCCCCATCATCTTAAGGAGGTCCTGTAATATGACTGTTCAATGCGCATGGTGCGAAGAAGAAAAAGCGGTAGAAACAACCAATACCGCATACTGGGAATTGCCAGACGGAACGAGAAGTATTGAAATTACTCATATGCCATGTATCAGCTGTTCAGGTTGCGGGATGTCATATCAAGAAGAAGAGATCATAGAAGAAGTGGAAACACAGCTGCTTCTTGTCGATACAAAAAAACTTGATGAATCCATTCGGTATGATGAGCTATTGAAAGTGCCAAGATTATTAAAGCGCAACTACTTTAAATTCTAAAAAGCCGCCCCTTATTTTGTAAGGGGCGGCTTTGCTTATTGATAAGCCTTTGTTCCAGCAGTGCGCAGGCTGTAGGCGTGTTTTAAAGCCACTGTAACAGGACGGAAAGTTGGAAGTTCGACTTCGTCTATTTTTGAAACGGGCAAGAGACCAACAGATGTGCTCGTAATAAAAACTTCATCAGCGTCTTTTAAAAAGGAAGGAGTCATATTTTGTTCTCGAATTTGAATGGCTTGTTCCTGCGCACATTCGAGTACGTTAGCGCGCGTAATACCGGATAGAATTTTTCTTGTGGCAGGAGTCGTAAACAAGACGTTGTCTTTTATCGCAAATACATTGCTGCTCGACCCTTCGGTTATGTATCCGTCTTTTACTAAAATAGCTTCTTTACATCCTTTAGAAGCCGCAGCTTGTTTGGCCAGAAGGTTAGGAAGTAAGTTCAATGATTTGATATAGCAATTAGCCCATCGCTCGTCTTCCAAAAGAAGCGTAGAAATGCCTTTTTCATAGGCTTCTTCAGGTGTTTGGCGAGGGTGGCGTATTGTGAGTGCTAATTGTGCAGGTACATCGGGAAATAAATGATTTCGAGGAGCAATCCCGCGCGTAACTTGAATATAAATATCAGCGTCTTTTAACGTTGATTTTTCCATTGCTTGGTGAATGATGTCCTTTAGCTCTTGTCTTGAAACCGGCAGTTCGATAAAGATTGCCTTTGCACTTCTTTCTAAGCGGTCTAAGTGACGTTCAATCGAAAACGGAACTCCTTTGTATACGCGAATAAATTCATAAACGCCGTCTCCGAACTGGTGACCGCGTTCATCAATTGGAATAACAGCCTCATTAATATCTCTAAACTCTCCAGCATAATATGCTAATTCCATCTTGAAAAACTCCCTTCCTTTAGATATTAAAACGTTAACATAAAATTCAGCAAAATGAAATTATTTACTTGGTTTCTTTCGAAGAAAATGAAAAAAGTCATACTCCTTTAGGAGTATGACTTTTATGAAAACGTACGTTTGAATGCTAGTGAAAATTTCTGAATGGCTTTTTTAGGTGTAACAAACTGAACAATGAGCTTGGTACCGGTGATGAACCAATCGACAATACGGCTGCCGAGAAGCATCGTTACTAAAATGGACAGGGCGATTAAGACGATAATACCCCATGATGTTGGCTCTAGACTTTTTGAGAAGTCAGTTGTAAAGAACCATTTTAGAATGAAGCCGTGCAATAAATACACGTATAGGGATCGCTGTCCAATGCTTGTTAAAGCAAAACCGCGCGTTGGAATTAAAGCCATAAAGGCAAAAGATACAAGAAAAGCAATTCCATAGTGAGAAACGCGCATTAAAAATTCGGCCACATTGTCGTACGTGTTCGTTCCATACAGCATATCTGTGTAAGCCGTGTCGTCTAAGAAAGAATAGCTTCCGATTAATGTCACTAGTAATACGATGGATGCAATGATTCGATTTCGCGCTGTCAAAAGATTTGTAAAAGGCTCTTGTCGCTGTGACAAATAGTAGCCTAAAAGGAAAAACGGGAAGAAGACAAACATTCGGCTAATGCTTAGAATTTTATCAAATCCGTCAATATCAATGAAGCCCATTGCAAGTCCAAGCGAAATAGAGACAGTTAAGCTAATCCACATCGGGAATTTCGCAAAGAAAGGAAGCATTAATTTCCAAAAAATTAAGCTCAGTAGAAACCACATTGCCCATCTAGGAACCAAATATTGAAGCGTGTACGTTTCATCTGTATAAAGCACACTATAATAAAGGGTATAGATAGTTTGGAAAGCTAAGTAAGGAAGAGCCACCTTTGTAAATATTTTTTTGTAATAGCCTTTTTTATGAAAATTTTTTGAGAAATAACCTGCTAGTAAAATAAAGACAGGCATATGGAAAATAAAGATAAAGTGATAAATGGACAGCATTCCGCTGCTATCTGTTCGGTACGGAGAAATCATGTGTCCAAATACAACTAAAAAAATTAATACAAATTTAGCATTATCAAAGTAAGCATTTCGAGTATTCATAGTATTATTTTTCCTCAACATATGCTGATGTAAACCTCCCACCAACAAGATTTATTTAAATGGCGATTATTGTTAGAATAACCTTTCACTACGGAATTAAAACATGAATTCTTCTTTTTTGCAATTACATAAAGGCTTGAGAAACCTGTCGAATCAACGCTTTTGTTATAAAAACGATGTGTTTTTGTTACAAATATCTTTTTGAAAAAAGAAAAATATTGATATAACAATATTTATTCGTTACGCTAATAGTGAAATTTGTTTTGCAACTGTAACATGAATTTAATATTTTTTGTCCGGTAAACCACTTATATTGCAGTGTTCGACATCTACATATCACAGAAGAAAGTTGTAGATTTCTTGAAAAAATGATAGAAAAGATACACATACCGCTGGAGGGGGAGTACGATGAAATCCTTTTATCACTATATAATGAAATTCCGATCAAATAAAAAACATGATCGAATGGGAGAGTTTGCGCGAAGTGCTTATGATGATCACAGCTTCCCGAAATCTTCAACAGATTATGACGAACTGAGTTCTTATTTAGAGCTCAACGGACATTATTTATCAAGTATGACCGTATTTGATGAAGCATGGGAGCTTTATCAAAATAATGCGTGAGAAATAAAAAAGCAGGCTGATGGATATCCATCAGCCTGCTTTTTTATTTTCTTTAGCTCATGCAATAAGCAGGGGTAAAAATGATAGAGGGCAATAGATAATAAAGGCTTGGTTCTAAAGATGTTATACTTCCCCTTTTTTAGTTACTGCATATAATATTGTAACTTTTCAGTAGGTGTATGTTTACTAAGGAGGTGCGACGATGGCAGGGAAGAAAAAACCTAAATACGGAATTGGTGAAACAGTCGTTGTAACAATATACGGGACCGTTGGCACTATTACCGATATAAAAGTAATGGATGGGATTTTTGTATACGAAATCAACCATAGTGAAGGTCTTTTTTTAGAAGATACAATTGAGCTTCTAGAAGAATATGAAGGTCAAATATTAGTACAGGAAAGAGTAGAGCTTGAATATAAATTTTTCTTCGGCGATATCGTCCAGGTTTTTAATTATGGAAAAGAGTTATTTAAAATCATTGGTATTCGAACAGAAATATGGCGTTATAAAGAGGATTCATGGGAAGATATTGTCTATGAATTGTCACGTGTAACAGATGGAGAATGGCTTGAGGCTAGTGAAGAAGAACTCATTCTCGTAACTCCTCATGAGGAAACAGAAAATTATGCTCAAAGTGTTGATATGTTGTATTTAGGTAAAGAAATTAAAAAGACGGAGTTGCTACCAAAGATGAAAAAACAAAACGGTTCTGAAAAAGAAGAAGTGAGGTTAACTAAAGAAAAGCATGAGATTATAAACGGTCTTTTAGATGTGTACAATGATTATAAATTTTTGTATGAGCTTTTTGAAGATGAAGAATACGCTGAAGTCATGAACTTAGTGCTGAAACATTTAAAAAAGATAGCAAAATCCGAACAAGGAAAATAGCAGGTAGATGCCTAATAAATAAAAGATAGCCGAGATAGATCATCACATCTCTCTTAGCTATCTTTTATTGTGTATACGGCGATGGTAATGAAAAAAGAATGGGGATAATTACCTTTCTATTTAAACTGCTGAAATTTTAGACATACTATTGCTGAATTGTTCATAAATGTGTATAAGGTAAAACTTCAAGCAGAAGATGGAGTGAACCTATTTTTAAGAAAAATAAGGTACGCTAATCCGTTCAAACGGGATAAGGAGTGATATTGTGAAAGAAATCGAAGTGGTCATTGATACGGAAGAAATTGCGGAGTTCTTTTACAATGAACTAGTCAAGCGAGGCTATGTTCCCGCTGAAGAAGAGCTAGGCGAATTAGCGGATATAACTTTTGATTATCTCATTGATAAATGTATTATTGATGAGCAAGATGAAGAATAAAAAGATAGATACATCTGTAACGACGGGGAAACTCGTCGTTTTGTTTATGAGACAGCGGCTATGAAAAAGGGTTAGCAGCTTTAATAGCGGATTGCACTTTTATATGATGCTGAATGGGAATTTTTTTAACTGAAGAAGCGGGAATAGACTCAAGGAGAGAAAATATGCTTTCGTCTTCAAACCACTCATCTTTTCTTAAAAAAAGGTGTACGCGGTCTCCCCAGCTCATATTTAAAGTCGGGCTATACAGCTTTTTGGAATGAGTTCGATTCTTTGTAAATATATCCGTATTATAATCGCTTCGAGACCCTGTGTGGGGGTGTTTAAGGCTAAATGTATAGATAGAATCATGCAAGTTTGAATAAAAAAGAAGAACGTATAAAGTTTTTCCCACTTCAATCCGTTTTAAGACAGACTCGAAATGATACACTTTTGTTCCACATAAATCAATGTTATTACCTGAATAATAGGGAAAGACGATTTGAGTCATACCGAGAAAGTTTTGAGTGTGAAACTGCCAAGAGTGAAGAACATCCCGCTGAAACTCTTTTTTAAAGAGAACATTTTTTTCGATATGATACTGTTCGTTCACAATCAGGGCTATTGATAAGAGCGTTTTGTTTCTATGCTGCCAAAAGTCATTCCAAACAGTTTTCATAAAAAAAGATATGTGAAAAGCGGGTAGTAAATGAAACAGATTGCTGTTTTGCTCTTTGCTTTTTTCATAGAGTAACAGCTGAGCGTAAGCATCATGAAAAATGGCGGAATTGGAATGTTCTAAAAACAAGAAGTACGCGTGCTGTTTTTCTGGAGAAAGCAGGGATTTTATTAAGGTAGTGGAGAGATCTGTCATGTAATAGCCGCCGTTCCGTGAAACCAAGTGTGCTAAAAAAGCCCAGTGAATTTCGGGGTGTTTTTGATAATAGTCTAAATAAGCTTGGGTACGTGTAACATTGTTTTGATTAGCTTTTTTTACTTTTTTTCGAATCTCTTGAATCAATTTTACGTCTTCTCCGATAAAAGACAGCGGGAGGGTAGCAGGAGGTTTGAGCTGCATCATCTGCTGCAGGCGAAGAACATCCTCCAATTTAATGAGAGAATTTGTGTCAGTAGAAGTCATGTTAAGCCTCCTTTGAAACGTTTAACTATATAAAAAAAGGGTAAGGGACTTTTTGAAACCTTTATAACATTTCGTACGTATAAAGGGTAACAAATGTTAAGAAAAGAGGTTTTCTTTATGTTCAGAAAAATTTTTGAATCATTAACTGGATCTAAACATCGACGCTACAGCAGCAGCGATCGACACTATCGACGTCCTCGTCACTACAGCAGCAGTGATCAGCATTACAGACGTCCTCGTCACCATAGCAGCAGTAGCGATTATAAACGAAGCAAATATTATGACAGCCACAGTCATTCAAAATATGGCCACCACCACTACAAGCGCAAACGTAAAAGTGGAAGCTTCTTCTCAAGCTTTTTCTCAAGTTGATTTATGATGAAAAATCGAATGTTCAAACACCTTCATCGCTGGTTAGTTGACCGCCCTTTTAAAAAAGGAAAAGTCATTTGCGGGCGCTATGAAATCATAGATGTACTGGGAATGGGAAGCTATGGTATAACATATGTTGCTAACGATATTGTGCAACAAAAAGAGGTAGTAGTAAAACAGCTCCGTAAAACAAAGCAGCGCACGTCTCAGGGGCTGAAGTCTTATCATTATGAAGCGAAACTGCTGTCTCAATTAAATCATCCTCAAATTCCTTCACTGTATGAAGCTATCGAAACAGATGAAGGTTGTTTCTTAGTGATGGAATTGATTCAAGGGAAAACGTTTGAAGGTTTAATTTTTGAAGAGAAGTGCGTGTATACGGAAGAACAAGCGCTTGACATTTTACTTAATATTCTAGACGTAGTTTCTGCTATTCATGAGCAAGGAATCATTCACCGTGATCTTCGTATTCCAAATATTATTGATGTTAACGGAACCATCTATGTTATTGACTTTGGTCTTGCTAGATTTTTAGGGGACCATGAAGAAACAAGCACCCTTATAGAAGAACAGCAGTTTATGAGACAAACATCCGCTGCAAGCGATATCTATGCACTTGGTCATTTTCTTTTATTTTTATTATACTCTGGTTATGAGCCGACGGAAAAACAAGAAAGAAGCTGGGAACAAGAGCTAAATTTGTCGACACCTATTAAGATCATCATTCAAAAAATGCTGAGAGCAGATGAATCGTATGAAAGCATTAAAAGTTTACAAAAAGATATTTATGACTATATAAATAGTAAGAACTTAGGGAGGGGAAAGTATGGCGCTATTTAATAAAGCGTTAGCCCGCATTGGAATTGGTGCAGCGCGAGTGGACGCTAAGCTTGTCAATGATGAATTTCGTGCTGGTGAAAAGATTGAAGGGATTGTTGAAGTGTACGGAGGCAATGTTGAGCAGAAAATTGACAGCATCTATCTGCGTCTATTCACAACTTATGTAAAAGAAAGAGACGATAAAAAATACAAGCAGGATATTGAGCTCAATACGTTTAAGATTAACGACCCGTTCACGATTCAACCATCTGAAACGAAATCTATTCCTTTTACCTTTCAGCTGCCTGATGATACGCCTGTTACATTAGGGAGAACCCGGGTTTGGGTGGCGACGAGCCTCGATATTAAAGATGCCGTTGATCCGTCAGATATTGATCATGTAAAAGTGCTTCCTAACCTTATGGTAACAAGCGCAATTGAAGCTATGGAACAGCTTGGCTTTCGCTTGCGCCAAGTCGAGTGCGAAGAAGCCCCTCGCCGGATGAGAAAAAGACTTCCTTTTGTTCAAGAATTTGAATTTGTTCCAAGCGGTGGATTGTACGCTGGGAAAGTAGATGAAATTGAAATCATCGTACAGCCGAGCGGCTTACATGACTACGATTTATTTATAGAAGTAGATCGACGTGCCAGAGGGTTTGGCGGCTTTCTATCTGAAATGCTGGATGCAGATGAGTCGCTCGTTCATGTTCATGTTTCTGAAAAAGAAATTCCTCAGTTAAAAAATATATTAACCAATATTATTTCACGCTATAGCTAACGTGCATAGCTCTCCTTTATTTTTCGTATATTAAAGACAGTAAAAAGAAAGGAGAGAGGTATATGCCGCAATCAAAGCAAACGAAAAAAATAAATGCAAAAGAGGAATTTTCGGCTGAATTTGTCGTTCATCAAGCTCCTAAGCCGGAAGACTATATTCAGCCAAAACGTGTGAATAAGTAAAGCATGTAGAACGCTACATGCTTTTTCTTTTAATAGGTTGGAGGAAAAAAAAATGGTAAATCGCACTACAAAATATTCTCTATTTATTGTATCGCTTTTAGCTTTCTTTTTACTCATTTTATTTACGTTTAATACACCTTGGGTGAAACAGCTTGACTTTAATGTACTTCATACCATTGAAGGATGGAGGACGGACACGTTAACACCCATCATCATATTTATAACAACCGTAGGATCTTGGTATGTCACTGCGCCAATATGGTTTGCAATTATAGTATTTCTTCTTTATAAACGAAAAGGGTTGCTCGCTTTATATATCACGCTCGTTTTTTGGGGAGTTCGCGCTTTAAATTGGGGATTGAAGGAGATTTTTGCAAGACCAAGACCTGATTGGAGTCAAGTCGTTCCCGCCTCTCACTATAGTTTTCCGAGCGGACATGCCATGAACTCAATGGCGTTTTACAGCGGAGTACTTTTGTTAATATGGATGTATACAAGAAGCAGGGCTGTTAAAACGGCAGCTGCATGCGTAATAGCTATTGTTATTTTATTAATTGGATTTAGCCGTTTGTATTTAGGTGTCCACTTTTTAACGGATATACTAGCAGGATATTGTTTAGGACTTGCTTGGTCCTTAGGAGTCTATCTCCTTTCTAAACGCCTATATAACCAAAAATAGGAGCAATGGTTACATTTTTTTCGTTAATATTTCATTTTGTTTAAGTAGGCCTATTGATTCATCCATTCAAAAACAACTAATGATAAAATGGGAAACAAATATTTTATGTACATATTTAATAAGAAAAAACTAGTAATTTCGACAAAAAACGTTTTAATTCGATAAAGGATTTTCGGATTTTATCACTAATTATATAAGAATACATGACGTAAAAGAGTAAATACTTGCTTTTGGGTGGAGGGAAGAATGTTGAGTGTGTGGACCACAATAAAAAAACAATTTAATATTAGCACAGAATATGATGTAACCATTATGCAAACAGAAGAAAAAGGCGAAAAGCGCGGATATAAGCCTGTCCATCGTCTAACGATTACAGCATTCGATCATCAAGACGCAGCAACACAAGTATTTCAAATGTTTAATATTGCTGATAATTTGCCAAAAGATTGTGATGCGAGGTTTATCAGCACAGGCGATATTTTGTTAATTGACGAAGGTACTCGAGGAAAGTATTACTACAAGCTATGGACAGACGGCTGGCAAAAAGTGAACCGCCTGCACGTACGCTAAACATAAGATAAAGCGACCTATCTGGCCGCTTTTTATTTATATGTTGACCCTTAGTAATCACGAGTATGATGGCCAGGGCCATTTTTTCGGTTTGTTGCTGAATATTCATCCCCATGGGCTTCATGTTCTGCTATAATTGCTTCTTTTGGAATATGATTATTCTTTTTAGGCGAATTAATTCGATTGCGATGTTTTTTTCCCATACATATCACCTCAGCTAACGTTAGTAAATCCCTTGCGCTATTAGCGTACCCTTATATAAAAAGACATACTACGCCATTTTTTGGGCTGTATGCCTTTTTATTTTTGACGCATAATGTTAGAAGTAAATAGACAAGCAAGGGATACAATATGGTATAGTGAAAGCGTAAGATTTTTTACATATAGGAGGTACGAAATGAGCGTACATATTGGGGCAAAACAAGGTGATATTGCAGAAACGATTTTACTTCCAGGTGATCCACTTCGTGCAAAATACATTGCAGAAACGTTTTTAGAAGATGTAACTTGCTATAACGAAGTGCGCGGTATGCTTGGATTCACAGGAACATATAAAGGAAAGCGCGTTTCTGTTCAAGGAACAGGAATGGGTGTACCATCAATTGCTATTTATGTAAATGAACTAATGAATGAATATGGTGTTCAAAACCTAATTCGCGTTGGTACATGCGGAGCAATTCAAAAAGATGTAAAAGTACGTGACGTTATTTTAGCCATGTCTTCGTCAAGTGATTCACAAATGAACCGCGTTAAATTTGGTCCTATTGACTATGCACCGACAGCTAACTTTGATTTATTAAAGCGCGCTTACGATGCAGGTGTTGAAAAAGGCCTTCAGTTAAAAGTAGGAAGTGTATTTACATCTGATCAATTTTACAATGAAGACGGCCAGCTAGAAAAATTGGCAGCTCACGGCGTATTGGCAGTTGAAATGGAAACAACGGCTTTGTATACCCTAGCCGCTAAATACGGCCGTAATGCTTTATCGGTTTTAACAGTAAGTGATCACATTTTCACTGGTGAAGAAACAACGTCAGAAGAGCGTCAAACGACGTTTAACGATATGATTGTTGTTGCGCTTGAAGCAGCAATTAATGAATGAACATAATTTCATTTCGTTTATTTGCTGAATGGCAGCGAAATGCTGCGGCGTAACAAATAAAAAGGCGAGAAGCTTGATTGCTTCTCGCCTTTTTATTTGTGAAAATTAATTGTTTCCAAACGGGAAATTGTATGGTACGATTTGATACGTTAAAAACGGCTTTGATTTTCGTGAAAGTCGAAAATCGTATAAAAAATTCATAAGAGGTGATCAACCATCATGATGGCAAGTATTAAACAGCAGTGGTTTTCAAACGTTCGAGCAGATATTTTGTCTGGGATGACAGTTGCTCTTGCGCTTATTCCAGAAGCCCTTGCTTTTTCCATTATCGCCGGTGTCGATCCCATGGTTGGCCTGTATGCATCTTTTTGTATGGCAATTGTGATTGCTTTTACAGGCGGAAGACCAGCTATGATTTCAGCTGCAACAGGAGCAATGTCTTTATTGATGATTGACTTAGTCAAAGATCACGGCATTGAGTATTTATTTGCAGCTACTGTTTTAACCGGAATTATTCAAATTTTACTTGGTGTTTTGAAAGTAGGAAGGTTTTTATCATTTCTTCCTCAAACAGTTATGATTGGATTTGTAAATGCGCTAGGTATTTTAATTTTTACAGCACAGCTTCCCCATTTTCAAGGAGCAAATTGGATGATGTACGCAATGGTAGCCGGAACGCTGCTCATCGTCTATTTGTTTCCGCTCATGACCAAAGCAATACCATCTCCGCTTGTTGCCATTGTCTTGATGACGATTGTAGCGATTGTCTTTCATTTAGATTTAAAAACGGTAGGAGATATGGGGAATATTACGCGTTCGCTTCCGGTTCTTCACTTTCCAAAGGTTGATTTATCAGTGGAGACACTGCTTATCATTTTACCTTATTCGCTTCCTTTAGCGATTGTAGGCCTACTTGAATCTATGCTAACGGCAACGGTGCTGGACGAAATTACAGATACGCCTTCGAATAAAAATAAAGAAGCGCGCGGTCAAGGCATCGCTAATATTGTAACAGGTTTCTTTGGAGGAATGGCTGGCTGTGCCATGATTGGACAATCTATGATTAATGTAAAATCAGGGGGACGTGGAAGGCTATCTACCTTAGTGGCCGGAGTCTTTTTATTGTTCTTAATTATGGTGCTTGGCGATGTTGTTAAACAGATTCCAATGGCTGCTCTTGTAGGCGTTATGTTTATGGTAGCTGCCGGTACATTTGATTGGCAGTCCCTTAAAGACTTAACGAAGTACCCACTATCGGATGCCATTGTAATGGTTGTTACGGTGGTTATCGTATTGTTTACACATAACTTAGCATTAGGAGTAATGGTAGGTATTGTTTTAAGTACGATTGTATTTGGCTGGAAGATGGCTAAAATCAAAACAACTTCACAAACACAAGGCAATATGAAGCAATACAGGGTTTCAGGGCAATTATTTTTTGCCACCATCAGCTTCTTCATGGATGAATTTCAGTATGAAACAGACCCGGATACCATCATTATTGATTTTAGTTCTTCTCATATATGGGATCAATCGGCCGTGATCGGCATCTCAAAAATTATCGATAAATATGAGCGATTGAATAAAAAGGTTATTGTAAAAGGATTAAATGAAGACAGTAAAAAAATCGTAAGGCAAATTGGCATAACGTCGCTGTCGAACAAATAAAAGGTGTGCAGTAGCACACCTTTTTTACTTGTTTCGTTTTAGTAGCTGTATGAGCCAGGTGGAAAAAGAAGTTGTAGATGAAGGTACGGATGTCTGTTTTAACAAAATAGCATAGGCTTTGCGCCGATATTGGTAATCAAGCATGCATATCCGCTCCTTTTAAAACAGGATTTGGAAACGTTTTCTTCATTGTAGCATGCTTAATAGGGAGATAAAAGAAAAAAGAGAGACCATCGTCTCTCTTTAATCATTTCCAAACATATAGCGTTTATGATGCCATGAGATTCCAAACATCAGACCCATTGCAAACATGTTCCCCATCAGTGAACTACCTCCATATGAAATAAAAGGAAGTGGAATTCCGGTAATAGGCAAGACTTGAATGGTCATACCGATATTTTGAAATACGTGGAACGTAAGCATTGAAATAACGCCTACACATAAGTAAGAATTGAATTCATTTTTTGTTTCAAGGCCTAGCTTGATCAAGTAATAAACGAGTACGAAGAAAAGACTAATAACAATGCTGGCGCCTATAAAGCCAAACTCTTCTCCAATAACCGCAAAAATAAAGTCGGTCTGTCCCTCTGGCAAATAGACAACTCCATTTCCGATTCCTTTACCGTTTACCATTCCTGATCCAATTGCATCTAACGATTTCTTTAAATGATAGCCCTCTCCCGAACTATATGACTCAGGATCAAGCCAAGAATAAATACGTCCAAATTGGTATTGCTTAACCCCTAGATACTTTTCTAATAGGTTAGGTGCATAAACAACAAGTCCCAAAATGACAGAACCAACCGCCGTAATAGCTAAAAATGCAGGCGCGATGATTTTCCAGCTTACGCCTGAAACAAATACAAGTCCGACCGTGATTGCTAAGAACACAAGAGCGGTACCTAAGTCAGGCTGCTGCATAATTAATAATAAAGGTAAAGCAAGTACAGCACCCAGTTTACCAAGCAGTAAAAAGTCTTCTCTTACTGTCCGGATACGATATTTTTCATTGTGTTTAACAATGACCGTACTCAGTGTGATAATCAAAAACACTTTCATAAACTCTGATGGCTGTAACGAAAAGCCGGGAAGTGTGAACCAACTTTTTGCCCCGTTAATTTCTCTGGCAATGCTTGACGGAGCCACTAGTAAAAGAAGTAATAAAAAGTTCCCAAATCCATAAAAAACCCACGTTAGCTTTTGAAGCTGATCGGAGTCAAAACGCATGATAAACCCTATAATCACCATTCCGATTATATAAAACACAACTTGTTGCGCTACGAAGTTCTTATCATACTGCCCAATTTTTTCAGCACTATGGATTGCCACAACGCTTACGCAAAACAATAGGAAGATTAGGAAAGCCAAGTTCCAGTCAAATCTACTAACATTTCTTTGATTTTCACCCATATTATTCACCTGTCACTATTAAATCTCATTCTTTCTTTATGATAAAAGAAAAATGCTGGTTTTTAATGCAAAGTCGATTAATGAAGAGTCGCACTAACCCCACTTTGCAGTTTTTGCTTTGAATATAGACTTGCTAAAAGTAAGAAAAGATATGTCGCAAGCTGCGTTACCATACAGCCTTTTATTATACATGAATTATTCTATAACATAAATAGGAGAAATGATAACAATTTCTTTTTTTCTAAAAACTCTATTTGCAGGGATTTATTCAATTCATCTTCTTTATCTCCTTAAAGGTTAATATGAAAACATATTATAGGAATTTATCTTTTTTTGCACGTGAAAAGATAAAGAAACGTGTATATATATAACGAAAGAAAGGGCAAATAGTTTCATATGAACGACTGAAAAATTCTAAACTGCGAGGACTAAATCTAGCAAGCTATACATATGAATAATAGTAAAGATAAGAGAAAGTGTTCTACACTATCTTTTTCTACATGCAGACATTCAACTTCTTAGCACTCCCACGAGTAAACAATTGAGACAAGAATACAGTTATATTCTACTTTCTTGCTGATGAACGAATGTATAGAAGGTATACGGATAGATTAACGAATAAGAGACACAGGATATTAGGAAAATAATAGATAGAGATTAATAGAATCATAACGTAGAGAGGTGTGTTTATGATTATAGGGGCAAGTGTGATAGCATTTTTATTATTATGGTGGACAATTTTTTATAGCGGGCGCTACTATCATTATGTTTCAGAGCCTGTTGGCAAAAGAATTTCCCTTCACGTAGGAATACATGTCACCTTAGTGGTTGGAGTGAATGCATGTCTCTGGCTTGAGCAGCCGCTGCTTTTTTCTAGCATTTTAGCAGGGTGTGCAGGACTAGGAGCCGGATGGTTTGTAGGGATTCCTTTTTCGGTAAAAAGTATTTTAAGCGGAATAATGGGGGGCATAGGAACAGGTGTTAGTTTTTATATCTCTATGAGCATGTGGATGGATCAATTTAACTGGCTATCTTTTTTATTGATAGGAACGAGCGTTATTTTTAGCGGAAGCTCGTTATTTCAAGTGTTAAAATCGATTCCGTCATTTGAAAAGGTACTGGTAAAAATGTGGGTTCAACATCCTTTTCTAATAGCTCCTATTTTGATTACCGTATTTTGGCTGTATAATTTTATTGAAAAATATTTCCCGCAAGCAGATCCAACACGCAAGTAGTTTCCGTGTTGGATTTATTATTTCCTCCGGTAAGGCTCCCCTTTGAGCTCATCAAGTTTGACACGTACAATTAGTCTATAGAAGGTAAAAGTAGACATTCACCTATCTTCATTATGATGCATATTGTAACGTAGCAAGCATTATAAAGGGGGAGTGCGTATGTATCCATATCAATACGATCCACGTTTTCAAAATTTTTTCCACCTGGAGGAGGTCAAGGGTTTCCATCGTTTCCACCTGGAGGAGGCCAAGGATTTCCGCCACCGCCACCTGGAGGAGGAGGCCAAGGATTTCCACCGCCACCACCTGGAGGAGGGGGCCAAGGGTTTCCCCCGCAGGGAGGAGCGCAGCCGCCTTCAAGTCCACCGCCAGCTTTTACACCTACACCAAAGCTAGGTTCAGGAGGTCCATCGCTTTATGCTGTTGATCCAGGCGCTATTTCAGGATGCTTATACCGATATACCTATATATGGCCGAGAAATGGTCGACCTTACTGGTTTTACCCAACCTTTGTAGGCAGACGCTCAGTTGCAGGATATCGCTGGACAGGATCTTTCTGGGTGTATGCTGGGGTAGATGTAAATCAAATTCGAGAATTTCAATGTGTATAAAACTCCGCTTGCGGAGTTTTTTTGTGCGAAAAGGTTGACGCATAAAAAATGGCGTTATATAATAAATCTCGAATTAAAGATAATTTGTTTAGAAATATCTCGAACTAATGATAATAGACACTTTTTAGGAGATGACATTTATGGCAAATGTATTATATGTAAAAGTAAATCCGCAGGTTGATGAAGCATCATTTTCAACTCGTTTAGCACAGGTTTTCTTAGATGAGTATAAAACAGCAAACCCGACTGATACAGTGACAACGCTTGATCTGTATAAAGAAACAGTTCCATTCATTGATGGAGATGTTTTAGCGGCATGGGGAAAAGCTGGAGCTGGTGAAGAATTATCAACCGTTGAATTAGAAAAAGTAACGCGTATGGGTGAATTAGTAGAGCAGTTTTTACAAGCTGACAAAGTTATTTTCTCAGCTCCAATGTGGAACT
Source organism: Bacillus sp. ILBB4 (assembly GCF_035064545.1). Taxonomy (NCBI): domain Bacteria; kingdom Bacillati; phylum Bacillota; class Bacilli; order Caryophanales; family Bacillaceae; genus Bacillus; species Bacillus sp. ILBB4. The sequence goes on along the minus strand of NZ_JAIQVD010000001.1, from coordinate 311,126 downwards.
TAAGCTTCCCTCCACTAATGAAAGCATATATTGATAACATTTTAATTGCAGGAAAAACGTTTAAATATACTGAAAATGGTCCAGTAGGATTAGCTTCAGATAAAAAAGTAGTATTACTAGAAGCTCGTGGAGGAGTGTATTCAGAAGGCCCTGCGGCAGAGCTAGAATTTACTCAAAGCTATTTACGTACAGTGATGAGCTTTATTGGTGTTCAAGATTTCCAACTGGTTGTTGCAGAAGGCATGGCTTACACACCAGCAGAAGCAGACAATATTCTAGCAAAAGCATCTGAAAAAGCAAAAGAAGTTGCATCAACGTTCTAATGTCAAAAGCCCTTTAAAAGGGCTTTTTTTAGGTTTAAAATTCAATATCCCGCCTTCGGAAAATATGTAAAGGGTTACATAAAATGCAGCGTAGAGAACGTACTTCTTATAAAAACGATTATACATTTTTATTTACAAGACAAAAAAAGCATGGTTAAATAATGACCATGTTAACGTAACATCGGGATAGGGGAAGTTTTTCTGCAGAATCATTGGGGTATGCTACAAGTACAATCTAAAAAAGGGTGATTGAGATGTTTAAAAAATTATTTGGTAATAAGACAAAATCAAAAGAAACAACCGTTCTAGCTCCGCTTTCAGGTAATATCCTGCCAATAAGCGAAGTGCCAGATCCAGTGTTCTCACAGAAGATGATGGGAGACGGTTTTGCAATCGAACCTTCAGAAGGACAAGTTGTTTCACCTGTTGCTGGGGAAGTCGTTCAGCTTTTCCATACAAAACACGCGGTAGGCTTAAAAACAGAAGCCGGTACGGAAGTATTAATACATATCGGCCTTGAAACAGTGGCAATGGAAGGCGAAGGATTCGAAGCTCACGTGGCACAAGGTGACAAAGTAAGTGTAGGAACACCTCTTATCACATTTGATTTAGCGCTTATTCAAGAAAAAGCGAAAAGCATTATCACACCAATCGTTATTACAAACAGTGATGCAAGTGAAAGTTTCGAAATTTTGGCTCAAGGGACGGTTCAAAAAGGCGAAACGGCTTGTGCAAAAGTAACGATGAAGTAATAAGCAAGGCCTTTTCCTTTAAGAAAGGAGAGCGCATTTGAAGATTTTAAAAGTGTTAAATAACAACGCCGTTGTCTTTAAGGAAGGCGGAGTTGAAAAAATTGCGATGGGTCCCGGTATTGCTTTTCAAAAAGGTAAAAATGATCTTATTAATGCTGCAAAAGTGGAGAAAGTCTTTGTCATGAAAGAAGAACAGGAAAAGTTTCAGGAACTATTAAAAAACCTTCCTGAAGAGCATATTCAAGTGGCGGAAGAAATCATTTCTTATGCTGAGCAGCAGCTTTCTGCTACGTTAAGTCATCATGTGCATATTGCTTTGAGCGATCATTTATCTTTTGCTGTTGAAAGGATAGCCCGCGGTATTTCCATCCAAAATAAATTGCTTAATGAAATTAAATCTCTCTATCAGCCTGAGTATGCAATAGGAGTATGGGCTCTTCAGCATATCAAAAAGAGATTAGATATCACGATGCCGGTTGACGAAGCGGGATATATTGCGCTTCATATTCATACGGCGAAACTGAATTCACCGGGAATGCAGCAGCTCATGATGAATACAACGATTATTAATGAAATGGTTACGATTATAAAAAAAGAGCTGAATACGGAGATTGATGAAAACAGCATGTCCTATCAGCGGCTGCTGACTCACTTGCGCTTTGCGTTAAACCGTTTAGCGCAAAATGAACCTTTTCATGAAATGGATGAAGAGATGCTCGACGTATTAAAAGTCAAATATAAAAAATCGTATCAGTGTGCTGAAACGATAAAGCAATTTGTCAAAGATGAGTACGAAATTAATTTTCCAGAAGCGGAGCTAGGATACATTACGCTTCACATTTGCCGAATAGAGCAAAGAATATAGAAAAAAAAACATTGACGAATATTGTTGCTTTGAGTACAATGAAAGCGTATTAATTGAATAATCGGGATTGTGACTGGTAAAGCAGGCAAGACCTAGAATGCGCATGAAGGACAAGTGTGTCTTTTATAAGCGTGTTTTAGGTCTTGCTTTTTTTATGACATACAAAAAGGAGGAAGTAAGATGGACGTAAAAGAAATTGCTAAAAAACTTGTTCCGCTTTTAGGAGGAAAAGAAAATATTGCTAGTGCGCAGCACTGTGCTACGCGTTTGCGCCTAGTTATTCGAGATGAAAGCAAAATCGATCAAAAAGGTTTAGATGAAATAGAAGATGTAAAAGGGGCTTTTTCAAATTCAGGACAGTTTCAAATCATTTTTGGAACCGGTCTCGTTAATAAAATCCACGCTGCTTTTGTGAAAGAATTAGGTGCTGACGAGGCTGCTGCCCCAGCGGATCATCAAGAAGAAATGAAAAAGAAAATGAACCCATTTGCCCGTTTTGCCCGCATGCTTTCCAATATTTTTGTTCCGATTATTCCAGCCATTGTAGCCAGTGGTTTGCTAATGGGACTGCTCGGGATGATGAAAGCGTTCCACTGGGTCTCAAAAGATAGCGCGTTGTTTGTGTTGTTGGATATGTTCTCAGGCGCAGCATTTATCATTTTACCGATTTTAATCGGGTTTTCAGCTGCAAAAGAATTTGGTTCAAATCCTTATCTGGGAGCGGTTATCGGCGGGATCTTAACGCATCCGATGTTATTAAATCCGTGGACATTAGCAGATGCTAAGCCAGAATATATGGATTTGTTTGGCTTAAGTATTCCGCTGATTGGCTATCAAGGTACGGTCGTTCCGATTTTATTGGCTATCTACGTCATGAGCAAAATTGAAAAGGGACTCCGGAAAATTGTGCCGAATTCGGTTGATTTACTTGTTACGCCTTTTTTAACTGTTATTATTACAGGATTTGTGTCACTTGTGTTTATTGGTCCTTTCGGTCGCTATATTGGAGATTTAATTTCGATCAGCCTTCAGTCTCTATACGATGTAGCCGGAGTGTTTGCAGGAATTTTGTTTGGTGGCTTATATTCCACCATTGTATTAACAGGCTTGCAGCACAGTTTTCATGCTATTGAAGCAGGACTGCTTGCTAATCCGAAGATTGGCGTTAACTTCTTACTTCCTATTTGGGCCTGCGCGAATGTGGCGCAAGGAGGAGCAGGGCTGGCTGTTTACTTTAAGACGAAAAATGCCAAAACGAAAAAAATTGCGATTCCAGCGGCTATTTCTTCCTTCTTAGGAATTACAGAACCGATTATTTTCGGCGTCAACTTAAGACTTCGCAAGCCATTTATTGCGGCGGCTATAGGCGGAGCAGCCGGAGGAGGCTATGTTGTACTTATGCACGTAGTAGCCAATGCCTACGGACTCACAGGTATTCCAATGATGGCCATTGCTGCACCGCTTGGTATGAGCAATTTAATTCACTATATAATCGGCATGATTATTTCTGTAGGTGTAGCATTCGGCGTTACGTGGTTCATGAAACTAAAAGAAGACTGAGAAGCAGCGGTAAGCATACGAGAATAAAGAATGGTATTAGATTTGCTCATCATATTTTATGGTGAGCAAATTTTGTGTCGTAAATATGAAACTTTTTAAAAAGTAATACGTAGAACAGTCAAAGAGATAAGTTGATGTTGTGTAACAGGAACGTAAATGCTACACTACATATATTGGATTGTACTATTATAGTCAGAAAGAGAGCTGGCACATGGAATTTTATCACGATCTTTTTCTATATGCGCCGTATTTATCTGCTTTCGTTTTATACATCCTTTGTTATTATATGCTTCGTGAAGCTAGGTTTACGGCTTTTCATGCGGAACCTGTCACCGACCATGTGAATGCAGGGATTGACCCTTCAGTATTAACAATATGGAAAAGACGAAATGTATTTATACATGTGTATAGAAAAACACCAGTTAAAGAGAAGAATAATGATGAAGAAGATCCTTTCCTTCTGAAAAACACTTCATACATTTAGTCATTATTAGGAGGAAAGAATATGAAAAGAAATAAAAAATTATTATTGCTTGGTTTAATGGGAGCGCTTCTTTTAGCTCTAGCCGGCTGTAGCAGTACAAAAACACCGGTCACGGCTACAAGCGGCGGATTCTGGGATCATTATTTTGTTTACCCTTTATCTATGGCATTAACGAAAATTGCTGAGTGGGCAGGCGGAAGCTATGGTCTGTCTATTATTATTGCGACGGTTATCATTCGTTTAGTTCTATTGCCACTTATTTTAAAACAGCAAAAGAGCACGATGGCTATGCAAGCACTTCGTCCAGAGATGGAAAAGATTCAAAAGAAATATGCTGGTAAAAAAGATCCTGAAACACAGCAAAAGCAGCAAAAAGAAATGATGCAGCTTTACCAAACGCATAAAATTAATCCGGTTGGCGGATGTTTGCCAATCTTTATTCAAATGCCTATTATTATCGCATTTTATAATGCCATTGCACGAACGCATGAAATTGCGCAGCATTCATTCTTATGGGTAAGTTTAGGAAAGCCAGATCCTTACTTCATTTTACCGGTAGTTGCAGCGATTACGACATTCTTACAAATTCGTGTAAGTATGACGGATGAAATTCAACCTCCAATGAAAATGATGATGAACATTATGCCAATCTTCATCTTAGTAGCGGGAATTTCACTTCCATCTGCTCTTGCATTATATTGGGTAATTGGTAACTTATTCGGAATTGGACAAGGTTACTACTTGAAAAAACGTATGAGTTTATTAAAAGAAAAAGATGCGGCTAATAATACAGCACAAGCTAAAACAAAGCCATCACCAAAATCTAAGTCAAAATCATAATATACAAAAAGCGCAGCTATTCGCTGCGCTTTTTTATTTTTTTAAAAGAGGCTGGGACAAAAGTAGTTTAGCCGAAGTGAAAAACAAACCATTAATCAAAATATTTGATTAGTGGTTTGTTTTTTTTGTTATGGTGAACGGAGATTTCATCTATTTCGTTGCTTCTAGCAGTTGATTGGAGGGCTAGACGAAGTCTTGCACGGAAATCAACTGCGGTGTCACAAGAGGTTCAGCTCATGTATCCCATTTGTTCGTCTTTCGATTAAATTCATTTCGTTATGTCTTAACCTCTTTTATTTTTTCAAAAATGTGATGAGATGAGGAGATTTGTGTAACGCTATAAAAAAAGACAGGAGTGAACATGGTGAAAAAAATAGCGTTATGTCTGCTTTTTCTTATGTTGTTCCCTATGCAAATAAATGCTGCCAATACAGTGAAAGTCAGTTTTATACGGCAAGGAAACCTATGGGTATATGATAACGGTACCGAAAGGCAGTTATCCTATGCCCGTCATGCCTCTATGCCTCAATGGTCATCACATGGAGACATAGTTGCTTATGCAGAAAATGATTCTTTAATGATTGCACCGTTAAAAGGAAAGCCGTTACTTGTTGAACATGATGTGACTCATTATCAATGGTCACCGGTTGCTGAGGAACTTGCGTATATTTCGAATGGAATCTTAGTATATTACAACGTTAAAACGCATGAAAAGAAGCGTGTAGCCGTAGGAGTTGATCAGTTTTCATGGTTTCCAGAAGGAGATCGATTTTTAATTACGTCAGCTGCTGCGCTGGCGCCGACCGGATGGGGACCGGTAAAGCTATATACAGTGAGCAAATATGCAGGGTTAGACGTAAAAAAAGTGGAGGCTTTTACGACGCTGCCAGCAGAAAATGATTCATTTTTTGCCTATACAACAAGCAGCTTCAAATGGTCTCCTAACGGTCAATGGATTAGTTTTATTGCTATTCCAACGGCTTCGATGTCTGCAGATGCAAATAAGCTGTGCATCATTACAAAAGAAGGGAAAGCTTTTCAAGTAGTGGGAGATATGCTTAATGTACCCAATTGGTTTAAGTGGAGTAATGAAGAGTCAGTACTGGCATTTATTAATGGGGAAGGAAGGTTTGCCACTGAAAATAAAAAGTTCACTTTAAAAGAGATGCCGGTTTTTAAAGAACATGTGTTTACTCCAAAAGGCTTCGCAGATTGGGATTTTACTTGGACAGAAAAAGATAACATCATCATTTCACGTGTGCCCGAAGCAGGGTGGTCGAATGATGAAAAAAAGAGGCCACTGCCTTTTTTGTATAGCATGAACGTAAAGACCAATAAGCAAAGTCAGTTCACATTTCCACAAAAAGGCTTAGGAGATTATGCGCCTGTTTATCATAAAGCAACGAATCAAACGATGTGGATTCGTACAAATCGAAAACAAGCAAATCTTTTAACATGCGTAAAAGACACGAAAAATCATAAGGTACTTATTTCAGGCTTAGACCTGCCGGAAAATTATTATGAGCTGTATCGGTGGAATGAAGTATTTAGCGTGTACAACCCTTAATAGCTAATTAAAACATAAGAAACTAAGGTGAAAAAATGAATATACGATTGTTGGTAAAAGAAGACGCTGACGCGTACTTTGAACTCCGTCTTCGTGCTTTAAAAGATCATCCCGAAAGTTTTATTTTAAGTTATGAAGAAGAATATGAAAAAGAAATTGCTGACATCCGAAATTATTTTCCAAGCAGTCAATCAGAATTTGTAGTAGGAGCTTTTATAGAAAAACAGCTTGTGGGGATCGTAGGGTTTCAGCAGCAAAAGCCTTTAAAAGTTCAGCATAAAGGAGATATTTGGGGGATGTACGTAGCCCCTGAAGCAAGGGGGAAAGGTCTTGGAAAGAAGCTGTTAAAAACCGCTGTTGAACAAGCTTTTTCAAAAACAAATGTTTTGCAAATCTACCTGGCCGTCGCTGCTAAAAATGAAGGAGCAAAAGTCCTATACAAAAGCCTCGGTTTTACTTCTTATGCGTATGAAAAAAGAGCTCTTCAAGTAGATGGTGAATTTATCGATGAAGAGCATATGGTATTGTGTATGAAAAGCCTTTGATCATATCAAAGGCTTTTTTGTGCGGGAAAAATTTAGCTGAAACGTATAGAGATGGAAGCACATTTCCCATAAATATGCTATGATTTAACATATAGGATTATGGAGAGGCGAGGCAGCAGATGGAAAAACTGATTGAATTAAAAAATGTTGCAAAAGTATACAAAAAACATACCGTATTAGAAAACATTCACACGACCCTTTATAAAGGAGAGACTGTCGCGATTGTTGGAAAAAACGGTGCGGGAAAAAGTACGTTTTTAAAGCTAATTGGCGGATTATCTAAACCGACTAAAGGGACAATTCACCTTCATAAAGAAACCGGTACGCCTGGATTTGTGGTGGAACAATTTCCTCAGGAGCTGCGTTTTACGCTAGCAGGTTATCTGCAGCACATGGGGCGAATTCAAGGATTATCTAAGAAAAAGCGCAGCTCTAGAATTGAAGAACTGCTCGAAACTTTCGAAATGGTAGAGTTTAGACATGAAGAAATCATTTCTTTTTCAAAAGGAATGAAGCAAAAAGTCAACATGATGCAAGCACTGCTGAGTTCTTCTAAGCTGCTATTGCTTGATGAACCTCTATCAGGATTAGATGCTCGTGCTCAGCTAGAAGTAGAACGGATTTTTACAAAGCTCAAAGAACGAGGGATGACCATTGTATTTACGTGTCATGAAGAAAGGCTCATTCATGCTGTAGCCGATCGTGTTATCACCATTGGCTCACAGCGCATTTTAAAAAATGAGCGCGTTCAACTCATTGAGCATTTAACGGTTATTGAGGCAAATGTCATTCTCAATAAGCCGCTTCGTTTATTAAAAGAAAAGTGCACAAAAATTGAACAGCACGGAAACTACTGGACTTTTTATATAGATAAAAAATATGTAAATGAGTTTCTTGCAGAATTGCTTGCTGTTCAAGCTGAAGTTGTAAAGCTATATCATATGGAAAGGGAAGAAATTTAAGATGGGTGCATTGATTCGCTATCATTTTATTACATACATTAAATCGTATCGATATATTCCGCCGCTTGCACTTTATATTATTTCGCTGTGTATGAACTATACATATAGACCGAACCCGGTGCTTGATAGCTTTTTTAATACGGCACTTTTCCTCTTCTTTCTAACCACTTGGTTTACGATGTCGCTGTTTCACGCAGAAGATTCCAGTCAAGAAGTTATTACAAAACTTCATGTAGGGAAAAAGAACAAGTACTTTATGAGCAAGCTTATTACCTGTATGCTGCTGTTTACGTTTTTATCAGCGGTTTCTATTGCTTATCCCGTGCTGCTTGATATGTTTGAAGTGGATATATCCACTAAGCAAATGGTGTTTGGGTTTATTATTCACTGGACGTTTAGTTTGCTTGGTATGAGCATAGGTCTTGTTTTTACAAGAGATGTTGTAAGAGAAGGCAGCTTATCATGGTTTGGACCTCTATTTATTTTAATCGTTACGCTTGCCGCGGCAGGCGTCTCATTTCCGTATCAAGGAGGCGGACTGCTGCTGTATGTATTGCCACCCGTATCTGCAATCATTCAATTTATTAACGAAGGATTAAACAAATTTTTGGTGTTTGGCTGGGCTTTGCTTTATGCCATAGCATTAATTAGCCTGTACTTGTGGAGAGCGAATAGAAGAGATGTATAAAGAATAAACACTTGCCGCGGCAAGTGTTTATTTATTATGAAGCACGTTATAAAGACGATCCGGGTAATTAGTAAACATACCGGTTACGCCCCACTCGATAAGCGTTCTCATTTGTTTTTCGTCATTTACTGTATAAGGATGAACGTCTAAATCGTACGAGCGAGCTTTTTGTACATATGGTTTTGTCAGCGTGTTTGCGTTCGGACCGATGCCGTTCGCGTACGTTTTGATTTGTCTGAACTGCTGATCTGTTAACATATTGGTTTGCTTAGAACGAATCAGTTGAATTAGTTTCATAGTAGGTCGGTATCGATGGACGGTTTTTAAGCTTTCAGGACTAAATGATTGTACAATGACGTGATTGGTATGAATGTTGTACTTAGCCATCAACGTCAACAATTCCTTTTCCATACCTGGATATTCATGAGGAGATTTTGTTTCAATATAATAGTTTGTTCGATTGCCAAACGTACGGAATATTTCTTCTAAAGTTGGAATGACGGCTTTTTTATTACCTTTTCCTGCGTTCAAACGCTGAAGCTGCTTCACTGTATATTGTTTTACATATCCTGTTCCATTTGTCGTTCGGTCAACTTTGTAGTCATGAATTGCTACAAGCTGCTGATCTTTAGACATGTGAAGATCAAGTTCAATGTAATCCGCTTTTTGCTGGACGGCCGCGAGATAAGATTGCATCGTATGCTCTGGCTCATACCCTGATGCGCCTCGATGAGCAATAATGGCTACTTTTTCTGCTTGAATAGAAGCTGCCTGCGTATGTATAAACATAAAAATGCCGCATAAACAAAGAGTGAGTGAGCTTACAAACCACCATTTTCGTCTCATATCAAAACTCCTTTTTATTGAGGGGTCATGCATTAGTTTACTAGTGAGATGTTGTGTTCATATTAAGGCTGTGTAAATATTTAAATAAAACGAACCAGTATGTAATTAAAAGTAATAAACGCCGATGTTTAGTGAGAAACATCGGCTGTTTTTTCCGGGCGAAGGCTTGTATAAATAACGAGCCTTCGCTCATGAGTTTTCTGTTTATGATTAAACGTTCCCGTACAGGTGATTAAATTAAGCTGGTGTTGAAAAGTTGGACCGAAAATCTCTCTGATAGGAGCAGAATCTCGGGGATAAGAAGCTTTATTGGTAACAACAAAGGTCAGCTGATCCCCTTGCTGATCGGTTACAAAAATTTCATCTCCTTTTGTGAGCTTGTCGAGATGATAGAAGATAGCGGGTCCTTTTTGATCATCAACATGTCCTGCAATGACCGCATTTCCTTCCTCTCCGGGTCTTGCGCCAAGCTTAAACCAAGCTACATCATGACCATTATCAGGAACGCTCATTTCACCTTGGTTAGTAAGGCCCATTCCTTTTATGAAAGCCTTAATATGAAGCTTCGGAATAATAAGCTGAGATGGAAGAGGCGTAGAAGCGTTTCCTGAAGATTTCAAGGATTGAGCCGATTTTGTTTCAGCCATCTTCACAACAAAATCCGTCGAGCCGTTTGCAATTGCTGGTTGGGCAAACCAGCTGCTCATGAATAGTATAAAAGAAAAGGTGAAAACCCCTCCTATCCATTTCATTCGCTTTCGTATCCTCTGTGACGACGAACAACAAATATAGCGACCGCTCCAATTCCTAATAAAGTAAGAACTGGCACAATTGAATTATAATTATCCTGTGAAGCACCGCCCATACCTGTTTTTGGCATTTCGAAAGGCATAGCCGTATTATCTTTTAATAAAAGCGTTTCAAGACTGTCGGCTTTGTTAATAGCGAGCACTGTGTAGACCGTGTTAGCTTCTAAATTAAGGTTTGGAATGTCCAGTACTTTTTTATTGTCTTGACTAGTTGCGATGGTTAAATCATAGGTTCCGGCATCTACTTCAGAATAATTTGTCATTTGTTTAAAGGCAGTGTCTTTAAACAAAGTAGGGCCGTGATTAATACCTACATTAACAGCGGGAGCATCTGGAGAAAAGTGAGCAATTCGAATTTTACTCTTTCCTTTAGCTACGTTCATATCATCTTGAGCTACTTTTAATTCTAAGTGTGCAACTTGGTTAATAGCAGCAAGAGTATAGGCCTTGTTTGCTTCGACGGTTACATTAGTGGAAATGACAGGTTTTTCTTTTCCTTTTGTACCTATGGCGTATACCTCTATTTTATGAGACCCAGCAGGTACTTTAAGGTAATCTGTCACATCTTTAAACGATGCGCCGACTACGATGCTTTGATTGTCCACATATATATCTACTTCAGGTGCATCAGGTGACGCATGCACAACTCGTATCATCGCCTCCTGCACAGCTGCAGAAGTGAAATTATCTGAAAAAGCTAGCAATAAAACTGCGAGTAAAGAAGCAGCAATAATCTTTACACGGTTCATAACGTTTTACTCTCCTTTTAATCTAAGTTTGTCCTGTTAGTCCCGTATGAAAAGTGGTGGGCATGCATTCACTTTTGAACATGATCGGGTATTTATTCACTTGTTATCATCTACAATTTTATCCAATATATGCATAATTTATTTCATTAGATGAAATTTTGTAAAAGAGCAGGTAAATAGTTTGAATTTTGTGATAATATTAAAAGAGAGGGTTTGGTTAGTAGTTGATGTCTCTATCATAAAAGGAGGGGAAGTTATGTGCTGCAAACGGATCATGAAATAAAAAAGGTTGTTCATCGTTCGCTATCAGCTAAAATGATTGTAAAGCGCATGCTGTTTATTTTAGTGGGAGCCCTTTTAATGGCCGTCGGGCTAGAATTTTTTCTTGTCCCTAATGAGGTTATTGACGGTGGAATTGTAGGTATATCTATTATTTTATCCCACTTAACCGATGTTCAAATCGGCTTTTATATCTTCGTATTAAATCTTCCATTCTTTTTTATTGGCTACAAGCAAATTGGAAAAACATTTGCGCTATCTACGCTTTTAGGTGTTATCATTCTATCCATTGCTACCTCTATTTTTCACGACTTACCGGTCTTAACAGGTGATCCTCTTTTAGCCACTGTGTTTGGCGGAATTGTTCTCGGTGTGGGAGTAGGAATTGTTATTCGGTACGGAGGTTCGCTAGACGGCACCGAGATATTAGCTATTTTATTTAATAAGCGTACGCCTTTCTCTGTAGGTGAGACGATTATGTTTTTTAATTTATTTATTTTGGGAAGTGCCGGTTTTGTATTTGGCTGGGATCGCGCTATGTATTCTTTAATGGCTTACTTCATTGCTTTTAAAACGATTGATATTGTGATTCAAGGGTTAGATGAGTCTAAGTCAGCTTGGATTATCAGTGAACAATATGAACAAATTGGCGAAGCAATTCTTGCTCGTTTAGGGAGAGGCGTCACGTATTTAAATGGGGAAGGGGCGTATACGGGAGATGATAAAAAAGTAATTTTTTGTGTTATTACCAGGCTTGAAGAAGCAAAGCTAAAAGCGATTATCGATGAGATAGATCCATCTGCTTTTTTTGCTGTAGCAGCTATTGCTGAAGTTAGAGGAGGGAGGTTTAAAAAACGAGATATTCATTAGTGAAGGTTGTCTGCTAATGAGGCTGTCCCGTTATTACATGCAGCAGCCTTTTAAATTTTCTCTCTTTGTTTCGAGTATATGGAATGGTTTATGTCACTTCTGCTGCGTCCTGCTTTGGGCATATCGAACCTCTCTTTTTTCTTGTATATCTTTAAAACAAACATGTAAAATGTCTAAAAGATATAAAAAGAGTACATAGTAAAAAAACAGAAAGAGGGAGTGACATGAAAAAAACGTTAAAAACATTAGGAGTCGGTCTTGCTGTTCTTGTTGCAGTAACCGTGGCTTTTTTTGTCATATGGTCAGGTTTTGATTATGAACCTTCAAAGCAGCTTCACTCACTAGTAGATGAGAAAAAAGTAGTGAAGAAAGACGATTATTACGTATTCAAACCTCAAACGAACAAAGAGATAAAAGCCGGCTATATTATTTATCAAGGTGCTAAAGTAGAGCCGTTAGCATATGGCTATTATGCTCAGCAAATTGCAAATGAAGGATATCTTGTTGCTGTTGTAGATTCTCCGTTTAATATGAGTTTTTTTAGTCAAAACAAAGCAACGGATATTGTGAAGAGCTACCCGAAGATTTCCGCATGGTTTATCGGAGGGCATTCCCTTGGAGGAGTGAGTGCAGCCTCTTATGCGTATGATCATCAAGATTCAATAAAAGGCTTAGTTCTTTTAGCATCGTATCCGATGAATAAAAATAATTTTTCAACTTCCACTTATCCTATTTTGTCTTTAACCGGTGAGAAAGATGGTTTATCGGCACCTGGAAAAATTAAAGAAACCAAGCATTTACTTTCAAAAAATACGGAGCTGGTCCAAGTAAAAGGAGCTAATCACGCACAGTTTGGAATGTACGGGAAACAAAAAGGCGACAACAAAGCCAGTATTTCCACTAAAGAGCAGCAGGATGAGCTAGTAAAAAGAACGGTCAAGTGGTTAAACAGTCAAATGAAAAAGTCCGTCAGTAACTAACTGACGGACTCTTTTTCTTTTTTTTGGAAATAACGCTTGAAAAAATAACCAGTCAGTTATATAGTTAGTTACATAAGTAATGAACCACTTAAGTGAGGTAGTCAAAATGAAACAATCACTAGATCATCAGCGACCAATTTTCCAACAAATCAAAGAAACCATCGAAGAGAATATTTTGAATGATGCTTTTCCAGAAGAAGAAAGAGTACCGTCTACGAATGAATTTGCCAAAATGTATCGCATTAACCCTGCAACGGCAGCTAAAGGAATTAATCAGCTAGTTGACCACGGAATATTGTATAAAAAGAGAGGGATAGGGATGTTTGTATGTGCGGGCGCCAAAGAAGTATTGCTTACACAAAGAAAAGAAGAATTTTATAACCGTTTTATCGTTCCCCTGAAAAAAGAAGCACAGCATTTGGGGATTACGGTAAACGAGCTAAAAGAGCTGTTAGACAAGGGGGAAATAAAATGAATATAGAAGCGCAGTTGTTAAATAAATGCTATGGGTCTAAACAAGTGTTAAAAGACATTTCACTTACGCTAGCACAAAATAAAATATACGGGTTGCTAGGTAGAAACGGAGCCGGCAAAACGACTCTGATGCAAATTGTAGCAGGACATATTCCAGTTACGACAGGAGAGGTAAAAGTGGGAAATCAATCTCCATTTGAAAACCGCTCTGTTTTGCAAAACATCTGCTTAATTAACGAAAGCGGAAATTTCAAAAAAACATTAAAAGTCAAAGACGTGCTAAAAATTGCGTCACTTTTTTATCCTTACTGGAGTGAAGAAGCTGCTGAGAGGCTTATGGAAGAGTTCGATTTAGATTGTAATATGAAAGTGAAAGCATTATCTAAAGGTATGGAATCAGCATTAGGAATTATTGTTGGGCTATCTTCTCGAACGAGCATCACAATCTTTGATGAACCTTATATTGGACTTGATGCTGCGATGCGAGCGCGTTTTTATGAGCTTTTATTGGATGAATATGAAGAGTATCCACGCACGTTCATTATTTCAACGCATTTAATTGATGAGGTAAGTAATTTATTTGAAGAAGTACTCATTATGCAAAAAGGAAAGCTGATTCTTCAGGATACGGCAGAAAATTTGCAGCAGCGCTGCGTAAGTGTGAAAGGACCTAAAAGTCAAATTGAAGAATATGAAAAAGGAAAGCAAGTAATCCATGAACAAGTATTCGGAGGAGAGAAAAAAATAGTGCTCTTTAATGAAGATATTTATGCTGAAGAGCTTGTCGACAGTTCATTTCATGTAGAAGCTGTTCACATACAGGATATTATGATTTATCTTACAGCAAATCGTGGAGGTGTAGCATAATGAAAGGACAGTTTGCCGCCATTAGTTATTCGCTCTACGTTGAACTAAAGTATTTAATGATTCGCTTTTGGACGATTCTGTTAGCTTTTATTGTAGTAGATATTTTAGTGTTCAGTCAGGTGAATGAGCATCTTCTATTAGTAACAAGTATGCCGCAGTACATCTTTTCAGGTATTGTAAGTTTTATTATCATTCGAAAAAGTTTCTCCTTTTGCTTAAAGTTAGGAGCTACTCGTAAAGCATATCTTTTAACGATGACCTGTGTTTTTGCTTTATTTGCAATTGTAATGTCCCTTATCAATGTTGTCATCATGAGCATTTCAATAAAGGTGATTAATAGTTTCAATTTAATGAATGTTCAGCTTTATTATGCGAGCGATTTTATCTTTCATGACCCTACTGTCGCTGTTCACTTTTTAACGGACGCTGTATTTATCTTTTTTATTACAGCAGCATCGTGTTTGCTCGGCAGTATCGTTTACAAATTCGGGCAAACAGGAGGGATGATCACCGGTGCTGTTTTAATTTTACTGTTTACGATTCCAGTGACAAAAGAACCGGTTATTCATTTTATAAAAAGCCTTTCGAACGGGTCGCTGTTACTTACATTCGGAACAATGGTTATCGTAAGCTTCTTATTCTTTCTTATCAACTGGCTGTTTTTAAAAAAAGCGTCTCCTGTCCATCAAGCCTAATAAAAAAGCAATCATTCCTTTACTGAATGATTGCTTTTTTTATTGTACTTTTTTAGAGCAAGCTGCATCAATATCTAGAATCCAGTCGTGAAACTTTTGCTGAAGAAGTTGAAGAGAAGACTGATTGTTCGATACAATGTCCAGTCCGCGCTCGTCGTATAGGTGGAAGATGGTTTCTTTATTCAAATTCACAATATAACACTCTTCTTCAATAGCCGGATGAATATGAAGATCGCGGTTGGCAATTGATTGCAAAAGAAGCTTTTCTTTCACATCATTTGTTTTACAGGCAATAATATACTCAGCGTTATTTAATAATGCTACGGATTGAACTTCTTGTTTCTTCAGGCGAGAGCGAATGAATTTTTTAATAGCTGTTTCTTTTTTCTTTTTTAAAAGTAAATCATCCTGTGCAGCATTCGCTTTGAAAACAAGTAACAGCTCATCATTTTTTTCATGGAGTGTCTCAAAAATTTCATAAGCGCGTGCGTACACATTTTTCATGTATTCTCGTTCCCATACGCCTTTTTGATTGGTAAGGGTAAAGCGAATACCTGCGGGCGCGTTATAAAAAAGAGGTCTTTTCATTTGAACATTTGGAAACATTGTTGTTAAGTATGATTGAAGCCGCATTGTAGTCATACGCAACACCTCATTTAGTTTAGTCCTGACTTAATATGTTGAGTTTAGTCTATCACGTGATTAGCTAAATTTGTAAAGAAGTAATGTTATTTAATCAAAAGGTAACCAAACTGTTATATTTTGTTGATTTTGCATTATTTCTTTACACAACCTTTGCGGATGAACAGGTTTTTTCATACGCCTGTCGTATTACTTAACGTAGTAAAGACGTGAAGAAAGGATGATATACGGTGAAAAAACAGCTTTTTCTTATTTCAATTATTACAGCTGCTTTCTTTGTGCTCATTTTTCACAAAACGATCTTTCAAGAAGGTAATCCTCTCCCCATTGCATGGAGTATTGTAAAATTAAAATCTTCGGGTGAAGATGTTGTTCAAATATCCGATAAGCCTAAAAGGTATCTCATTCATTCAAATGACTACTTAACGTTTATTAAACAGATGAAAAAGAAGAAAGTGAATTTTCAATATCAAGATAATAAAAAATTTTATTTTAATAACGACAATGAACGCCAGCTGTTCGTCAGCAAAAACTATACCGATAAGTTCACGATTATGGAACTAAAGAAAAAAGAGCTCACTGAAGCTGGCGTTGAGTAATAAGAGCTAATCTCTGCCCTGTGTCCCAAAATCTTTAATTTGAACCTGAACATGATAGTCGATGGTCGACTGGCTAAAAATTTCATCCCATTCATGCTGATGTTTTTTCCAAAAATGAGGATGATGAATTCGCACGTAATCATGCAGGTCAATCACATCAGCTTTGTAGTTGTTTTGCAATAAGCGGAGTGTTTTTTCTGCGTCTTTTCGAATGATTTTTTCTATTTTTTTTTCGGTGTTCTTTACATTAGAGGCGGCAAGAGCCTGTTTTGAAGTCTCCCAATCTTCTGATAGCCTGCCGCTTGTTTGAACGTTGATGTCAAAATGAACGGAGTGATTTGAATCAATGCGGGCCTTCACATCTTGCTGAACATCTCCAATTTCATAGGAAAATGGGTATGATCTGTGTTTGCCATAAATAATTCCGCCTTTAATATTCCCCGTTAACCACGTTAAACCCTCCACTTGGTGCTGAGTTAAGGTGAATTTTGCTTTTTTATCTTTTATGATTGCCGCGCCGTCTATTTCAACGCTATTTTTTATTTTAGAAAGCCGCTGTATTAAAAAGCTTTGATCGGTTTTTAACTTAGCCGATAGCTCTCCCATTGTTAGGGGATTTAGAATTTTATTCGTTTTGAATTTATTGTAAACAAGCTCGTAAATTAAGTTTACAGGCGGTACAGACATTCCTTGAATCGTTAAAACGTTTTTAGCATCGCCTTTTGTAACAAACGCAAGGCTGCTGCGCCGTATTTCATTGTCACGGACAAACTGATTGATAAGCGCATCAAGAGGGATGGTCTTGCTCGCTTTTTCTCCTATTAAAAGTGCTCGCTGATGCTGGCTGTATATAGGATCAGATTTCAGCGAAATATTTCGCGTAATTTCATGAATTGTAGGACCAGCTGTTGTAATGTTTTTGTATGGAATGGAAGAAGACATATTTCCGGATTCCGTTTCGGTTAACGTTTGATGAGTCAGCACAAGCTGGTTTTTTCCTGTTTTTGGTTCGATTTTCGATGTAATATCCATTGCCACTCCTATAACAAGAGCAAGTTGTTCAATGTTTCGATGATTTGTGCAGCCGCACAATAAAAAAATGGCCATTATGACAGGAAGACATTTTTTCGTCATTTGAACACAACCTTTTTTATTTTCATTAACATGCTGAAAAAAAGAGGGATAACTAAAAATGTCACTAAAAATGCCCAGCCTAGAACAGTTGAATAATTCGACACGTCGCTTGCTGTTTTGGGCGCTAAAGAGCTCATAAATAGAACGGGCACAAGAAAGATAATATTAGTAGTTGATCGGTTTTTGAAAATCTTTTTAAATCCTGAAACAGCTAAAAAGAAATACATTACAAAGGTTAAAAAAAACTGAAGAAGCCAGACAATAAGTAAAAATAATTCAAGCCTCTCAAAGAAAATTCCTTTTACTTCATGCGTCTGAACAAATTCAATGGTAGGCCACACGGTTGTTTTTACTTCCGGGACGGATAACGCGCCGACAACTAATACGTAAGTGATAATATATAAAAGTAAAGGAATGGAAAATCCGATGATAGAAACTTTTCGTAAATGATTTTTGTTTTTCATATGCTTTGGAAGAAATACAATCGTTTCAATCCCTAAAAAGGAGACAGAGACGGTTGTAAAAGCAGAAAGAAGCGGACTGAAGCCATCAGCTAACACAGGCTGCAAGTTTTTTAAATCGACCATTCCAATACTAAGAAGATATAAGATAAGAAGAATAATGACCGTTACAGGGAAACATAGCGCCATTACTTTTCCGATAGAATCAATGCCGCCAGTGATTAAATAGACGCCTGTCAAAATAAACGAAAGGATAATTAACTCAATGGGCATCGTTTCCAGTAAATAAAAATGAATCATTTCTGCCATAGCTCTTACTTCAAAACTTGCTACAGATGTGAAATAAACGACTATAGCAAAGTTGAATATATTTCCAATCAGCTTGCCGGTTACTTCTTGCGAGAAATCAAACATACAGCTAATCGTAAAATACTTAACCATCCAGACTAAAAAAAGAACAATTCCAATAAACAAAAGGCCGTCCATAATAAGTACAATCCATCCATCTGCATTATTTGTCTGGTTTGTAATGCTGCTTGGCAGTGTTAATAAACCGACGCCCAGCATGGTTGAAGAAATAATTGAAATGGCATAAAAGTCTGAAAGAAGCTTGCTTGATTGTGACTGTGATTGTTCCATATGGTCCTCCTTGTGTCAGTTTTATTCCGATTTATTTTTAGACTGTTTTAGACTTTTGTTTGGCAGACGAATATAAGAGTCTTTCCAGGCTTTTTTATTTAACGCAAAAAACGGTTTGAAGTAAGCCATACCAAAACTTTCGAGCTTGGTTAGATGAATGACGAGAACAAGAAAAAACATGGTAACGCCATATAACCCAAAGATTGCTGCAATCATCATAGATACGAAACGCAAAATTCGAAACGAAAGGCCAATTCCGTACTGAGGAACGGTAAAGGACGCAATTGCCGATACAGATACAACAATAATCATAACGGAGCTAACGATATGGGCTTCCACCGCTGCTTGACCAATCACAACCCCGCCTACAAGTCCAACTGTTTGTCCAACAGGAGTAGGGAGACGCAGCCCGGCTTCGCGCAATAATTCAAGCGTCACTTCCATGACCACTGCTTCGATAAAAGGAGAAAAAGGAACGTTTTCTCGTGTGGCCGCAATCGTAATAGCTAGCTCAGTCGGAAGCAGGCCTTGGTTAAACGAAACGAGTGAAATATAAATAGCTGAAAAGAATAGGGTAATAAAAATAGACAAGTACCTTAGTAATCTTAGCAATGAACCGGCTATCCATCTTTCGTAATAATCATCGGGTGATTTCATAATCATATCGAAAGTTGTAGGCACTAAAAGAGCAAAAGGAGAGCCATCTACTAAAATGGCTACTCGCCCTTCATTCACCGCAGCGAGAACACGATCCGGTCTTTCTGTATTTTGTACTTGAGGGAACGGTGAGTAAGGTGCTTCTTCTAAAAATTCTTCAATCATTCCTGAGTCTTGAATGTTATCTAAAGGAATGTCTAATAATTTCTCTCGGACTTGATTCACGATGTGAGTTTGACAGTGTTTATTATGAAAAACGATACTTGTTCGATGTTCCTTTGTATTTCCAATATAAATGTCTTCAATAACCATTTCTTCTTCGGTAGAACGCTGCCTTAAAAGACCAAGGTTTTCATCTAAGTTTTCAATAAGAGCAATTTTAGGGCCACGCACTACTTTTTCTGTTGTAGGTTCACTTAAAGAGCGCTGTTTGGTCATAGACATATTTAATGAGTATGCCGTGGTGCTTTCGCTAATAAACAGCAGGGGCTGACCTTTAAAAAAACACGAGATCGCTTGCTTGTATGTATAAACTTCTTTGTCTTTAATGACAGAAATAAACGAATCGATGTCATCGAGTGTTTGCGTTTCACTTTTTGCTTTTGTCTCAACAACATGCTGAGTAAGATTATCAAGTTTTTCTCCGTCGACTAATCCTTGGAGATAAATAATACATATATATTTTGTGGGAGACAGCCATAATTTTTTGGAACCAACATCTGTATTTTGACCCACCAAATCTAGAAACGTTTGAACGGTGTAGTCTGCATTGGGCTGAAATTTTGAATCGAGCATAAATAAACTCACCGCCTGTTGTATTAATGAGTTTAGTGTTTACGATGTAAAAACGAGTTATGCGAAAAATGTGGAAGAATAGAAAAGATATGTTATGGTAAAGAAAAGAGGTGATGATATGCTACATTCATTTACGTTAAAAACGAATAAGCGTGACGAAATGATTGACGTTACGAGTCAGATGCAGGCAGTACTAAGAACAGAAGGGTTAAAAGAAGGGGCTGTAGTTGTTTACTGTCCTCATACAACCGCTGGTATAACAATTAATGAAAATGCGGATCCGGATGTAAAAACCGATATGATCCGACGCTTCGATGAAGTATATCCTTGGGAACATAAGTTAGATCTTCATATGGAAGGAAATACGGCGGCGCACCTCAAAGCGAGCACGGTCGGCTCCTCTCAGCATATAATCGTTCACGATGGGCAGCTGCTGCTAGGAACGTGGCAAGGAATTTATTTTTGTGAGTTTGATGGACCGAGGACTCGTACGTATTATGTAAAAATTTTATCGGCACAATAACTTTTTTTCATACGTCATTGTCCAACTTTTTTTTGAAAATTGTTATAAAACAAAGTTAATTTAATATAAATGTTATATAACAGTTAAAGGGAGAGATTGAACAATGGAAAAGATAGGTGCAGAACAAGAAACAGTAAAAAAAGAAAATGAAAAAACAAATTTTACATGGGTGGAAGAATACCCAACCATTTTAGACATTGTCAATGAGTATTACAGTACGTGTCGATAAAATGGGGAAGGCCGGAACAAAAGTATTTCAGTTGAAAGAGGATCCGAACGATGAATCGTTCGGATTTTTTCATTGTGATGGTGAACGCAGGTTTACTGCATGTAGCTATGTCTCAATATTTTTTTATAAAAAAGATATAATAGTAGTAATTTTCTTAAAATGTTTAATATAATAAATATTAGGGTACTGAATTGTATGAAATAAAGATAAAACGCATCGTTTCATACTATTTCCTTTTTTACCGCTAGTACAGCCTTGAAGAAAAAGTTTCATTTGATATACTAACTATACGCTTAGTCTTTAAGATAAAGATGAAGATTCATTGTTATTGTTACACGCAGTGAATGAGCTGCCTTTGCTTGGCGAAAACGTCGTACAAACAAAGACAGATAGCGAATTGTTTTGGGTGCGTTCATTTAGTTCAAAACAGGGAGGCGATTAGTCTATGTTACTTGTACGTATGGCCATGATTGGTTTCTTTTCATTAACAGCCATATCATTGTTCTCTTTTCAGTCCGTTGAAATTATCCATGCCATTATGGACTTTTTCTCATCAGCTGATAAGTACTAAAAAACTATATCTTTTTTAAATAAAAAGAGGATAGCCCTTAGGGGGCTATCCGTCAAAAACCGCCTTTTGGGCGGTTTTTTTATGCTTATAGCTGTGCTAACAAACGCACTGCATTCATTCTCTGATGACAAAGTCCACGTGTTTTTTTAAGCTCAACATTCGTTGAAATAAGTATTTACGTACTGTTCAAACTGAAGCCAATCGTCCACGCGAGGGACCTTTACTTCTTCGTTATACGGGTAGCTCATGGCAACAGCATGGCGACCTGTAGCTTGAAAAGCCTTCAAATTATGCGGTGCATCATCAAATAGCAAGTCTCCGTATATTTTATCTTTTTGGTGTGTAAACACGATATTGTATTTTCCGATAAACGGAAGGTGTTTTTCAACCCACTGCTCTTTTTCTGTATAAGCATAGGTACGGCTGCTTGTGACAATTAAAATGGCAAACCTTTCATAAAGTCGTTTAAGAACCTCAACAGCATGAGGCAGAGGTTTTAAATGTAAAAAAAGCCCCGGCTGATCGAGGTAGTCATAAATTTTTGTGCCGCATTCCGGCTTTACATACTTTTCTGATTCCCAGCATTTTAACTTTTCAACCGATAAGCTGTCGCAATAATCTTTGTTATATTGGTTATGCCAATCCGTCATAAGATCACAAATGACAGAATCCATGTCAATTAAAAGGGTGTGCATTTATTCAACTTCCTTTACAGTATTCATCTACAAGCTTGGTTTTGCAATGTAATGTGCTGCTTCTACTATACCAAATCTTTTACATGCAGAAAAAGAGCAAGCCGCATCAAAATCGCACAGCTTGCCCTTTTATAGAAACTACATTCTTTTAGCACCTAAATAGCGTTTGCTCCAATAGCTCTCTTTCAGAGAAGAGATGCTCACACCTTTAGATGAAGAGCAGTGAAGAAACTGGTTATTTCCTAAATAAATTCCTGCATGAGAAGGCCCTTTTGTATAGGTTTGAAAGAACACAATATCTCCAGCTTTTGGACTTGAGACGCGCGTTCCTTTTTGATAAATTTGAGCTACTGTTCGAGGAAGTTGAACCCCGCCGCCATGTTTGAACGCATAGCCAATAAAACCGCTGCAGTCAAAGCCGCTTGGCGTTGTTCCACCCCAGCGATATCGAACGCCCATATACTGTTTTCCTTTGTTAATCACTGCGTTAGGGTTATAGCGCGCTGAGCTAGAAGAAGATTTACCCTTTGCTGAAACGCCTAGTTTAGCATACGTTCCTTTTCCAACAATACCATCTGCTGCTAGTCCATTTTTGCGCTGAAATGATTTTACAGCAGAAGTTGTAACAGTCCCAAAGTATGTAGTCGTATTCCCTTTAAAATAACCTTTATTTTTCAACGTTTGTTGTAGTTGTTTAACATCTTGATGATTCATGCCTTGGCGAAGCGTTTGGTCGCCTAGAGCCGCTTGGCTGACAATCGGGCTAGTAGAAACAATAACGCCAGCAAGCGTAAGAGCTGCTATTACTTTTTTCATAAAACTAGTACCCCCTGAAAATTTTTCCTGATTTGAGTAAATTCATCATATCATCTTTCGACAGTGTTCTACGTTACAATTTCATTACATATATGAAAAAAATGAAATATAAAGGTGAATATAGTCTTATAAAAGCTGTAACTAAAAGGGTTCTTTAGATGTGCAATATTGCTAGAAAAACTTTGAATATTTGACGGTAAATAACTAAAAGATATGAAAAAGTATGTACATTTAAAATTTAACAAAGAAATATGTTGTGAATTACTACACAAAAAGTTCGAACTCGGGTAAAATGTAGAACTATAATATAGTAGTCATGTATGTGACTTTGATGAGGTGAAAGTAATGAAAAGAATAGGTGTATTAACAAGCGGCGGAGATTCTCCAGGTATGAATCCTGCGGTTCGTGCTGTTGTGCGTAAAGCAATTCATGAAGGTATGGAAGTTTACGGTATCTATCAAGGATATCAAGGGTTAATAGAAGGAAATATTAAAAAGCTAGAAGTTGGAGATGTTGGTGACATCATTCAACGCGGTGGAACTATGCTTTATTCTGCAAGATGTCCAGAATTCAAAACAGAAGAAGGGCGTTTAAAAGGTATTGAAAACCTTAAGAAGCACGGTATTGAAGGCTTAGTAGTTATTGGTGGAGACGGATCATATATGGGAGCTGTAAAACTAACAGAGCTTGGTTTCCCTTGTATCGGTATCCCAGGAACAATTGATAACGACATTCCAGGAACAGATTTTACATTAGGATTTGATACGGCTCTTCATACGGTTATCGATGCAATTGATAAAATCCGTGACACGGCGACTTCTCATGAACGTACGTTTATTATTGAGGTTATGGGTCGTAATGCAGGAGACATTGCTCTTTGGTCAGGTCTTGCTGGCGGTGCGGAAACAATCCTTATCCCAGAAGCAAAAGATGAGTTCCAAGAAATGGTAGATCGTTTGAGAAAAGGCCAAGAGCGCGGTAAAAAGCACAGCATTATTGTAGTAGCTGAAGGTGTAGCCAATGGTAATGAAGTGGCGAAGCAGCTTCATGAAGCTGCAGGTATTGAAACGCGTGTAACAGTATTAGGACACATTCAGCGCGGTGGTTCCCCAACTGCTCAAGATCGGGTGCTAGGAAGCCGTTTCGGCGGTCGTGCAGTCGAGCTTCTGCTAGAAGGTAAAGGCGGCCGTGCAATCGGTATCCGTAAAAATGAAATTGTAGATTATGATATTATGGAAATTTTAGGTGAACCTCACCATATCAATGCTGATATGTACCGTTTGTCTAAAGAGCTTTCAATCTAATCACAGTGTTGCTGAGGCGAAACTTCTTATATTGAAGGAGTTTCGTCTTTTTTTGATTGCATCCCTGTCCCTTCGCAGTGTTTGCATGTTTTCATGTAACCGATACCAGGAATAACGGCTAGCTTTCCGAGCCCTTTGCAAAAAGTGCAAATTAATTCAAAACCAAACATTGTTCCATCCCCTCTGTATACGTTTTCTTTCAGTTTATCATAAAAGTAGACAAATAATTTTAAAAATTATAGAAATAATTAAAAAAATGATTACATTTGAACAGCGAGTGATATAGTAAAGAGAGAAGACCATTTTACAAAAGAGGAGAGGAAGCGTGATGTTTAAACGAATTTTACTTGCCTCAGATGGCTCAGAGCATGCAGCTAAAGCAACAGAAAAAGCCGTTCAGCTGGCTCAGCTGACGGAAAACAGTTTTATTCAAGTTATTTATGCAGTAGAGGGTGATTCAAGATTAAAATCACTTAGCCGCGACGAGGAACGGGAAAGTCGGATACATACAACAGATGAAATTTTAAAGCAAGGAAACGTGGAGTATGAGATTACGTTTATGCATGGAGACGCGGCTAAAACAGTGATTCAATTTGCTAATCAAAATTCATTTGACCTTGTAGTAATAGGAAGCAGAGGGTTAAATCCTGTAAAAGGCATGCTGCTTGGAAGCGTGAGTTCTAAAATTGCACAGCAAGTAACGATTCCTGTGCTAATTGTTAAATAGGAGAGAAATGCAATGTCAAAACAGTACAAAGAATTAAAACAGCTCATTGATGATGCTAAACACATTTGTTTTTTTACGGGAGCAGGAATGAGCACAGAGTCAGGCATACCGGACTTTCGCTCTCAAAATGGCTTATATCGCCAAAACAAAAGCTTTGTGGACATAGTAGCTGCTGACTTCTATGAACAGTATCCTCATGAGTTTTGGCCGCTGTTTAAAGAGATTTTTCATATTAAAATGCTGCATCAGTATAAAGCAAATACGGGCCATCGCTTTATTGCTGAACTACAAGAAGCCAAAACCGTGCATGTGATTACGCAAAATATTGATGGCTTGCACCAAGATGCAGGAAGCACGAACGTTTTTGAGATTCATGGATCCATTAAGAGAGCTCATTGTCCAAGCTGTAAAGAAGAGTATGGCTTAGCGTATTTAAATCAGTCGGCTCTCCCACAATGTACAGCGTGTGAGCGCCTTTTAAAGCCAAATGTTGTTCTCTTTGGAGATGCCATTCATCAGTTCGATGAAGCAGTTACAGCAGCGCTGTCATCTGATTTATTCATCGTGCTTGGTTCATCGCTTGAAGTAGCACCGATTAATCAGATTCCGCTGCTTGTGAGCCGGTACAATCGTACAAACATGGTGATGATTAATAAAGAACCTACGCATTACGATTATTTGTTTGATTTGGTTATCTATGATTCCATTGGACAAGTGGTCGCAAATTTATAAGCGTCTATGCATGGACATAGCGCTTTTTTAGCATTTAGTGATAAAGTGTAGGGATGTATCATATGGTGTAGTACATCATCCATTCGCTAATGGATAGAAGGGATGTTTTCGCATATGAGTGTAGGCTTGAGAGTTTGTCTCTTCATTGTGGGTATTGCACTCAAAGTGACAGCTGTTTTGACTTTGATTTTTGAAATGAATCTTGTCCCTATTCACGGAAGGAGTCTCACTTATTATGCTGAAGCGATAGATGTGAAACTCCCCATTATCTGTTTTGTCCTTGGTTTTTTTTGTGTAGCAGCAAGCTTTTATTTACCTGCTAAAAATCGCCGCACCAGTAAATAGCAAGGGCAGGAGACTAACTAAAACGTTTGACTGCAAAGTTTTTAACATTTAAAATAAAGTCAATAAGTTTAAAAAGAAATAGGATAATTATTCCTTATTCTTTTTAGATATACGGAAATAGAGGTGATTGGATGGGGCAGTGTACCACGTTGGCGAAGTAGCATTATATGCACCAGTGTCAAAGCGTACAATACAGTATTATATAAACCTACATTTGCTTCACGCATATCGCTCTTTATCACATAATCGCTCTTTTAAGACGTTAACAGACTTTAACTTTATAAAGATTGTAAACTACTAAATTTTTTATAAATGAATGGAAGAGAGAATCAGCGCTGAAGCAACATCATGAAATGAAGCGATGTGAGCCATTGCTTCACATCTAGAACAGCTGAATAAAGAATGACCTGCTACACTAACGAGTGAAACGTGAGATAAGGAAGAAAGACTGGCAGTTTTGCTCCATATAAAAATGTTTATACATTTATCATGTGATTCCTCCTTATATGCACTTTTCCAAGTGATCAGTACAGGGATAGAGTTCTTTATCCAAATTTTTTATTTTTTAGGAGGTGAGTCCTTACTCGTTTTTAAACGAGCTAAGGAACTTGATTGGACATATTTAACTTGATTTTACTAGCGGTACTGATTGCATTAACTGCTTTTTTCGTTGCTACCGAGTTTGCGATTATTCGCGTGAGGAGTTCCAAAGTGGATCAGCTTATAGCAGAAGGGAGCAGCAATGCAAAAGCTGCGAAGCAAGTTATTTCAAATTTAGATGAATACTTATCTGCGTGTCAGCTTGGTATTACGATTACTGCGCTGGGAATTGGTTGGTTAGGAGAGCCTACACTTTCGCATCTCCTCTCACCATTACTTGATCAACTAGGGATAAGCGGAGCTTTAACAAAAGTACTATCTGTTGCGATTTCTTTTGCGGTTGTTACATTTATAAACGTTGTGGTCGGAGAGCTTGCTCCGAAAACATTTGCAATTCAAAAAGCAGAGAAAGTCACTTTATTATTTGTTCGTCCGCTTATACTCTTTTATAAAGTAACCTATCCTTTCATTTGGCTATTAAACAGTTCTTCTCGTTTAATAACAGGGTTATTTGGTCTAAAGCCTGCTTCAGAAAATGAGCTTGCACACAGTGAAGAAGAGCTTCGCATCTTGTTATCAGAAAGCTATAAAAGCGGTGAAATCAATCAATCGGAGTTTAAATATGTAAGTAAAATTTTTGACTTTGATGATCGCGTTGCCAAGGAGATTATGGTGCCGCGTACGGAAGTCGTTTCGATTGACCAGGAAGATACAGTCGAATACATCCTTGAGATGGTCCAAGAAGAGCGGTTTACCCGCTATCCGGTCATCGATGGAGATAAAGATCATATTATTGGAATGGTCAATATGAAAGAGATTTTAACCGAGATTGTCATGAACAACAGCAAGGAAAAAATAGATTTAAAACAGTATATCCGTCCTGTTATTGAAGTAATTGAATCGATTCCTATTCATGATTTATTGCTTAAGATGCAGCGTGAACGCATCCATATGGCTATTTTAATTGATGAATACGGTGGAACAGCAGGGATTGTAACAGTAGAGGATATTTTAGAGGAAATTGTCGGTGAAATTCGTGATGAATTTGATGCGGATGAACTTCCATTAATTCAGAAAGTCAAACCCGATCATTATATTGTAGATGGAAAGTTATTAGTAAGTGAGCTTAACGAGCTGCTTGGCACAACAATTGATGATACGGATGTTGATACAATTGGAGGCTGGGTCTTGACGGAAAAATATGACGTCAAGCAAGGAGAAAGCCTTAGCTTTGATCAGTATGACTTTACCGTTACGAAAATGGAAGGCCATCACATTCAATATATTGATGTGATCAAAAAACGTCAGGTGCATCAAAGCACGGATGAAGCGGTTAATGTGTCGGACATGAACCAGTCACAGGCTTTATCTTCGTAACAAAAAGGCGCATTGCAAAAGAGCAGTGCGCCTTTCTTATGAAAAAAGCGTGCTGAGAAGATGATAAAGTCATATGATGGAACTAAGGGATAATATTACCGCTATGAATCTTGAAATCAATTTGCTTTAATAAAAGTATGAAAACTCTATCAAAACTTTTATTAGTAACACTGTTGTCTGTCACTCTAGCTTTTGGTCTTAATAACACTGCGCAAGCAGCAACCGTACATACCGTTCAATCGGGAGATACGATGTGGAAAATAGCAGTAAAATATCAGGTTGGCGTTTCCGAGCTGATTGAAGCGAATGCTGCTATTAAAAATCCTAATTCGATCTATCCGGGACAGAAAATTACTATTCCAACCGATAAAGCAGGAAGTTCATACGAAGAGCAAGTGGTTCAGCTAGTGAATCAAGAACGTGCTAAAGTAGGACTTAAGCCTTTAAAGTCTAATTGGGAAGTAGCTCGCGTTGCTCGCTATAAATCGCAGGATATGATTGATAAAAATTATTTTAGTCATACATCGCCTACATATGGAAGTCCGTTCGACATGATGAAAAACTTTGGTATTACATACAGTACAGCAGGTGAAAATATCGCTGCTGGACAAGCAACTCCAAAAGAAGTGGTTAACGCATGGATGAATAGCGAAGGTCACCGTAAAAACATACTATCGAGTCAATTTACCGAAATCGGAGTAGGTTACGCTAAAGGTGGAAGCTACGGCCATTACTGGACTCAAATGTTCATTTCAAACTAAAAAAGAAAGGAAAAAAAGCTGACTTAGTAGTCAGCTTTTTTAGCTTCGAGCACTTTCTAGAAATTCTTTTGGATTGCCAGAAAGCTTTCCGTCCTGCTCAACGATGAGTGTGCGCGTAGGGAAAGCAAATTCTACGCCTTCTTCTTCAAGAATGTCCATAATTTCGAAGTTTATATTTTCTTTTACATCTAAATAATCAGCAAAAACGGTTGTATTTGTAAAGAAATACAGATAGATATTTAGACTAGATTCATAGAAACCGTCAAAATTTACAAGAATCGTTTCATTGTGAATTTCTTCGTGCTCCGTCAGCATCTTTTTAATTCTTGTCACTACGGTTTCTAACTTTTCTTTTGGTGTATTATAATTCAAGTTTAAATGAAAGGCAATTTGACGTTTTCCCATCTTAGCCCAGTTGATAATAGGCTCATTAGAAAGAGTAGCATTTGGAACCGTTACGACTGCTTGAGCGAACGTTCGAACTTTGGTGCTTCGAAACGTAATATCTTCTACAACGCCTTCAACACTCGGTGTTTTAATCCAATCTCCAATAGTAAAAGGCTTTTCGGTAATAATCACAATTCCGCCGAATAAATTACTAACGGTGTCTTTTGCGGCTAGGGCAAAAGCAAGACCACCTAACCCAAGACCCGCTACAAAGCCGTTTACGTTAAAACCCCATTCTTCTGCGATGATGGATATAGAAAGCATAACAACAACGATGCGGATGAACTTTTCAATAAAAGGAATAATGATTCGATCCACTTGGATATCAAAGCTTTTGGCAAACGTTGCAAAAAATAAATTGGTAGAAGCAGCTAAATTATACAAGCCCCATCCTGCAAGGCCAACAGAAGCTGAACGAACTAAATGTCTTTCCGTGTCGGCTGTTAAAACATCAAAGGGAAGATAGGGAAGAGCAAGCTTGAAACCAATAATCACAAAAATCCAGCGCAGCGGCTTTTCAAAAGCTTCTAAAACGCTCGTAATTAAATTGATTTTTTTATTTTTGACAAAACCAATAATAAACTTAAACAAATAAGTCGTGAACAGCTTGCGAAGAATTAAAAAGATCAGAAAGATCCCAATCGCAATCACGATTTTTTTCCAATCATCTAAAGATGACAGAGACTTCAAAAAATCCATACAATCCTCCTAGTTACCAAAACTGTGCTACAGTTCATTTATATCCGTCAATTAAAGCATTTCTATGTAGAGTGTACTGTACCCTAAATTCATGCTTTTTAAAAGCTTCTTCCCTATTAAAATAGCATAAAAATACCCGTAAATCTATTTAAGTGATAATTATGAATATATCTCTTTTTAGTAAAAGAGACAGACAATAGTCTGAAAATAAGTTGTATAATAAATAGGTGATATTATAAACATTAATTTATCTTATTATTTATTTAAAACGTTCGTTGGAGGGAGAAGCTTTGTTAAGTCAATTAAATAGAATGCTAGAAAAATTGATGCCCTTTATTACGCCGGTCAGCTTACTCATAGGAGTGCTTATCGGTTCGTCACTGAGTCAGTATACCTTTTTAATTCCATGGCTTTTTGCATTAATGACGTTTGCTGGAAGTTTAAACTCAAATTTTCAGCAGTTAAACGCCACCATACACCGTCCATTTCCAATCGTTATGGCCCTGTTTGTTTTACATATTTTTATGCCAGCGTGGGCTTGGAGCGTTGGCCAGGTGATTTTTCCGCATGATGTATTTACAAGCACGGGCCTTTTACTAGCAGCGATTATTCCAACCGGAGTGACTAGTTTTATATGGGTCTCTATTTACAAAGGAAGCATTCCTCTTGCGCTGTCCATTATTTTAATTGATACTCTTTTAGCGCCGCTTATCGTTCCTTATACGCTTTTATTGGTGGTTGGAGACACCGTGCATTTGGAAGCGCTAAAGCTAGTCAAAGATTTATGTTTTATGATTGTCCTTCCATCTCTGTTAGGCATGTGCTTAAATCAATATACAAAAGGAACAATTAAGCAGACATTAGGACCAAAGCTGGCACCTGTTTCAAAAATAGGGTTAAGTGTGATGGTCATGGTAAACGGGGGAGTGATTGCCCCTTATTTAAAACATATCGATAAAAAACTGCTGTTTATCATCGTGATCGTCTTTTTAATGAGTTCAGCTGGTTATTTCTTTAGCTGGATGATTGGTAAATGGCTAAGGTGGGACCGAGCAAAAGTTGTGACGCTTACGTTTTGCGGGGGCATGAGAAATATTAGCGCCGGAGCCGTATTAGCGGTATCTTATTTTCCAGCTCCCGTTGCTGTACCCGTCGTACTAGGGATGTTATTCCAGCAGGTATTAGCCGCTTTATCAGGGCGTTTAGTTCAAAACTATTACCAGAAAAAAGACGCTGAATTTGTTTCATTAAAATAAATGGAAGAAGCAAGGGACGAACCACAGTAATCATAAAGTAAGCACTCTGTTTTAATGATGAGAGATAAGGTGCTTTTACGCTTGCTGCGTTCAAGATAAAGAGATGATTAGAAAAAGAAACGGTGTGGCATACTAGAAAGAAAAAGGTCGGATATTCTTGCTTATCAATATAGCGCTGGCGTTTGTTTTACCTTGGATTTTTGGCACACTTTATTTACATCCTAAAAATCGTCGTTTAATGCCTTTAGTAGGAACTGCTTTTTGCATTTTAGCAATCATTGTCAATGAATTAGGGAGTTATTATGGCTTTTGGGAACTCCGCACTTCTTTAGAAAATGAAGCATTAGAGGCGCTGCCTTTTAATTTAGGCGTCTATCCTGTATTGGCCAGCTATATGATTTTTTTAATCCAGCGAATCGGAAAACCTTATTTTTTTATTTTTCTTATTGCGCTGTTTACAACATTTTTAGAAGGAACGTATGTGCATATGGAAAGAGTTATATACGGAAACGGGTGGAATCTCGGCTGGACATTTTTTTCCTACTGGATTCCGTACAGCGTGATTTATTTATACTATAGGTATTTGGTTAGTCTTAGACTGCTTCACTAGAAGAAAGAAAAAGAAGTAAATATGCACAATAAAAAAAGCCGTGAATATTCACGGCTTTTTTTGTTAGATCGCTTTTTTCGAGCTGGATTTATCTTTTGAATGATCCCACGCATCAATATTATCAAGTCCAGAAATGCTGTCTTGATAGAAGACAGGGTCTTTTCCAGCTTTCTTTTGGGCAAGATAATCTTTGAGTGCGGCAAAGGAAACTTTTGACAGCAGGAGAATTGCGATTAAGTTGACTACTACCATAAAGCCCATAAACAGATCTGCTAAATCCCATACAAGCTGAATTTGAGAAATAGAACCGAACACAATCATTGCAAGTACAGCAACACGATAAGTCATCAGCCAAGCTTTATTTGTGTTCAAGAACTCAATATTTGTTTCTCCATAGTAGTAGTTACCAATTAATGTACTAAAAGCAAATAGGAAAATCATAATCGCAAGAGCACCTGCTGCCCAAGAACCAATGTGAGTGCTTAAAGCAGCCTGTGTTAACTCAATACCGCTTAAATTTTTATTTGTGTAAGCACCTGAAAGTAAAATGATAAAGGCAGTACTGCTACAAATAATAAGCGTATCCGTTAATACACCAAAGGCTTGAATCAATCCCTGTTTTACCGGGTGGCTTGTTGTTGCAGCAGCTGCAGCGTTTGGCGCGCTACCCATACCCGCTTCGTTTGAGAATAATCCGCGTTTAATTCCTTGCATAAGAGCTGCTCCAAGAGAACCTCCGGCAATTTGCTCGAAACCAAATGCATTTTTTACGATTAACGCAATAAGAGAAGGCATCTCTTGAATGTTCATAATAATAATAAAGAGTGCTACGCCAATGTAGGCAACAGCCAGTACTACCACAATATATTCTGACATTTTTGCAATACGCTTAACTCCACCAAAAATAATGGCAGCGAAAGCCACTGTCATAATAATTCCTAACACTAAACGATTTGTTCCGAACGCATTTTCAAAAGCAAGAGTAATCGTGTTCGATTGTACAGCATTAAAAATTAAGCCGAATGATAAAGTGATTAAGACAGCAAACAGTCCGCCCATCCAGCGCTTCTTTAAACCTTTTTCCATATAGTAAGCCGGTCCGCCTCGGAAGCCGCCGTCTTTGTCTTTTACTTTGTATATTTGTGCTAATGTACTTTCGATAAATGCTGAAGCTGAACCGATAACGGCAAGCACCCACATCCAAAATACAGCACCAGGTCCCCCTAAAGCGATCGCAATCGCAATACCTGTAATGTTCCCAGTACCAACGCGGGCTGCCATACTAATACAAAATGCTTGGAATGGCGAAATTCCGTCTTTAGAAGAGCTATCCGCACCTTCTTTTAATACACGAATCATTTCTCTTAATAACCGAATTTGTAAAAACTTTGACCTGAATGTAAAAAACAAACCAAATGCAATCAGCATCGCAATCAGTAAGTAGGACCAAAGAAATTCGTTGATTGAACTAACAAAACCTTGAACTACTTCTTGCATAGTTTCACCTCTTCATGAATTATAGTAGAATAATAATAAAAAACGTGAATTTATAGAATTTTCCCTCTATTTAGATAGATCTCCCTATTTCCCCGCTGTTTTTCTTCATTATCCTTGTCGAATCTTGTTGCTAAATCTGAACCTTATATATATATAAAATAATAATTTTGGTCTTTTGTCAACTAACCTCACATGGAAAAATAGGGTGATATGACAAATGAAGCGGGTATGAAAAGGCGATAACAGCAGGGATGAAAGAAATTTTATTTTGTTTTACTTAATTGTTGCTAGAAAATAAAAGTTTTAGGCCAAGTACGCCAAAAACCGTTCCTTTTACATATTTTAATGTGTGCTGAAAGATACGGCTTTTTTTGACTTTTTTCCCAAGGCCAGAAGCAAATAGCGCAATAAGTGAAAAGATGATGAGCGTTTCGGCGATAAAGATGATACCAAACAAAATCATCTGCAAACTTACATGTCCAAGAGACGAATTAACAAACTGCGGTAAGAACGTGATGAAGAAAATAGCTACTTTTGGATTGGTTAAGTTGCTAACAAATCCTTTTCTAAAGTGATGGTGCTGCTGAACGTTTTCTGTTAATTCCAATGGACCGCTTTTTTCGCGAAACGATTGGTATGCTAAAAACAGCAGGTACAGAACCCCTACAACCTTTAGAATCGTAAAGGCTATAACTGATTTTTGAAAGATAATAGATAGCCCCACTGCGGCTAAAAGAGTATGTACAAAGGTTCCCGTAATAGATCCCAATACGGTTTTGATGCCTGCTTTGACGCCTGAAGCAATACTTTGTGTCATTACAAAAATCATGTCTTGTCCTGGTATTAAGACAATGATAAGTGACACGGCTATGTAAGGTATAAGCCAAGAAAATGTCATGATGATTCCCTCCCAACAGAATTTTAACCATTTCGACAAAAAGTTCTCAAGAGTGTGTGCTAATGAATTAATAGATTAATGGAGTAAAGTTAAGAAGGCATAAAAGCATAAAAAGAGGTTATTTCTCCTAATAAAAATCAATAAAAGATGTAGGAAAAAAATAGGTGGTGTTGTATAATAATTCGATATACTTAATTTTTATAGAAAGAGGGTAAAATTTATGAAGTACTGTTTAGCACAGCCAGAGGACGCTGCTATAGTTCACGATCTTATGCTGCAAGCCTTCTCCGTCTATCGCGATTCTGTCCCACCGTCCAGTGCTCTTGATGAAACGATAGAATCTATTATGCAATCGTTAAAGCACGGAAAAGAAGCTGTCATTTTATACGTCGAAAATAAGCCGGTAGCGATGGCGCGTTTTACGCTAGAAGAAACGAGCTTATATTTTTACCGCCTGTCTGTTATTCCTACTTTTCAAGGAAAAGGAATGGCTAAACAGCTTATTCAATGGTTAGAAACATACGCCAAAGAGTGTGGCAAGGAAAGTTTATCATGCAAGGTGCGAATGAGTGTTTCTCGTAATATAGCTTTGTATGAATCAATCGGCTTTTACATAGAGGAAAAAGAAATCGTACATAGAGACGGAGTGGATATTCCCGTAGTAAATATGAAAAAAGAGATTCTAAAAGGAGTAATGGCATGAATAAATCAACTCTTCCTTTACCGCCTCCTGTCTTTCTTTTAATCGGTGTAGTAGCCGTTTCTTTTTCTTCTATTTTAATTAAATGGTCGGAGGCGCCTGCTTCTATTTTAGGAATGTATAGACTGCTGTTTACGGTCCTTTTATTTTTACCGTTTTTACCATGGAGGGAAATGAAAATTCTTTTTAAAAACAGCACGTTAAAAGAATGGCTAATGCTAGCTGTATCAGGCGTGTTTTTAGGGCTTCACTTTCTGTTTTGGATGGAGTCTTTTTCACATACAACAGTTGCTAGCGCTATGATTTTGACTGCGCTTGAGCCGGTTTTCGTAGTGATAGGAGCTTATTTTTTATTTAAAGAAAAAACAAGCAAAGTAGGAATCATCAGCATTTTAATTGCTGTTAGCGGCTCAGTGATTATCGCATCGGGAGATATCGGAGTATCCAAAACCGCTCTTTACGGAGACTTACTTTCTGTCTTAGGTACAGTAGCTGTTTCTGTTCATATGCTGGCGGGGCAAGAATTATGCAGGAAAATGCCTTCAATCATCTATAGCTTCGCCGTTTTTTTAATCGGTGGCCTGGTTCTATTTGTCTACAATATTTGTATTTGTACAAACGTATCGCTGATTCAATATGACATAAAAGATTGGTGGATCTTTTTGCTTTTAGCACTTATTCCTAACATTTTTGGTCATGCCTTATTTAACTGGCTGTTAAAGTACGTAGATGCTACAACGATTTCAATGGCTATTTTGGGCGAGCCAATTGGTGCCATCATTCTCGCTTATTTCTTGCTTGGAGAAATGACAACTGTTTCTCAGTTAGTGGGAGGAATGATTGTGATGATTAGTGTGATGATCTTCTTAAAGTACAAAGCAGCAGAGCTAGAAAAAGTCACGGCTCTTCAAGAAAAGTCCAATATCAGCTAATTGGATAGGCAAGCAGCACCGAGTATGATACAGTTTATTTATCATTATTTACCATATTTACCATTTGGTGAAGAGACTTTTATTAAACTATATAAAGCGGGTGTAAATATGCTGAAAAAACTAACGGATTACGTTTATTACTTTCCTCATTCTGAAGAAACGGATCGGCCGGTGCTCGGGCTTATCTGCGGGGAGAAGTATAGTTTCATCGTAGATGCCGGGAATTCTCCTGCGCATGCATCATCATTTTTAGAAGAAGTGGAAAAAATGGGCGTCCCTCCAATCAAAGGAGTAGCTATTACGCATTGGCACTGGGATCATACATTTGGCATTCAAGCAATGAATAAGTATACAATCAGCCATCATTTAACAAAGAAAAAGCTGGCCTATTTAAAGACACTGCGATGGGACGATGATTCCTTGGATAAACGCGTCCAGGAGGGGGAGGAAATTGAATTTTGCCGGGATATGATCAAGAAAGAAATGCCGAGTCGAGAGGCGTTAATTTTACAGGAGCCAGACGTAACGTTTCATCATCATATGGAAGTTGACCTAGGTGGAATCACTTGTTGTATTCAGCATATTGGAGGAGTACACGCGCAGGACTCGTCTATTGTCTACATACCCCAAGAAAAAGTCCTGTTTTTAGGTGATTGTCTATGTCCAGATTTTTATAGCGGTGACTGGAGTTATGATAAAGAAGACTTTGAGCGGATTCAGAGAGAGCTTAAAAAATATGATGCGCAGTATTATCTCTCATCTCATTTTGACCCTGAAACTCCTGAGGAACTTTGGCGAGATTTAAACCAATTGAGTGCGATTGGAGAAATTGTAGGAAATGAAGTCGATTTAGAAAAAGCATGTTTTCAGTTTGAATGTGAAACGTATAAAAAGCCGACAAATGAGCAGAAAGAGAGAATACAGTATTTTGTTAATGGAAATATCAAACGCAAAAGCAGAGAACTGTTTTGATAGTTTATACATAATTATAAATAAGCCCGACTGTTCATACTATGTTATGAGGAGCCGGGCTTATTCAATTGGTTGTGCAGTGATATAAGCTTTAAGTTATGATAGTAAAATAAATAACTTGACGAAATAAAGTTATAAAAATATAATAAGTTACATAAAGTAAGTTGATTAAAAAATGATATATTCAAAAGGAGAAATAATCATGAATTTTCACCGTGCACCTCATGTATTTGTTGGGAAAGTAAATTTAAAAGTAGAAAATTTAGAGCGCTCACTTGCTTTTTATCAGCAAATAATCGGGTTTAAACTTTTAGGGAGAAAAGAGAACAAAGCTCTGTTAACAGCTGATGGACGCACCGCGCTGTTATCGATTGAACAGCCGGAAAACGTTACAGCAAAACAGCCTCGTACAACAGGCTTATATCATTTTGCTCTATTGTTGCCGACTCGTTCTGATTTAGGAAGTATACTGCAGCATTTGTTAAATAGCGGTTATCCGCTTCAAGGGGCGTCTGATCATCTAGTGAGCGAAGCGCTGTACTTGGCAGATCCAGATGGAAACGGCATAGAGATTTATCGAGATCGTCCGTCAAGTACATGGGAATGGAATGACAGTGAAGTAGTAATGGCTACAAAACCTTTAGATGCAGAAGCGATATTAGCTGAAGGAAACGGTAAACCATGGACAGGATTACCTTCAGCTACCTTAATGGGACATATTCATCTTCACGTTTCTGAATTAGGACAAACGGAAAACTTTTATCGAAATGGATTAGGTTTTGAGGTTGTGAGCAATTACCATAATCAAGCATTATTTATTTCAACTGGGCGCTATCATCATCACATCGGACTAAACGTTTGGAATGGAATTGGAGCGCCTAGTCCTCTTGAAAGCAGCGTTGGTTTAGAGTCATTTACACTTGTTTTTCCAGTTGAAGAAGCAAGGGAGCAGGCAATAAATCAGCTTCGTGAAATTGGAGCAGCTGTGTCTAAAGAAAACCAAGATTTCATCACAAAAGATCCATCAGGCAATATAATTAGATTAGTCCTTTAAAATAAAAGCTGCCGTAATTGGCAGCTTTTATTTATCGCAATGTTCGTCAAAATAGGAAAGAAATGTACACGTTTTTCTCAAATAGTAAGATGATAATGGCGAAAACGGTGTTATTTTCAGGGAAATAAACGAAGAGTCTTACGTTTAAAAAAGTTTGTAAATAAGCGGGCGTGGGAATAAAATACATATCAAGCATCATTTCTTATCGTTATTGAACCTTTATATAAAGTCTTTTCATATAAAACCTTGAAGGAAGGGAGCGGAAACCTGTGAGATATAAAGTGAAACATTGGCTTAGATTAACTTCAGACGAGCGCTATCTTGTATTGTTTGCTACTGCTGCTTTGCAAAAAGAAAAGCGATAAAAGAGTTGTTAATAGTAAGGAAAGTAGCTTTATATGCTAACGAAAAGGTAATAAAAGGCCTGAAAATAATATATTATTTTCAGGCCTTTTATTGTTTTTAAACCTTTTTTAAGTCAACTGTTGAGAGATAGCTTCAGCCGTTTGTTTACCGTTTGTTATACACGCTGCAATGCCTACTCCATAGTAAGAACAGCCGGCTAATGTAATAGCGGGGTGCTTGTCATGCAATTTTTGAGTCAAGCTGCGTACGAGTTCACCGTGTTTAAGGTGATAGGTAGGCATCAATTTATCCCAATTGGTTACGTCGCTTTCAATGGGCTTCTCTTTGATCCCTAAGCTGTTTTCAATGTCCTTTTGTGCCACTGCTAGCAGCTCTGTTTTTGACATCGGCCGCAGGCTGTCAAAGTAGTGACTCGTGCTTTTATAAAATAAGCGAACTAACAAATTCCCTCGCTTAGAGGTGTGAGCCCATTTTTTGCTCGTCCATGTGCAGGCATTGGTGATTAAGTTGCTTGATTGAGAGGCAATAAACCCGGTGCCTTCAGCGGGAAGGTATTCGTCTGGAACGTCATAGCCGATGTACACGCTAATCAGAGAAGAATCTTTTAACTGCTCAAAGTCTTCGTTTAATTCGGGATCGTTCAACAGGTGCTGAGCAGCCGTGTGCGGTGTAGCTAACACCACGTAATCCGCTGAATGGGCTTGCCCCGGCGTACTGATTTGGTAACGTTCACCGTTCCGTTTTATGCTGGTGGTTGGCGTATCTTTTAAGATCGTTACATCAGAAAGCTCTTCTTCTAAGCGGTGAATAATCGTTGATAAACCTTGTTTAAACGAAATGAATTTTTTATTTCCTGCCGTTTTAAATTTTTTTTCATTGGTTCCCATTCCTTTGATGATGCTGCCGTACGTGTTTTTATAGTCGAGCAGATACGGGAGAGTCGAAGAAATCGTGAGTTTGTCTAAATCGCCAGAGTAGACGCCCGATAAAATAGGTGCAATTTGCTTTTCTACTAGCTCTTCTCCTAAAAAATGTTTTAAAAAGAGTCCAATTGAGCTGTCTTTCGTAAACGTTGTATTTTTAGTAATTAAGTCTTTTAAAGCTGTAATTTTAGCTTTTGAAGAAATCAGCTCGCTTTTAAAAAGAGATTCTACGCTTGTTGGAATACCGAACATGGTATCTTCAGGAATTGGAAGCAGCTCATTAGCAGAGTAAATAAACGATTTGCCCGTTTCGTTATAGACTAAATCGTTTGTTAAGTACAGCTCTTCTAGCAGGGGCATAACATTTTCTTTTCGAGCTACAATAGAATCCGCCCCTGTTTCCATGATAAATTCCCCAGCTTCACGCGTATTGATTTTCCCTCCTAAATGGGCATGTTTCTCTAGTAATAATAATTTAAGCGGGAGATTACGTTCTCGTTTTAGTTTCTGCAAATAGTACAGAGTGGTTAAGCCCGTAATTCCTCCTCCAATAACAGCGACCGTTTTCAAAATATTCACTCCTACATTTTCAGCAATTAGTCTGTAATATACGAAAATCATACCACTATGACTAGGAAAAGTGTAATGAATTGATTGTGAACATAGTGTGTGCAAACACGAAAAGAAATATTGAAACTATACGATTAGATATTTTGAAATTACATAAAATAAAAGCTCATACACGTAGAGAAAATGACTGAGACGCAGCAGTGAAGAAAGGAGGAAGCATCATGCTCGGCGGTTTTATGGAAACGCTGAAAAAAGACTGGCTCGCTTTAGTATTAATAAGTGTTCTTATATGTGGTATTACCTTAAACGTACGAGCCGAAGAGAAGAGCGGACGAAGCGGATACATCGAACCAAAGCTAGTTTTTCCTGTGATCAGTGATGTTCATATTAAGGAAACAGGAACGCTTGATTTGCGTACTTTTCAACATGCATTAACGCAATTAAATGAGCAGGCACCGAAACAAGATGCATTTGTAGTAGTAGGAGATTTGGCTGATACCGGCGCGTTAAAAGAATACGACCGCTTTTTTTCTATTTATAATCAAAATAAACAGCCGCAGGCCGTATCTCTTTTTACAATTGGTAATCATGAATACCGGGACAGCGTAACTAATCAGCAAGCGCAGCAGCGTTTTTTATCTAGAACCAAAATGAAAGCTCTTTATTTTCATCAAGTGATAAAAGGGTATCATTTTATCATGCTTGGAACAGAAAGCCGTCTGACCGCCGGTGATTATTCAATCAAACAAATTAACTGGCTTGGAGAACAGCTGAAGATAGCAAAGCGAGACGATCCTAAAAAACCGATTTTTGTCTTTATTCATCAGCCTATTAACAATACACTGTACGGGAAAAACAGATGGGGGATAGAAGTGAATGAACAGCTTCTTTACAATACGTTAAAAGCTTATCCGCAAGTCATTACATTTTCTGGTCATACCCACCATCCGTTGGACGATCCTCGTACTATTTTTCAAAGAGATTTTACATCTCTTGCAACGTCTTCTGTTCGGTATATATGGCCTGGTGCTGGATATTTACAAGGTGAACTTCCTCCTGGATACCGAGATGTGAGTCAAGGTCTTCTTGTAGAGGTTTATAATCGAAAAGTAGTAGTTAAAAGGCGAGATTTTCACGCAAATAAGTGGACAGGAGAAGCGTGGAAAATTGACATACCTGCAGATTCAAAAAAATTTCACTACACGAATGAACGAGATTTAGTAAAACCGATTTTTCTTCCAAGCTCTACTATTTCTGTTATACAAGAAAAAGCTTCATCGAATCAGCTTTATATCCAGTTTACGCAAGCGGTGGATAATCTGATGGTTCATTCTTATCGCATTACCGTCAAAAATAAAGAAACTGGAGAAGTGGTCAAAACATATAATGCATTTTCTCAATATTACAGCGATCCTGTTCCGGATGTTCTAAGTCTCCCGTTATCAGGTTTGCAGCCTCATACTGCGTATCAAATAGAAGTAGCGGCAGTGGATGCGTTTGACAATCAAAGCGACCAAAAATTAATCATTGAAGGCTCTACTAAATAGCTAAAAGAATCCTGATTTTTATTGATTCTTTTAACTTTTTTTCATCTGTTTTTAATGTTATTTTCATTAGATTTTTAAGTGGAGTTGCTACACTGAAACTGTATTTAAAGTAATAATATGTAATTTTCATGAAAGTATCAAAATCAAAAGGAGTTTGTATGAAAGGATCTTTTGTACGTTTTTTAGTAGTAGGGCTGGTCAATACAGGAGTAGGTCTCTCCATTATGTATGTGCTGCTTCATATCTTTCATCATTACTGGGCAGCAACGTTTGTGGGCAACGCAACGGGGGCAGTCGTTAGCTACGTATTAAATCGAATATTTACGTTTAAAAGCGGAGTTCATTTATCTAAAAGCATACTGCGTTTTATTTTGGTTATTGGCGTTTGCTACGGTTTATCTTACTATATTGGACTGCAGTTTTCCAGCTGGTTATTGCACCAACTTCCTGCTGCTGTGCGTCCGTTCAAAAAAGACGTCGGTATATTGATTGGAACAGGTCTGTATACGCTTTTAAATTATACGGGTCAAAAATACTTTGTATTTAATGCAAAAAAAGAAGCAGCCGTCATACACGAGTAGCTTCTAGTAATTATGAAATGGAAATAGGTGTTAACAGATGAAGAAAGAAACAGCTATGAATAAAGAAAAAACATTGCTTATTATCGCTTTCCTTTTGCTGCTTGCGTATGTATCCCCTATGTTTTTGCTTGGGGAAAATTCACATATACGCGTGCACGATAATTTAGACTCAAATATTACGTGGTATAAAGTTCTGCATCGAAGCGGAGAGCTGTTTGGCTCCAGTCATGCCGTATTACCTCAAATTATTAACGGATTGCCGAGGAATACGTTTGGAACAGAATTTAGCGGTATTCAGTGGCTGTATGGTTTATTCCCGACCATGCTTGCATACAGCCTGAGTCAAACGATCACGCGCGTATTTGCTTTAATTGGAATGTACTTATTATTAAAAAAGCATTTTATCAAAAGCAAGGATGCTTATGCGATTCGAGTGCTTGTATCACTTGCTTTTGCACTTACTCCTTTTTGGCCTTCGGGGATGCTGAGTACATTAGGACAGCCGCTGGCGCTGTGGGCGTTTTTAACCATTCGAAACCGCGAAGGAACGTGGAAGGAATGGCTTACTCTTTTATTGCTTCCGTTTTACGCGAGCTTTGTGCTAGGGTTTTTCTTCTTTTTAGCAGCGATGGGGCTGCTATGGCTAAGAGATGCAGTGAAAAAACGAGCGTGGAATATGCCTTTTTTAAGCAGTATTGCAGCGATGACCGCTGTCTTTCTGCTCATTGAATACCGGCTTGTTGATTCTCTTTTGTTTCCGGAGGCCCCGACGAGTCGAAATGAATTTTTAAGCTCTACTCTAAGTTTCGGACATTCCATTCGCCTTACTTTGAAGAACTATACGCTTGGGCATACACATGTAATGACGCTTCATACCTTTGTCATTTTACCGCTTTCTTTTATTGTACTGTGGATTGTCGCTCGCAGTCAGAAAGGAAAGCTTGAAAAAACGTTTTTGCAGTTATTTGTTCTTAATCTACTACTGTCGATTTGGTATGCGTTTTGGTTTTATAAAGGATGGGAGCCGCTAAAAGAAAAATTTCAGCTTTTAAATACGTTTAACTTTGCTAGATTTCATTTTTTACGCCCGCTCATTATTTATTTGATGTTTGCCGTTGGCGGCTATGTTTTATGGAAGCGGGGCAAAGCGTGGAAAAAGTTTGTGTGGGTGTGTTTGGTTTTACAGCTGCTTGTGTTATTTATAGCGAACCCTGAGCTTTATTATCGCTACAATCACGAGCCGTCAGTCAAAGAATTTTATGCTGTCCATCAATTCGATGAAATCAGCAGATATATAGGGAAACCTAAATCATCTTATCGGGTAGCAAGCATTGGGCTTCATCCATCAATTGCTCAGTATAACGGCTTTTATACGCTAGATACGTATAACAACTTCTATCCGTTAACTTATAAACATGAGTTTCGCAAAATCATTGCCAAAGAGCTTGATAAAAATAAAAAGTTAGAAAGCTACTATGATCACTGGGGCAACCGCTGCTATGTGTTTGTTAGCGAGCTAGGGAAAAAATATGATTACCGAAAAGACTCAACGAAAAAAATCCGTCATTTGCAGCTTAATATCAGCCAATTTAAGAAAATGGGCGGTCGCTATATCTTTTCAGCTGTTCCAATCGAAAATGCTGAAAGTGACGGTTTGCACTTTTTAAAAGCATTTAACGATAAACAGTCCGCTTGGAAAGTGTATGTATATGAAGCAAAGTAAGGGGGCAATAACATGAACAGACCTATTTTAACGATTGTTGTTCCATGTTACA
The DNA here is from genome assembly GCF_035064545.1 of Bacillus sp. ILBB4. Classification (NCBI taxonomy): domain Bacteria; kingdom Bacillati; phylum Bacillota; class Bacilli; order Caryophanales; family Bacillaceae; genus Bacillus; species Bacillus sp. ILBB4. Next base: position 267,536 of record NZ_JAIQVD010000001.1, on the reverse strand, counting down.
ACGAAGAAGAAGTATTCACAGAGACATCTTTTCAATTAACTACTGTAATAAAAGAACTGATAAATGAACGTCTTGTATCGAGTGAAAGCACCATTTTATTTGTCGACGATGGAAGCAAAGACAGCACGTGGTCGCTTATTGAAAAAGAAAGCTGCAGCAATTTATTTGTAAAAGGGTTAAAGCTAGCGCGAAATGTAGGACATCAAAATGCTTTGCTCGCAGGACTAGAAGCAGCCCATAAGCAATCTGATTGCGTCATTTCCATTGACGCAGATTTGCAAGATGATATCAGCGTCATTCGTACCTTTGTGGAGAAATATTGGCTCGGGTATGAAGTTGTATATGGTGTTCGAGACAGCAGAGAAACCGATACATTTTTTAAACGAACCACGGCAGTAGGGTTTTACCGTTTTATGAATAAGCTAGGAATTCAGCTCGTTCAAAATCACGCTGATTTTCGTCTCATGAGCAAACGTGCTCTAGGCGAACTCATGAAATATAAAGAAGGAAACGTCTTTTTACGAGGCCTTGTACCATTAGTAGGATTTCGCTCCACGGAAGTCACATATGACCGAAAAGAACGGACGGCGGGCGAATCAAAATATCCGTTAAAGAAAATGCTTGCTTTTGCATTCGATGGGATTACATCTTTTAGCGTAGCGCCGATACGCTTATTGACGCTGCTTGGAGGAGCTTCTTTTCTCTTTAGTATTGCGTTTGGTATTTATGCGCTGATTCAAAAATATTTAGATCATACGCAAATCGGCTGGACGTCTCTTATTTTATCCATTTGGCTTGTAGGCGGCCTGCAGCTAATGGGAATGGGTCTTGTCGGAGAATACATTGGCAAGATTTTTAACGAAGTGAAACAGCGTCCTAAATATGCGATTGAAAGAGATTTATATACAAAACACTCATTAGACAAACAAAAAGATTTGCTTATGCATTAATTTAAGAAGCTTCTCCTAAATGGAGAGGCTTTTTTTTGTTAAAGCGTTTATCATAATTTTTAAGTGAACAGGAAATGCTACTACTAAAATTTCTAAGGAGATCAAAATCTATGAAAAGACTATTTTATACAGTCAGCACTTTTTGTTTTGTCTGGCTTGCTTTTGCAGCCATTCATGTCAGCGCTCTTTCGATTGAGAAGCTTCCAATGAAGAAATCATCTGAACAATGGTCCGTTGAACTGACAAAAGCGAGCATGACGGGAGATAATCAGCTAAAGTGGAAAAATAACGTCTATCATACATATGGATTAACCGTTGAAAACATTGGGAAAGACGTAGAGCGCGTGCAGGTCCAAGCTTTTCGGCACGAAGGAAAAAATAAGGCGAAATACAGCTTGTTTTCTCCTATTGAAAGGTCTAACTTAAGCAAAAGCGGTCAGCGTTTTCGCTATGCGAATTTTGCTGTTCCTGGAAAAGCGGCAAGCTTAGACATCATGATCAACTGGACGGACGAACAAGGTAATCATCAAGAGCATTTTGAATTTAAATAAAAGTCTTCGCCTAGGCGAAGACTTTTATTTTGCAGGAATTTATCCTCGCATGTAGAAAACGAACACGAAAGGAGAGATCGATAATGATTGCAAAAGCTACTGAAGAAGAATTACAGGAAATTCGGACGAAATCTGCTGATGCGCTGTTTGAAGGAACAATGAAGCAGTTTCATCCGTCAGCTGAACGCGTAAATGAACTAGTTGGTAGTGCCTTTGAAAAAGGCTGTTATTATTTAGTTTCAAGACAAGAAAATAAACTCGCAGGCTGGGTTCTTATCGGCCCATCTACCGACTTCTTTTCAAAAGAAGAAATTGGCTTTATCTACGAATTATATGTTGTACCGGAATACCGCGGGCAAGGTTTAGCCAAGCCGTTAATACAAAAAGCAATTGATGAATTGTCTATCAAAGGATACCCTGAAATCAGACTCAGCGTTCATGCTGGGAATTTTGCACAGCATGTGTATCGTGACCTTGGATTTGTAGATAAACAAATATCAATGACCTTACAGGTGGTAAAACGTCCGTAACGTTGGTGAATATCAGCGAGTCCATAAAACATAAGATGTTATACACGCGATGAGGTTTGGCAGTGAAAGTAAAAGTAAATAAGTAGCCCAAACGGCTCCTTTATCTAGTACTTCAACGGCTCCTCCACCTGTATTATCTGAGGAAGGGGGATCTTCAAGCGCGTTCATAACTAAAGCTGCCGCAGCTAAAATAATTCCTCCGATGCTTCCCGTTGTTTTGACAATTGCAATATGGAAAGTAGATGAAAAAGCAATAGTAAGAAGCAGCAGCAAGCTTCCCAAAAAAGCAGATAACATATATCGTTTCATGTGCTCACCATCCTTTATGAAATCATACCATATTTTACTTCTTTTTTCTTTTTATTGAAAAGCTATTGACGTAACCTATAAAACATATTAGAATAGCCAGAAATAATTTAAAAACGAAATATTCTTATCTAGAGAGGTGGAGGGACTGGCCCTTTGAAGCCTCAGCAACCACAATTATTGAATGGTGCTAATTCCAGCATAGCCTAGCTCTGACAGATAAGAAGAGGAATCTTTTTCTATGATGAAATCCTCTTCTTAGGAAGAAACATTTCGTATAGAAAAGGTGAGGACATTGAACAGTAGACAAACAGCGTTAAGCACTGATGATTATTTAGATCTATACTTATTAGCCAAAGAAATAAAAGACGAAACGTGGCAGCAGGAAACTTTAGCTGCGCTAAAAACGCAGCAAAATCGTTCATTTGAAGAAAAACAATCCGCCCTAGTTCAAGAGATATGGGAAGATTTTAAACAGTTAAATGAAGATATTTCTTTTACGTATCGCTTGATTCAAAAAGAGCCAACTAACGAACAATTTCAGACTAAATTAAGGCACTTGAGAGAACGGCGGATCACGCTGAGCCGTGAGTTATATTTAGCTAAAAAACAGTATGTTGAACACACGCAATAAAAAGATCCGCTTGATAAACAAGCGGTTTTTTTGCGTGAAAATGTTAGAATCGTTATATTTCGGGTAGTAAATAGATAAGACAAGCAAAGGAGGGATAACAGTGGCCCAAGGTGTATTATGTGAAGTGAATGAGTGCATGTATTGGAAATCCGGAAATAAATGCAGTGCAGAGTCCATTTACGTTGTGAGTCCTGAAAGTAGTCACCATGTTTCTGAAACGGAAGAACCTGGCTGTAAAACTTTTGAACCCGCGAGATAAATGCTAGTTTTTATAAAAAAGCATAAAATGAACGATGCGCTGACGGAGTTGAGTCGGCGTTTTTCTATTTTTTTAAAATACTATTGCTTAAGTGCAATAATAAATACATATTAAAATAGCAGGGCCTATGTCTAATTGTGCGTTTAAACAAAATGATAAGATAATTTTTTTATTTTTCGACAAAAGAAAAGTGAGAGAAAGGTGATAGAATACAAATATACAGCCTAGCTGTCTTTTAGCACAAACTTATATGAAAGCGCTAACAAAAAAGGCTGTGTTCATCTCGTTTTGACAGATTGGAAAAAGGGGAGACGTTTATGCAGGGGAAAACTCAGGGGAAAGAATTGAAACGCGGGTTAGAAGAAAGACATGTGACGCTGATGTCCTTAGGAGCAGCCATAGGGGTAGGACTGTTTCTTGGATCTGCATCTGCTATTAAATTAGCAGGACCGGGAATATTATTGGCGTACGGATTTAGCGGAATGATTATGTTTTTTATTATGAGAGCACTTGGAGAAATGGCGATTCAAAAACCTGTTGCAGGTTCATTCAGTAAGTACGCACGCGACTACTTAGGGCCGCTTGCCGGTTATTTAACAGGTTGGAACTACTGGTTTTTATGGGTTGTAACATGTATGGCTGAAATTACAGCCGTTGGTATTTATATGGGGTATTGGTATCCGGATGTACCAAACTGGATTTGGGCGTTATCGGCGCTTGTTATCATGACAACGGTTAACTTCTTAGCTGTTAAGGCATATGGTGAACTGGAATTTTGGTTTGCACTTATTAAAATTTTAGCGATTGTATTAATGATTGCCGTTGGATTATTAATGATTGTGTTTGGAATCGGCAACGGCGGCGTTGCGACTGGTGTCAAAAACTTGTGGGACAACGGCGGACTGTTCCCGAACGGATTTAAAGGCATTTTGCTGTCGCTGCAAATGGTCATGTTTGCATATTTAGGAATTGAAATGATCGGCGTTACCGCGGGAGAAGTGAAAAATCCGGAAAAATCTCTAGCAAGAGCGATTGATTCTGTCTTTTGGCGTATTCTTATTTTCTACGTTGGTGCATTATTTGTCATTATGTCGATTTATCCGTGGCAAGAAATCGGTTCACAGGGAAGCCCTTTTGTATTAACATTTGAAAAAATCGGCATTCCAGCGGCGGCTGGTATTATTAACTTTGTCGTGCTAACAGCAGCTCTTTCTTCTTGTAACAGCGGTATTTTTAGTACAGGCCGTATGCTGTTTAACTTAGCAGAGCACGGAGAAGCACCAAAAGGATACGGCCAGCTTACAAAAGGCGGCGTACCGGGAAAAGCTGTTTTAGCATCAGCGGGTGCTTTATTAGTGGGAGTAGCGTTAAACTACATTGTGCCTGCCAAAGTATTTACGTGGGTAACAAGCATTGCAACATTCGGTGCGATTTGGACATGGGGAATTATTTTGCTTTCTCAAATTAAGTATCGCAAAACGTTAAAAACAGGTGAAGAGGCAAAGCTGAAATATAAAATGCCTTTATTTCCGTTAACATCTTATGTGTCACTTGCGTTCCTAGCGCTGGTGGTGGTTCTCATGGCATATAATCCGGATACTAGAATTGCAGTTGTCATCGGACCATTATGGTTTATCGGTCTTATTATCGCGTACTATGCAAAAGGATTCCACAAACGAAGTCAAGGTTCAGCTGCAGCTGAGCAAAAGCTAGTGAAATAAAAGAAAAGACCTCTTTCTTGGAAAGAGGTCTTTTTTCATTAGTTTATGTGCGAATGATTAGTTTGTTTTAAGGGATCATTGGTACGTATGAATAATGTAGAAAATATTCTATTTATTCTGTACTATTTAGTTAGAGAATTCGTTAATGATTAAGTGGTAATTGAAAGTGGATAAGTATGTTAGTTTTACGCTTTTTAACGCCGTACAGTGCATCGAAAAGTTGGGAGGAAATAGGCAGAAATGATAGAAAGATTTAGTGAAAAAGACATAAAGGATTTGCTAGTGCTATCTAAGTTGGAAAAATGGGATTATAGCGAAGCGGATTTACATACGATTTTTTCATCTGGAGACGTATTTGGTCATAGAAATGAGAAAGGTAACATTGTATCAAGCGTAGCAGTAATTTTGTATAAAAATCAGTCAGCTTTTATAGGAATGGTAATTGTGAGAAAAGATTACCGAAAACAAGGGTTAGCCGGGCAGCTCATGAAGCACTGTTTGCAAACTCTTTCCCCTGAGGTGAATGCCTACTTAATTGCGACAAAAGAAGGTGAGCACTTATATAAAAAAGCAGGGTTTAAAACCGTGGACTATGTAAGTAAATATATAAGCAGTGAATACATACCAAGAGCATTTAAAGCTTCAGGGGTTTATACACGATCCTTAACGAGAAGGGACTTCAAAGAGGTTGTAAAGCTTGATGAAGCAGCATTTGGAGATAATAGAAAGCTATTTTTAAAAAATAGAATTCAGCAAGCTGAAAAAGCAGTTGTCTTACAAAACGAACAAAATAAAATGACGGGTTATGGTTTAGCGGTTCGTACCCCAAGCAATATCGTGATTGGTCCTGTAGTTGCTCCAAACGCTGAAGCAGCAATGCTAGTCATTGATGAACTAGCGAAGAATTACAAAGAAAAGCTGAGAATTGACCTGTCTTCTCATGAGGAAACGTTAAAGAAACTTATGGAAAATCACGGATTTCAGCTTCAAAATGAGCCTCCTGTTATGGCGTATGGTGTCAATCCCCTACCTGCTAGACAGGGCAATCTTTTTGCTATAGCAACTCAGGCGTTTGGATAAAAAGAAAGGAGAAGCTCCTTTCTTCGCGTCTACCGAATTCTATCAATTTTAAATCCGTTATCAATTTGATGAAAGCCGACTTTTGGATAGTAGTTCATAGCAGAAGGAGCGGAAAGTAAAATCAGCGCGATTTCTTCGCCGATTTCTGATTGAACGTGTTTGATTAGCTGTGTACCGATTCCTTGATTTTGATAATCTTTTACAACAGCTAAATCCGATAAATAGCAGCAATAGCTAAAATCTGTTAACGCTCTGGCTATGCCAATGAGTTCGCTGTCGTTCCAAGCGGTGATAGTAAGAGAAGCATGATCAAGCATTCTTTGAATTCGATCAAGGTCTTGTGCAGGACGTTTAATACCGGAATGTACAAATACTTCAGCAGCTTGTTCCGCACGGATTGAGACGTTGGTTTTATAAGTGATAGTCATTGCGTCATCTCCTTGATTTATAAGATATAGTCCAGTATATGAAGAACCTGAACTGAGAGTAAGTGTCAGAAACAGCGAATTTAATAGTATCAGTTAGAAAGGAAAGAACACTATGTTAGAGTTAATGCCTTTGCTTGATAAAAGAAAAGCAGATCCCTTATACATGCAGCTTTATATCTACATAAAGAAACAAATTCAAAAAGGTACCATTCCGCCTCTTGAAAAACTGCCTTCTAAACGAAAGCTAGCTCTTCATTTAAGCATTAGCCAAAATACGGTTGAAGCAGCTTATGTACAGTTAGAAGCAGAGGGCTATATCGAGATAATAGCCAGGAAAGGGGCATTTGTAAAAGAGATAAAAAATGAAGTTGTGCTTCAAGAACTGCCTCCCGCCTATGTCTCTTTACCGCAAGAAGAACGGAAATCAACTGTCATTGACTTTAGCCATGGAAAGGTAGACGTAGAAAAATTTCCGTATAATACGTGGAAAAAGCTAACGGTCCAAACTATTTATCATGATGAAAGCCAGCTTTTTTACAGCGGACATCCACAGGGCGAACTGCTTCTTCGCCAAGAAATTGCAGCGTATCTTTATCATTCAAGAGGAGTGCGCTGCACGGCGGAGCAAATTGTGATAGGTGCAGGTACGCAGTATCTTATGTGGCTGCTTTCTGCCACGTTGGGGAAAGAAAAAATAATTGGGTTTGAAAATCCGGGTTTTCACCGAACGAGGCACGTTTTTCAAGAACAAGGCATGTCAGTTATCCCTATTTCTCTCGATAATTCTGGCTTGAAAGTGAAGGAACTGAAAGAAAGCGGAGCGGATGCGGTGTACATTACGCCGTCTCATCAATTTCCTATTGGGATGGTCATGCCGATAGCAAGAAGACTTGAACTACTAGAGTGGGCGGCAGAAACGAACAGCTATATTATAGAAGATGACTATGACGGAGAATTTCGCTATAAAGGAAAACCGATTCCGGCCCTTCAAGGATTAGATCAAGACGATCGCGTTATTTATACGGGTACGTTTTCAAAATCGTTAATGCCTTCTCTTCGAATAAGTTATGCCGTGCTGCCACACCGGCTTCGTACAAGCTATGTGAAGCACTGTGGACTTTTTAAACAGCCTGTTTCAAGGCTTCATCAGCATACGCTTTTGCTGTTTATGAAAGAAGGGCACTGGGAACGTCACTTGAATAAAATGAGAACAACGTACCGTAAAAAACAAGCGCTGCTGCTAGATTGCTTGACTACTATTATGGGAGATCGTGTAGATGTTATTGGAGAACATTCAGGCTTGCATATTCTTCTTGAGGTGAAAAATGGAATGAGTGAGCAGAAACTAATAGAAGCAGCTGCCAAGCAAGGGGTAACGATTTATCCAACGTCTATTTATTATCATAGTGCCGGTGACAACAACACGCCCTATGTATTGCTTGGATTTGCTGGACTGTCTGACGAAGAGATAAAAACGGGCATAGATTCGCTGTTTAAAGCTTGGTTCGTCCAATAAGAAGTGAAATTAAAGAGTTCTTTAAACAAAAAGACTTTAAACGGTCTATTTTAGCGAGAGAAATAGATAAGAACCAGCGCGTTTGATTACAAAGACTGCGCCGGTTTTTTGTCTAAAAATCGAGAGTTTGTGAAAATTAGTGAATCTGTAGGTAAAGGAAAGTTTGATAGGAAGAAGATGCTTCTTGTAAGGAAGATACAAATGCATGAAAAAGCGGCGTTACATTCATGCGGTTATTTCTCGACCAGTCGTGGTTTACGAAAAATGATTTTCTTAGTTCGGCTGTGAGTTCAAGCTGTACTCCGGCTTTTAGCAGATTATCGTTTACAATATTTTGCTCGCTTGTTCCGGCTATATCAGAAGGGGCGTCACGGACTGTAAAGCCGTGTTTGCGCAGCGATTGCTTTACCAGCTCTTTATAAAGCTGATTTTTTCCGCCTACATATACGATAGGCTGACTGCCGCTGTAGCCGTGAATCGTCAAAACGGACATGCTTTGCTGAGTCATTCCTCTAGCAGTGGGTTCGTCAAAGTTTTCTGAGGTTATGTGCAGAACTCCGTTGTTAGTTGATTTGATGCCTTCGAATAAATAGTAAGAAGCGGAAAAATGATCGGCGAGTTCTTTGGCGACTTCTGATGTACCCGGTTCAATTCCTCCGCCGTGAATGGCCATAATGGATAGGTAGCTAAAGCGCTGCTCGTAGCGAATATCGTAGTCTTGGTGAAGAATTTCGTGCTGCTGCAGTTCGGCATAAGAGGAGTAATAGTCACCGCTTGCATAAGAGGGAGGGAGAATCAAAAAGCAGCACATGAAAGGCAACAAAATTCTTGTACTCCATTTGAATAAACGATTCATCAATAATCACCTCTATTTATCCTATGATAAATAGAGGTAATTATTAGTATTTCCGTCCGATATAGAGTAAATGAGAAGAAAGTCCAAGGTGATAAGAACTTGATGCTTGTTGAATAAGCAGTTGAACGATGCTGTCCATTTCTTCAGGGGACTTTTCTTTCCAATAAGTCCATTCCTCAGAATTAACGGACGAAGCAACGTTAGAGGCAATCAGCTCGATGTATTGAAATCCATGCTTTTTTAAAAAAGGAATAATATCCTCAATATTAGCGTAATAAGCATGAGTAAACCGGCCTTCTTCGGCATGATCAAAGCAGCCTGATTCATAAAAATCATGCAGCGCTTTTGCCGTGTTGTTTGGTTTTAAACGCTCCGGGGATGTTAAAGAAGAAATGACGTGCTGGACGCGCGGCATAAACGAAATAAAGACAGTTCCGCCTGGTTTTGTGACTCGATACAGCTCTCGAACTGCTTGAATACGATCTTGTTTCTTCTGCAAATGATACATTGGTCCAAGCATTAATGCCGCATGAAATTGTTCATCGAAACAACATTGAAGATTCCTGGCATCCGCCACGTGAAAATCATGAAATGCATCATATACCTGCCGTTCTAAAGCTTTTTCTTTGGCTTTCTCAACTAATTGCGGCGTCAAGTCAGTTAAAGTTAATTCGTAGCCGCTTTCCGCTAGTTTCAAAGCATATCTTCCCGGTCCGGCACCGTTATCTAAAATATGTCCGCTGGGAGGAAGGTGCTTTTTGATAAAATGCCAGTTTACTTGAAACTCAATAGGCTCGCGTTCTAATCTTCCCCACTCATCGAATCTGCTGTAATAATTGATGATTTTATCCAATTTGATTAGCCTCCACTTCAAAAATTAGTTATAGTAAATTATAACAAAAATAGAAATAGTTAATAGGTGCGTTTGTGAAAAAATGAAGATGAAGAGAAAGGAGGGGGAAAAATGACCGCAGCTTTTATTAGTCGTCTAGCTCTATCGGGTCTGTTAGGAGCTTTGGTTGGATTAGAAAGAGAATTTAGAGCAAAAGAGGCGGGCTTTCGCACTCATTTTTTAGTTGCTGTCGGTAGCACGCTAATTATGCTAATTTCGAAATACGGCTTTTCGGATGTGCTTCATCAAGATCATATGGCCCTTGATCCGAGCCGGGTTGCCGCACAAGTAGTAAGCGGTATTGGTTTTTTAGGAGCAGGTATGATTATTATTCAAAAGCAGCATATTAGAGGGCTCACAACAGCCGCAGGCGTATGGGCAACGTCGGGAATTGGTTTAACCATTGGGGCGGGTATGTATACAGTCGGCATTAGTGCAACTATACTGGTGCTGATTGGCTTAGAAATATTGAACGTAATGTTTACATCTCTTTCTACGCATTCCATTTTAATTAAGTTTCGTGCAGCGAATCAAGAGGATATTTATGAGCTTCTTGATAAGATTGAAAGGGAAAATATTATGATTTCATCCTATGAAATTCACCGAGATCATCATCAAGGTGAACTGCTCTATTTTGTTGAAATAAAAGGAAAAGCAAAAAAGAAAGGGAATAAAGTAGAATTGATTAAATCGATTCATTCTATGGCTCATGTGTTATTTATTGAAATTGAATAAGTACTTATTTATTTTTTGTCAAAGAGATTAAGACATAACTAAATTAATCTAAAGTCGAACAAATGGATAAAGGGGCCAGTATGGATCGTTTAGTACACCGCAGTTGATTTCCATGCAAGGCTTAGCTTTCCGCGGGCGGCCGGTGAGCCTCCTCGCCGCTTGCGCTCCTGCGGGGTCTCACCTGTTCCGCTTTTCCCGCAGGAGTCTTTGCCTTGCCCTCCAATCAACCGCTAGAAGTACCTACATATATAAAACCTACGTTCGGATCTTCCTTCAACTAGAATACTTTTGCTCCAGTCTCTTTATTTGTTCTCTATCTTGCTTAAACTGTTTCGCCGTGTTTTAGCAAAGCAAAAAAAGGCTATTACCTAAATATAGAGAATTTTACTGGAGGTTATAAAATGAAAATTGGAGTGGTAGGCGCTACAGGAAAAGCAGGAAGTTTTATCGTGAAAGAGGCTTTAAATCGCGGGCATGACGTAACAGCAATTGTACGTGATGCGGGCAAAGTAGAAGAAAAGGATGTTCGTACATTGGAAAAAGATATCTTTGATATTACGGCAAACGATATTGAAAGTTTCGACGCAGTAGTGAATGCGTTTGGAGCTCCTGAAGGAAAAGAACATCTGCATGTAGAAGCGGGGCAGTCGTTAATTCATGTATTTAAACAAGCTCCGGACGTTCGTCTTCTTGTTGTAGGAGGAGCAGGCAGTTTGTTTGTCGATGAAGAGAAGACGACGCGTTTAGCAGATACGCCTGATTTTCCAAAAGAGTATAAAGCGACAGCTGACAACCAAGCTCAAAATTTAAAAGACTTAGAAAGTACAAGCGATATTAATTGGACGTTTATTAGCCCAGCAGCATTTTTTAATCCTTCAGGAAAACGAACGGATGCTTATAAAACAGGAAAAGATCATGTTATTTTAAACTCAGAAGGAAACAGCCATGTCAGCTATGCTGATTATGCTATTGCTGTCATTGATGAAATTGAGCGAGGAGAGCATGTAAACGAACGCTTTACCGTTGTATCCGACGCTAGATAAAGGAAAAGCCGCTTTATGCGGCTTTTTTTTGTGAGTGATATACTATGAAAAAAGAAAAGGAGTACAGCAGAAAATGAAGAATACAAAAAACGTAACGCTAGCGTGTTATAGTGAAGCGTACGACTCGTCTATACATAGCTATACGCTGCCTGAAGAGCAGCTTATTTATACGGCACTTCCCGCTGAAGCCTTAGCTAATTGTGAGCAGGAAAAGGACAGAACGCCCGTTTTGATTTTGGCAGAAAACAAAGTAGCCGGCTTTTTCGTGCTCGACGCAGGGGAAGCCGTTAAAGAATATACCGAGAGCTCCGGCGCGCTTTTAATACGGTCGTATTCCATTCATCCTGATTATCAAGGAAAGGGAGTTGGCAAAAAGTCATTGAAACTTCTTCCTTCTTTTATCAACCATCACTTTCCGACTAAAAATGAAGTGGTGCTAGGCGTGAACTATAAAAACACAGCCGCGCAGCATCTGTACAAAAGAAGCGGCTTTGTCGATACAGGCCGGCATATTTTTGGAAGCCAAGGAAAGCAGTTTGTTTATCAGATGGACATAAAAAAAGCTTGAACAAGAGTTCAAGCTTTTTTCTTATATAACAAGGAGGAAGCTAGAGAAAATAGGCAGCGCTACAAGGGACGTTTTTAATACGGGAGCAGGTACGCGATTTGTAAACTTTGCTCCAATATATGAACCGACCATTGTGCCGACTACTACTTGGATCAACAGCGGAATATCTAAAAAGCCCTGCTGATAATAGCCCATTCCTCCGCCGATGGCAATCGGAATAATAACGAGCATTGTCGTTCCGGCCGACTGACGAATAGACAAGCCTAACACCATCATAAGGCCAAGCTGGATAAATGGAGTTGATCCAATTCCAAACATTCCTGACAGAGCGCCTGTGATTAAGCCGATCAGTAAAGAGTAGACGACAAATTTAGCTCCTGTTGGAATCGTACGTTCTTTTTGCTGACGGGAAAATAAAAACATTCGCAGCCAAAGTAAAACGCCAGATAATAAAAGCATACCGGCTGTTAGCCATTTTAGCTCGCCTTCTGGGATAAAGGATGAAAGGTTAGACCCAATCCAAGCGCCTAATGCACCGAGGATACCAACAGAGATACCGGATTTTAAAGATACGTTACCTTCGCGGTAATGACTGACTGCGCCAGATAAAGAAGAGAAAATCATTGCGGTAAGAGCCGTTGCAAGTGCAACGTGAACAGATACGCCGTACAGCAGCGTTAAAATTGAAATAATAAAACCTGATCCGCCTGCTCCGACAAATCCTAAGATCAGTCCGACGGCTAACATTGTTAAAACAATTGAAACATCCATAAACTAATTCCTTCTTTCAACACTTATTCTATGCAGACACATAACATTTTTAGCAAGTGCTACGTTCTTCATTTAAACATGAATTTTTTATGACGTCCAATGTATAATTTATATGAAATTGATAGTATTATGTAATGAGTAAAGGATGTGAAAAAATGGAATGGCAGCAGCTCGAATATTTTAATGTTGTAGCTCAAACGGAACATTTCACAAAGGCCGCAGAAAAATTATCAATCGCGCAGCCTACGCTCAGCCGCTCAATTTCTAAATTAGAATCAGAGCTTGGCGTGCCGCTATTTGAACGAAAAGGAAGACAAGTCATTTTAAATCGATACGGCCGGCTTTTTTATGAACGAACGGCTAAAGTATTAAACGAAATGGAAGAAGCTAAACGTGAGCTTTCAGATTTAATCCACCCTCACCGCGGCAGTATTTCGTTTGCTTTTTTAAAATCATTAGGCGCTTCGTCGGTCCCAAAACTAGTTCATGCTTTTTTACAAGAGTATCCGAACGTTCAATTTCAAATTTTTGAGAACGCCACGAACATCATGCTCGATCAGCTTCAAACGGGGGAAATTGATTTTTGTATGTCTTCCGTAACGGAATCTAGGGCAGGAATTCAGTGGGAATATTTATGGAAAGACGAGCTGTACGCGTATGTCCCTGATACGCATTCTTTTGCCTCAAAACAAGTGCTTTCGATTTCAGAGTTGGCTCATGAATCGTTTATCGCGTTAAAAAAAGGATACGGAAGCCGAACAATTTTTGATCAGCTGTTTGACGAAGCCGAGATTGTCCCAAATATTACGTTTGAAGGAGAAGAATTTTTGACGGTGATTGGTTTTGTAGCGGCTCATTTAGGGATTGCCTTGCTTCCTGAAATAAAGGGAGTGGACTTGCGAGGCATTAAAAAAATAAAGCTCAAAGAAGACACAGCTTCAAGGGTAATTGGGATTGCGTGGAACAAGGATAAATATTTAACTCCTGTTGCGAAAAAGTTCCAGGAATTTTTAATTCAGTATTTCAAAGACCATCATACAGGAGGAAAAAGATGAAGAAAATTGCTTGCCTGCACGCTCATCATTCGAACATCTCTTATATAGAAAAAGCGCTGCCGTTTGCGAACTGTATGCATTTCGTAGACCCTGGACTTGTACATCGGGTAACAACCGACCCTAAGTTTGCAGCGGAGTCAGCAGCTGCAAAAGTAGAAAAGCAGTTAAAGTGGATGGAAGAATTTTCAGCGGATGCCATTTTACTTACGTGTACGAATTACATTGCTCTTTTACCAGAAGCATTTACAAGCGATGTTCCAATTATTAAAATCGATGAGCCTTATTTTCGCCGAATATGTGAAATAGAAGAACCGCAGCTTATCGTGTTTACAAATCCGGAGACCGTAGAAGGAACAATGAAGCGCCTAGACGAATTTGCATTTTATCAAAATGTAAAGATAAAGGTTCGCCCTGTTGTGATAGAAGGTGCTTTTGAACTAGTAATGACTGGAAACCTAAAGAAGTATAAACAGAAGGTAAAACATGTCTTACATGAGCTAATAAAAGAGCATAACACTGTTGTTTCAGTGGCACAGCTCTCAATGGTAGAAGCAGCGGAGGAGGTAAGCGACCGTATTATTACGCCTCTTCAACCGTTAGCGGAAGAAGTAAGAAAAACAATTATTAGGTCATAAGAAATGAAAGGAAGAAAAAATAAATGGTAAAATATTCACTTTATTTTGACAAAAATTTCATTTCCTTATATGATAAGTAGTGTTATAGAAACCACTTATTATATAGGGGAGGCATCGTTTTGTGAAGAAAGCAAATGCACGCGATAAGATTTTAGAAACAGCATCGCGGCTTTTTCAGCTGCAAGGCTATCATGCAACAGGATTAAATCAAATTATTAAAGAGAGTGGGTCGCCAAAAGGGTCTCTTTATTATTATTTTCCAAAAGGGAAAGAAGAACTGGCGATTCACGCTGTTCAATATACGAATAAATACGTACAAGTTCAAATTAAAGAAAGTCTAAATAAATCTTCTGATGCAGCGCAGGCTATTCAGTATTTTATTGAAGAATTGTCCAAGCAATTTGAACACGAAGAAAGTATTGCTGGTATGCCTGTTGGACTGCTGGCTGGAGAAACGGCTCTTATTAATGAACCGCTGCGCGAAGTCTGCTACGCAGCGTTTCAAGATTGGGAAAAACTTTTTAGAGAAAAAATGATAGAGAGCGGATTTCAAGAGAAGCAGGCAGGAGAGCTTGCAATTGTGATTAACTGTATGATCGAAGGAGGAATCTTGCGTTCGTTAACAGAGAAAACAAGCGCTCCTTTGCAACAGATTCAGCAGCAGATTCCAGTACTTGTTCGTAAATAAAAAGTGAGGCTGGGACATCACAAAATGAATCTAATCTAAAGACTAACAATCGGGATACATGAGCTGAACTGCTTGTGACATCGCTGTTGATTTCCGTGCAAGGCTTCGCTTTCCCCGCAGGAGTCTTCGCCTTGTCCTATAATCAACAGCTAGAAGTAGCTACCTACATGAAACCTACGTTCACTATAATCATAAAAAAACACGAACTATTCATCCTTTTTGATAGATAGTTCGTGTTTCACTTTAACTAAACTATTATGTCCTCGATTCTTTTTTATAGATTGACGGAATTTGGCATATATTGATAAAATTTAAAGGTATATTTTCTGAAAATTCTATTTCTTACAAAGGGAAAGAAAGGAGTAGCTTGTGATTTTTACTATTATTCAAGCTGATGATACGTGGGCACTATGGGGAATTTTAGCAATTTGGGCTTCTGTTAGTATTTTTCTCGAACAAAAGTATAAGTGGGCCTCTTTTCTGTCAGGAGCTATTATTGCGCTAGCAGGAGCGCTTATCCTATCAAATTTAAAAATCATTCCAACAGAGTCGCCGGTTTATGATGCGGTTTGGGCGTATCTAGTACCGCTTGCCATTCCATTATTGTTATTTCAAGTCAATATGAAAGAATTATTTCAAGAAAGCCGGAAACTGCTTTTTATTTTCTTAATCTGTGCAGTAGGAACGGTCATAGGGAGCACGGTAGGCTTCTTGTTATTAAAAGATTATATTCCTGAACTAGCAAAAATTGCAGCTGCTATCGGCGCTTCTTATGTAGGTGGAGGGGTTAACTTTGCTACCGTTACGGCCAAATTTGAACCATCAAGTCAAATGGTTTCGGCGACGGTGGTTGCTGATAATATGGTCATGGCTTTGCTGTTTGCCGTGTATATGTTTGTTCCTTCTATGAAGTTTTTTAGGAAACATTTTAAGACGCCTCATATTCAAGAAGTAGAGGCTAGGCAATATGGAGAAAATGATCGTCATACGCTTGCAGAAAAATATTGGGCGAAAAAAGAAATTTCGTTAAAAGACGTGGCGGCTTCAATTGGTACATCATTTTTTCTAGTGGTTGCATCGTTTAAATTAGCCGAATGGTTTGGAACAATCATTCCAACTGGTCCAAATGTTTCGGTAGTTCAAACGTTATTACATACTATTTTGAGCGAAAAATATTTATTGCTTTCCACACTTACGTTTCTTGTCATTTATCTGTTTCCTTCTTATTTTAAAAACATTAGCGGAAGCCAAGAAATCGGCACGTACTTCATTTATATTTTCTTTGTTGTCATTGGAGTGCCGGCGTCCATTCCATTAATTGTTGGAAAAGCACCGCTTTTGATTCTATTTGTGCTCATTGTGGGAATGAGTAATTTAATTGTGGGGCTGCTTTTAGGAAAAGTATTTAAAATTGATTTAGAACATATTTTACTGGCGAGCAATGCAACGGTAGGGGGACCTACGACAGCAAGTGCAATGGCGATTGCTAAAGGATGGGGAAGTTTGGTTGGTCCTATCCTGGTAGTAGGAACGCTTGGGTATATTATTGGTAACTATATCGGCTTTGCACTTGGCTATTGGTACTTAACATTTTAAATAAAAAAACGCCGCCTCTGATGACTCAAAGGAGGCGTTTTTTTATTTAGCGTGCTTGACTGCTGATGATCGATAAAAGCGGCCTTTAAAGATATACGTAGCTGTAATAAATAAATAGATAGCCAGTGTAATAGTCGTAATAACAACGGAGGTTGTGCAGATAACACCAATTAAAATAGCGCTTAGTGCAATTAGGGCAGCCCACGTCGTATAAGGAAACCATTTAACAGAGTAGCTGCTCGATGCTTCTGGCTGAACTTTGCGGGACTTTAAGTGTGCGATCGCAATAATCAACCAAATAAACAACACGGTATATCCTAAGGATCCCATCAAATAATCAAATGTTTTACTTCCTGCAAATAAGGAAATCAACACGCCCACATAAAGGGATGATGTACACATTAAGATCGCATAGACAGGAACTTTGTTAACAGAAAGTTTCGAAAATATCTTCGGCACTCGACCGTCTACTGCTTGCGTATATAAAATACGTGATGAACCGTAAAGTCCTGAGTTCATTGAAGAAATAACGGCTAACAAGATCACGGCATTCATAATATGATCTGCTCCGGGAATTCCAATCATGTTAAATACCATCACAAAAGGACTTTGAGAAACGCCGTTCACTTCATTCCAAGGGATCAAGCTCACGATGATAAAAAACGGGAACAGATAAAAAGCAATGATGCGCGTTAATGTGCTGCGCACGGCTTTTGGTACTACTTTTTCAGGGTTTTTTGTTTCAGCTAGCGTCACCCCGATGATTTCAGTTCCACCGTAAGAGTAGATGACAACTAGCATCGCTGTAATTAACCCAGTTGGTCCTTTAGGGAAGAAACCGCCGTGATCACTTAATTTCGAAAAACCCGCTGCGGTATGGTGACCAAATGATACAAATAGTAACAGAAGTCCAGCGATGATAAAGATCACAATGACCGTAATTTTAATTAAGGCTAACCAGTATTCCGTTTCAGCAAATGCTTTAACCGAAAGCAAGTTAATAACTGTGACAATAACGGATACGCCTAAAGCAAGCATCCAAATTGGATAATCAGGAAGCCAGTACTGAATAAAAATAGCTGCTACAACGGCTTCAGCTGCAATGTTTAACACCCACATTTTCCAGTAAATCCAGTCTAAAAAATAAGCGGGATAGCTTCCTAAAATCGACTGAACTAAATCACGAAACGTTCGTGCGTCACTGTTTCGAACCGCCATTTCAGCAAGACCTTGCATAATGAATAGTAAAATAATTCCGCCAATTAAATAAGCAATGATAACTGATGGTCCTGCCATATCAATAGCTGAGCTGCTTCCTTTAAATAAACCAGCGCCAATTGCTCCACCTAGCGCCATCATCATAATGTGACGTGAAGTCATTGTTCGCTGCAAACCTTGGTTGTCCTTCTTCATGACTTTTCCCTCCACTTTTTTATAAAATAAAAAAAGCTTATCGTCTCCTACCTCATTATCAAATGAGAGAAGAGACGATAAGCTTTAGCTGACCGCGGTACCACTCTTGTTGGCTCTTAAAGAACCCTGCTTAAAACCTGATAACGAAGGTTAGACGTTAAAACTTAGAGAATACTTCTGCATTCTTTCTGAATTACCACTCCTGGGCGAGTTCAAAGTATTATTGGACTACGTTGCACCAACCCGTAGCTCTCTTGACCGAATAATAAGCTTCTACTACTCCCAATCGCTGTGTTTTTGATTAAAATCTGAAAGTTCTTGATGAATAACCATTACTATACGTGCTTCTTTTTTCTTTGTCAACAGCTATTTCTTTAAAAATAAAATGATGGAACTTTGGTTTTTTTAGAACTCAGGACTGGTTATTTTGGTAAAAAAATCAGTCGTTTCACCTAATTTTCACCAACTCTGCTTACATTAAGAAATATGAAAAAGAGGTTGTTTTGACAAATACATAGGTGAGGAGAATGAATAGAGTGAAAAAGATGATGTATGTCCGGTTTGGACTGGATCTTTTAATGGCCGTTACGTTTGTTTTATTTTTTAACAAACAAGTATTGGGAGGGTTAACGTTTCATGAAATTGCGGGGCTAGCGATTGCCCTCGCGTTTTTTACCCACGTGCTGCTAAACTGGCAGTGGGTAAAGAGAGTTACGGTTAAATTATTTGACCGCAAGCTTCCGCGCAGAACAAAGTTCGGTTATTTTTTAAATATCATGCTGTTGATTACGATGTCATTTATTATGATCAGCGGTATTTTTATTTCAAGAGTAGTATTTCCGAATATTAATATTGGTAATGAACAGTGGTTTAAGGTTTCGCATATTTCAGGATCATTTTTAGTGTTAATTTTAGTAGCCGCTCACATAGGTCTTCATTGGCAATGGGTTATAAATGTATGTAAAAATATGGCGAAATTCCAAAAGTCAAAGAAAAGCTTGAACATAGCAGCTAAGCTCGCAACCGTTGCACTGTTAGTCGTTGGCATATACGAAATAAATGAGACGGGTTTTCTTGGAAAGCTTGGAGGAGTAACGAGAGTGCTGAATTTAAGTTCCTCAGATATGCCGCAAAAAGGCGGTGGGAAGCCGGATTTTGATCGCCATTCATTTAGCGAGAACAAATCTTCTGCGATGGCATCTGCTGGTCACGAACGTCCGAACTTTGATCACGATGGCGGAGGTTTGGAAAGAGGGATGAAAGGAAAAGAAGGCGGTTTTGAAAGTCCGAATCCTTTTGTTGTAATCGGTACTTATTTTGCTATTATGTCGGTTTTTATTATTGTTATTTATTATATTGGAAAAATATTAGCAGGAGTAAAAAGACGCAAAAAAATGGCGGGTCCGGCTGCGGGAATTTAAAATAAAAAAGCTTTCTATTTCACTGTTTTTTCATCGTACGGAAGTAAAATTATTTATGTAAAAGCGAATGCTTTGCAAAATTAATATGAGATAAACTTAGGTGGTGGAAATGGTGAAACAACACACACAGCCTGAAACGGAACATAAGAAAAATTGGTTTATTAATGCGCTATTGAATTTTGGTATTTACAAAAAAGGAAATCGGCATCTATACGAACTGACACTTCAAGAGTTAGAAGCTCAATATGTAAAAGTAAAAGCATTTATGTATAATCAAGAACCTCTTTCGCAATGATAAAAAGGCACTCAGTGTATGAGTGCTTTTTTATATGAGAAAGTCTTATTCTTTGACAGGCAAAACTGTACAGCTTAAAATAACAGTATATTTTAAAGTTACAGTTTTAAATGACACATATTAGTAGGAAAGAAAACAGTTTCTACCTATAATATGCCAATATTTTTGACCGTATCATTTTTGGAGGGAAATAAAATGACAAATAAAAAGTATGAGCCGCTTTTACAGCCATTTACTTTTTCAAATGGCATCAAATTAGATAACCGCGTTATTCTTGCACCTATGACAAATTTTTCATCAAATGAAGATGGAACAGTATCAAATGCAGAAGTAGACTATTATGTACGACGTTCAAACGGTGTTAGCATGGTCATTACAGCATGTACATACGGAACGCCGAACGGCAAAGGATTTCACGGAGAGTTTGCTGCAGACAGCGATGAAATGATTCCTAGCCTGCGCCGTTTAGCAACAGCAATTAAAGATCAAGGAGCAAAAGCAGTTCTTCAAATTTTCCACGGAGGCCGCATGTGTCCGCCTGAGCTTGTTCCAAATGGAGAGGTTGTTAGCGCAAGTGCTGTTGCTGCAGAACAAGAAGGAGCACCGGTGCCGCGAGAGTTAACAAATGAAGAAATCGAAGACATTATTCATGATTTTGGTGAGATGACGCGCCGTGCTATTGAAGCAGGATTTGACGGAGTTGAAATCCACGGAGCAAATAACTATTTAATTCAGCAGTTCTTTTCTCCGCATTCTAATCGCCGCGAAGATAAATGGGGTGGCAGCGTAGAAAAACGTTTAACATTCCCACTGGCAATCGTAGACGAAGTAAAGCAAGCCGTTTCTAAACATGCAAAAGAGCCATTTTTAGTAGGCTATCGCTTCTCTCCAGAAGAGCCTGAAACGCCTGGAATCACAATGGCTGATACGTTGAAGTTAGTTGATGCACTAGCAGAAAAAGACCTTGATTACCTTCACGTATCGCTAATGGAATTCTGGTCAAAACCTCGCCGAGGCGTGGAAGATACTCGTTCACGTATTGAGATTATTCAAGAGCGCGTAGGAAGCCGCGTGCCTGTGATGGGCGTAGGTTCTATTCATACAGCAGACGAAGCAGCAGCAGCTCTTGAAACGGGTATTCCACTGCTTGCGATTGGCCGTGAATTAATTATGGATCCAGACTGGGTTCAAAAAGTCAAAGAAGGCCGCGAAAATGAAATTGTGACAACATTAAGCAAAAAAGATCAGGAAAAGCTTGTCATTCCTGATCCACTGTGGCAAGCCGTTATCAACACGCCAGGCTGGTTCCCGGTTGAAGATTAAAAGAAAGACAGAAAAGCGCAAAGACGATGGGGCTGCCCCCGTGTCTTTGCGCTTTTTGCTTCTTCGTGGAATAGCGCTTTTGAACCATTAATTTACAAATGGGCTTCTTTATGTTTGAATAATAATAGTTTTCTGAAAATGAGGTGGAAAAATGAAAGCAGGCCCAATGGTAAAAATGATGGTTTCAATGAGTATTTTTGGTTCAATTGGCTTTTTCTCCACACAAACTGGACTGCCTTCTTTTGATTTAGTATTTGTTCGCTGTATTTGTGCAACGCTTTTTCTCGGAATGTGCTGGTTTGTAACGGGTGAATATAAAAGAGAAAAATGGAATGCCAAAGAAATAAAGCAGATTTTACTGTGCGGAATATTTCTTGTGTTTAACTGGGTATTTCTATTTAAAGCATTTGAAATGATGTCCGTTACGGTAGCTATTTCTGTTTATCATCTTGCGCCCGTCTTAGTATTGCTTCTGGGAAGCTTTATCTTTAAGGAGAAATTAACGGTTCTTGGCGTTATGTCTATTTTTATTTGTTTTGTGGGAACAATTCTGATTATTGGGGTGAAGGAACTTACGATTGATGGCTTCATGTCGTCAGGAATACTGTGGGCGCTTTTAGCCGCTTTGTTTTATGCATGCACGACGCTGCTTGGCAAAGGAATTATTCATACGAGTGCTTACGCTGTTACATTTCTTCAGACTTTTTTAGGAATTTTTTTATTATTGCCGTTTGTTCACTTTAATGATTTTCATCTCCTCACAACGGCCAATTGGACAGCGATTTTAGTAACAGGCTTTGTACATACTGGTTTAGTGTATTATTTGTTTTTCGACAGCCTGCGCTACTTAAAAACTCAGGTAATTTCAGTTCTGGTATTTTTAGATCCAGCCGTTGCTATTTTATTAGATACAGCATTCACGGGATTTCGCCCGACGTTTTTTCAGCTTGCAGGCATTGTTTTGATCTTTTTAGGAATGCTTTTTACTTTGAAGCCAAAACCTTCATCTCAAAAAAGTATTTCCAATAGCAAGATTAAAAAGATCACATAGAATTTCTATTTAATCTGCAGGTGCTCATTTATTAGAAAAAGGGGAGCTAGTCATGAAAGTCAGTAAGCAAAACGCAGAACACTATGTGTGGGGAGGAAAATGCGATGGGTGGCACCTAGTGAAAAATAAAGACGTAAGTATTATTCATGAGCGCATGCCCCCTCATACGAAAGAGGTAAGGCATTATCACACGAGAGCACAGCAATTTTTCTTTGTATTAAAAGGAACAGCTGCTCTAGAAGTAGACGGAATCATTTATGATGTAAAAGCACATGAAGGAGTAGAAGTACTTCCATTCATTCTTCATCAAATGATGAATCGTTCGAGCGAGGAGATTGAGTTTCTTGTTATTTCACAGCCTTTTGCACAAGGAGACCGCGTAGCTGTTTATAAAGAGAAAGACTAAGCATAGATAAGTCTATTTTTACTAGTCCTAACAGTAAGCGAAGAATACCGTCCAGTACAATAGTACCTTTTCATTAAGTAAGTGAAATATTATGCGTAATAAATATAAAAATACTTTTATTGCAGAGCAGAAATGTGGTAAATTAATATGTATGCAATATAGGGAGAACAAAATTTACAAATTAACAATTGTGTAATATTAACATCACGATAAAAAATAAGAGATTACAAGTTAATTTGTAAATTTTGTAGATGACTAAAAAAAGAGATGAAGATGATATTGTTTGACAAATTGAATCATTTTCAGGTAATCTTTTGCAGGACGTAACCGTTACGATTTGATGTAGGGGACTTTCCTGAGATTAGCTGAACATGAAATCTCTACTTTTTAGTGAAAGGAATTTGAAAATGAAAAAACTATTTTCAAAGCCGTTGTTTTACTTTTTTATAGCGGTTTTATTCATGTGGATCAAGTCTTACATGTCTTACAAAGTGGAGTTCAACTTAGATATAAGTGACTCAATGCAAAAAACGTTATTGTTTATTAATCCAATTAGTTCAACCCTGATCTTCTTAGGGTTAGCATTGTTTGCAAAAGGAAAAAGATCCATCGTTTGGACGCTTATTCTTAGTACAATCATGACGGTCATTTTGTACAGCAATATTTTATATTATCGATTCTTCAATGACTTTGTGACATTGCCTACTTTAACGCAAACAAGCAATGTGGGTCATATGGGAGGCAGTATCGCTGATTTAGTAAAAGCTCACGATATTTTTTACTTTGTAGATATCATTTTACTGATTGCGCTATTGTTTGTTAGAAAAATCGAATGGCCAAAAGCACGTCTTAAATTCCGCTATACGTTCATGGTACTAGCGGCAGGAGCTATCGCTTTTGCAATTAACTTGCACTATGCTGAAAAAGATCGCCCTGAATTATTAACAAGAACATTTGATCGCAACTACCTAGTGAAATATTTAGGAGCATACAACTACACGGTGTATGATGCAGTTCAAACGTTTAAAAACTCAAAGCAGCGAGCATTTGCAAGCAGTGATGACTTAACAACAGTGAAAAACTTCAGTACAAGTCACTATGCAGCTCCAAATATTGAGTATGCCGGTAAAGCAAAAGGGAAAAATATTATTAAAATTCATCTAGAATCATTTCAGTCATTCCTGATTAACTATAAGTTAAACGGGCAAGAAGTAACGCCGTTTTTAAATTCATTAGCAAATGGAAATGAATTTATGTATTTTGATAACTTCTTCCATCAAACAGGACAAGGTAAAACAGCTGATGCAGAGCTTATGATGGATACGTCATTATACGGCTTGCCTCAAGGATCAGCATTTAGCTTAAAAGGCCGCAACACGTACCAAGCAGCACCAGCGATCTTAGATCAAGAGGGCGGCTATACAAGTGCCGTTTTACACGGAGACTATAAAACGTTCTGGAACCGTAATGAAATTTATAAGCAGTTCGGTGTGGATAAATTCTTTGACGCAAGTTATTACAATATGACTGGTGATAACAAAGTAAACTATGGATTAAAAGATAAGCCATTCTTCAAAGAATCTATGCCAATGCTACAGTCATTGAAGCAGCCGTTCTATGCGCATATGATTACATTAACAAACCATTTCCCATTTGTCCTTGATAAAGGCGATGCTAGCATTGAGCCGGCAAACACAGGAGATGGAACGGTAGACCGTTATTTCCAAACGGCTCGTTATTTGGATGAATCATTGCAAGAATTCTTTACAGAGCTAAAAGCTTCAGGCTTATATGACAACTCAGTTATTATGATTTACGGCGACCACTACGGTATTTCTGAAAATCATAACAAAGCAATGGAAAAAGTTCTTGGCGAGAAAATTACGCCATATAAAAACGCTCAGCTTCAACGCGTACCGTTCTTCCTTCACGTACCAGGTGTAAAAGGTGGAGTGAACCACACGTACGGCGGTGAAATTGACGTAGTGCCTACGCTTCTTCACTTAGTGGGAATTGATAGTAAAGAGTATGTTCAATTCGGTACAGATTTATTATCAAAAGACCACGATCAGGTAGTAGCATTTAGAAACGGTGATTATGTTTCTCCGAAATACACGTCAATTGACGGCAAGTATTACGATACAAACACAGGAGAAAGAATCACAGCAACAGACGAAGCGAAAGCTTATAAAAAGAAAGTTGGAAGAGAGCTAGAACTTTCTGATAAAGTGTTATACGGTGATTTATTACGATTTAATAAATTAGATGACTTTAAAGCGGTCGATCCATCAAAATACATGTATGGAAAAGACCAAGAAACAGAAAAGTAATGTAAGCTTTCACACCATACAATCCAAACAAGCAAGTAGAGGAGCTTTTTAAAAGCTTAGCTACTTGCTTGTTTTATGAGAACTTCATTGAAAAAGAAAGCTGGTGACAGAAACGTGGAGCGAACAAGACGCAAAAGAAGAAGAAGAGTTCGATGGGGCAGAGTGTTCTTTGCTTTGTTGTTTCTTTTTATTATCGTTGGAGGCATATACAGCTATTTCCAATATAAGCAAGGGCTATCGATGGCAAGCGATGGTAAATTTGCGGATGACGGCACGACATTTGAACAGTTTCAAGGCAGTCTCCCAAATAACGGAGAAGTAAATATGCTGCTGTTAGGAAGTGACTCGCGCGGGGAAAAGCATTCTCGTACAGACTCTATTTTAATTGCTCACTACGATTCTAAAAGCAAACATCCGAAAATTGTTTCCCTTATGAGGGATATGTACGTGGATATTCCAGGACACGGCAAGCAAAAGCTGAATGCTGCTTACGCGTTCGGAGGTCCTGAGCTGCTGCGTCAAACGATCAAACAAAATTTTGATATCGATATTAACTATTATGCAGTTGTGGACTTCGAAGGGTTTTCAAAAATTGTAGATACGATTGCACCTGATGGCATTAAAGTAACCGTGCCTCACGATATGTCTTCGGGAATTGGTATGACGCTTCACAAAGGTACCCAAGTTTTACACGGTGAACAACTGCTTGGCTACGTACGTTTTCGCCATGATAACATGAGTGATTTTGGACGCGTTCAGCGCCAGCAAGAAGTCGTTTTAAAGCTTAAAGATGAAGCAGCAAGCCTAAACAGCGTGTTTAAAATACCGAAGCTTCTCGGCGTAATGGATCCTTACATCGATACAAATTTAGATACAAAAAGCATGATGCTCCTGGCTAAAGATGTGGTAACAGGAAACATGAAAGATGTTCAAAGCCTGCGACTGCCGTTAGACGGATCATTTGAAAACAAAACGTATAGCGGTGTTGGGATGGTGCTTGATATTGATTTAGATAAAAATAAAGAAGCGCTGCAAGAATTCTTAAATGACAAATAAAGAAAAGCCTCGAGACGCATGTCTCGAGGCTTTTTCCTTATACATAGACGATGATGCGTTTGAATGACGTAATTAAACTGGTCACTATACCAGAGCATACAACAATGAATAATGAATAAATAGCTGTATCGTTTTGAAGCAGTAAAATACCTGAAATAATAATAGATGCGTCAATCACTAAAATGATGATGCCGGGGTTTAAAGATAACCATTTCGCAAGTATCAGAGAAAATAAGTCGACCCCGCCTTGACTTGCGTGCTGCCGGAGCATGATGCCGGTTCCGATTCCGTTAAAAACACCTCCAAGGCAAGCGCTTAAGATAATGGGAAGGTGAAAAATCCCGTGAAGCGGAAACAGCAAATCAATCATAACGGCTGAGAGAACCATGCCATAGATAGCATTTAAAAAATAAGAGCGGTTAAAACCCAAGGCGAGAAGGTAAATCGGCAAGTTTAAGCAAAAAATCATCCCACCTACTTTATAGCCAAGTAAATAATTAATGATTAAGCTAATTCCCGTAATGCCTCCTGTTACAAGCTGAAGCGGAAGAATAAAAACGTTAATTCCGATACTAACAAACACACTGCCAATTCCAATTGCAATCCATTTTTTATACATGCTGTCTCATCCTTGTCTATGAATCTCTTTATATGTATATGAAGACAAGCAGAGTTTCAGCACAAAGACCGCTTTAGAAACCATAATGAACGGATTAAATATATGCAAAGGAAGCTGTTTTAAGATGCAAATGTGTTGCATAAACATGGTTCACCATAGACAATAAGAATTAACGAAGAAGGTAAATGGAGGAGAAAAAATTGATCGTTCGAAAAGCTAGAGAAGAAGAAACATCATCTATTGAAACAGTGACGCTTGCTGCTTATGAGCAATATGCAGCTGTAAAATCAGAAGCACACTGGAAAAGATATCGAAAGGGAATTTTACATACCCTGAGTGAAGAAAAGAAATTTGAGTGCATTGTAGCTGAAATCGATGGAGAAATGGCAGGAAGCGTTTTGTTTTATCCCCCAAATACGGATGTATATGGAGGATTGTTAAAACCATTTCCATGGGCTGAAATTCGTCTGCTGGCAGTTGCTCCGTCTCATCGCCGAAAAGGAGTCGCCAATGCGCTTCTTGAAGCGTGTGAAAAAAAATCTCGGGAGCTAGGGTGTTCTTATTTAGGTTTACATACAGATCATTCAATGGAACATGCCATTAAGCTGTACACTAAAAGAGGTTACGTTCGCTTTCCTGATAACGACTTTTATCCGGTAAAAGATTTGCACGTTATGGCATTTAGAAAATCAGTTTAATAAAAAAAGCCTTTGAAATCAATGATTTCAAAGGCTTTTTTGAGATTCTGAATTTAAAATGACAAAAGCGAGAAAAAGAATAGCAGAAGCTAGCCAAACTGCTTTTGTCCCTAGGGTGAAAGTAGAAATAGAACCTAACAATGCGCCGCTCAAAAAAGAGAGGATAATGGCGGTAAAACGAAGGCACTGATAAGCAGCGTTTTCATCGCGTTTGAATATAGCATAGTATGCTGCTTGAGAAGCAGTACGAAGGTTTCCGGTTGTCATGGTTGTATTATATGACCATTTTATCAAAGTTCTAAATGAAGAAACTTGAAGAGCAGCAACAAATGAAATTGTTACTGTAACCAACATATTAGGAACACTAGACGGTAAAAAACCAACGATAATGAGTACGACAATTTCTAAAAGCAATACGATACGAGAAGTATCAGGGAGTACAGATACAAATCGCGGTTGCTTAAATGTTTCGGTTACAGCAACGCCTAGGATAAAGGCTACAATAGGGGGAATATGAAGAAAAGCTTCTGTCCATTGACCTTGCGCTGCCTTTACACCTAATAAGACGATATTTCCACTTTGTGCATTTGCGAATACTCCGTTTCTGCTTATATACGTATAAGCATCAAGAAAACCTCCCACAATAGCTAACAAAATTCCAAGAATAACTGAATTTGCCGTTGCAGCTTTTTTGAATCGTTTCGTTAATTGTAAAAAGTAAGATGATTTGTTTGTGAGCATGTCTTCCTTCTGCCTCCTGAAAATCTAAGATGCATTATCTAGTATAAGCAAAAGAGAAGCTTTTCTTCAATTACTGCGGTTTCATATAAAAAAGATAGGGTAGGTCCCTATCTTTTTTGTAATTTATATAACGTGACGATTCCAGTGGCGGTGAGCTGAAATAGCTTCAATAAATTCATCTGTAAAGCGTGTAGTTTCTCCAGTTACGACGCCGGGACTACTATCTAATCCAGCAGCTTGCAGCCACTTAACACCTTCATCCGTCGCGCCAATTGGTTTAAAATGCTTGAATGCTTCTTGAGCAAACGTCAGTGCTTCTTTACGAAACTTCTCATCAGCTGACGAACTTCCGACAACATAAACCGCATCGAATAAGACAGAGTCACTTGTTAAGAAGGTGTGCTGTACTTCAAGCTCTGACCCGTCTGTTCCTTTTACGTTTTGGAGGGTTGTGCTTACAATTTCAGGCTGAATGCCCTGTTGTTTTAAACTGTTTAACACTTGTGATAGGTCACTGCTAAAGTCATTAGCTACAATGACAGCTACTTTACGCGTATTCGGCTTTTTAATCGTTTGCTCCTGACTAAGAGCCGGAGATGACTTGGTCACTGGCGCGTCTTCTCCAGATGGAGGCGTTGCACCAATCGCTTGTGCTACTTGTTTAGCTAGCACTGTACTGACGTTGGCAAACATATCAACGACCTGCTGTTGAACAGACTTGCTTTTTACTTTTCCAAGTTCAAAGCTAAAAGCACTGATAATATGCTCTTTTTCAGGGGCGCTCATGCTATTCCAAAATAGCGTTGCCTGTGAAAAGTGGTCTTTAAAACTTTCGCTGCGGCTTCGAACTTTTCTTCCTTCCACTTTTTCTTGATAGTGAGCATAACCGCCTTCTGATTCAGGTACAGGAGCCGGCGTGTTGGCTGCAAGAGAGTTTCTGTGATAGCTGACAGGTCCTTTGTTAATCGTTTGACGTCCGTAACCGTCTCGTTGGTTGTTATGAAACGGGCATACTGGACGGTTGATTGGAAGTTCGTGAAAATTCGGACCGCCAAGACGAATAAGCTGGGTATCTGTGTATGAAAACAATCTTCCTTGTAAGAGAGGATCGTTAGAAAAATCAATTCCCGGTACCACATGCCCCGGATGGAATGCGACTTGTTCCGTTTCGGCAAATACGTTGTCCACATTTCGATTTAAGGTCATTTTTCCAACTAGTTTGACGGGAATGTCTTCTTCAGGCCAAAGCTTAGTTGGATCGAGAATGTCAAAGTCGAATTTAAATTCATCTTCCTCATCTATGATTTGAATGCCTAGCTCATATTCAGGATAGTCTCCGTTTTCAATCGATTCCCATAAATCGCGACGATGAAAATCCGGGTCTTTCCCAGAAATGGTTTGAGCCTCGTCCCAAACGAGGGAATGCGTTCCGAGCACAGGCTTCCAGTGGAATTTGACAAAATGAGCTTTTCCTTCTGCATTAACTAAGCGAAAAGTATGTACGCCGAAGCCCTCCATCATACGCAAACTGCGTGGAATTGCACGGTCTGACATTGACCACATGACCATGTGAGCAGACTCTTGGTTATTGGCGACAAAATCCCAAAACGTATCATGTGCTGAAGCCGCCTGCGGCATTTCGTTGTGTGGCTCAGGCTTAACAGCGTGAATTAAATCCGGAAATTTAATCGCATCTTGGATAAAGAACACGGGAATGTTATTTCCAACTAAGTCATAGTTTCCTTCTTCTGTATAGAATTTTGTTGCAAAACCACGGGCGTCGCGCACCGTTTCAGCTGAACCTTTAGAACCTGCTACAGTAGAAAAACGGACAAATACAGGTGTTTTTACAGACGGATTCTGTAAAAATTTAGCTTTTGTATATTCACTGAGAGAGTCATACAGTTCAAATTCTCCGTGAGCAGCGAAGCCTCGTGCATGAACGATGCGTTCAGGAATGCGTTCGTGGTCAAAATGCGTCATTTTTTCACGGAAATGAAAGTCTTCCATAAGGGTTGGACCACGTTCACCCGCTTTTAAAGAAAATTCATCTTCGGAAAGCTTTAACCCTTGATTGGTTGTGAGCGCTTGGTTTCGATCATCTGTTTTAAACTGCTCGAGCTGTTCTTGCTTGCTTTTTTCATTTACAGGGTGCTTTTTTGTCATACCTGTCTTCCTCCTTAATCTTCAGTTAATAATCATTACAAAATGTGTACCCTATCAAAAGTTGAAGCAAACAGAAATTTTGGAATTTTTTCGTAGGAAATCCGTTATTTTCTTGTTATGATTATGAATAAGTATTCATAAATACAAAAATAAAAGGAGAGGGATACATAGATGAAAACACGGGTAACAGATTTATTAGGGATTCAATATCCAATTGTACAAGGAGGTCTTGCGTATTTAGCGTACGCAGAACTTGCCGCTGCTGTCTCAAATGCAGGCGGGCTTGGACAAATCACAGCTATGACGCTCCGAACACCTGAGAAACTACGAGCTGAAATTAAGAAAGTACGTTCTTTAACTGAGCGTCCTTTTGGCGTTAATTTTGCTGTGGGAGGTCAAACAGAAGGTTCTTATAAAGAACTTCTCGACGTAGCAGTAGAAGAAGGCGTGCCGGTTGTTTCCATAACAGGAGCAAATCCCGCACCTATTTTTGAGAGATTAAAAGGAACGGGAATTAAAACGCTCATACTGGTAGCCAACGTGCGTCAAGCTCAAAAAGCCGAGAAGCTAGGAGCAGATGCTGTCATGGCAGTGGGGCAAGAAGCAGGAGGACATATCGGACGTGAGGATCTGGGCACAATGGTATTAATTCCTCGAGTAGCTGCGGCTGTGTCAATTCCGGTTTTGGCAAGCGGAGGGATTGGAAACGGACAAGGATTATTGGCAGCGTTATCATTAGGCGCTGAAGGGATAGAAATGGGAACACGTTTTATCGCGACAAAAGAATGTGTAGATGCCCATGATGCGTATAAACAAGCTATTGTAGAAGCGAAAGAAACCGATACTGTGGTCATTAAACGTTCGTTCGGGGCACCTGGACGCGTATTGAAGTCCCACTACACTCTTGACATTATCGAGCGTGAGCAGCAAGGAGAGAGATACGAAGAGTTAAAAGACGTCATTAGCGGAGGGGCAAACTGCCGGTATATTTATGAAAATAAAATCGATGAAGGCTATGGATGGGCAGGCCAAGTCGTTGGACTGATTGATAATATTCCAACGGTGCAAGAGCTTTTTGCCAGTATGATAGAAGAAGTAGAAGCTGGTTCTAAACGACTGCTGAGTATATTGGAAAAGAAGTAGAGATACAAGCCGTCATACCGCAGCAATTATTCGCATATTTATAATCTATATCTCTAAATGAGGTGAGAGAATGAAAAGGATGCGAGCATTTGCTATTATGACGTTTTTAGTAGTAGGTTCAGGGTATGCAGTTTTTACTAAAAAAGAAGAAGTTTTCAAGACTCAGCAAGCACAAGTGTACGAAGAAGCAAAGCCTGTTATTAAACAAATGGACAAACTGGATATTTGGCATAAAATCAGCAGCGGTTTAACTGAAGCGGGCTATGAATCAAGGGGCGTGAATTCTTCCCTTTACTCAAAAGACAGAGTAGAGCTGGATGTGTATATGGAGCCTTCCGTTTCAGCTGATGCCAAAACGCAAGAAACGATTAAACAAATGGTATATAAAATACTCGAAGAAAATAAGTTTCAGCAAAAGGCCTTTCATGTAACAATTAAATTCCTGCCCGAAAAACAAGCAAAATAGACTTGTCTCGGCCAGGAAATTTTTTTGTTAAAATGCTTTTTCATTGGCTGCTGGAATACTCTCTGGGAGAGAAATCTCAGCATTTTTGGGCTGATACGCAATTTTTCCGTCCAGCACATCATTTGCTTTTTGTAGATCTAATAAATTTTCCCATCGTGCGATAATAAAAGCAGCTACCGCATAACCAATAATATTAACTGTAGTCCGGTAATTACCCATAAAGCGATCAGGAGCGAGCATCAGAGCAACGGCTGCTACCGGAATGGATCCGGTTGCTGCTGCGGTAGCAGAGAGAGCAACAAAAGCTGATCCTGGAATACCAGCCATTCCTTTAGACGTAAGAAGAAGAACACCAAGCATTAAAAGCTGATCAGTGAGGCTCAAATCCACGCCCGTTGCTTGTGCTAAAAAGACGAGGGCAAGAGACAAGTAAATAGAAGCACCGTCTAGATTAAACGAATAGCCCGTAGGTACAACAAGGCCGACGACTGCTTTGTTGCATCCTGCTTGTTCGAATTTATCCATGAGCTGCGGCATAACGGCTTCAGTGGAACCCGTAGCAAATGCCAGCATAATTTCTTCTCGTATATATAGAATGACTTTCCACAAACTTAATTTTAAATAGATTCGTAAAATAACAGCTAAAACAAGAACAAATGCTAGACAAGCAATTGTCATAGCGATAAACAGCTTTCCGAATGCAGCAAGTGTTCCAAGACCGTACTGACTAACTGCAAATGCCATGGCACTAAACGTGGCAAGAGCCGTTAGTTTCATAATGTATCCCATAATTTTAAACAATACATCATTTACTTTCTCCAATACATTTAAAAGTGTCTCTGCTGTTTTTCCACTTATATGGACAAGCGCGATGCCAAACAAACAAGAAATTAAAAGCACTTGAAGCATGGAGTTGCTTGAAAAAGCACCAACTGCACTGTCTGGAATCATATTAAGAAAAAAATCACCTTCACTCGGAAGTTCGGAGCCGTTAGTTTTCGCGTCCACTTCGCTTGTGCTTAAGCTTGAAGGATCAACATTCATACCGGTGCCGGGATTCATTACGTTTGCTACTAAGAGACCGATTAATAGGGCGAATGTTGTGACAATTTCGAAATAAAGAATGGTTTTTCCGCCGATACGCCCAACTGTTTTAATGTTTCCAACCTTGGCAATTCCAACAACGACTACTCCAAAAATAAGAGGAGCAATCAGCATTTTGATAAGCTTAATAAAACCGTCTCCAATCGGTTTCACAGCATTCCCGAAGCTTGGCCACAGATATCCTACGGCTATGCCAAGTACAATCGCCATCATAATTTGAAAGAAAAGACCTTTATAAAAAGGTTTTTGCTTACTTTTTGCCGCTGTTTGTGTCATGTGTTCTCCCTTCGTCGTACAATTTTTTAGATAGCACAATAGATGTTATGTTTTTTAACATTTTAACGTAAGGTTGTTTGAGGTGTCATTGGTCTCTTTGACTAAAATTCAATAAAAATATTAGTTGAAGTGTATAAGAAGGGAAGGGAGTAGTTTAAAACATTATTATTTTTAATATAGATCTTTAAAAAAACTAATAAAAAGCACATGCAAAGGCATGTGCTTTTATTTGTTAAATTAATTTAATTCCGCTAATTAGAATGATGGTTGCCATAATGGCTTGAAGCGGTCTTGAAGGCACTTTCGTTGATAAACGGCTTCCGATTAACACACCTGGAATAGATCCAGTTAATAGGTTAGCAGTCAACATGTAATCCACGCTTCCGAAGCTTGCATTTAAAATACCAGCCACCGTAACGAGAAGAAACGCATGTGCAATATCAGTTCCAACTAGCTCAGATGTTTTTAGCTTAAATAAGTACAGCATCGCAATCGCAAATAATGAGCCCGAACCAATCGATGTTAGTCCGACAATGAATCCAAAGACTACACCAATTCCGATTGTTAATCCTTTTTTCTGATTTAAGTCCATTTCTTGAAAACGATTTGGGCGAATGAATTTATCAAAAAAGACGCGAAAGATAATTGAAATGGCAACCAGTGTCATGACATATCCAAGAGCGTGCTTAATAATCGTTTCTTGATGCTCGTGAAAAGATGGAAATGCATGAAGTGTGACAATGGCAAAAACAGCGCTCGGAATACTTCCGAAGGCTAAATATTTTGCTAATTTAAAGTTAATGGTTCGCTGTTTATAGTGCTGAGCGACTCCGAATAATTTTGTGATAGAATTGTAGACAAGATCTGTTCCTACGGCAATGGAAGGGTTAATGCCGAGTACAATCAGTAAAGGTGTTAATAAAGCGGCGCCTCCAACTCCCGTTAAGCCTACTAGGGTTCCGACGAATAATCCCATTAAGGTAATTGATAGTTCCATGTTTCTTCCTCCTACTCTCAAAACCAAGTACATTGATCTGATTATAGAGCATTGTAGCTCATATGTAAATAAAATTCTGAATATTTTTAGTGGAGTTGAAAAGGTTTTCTTTGCCTTCACTATTTTGGGGAACGGACGATACAGTCATAGGAAGTTATAAAAAAGTAAATAGAATACGTTTATTTGTCTATGATTACGCTCTAATTTGTGTTACAAATGTAAATGCAATAAAAGAGTTTATTTTTATCTCATTTGAAAGACCGGTGAATACATGAGTTTTGTCACGAAAGATTTGTTAATTAATTTTTTATTTATTTTATTGGCGCTGTTTTTAGTGCAGATGTTTTATTTAATCAAGTATGCTAAAAAAATTCATTGGTGGAAAGATCGTTATATCGCGGTATTTCCGATTTTAGCTATTATCTTTTGCCTTTTGTTTCCGGTTAACGGAGCTTATGTCCCCGATGATTATCGAATGGATTTACGAAGAATTCCTTATATTTTAGGAACGCTATATGGAGGCTGGCCGCTAGGAAGCTTGCTTTTTGTCTTTATTTTACTGCTGCGCTTGCTAATTGGCGGGTACGATGTAGGGTTTTTATCAACACTAATTGCTCTTCCGATTTTATCCATTCCTTTATTTTTCATAACAAAATACTTTTTACATTTCTCATTAAAAAATAGAATTATCGTGAGCACCTGTCTTAGTGTAATCGGTTCTTTATTAGCTATGCTTGTATCTATTTTTGTCTTGCACGTAACAAGCATTCCTATTAGCGTGTGGGTTCAATTCGCGATTTTAGATGTAGCAGGCATGTTTGTCATTACCATACTGTGGGAAGCGATACGGGCAAATTTACTAGTGCTGCAGCGCCTGATGAAAGCAGAGAAACTAGAAATTGTCAGTCATTTAGCTGCCAGCATCTCTCATGAGGTGCGAAATCCTCTAACGGCAAGCAGAGGATTTATGCAAATGCTGCAAGAAGATGAAAAAGAACCTGCTAAAAAACGCTACATTTCCATTGCGATTAATGAACTAGATCGTGCAAAAGAAATCATTGATGATTACTTGCTGTTTGCCAATTCTGCTCCGGAACGAAATGAAAAAATGAATATTTCAGAAGAGATTCATCATGTCACCCATATTATGACGCCTCTTGCCAATATGAATGGAGTCGCTATTGATTTTACATTTGATGAAGAAGTGAAGTTCTTCGTAATGGGAGAAAGAAGAAAGCTTCAGCAGTGCCTAATCAATTTATTTAAAAATAGTATTGAAGCCATGCAAAATGGAGGCACGTTAACCGTTAAAGTAACAAAAGAAGGCGGAGCTGTTATTGTGGATATTATCGATACAGGCTGCGGCATGACGCAAGAACAAATCAACCGGCTAGGCGAACCGTATTTTACAACAAAAGAAAAAGGTACGGGGCTTGGAACGATGGTATCTTTCAGCATTATTCATTATATGAAGGGAAAAGTGAGTGTGTCTAGCGTAAAAGGAAAAGAAACGTGTTTTTCACTTGAATTTCCACTTTGTGAATAAAGAGCAGCCTTAGGGCTGCTTTTTTTATACGCAAAAGTTTTAGAGATAGATAAAAGTAAACTGATTATTAAAAAAGTATTGAATTTAATGAATGAAAGCGTTACAATCTATTTAAAGCTATCCGAAACGTTTTGGAGGAATTTTGAGTGACAACGATTAAAGATATAGCGCGAGTTGCTGGCGTATCTGTAACAACGGTGTCTCGGGCTTTAAATGGTTATTCAGATGTAAATGAAAAAACAAGGCAAAAGATTGCAGCCGTAGCAAGAGAGCTGAACTACAGCCCTAATACGTTAGCTCGAGGACTGGTTATGCAAAAGTCAAAGACTATTGGACTACTAGTTTCAGGCATCAGCAGAGAGAGCGTAAAAGATAATTTTACATTTGAAGTGCTGTGCGGTGTAAATGAGCGAGCATCTACTTTAGGGTATGATTTGATTTTATTTAATACAAACACGATGATGCAACGAGAAAAAACGTATACCCAGCTTTGTCGAGAGCGAAGGGTGGATGGGGCAATTATTCAAGGTATTAAAAAAGAAGATCCCTATTTAAAAGAAGTAGTAGAAAGTGATATTCCCTGTGTTTTAGTTGATATTCCAGTTCATTCTAATTCAGTGGGCTATGTCACCACTGATAATGCCTTGGGAGCTAAAAAAGCAGTTGAACACTTAGCGAGTCTTGGCCATAAGCATATTGGGATGATTAACGGACATGAAGACGCATTTGTCAGCCAGGAACGTCTCAACGGATACAGAGAAGCGCTCAAAGAATGCGGTTTGTCGTTTCGTTCTGAGTGGGTTGTAAGCGGGAATTTTGAAGAAAAGAAAGCAGAGAAAGCTGTTCGGGAGCTTATAAATCGACATAAAGAGGTCACGGCTATTTTTTGTGCAAGTGATTTAATGGCACTTGGAGCACTAAAAGCATGCAAAGAACTTGGCCTTCATGTACCTAAAGAGATGTCGATTGTCGGATACGATAACATTGTCCTTGCCTCTTATTCGTCTCCAAATTTGACGACAGTAGGACAGGAAGTATATCAGATTGGCTATGAAGCTGCAGATTTATTAATTGAAATGTTAGAAGGAAAAGAAACAAATATGAAGCGATATCTTGATACAAAGCTAATTATTCGAGAATCAACAGATAAAAACCACAATTAGTGGTTTTTATATAATGCAAAACCGAAACGTTTCGGATATTGTGCGCTTTTTCCAAAACGTTTCGGTAAAACTTAGGGGGATGGAAATGGATTACCGTGTTATTAAAGAAAATGACCTATTTTTACTGACTGATCCAGCAGGAAATATCAATGAAAACCATCAGTATGGTTTAGGGCTATATATGAAAGATACGCGTTTTTTGAGCAAATTTCGTTTGAAGATTAATGATGCAGATCCTGTGTTATTGTCCTCAAGTGCAGAGGAGAACCTATTAGCTACAATTCTTCTTACTAATCCGCATATGGAAAAAGAAGGAGAGCTTGTACTATGGCGAGAGTCTATAGAAATAGAGAGAAAGCGCTTTATATATGGAGGAGTTTTCTATGAAAAAATAAAGTTAAAAAGCTATTTTCCTAAAAAAATTGCTTTTACATTAAGTATCCAAGCAGATGTCGATTTTAACGATATGTTCATCGTAAGAGGTTTTCAAACTGGAAATGTCGGAAAAAGAACGGGGGAAATAAAAGGAGAAAGCAGCCTAACATATACATACAAAGGAGCAGATGATATCAAGCGGGCGACACGGATTCTCTGGGATAAAGAAGCTTCATATATGGATGAGCAAGGAGAGGTTACATTTTCTTTTGAACTCAATCATCAAGAAGAAGAAGAAATTACATTAGTGGTTCAGCCGCAAATGGGTGAAAACATTAATGAAAATATTTTATCAGCTGATGAAGCGCTTAGTTTACTAACGCAGTCATATAAAAAGTGGGAAAAATCTTCTACAAAAGTGACAACTGATCATCCGACAATGCAGCGTCTTATTACAAGAGGGCTTAACGACCTGCGCGTACTGTTAACGGATGTAGGATTCGGTGCTTTTCCTGTAGCAGGATTGCCTTGGTTTGGTGTGCCATTTGGAAGGGATAGTCTAATTGCAGCGCTTCAAATGCTTGCTTTTAATCCGGAAGTGGCAAAAGGAACGCTGCGTACGATGGCGGCGTATCAAGGAACAGCAAATGATCCATGGCGTGATGAGCAGCCGGGTAAAATTATGCACGAAATACGTTACGGAGAACTTGCCAACACAAATCAAATTCCTTTTACGCCGTACTATGGAACGGTTGACGCGACGCCATTGTTTTTAATTTTATTAACGGAATATGTAAAATGGACGGGAGACTTGGAGTTTGTACAAGAAATGCACATGACTATTGATAGAGCTTTGACATGGATCAACGATTATGGGGATCGAGACGGCGATTTATTTCTTGAATATCATCAAGAGTCAAGTAAAGGAATTGCTAACCAAGGCTGGAAAGACTCAGGAGATTCTGTTGTCCATCGCACCGGTGAATATGCAAAAACTCCCATTGCTTTAGTGGAAGTACAAGGATATGTATATCAAGCAAAAATGGGTATTGCTTCTTTATATGATCAGCTAAACAAAACAGATGAAGCAAATAATTTACGTAAAGAAGCAAGGCAGCTGCATAAAAAGTTTAATGAAGCCTTTTGGATGGATGACGTATCATTCTACGCAATTGCACTGGATGAACATAAGAGCCAAGTAGGAACGATTACGTCAAATCCAGGTCATGCGCTTTTAGCAGAGATAATGGATGAGGAGAAATTGCACAAAGTAAGCGAAAGGCTAATATCGGACTCTATGTTTTCGGGATACGGTATCCGCACAATGGCAGAAGGAGAAGCAGGCTATAATCCGATGAGTTACCATGACGGGAGCATTTGGCCGCACGATAATAGTTTAATTGTTCTCGGTTTGAGTAAAGCGAACAAGCAAACAGAAGCCAATAAAGTTATAAAAGGGCTTGTTGATGCAGCAGAACATTTTGAGTACGACCGTCTTCCTGAATTATTCTGCGGCTATTCAAGTAAACTTGACAAACCTGTTAAATATCCTGTTGCCTGCTCACCTCAAGCTTGGGCAGCCGGTACGCCTTTAGCTTTCGTACAGGCGATGCTGAGACTGTTTCCTGATAGCACAGCAGGGACGATACAGATAAATCCTGTGCTCATAGACGATATGAATGAACTCTCTGTAGAAAACCTTGTGATTGGCAGTGGAAAACTGTCATTAACGGTTAAAAAAGAAGAAAGCGAAACTATCATTTACGTGAAAGAAAATACGACAAAATACGAGCTTCTATCTCAATGTAAAGTAAGAAATTATGTAGGTTAATGTTAATTCGACTGGGGCTTATTAAGCGTCTATTAATAAGCTGCAGGTCAATGAAATGAAAGGAGACAGCTAATGAAGAAGTGGGTACTCGCTTTAAGTTTGCTTCTGGCAGTAGCCGGAGCAGCTTTAACTGGATGTTCAAATGTACAAGAAGTTTCCGGGAAAGATGGTCAAGTCGAAATTGTATTAGCCGGCTGGGGAGGCAACCCAACAGAGACGAAGCTGCTTAATCAAACTATTCAAGATTTTGAAAAGCTCCATCCATCGATTCATGTGAAGCATGAAGTAATCACTGATCAATACATGGATATTCTAAAAACGCGTTTAATAGGTGGAAACGGTCCAGATGTTTTTTATCTTGATGCACTTGAAGCGCCTGGTCTTATTAATACAGGAGTTTTAGAACCTTTGAATTCTTATGTAAAGTCTGATTTTGATGTTCAAGATTTTGAGAAACCATTATTGAAAGCGTTTCAAAAAAATGGAGAGACATATGGTTTTCCAAAGGATTACTCCACGTTAGGCTTATTTTACAACAAAAAGCTATTTAAAGAAGCGGGAGTAGAAGTACCAAAAACATGGGGTGAGTTTGAAGAAGTTTCAAAAGTATTTAAAAAGAAAGGGATTCAAGCGTTTGGTGTCACGCCGGAATTAGCACGTATCTTTTATATGGCGCAGGCAAACGGAGGAGACGTGTTAAAGAACAATAAGGCAAATTTTGCTACGAAAGAAGTCGTTGACGCTCTTCAGCCGCTCATCGATCAGCATTTAAAAGATAAAACGTCTGTACAACCCTCTGATGTAGGCGCAAACTCAGGTACGGACATGTTTGCACAACAAAAAGTGGCTATGGTAATTGAAGGGAATTGGATGATTCCGTTTCTACAAGAGTCCTTTCCAAAACTTGATTACGGTACAGCGGAGGTTCCGACAATAAACGGTCATAAAAATACGATGGCATTTACGGTCGCGTATGTAATGAATGCTGACTCGAAAAAGAAAAAAGCGTCTTGGGAGCTCATTCAGTACTTAACTGGTAAAGAAGGAATGGAAACTTGGACAAGTAAGGGGTACGCATTGCCAACAAGAAAATCCGTAGCGGATAAGCTTGGTTTTGCTGAAGATGAAAAACGCGGTCCGTTGGTAAAAGGAGCTGCTTATGCTACTGTCTGGCAAGATGGTCCGTATTTGCCTATTATTATGAATAACTTTAATAACCAGTTTTTAAGCGCCTTTTTAGGACAAAGTGATTTAGAAACAGCTTTGAAAAAAGCACAAAAGCAGGCAAATCAAGAGATTAGTATTTATGAATAAGGCTTGGCGGGGGAGTGGAGGAAATGAAAAACGGAAAAATACGAACGTACAAACCTCGTGATGTAGGGCAAGGGTATGCTTTTATGACACCTACACTGTTTGTACTGTTGCTGTTTGTGATTGCACCTATTTTTTATGCCATCTTTTTATCTTTACATAAAGTTCAATTGTTGGGAGGGACTGAGTTCCATTTTCGAGGGCTTGAGAACTATATGAAGGTTCTTGAAGATGACAAAGCTAAAATTGCTCTGTGGAATACGGTGAAGTATGTAGTAATTGTTGTACCGGTACAAACCGCATTGGCACTTATACTGGCTGCCACATTAAATGCAGGGCTGAAAGCAGAAAAAGTATTTCGTATTATTTATTTTTTACCTACGCTTACATCATCGGCTGTATTAACGCTTATTTTTATGTGGATGTACAATCAAAATGGAATTGTGAACGAGTTTTTAAAGTTTGTTGGCCTTCCGACTTATAATTGGCTTGGAGATCCGCAGGTCGCTTTGATTGCCATTATGATTATGAACATCTGGGCAACAGCTCCATTTTTTATGGTTATTTATTTGGCAGCTTTGCAGGATGTACCAGATTCGCTGTATGAAGCAGCTCAGTTGGATGGTGCTAATGTGTTTCAACGATTTTGGCATATTACAGTTCCGAATCTGCGTCCGGTTACATCGTTCGTGGTAATCATGGGACTAATTGGTACGTTTCAGCTGTTTGATCAATCGTTTATTTTTTCAGGAGGTTCAGGGGGACCTAATAACTCGACTCTGACTGTTGTTCTTCTTATTTATCAATATGCATTTAAAAATTTAGGAACCATGGGATATGCTGCAGCACTAGCCTTTATGCTGGCGCTCGTGATTTTGGTGGCAACGGTTCTTCAGCGAAAGTTTTCAAAAGAAGAAAGTATGTACTAAGGGGGGAAGAAAAAGATGAAGAAAAAAACGGGAGTCCTTATTTTATATGCTATCTTAAGCATATACGCACTGATTACGCTAATTCCATTTATTTGGGCGCTGTCAGCTTCTTTTAAAACGCTTGAAGAAATTGTGTCAGGTACGGTGAACTTTATTCCGAAACATTTTACGCTAGACAACTATAAACAAATCTTTGTGGAACAAAAGCTGTTCCCTCGCTGGATGTTTAATAGCTTATTTATTGCTGTAGTAGGAACAGCTCTGAATTTGCTATTTAACTCAATGGCTGGTTATGCCCTTGCACGCCTCAGTTTCCCGGGAAAGAAAAGTTTGTTTATTATTATTTTAGCTGTGCTTATGATTCCTGGACAAGTAACCATGATCCCTAATTTTTTAATTTTG
Organism: Bacillus sp. ILBB4; assembly: GCF_035064545.1. Lineage (NCBI taxonomy): Bacteria > Bacillati > Bacillota > Bacilli > Caryophanales > Bacillaceae > Bacillus > Bacillus sp. ILBB4. The sequence goes on along the minus strand of NZ_JAIQVD010000001.1, from coordinate 225,660 downwards.
AAAGAATTAGGCTGGTTAAATACCTATCAGGGAATGATTGTACCCGGAATGGTGAATGCGACATTTATATTTATGATGCGTCAATTTTTTATTAATTTCCCAAAAGAGCTTGAAGAAGCAGCGGAGTTGGATGGGTTATCAAAGTTTGGAACATTCTTTAAAATAGTCCTTCCACTTGCAAAACCTGCCCTAGCAGCACAAACGATTTTTGTATTTATGGGATTTTGGAATGATTTTATGAAGCCTTTAATTGTGATGTCTGATGAAAATATGTTTACATTAACTTTAGGGCTTAACACATTTAAAGGTCAGTATATCAGTTATTGGAACTATATTATGGCAGCTTCCATGGTTTTTACACTTCCCATTTTACTCATTTATGCGTTTTTTAATAAATATTTTATTAAAGGAATCTCGTTTACTGGAGGAAAATAAAAAAGAGGCTGGGATAAAAATATTTTAGTTAGAATTATAAACGAACGATTAATTAAAAAATATTAATCGTTCATTTTTTTGTTATATCGAAGGGCAAGGCGAAGGCTCCTGCGGGAAAAGAGGCTCACCGGCCGGCCGCGGAAAGCGAAGCCTTGCACGGAAATCAACAGCGGTGTAACAAGTAACCTATACTAACTCCTTTATTCAATTTGTTCGACTTTAGATTGAAATGATTTAGTTACGTCTTAAACGCTTTTTAATGAAGTTCACTCACATACTGATCAATCATCGTTTGCAGTTCCTCTAGGGGCGTTTTACTGTTGTTAACAGACAGCTGCTTTAATGATTGAAGGGCACTATCCACAACAAACTTGCGGGGATTTGATTGTTTAAACAGCTCTTCTTCAATAAAACTAATAAGCTCTGTGCATTTTTGATGTTCGAATTCATCAGTAAATTGTTTGTGAACTTGTTTTTTTAAATCGATAAGTGCTGCAGAAATGTCCTGTTCTATTTGATTTTTAGTATTCGGGCAAGATGGAAGCCATTCTTTAATCGTTTGCGGATCGAGCAAAATGTCTCCTGCATTTGCTACTTCGTCTACAAGAGGAAGCAGACGCTTGACACTGTAGCTTATGATCTCATGCGGGTCAGTATTTGTGCCGTTAACCATAAAATTATAGTGAAAGTTGCGATGAAGCATGCCAAGAAACATAATTGCACAATCTAGCAGGTACGGTTTCTTTTCTTGTCCAAATAAATCAATGAACCGCTTGTAAACCCAGTTCACTTCAATAAACTGGGTTTTTTTTATGCATGCTTTTAAATCAGGATCATTGGAAACAAATACTTCTTCAAGTAATGTAAAAAATTTATGTTTATGATGGTTTTTCATCTGTGCATCAATCTGTTTAACAAATACATCTACATCGGTCAGGCTTTTACCAACCAGCAGCTGGTTTCGCTCTTGTTCAATTGTTGTATGAAGCCAGGTAAAAACAGCGATTAATAATTCATTTTTTGAAGAAAAATAGTTGTAGAATGTTCCTTTTGAAATGCCGCTATAATCAATGATGTCTTGAATAGACGTAGCTTGAAATCCTTTTTCAACGAAGAGATGGTGTGCATTTTTTACAACTTGCTGTTTTCGGTTATTCATTATTATCACCTAAATATAAAATTAGACTCATGGTCCAACTTTATGATACATGATTTAAAGCGTTTACACAAATGTTCTTTTTTAAAAAAATGGACGATATCACGACAATATATTGATATAAAAGGGTTATAGGAGTAAAAAAGTCGGTAAAATAAAGGACATGAACGCAAGATTTTTCGCTTGCATAAATTGAACTCACAGTATAATATACTCTATGTAGAACATGTGTCTAAAAAAATGAACTTGAAGTATAAGGAGGTACAATAATGAGTCAATCGATAAATCAAATGGAAAAGCCGCCTTATGGCATAATTGCTATTTTGTTAATAGGCGCTTTTATCTCATTGTTGAATGAAACGTTATTAAACGTGGCGCTGCCATCTATTATGAAAGACTTAGATGTGACAACGTCAACTGTCCAGTGGCTTTCTACTGGTTATATGTTAGTGAATGGTATTATGATTCCAACTACCGCTTTTTTAATTCAGCGCTATTCTGTCAGAGGCTTATTTTTAACGGCTATGACTTTATTTACAGCAGGAACAATACTTGCCGGCGCTTCGCCCGTATTTTCGGTCTTGTTAACCGCTCGTATTATTCAAGCATCAGGCGCAGCCATTATGATGCCGCTTTTAATGAACGTATTGCTCACAAGTTTTCCATTAGAAAAACGCGGAGCTGCGATGGGGATTTTCGGTTTAGTTATGATTTTTGCTCCGGCAATTGGTCCTACATTATCAGGGTGGCTAATTGAACACTATGAGTGGAGAATGCTGTTCCACCTTGTTACGCCAATCGCGGCAATTGTATTAATAGGCTCTTTCTTCCTATTAAAAGACAAAAAAGAAAAAGTGGAAATCAATTTGGATTTCCTATCACTTGTGTTATCTACGATTGGATTTGGAGGACTTCTATACGGGTTTAGCTCAGCAGGGGATAAAGGCTGGGATTCTGTGGAAGTATACGGCACCATTATCGTAGGAGCTGTGGCACTGATTTTATTTATTACGCGTCAGTTCAAGCTGAAAACACCTATGCTTGAATTCCGCATTTTTAAATATCCAATGTTTGCTTTATCATCAACGATTTCAATGGTGATCACAATGGCATTATTCTCAGCCATGCTGCTAATGCCAATTTATGTTCAAACGGTACGAGGCATTTCTCCGCTTCATTCAGGATTACTAATGCTTCCGGGTGCGCTGCTAATGGGTGTGATGTCACCGATTACCGGAAAATTATTTGATAAATTCGGAGCGCGTGCACTGGCTGTAACGGGTCTAACGATTACAGCCGTTACGACGTATTTCTTCAGTAACTTAGAGCTTGATACGACGTATACAACGCTTATTACGCTTTACACGCTTCGCATGTTCGGAATGTCTATGGTGATGATGCCGGTTATGACAAACGGGTTAAATCAGCTGCCGCAGCGCTTTAATCCGCATGGTACTGCGATGAATAACACGCTTCAACAAGTATCGGGAGCTATTGGTTCGGCTCTTTTAGTAACGGTGATGTCAAACCGTACAGCTACGCATGCAAAAGAGCTCGCTCAAGATGCAATGAGCGGAGCAGGAGCAGCGAATGCAACGGCAGCCGGGGCAGCTCAAATGAAAGAACAGATTGGGATGCAGGCAATGGTACAAGGAATTAACGATGCGTTTGCCGTCTCAGTAGTACTAGTGGTGGTTGCCTTAATTCTTTCATTGTTTATGAAACGCGCCACGCCGGCAAGTGAAGATGAAGTGATAAAGGAAAAAGCAGGACGCGAGCAGTTTGCTAAATAAAAAAGAAATCCCCGCTGAGACAGCGGGGATTTCTTTTAGCTTGTATATCTAAAGCTTAAGCCCATTTTCTTTAATAATTTCCGGTAGCCGATGGACGTTTGATCAGCCATAATATGCGCTTCCATCTGCAGGTCTAAAGGCAAGTCTTCAGGTTTTTGGTTTTCAACCATTTCACGGTCTTCGTCAAAGACGCGAAGGTTAAAGTCATACACACCTTCAACGCTCGAATCTTTGTCAAAGTTTCGAGCGATTGGTGCGAATAAACGTGTTTCGCGGGCTGAAATAGGAGAGACTGCATTCATAATCCACAGCTCTGCGCCTTCTGGGAAGTATACTTTTAGCGTAGCTGTAAACGGCGGATAAACATCAAAGACGCGAAGCCATTTAAAATCAGGTGGATTTAAATGCTGCTGTTCTTTGGAATAATTGCTCACGGTGCTGGTATATTCTACATGAAGCCCATAGTCTGTATCGCTTACTTTATATTTAGGCACAAAGGCGTTGTTTCGATCACCAAATGTGTCCGTGTGCACCCAAGCAAAATGAGCTACGTCTAAAAAGCCTTCCATTTGACGACCGGCCGAACCCATGATATCAAAGCTCGGACAAACAATTTGCTGAAAATCAGGGTCCTCCCAAGCATCGAAGTAAGGCAGGTTATCTTGTTCTCCTGTCAGGGAAGTCCATACTAATCCAAATCGTTCAATAACTGGATAGACGGCCATACACAGGCGGGGAGAAATGTTGGCATCAGGGTGAGCTGGAATCGACGTGCATGCGCCGTCCGTTGCATAGCGGAAGCCGTGGTAAGGACAGACAATTTCATCATCTTCGACCCAGCCCATGCTAAGCGGGGTGCCTCGGTGAACGCATAAATCACGAGCCGCTACTACTTTGTTTGTCGTGCGGTATAGAACTAGATTTACATCTAGTAGTTTTACGGACGTTGGTTTCTCTGTTACATCACTGCAGCGTGCGACCGGGTACCAATACTTGGCGAGCGTCGTCCAATCTTCCAGGCTGAACGTGCAGTCTCTTGGGTAGGGAGTTGCCGTTTTTGATTTGGTCATGGTTGGTTGTTGTTCCATCTATTTTCTTCCCTTCTTTTGTAAGCTCTTTTACTAAGGGTAATATAAAAAAAGAAAATTCACACAATTTATGTAAGAAGTTCTAACATAAAATATGGAACTTTGTAGAAAGTGCAAATTTCAGAAGACGCAAATTAGAGAATATACCAATAAAAAAATTTAAAAAAGCGCTTCCTAAATAAATTTAAACGTGATATAATTTTCCAAGACGCTGGTGTAGCTCAGTAGGTAGAGCACTTGCATGGTAAGCAAGAGGTCGCAGGTTCGATCCCTGTCGCTAGCATACTAAAAAAACCTTCTTTCTTGTTGAAAGAAGGTTTTTTTATTTGTGTTGACTTTAAAATTCTTTTCCGAATTATTCTTCCCCGCCTTGTGAAAACTTTGACAATTTGATAGCCTTATCAGGAGGCTGTGAGAAAACATGTGTATCTTTTCCACTATGTCTTATGAATCATATTTAGAAATATTCTTAAAAGAATGTTTATTGCCTCTAAGTATTGGGTACACGAAACTAGGGGTTAAATTTCAACAGGGAGTGTGAACGATAATTTGATTACGTTTAAGAATGTGTCAAAGCAATATCCAGACGGTACGACCGCCGTGAAAAATATTAATCTAGAAATTAAAGAAGGGGAGTTTTTCGTTTTAATTGGTCCGAGTGGGTGTGGGAAGACAACCACCTTAAAAATGATTAACCGTCTTCATGATATTACCGAAGGAGAACTATACATAAAAGATAAGCTCGTATCGGCCCACAACATACATAAGTTACGCTGGAACATTGGCTATGTCCTGCAGCAGATTGCTCTTTTTCCTCATATGACCATTGCTGAAAATATAGCCATTGTACCCGAGATGAAGCATTGGAAGAAAAACAAAATCAAAACGCGCATTGATGAACTGCTTACCTTGGTAGGACTAGACCCAAAGCAATATAGAAATCGAAAGCCGTCTGAGCTCTCAGGTGGCCAGCAGCAACGTGTAGGTGTAGCACGTGCCCTCGCAGCCGATCCCCCCGTTATTTTAATGGACGAACCCTTTAGTGCCCTCGATCCGTTAAGCCGCGAACAGCTTCAGCAAGATATTATTAGCTTAAAAGAAAAAATCAAAAAAACATTTGTGTTTGTTACGCATGATATGAGCGAAGCGATGACGCTTGGAGATCGTATCTGCCTGATGAAAGATGGGGAAATTGTTCAAGTTGGAACCCCGGAGGAATTCATTCAAAAGCCTAAAAATGAATTTGTAAAAACATTTATTGGAAATCAAGGCAATGCTTTATTTGAGACATTGGATATGTTTGTCAAAGAAAGTGAACAGCCAGACGTAGAACCTACTGAAGAGCTAGCTTCAACCGCCACTGTTCAGCAGGCAATGGACGCCCTTTACGACCATGAAGCAATAGCCGTGAAAAAAGGGAGCAAACGCATTGGCGTTGTAACGCGCAAAAACCTATTAGCGTTTCTTTCTGATAAAACGAAAGAAGGAGGAACGCTGTAATGAATGCATTAAGCACATTATTAGATCAACGAGGAGATGCACTGTTTCAAGCTCTTCTTGAACACATTCAAATTTCCGTACTGGCTCTTGTTATCGCCGTATTAATTTCAGTGCCGCTCGGACTGTACTTAACGAGGCATGACCGCATTGCTGAACCGATCATTGGCTTAACAGCCGTACTGCAAACCATTCCTTCACTCGCTTTATTAGGATTACTGATTCCTCTTGTCGGAATTGGAACCTTTCCCGCGGTTATTGCACTGTTTTTATATTCGCTTCTTCCTATTGTACGAAATACATATACCGGAATTAAAGAAGTGGACCCATCTTTAATTGAAGCATCCAAAGCCATGGGGATGAACTCGTGGAGACGATTAATCAAAGTAGAACTTCCTCTAGCACTTCCTGTCATTATGGCCGGAATTCGTACAGCAATGGTACTCATTATTGGTACAGCGACAATCGTGGCTCTTATCGGAGCGGGCGGACTCGGAAGCTTAATTTTGCTTGGTATTGACCGAAGTGATAATAGTTTGATTTTATTAGGAGCCATTCCAGCAGCATTATTAGCGCTTATTTTTGATGGAATTCTGCGAACGATTGAACACTCAGCTAAAAAAGGGTCCAAAAAACGCTCGTTTATTATGATCATCGTATTAATACTCATTCTTGTTTCTCCGTTTGCAGCGATGAGCGCAACAAAACCAGACCTTGTTATCGGAGGGAAAATTGGTGCAGAACAAGATATTTTAATTAATATGTACAAAGAATTAATTGAAGATCAAACTGATATGAAAGTAAATCTTCGTTCGTCGCTTGGGAAAACGGTATTTGTATTTGAGGCTCTGCGTAACAAGGAAATTGATTTGTACCCTGAATATACGGGTACAGCTATTGTGACGCATTTAAAGGAACAGCCGGACAGCAAAGATGAAACAGAGGTGTACAAGCAGGCAAAAGAAGGATTTCAGAAGAAATTCGGCCTTGTCTATTTAGATCCAATGAAGTTTAATAATACGTACACATTGACCGTAGCAAAGGAATTTGCCAAAGAAAATAATCTAACCACTATTTCAGATTTGGCAAATGCAACAAATAAAGTAAAAGCAGGATTTACGCTTGAGTTTAAAGATCGTGAAGACGGCTATGTAGGCATTCAAAAAGAATATGGCCTTACCTTCCCGAATATTAAAACGATGGAGCCGAAGCTTCGCTATCGCGCTGTAGAAAAAGGCGATATTAACATGCTTGATGCTTACGCAACGGACCCTGAAATCAAACAGTTTGGTTTGAAAGTCTTAAAAGACGATCAGCAGCTCTTCCCTCCGTATCAAGGAGCGCCTGTGCTTCGTGAAGATACGCTAAAAGAGCACCCTGAACTGAAAAAAATCTTAAATCAACTGGGCGGTAAAATCAGTGATGACGAAATGCGTGAAATGAACTATCAAGTAAATGCGAAAGGAAAAACGGCTGAAGAAGTTGCTCATCAATTCTTAGTGAAAAAAGGATTAATTAAGGAGTAAAAACGAAGAAAAAAGCTAGGACAACAGTATGTTAGTTGAAAGAAGATCCGAACGATGAATCGTTCGGATCTTTTTATTTTAGTTGCTTCTAGCAGTTGATTGGAGGGCAACGCGAAGACTCCCGCGGAAAGCGAAGCCTTGCATGGAAATCAACTGCGGTGCAAGAAGTGATCCATACTTGATTATTTACTCCATTCGTCCGTCTTTAGATTGGCGTGATTTCGTTATGTCTCAATCTCTTTTTAATGCGGGAGAAGCATTAATGAAAATGAGGCCTTATGAACAAGCTAAAGGTACCGAATTTGTTTTCTGATGGAAGGGAGGCGCTTTTATGAATTCATTTTTTACGTGTCATCCTGTACAACATTCCTTTCAGCTTTTTTCAGTTGAACATCTTGTAACTTTAGCTATTATCGTGATCATAGGAGCATTTATTTTTTTGTGTCGAAAGCAGCTGCGAAAAAAGATGTTTGTGTTCATTTTGCTTTCACTGATTCTAATTGCTTCAGAAACAGCCTACCAGGCTTTGGAAATCAGCTGCCATCAGTGGTCCGCTGAAACTTCCTTGCCTCTTCAGCTCAGCGATATAGTCGTGCTGCTGGCTGCTGTTATACTGATAACCAAAAGCAGGCTTCTTTTTTATTTTGTGTACTTCGCAGGAATCAGCAGCTCTGTTCAAGCGATGATTACCCCGGACCTTGGCGGCTATGCGTATGCCCAGTTTCGCTATGTGCAGTTTTATGTATCGCATGGCGGTGTGGTACTTGCTTGCTGTATGCTAATTGCTGTCTGCAGATATGAGCCGACGTTTCGTTCTTTATGGGTAAGCGTAGTATCTGTTAATCTGTACGGAGGTTTTATCTATGCTATGAATCGTTTACTCGGGGCGAATTATTTATATATGATGAAAAAGCCAGAGCACGCTTCCTTACTGGATGTTCTTGGACCTCATCCTTGGTATTTAGTATGGATTGAAGGAATCATGATTCTTAGCTTTCTTGTCCTTTATCTGCCGTTTTGGGTACATAAAAAAATTAAAGGTGATAAAAACAAAGTCAATTTTATTGAAGCAGAATGATAATACTGGTAGTTTATAAGTGTAAACTAACTCAGATTTTCTGAAGGAAAAGGAAAGAATGAAAGAACAAGCCGTTAGAGGCAAGCATAAAAATAGAAAAGAATAAAGCAAGCACAAATATCAGAAGGAGAGTATCAAAATGAAAACACTGGTTATTTTAGCGCATCCAAGCTTAGCATCTTCTCGTATTAATAAAGCGTGGGCAGAGCGAGTAAAAAAAGAAGAGAATGTGTACGTTCATGATTTATACGCAAACTATCCCGATTTCAAAATTGATGTAGAAAAAGAGCAGGAGTTAGCTGTTCAATTCGATCGTATTGTTTTTCAATTTCCATTTTACTGGTACAGCTCACCAGCACTCTTAAAAGAGTGGCAAGATGTTGTCTTAACATACGGCTGGGCTTATGGAAGCAAAGGTACTAAACTTCAGGGAAAAGAGTTTGTCGTAGCTACTTCGACAGGGGGCCCTGCAGAAGCTTATCAAGAAGGGGGATACAACCGTTACCCAATGAATCATCTGCTTCTTCCTTTTCAAGCTATGGCAAATTTAACAGGTATGAAGTTTCAAACTCCATTTTTATTTCAAGGAGCAGGCGGTGATCTGAGTGACAAAGTTATTCAAGATAGTGCAGAAAGCTACGCTCGATTACTAAGATAATAAAAAAAGCCGCGTCACAGCGGCTTTTTAATTTGCGTTTGTTCGTGAGAAAGAAGTAAGCAGCTTTTGAGGAGCGATATCTAATCCTTCAATTAGTAGTCCTGTCATAGCCGTTAGACTCCCGACTTCAAAAGATTCCCCGGCTCTCCAAAATGCTGATTCACCTTGTTTGATATAAATTTTCAGTTCGTTATCGCCAGCTACCCAGCCTTCCCCGTGAACGACTAAAAGAAGCTGTGGAATCGTAGCTTCTTGACGAGGGGTATAATCATTTTCTTGAAAAGATAAAAAGCTGATTTTGACATCTCCAGTATGAGAAAGTAATGGGTTTACTTTATAGGTAGAATGAAGAAAGGAACGCTCTTCTTCAGCTTGAAAACCATATAATTTCATCATTTCATCTCCTTGGCTAAAAAATATAAAAAGAAGTCCTTCTCCTTTCATATACGCATGTAACAGCAAAAATAGAACTCCAAAGAAACGGCTGTTTCTAGGAAAATGGCTTCATTTTTTGTCGAAGCTGAAAATTTTTTGAAGGATAGGGAGGAAAAACAGAAGTTTTTTTGAATAGTATAAAAAAGGTGTCCGCTAATGGACACCTTTTCCTAATTTAAAAATGATTGTAACGCTTGTTTGTTTTCTTCAAGGTCGATGCTTAAAACAGCACCAATACCGGATATTCGTTCGTTTGAATAGGAACCTTCAACCGGTAAACGAAGAGATTTTAAATCTGGCTGATTTCCAACTAAAAAATCTTTTCCTATCACAATAAATGTTTTTGGCGGAATATTTGTATCCACATATGGATCAATGACTCCCCATAGCTTAGGAGCTTTCGCCAGCGTCTTTACTTGAAGAGCTTCATCCATTAATTTACCGATCACTTCTTGTTGACGCTTCACGCGCCCGAAATCACTTTGGCTATCATGTCGGAATCGCACGTATCCTAGTAATTTATCTCCGTGAAGAGTTTGTTTTCCAGGTTTTAGCGTCATGCCAATTCCTGATGACATTTCGTGCGGCACGGTAACCGTAATTCCCTCAGGGGCAATCGTATCGGCAACTTTAGAAAAACCTTTAAAATCAACAACGGCATAATAGTTTACATCTATGCCGAAATTTTCTTTAATTGTCTTACGCATTAATTCGGGACCGCCAAATGCATAGGCTGAATTTAATTTGTTTTTGCCATGTCCGGGAATATCCACATATGAATCACGCATCAAAGAAACAATTTTAGGCTGATTGCTGTCTTTGTCATAATGAGCAATCATGATTGTATCGGCACGCGAATGTTCTTCACCTCGAGAGTCAATTCCAAGAAGCAGCACATTCATGCTATCTAAATTGGCACTTGCACCATTAAAATCAAATTGTCCATCTTTCCCAAAAGCTCCGTCTGCTTCTGCTAACCCTTGTTGGTATTGATAATACACATACGCACCAGCGGCGATTACAAGAATGAGAAAGAAAAGAAGTAGCTTTCTAAAGCGTTTCTTTTTTCTTTGCTTTTTTCTTTTATGTTGTTTACGTTCTGTACGTTCTTCCAAATGTCTCACCATCGCATTCAAAAATATTAATACTTTTTTGTTTGAAATCAATTATGCAAAAAATTATAAAACGACATAATAAAATTAACACTAAGGAATTAGATTAGCAAGTACGTTCACTAGTAAATCTGTGAAGACAGCTAAAATAAGAGAAGTGTACAAATAGAAGAAAGAGGAAATAAAGGTTATTTTTTTCGAGGATATTTGTTATAATCTATCATAGTTAGGGAAAAAGTTCTGTCTTTTAAGAATGGAATAAGAGGAAAGTCTCTGTTTGTGGAGAATCAAATATAGGTCTAAATGTAGAAAAAAGGAGTGAAGCGAATGAGTATATATGTGTCATCTTCGAACCTTGTGCTGATTCCAGAAGCGGCGTTAAGTCATTGGAAACCTTATGGCGCGGGGGAATTGACCGGAGCTATTATTTCAGGTAAAGATAGTGCTGAAATAATTAAAGAGCTTAATCAATCGTCTATTCTGCCTTTTACAAGTTTTTTCTATCGAAAGCATTTTGTTATTCTGTTTGATAAAGAACAAGTAAAAAATCATTTTGAACAACTGCTTTTATTATATAAATCTCAGGGCTATATTTTTTATTCTTCTACTTTATACGATGATCACTGGTCCCAGGTCCTTGAAGGAACGAAGCAGCTGTTAACGGTAAATGGACAGGTGGTGCCGGTGCTTGAGCTTGAACAAAACGGTGAATTTGATGTTGTGCGTGATGAAGGCGGTCTGCACATTGTGATAGATGATGACGAAGACGAAGAGAAGCAGCTAGAAAAAAAAGTTCATGAGCTTCCGCTTGAAGAAGGTACCTATTTTATTGGCGATCCCGGATTTGTTGAAAACCGAGACATGCTGGTAAAAGAATATTTTCCTAAAGGTACGTACGAATTTATTTATAGATACGGAGAAAATGGCTGGCTGATGAAAGTAAGTATTCAGCGAAAAGCGATTAAAGAGCAGCTTACTACTCTTCACGCGGCTTTGTCTTAACCTCTATTCATTGTACAATATTGCTAAATAACTATGTTATAATAGTAATATTGTACAATGAAAGGGGTTTTTTAAATGGAAGCACGTTTACAAAAAGTCGTATCGTGGCTAGAAGAAAAGAATGTAGAAACGGCCTTTATTTCGTCAACCGAAAATGTATTTTATTTAACTGGATTTCACACGGATCCGCATGAGCGTTTGCTTGGCTTATTTGTGTTTACCGAAGCGGAGCCGATGCTTGTTTGTCCATCAATGGAAGTGGGACAAGCAAAAGAAGCCGGCTGGAAGTTTGATGTGATTGGATATGAAGACCATCAAAACCCTTGGGAACTTATTAAAGAAGCTTTACATAAACGAAACGTAATAGATGTGAAAAAGGTTGCTGTAGAGAAAGAGCAGCTGCTGTATGCGAGAGCCGAAGAACTGCTTAGCCTATATCCAAACGCTGAGCTAGTCGGAGCAGAAGAGAAGTTAAATCAGCTGCGTTTAATTAAAGATGAGCGTGAAGTTGAGATTCTGCAAAAGGCAGCTGCCTTAGCTGATTTTGGTGTAGAAGTAGGCGTAGCTGCTTTAAAAGAAGGCGTTACGGAAATGGATGTTCTGGCTAAAATTGAATACGAGCTAAAGCGAAAAGGAATTCGTGAGATGTCGTTTTCAACGATGGTTTTATTTGGTGAAAAAACGGGAGAAGCGCACGGGAACCCAGGTCTTCGCACGTTAAAGCCAGGAGATATGGTTCTGTTCGATTTAGGTGTAGTGCTAGACGGATACTGTTCAGATATTACGCGTACAGTCGCTTACAAGTCCATTAATGATAAGCAAAAAGAAATCTATGAAACGGTACAGCGCGCCGAGCAGGCAGCTCTTGAAGCTTCCAAGCCCGGCACTCGCATTGGCGACTTGGACATGGTAGCACGCAATATTATTACAGAAGCAGGGTATGGAGAGTATTTCTTGCATCGTCTTGGTCATGGTCTTGGCATCAGCGTGCATGAGTTTCCTTCAATGAGCCGCAACAATGATGATGTGCTTCAAGAAGGCATGGTATATACAATTGAACCGGGTATCTATATTCCAGGACTCGGAGGCGTGCGTATCGAAGATGATGTAATCATTACAAAAGATGGATACGAAACGTTAACGAAGTACCCAAAAGAATTACAAATTATTTCATAATAATGTCATAAAAAATAGAGGCTGCCATGGTGCAGGCTCTATTTTTTATGGGAAAAGAAAAAAATTGGTTAAGGTTTCTTGTTTGCTTCTTGGTACAATTTCATAGTATGTTACGAAACGATAACATTTCTATCACATTTTCTAAAAACTATATCGTAAGCGAGTACAGTAGTATATGCTGTACAGTAGGGAGCTTTTTAAGGTCGCAAGCAAGGAGGTTTTTTATGAGTAATTTTACAAAAGATGAAGAATTAATTATACATAAAGCAATAGATGTATTTGGTCAAAAGGATCGAATTGAAGATTATTCAGATGAAAGAAAAAAGCATGGTATTCACGTTGTGGCGTGTGAAAACCATCCGCGTCAAGACGTAACCGCGTATGCAACGCTCGGTGGACATCAATGTCCGACAGGCTATACAGTTGGAGGGATCCCGCTTCGAATTGAAATCGTTGGGGCTTGTCATGAGGAATTCGGTATTTATTCTGCTATTTTAGCAAACTGTATTTTCCATATGATGAAATCTCATGTGTCCATCTTCCCAGGAGCTATTTATAAAGACGTTATTGCAGTCCTTGATGACAGCTTTCATATGCAGCACATTTTGCTGATTCCGCCGTTTTTATGGGATAATTTTTCAACGATTGAACTATCTGATAAAAAAGTAGCGTTCCTGCAGGCCGTTCCGATTTCAGAAAATGAACGTGCTTTTGCACTTGAGTACGGGGTAGATTCGTTGCTAAGCCGCTTTGATGCTGAGCAGGTGAATGTCTTCAATTTAGAAAGAAGATCTGTTGTATAAACAAAAAGAGCGCCGACTGAGACGCTCTTTTTTGTTATTGATTAGTAGGTCAATTCTTTTTGCGGTATAGCTTTTTTATGACTCGTTTGGTAGCTGTGAAGCACCATGCCTGCTATGATAACTCCCATTCCAACCCAAGAAAGAATCGATGGCAAAGGACTTGATAGAAGGAAGACCTCTCCTAGCAGTGCAAATAAAACTTCCATCGATTGTGTAGCTTCAACTGCACCTAACTTTTGAGAATCTTTTTTTACAAGGTCGGTTGCTGCAAAAAATAAAACTGTTGCACATACTCCTGAAAGTAAAGCAACTAAACTGCTTTGATAAATCTGGGTTGTTTTTGGTAGTCCATCGGTCACGTAGGCATAGACAGAAAGAATAATCCAAAACGGCAGGCTTGAAAGCGTCATTCCAAGCACGCGCTGAAACGTATTAAGTGACGACACCTCCATCATTTTACGGTTGCCAAGCGGGTACGCAAAAGAGGCAATCAAAATGGGAATGGTACAAAGCAAGGCAGTAGCGGCCGACAGTTCAGTCGCATGCTCAAGCTGCATGAGCACAACTCCTATTAAAATAATAAACGAAAAACCTAGCTGCTTGAAAGGAATGCCTCCTCGCTTCTTTCCTTCTTTGTAAAACAAAGGAGCTAGGAGAGACCCCGATAAAATTGTGATTTGCCAAGTTCCTGCAATAAGCCAGCCGGGACCGTAGGCTGAAGCAAAACAAAGAGGAGCGTAAAATAAGCCAAATCCAACCGTGCTCCAAAGCAGCCATTTTTGCGGCTGGGCTTTTATTTCTGCCACCACAGGTTTAATACCACCCCAAAAATAAACGAGCACAAGCAAAAGAGGTACCATAAAAAAATAGCGCAGCGACGCGCTCCACGCCCAGCTGCCTCCGGATAAATCCATCGCTCGATTTAAAACGAATGTAAAAGCAAAAAAGAATGATGCAGCAATGCCTAATAAAAGAGGCTTCACTTGGATTCCTCCTCACTTGTCAGCGCTTCACCTAGCGTCAGCCAGTTCGTTTCGACAAGCTGCGTTGTCAGTGCGGCATCTTTTTGACGACAAGCGTTTATGATTTCTTTGTGCTGATCAACGGAAGCAAGACTAGAAAGAGAAGAAAAGCGAGCTATTTCTAAACGCTGAATTTTGGCGCTTGTTTGTTTTACAACACGCTCTAGCTCTATATTGTTCGCCCGTTTTAAAAAGACGGAATGAAATGCTTCATCCGCTTCAATCGCTTTAAGGACATTTCTTGTTTTGATTGCATGTTCTAGATATTGATTGTGTTTGATTAGTTCGCCCGTATCTTCTTCTTGTAACGAAGTACAAGCCAGCTTAGCAGCAAGTGCATGAAGAGCTGCGACGACAATAAAAGATTGTTTTGCCTCCTCAAGGTTTAATGGAGCCACTTTTGTAGAAGAGCCAGGTGTCGTTTGGACAAGGCCTTCATCTTCAAGTCTTTTTAATGCTTCTCGAACAGGAGTGCGGCTAACTCCAAATTGCTCAGCCAGTTCTTTATCCTGAAGCTTTTGTTCCGGCTGAAATTCAAGCATGACAATATTATGTTTAAGTGTTTGATAGACTTCTTCTCTTAAAGAAAGTCGTTTGAGAGGTTGAATGTTATTTTTCATAAAACCAATATATCGCATATTACATTAAATAACAATGTGAAAACTAAAAAAACTTCGTCTAAAAAGCAGACAGCTGCTTTTTAGATGAAGAGCTTAATTACTGCTGCGCAAAGATTTAGATAAAATGCTCGCAATCGCTTTGCTGTGCTCAACCTGCGTTTTTTTGGACTCTTTTCGTTCAAGAGCTACTTTTTGAAGACTTTTTTCTTCTTCAGTTTGAGCAATAACTTGAGGAACGGGGGCAGGTTTCCCGTTTTCTAATGCAACAAAGGTAAGAAAAGAAGTAGCTGCAATACGCTTAATGCCCGTTAACAAATTTTCGGCAATCACTTTAACAAAAATAATCATAGAGCTTTTTCCTGTAACAACAACGAATGCTTCATATGAAATAAAATCTTCTTCGGTGACGGGTTCGATAAAGTCAACGTGATCAATGGAAGCCGTAACACACGACTTTCGGGAATGTTTAGCTGCTGAAAGAGAAGCCGTCATGTCCATGTCAGCGACAATTTTCCCCCCAAAAAGGGTGTGGTGATTGTTTAGGTCATTTGGAAAAATGTGCTGTGATTTGACTACTCGTGAGACGCTGCAAAGTACTGCTTTTTCACTCATTGAAAACACTCCTTCAAACTGTTTATATGGTTTAATGTATGTTGACTACTTGTTCTTATGTATACAAGTTATAGAAAGCCTTTTCGTAAAAAGCTCTTCAAAAGCTTCTATATGGTAAAATAGAACAAATATGAAAGAGAGGATGAGAGCATGAACTTAACTCAATTTTCTAGAAGAAAATATACGGATTCCCCTACACCTTTAGAAAAGCTATCGGTTTTATCTCAGCAGTTAAATGGACCTTCAATTTATATGAAGCGCGATGATATGCTTGGACTGACAGGGGGCGGAAATAAGACGCGCAAGCTTGAATATTTAGTAGCTGATGCAAAGGCGCAAGGAGCAGACGTGCTTGTAACGTGCGGTGCGATACAATCCAATCACTGTCGTTTGACGCTCGCTGCGGCTGTAAAAGAGCAAATGAAATGCGTGCTCGTACTGGAAGAAGGGGAAAATAAAGCAAGCGATCAGCCGACAGGAAACTATTTTCTTTATCATTTATTAGGCGCTCATGACATGCGGTTTGTCGCTGAAGGTTCTGATTTAACAGCGGAAATGAAAACAGTAGAGCGAGAGCTAATTGAAAAAGGTCATAAGCCTTATTTAATTCCAGTAGGAGGTTCGAATGTTATCGGTGCAACCGGATACGCTGCCTGTGCACAAGAGCTGCTTATGCAAAGCTATGAGCAGCAAATAAAGCTTAGCCATGTGGTTTGCACAAGCGGCAGCGGAGGCATGCACGCAGGATTAGTGGCAGGCTTTCAAGGTCTTCAAAGTGACGTATCTGTTATTGGAATGAATGTCAGTCGTGCTAAAGAAGAGCAAGAAGTAAAAGTTGCTAAGCTGACGAGTGAACTTTATGATCATTTACATAGTAAAACGCCTTTTAAAAAAGAAGAGATTGTGTGTATGGATGAATACGTAGGTCCAGGGTATGCTGTTCCGACAGAAGAGATGGTGGAAGCAGTCAAACTTGTGGCCAGTACGGAAGGGATTTTATTGGATCCTGTGTATACAGGAAAAGCAATGGCTGGTCTAATTGATTTAATTCGAAAAGGTTATTTTAATAAGGATGAAAATGTGGTGTTCGTCCACTCAGGCGGTTCACCGGCTCTTTATGCCTATACATCATTTTTTTCATAAAAAAGCAAGGGATTCGACTCCCTTGCTTTTTTAGTTTATATAGGAATAGTAAGTGAAAACGTTACTCCGGTGTCTGTATTTTCAGCCGTAATTGCTCCATCGTGCATCGTAACAATACGCTTTACAATGCTTAAGCCAATACCGAATTCACCGTTTGCTCCTTTTTTAAACGGTTCAAACAAGTGTTGAAGCACGCTTTGATCAATCGGCGGACCATCGTTGCTGATTGTACATTGAACGTTCGTTTGGTGTTTAGCAAGTGAAAGTGAAACCTTCGTCTCGGCATAGCGCAGCTGATTGTCGAGTACATTTTCAAGAACTTTTGTCCATAGCTCTTTGTCTCCTTTAATTGTTGCGTTTGCGTCGTCAAATTCCCACTGTATTTCAGGGCGCCTCCACCGCAAGCGATCCACTACTTCATGAAGAAGTGCAGTAAAATCAAAGTCATCTTGTGCAAGCTGATGAGTGGACATATAGTCAAGCTTGGTTAAGTAAAGCAAATCGCGGATTTTTTTCTCAAGATTTTTAGATTCATCTTCAATAACTTTTACCGTTTGAGATAAATCACCTTTTGGATAAATGCCGTCTTGAATCGACTGAGCGTAGCTTTGAATAACCATAACCGGTGTTTTTAAATCATGTGAAATATTTTGAAGCAGCGTTTGCTGTGCTTCATCTTTAGATACGAGCCTTTTGCGCATTTGCTCGATCGAGGCGCCTAGCTTGCCAATTTCATCGGAACGGTTGACTGTAACGGGCTCATGCCAATTTTGTTCAGCAATTTTTTTTACATCTTTTTCAAGCGATACAAGCGGCTTGCTTAAATATCTTGATAGCCAAATAGATGGAAGCCAGCTGAATAGAAATACAATGGAAATTACAAAAAGCAGCTGTTTAAACAGAGTAGAAGTGAGCGCGTTGCGATACGTATCCCACGAAAATGAAAGCAAAAAAGCAGGCTGTCCGTTTACGCTTACTTTTCGAATTACATAAAAAAGCGTCCGGTTGCCGAGATCTTTTTCATAGCGAGCGACGATTTTTCGCTGACTGATTGCATCTTCCTGTGCTTTTCTCAAAAAGTCTTGAGGCAACACCCGTGATGAAAAATAAGAGATATCCGCATGTTCAGGCAATAAAATATGATCCACGGTTCGATTGCCAAGTGTTGGTTCACTGTCTTCATTGCTAAAGTAGTATTCACCTGAGCGGCTTGGCAAGCCGTATTCTTTTAAAATATGCTGTTCATTTTCAATAGTGGTATAAATTTCATTCGTGAAGAACTGCCTGAGCGTCGTTGGGAATAAAATAGCGAGCAAAATTGAAATAAGCAGTAAAATACCGGAGATGACGAGCCAAATTTGAAATGCAAGCGACTTGTTTTTCATGCTTTCATCATCCGGTATCCGTATCCGTAAATCGTTTCAATTCGTGCTTGCGGCATTTTTTTACGCACGCGCCTTACTAAATCATCCACCACTCGGTCTGTGCCGAAATAATCTTCTCCCCAAATGAGATTCAGCAGCTGCTCCCGTGAAAAAGCCTGTCCAAGGTCTTTTGAGATAGTGACAAGAAAATCAAATTCTTTAGACGTTAAATCAATGTGCTTTCCATTTTCACTGACCGTACGGGTATGTAAATCGATTTCATAAGGAGTCAGCGTAATGGTATCGGTTTTCTTTTGATTGGAACCATATACGCGGTTTAGCAGTTTGTTTGCTCGAATAACTAGTTCACGAGGCAAAAAAGGCTTTGATAAATAGTCGTCGCTGCCCATTTCAAGCCCAAGAACCCGGTCAATATCGGCATCGCGGGCTGAGATGAAAATAACAGGCACATGTGGCGTTTGCTGCTTGATTTCGCGAATGAGCTGATACCCGTCAATGTCAGGCAGCATAATATCTAAAATCCACAGATGCGGAGGAGTTGCAATCATTTCTTTGGCGTCCGTGCCGTTAAAAAATGAGCGAACGTCCCAGCCTTCTTTTTGAAGGTAAAGGGTTAAAACTTCGTTTAAATTTTGTTCATCCTCTACTAAATATAGTGTAAAGCTCAAATTTGACACCTTCCTCTGAATATATGAAAATTAAGGTAAATAAAGCATATTACGCCATATATGCGCGTTTCTTTAAAGGTCTATGTACCCGCTATTATACTACGTGTTTACTGTTATAAAGAAATTTTTCACAATTTCACACATTGTTTTGATACTTATCCCAAACTTTTATTTTATAGTATAGATAACATAAAATTTGCTACGTTAAAAGGAGTGTTTTTCATGGATCCACGTGATTATGAAAGAGAGCAAGAACGAAAAGAAGAATATGAAAACCGCCAGCAGCGCTATGATCAGTATCAGCCTGCGTCATCATCACAGCCTCCAAGAAGACGCTTATTTCCAGTGATTGCATCTTCTATCGCCGGAGCAGTGCTAGGGGGAGGAATTGTGCTATACGGTGCTCCGCAGCTGGGGTTAATAGATTCAGCTGATACGCAAACAGCGAATCAAACAACGCAGACTCAAACCGCAACAACAACGAGCACCACGCCTCGAACAGTAAGCACAACCGTGAATCAGTCAGATCTTGTTTCAGTTGTAAATAAAGTATCAGCTGCTGTTGTAGGCGTGAACAATATTCAACAGCAAACAAATCCATTTTCTGGAGATACCCAAACGCAAGAAGCAGGAACGGGTTCCGGTGTTATTTTCAAAAAAGAAAATGGAAAAGCATATGTTGTGACCAATAACCACGTTATTGACGGCGCAAGCGAAGTAGAAGTATCACTTTCAAACGGACAAAAAGAAAAAGCTAAGATTGTCGGAGCTGATGCGCTAACGGATTTAGCGGTGCTTGAGATGTCTGACAAAAATGTTGAACAAGTGGCGAAGTTCGGGAAATCATCGGATTTAGTAGCGGGTGAAACGGTGCTTGCAATCGGAAATCCTCTTGGTGAACAATTTTCTCGTACGGTCACACAAGGTATCGTGAGCGCAGCAAAACGCTCTGTCCCTATTTCAGAAAATTGGAACGTAGATGCAATTCAAACGGATGCGGCGATTAATCCAGGAAACAGCGGCGGTGCCTTGATCAATTCTTCCGGTGAAGTAGTCGGTATCAACAGTATGAAAATTTCAGAAGACAATGTAGAAGGCATAGGCTTTGCTCTTCCAAGTGATGAAGTGCAGCCGACGATTGAACAGCTGATGAAAAACGGAAAAATAACGCGTCCATATATGGGGGTAGGTCTTCAAGATGTAGGTCAGCTTTCAGCTGCAACAAAACAAAACCAGCTAGGCCTAACCAGCGATACGTCTGAAGGAGTTGTCGTAACGACGGTTGAACCATTCTCTTCTGCTTCTGATGCAGGTTTACAATCAAAAGACGTGATTGTTGCCATCGATGGAAATGAAGTCAAAACATCCAGTGATTTACGTCAATATCTATACACAAAACGTAAAGTAGGAGACATGGTAAAATTAGAAGTGTATCGAAATGGAAAAAAACAAACTATTTCTCTGAAGCTTTCAGAGCAGCAGGATAACAATGGATGAGTTCAACACCGTTAAAGCTGCTGCTAGCAGTATTAACAGCGTTAGGATTTTTAACCGGCTGCGAAGGGAAGCATTCAAACACGATGTTTCCTTCTGTAGAAATTAGTCAGCTATCTTCTACCAAAGAACTGGCAGCGTATGAGGGAGGCAAGGTGACAGGAGCTGAATTCAACCGTTTTTTAGCCGTTGAAGGGTTCTTAAATCCAGATGCTCCGCTAAATGATACGAGCTACCGCAAAGAGTTATTGCGGCAGTTTGTTATGCGAAAAATCTTAATTTCGCATCTAAAGACAAGCGATAAAGTACAAAAACAAGTCGAGGATATGTGGAAGCAAATTAAACGCTCATATGACGAGGATACAAGAAAACAAGGTTATGAAGTGTTAAATATTCGTTCCAGTGATGTAACCAACCAGCTAACGAATCAGTTTAAATTAGAAGAATATTTTCGTAAACAAATTACGTCTGATGAACTAACTGCTTACTATAAACGTATTGAAAACGATCTAACGCGCGTATCTTTTACGCAGCTGGCTTTTTCCACTTTACATGATGCCGCTGCCGCTGCGGCTGAACTGCAAAAGGGAACATCGCTTCAGGACGTTCAAAAAAAATATGCTGATGTCCAGACAGTGAGCAAAATAGAGAATGCTGATAATCTAAAGCTTTCAAGTTTATCTCCCTCTTTTATAGATGTTTTAAAAAAACAGCACATCGGAGAGAGTAGTGAGCCCATTAAAATGGGTAAAGTCTATTATATTCTTATTTTAAAACAAAAAGATAAAAAAACGGAATCAGAAGTCAAAGAAGAAATGATGAAAGAACTTGTTTTGAATCATATCAACCGGTATATCCAGGATCAACTGCCAAGGTTTCACGTGACTTTCAACCTTAGGTAGTTCCCTTTTATATAGATTGATTGTTTTCAAAAAACAAGCAGGTAAAAGAGCTTTCTATTAATAGAGAGCTCTTTTACCTTTTTAAGTAGACAGAAATGTCGGCACCTGATAAAATGAAGTAGTAAAACTTTCATTATTCGGAAAATTTATACCCTCCAGCTTTGGAGGGTTATTTTTTATGCTGTTGGACGAATAAAAGAGGCTGGGACAAAAGTAGTTTAATGGAAAGAAGATCCGAACGATGAATCGTTCGGATTTTTTCGTTAGTATGGTGAACGTATGTTTAATCTATTTATTTGGTTCTAGCTGTTGATTGGAGGGCAAGGCGAAGACTCCTGCGGAAAGCGAAGCCTGGCACGGAAATCAACAGCGGTGTCAAAAGTGATTCATACGAGCTTATTGATCCCATTGTTCGCTTTTAGATTGGACCGCTTTCGTTAGGTTTCAATCACTTTTCATCTTTTAAATGACTCAATAATGCAGGAGCCATCTCCACGTGAGAAAGGGCGATGTGTGAAATCGTTTTGGCATAAGGTGTAATTTCGTTAATAAATTGTTCGAGTACGTGCAGGTGAGGAAGCTGAAGCTTTGTAATAAAGCAGGCTTGCCCGGCGATGCGTTCACAGAATAAAGCGTAGGGATACTGAGAAATAAATCGTTTAAAACGCTCGTGCTCTCCGTTTTTCATGGTTACTTCAATAAAACACGACACGGGCAAATGCAGCTTTTCATAATCAATATCGATCGTATATCCTTTTATAACGCCAAAGCTCTCTAGCTGCCTTACTCGCTCTGCCACCGAAGGAGGAGACAGGTTAATTTGTTTTCCTAGCTCTCGTAAGGAAAGGCGGCTGTTTTGCTGCAGCGCCTGCAAAATCGATAAATCAATTTCGTCAATTTTCAATTGAAAACCTTCTTTCTCATTAACGTTTCATTTGATTAGTAATAGTAGATAAGATGTTTTATATGTAATCTAAAATTTCCATTTTTCTTACTATAATAATTAAAAAGGAGTGAGTAAAAAATGGCAAGAGTTTTGTTAGCAAACGAAGAGGGAACAAATTTTGAAAAAGCATTGAATTTAATTCCGCATGTAAAAAGATTGTATGATGAGCTTTACGACACGCTTTGGAACAGCGATATAGTAGAAAAAGAGACTAAGGAAAAAATTAGGCTTTATCTAGCAGGTGTTAACGGCTGTGAGACGTGTATGAGCATGTCATATGTAGGCGATGAGACGCTTAATCAAAAAGTGTTAAGAGAAAAAGAGCTGGAAGAAAAAGATCGCTTACTGTTTCGATTTATTGATGTATACCGGGTGCGTCCAAGGGAGTTGACGGATGCTGATATGAATCAATTAAAGAAATTTTACAGTGATACGCAGCTGTTAGAGCTTTTGGCTGTTATTAATTTATTTGATCAATTTCACAAAATGATTGTCAGTCTAGATTTATATGATTTTTGCAGCTTGCAGGGCAAGTGAGATCTTCCCTGAAAATATCTTGACAGACAAAATCCACAGGAGTAAGATAGCTTTCGTGAAGTGAAACGCATCATGAATCGAATCGATTATTCTAAAAAATAGATCATAGACATTTGAATAAAAATCGCTTAATCCATTACGGAGCGGAGGACCCATTATTTACGCACATATTGTGCTCCGGGGTGAATCCTTAAAAAGGTAGGGTTACTCTTAAAACCCGAACCCGACAGCTAACTTCGCAAGCGTTTTGAGGGGGAAGAGTGTGGAAAAACACAGGAGCCTTCCTGTGTTTTTTTGCGCTTTTTTTAAGAAAAGGATGTAATTTTTTAGAAAAAGTATAAGCTAAGAGAACACACAGCAGTTGAAGAAAGGAATAAATACATTATGAAAAAACAGTTTGCTGTATTGGGATTAGGTCGTTTTGGAGGCAGTTTGGTTGAAGAGTTTGCTAATCTGGATGTGGATGTGCTCGCTATTGACCGCAATCAGGAGGTAGTAAATAAATTTAGCAACTCAGCTACATATGTTGTGCAAGCAAACGCGATTGATGAAGCTAGCTTAAAGGGGCTAGGTATCCGCAATGTTGATCATGCGCTTATTTCGTTTGGAGATGATATCGAAGCAAGCGTACTCGCAACCATGCTTTTAAAAGATATGGGCGTTAAGCAAGTATGGGTAAAAGCAGTGAATATGTATCATCAAAAAGTGCTCGAAAAAATAGGAGCGGACAAAGTTATTCATCCAGAGCGCGATATCGCTAAGCGTATTGCTCATCACGTGGTGTCAGAAAAAATCATTGATTACATTGAACTGTCAAAGGATTATAGTATTGTCGAGATTGTCGCCTCTAAGAAACTTCATAATAAAACGCTGTTTGATTTAAACATTCGTGCCAAGTACGGCTGCAATATTATCGGCTTTCAGCGAAAAGACGGGGAAATGGTTATTTCGCCTACCGCACATGAAATAATTGAACAAGGAGATATGCTGATTGTTATCGGACATAATCGCGATTTGAACCGTTTTGAAGAAGAAGGAGTTTAACTCATGAAAAAACAAATCATTAAACTCACCCCTCCGCAGCTGCTTGTCTCTATTTTTGGAGGAGGAATTATTATTGGTGCTTTTCTATTGATGATGCCTTTTTCTACTACTGAGCCAATCCGGTGGGTAGATGCCCTTTTTACATCTACTTCCGCTATGACAGTGACCGGCTTAGCCGTCGTAGATACAGGTACACGTTTTACCGTCATCGGTCAAACGATCATTATGCTGTTAATTCAAATAGGCGGTCTTGGCATTATGTCATTTGCCGTATTGATTTTTATGATGCTAGGTAAAAAAATTGGATTTAAAGAGCGTATGCTCGTTCAGCAGGCCTTAAATCAGACGAGCGCCGGCGGAGTTGTCCTGCTAGTTAAAAGGCTGTTTATCTTTTCATTTTTAATTGAGTTTGTTGCACTTATCTTCTTAGCAATACGCTGGGTTCCGGAATTCGGATGGTCTAAGGGATTGTTCTTTAGCTTGTTTCATTCGATTTCTGCTTTTAATAACGCAGGGTTTGGACTGCTGTCTGATAACTTAGTTCAGTATGTAGGAGACCCTATTATTAACATAACAATTTCTTTTCTGTTCATTATTGGCGGGTTAGGGTTTACCGTCCTTGCTGATATGTGGGTGAAAAAATCGTACAAAAAACTAACGCTGCATTCAAAAATTATGATTATCAGCACGTTTGCGATTAACGTGACTGCAATGCTTTTTATTTTTTTCTTAGAGTACGGCAATTCACATACGCTTGGAAATTTATCATTAGGGGACAAAGCATGGGCGTCTTATTTTCAAGCAGTAACGACAAGAACCGCTGGATTTAATACGATTGATTTAGCTCACCTGCATGACGCAACGGTGTTTTTAATGGTTTTATTAATGTTTATTGGTGCAGGAAGTGCGTCAACGGGAGGCGGTATCAAACTAACAACGTTTGTGGTAATTATTTTTTCAGTATGGGCATTTTTACGAAGCAGGGAAGATATTGTGCTCCTAAAGAGAAGGCTCCTTCCCCTTCACGTGTTTAAGGCACTAGCCATCACGATGATTTCAATTATGTTTGTGTTTGGGGCCATTTTCCTGTTAAATATTTCGGAAAACCTGCCGTTTGTAAAAATTATGTTTGAAGTTGTTTCTGCGTTTGGAACAGTAGGTTTATCGATGGGAGCCACTCCTGAACTTTCGTACTTTGGACGCGTGATTATTATCTTTATCATGTTTTTAGGAAAAGTGGGGCCATTAACGCTTGCATTTTCATTATCAAAACAGAAGAGAGAAGCTGTACGATATCCAAACGAAGATATTATGCTAGGGTAAGAAAAATCGCCTCCAAGGAGGCGGTTTTTTATGTTATTTATATATTCAAGACATATAAGAGGTTACGCACAAAACAGTTGCGATGAATAAAAAGAAGGCAAAGACAAGAACAATGGGCAATTTGGAATGTCGGCGCATTAAAGGTCCCCCTTTTTTATAGTGAAAAATCTCTTACTATATATAACGAAAGAAACAAAAATATGATTCACTTTTTTAGCGAAATTTGAAGGTTTTTCTCATAAAAATCCGCACCCCTGTCCTAAACATTTTGCCAAGCTGTTGCATACATTAAAAGCAGATAACAGGAAGTGAGGGATGATACGTGGGAAAACAAAGTTTTGCGTTAATCGTTGTGTTATTTGTTTTACTTGTTATTGTAGGTGCGTCTGGCTTTCGCTTTTAAATGTTAGTTCTTTATTTGCGCATAGCCCCTTTCAAGAAGGGCATACTAGGCGGAAGTGAAAACCAAAAATTTCTTCAATATTGCCGAACAATGAGTTCCTCTACTCATTTATCTAATCGGTATGTAGCCATGCGAAAGCATGGTTTTTTTGTCGTAAGAGGATGAATGATGTTCATCCTCTTTAGAAATTAATAGTAGCAAGAACACCCTACGATTACTAATAAAATAAATAAAACAACGATAAATGAAAAACCAAAACCGCCTTTTGCGCCCAT
Source organism: Bacillus sp. ILBB4 (assembly GCF_035064545.1). Taxonomy (NCBI): domain Bacteria; kingdom Bacillati; phylum Bacillota; class Bacilli; order Caryophanales; family Bacillaceae; genus Bacillus; species Bacillus sp. ILBB4. The sequence continues at coordinate 199,527 of NZ_JAIQVD010000001.1, read as the reverse complement.
ATGTGTAACCTCCTTTAATAAAATTCTCTATATCCTATGTACTAATTGGGTTAAGTGATTAAGAAATTTGCCTATTTTTTAACGGTAACGATCTTTTGAGAAAAATGAAGAACACTTACTTTTTTCATTTGTGCAGAAATCCTTTATGATAAAGAGGAAAAGGAGGGCAAAGTGGTGGGAATACATGTAGAATACGTCATGAATCAGCTAGAAGAGGGTAAGTGGAAAGAGATCAAACGCGAAATTCAACAAGAAATGAAGAAAAAACCTCAAGCATCTGATTTGTACTGTTACTTAGCAGTTTGTTTAGCAAAGCAAATCGAAGAATCAATTATTTTTGAAAAAATGGTATTGAATTTAGAAATGGACCGAGCTCTTCATCAGGCATTAACATTAAATCCATCTTCAAGCTTGGCGCACTTCGTTCGAGGAATAAAATACCGGGAAACTCCGCTTATGTTTGGAGGGAATTACGAAAAATCGCTGTCTTATTTGCAGCGGGCGCAAGATCTTGGTTTTGAAGGGATTATGCTGCCGCTCGAACTCGCCAAAACCTATATTCAATTAAAAGAAATGGAAAAAGCGAAAGAACAAATCGCCTATGCCCGGGAAATCAATCCTACTCACGCGGATATTAAAAAAGTCGAAAACATGCTGCAAACAGGACGGTGAATCAAAAGTCCTGTTTTATTTTTGGTTTTCAGGAAACATATGCTGATTTTCATAAAGAATTGCTTTTTATATAACAATAAGAATATTTATAGAAATTTTAAGAAGTGCATGTAAGTCCAACGACTTCTTAACTGCTAGATTTTCTACATTATTAGAGCGTTCAGTCTACATAATTCCAAAAATAGTAAGAAACTATCAGCCTATGGATAAATTGTTAGAAAATATAGATAATTGTAGATGGATAGAGAGAAAAGTTAAATATGCGACTAACTAAAAAAGCAAAGGTCTGATTTACTTTGCTTTTTATTTATACACATATGTAAAAAATATCATAATAAACCAATTTATTCTTTGTGAAATCCATCGTTTTAGACGATGTAAAATAATGTATTTGAAGGAGGAGACCCAGATGAAGGTTATGAAGATGTTGGTTATTGCATTATTTAGTTTAAGTTTAGTTGTCACACCAGCTGCTGCTGAAGTTCCGGGTGTCGACCATTCAATGAAACGAGGTGCTACACAAGGAATTGTAGCGGCATCTCACCCGCTGGCTGCTGAAGCGGGAAGGAAAGTTTTAGCTGAAGGCGGAAACGCTGTGGATGCGGCAGCTGCCATTCAATTATCTCTAAACGTTGTGGAACCGATGATGTCAGGTATCGGCGGCGGCGGCTTTATGATGATTTATGAAAAAAAGAAAGATAAAATTACGATGCTAGACAGCCGTGAAATGGCACCAGCTGATGTCACGCCTAAGCTGTTTTTAGATTCAAAAGGAAAAGTCATCCCTTTCAGTAAGCGTCACATAACAGGAAAAGCAGTTGGAGTTCCTGGTACGCTAAAAGGAGTAGAAACAGCCCTTAAAGGTTATGGAACAATGGACTTATCAGATGTTATTAAACCAGCTATTACTCAAGCAGAACAAGGAATCAAAGTAAATTGGTCGATGGCTCAGTACATTGATGAAAATGTGGACAAGCTTGAAAGATACCAAACGGCCGGTAGTGTATTCGTGCCGAATGGCAAGCCGTTAAAAGAAGGAGATAAGCTTGTTCAGCCGGATCTTGCTAAAACATTAAAGCTTATTCAAAAAGAAGGATCAGACGCTCTTTATAAAGGAGAAATTGGAAAAGCGCTTGTTAAAGAAGTTCAAAAACGCGATGGAAGCATGACTATGGATGATTTGAAAAATTACGTTGTAAAAGAACGTGAGCCGGTCAAAACAACTTACCGAGGCTACGATGTGGTTAGTGCGGCTCCTCCTAGCTCCGGCGGATTAACCGTGCAGCAGATTTTAAAGCTAATGGAAGGTTATGATGTGGAAAAAATGGGTTCCAATACGCCTCAGTATTTGCAGCATTTAACGGAAGCTATGCACTTAGCTTTCGCGGACCGCGCGGCGTATATGGCAGATGAAGACTTTTACGAAGTGCCGAAAAAAGGACTGTTAGATGAAGATTATATTAAAGAACGTCGTAAATTAATTAATCCAAACAAAGCAACGCCTAATGTCAAAGAAGGAGACCCTTGGAAATATGAAGGAAAAGAAAATCCAAATAAAGCAACAGTAAAGGAAGAAAATCCAATCGGCCAAACGACTCATTTCTCTGTTGTAGACAAATGGGGAAACATGGTTTCTTACACGACTACCATTGAACAAGTTTTTGGTTCAGGAATTATGGTTCCTGACTACGGATTTATGCTCAACAATGAAATGACGGATTTTGATGCCACTCCGGGAGGCGTGAATCAGGTTGAGCCTAAAAAACGTCCTCGAAGCAGTATGTCTCCAACGATGCTGTTAAAAGACGGAAAGCCGTTCATGGCAATTGGTTCACCGGGAGGCCCAACCATTATTGCGTCTGTAGCAGAAACGATTATGAATGTTATTGACCATAAGATGCCGATTCAAAAAGCGATCTTAACACCTCGTATTTATTCAGGCGGCTATCCAACCGTAAGATGGGAACCTGGCTTTAGCCAAGATACAATTCTTGAAATGATGGCTAAAGGACATGCGCTTGAAGAAAAGCCTGAGCATATTGGAAACGTTCAAGCGGTTATCTATGACTATGAAACAGGGAAAATGTACGGAGGCGCTGATAATACGCGCCAAGGCACGGTATTAGGAGTAGACGCAATTAAATATGTATCCAAACAGCCAAAACCAATTAAAGAAGAGAAAAAAGGAGAGTTTACAGTTGAAGTCAACGGTGCCGTTTATCCATTTACTGATAAGCAAGTGAAGCTGATTGATGGAAAGCCTTACGTTCAGTCCGATCGCCTACTGTTAGGCTTAGGCGTCATTGATTCGAGTGATTTAAAGCTATATAAACCAAACCATCACTCTTATTTATCAGTTATCAAAGTAGCAAAATCCCTTGGCTACAAAGTGAAATGGGACGAAGAAAAGAAAGTGGTCTCATTAGAAAAAGATCCTGGTGAAGACGATGCCGGCGATGATGAAGACGGAGACGTTATTACAAATTAAAAAAGAGACTGGGACAAAAGTATTTTAGGTGAAAGAAAATCCGAACGATGAATTGAGATTCTTGATGGAGAATCCAACTCGTTTGGATTTTTTTATTGCTATGGTGACCATAGTTTTCGTCTATGTAGTTGCTTCTAGCTGTTGATTAGAGAGCAAGGCGAAGACTCCCGCGGAAAGCGAAGCCTTGCACTGAAATCAACAGTTGTTCATCTTTAGATTGAATGGATTTTGTTATGTCGCAATCTCTTTTTTATGAAAGCAAATAAAATTGGCGATTTTAAACGAAACGACAAAAAAGTTTGCACGTTTTGTCAAAAAAATGTAGAAATCGACAGTTTTTTTGGCGCATGTAAGAAAACCCGTGATAAAAAGACTGATAGAATGCTACAAACAAAGTTGGCATCATTTTTGCATAAGAAATAGATGAGGGGCTGTATCAATGAAAAAAATACATAGTTAAATAAACACCTATGTTTACTTCACACAAAATAAAATGCAACGGAGGTATAGAAAATGAAAAAAGACATTTCAATTATCGGTGTACCCATGGATTACGGACAAACAAGAAGGGGTGTAGACATGGGGCCGAGCGCGATTCGCTATGCAGGTATGAATACACGCTTAGAAGCTCTTGGCTATACCGTACACGATGAAGGGGATATTAAAGTAGAAATTAAAGAGCGGGCAGACGTAGATAAAAATACGAATTTGAAAAACTTAGCGGCTGTAGCCAGCGGAAATGAACAGCTTGCTGCAAGAGTTGAAGAAGTGAGAGAGCAAGACCGCTTTCCGTTAATATTAGGCGGAGACCACAGCATTGCGATTGGAACGCTTGCAGGAGTCGCGAAAGGTTCAGAAAATTTAGGCGTTATTTGGTATGATGCTCATGGTGATTTAAACACAGCTGAAACATCTCCATCAGGCAACATTCACGGCATGCCGTTAGCGGTGAGCTTGGGTATTGGACATCCTGTACTTTTAAATATTGGAGGGTATACCCCAAAAATTAAACCTGAAAATCTAGTTATTATCGGTGCACGCTCATTGGATGATGGTGAAAAAGAGTTAATTAAAGAAAAAGGAATTAAAGTGTATACCATGCATGAAATTGATCGTTTAGGTATGACGCAAGTGATGAAAGAAACGATTGATTATTTAAGCGGTACAGACGGCGTGCACCTGTCGCTGGACTTAGACGGCTTAGATCCGGATGATGCACCAGGCGTAGGTACACCTGTAAAAGGCGGCATCAGCTACCGAGAAAGTCATTTAGCAATGGAAATGCTAGCGGAAGCAGACATGGTGACATCTGCTGAATTTGTAGAAGTGAACCCCATTTTAGATCAGCATAACAAAACTGCAGAAGTAGCGGTTGCGTTAATGAGTTCATTGTTTGGCGATAAGCTTTTATAAGAAAGAGCTACTTACAGGTATCGTGTAGAAGAAAATCTATTATGATCCAATAAACGGTCATGCAGGGTTAATCGGCTGCCATCCTCGCTACGGGGCTGGCGCCATTTGAAAAACATCCGGCACTAATGGACTTCAGCCATGAAGAGCTACCCAGTAAGCGGCTATAAAAACAAAATAAACCTAAAAAAATGAAAGCGATTTCATTTTTATGCAGCAAAGGGAGGAAATGGGATGAATATTCCACAGGGACAGCCAGGAGAATTAAAAAGAACGATGAAAACAAGGCATCTTTTTATGATATCACTAGGAGGATGTATTGGTACCGGTTTTTTCCTTGGTTCAGGTTATACCATCAATGAAGCAGGTCCGATGGGAGCAATGATTTCCTACTTAGTAGGAGGGATCATTATGTATCTAACGATGCTGTGTCTTGGAGAATTATCCGTTGCTATGCCAGTTGCAGGATCGTTTCAAACATACTCCACTAAATTTATCGGCCCTGCAACCGGTTTTGCGATTGGATGGCTGTACTGGCTAGGATGGGCAGTAACGGTGGCACTTGAGTTCTTAGCTGCCGGACAATTAATGCAAAGATGGTTCCCAGACTCGCCCGTTTGGTTATGGTGCGCCATTTTTGGAGCGTTAATTTTTTCACTAAATGCACTTTCAGCTAAAGCATTTGGTGAAACAGAATTTTGGTTTTCAAGCGTTAAAATTTTCGCCATCATTATGTTTATTGTTGTAGGTGGAGCGGCAATGTTTGGACTCATTGATATGAAAAGCGGACAGGAAGCACCGCTTCTATCAAACTTCTTTGCCGAAGGGCTGTTTCCAAATGGCGTAACGGCTTTGCTGATTACAATGATTACGGTGAACTTTTCGTTTCAAGGAACAGAATTGATTGGAATTGCGGCAGGAGAAAGTGAAAATCCGGAAAAAACAATTCCAAAAGCGATCAAGCAAACGGTTTGGCGTACGCTTTTCTTTTTCGTCTTATCCGTGTTTGTCCTAGCAAGCATGATTCCTCGTGAAAAAGCAGGCGTCGTAGAAAGCCCGTTTGTTGTTGTGTTAGACAGTGTAGGTGTACCTTACGCGGCGGATATTATGAATTTTATCATTTTAACAGCTCTTCTTTCAGTCGCAAACTCTGGATTTTACGCGGCTACACGTATGCTTTATTCTCTTTCAAGAGAAGGAATGGCAAGTCCTGCGCTTGGAAAAGTTAACAAAAGAGGAGTTCCATTTAATGCACTATTAATTACGCTTGTGATTTCATGTTTTTCTCTGCTTTCAAGCGTAGTGGCAGCTAAAACCGTTTTTGTGTGGCTGATTTCACTCGCTGGACTCGGCGCTCAAATTGGCTGGATTGCGATTACAGCTTCACTGCTTGCGTTTCGTCGTGCTTACGTGGCTAAAGGTGGAAAAGTGGAAGATCTCAAATTTAGAACACCTCTTTATCCGGTTCTTCCTATCGTAGCGCTTATTACGAACTGTATCGTTATGATCAGTCTTGCGTTTGATCCCGAGCAGCGAATGGCGTTATACTGCGGAGGTATTTTCTTTATAGGCTGCTATGTTTATTATTATTTGAAAATTCGAAAACAAAATCAGTCAAAACAAGAGCAAGAAGTTCAGCTTGCGGAAAATAAACGAATGATTATTTAACATAAAAACCCGGAAAATCACGATTTTCCGGGTTTTTATGTACTCGTTTTTAGCTATCCAGTGTTGTCTCTTCATTTTTACGACGGCGAAGTCTCCATAGCGTGATAAGGGCAACCAGTGTAAGAACAATACCGCTGCCGAGCAGGATATGACTTACTGTTTTATCCTGCTTTTTTTGGCCTTGTTCAAAATATTTTTTATACATCGCCACGGCAGCTTTATTTTGCTGGTATTTTTTTGGAACGCTCATTTCTTTTCCAAACTTCCAGCCGTCTTTATAAGCTTTTTGCTGCAAAGGTTTCACGTCTTTATTCGAATAAAAGCCTGCTTTGTACCATTTTTCTAGTTCGGGCTTGTCCTGAAGATTTTTAGGCGCTCTATAGGTCTGATAAGTGAAAGCTGAGTCGTACCCCTGTGCTTTTACGTCTTTTTGTTTTTGTTTCTGTCCTTTTTCGTATCCTTGTTCAAAAGCTGTTTGCAATTCTCCTTCTGCTTCTGCAGGCACTTCAAGTGAAAGGCCGTGATAGCCTTGTACGTAGCCCTGCTTTTCAAACTGCTTTTTTTGCTGCTTCAGCACTTCGGCTTGAGCGGTTTCAAAGCCTTCTGTAAAAGCCTGACGTGTGACATCCTCATCATCATACATGCTCGGAACACTCATTGAATCATTTTCAAGACCTTGGTCATAGCCTTCTTTTTTTGCTTTAACAGATAAGTCCATTAAAGAAATAGCTTTTTTGTAGCCTTGAACATACCCTTTATTCCAGTCGGATGACTTAGAAGGGAAAGGGTCGATTTCTGATTGAATAGTAGCATGTTTGTAATCAAGGACGCCTTGCTGATAGCCTTCCTCTTCACCGGCAGCCATTTCATTTTCTTGTCCAGTCTTAAGTTCTTCCTCTTTTTGCTGCTGTCCTTTTTTATATCCTACCGTATACCCCATCATAAACCACGTGAATTCTTCAGAAGATTTGTCCAGTCCTGTTGTTTGATCAAACTGTTCAAATTTTTTCTCTGCGTATCCATCTTCTTCTCCAAGCGAATAGCCTTCTTGATAGAGAGAGTCAAAAATAGCTTTTACATCTTCAGTTGTATCCACGTCTGTTGACTGGTCCAAAACGTCGGAAGAGGAATCCGGGGAATCAGGAGTAGCATTAGAAGGGATGGGATCACTTGCAAGAATAAGTAAGCAAGCTGTACTAATAACGGCTAATTTTTTTTTCATCATTTCTTCACCTTTTAGTTCAAAGTCAATGTTTATTTTGTAGTTTAAGCGTACAGCTTTCTATGTAGAAAGGCGTGTAAAAGTTTTTCCAATTATGAAAATTATAACATTTAAATGAGAAGGAGAATAGGTGGTAAAAAGGAGAAATATGTGTTTTTTACGGAGTTTTATTTTTGTCGCTGTTTTGCTTTTTTCACTTTAAATGAACGATAAAACACTTCAGCTACAAAACAGAACAAAAGGAAAAAAAGGACAAATAGTTCAGCGAACTCCATAACACGAAACGGACTGTAGGCATTTTGCAAGGCCATGGAAAAACTAAATCCTTGCATCATATCCACTCCGATAGAAAATCCCATTAAGCATCCTAACAGCAAAGCTGATATCCAAACGATTTTCATACGTCTCACTCTCCATTTTTGTTTTTTTCTTAAAAACATTCTACCGCTAGTTTTTGTTATTTTTTTTGTCTTACGCTTTGATTGCTCTATTAAAAATTACATACAAAGCATTTATTTGGAAAAAGCTAAAAAAAAGAAAAGAAAGGTGTTTTTAATCGTGCCTTCTTTATTTAAAAATAAAAAAAGCAAAGACAATAAAAAGGAAACAGAAGGTTCGTCGTCAGAGGAACAAGCGACAGTCCTTTATTTGTAATGAATGTGATGCTGCTGCTGTTAATTATTTATACGGTGCACAAAGGACTTGAAGTAATAGCTAGAACGGCTAGACGTGTTTTTTATGATTGCATTAGTAATCGTAGGATTTGTTAAAATCAGCGTCTTTTTTTACGCTGTGATTGTTGGACTTTCCACACTGTTTAAGGTGAAACGACCTTCTGCGCTGACATATCCTGTGGGCACGGTGATTTTATTTTTTTCTTTGACAATTGCAAGTAATTTTCAAGAGCATTTAAAAGAAGGGCTAACGATTATGCCGGTGTTGCTTTTTATCCCTTTTCACGTAGTGATTCCGTTTACGCTGCTCTGTATAGCATTTATTAAACATCGCATAAAAAAACAAACGCGCTGCAGCCATCCTAATGGCTGCAGCGCGTTCGTCCGCTATCCGCTACTGCAAATGCAGCTGCTCTCGCTCTTTTTTTACTTGTTCTAGCTGTGAAATCGTAACAAGCTGATACCCTTGTGCATGAAGCTGCTTCATAATTTCAACCGCTGCTTCGGCACTTGTTTGGTAAATATCATGCATTAAAATAACTTTTCCGTCTCCGACTTGGCTCATAACTGCTTGAACGGAGTGAGGAACGTTTCTATATTTCCAGTCTTCGGGATCGATATCCCATAGAGTCACGCCAACATTTCCGATATAACGTCTTACATTTGCGTTGACGGCTCCATAAGGAGGGCGTACATGCAGTGGTTCATAGCCGCTCACTTGTTTAATGAGCGCTTGGGTATCGCCTATTTGGTGTTTGACCTGCGCTTCGTTCAAACGTGTGAGCTGAGGATGATCCCAAGAGTGATTTCCCACTTCGTTTCCTTCCTTGACCATACGTTCGATTGTTTCAGGATAATATTGAACGCGGCTTCCTAACACAAAAAAGGTAGCGTGCCCGTTCACTTCTTTTAATCCATCTAAAATCACATTGGTAGATGAAGGGTTAGGTCCATCATCAAAGGTCATCGCAACGACTTTTTTAGTTGGATCAATAGGCGCTCCTTGCTGCGGCATTTCGTTAACGATATGTTTTGGAGGCGTTTCTTTGACTTTATTTTTATTTGCTGCTTCGTCTTTGTAAGCATCGCTCAGCATGTCTTTAAATAAATCTTTTTGGATAGCGATTGTTTTGGTTTTCGTTTGTTCAGCACCTAGCTGATAAGGCTTAAAATAGATCACAATACTGTTTTCAAGCAGCGCAAACTGACTGAAATTTTGATTAGCTGCCCGAGTTCCTTTTTGAAGGTCCGGGTCAAAATCAGCTGTTTTCATTTGTTTTTTTAATTCAGCATATGAAATAGCCGAAAGGCGATCTAAATAGTTTGCATTTTCTTTAAATAAATTCTTTAACGTCATTTGTTTTTGAGCAGGCAGGTCAAAGGTAAAGGTTTTGAGAGAAGACGTTCCTTTCTCTCCATTTACAGATTCATATTCATCAAAGACAACGCTTAGCGTTTGCTTGCTGTAATGGACGATTTTATATGTAATCGTTAATTCAGATTTTTTCTTTTTTGACTGCTTCTTCAGCTTTTTTTCATAGTGTGCCACTTGATCTGTTACGTAAGCTTGAATGGATTGATCGATTTCTTTTTTACCAAAGGAAGGGTAGCTAATGGCATAGCCTCCGTCGGTAAGGTCCTTAACTAGCGTTTGAATTTCAACGTTTGGATAGGTTTGATCTGTTTGAGTACTTGCCGTTTTTTTCTCTGTACTGTTTGCTTTGACGATATACCCTGCTGTACCAAGAAACAAAATACAGCATCCAAGCAGTGTCAAAATACGTTTGTAGCCCATGGTTTTCATGTAGTAATATTCCCCTTTTTGTATATATCTACCTAATAGACGCATGAGACCATTATTTAGTTTTACTTTTTTTTAAAAAAACCAAACTATTTTTCTACTCATTCCGTCTACCTTATAGATGTACTTCAGCAAGAGAAAATAGAAGGGTATGAAAGACGATGAAAAAACATGATGCACATCAGGTGCTCGTAGCGTGCGTAACCGAGCATAAAGCGGATTTTTACCGGCTTGCTTTTAGCTATGTAAAAAATCAAGAAGATGCGCTTGATATTGTGCAAGAATCGATTAAAAAAGCACTCATTTCAATGGACAGTATCAAGGATATTCAATCGATTAAAAGCTGGCTTTATAAAATTGTTGTACGAACAGCAATCGATTTCCTGCGTAAGCATAAACGTCTAACGTTTATGGATGATGAAGCACTTGAGTACTTGAGCAGCGGACGTGAAGATCAGTATAAAGATATCGATTTAAAGCAAGCAATGGATCAACTGCCGGTTAAATATAAAACCATTATTATTCTGAGGTTTTTCGAAGATTTAAAAATGGACGAAATTGCGGAAATTATTGAGGAAAATGTAAACACGGTAAAGACAAGGCTATACAGAGGGTTGAACCTGTTGCGGATTACGATGACGGAGGAGGACTTAGAACAATGAACGAAAAAATAGAAAAGTTAAAGAAGCAGTATCATGACATTCCTATTCCAGACGAATTAGATGATGTTGTGGCACAGGCACTTTCTTCACATCACCGTAAAAAGAAATCCTATATTTGGCCGAGCGCGATTGCGGCAGCAGCGGTGATTTTTATCACAACGGTGAATGTGAGTCCAGATGCGGCAAATGCAATGGCAAAAATTCCTGTGCTTGGAAAAGTAGTAGAAGTGATCACATTTGATGAACTAAAGCAAGAAGAAAAGCATTCTCGTATTGACGTGAAAACACCATCGATTTCAGGCTTGGAAAACAAAGGTCTTCAAACAAGCTTGAATGAAAAGTATATAAAAGAAAATGAGCAGCTGTATGAACAGTTTAAAAAAGAGATGAAAACATTACAAAAAGGAGAGAAAGGAAACGTGGCTGTCAGCAGCGGCTATGATATTATGACGGATACCGATGATTTGCTTGTGGTTCATCGATATGTGGAAGAATCGAGAGCTTCAACGTCGAGCGTCAATCAGTACGACACGATTGATAAAAAACACGAAGTGCTCGTTACGCTTCCAAGTTTGTTCAAAGATAAAAGCTATATAAAGGTCATTAGTGAAAATATTAAACAGCAAATGAAAGATCAAATGAAGCATGAAGAGGGCAAAATCTACTGGCTGACTGAAGAAGATATGGATCCTTTTAAAGAGATTGCTGAGAATCAAAGCTTCTATATTACAAAAGATCACAAGCTTAGAATTGTATTTGATAAATATAAAGTCGCCCCAGGATATATGGGAAACATTGAGTTTGAAATTCCGACAGACGTTATTTCAAACCTTCTGGTTGGTAAACGGTATATTCATTAAAAAACAGGCGTGAACGCTGAACGTTCACGCCTGTTTTTTTACATAAAGAAACGTTAAAATTTATTTTTATGCAAAATAAGTTGAAATATATAAGCAATCATGTATAATATTTTGTATATATTTTCATTCTTTTTGTTTATAAAGTCTTAGGGGAAAATGATGTGAACGGTTGCATTTCTAGAGAGGAAGTGAAGAGGTGAAACGCACGTTAAATCAAGATACGATTAAAGATGCTATGCTGTTTAATCAGCTTGTGATGCAGGTAAGCAAAGCTCTTTGGAAGTCTACTGAAAAGGATTGGGAGCAGTGGGTTAAGCCGTACGATTTGAGCATTAATGAGCATCACATTTTGGGGATTGCATATCAGCTGGAAATTGCGTCGATGACCGACATTTCAAAACTAGGCGTCATGCATTTATCCACAGCTTTTAACTTTGCAAAAAAATTGCACCTGCGGGGCTACCTTACCCTTTCTAAAAATGAGAAAGATAAGCGGAATACATACGTACAGCTCACAGAAGAAGGAAAAAAGATGTTTTTAAAAACGCTAGAGGATTATAATCCTCTTGAAAATCCTTTGTTTCAAGGAGCGATGCCGCTGCGAGATGTTTACGGAGAGCTGCCTGACTTTGTTGAGCTGACGGCTCTGATTCGAAGCATATACGGAGAGGATTTTGTCCAGTTTATCGAACGTTCTTCTCAAGAGCCCTCTAGCTTGAAAAAATAAAAAAGCCTTCTTGTGCAAGCTGAGAAGGCTTTTTTGCATATCAACTTTTTTCAGTTAACCGTTCAAGTTCTTCTGAGGAATGGGCCATCTTCTCAATTCGGAGAGACAGCTGCTTCATTACGCCGGCTATTTTTTCAAGCTCTTTTTTTGTTAGAACGGTTTGCTGTTTGTTCTCGGTTGTTATGCTAAGAACATTTGTGAAAAAAGAAGTAATGTTGTTCATATTGTCAGCCGTATCTTTTGTTAATGTAGCGACTTCTCCACCTAACGCCGAGACGCTTTCGATTTGTTTTTGAATGTCTCCGATAAAAGTTGAAATATTGGAAATAGATTTCTTCGTTTCTTCTGCAAGCTTCCGTACTTCCTGTGCCACCACTGCAAACCCTTTTCCATGCTCGCCTGTCCGAGCAGACTCAATTGAAGCGTTTAATGCTAATAAATTTGTTTGCTCAGCAATAGAAGTAACAATCGAAACAATTTGATGAATTTGCTGTGATGTATGTTCGAGCGTTTTCATTTTGTTTTGAATGAGCGACGTATTTTTTTGTATGCTTCCAAGCATGTTTTGTTCTTCTTTTAATTTTGCTTGACTCGTAACGGATTCCTTCTCAATGACTTCTGCTAGTTCAGAGCTTTTGTTTGCATAAGAAACGACGTCAGAGGATTGACTGTGCATTTGATTCATAAACGTCTTCGTTTCTTCAGATAACGAAGAAAGGATAGATGATGTACGAGAGATTTCTAGCTGAATCTTCTCTTTTTGAGTCTGAAGTCCAGCGCGCTGCTCGTCATATTCAAGCTCATAGGCTTTTAACACAATTTGCTGCTCTAGACTAATAAGCTTTGTCATACTTGCAATAAAAGCCAGACATTCTTCTTTTGATTCCATCGTACGTTCACATATTGAAAGAAGCGACGTAAATAAATTTTGAAATGCGCACAAATACCAGTTTGGCTCAAGTCCAATTTTAACGTGCATCTTGGAAATTTTTTGACGTTTTACCACAAAAGCATCATCTATTTGTCCATCAAACATTTCTAAGATATGCTGTTTTAACGTTTGTTTTAATGCATGGACGCTGCTATGCTTTTCGATAATCTCAACCAAATGGGCCTGTTCTCCAATAGCTTTGTAAAAATCATTCACGATCTCCTCGATGGCGTTCAGCACGTGAACTTGAAATCTAGAAATCCTTTTGAGATCCTCTGCTGTTAAGGAAATCATGTTAATCTGCTTTTTTATCATCGGGTCCGATACATGAAGCTTTACAGTGATGGATTCGACAGCCGCTGCTTCGGCGTGCGCTTTGTTTCGTTTAAACCAATTCATGTTTATCACCTTTATTTGCTAGAATAGTTGTTTTTCTCTTCTTCTTATATTTCGGCGTTTTACATCCAAGAGTTGAGGCTGTTTAAGAAGATTGTTATCAAATTGTTATCTTCTATTAATTGAATTGTTATCCGCAGATGGTATGGTTGTACGGTGCTTAAAACATGATTCGGGGAGGAAACGAAATGAAAAAAATGCTATCGGCGCTTCTTGTAGGAGGAGCTTTATTTGCAAGTCCGGCAATGGGACATGCTGCGTTTGGCGACACGGTTTTAAAACAAGGGATGACAAATGATGATGTTGAACAAGTTAAAACGGTGTTAAAAGATAAAGGATTTTTAAAAGGCGAAGTATCGCGTTATTTTAATTATGAAACAAAAAAAGCGGTTATGGCTTTTCAAGAGAAACATAACCTAGAAGCAGATGGAGTTGTTGGAGAGAATACATACAATGCATTAGGTAAAGGCGGCGTTGTAGAAGGCGAATCAGAAGTGAATACGGATAAAGTAATCAGCAAAGCAAAATCTTTAATGGGCACGCCGTACAAATGGGGCGGCACTACACCTTCAGGATTTGACTGCAGCGGATATCTTCAGTATGTATATAAAGAAAGTGTAGGCGTTGATATTCCCAGAACGGTTGAAGATATCTATAAAGCAGGTGAAAATGTAAGTGAACCGCAGGTAGGAGATCTTGTGTTCTTTGAAACGTACAAAGAAGGCCCTTCTCATGCAGGCATTTATCTTGGAGACGGAAAATTTATTAACGCATCGTCTTCTAAAGGCGTTACGATTAGCGATAAAAATTCAAGCTATTGGAAAGATCGCTATATAGGAGCAAAGCGTATTGCAGCTAACTGATTTATCATTTAATAGATACAAAAAGGCAAAGCCTAAGGGCTTTGCCTTTTTTGTATTGGTTTCAGTAGGTAGGAGGTAGGTAGGGGATTACCCTATACAAAATGGACTAGTCAAGTGCGTATTTGTATGGAAATATGACAAAAGTTCTGTCACCTTTATGATACAGCTTGTATATATTGATAAAGTAATCTCTCAGGTTACGTCAATTGTTGTAGGTAATTTGAAGGGATAACAGTATAAAAAGGAGGAACAAAATTTATGTTTTTTTGTTGTTACCGTCGCTATGTAGAAAAGATAAAACACCTTTTGTTTTCAAATCGATTTGCTGAATTTATTCAGGAAAACACAAAAAAAGCAGTAGAAGACGTTGTTTATTCTGACACGTTTAGAGAATATGTGATCAGTATTATTAAAGAATCTCAAGAATCACCTTTTAAAGAAATTGCCGAGCAGTATATCGGGAAAGAAGTTGTGATTGAAACAACCGCTGGTCCACTAGAAGGTGTTGTGACATTTGTAGGAGATGATTATTTGGAATTAGTAGAGTCTCCAACGTCAATGGTATTGCTGCCATTTACAAGCATTGTGACTATTCAAAGCGCTTAAACGAAAGGAGGAAAAAATATGTTTCAAGATGCATTACGAGAAAATGTAGGTTCATTTGTGCAAATCATCACAGCTATTGACGTTATTAATGGAACACTGCTTGCTGTTACGGAAGCAGCGGCTGTTGTACGTACATCAAGCTCATATGGCGAGCCTGCAGATGTAACCATTCCACTAGTATCGATTACGTATGTTCGAATTTTCAGCGGAGTTGAGTGAGATTGAAAGTATCAGTGATTATTCCAGCCTGTAACGAAGCTGATTCTTTGTTACCTGTCATTAAAGAAGTTCAAAAAATGAAGCCGTTTGAGATTATTGTCGTCGTAAATGGATCCAGTGATACAACAAAGGAAATTGCCGAGGGTGCAGGCTGCCGCGTTGTTTATTATGAAGAAGCTCTTGGTATTAATATTGGAAGGGCCATTGGGGCTAAAAAAGCAAAAGGAGATATTTTGCTTTTTTTGGACGGAGATATAGCGGTTCCTCATGAGGAGCTGATGAAATATACGAAGGCTATAGAAACCGGTCATGATATAGCGTTGAACAACCTTTCGTGGATTATGAAGCGGAAGGTGCGTCCGCATCCGGTTTCCGTTGCGAAATACATGCTGAACTTATGCTTGCAGCGTGAAGATTTATCCATTCAAGCATTAACAGCTATTCCCCATGCTATCAAGAAAACATCAGCAGCTAAAATTGGATACGAGAACTTAGCTCACCCGCCTCTTGCTCATACGATTGCTCTTTTAAAAGGAATGTCAATCGTTGCACCGTGTTCTTCAGACGTTATTTATACCAATAAGATTAGAACCACCCACAAAACCATTCCTACCAATTCTCCTTTCCCTATTTCCACTAACTATATTATTGGAGATCATATTAAAGCGTTAGCTCATCTTATCGAAGAAAAAGGAATAAGAGGCGGGCTCACAGATGGTGATCGAAACCGAGAAGTTGTTTCCGCTTATACACCGAATGTAAAACGGAAAACAGGAGTGAAGTACAGTGCTGTTATTCCGGCAGGTGAAGAAAAAGAGACGATTGCAAACGTGATTAAAGAAGTAAAAAAAGCCGGAGTGGAAGAGATCATCGTGGTTGCCAACGGAGCCGATGAAGTAACGGTCAAACGAGCGATCGAAGCCGGAGCTACTGTTCTTCATTACAAGCAGCGCCTTGGACACAATGTACCTCGAGCAATTGGTGCGATGTACAGCAGCGGTGAAGTTTGCTTGTTCGTAGATGGAGATATTGTTATTTCCGCGGAACATTTACGTCCATATTTAGAAGCGGCTGACCAAGGAGTTGATGTAGCGCTTAATAATTTAGAGTGTCTGCTTGACGAAGTGCATCCCATCCACTCTGTAAGTGCGGCGAAATATTTTCTTAATATTGTTTGCAAACGTCCGGATTTAACCATTAATACAACGACGGCGATTCCGCATGCAATTAAACGGGATGTAATGGAGAAAGTAGGCTACGAATCTCTTATTATTCCACCTTTATTTCAATTAAAAAGTATCATGTACGGCTTTATGATTCAGCCTGTTCATTTTGTGGATGTGGCGCGAACGAACCGGATTCGAAAAGAGCATATGAAAGTCAAAGGTCTAGCAGCATCCACTCAGAGAATTCTAGGAGATTATGTAGAGGCCATGGCGTACTATATTAGCCAAACTAGTGAAAGAGGCGAATTTCTTCCGGACATACGAAGACATGATCTTTTGTTTGAGGTGTTAAACAATGAATAAAAAAGTTGCCGTTATTGGTCTAGGGTATGTGGGACTCCCGCTTGCTCTTTTGTTTGCTGAAAAAAACTACACCGTGATTGGGCTTGATATTGACGTTCGGAAAATTGAAGCGCTAAAACAAGGGAAAAGCTATATTCCAGATGTACGTAATGATGTGATTCAAAGTGAGAAAAACTTTCAAGCATATGAATTAAAAAAAGGTATTTCCGCATTTCAAGCATGCGATTATGTAGTGGTGACCGTGCCAACACCTATTACAGAGAATCATAATCCGGACTTAGGACCCGTTATTAGCGCATCTACGTTTTTGAAAGAACATATGGTAAAAGGACAAACAATTATTTATGAAAGCTCTACCTATCCAGGCACGCTTGAAGAAGTCGTTTTACCTATTTTAAAGGAGTCTGATTTGCAAGCAGGAGTTGATTTTTATTTAGCATATTCTCCAGAGCGAGTCGATCCAGCAAACAAGTCGTACGACATTGAGTATATTCCAAAAGTGATTAGCGGCTACAGCAAAGAATGCCTTCATCATATACAGATATTTTACGAAAGCATTTTCCAGCAGGTTGTACCTGTTTCTTCTCCGAAAGTAGCGGAAATGTGCAAGCTGTTTGAAAACATTCAGCGCCTGGTCAATATTTCGTTGGTGAATGAAACAAACGAACTGTGTGGGGAATTAGGAATAGATTTTTATGAGGTCTTACAAGCGGCATCTACCAAGCCGTTTGGGTTTACTCCTTATTATCCAGGTCCCGGAATAGGGGGGCACTGCATACCTGTTGATCCGCTTTATTTCTTATGGAAACTAAAGCAAAATGGGCTAACGAGCGAACTTATTGAAGCGGCTCATCATATTAATGAAGAAATGCCAAATAAAGTGATTAGGCGAGTTGAAAAGCAGCTTGACGCAAACGAAAAGCGCGTGTTCGTGGTAGGCGTTGCGTATAAAAAAGACGTAAATGACATACGTGAATCGCCGGCGCTGACCGTGTGTGAAGGTCTTTTAGAAAAAGGGTATGAATTAACATATCATGACCCGTATATTGACTCTGCCGTGTTTAATAAGCAAACGTACTTTTCTGTCCCGCTTACAAAAGAGGAAATCGAAAAAAGCGACGTTGTACTGGTATTAACTGACCATAGTCAGGTGGATTGGTCAATCGTAAAAAATGCAAAAAAAGTTGTAGATACAAGAGGTGTTTTAAATGAATGAAGCCGCTGAGTTATTCAGTGGTTCTTTTTTTAGGGGTGATATTAATGAAAACTCTTTCTGTCGTGCTGCCTGTTTACAATGAAGAAGACACGCTAAAGACCGTGCTTAAACAAATTAAGAAAGTGAATGTGCTTGAGATTATTGTAATCGCAAATGGCTGTACCGATGCTTCAGTAAAAATAGCAAAAGAAGAAGGGTGCATGGTAAAAGTAGTGGAAAAACGCCTTTCTCCCCATGAAGCAAGAATGGAAGGAGCCAAAGCCGCCAAAGGAGATGCCGTCTTATTTGTAGACGGAGATATTATTCTTTCTGCTTCTGAGATTGAACGTTTTGTGCAGCCGTTGTTATTTGGACATAGCGATGTGGTGCTAAACAAGTGGGAAAAAACAAAGATAAATGCTTTTAACCGCAGCGAAATGACGTGGAGTGCGGTCTTGCATCATGCGCTTGGAAAGCCTCATCGTGCCAACGCTTATTTAAAAGCGCCTTACGGGGTGCTGTTAAGTGTATTGAAGAACTACTGGGAGATGCCGCCTCTTTCTTTATTTGTGACATTGTTAACGCAGTATCGTGTAAGCTCGCATATTACGATTGAAACCCAGGGAAAGGGAAGCTTTCGTCCTTTCGATCGCCCGCTGCGCAGCAGAGAACGAATTCAATCCTACCAGCAGCTTCTTCAAACATACTATACGCTTGCGTCAAATCGTAAAAGGAGAGTGGATATGCTTGCGCAGCCCATTCCAGTTGTTGAGCACGGCTGGGGGAAACTATCATCTTTTTATGGAGGCAAACAGCTGTCTGTTATTGTTCCGGTTTGCAACGAAGAACAAACAATCAAACAAGTGATTGCAGAAGCAAGAAAACTTGAGCCGTTAGAAATCATTGTCGTGATTAACGGTTCCACTGATCAGTCGGAGGCGTATGCCAAAGAACAGGGTGTCAAAACCCTCGTCTACGATGAGCGGTTAGGGCATGATTGCGGAAGAGCTGCGGGGGCCCTTGCAGCAACGGGAGATATACTTCTCTTTATAGACGGGGATTTTGTTCTTTCAGCTCAAGAGTTGTATCCGTTTGCTTCAGCGGTAGCGAGCGGCGTTGATGTAGCTTTAAACGTATGTGAAGATGAAGAAAAGCTCACGCATGTGGTGCAGGGGTGGAAGTACGTATTGAACGAGACAATAGGAAGAAAAGATTTATTAATGAGCTCCATGACGGCTGTTCCTCATGCCATAAGCAGAGAGTGTCTGGAGAAAATTAAGCCCGAATCTCTTGCTGTACCGCCTTTTGCCCAAATAAAAGCCATCATAGAAGGTTTTCATGTGCAGGCCGTTCACCATGTTGATGTAAATAAATTTAACCGATTTCGATATTCTGAACACCTATCATTAAAGAGCCATTCTCCTACGGCAGAACTCATTATTCAGGATCATATTTTTGCATTTCTATCGTATCTTCAGCGCGACTGAGCAGGGAGTATTGCCTTACTTCCAAAAGAAACGTTTAAAATGAGATAAAGAAATTTGCTGATATCTTGTTTTTCTGTTCTAACCCCTTGAATTTGTTCACAGTTGTAACTAAAATTGTTACATGTGCAGACAAAAGTAAAAAAGGAGGAAAAGAAATGAAAAGCTATCAGCTTGGAACGTTTTTACTTCGTCTTATGTTAGGGCTAACGTTTTTTATTCATGGCCTTGGCAAATTCCAAAGCGGTATTGATAATACGGTCGGTTTTTTCCACAGCATGGGCATTCCTGCGTTTTTCGCTTATGCGGTTGCGGTTATTGAATTCGTAGGGGGAGCCGCTATGATTCTTGGATTTCAAACGCGTTTAATCGGTGTCTTGTTTGCGATTGTGATGATTGGCGCTATTTTTACAGCGAAAAGCGGTGCTGGTTTTACAGGCGGCTATGAGCTTGAGGTTGCCCTTTTTGTCGTTTCGCTTCATATGATTCTAGCAGGAAGCGGCGCGTACGCGTTAGACAACCGATTACAAAAACCAGAAGAACATTATTCTTAAAAAGGTAGGCGCTATGCGCCTACCCTTTTTTGTAAAAAATATCCTTCTATCGATTCATTTTTACTAAAATATACAGCTATCATTTTTAAGAAAATTCTTATATATGGTACTATTTGGTCATAGATGACTACACAGTCATTCTATTTGAACGATACGGGGAGGTTTTAACATGAAAACCGAAAGAGAAAACGGAATTGTCCGTCAAGTGAATACGATTCAAACAAAAGAAGAGCGCTTTAATCCTTTTTCGTGGTATGAAGAGATGAGAAACAGCGCGCCTGTGCAATGGGATGAAGAAAGGCAGGTATGGGATGTTTTTCACTATGACGGAGTCAAAGAAGTGCTAGAACAAAAGAATATTTTTTCTTCTGATCGAAGACCTCCACAAAACCAAAGACAAACTGCTCTAGGAACGAGCCTAATTAATATTGATCCGCCTAAGCATGCTGAAATGAGATCGCTTGTTAATAAAGCTTTTACGCCTAAAGCAATGAAAGCATGGGAGCCTAAAATTGCGCGTATTACAAATGAATTATTACAAGAAGTGGAGCATCTTGAAGATATTGATATAGTCGAGCATCTGTCCTATCCGCTTCCGGTTATGGTAATTGCCGATATCTTAGGCGTGCCCATAGAAGATCAGCGTCAGTTTAAAGATTGGTCGGATATTATCGTAGCCGGTCCTTCTAATAACGAACGTGAAACGCTCGAAAAATTGCAGCAAGAGAAAATGAAAGCAAATGATGAGCTAGAAACTTACTTTTATCGAATCATTGAAGAAAAACGCACGCGTCCAGGAGATGATATTATCTCCGTGCTTCTTCAGGCAAAAGAAGAAGGGAAACAGCTAACGGATGAAGAGATCGTCGGTTTTTCTATTTTGCTGCTGATTGCAGGAAACGAAACAACCACAAATTTAATTTCAAATACGATTTATTGTTTAATGGAAGATAAAGCTTCTTTTGAACGACTCAAACGTGAGAAAGAACTTTTGCCTTCTGCGATTGAAGAAGTTCTTCGCTATCGTTCACCCGTTCAGGCTCTTCACCGAATCGTAAAAGAAGATGTGATTCTTGCAGGTCAGAAACTAAAAGCAGGGGAACACGTCGTTCCATGGATGGGATCTGCGCACCGAGACGCGGAGTATTTTGAAGACCCGGATGTATTTAAAATCGATCGAAAGCCAAATGTGCATATGGCATTTGGAAGAGGCATTCATTTTTGCTTAGGAGCACCGCTTGCTCGAATAGAAGCAAAAATTATGCTGGCCGAGCTGATTGACCGCTATCCGCAGATGGACTGGAGCCCGGCATTTGAGTTAAAGCCGATTGAAAGTACATTTGTATACGGATTAAAAGAATTATTAATTCGGAAAAACGTATAAAAAAGACTTCCCACAAGTCAATTTCACTGACCTGTGGGAAGTCTTTTTTTATGTAGATTCACTCTAGAGACTATTCTTATAAACTTTTAAATTCTTATCAGCAAATTTCTTATATCCAGTAGGTAGGATACGACCTGTTACTTCGTACGTTATTTATAAGAAGGGCAACGATTACAATTACAATCGATCCTATTAAAACGGGATTGATAATATAATTCCAAGAAGAAGCGCCTAAGATCACAACAATGGGGTCTGCTCCTGCGGGTGGGTGAGTTGTTTTTGTAAGCATCATAAAGAAAATGGCTAGGCCGACTCCTGTTCCTAAAGTGTAAGGGTTATTACCGAATAAATGATAGATGGTTAACCCCACCAAAGTCGCTACTAAATGCCCTCCAATAATATTTCTGGGCTGCGATAGAGGAGCGTTCCAAAGGCCAAATGCTAATACACAGCTGGCTCCAAAAGGGGCCATAAGCCAAGGGCTTGATGTAAGCTGAGTCAGTATAGCTAGAAGTAAAATACTAACCGTTCCACCGACTAAGCCTGTAACTGCATCTTTTACGTCAATTTTTAAAGGGCTTCTCGCGGTTGTTATCATTTTAGAAAAATATGATTGCGTGTATGAAATGTCTTCCTTTGCCGACGCTTTAGGTGAACTATTCATCTTTATATAAAACCTCCTTTATTTTTCAATCATTTTACCTCTTTGTAAATTAACCTGTCAATAATGATTTTAATGGTTAGTTTTTGTGAGGTAAAAAAAGCTTGAATTCATGATTAGAATTCAAGCTTTATTTCACCCCTATCCTTTTTATCTTGAAAACGCGCCGCTTTTTGCCTGTTCCCGCAGATTTTCATCGAGCACCATTTACGTCTTCCAGTTGTATCAATAAATAACAATACACAGTCAGGGTTGCTACATCTTCTTATTTTGTTTAGTTGGCCTTCACTGATTAACTGCAAAGCATCTAATGATAGTAAGGAAAAGAGTTTATTTACGATGCTCCCGATTGGGATTTGTACTAATTGCTGTGCATGAACTTTAAAAACATAAGGAGCTTTTTCAATATTTCTTTCTAAAGATAATATCCACTTTGAATCAATGGCATTTCCATCTGCTATTGATTCAAAGTTGTTTCTTAAACACAATCGAAAATCATATATAAGATGTAACACTTCCGTTAATTCACTTTGGGACATAGTCAATATTGTTTTATCAAGAGAAGGGATCTCTTCACACATTATATGAAGCCAGTCTAACAAATCTTGGTCTTCACTTAGTAACTCGTGACGACGGCCATGACTGACGACTTCAGTATTTACTAAATTGAGCGAAAGAAAAGGGGAGATTAAAGGGAATTTTTTTCTTTTATTCATATCGTTTCTCATTCCTTACTCTTTTTCTGCTTGAATTCTCGCTTCAGCAATTTTATCGGTATGATCATATCCCCATTTAAACATCAGCTCGATAATAGGGATGAGCGTTTCTCCAAAGGATGTCAAATAATATTCTACTTTAGGCGGAACTTGTTTATAGACTTCGCGGTGGATAATTCCGTCGCGCTCGAGTTCGCGAAGCTGCAGTGTGAGCATTCGCTGCGTCACACCAGGAATGAGTCTGCGCAGTTCATTAAAGCGGCGGCGTTCCTTCGATAATTGATACAAAATGACGCTTTTCCATTTGCCGCCGACTACATCAACGGCTGCTTCCACAGGGCAAGAATAGCCGTGAGGCTCCCATTTTGTTAAGTCGTATTTCATAGTGATTACTCCTTTTATCAGTGAGTTCAGCTGCATTTGTGCTGTTTATACTATAGCACGTCTTATTTGATAAAAACATGGAAATGATTCATGGAATTATTGACGGAAAATTAAAAAAGTAATGGAAATAATTATGAGTTTGTTGTATGATGAAACTATGAAAATAACTTTTCTATTAAAAAGCGAAATATTTTGAAAGCGCTTTATTTATAAAGGACGACAGGGGAAAGGGCGGAGGAATGATGAAAAGATTTATCAAAGTAGAAAAAAGAAATCATGTGGCGGTTGTACGAATGAATCAGTCAATGCTTAATCGTTTGAACAGTGAAGTCATGTATGAGGTGCAAGAAACGATGAATGAGCTGCAGCACGATGCGTCGGTTGGATCTATTGTATTTATGGGAGAGTACTATAAGATGAACGGAGATCATAGAACAACTTCTTTCCTACGTGAAGAAACAGGAAGGCTTTATCAGCCGATTCATGCAGTAGCAGCTCGAGCGATTTTTCAGCGTATTTCATGCAGCTCCAAACAAACGATTGCGCTTCTTACAAACTTTACGTTTGGCGGAGGATATGAGTTAGCTTTAGCATGCGATGTACGAATTGCGGAAGAACCTGTGCAGCTAAAGTTAACAAACGGCATGACTGTTAGTGCGCAAGATGCGTGCAACATGGGCAAAGTGCAGCACGTTGTGCAAAAAGGAAAAGGATTAGAATATTCACTTGCGCTGAACGCATTAGAAAAGGAAGCTTAAAAAACGCTTTCACTTTATTTTTATAAAGTGAAAGCGTTTTTATTTTGCTTTGTTGATAAAAAGGTATTGAAAATTCTGAAAAAAGGAGTAGAATGATAACAAATCTACTTATTTTAAATAAGCAAAGGAGCTGGTATCAATGCCATTCATTTTTAAAGAAGCGGTAGTCGGATTGTTTACAGCGGCAGCAGCAGGTTTACTGGCGTTTCAAGGGGTAGAAGTGGTGTCAGCCATCATTCATCTGCTAACTTTTTGGAAACAGTAATAGCTAATAAGTAGAGGAACGACTTATAAAGATAAGGGGCTTGAGATTTTCTCAGCCCTTTTTGTTGTGGAGTTCATTATTTTTCAGTATACTAACGGTGGAAATTAAGACATAATATGGTTACATAGCAGGGATTTACGAATTCAGTAGGGAAGTATGTAGACTCTGAAAAAAATAAACAACGATCGCTTTTACCCGGTAACAAGTTCTGTTATCGGGTAACGTGTGTAAGGGGTGTGGATAAGTGAAAGACAAAAATTTAACAGAAGAACAGCAGCGAGTTGATTGGGTAGTAGAAGAAATCAGCCAAAAAGCTGAAAAAATAGGCAAAAGCGTAGGAAACGTAAAAGGCGAAATTGTCGATTTGCGAAGCACGTTTTGGGACGATGTCACGGTTAATATGGATGAGCCGGATGATGTGATTGAGACATTTACGAGTATTAAGCAGCAGGCAGAACTTTTAGCTGAACGTGAAATTACCCATAGACAAGCGTATGATCAATTAAAAACATTAAAAAAACTAACGCAATCCCCTTATTTTGGACGTTTTGATTTTATAGAAAATGGCGAAAAAGAAGCGGAAGCTATTTATGTGGGCGTGGGCTCTTTAATGGATCAAAAAGATGAAGAGTTTTTAATTTATGATTGGCGTGCACCTATTTCGAGTCTTTATTATGATTATTCACCGGGAAAAGCGCAATACGAAACGCCAGGTGAAGCGATTAAAGGCGAGATGAAGCTAAAGCGTCAGTTTATTATCGAAAATAGCGTAATTAAAAGCATGTTTGATACAGGAATTACCATTCGAGACGAGCTGCTTCAAGAAGTGCTCGGACACAATGCAAGCAGTCAAATGAAAAGTATTGTAGCGACTATTCAAAAAGAACAAAACCAAATTATTCGAAATGAAAAAAATAAAGTGCTGATCGTTCAAGGGGTAGCAGGGAGCGGTAAAACGTCTGCAGCTCTTCAGCGCGTGGCTTATCTTCTCTATCATCACCGAAAGCAGCTGACTGCAGAAAACATGATGCTGTTTTCACCAAATCCGCTTTTTAACAGCTACGTCTCAACCGTTCTTCCGGAGCTTGGAGAAGACAATATGAAACAAACAACGTTTCAGCAATATGCCGATGGCCGGTTAGGAAACGAGTTTGAAGTGGAGGACTTGTTCGTGCAAATCGAATATTTGCTAACGGAAAAAGATGCTGCGGCAAAAAAGCAAAAAATGCAGGAAATTCGCTACAAGGCAAGCTGTGAATTTAAAAAGCAGGTAGATGCGTATATTGAAGAACTGTCTACTAAAGACATCATTTTTAAAAACATTAAGTTTCGCGGCGAAATCGTGTTATCTGCTCGGCGTCTGCTGTCTTATTTCTATTCGCTTGATAAGGGAATTTCCATTCCTAACAGGATGCAGCTCGTTGCGGAATGGGCGCTTAAACTCATTAATCAGCTTGAAAAGCTTGAGCGCAAAAAAGATTGGGTTCAAGAAGAAATTCAGCTTTTAGAAAAAGAAGATTATGTAGAGGCCTATCAGCACCTGCAGAAAAAGGAAGGCTACACGGAAAGTTCATTTGACGACTTTGACCGGGAACAAGCGTATTTAGCCAAAGCGGTTGTAGCTAAAAAAATGAAATTTATTAAGCAAGCCATCAAACAGCTTAAATTTATCGACATTCGCCGTATCTATATGCAGCTGTTTGAAAGAAATCACCTTTTTTCCCACGTAGAGGGATGGGAAGACACTGCTAAAAACACGGTGCAAAGAGTCATGAACATGAAGCTGTCTTATGAAGACGTAACGCCTTACTTATATATAAAAGATCAAATTGAAGGGCGTAAAACCAACCCTGTCATTCGCTATTTGTTTATTGATGAAGCACAGGACTATTCACCGTTTCAGCTGGCGTTTTTAAAAGAGCTGTTTCCGCATGCCAGAATGACGCTGCTTGGAGACTTGAATCAAGCGATCTATGCGCACGCCTTGAACGCACCGACCATTCTTTCAAGCGAACTGTACGAAGAGAAAGAAGCAGAAACGCTGACTCTTACGAGAAGCTACCGATCAACACGTCAAATTGTCGAATTTTCAAGGGATATGGTAGCAAACGGTCATTTAATCGAGCCGTTTAATCGAGACGGAGCGAAACCGACCGTATCGGCTACAGGCGACGTGCAAAAGCTGCATGAGGCAATTATACACAAAATTAATGAATTGAAGCAGCAAAACTATAAAACGATTGCTGTTATTGCCAAAACAGCTGAGGAAAGTCGTCAGGCATTCCAAGCACTGCCTGAAGCGATGTCTGCAAGGCTGCTGACAAAAGAAACAAGTTCATTTGAAAAAGGCATGCTTGTTCTGCCAGCTTACTTAGCAAAAGGAATTGAATTTGATGCCGTCATCATTTACAATGCATCGAGTGAATGTTACCAAGATGAATACGAGCGAAATTTATTTTATACAGCATGTACAAGAGCGATGCATGAGCTGCACCTGTTCTCGCTTGGTGAAATCAGCCCGTTTATATCAAATAAAGAAACTTATGAATACCAAAGTCAATAAAAGAAGGCAGCCAGTAGGCTGCCTTCTTTTATTGACTTTCAAAATGCAGCAAATACTTCACCAAATAAAGGCCTGAGTTTGTTTTTTCTTGAAGAGGAATGGTCAGGCATGTGACGTAATAATACCCGTTTGGAATATCATAGCTTAAGGTTTCAGATAGGACGCTTTTGATTTCAATCCCATCGCTTTCGACGTGAAAAGGAAGGCGAGTGGTCTTTTCAGCCTGTGATACGTCTGGAGTTTCGTTTACCCACACTTCAATAATGGCTTTTGTGTTCGATACGGCTTCAAATGAAATAGCTTTATCATCTGCGACATATCCTTTTTGAATATCTTCATCACTCCAGTCGTGATGGGGCTTTGGCTGTCCTTTTTGAAACAGCGTAAACTGATGATAAGACATGGTTAGCTCTTGTTCTTTCCATTTTGTTTTCATGATTTCACCTCTTCAAAGTAAAGCTTGTTCTGCTATTATTGAACGATAAATTGTACGCGTGTACCATCTGGATACTGTTCTAACTGATTTCCAACCCATGAGCCGGCTCCGCGGTTATCAGAAGGTGAAATATAGCGAATGTCAGCTCCTGCTCCGCCTTCTTCGCACATAGCCATTGGCCATTCATCACGGTCATAGCCTGTTTTTGTCGGATATCCTTTCAGCGATTCTTCCCGGTTAGCTTCAGCACCGTCGCGATCAACTGTGCAAACGGAAGAGTGCCCAGCGGCAATCGCGTCACGAATATGATCACCCGTTTCAGGATATCGGTCTAACGGAAAATAAAGCGTTGCATCGTAGTTTACTTCAGCTGCCGTTTTTTCAGGAGCTAAAAAAGCTGCATGTCCCATAAACCCTAAAACACATGCCATGATAATGAATAGACTTGCCATTAATTTTTTCCCGTATGTAGCCATTTCAAACCTCCAGTATAAGTCGTTTTTACAGCTTAACTATACTCTCAGATTGCTAAGTTTAGATTACAGGACAATAAATACAGTGTAAACAAGTATTAACATTTATGTTAAACTTCCTTTACTTGACATCATACCCTAACAGGTATAAAGTTGTGTATACATTTACTTCATGCGTACAGCTTAAAAGCAAGAAACGCAATCATGCACGAGCGGAGGTAGTAGTATGATGGAATATGATAAGCAAGTTAAAAATCGTTTAAAACGAATTGAAGGTCAGTTAAAAGGCGTCTTAAATATGATGGAACAAGGAAAAGACTGCCGTGACATTGTGACACAGCTCTCAGCAGCTAGAAGCGCAATTGATCGCACAATGGGTGTTATTGTCAGCACCAATCTTGAACAATGCGTAAGAGAAAGCATTGAAAAAGGCGAGAATACCGAAAACTTAGTAAAAGAAGCAGTAGAGCTGTTAGTAAAAAGCAGATGAGACATTCGTTTCATCTGCTTTTTGTTTTAGTATAGGCTGCTTATAAGGATAAAAACGGCTGTTCCTAAACACAATACGGATAGGAACAGCCGTTTTTTAGGTTTATCACGCTTTAAGAACAGGAAAGATATATGGAGAGAAAGGAGGAGGTCAAGGTGAGTGATGACAAAAAGTCACCAACATATAATCATACGGAAATTCATCATAAAATTGAGGCTTCTCCAAAAGCGCCGGGAATCAAAGCTGCTTTTCGCTTTAACCACGCTTCTTCTCCGTGGGTAAGAGGAATCAGCTCAGGTTTGTCTTCAAGCCTGCCGATTTTGATAGGAATTTTGTTTGATCATTTGCAGTACGGACTCATTGCAAGCATTGGCGGCTTTACATATCTATATACAAAAGATGAGCCTTACGCGCAGCGTGCCGTTAAGTTATTTTTAGCTTTGCTTGGCGTTACGCTCTGTTTTACACTCGGCTCATTATTTGCTGACGTAGCTTGGATGAAAACTATTTTATTTGGTGTTATTGGAGCTGTATCGGTTTATGTTTTCGGAGCCTTAAAAATTCCAGGACCTTCTGCCATGTTTTTTGTCCTTTCATTTGCTGTGAGTACGAGCATTCCAGCGCCGAATTTGCAGGCTGTTTTTTTGCACGCAGGACTCGTTTTTTTAGGAGGGACACTATCTTGGTGCATTAGCATGAGCGGCTGGCTTATTAACCCGCGCGGACCTGAAACTGCCGCTGTGGCGAAAGCGTACAGGCAGCTAGCTTCGTTTGTCGGGTCTCTTGGTACGGAATCGTTTCACGCCGAGCAGCATAAAACGGTTGTCGAGCTTCGGGCAGCGGAAACAGCGATGAAACAAGCGAAAATTAATCGAAAAAAATCATCGTTTGCGCATCGTCTGTTTTTATTAAATCAAAAAGCCGAAGGGCTGTTTATCTTTGTGATGGCCGCTGCGAACGATTTTAATCCAGCTGTTTCTAAAAAAGCACAGGCAGTGATTGAAACGTTCGCATCCGAAATGGCCACGTTAAAAAAACATAAAAAAATTCGAGACGTTCGAGAAGAAATTGAAGAGCTGTCCATCAAAGAAGAGCTGCGTACATTGCTATTGGATGTAAATGACGTTCTTCAAATGAAAGAATTAAAAGAAACGGAGTATATTCAGTTTTCACAAGGCAGCGTAAAAACACGGTTAAAAGCTGCTTTTCACAAACGTTCGTATGTGCTTAAAAACGCTTTGCGCTACGGAATTATTATGATTGTTGCCGCAGCGGTTGCCTACACGACAAATATTCCAAGGTCTTACTGGATTCCGCTTACGTGCGCAGGAGTGATGCTTGGAGCAACCGTTCGTGCAACGGTTCAGCGAGGTATTCAGCGCTCTGTCGGAACCATTTTAGGTATTTTAATTGGAACCGGGATTCTAATGCTTGAACCAACGGGAATCGTCATTGCGCTCATTGTCTTTGTGCTTCAGTCGACGATTGAAATTGTAATTGTCAAAAACTACGCGCTCGGCACGCTCTTTATCACACCGAATGCTCTTTTAATTGCTGAAAGCGGTCATCCTGATAAAGCGATTAGCTACTTTACGTCTGCTCGAGTGATTGATATTGTCATTGGTTCTATTATTGGAGTGGTCGGCACGGTATTAATTTTCAAACGAGCTTCTTCACTTCGTTTGCCATATTTGCTCGGAGATGTGATACGAAAAGAAGGACAGTTTTTAGAAATGCTAAGCACCGAACAAGATGAAGAAAGAATTAAACGAGAAAGAAATAAGCTTCAAGGAGAACTCGTTAATCTTCGGGCGCTGTACGATAATGTGATTGGAGAATATTCTAAAACGGCCGTCAAGCTGGAAGGGTTGTGGCCTGCAGTTGTCGCTACACAGCAGTTAGGTTATATGCTTCTTGCGTCGTTTGAAGGATATGAGCTTTCAGAAACGGAAAAACGAGAGCTTCAAGAAACATTTGCTCAGCTAGCTGCAGCAGCTGAGCAAAAACGAGCGCCAAAGCTTTCAAGTGTTCCGACCCTGAAACACTACCCTATTATTCAAGGAGAACTCGTCGCTTTATATGAAAGTCTTCAGGTAGAAATATAAAAAGCACGGAACCCAGGGGCTCCGTGTTTTTGTTTTTACATATCCACAACTTCATTTACCGTTTTATTTACATCGTCACGCGTCATTTTTTCTTTTCCTTTCATCAAGGCGTTTAATGTTCCATCAGCAAGCGCTAACGGAATTTTACAGAAATGAAGGATCGGAAGCGATTTGACATCTTCTAAATATTTCTTTCCTAGTGAAAGATTGCGGCGAGCGTAGGCAAACATATCTTCTCTGCTCCAATTGTTAGGAAAGAAGCTGACTCCGCGCTCTGAATCTTCCGAGGTATTACGCAGGATATTAACAGACTGCAAGCCGCGTCCAAACGCAATGGCTAATTCTTTGTCTGTTTCCGTGCCGTCATACCATTTCCAAATGTCATTAAGCATCACGCCTACTAGACCAGCTACGTAGAACGTATAGTCATCTAAATCCGCTTCATTTTCAATATGCCAGTCTTTTTCTACCCAATCGGCCATTCCTTTGGCCATAATAGAAGTTGCATCTAATACTTGATCTGCAACTCCAGTCGGACAAAGCGCAATCCAGTTGCCGAGCTGAAGCGTTACGTCAGGTAAATCAGCTTGATAAGGACCTACTAATGCCATGTACTCGTCTTCGTTAAAAGACTTTTTTAACAGGTCACTAATGGCGTAAAGCAAGCGGCTTTTTACACCGGCTTCTAGCTCAGGGTGATCTTCAATTTCATCAATTGCCCTCATACATAAGTAAGCAGATCCTACTGCATCCTGCAATTCTGCCGGCAAGTGGCTAATTGGAATAAAAAATGTTCGGCTTGTCTCTTTTAACATCACCATTGCGTTGTCGCGTAATTTGTTGGGTACACTCATCGATAACTAGCTCCTTTTTACATATCCACATGTCAAATTAGTTTAAGTTTTCATCTTATATACTATAGTAACAAAAAATGAGCATTTAATGGAGTTTAAAGATTACTTATTAACGATATTGTCATTATTTTGTAGTATTTGAACAGAGAAACTTGTAACATATACAAGTTTACACTACGATAATACTCGTTCACTCTTCGTTTTACAGAAATAAATGGTTTATTTTTAAGAAAATTGCTGTCATGCTAATGAATTAGGTGAGCTTTTAAGAGAGTATTCAACAGTGGGTTATACATAATATATAGGACAATACAGAGGTGAATGTATGAAAATTTTAATTGTAGAAGACGATGATAAAATATATGAATTAGTAAAAGAGAAATTTGAACAGTGGTCATTTGAAGTGGCTGGAGTAGAAGACTTTCAAAAGGTAATGGAAGTATTTATTGCAGAAAGCCCAGAGCTTGTTATTTTAGACGTGAATTTGCCTGTATATGACGGGTTTTACTGGTGTCAGCAAATACGTACAGTTTCAAAAACTCCTATCGTCTTTCTTTCCTCTCGTGAACATCCAATGGATATTGTTATGGCAATGAATGTTGGGGCAGATGACTATATTCAAAAGCCGTTTAACTTGGATGTTCTTGTTGCTAAAGTGCAGGCGCTTCTGCGCAGAACGTATTCATATGGAGACACGATTTCAGACGTTATCGATTGGAACGGCGCGGTGCTAGACTTAAAAAAAGGAAGTTTGCATTACAACGATCAAGAAATTCATTTAACGAAAAATGAATTTTTTATTTTACGGCTTCTTTTGGAAGAACGAGGCAAGATTGTATCGCGAGAAGAGCTTATGCGAAGGTTATGGGAAGATGAGAAATTTGTAAGTGACAATACGCTTTCTGTCAACATCACACGCATTCGCACCAAGCTGGAAGACATCGGGCTGAATGATAAAATTGTGACCAAAAAAGGCCAAGGATATTTGGTGAATTAAGATGTGGAAAAGTTTTTTAAGAGAAAGGCTAAGCTGGATTTTATTTGTTCTTATATGGCTGAGTGTAATCGATGCTCTGCTGCTGCTTGAGTATGATATTAAGGTATCGTCCACTTCGTTTTGGTATTTGAATCTTTTAACGCTGTGTCTGCTGATTCTGTTTCTTTTATGGAGAGGAATAAAAGAAAGAAGATTTCTAAAAAAGTTAAGCTTAATGCTGCGGCATGATCATGATGCGTACGATTTACAAGAAATGCATTCATACGTTAGAACGAAAGCAGATGAAGATATGCTGAGTCTGCTGCAGCATATAGATCGTGTGTATCGCAGACAAACTCATGCTCTTCACGTACAGCAGCGAGAGCAGCAGGAATATGTAACGACTTGGGTTCATGAGATCAAGACGCCGCTTACTGCGATGAAGCTGCTTATTAATGCTCATCGTACAGAGCTTTATAAATGGCCTTGGCTAAAGGATATTGAAGATGAGTGGATGAAAATTGACGGATTAGTAGATCAGAATTTATATTCTGCACGCCTGCAGTACTTAGAAAAAGATTATCAGGTGCAGGCAGTGTCGCTAAGTGAACTTGTTTTTCCAAACGTTGCGTACTTCTCAAAGTGGTGTATTGAAAAGAAACTGCATATTGATGAAAAAAATCTAGACATACTGGTGCACACTGATCCAAAGTGGATGCAGTTTGTTGTGAGGCAAGTGCTGTCTAACTCCATTAAATATAGCCCTCTAGAAGGAAAGCTTTCTTTTTTTAGTGAAGAAACGCCAAAGTACGTAAAGTTATTTATCGCTGATCAAGGGAAAGGGATTCCAACTCAAGATCTTCCCCGGGTTTTTGAAAAAGGATTCACAGGAAATGCGGGAAGAAAAACGAAGGGAGCTACAGGGCTAGGACTGTATTTTTCAAAAAAAATTACAGATGCTCTTGGCCATCAAATAGAGGTGAATTCACTTTTACACGAAGGAACCACGGTGATTCTGACCTTCTACAAACCGAATTCTTTTGATAACCTTTCAAAAATGTAAGATTGCACGCTGAGATTGTCATCTGCTTCAAACGAATCTTTCCTTGTTTCAAAGTAAGATAGAGCTATACACAAGGAGGGAACGTACATGAAGAGAAAGTGGGTTAGCCTCTTAGCTCTGCTTTTTGTTGTAGGAGCAGCTATAGGAGGAATAAAGATTTATCAAAAAGCCGCAACGGAGCATCAATACGGGATTATCCCAAAAGAAGCAAAAAAAGTGGATGAGTATGGACGAGTTCAATATACAATTTCAGTGATAAACGAAAAAGGACAAACAATGTTTCAAACATTTACAACGATTAAACAGTTAAAAGAAGGAACGGTTATTGACCTTTTCATTCGAGGTAATGAAGTTCGGAAATATGACATTATAACAAAAAATGAGCTGCCGCAGCGAGTGAAAAGCGTGTGGCCTACAAAAGAACGAAAGGAGGAGGAAAAGTGAGCATTGTTCTTGAAGGAAAAAATGTAACCAAAACGTTTGGATCAAGAGGAAATGTATACGAAGCGCTAAAAGGAATTGATTTTACAATCGAAGAAGGAGAGTTTCTCGGTATTATGGGACCATCTGGAGCGGGAAAAACGACGCTGATGAACATTCTTTCAACGATTGACCGTCCAACCGATGGCGAGGTATGGATTCAAGGGGAAAACGTGGCGCTCATGAAAGATAAGAAGCTGTCTGCTTTCAGACGCAATCATTTAGGGTTTATTTTTCAAGATTATAATTTATTGGATACGTTAACGGTAAAAGAAAATATTCTTCTGCCGCTTACGGTTACAAAAATGTCTAAGAAAGAGATGGAAGCGAAGCTTAAAGACACCGCAATGCGACTAGGCATCTATGAGCTGGCGGATAAGTACCCGTATGAGATTTCTGGCGGACAAAAACAGCGCGTTGCAGCAGCGAGAGCAATGATTACGAATCCAGCCGTTATTTTCGCCGATGAACCTACCGGAGCTCTTGATTCCAAAGCTGCTTCAAGCCTGCTTGAAAAGCTGTCGCAACTAAATCAAGAAGACCGTGCCACGATTATTATGGTGACGCATGATCCGCTGGCTTCAAGCTACTGCAGCCGCGTGCTGTTTATTAAAGACGGACAAATTTATACGGAGCTGTTTAAAGGCGAACAAACGAGACAAGCATTTTTTAAACGAATTATGAACATTCAAGGCGCATTAGGCGGTGAAGGCTATGACCGTATTTGATCTTGTTAAAAAGAATATGCGCAAAAATATTAGCCGGTACAGCCTTTATTTCTTTTCAATGATTTTTAGCATTATTGTGTACTATGTGTTTGCTACGCTTCAGTACGACCAATCGATTTCAAAGGTTATTGGAGAAGAGCTGAGGCTGCAGGGCATTTTTAATGCTTCAAATTACGTTCTGCTTACCTTTATTGTCGTATTTATTTGGTACACAAATTCATTTTTTATCAGGCAGCGGAAGAGAGAACTCGGGCTGTATCATTTAGTCGGCATTGAAAAACGTACGATTGGAAAAATGATTTTCTATGAGAATATGCTGCTGGGGATTTCTTCTCTGGTGGTCGGTATTTTACTAGGTACCGTGTTTTCAAGGCTGTTTGTGCTGTTTTTACTAAAGCTTATGGGACTGTCGCTTTCTATTACGCTCACATTTTCTCTTCAAGCGGTTTTACAAACAGCCGTAGTGTTTTTAATTGTTACCATTTTTATATCGTTTCAAGGCTATTTTATTATGTACCGCTATACGCTATTAGATCTGTTTCAAGCAGAAAGCAAAAGTGAACGCGTAAATAAAATGAATTCAAAGCGATCAATTGTAGTGGGAGGACTTGGTATCTTACTCGTTGGCTACGGGTACTACCTTTCATCAGGAAACATTGTGACGCCTAAGTTTTTTCTAATTGTAGCCGTTGTACTGTTCTCGGTCATTTTCGGTACATTTTTACTTTTTAAAGCCACAATTGAGTGGCTGATGGGACTTTACCGAGAGCATGCAAGCGGATATTATTCGTTTGCAAATATGCTAAGTGTTTCTACTATGATGTATCGAATTAAAGCAAATGCACGAGTGTTAACCCTAATTACGATCTTGTCGGCTACTACACTTGTAGCAGTTGGTGTGACGTATTCCTCGTACTATAACACAAAAGCCGACGCCAGAAGCATGCAGCCTTATGACTATACGCTGCACAGCAAAAAAGCAGCGCAAGAATTTATGGATGTACTGGATGCGCTAGATATCCAATCAAATCAGTATGTCTATCATATCGTGAAGCACTCTGCTGATTTATCGGATTTTCGATTTATTACATCTGGTTATTACGGGGATGGTGAGCGAATCAGTTTTTTAGATGAAGAAGAAGTGCGGAAAAACGGCGTTTCGGTTCCTTCGTTAAGTGCAAACGAAACCGTTGTTTTTGATTCGATGGCAAAAGGAAAAGTGTTTAAGCCTAGTACAGGTAAAACGGCAGTTGTGCAGCTGAACAAATCAGAACAGCTTGCTTTAAAAGTCGTTAAATCAGAACCTTCACTTATTCTTGACTCTGAAAGTGCCGGCTATCAGTTTGTAGTCAATCACGACACGTTTATCAAACTTTCAAAGGCTGGACAAAAGCAAGCGGTGT
The DNA here is from genome assembly GCF_035064545.1 of Bacillus sp. ILBB4. Classification (NCBI taxonomy): domain Bacteria; kingdom Bacillati; phylum Bacillota; class Bacilli; order Caryophanales; family Bacillaceae; genus Bacillus; species Bacillus sp. ILBB4. The sequence goes on along the minus strand of NZ_JAIQVD010000001.1, from coordinate 163,827 downwards.
ACGTGTTTAATACGGATGATGAAAACAAACAAAATGAACTTACTAAGAACTATCATCAAATCGCAAAAGTGGCTGGAGAAAGCCGTACTTCATACTATGATGTGTTTCAGGCAGGCTTAATGAGTAAAGGATTGTTTATTTTTATTGGAGGATTTTTAGGGCTCGTCTTTTTGATGGCAACGGGCAGTATTATTTATTTTAAGCAAATCTCAGAAGCTGAACAAGAGCGCAAAAGATTTGAAGTACTGCGTAAGCTTGGGTTTTCAGTGTCTCAAATGAGGAGCGCCGTGCGAAAGCAGCAGCTGTTTACGTTTGGTTTGCCTTTAGTAATTGCCATCTTGCACAGTCTATTTGCGCTGAAGGTCATTACAAACTTAATCGGTGAAAGTCTGATAGTTCCTGTTTTAATAGCGGATGCAGTATACGGGATTATTTATTTTCTTTTCTACTGGCTGACAATGAATTACTATCGAATGGTAATAAAGCGACTGTAAAGAAAAGACTGTTTCGATAAATGAAACAGTCTTTTTTTGTTGGGAAAATAAAAGGTATGGAGTAGCGAAAACCTGAATATAAAAAAGGGTATATAAAAACTAGAAAGTTGCAGGGGAGGGGAAAGATGTGAAAGCAGATGCTGTATTTGAAGGGGGAGGCGTTCGAGGAATTGCATTCACGGGTGCGATTGAAGCGATGGAAGAAAGCAACGTAGAATGGCAGCGTCTAGCAGGTACGTCAGCAGGCTCGTTAATTGCGGCTCTTTTGGCGAGCGGCTATAAAAGTGGTGAAATTCGCAAGGAGCTTCAAAACATGGACTATGTCAAGTTTCGCGGGAAAACGATCATTAACCGAATTCCTCTGATTGGGAACTTAATTGAATTAATGATTCATTTAGGTTTTTATAAAAATGATTATTTGGAAAAATGGGTGTACGGTTTGCTGCGTGAAAAAGGAATTGAAACGTTTGCGGATTTGCCGGCAGATAAGCTGAAAATTATTGCCTCAGACATTTCGAACGGACAGATGCTTGTGCTGCCTGACGACTTGCCTCGCTACGGAATGCAGCCAAGCGATATGAAGATTTCACAAGCCGTGATGATGAGTGCGTCCATTCCTTTTTTCTTTCGTCCCGTCATCTGGAAATCCAAAGGGTTCAAGAGGTCATACATTGTCGATGGAGCGCTTTTAAGCAATTTTCCGATTTGGCTGTTTGATACGGAGCATCCGCGTTTCCCGACATTTGGTTTTCGATTTGTAAAAGAAGAAATTGATACAGCCGCTGTTATTCCGACGCCGGTCCATTTATTTAAAAGTATGTTTACAACGATGCTTCAAGCTCACGATTTGCGGTATTTGAACGCGGAGACAAAAGAACGAACGGTGCAAATTCCAACCGGGGTGATTACGGCAACGGATTTTGCCTTAAAGGAAGAAGAAATCGAATTTTTATATGAATCTGGTTATATATCAGCAAAGCGCTTTTTAGAAAAATGGGATTTTGAACAGCATAAAATGAATCGGACCGGACGTCAGCTGACACGAAGAAAGCTCCCGTAACAGGAGCTTTTCTAAGGCTGTTTTAAAATGTGGACTTCAACAGCTTCGCCTTTTGCCGGAACGGAATACTGAACGCTTTTGTCTTTTTTAAGCCAAGCTTTAACGAGCTGTCCTTTTTTGTATGTTTGATTATCCGGAATTTTTACATAAATAGGCTGTACATCGCTAGAACCAAGTATTTCTTTTGTTGTATAGTCAAGCGCGGTATCTCGCGGAATGACGTTTGCAATAAGAATTTCATCTTGTTTCACTTCTAAAATGCGCCCTTGAACTAAATAGCCGGCCGGCTTTTTTGACTGCTCGGCATTATCAGAACAGCCGCTTAAACAAATAAAAAAGAGAAGAAAAAGTGCAGTTGATTGAACGGTAAACTTCATAAAATCTCCTTTCCGTTTCAACATGACTACCATTATAACGCGTTTGACCATTTCTTTTCCAGTTTTCGGAGAAAGCAAGAGGTAATCGTTGACGTTATTTCAGCACGCGTGATATGTTTTAACTCATAAATGCTATTTTTACTAGAAGTCACGCCTAGTACGGGAGGTCCTTATATGGATGTTACCTTTTTAACCAATGTTATTCGACATATATTGGAACGAGATAATTTTGTCATTGACTTTGAAGAATCAGATGAACAAAATATTCATTTTTGGCATCGAGACGAGCCGTTTCGCCTTTTTATTTCAGAACAAACGGAAAGCTATTTAGTATGGACCGTTTTTGAAAATGAAAAAGAACAGTGGAGCGGAAAAACATTTCTTCAAGAAGTGACGAATACGTGTAAAGACTGCAGTGAGCCAATCGCGCACTGGATTTATAAAGACGGAGGCAAAGCAGGTTATTGCGATCATTGTCTGAACGCGTTTGGAAATGCGTATTTTACAAATGCTGATGATATCAAGCAAAATCTTCATTTAATTGACGGCTCTATTTGTTTTATTACCGATGAAACCGGAAGCGATTGGTGGATTGCATATGAAGGGTTCAAACGAGTAATTGCAAGATTAGAAGAAAATCCCGATCAGAAAGTAGAAATGTACAAGCCCGAATATCCGGTCTTTAAATGGGAAATACATTTTCTAACGGAAAACAATTCTGCTAGCTTTAAGTTCAAAGATGACTTTGCATCTGGAATTGTACCGAAGGGAAGAATACTCTAACATCCTTGTTATAAGGGTGTTTTTTCTTATAATGGGAAGTTTTTTTGAAAAAAATAATTAATTTAGGTTAAAAAGAAGGAATTAAAGGGTAAAGAGTAGAAGATATATCACTATAGGAAGAATGGGGGAAATAATTATGACAACTACAACAAATTTAACACTGGGGTACAAAATGTACACGATTGATTTTAGCCGTCCAACGCAGTCTAACGAGGCACTGCTTGATTTCTTTAAAGATGTGCAGCACAGACAGGGAAATAACGCAGAAAGCTTTTCTAAAACATTAATGGAAATCGAAGAAATCAAAACAAAATATGTAGATCACGAAATCGTACAGCTGGCTAAATCGCTTGAACAGCAAATAAGCCGCTCAAATGCAGAAAAACTTGAGGTCTGATAATCACCAGAAATGGTCGATTTATCAGACCTTTTTTATATTTTTATCGATGTAGCACTTTATACTTGGCTAAAGGGAAGCCAAGTATAAAGTGCTAGACCTATGCGGAAGTTGCCCTCCCTTGCGGGCTGCCAACTTCCGCATGGGTGAACCTTTTGGGGTGAAGTCAAGGGGACAGGATATCTGGTAGTATAGGTTTTTGGTCGAGGATAAAATTCTGTACATTTCAAAGGATGTTTGATTTCATCAAAAGTTGTAGATGAATAGACTATCAAGTCGTTGGAGGCGTTGTATGGTTGGAATTTGCAGCTGGAAGTGTGCAGTGAGTGGAATAAGTATTGCGAGTGTCTACAGTAAGCAGCCGTCGTGGCAGCGGGAGTGTTATTTGGTAACACCTGGTAAAGTTTATTATGAGTCGTGCTATCAAGGGTACGGAGAGTTTGCGGGAAGGGATATTTTTTGTTTGATGAGAGAAAGCGGAGCGGAAAAAGAAGACAGTGAAGGGGTAGCAGCTTTTAAGCCTAAGATTGTGCTGGCGAAGTATTACAGCGGACAGCGTTATGAAGAACTGCCGGAATCAGAGCCGTGTCCGTACGAAGGCTACTTTTTTGAAGGGTGGAAGGAAGGATAGCGAATATGCATAAAAGCTGTAGAGATATCTCTACAGCTTGTTATTAACGTCTTGTTTCATCGACAGATTGTTCTAAGTCACTTACTTCTTGCGTAATTGTATTTAATTCTTCTTGCACCGCTTCAGCTTCAAGAACAGGATCTTGAACGATTTCTGTCGTTTCAAGCTCTTCTGCTGCAGCCGTTTCTGCAAGCGGCTGTTCTTTAGCAGTGCGCAGAGATTTCACTTTGTTGACAACTTGCGAAGACTGTTCGGAGACTTTTTGTGAAAGACGAGCCGTGCGCTGTTTGAGGTCTTGGCCTTTTGCATATACCGTTTCTTTCACTTGACCTGTTTTAGCAAGTGCTTGATTCGCTCCGTCTTGAATAGAAGCACGCAGCTCTTTTCCTGACTTTGGCGCTACTAGTAAAGCTGTTGTTACACCCACTACGCTGCCTACTAACGTGCCGACTAATAACTCTTTGCTTCCAACTTTTGTTTCTTTACCTACTGTTTCTTTTACGTTTTCTTTTGTCATGACATTTCCTCCTTTTATAATATGTAATATGAAGGGTTTACCATTTTGTTGAATACTTCCTGCAAAACGCAAATGATTCGCTAAAAAAATCTGCAAGTGCCGTCGGACGCTCGTACAGGCTGGTGAAATTTGATTGTATATAGTATTCAACCACCTGACAGAAAAACCTTCTTTTCTGCTATAAAAACAGAAAAAAACTTATCTATAAAATCCGACACAAGAAAACGACAACATTCGTTCTTTGGTAGCATTTTCACTTGAAATTTTATATCATAGAGTGCAAGGAGAATACGTTCTCTTTTTTTTAGATGCTGGAGGGATTGAAGAGATGGCTGAATCAAAGTACAGAACAATTTTAGAAGCAAACTCTGGAGAGTTAGAAGAATTAAAAGAGAAAGCAATCAAAGACAGCTGGCAGCCGATTTATCATATTCATCCACAGTACGGGCTGATGAATGATCCGAACGGATTGATTCAATTAAACGGTGAATATCACGTGTTTTATCAGTGGTATCCGTACGGTGCGATGCATGGAATGAAGCACTGGGCTCATGTGAAATCTACGGATTTAGTAACGTGGGAACGCCTTCCGGTTGCGTTAACGCCAACGGAAGAATATGAATCGCACGGCGCATACTCAGGCGGCGCGATTGAAAAAGATGGTCAAGGGCTGCTGTTTTATACGGGGAATGTAAAATACGAAGACGGCTCACGTTCAGCTAATCAATGTATCGCGATGCTAAACAGGGATGGAAGTGTGGAAAAATACACGCATAATCCAGCGGTACGAGGCGTTCCTGATGGGTATACAGGACATGTGCGTGATCCGAAAGTATGGAAAGAAAATGATACATATTATATGCTGCTAGGCGCTCAGCGTGAAAACGAAACGGGCGCGTTAATTGTGTATGAATCAAGCGATGCGCTTCAGTGGTCATTTAAAGGCGAAGTTAAAACATCGCTTCCTGACTTTGGCTATATGTGGGAGTGCCCGGATTACTTTAAACTGGACGGAAAAGATGTGTTTGTCTTTTCACCGCAAGGAATCAAAGCGGATGGCCACGATTTTCATAATATTTATAATGTGATTTACGCGGTGGGAACATTCGATGTGGAAAGTTTAACGTTTGAAATGGAGTATTACCGTGAAATTGATAAAGGGTTTGACTTTTATGCACCGCAAACGTTCCAAGATGAAAGCGGACGTCGCTTGCTGTTTGCATGGATTGGAAACCCGGACGTTGACTACCCGTCAGACGAATACGGATGGGCCCATGCCTTAACGCTTCCTCGTGAGCTTGCGCTTGAAGGAAATGAACTTGTTCAAAAGCCTGTAGAAGAGTTAAATAAGCTTCGAGATCAAGCGGTTCATTTTAGAGGAACGCTAAAAAATGAAGAAGTGATCATTGATGAAGCAACAAACAATGCATATGAAATCAATATGACGTTCCGCGAGATAGCGGCCAAACAGTTTGGTTTAGAGCTGTTTAATAGTAAAGAAGAAGAGCTTCGCCTCGTGTTTGATACAGAAAAGCAAGAAGTGCGACTCGACCGCTCTTCGTTCCACCATCAATATGCAACGGAATATGGTGTGGTTCGCTCTGAAAAATGGACAGCGTCAAACGAAGTCGATGTTCGCGTATTTGTCGACAAAAGCATCGTCGAAATTTATATAAACGGCGGCAAAATTGTCTTCACTTCCCGGGTATTCCCGAAAAAAGATTCCAAATCAGCTGTAAATGTATTTGCAGAAGGAGCTGTGGATTACCGTATTGATTATTACGGTATGTCGCGCGGTATTTAATATAATAAATAAGAAAAGCCAATGAAGATCATTCATTGGCTTTTTGGTTTCTATAAAAATAAGATACAAATACATGAAGCAACTAAATGAGGAACAGCTGCAATAATAAAGCGTTTCATCCATTCTGTATCCTCTCGCTGCCGGACAGGGGTAAAGTAAGGCCCTCTCGTTTCAAAACGAAATGCGTCCAGTAAGGTTACGAGTGCAATTGCCGTAAGTAATATGCCAAGAGGGCCTGAAATATAGTAAATATACTGCCAGTTGCCTGCTGTAATAGAAATGATAATCACAATAATTAAAGATATAATGCCAGATATTAATCCTGTTTTCAAACTCAAAATCTCCTTACATCCAGTTTTTGCTTATCTATTTTACCATAACCGAATGAAGGTTTGTATATACGGCTCGGGGCGGATATTTACTTCTTAATTGACCTTCTATGTAAGTATCTTCTCGTATAAAATGAGTTTCCTAGCAAAAGCAGTGTCCCTAGAATCCAGCCAGCTGCAGGGGAATAAGGAAAGATATTTTTTAAAGCCATCCCAAAAGAAATAGAGGCTGCTCCGAGTATAAATAAAAGCAGCGTGATTCCTTGACGTTTTTTCATATGTACCACCTCTCTTACTAATTTTACCATAGAATGTGAGTGTAGTAGAATGAAATGTAAGGTGTTATACAAAAAAAGAAGTATATGGTAAAAATTAAGAAGTAGGAAGGGGAGAGGGATGCAATGATTAAGAAAGGATTTATAGCAGGTATCGTGATGGTCGGGATTGTTCTTGCTCTTGCTGCTTTTACAGGGAAGTGGAGCTATCTCTATTTTGTGTCAGGCACGATGGGAGCAGTATCACTGGTTTTAGCTTCGGCATACCTTATTGACAGTATCGTGCTAGGAAGTACAGGCACATTCTTTTCAGCCAAAAAGACGCGCAAGGTGAGCCGAGTTGAAGATGCAAAACGATTTGGAGGTATTGCAGTACCGAACGTATTAGCTGCTTTGATTTATGTAGCCGCTGGTTGATGAACAGGAGTCTATAAAAAACAGCTTGAGGTATAACCTCAAGCTGTTTTTATGCGTCAATCTGAACGTTTCTTTCCCGTTTATCACGCAGCGGCATCAGCATACTCACAAATCCAACGCTTACGATGATGATTGCCGCCGTTAAAAAAGTCGTCTGAGCACCTGCAAGCTTTACGACCATGCCTCCAAGAAGAGGAGCAGTAAGTAAAACGGCACTCGTTAAGGTGTTAATGAATCCGTACACCTTTCCGAGGTGTTTCTTGTCGCTGTACGTTTGAACGATATAGTTAAACAGCAGTAAATTAAGCCCGACTCCGGCCCCTCCAATAGGTGCAGCAATCAAAATGAAATAGCGTGACATAACGGCTGGATTAAAGCAGCTAATGAAAAATAAAGCCCCTCCAAATAGAAGCAGTCCCAGTGATAAAAGTCTAAATGGATGGTGAACCTGTTTTTTTCTATTAAGATACACTCCTGTTGCTAGCGCTCCCAGCCCGATTCCAGAAAGCAGCCAGCCGAGCATTTCCGGATGGTGAGGCAGCACATCTCGAAGGAAGATGCTAATTTGAGCGTCAACAAGCATGACTACAAAATACGAAAGGTGAAACAAAATAACGACGCGTAAAAGGATTGAGTGCTGAAAAACGATTTTCCAGCCGTTTGAAAGCGATTCTTTTGACTGATGAGCACGAGCAGCTTGCCTTTGTGTTTTGTTACCTGACTTTTTAAGTGAAAACAGCACCCCAATAGAAATTATACAAGCTGCGGCGTTAGCTAAAATACATGCTTTGGGCGTTGTGAACTTCAGTGCGGCGGCTCCGAGAAACGGCCCTACAACTTTGGCAATTTGAAACATAATGTTTTGTAAGGTAGAGGCCTGCAGCAGCTGGTCTTCTTTGACCACTTCTCGAACGTAAGCCAGCTGTGCGGGCACTTTCATAACAGAACTCATAGAGCGCAGGGTCAGTACCCCTAGTGCCAAAAGCGGTTCCTTTGTGAAAAATAACAGACATGTGAACAGAAGACGGACTAGTTCAGACAGAAACATCAGCTGTACTTTATCGTAGCGGTCCGCTAAATTTCCTGCTGCTTGACTTAGCAGGATGCTAGGCAAAGCGTACGCGACAGGAATAAGCGTAATCCATAAGGAATTTGCGTGCCACACGTATGTAAAAAGCGTCATCACCGCAAACATATCAAATAAATCTCCGAAGCTTGCCGCAGTGCTTGAAATAAATAATTTTTTATAAGAAGAATTAGCAAACAGCTTTTCTTTTTTCAATACTTTCATTCCTTTATATGTTGTTCGTAAAAAATAATCGCATCTTCAATAAATTGAAGGACTTCGCTGTCAATAGGGTAGAGATTAAGTGAACTTGATGCCTCAGGAGATTTGCGAACATCCCAAAAGGCTTTTTCTAAAGCCGTATGATGACCAAACAGTTCACTGGATAAAAGAAGTATATCAGCTGCAACCAGCTGTCCATCTTCAGATTGAGGTGCACGCTGGTGCTTTAAGCAAAGCTGAACTCGTTTTATGATGTTAATCCATTTATCGGCACTCGCATTCTCCATTTTAGGCAAATTATGCTGCAGAATCTCACTTTCTTCTATTGAAAGCGAAAGCAGATCAGTCCAGCTGCTTTTAGTAGTAGACTGATTGTGAACTAAAGGAAGGAGCTGCTTCCAGTTTAATTTACCTTCTATTTTTATACTGTTGCGGAGAGTGTGAGTATGTTCTAAAGCTCGTTGAATTTCTGAAGCTTTTTGCTGAAGTTTTTGTTGATGAATCGCTAGAAGTTTATCAATACTCACTTGATGAAGAATAAGTTCAATATCTCGCAAAGGAACGGCTAAGTTTTTTAAAAGAGTAATTTTTTCTAGTGTGACTAAGTCTGTTTCTGAGTAAAGCCGCTTTCCATTTTCATCTTTTGACGAGGGATGAATCAAGCCGATTTGATCGTAGTAACGCAGCGTACGCACCGTGAGGCCTAATTTTTTAGCGGCTTGCCCCGTAGAAAAATTAATCATTTTTAACCCCTCCAAAAAAATGCTTGCAGGTAACGCTACGTCACCTTTTACACTGAATATAGGTAAAAGGGAGGCGAAGTAAATTGAAACAAAAAAATCAAGGATTATGGACAATAAAATCATTCGTAATAATGCTGGTGGTCACGTTTATTGCTGTGCCTGTTTTCATTGAAGGAGCATTACAGCAAGCATTACAGTCGCTATTTAAAAGTGAGCTCTATGCTGGAACAGCTACTGGATTTGTCATGGCAGCTGTGTTTTTATCAGCTCTGTATTGGCTGATGGTTCAGGCTGATGATAGAAAAATTGGTTTTCAATCGTTTTCAAAGCGTTACTGGCCGCTCATTCTTTTTTGGCTTTTGGTGCTGATCTTAGGAAGTGTAGCAATTGTTGTGCTCATGGAATGGTTTGGTATGACATATGAAAATAAAAAAACAAACAGTTTACAGCAGGACCTGTCGCTGTTTTCATTTATACTTGCTTTTGTTTCAGCCGCTGTAATCTCACCTTTTTATGAAGAGATAATCTACCGAGGATTTTTTTATACATGGCTGAAACGTAAAGGAGGAATTATGTTTGGATTAATGGGAAGTTCGTTTATCTTTATGCTGGTGCATATTCCAATGTACAATACCTTGCCCGTTAACTTTTTATCAGGTCTCGTGTTTGCCTGGGTGTACGAAAAAACAAAGTCGTTGCTTCCAAGTATGATCATTCATGCTTGTTTTAATGGAATCGCCGTTATTTTAACAGCGGCAGCTTAATGTAGTTTCGATAACGAGTAAGCTATGATTTATCTTACCATATTATGTCTACTGAAGAAGCGAATTGCAAAAAAACAAGCGAAAAATGAACCGGAAAACTGCTAGAAGCACTGCTGTTTCTAGCAGTTTTTTATATATGCACGCACGCTTAAGGCTTGTCTTAAAGTGGACGTTAAGGTGTATGATAAGAGAGGTTAAAGACAGCAATAAAAAGGAGAGGGTATCGATGCAATATCGAAAGCTTGGAGAAACAGGTCTGGAAGTGTCAAATTTATGTCTAGGTACCATGGCGTTCGGACGATGGATTGACGAAAAAGCGTCGGCAGCTATTCTACATAGCGCCATTGAAAATGGCATTAACTTCATTGATACAGCCAATTATTACGGAAAAGGGCAGGATGAAGAGTTTAGATACGGCACAGGGGAATCTGAAGAAATAATTGGACGTGCGTTAAAAGGAAAAAGAGATGATGTGGTGCTTGCGACAAAAGTCGGAATTGCCGTAGGAAAAGGCAAAAATGATAAAGGCCTTTCACGCACACATATTATGAGAGAAGTGGACAACCAGCTGCGACGACTGCAGACGGACTACATTGATCTTTATCAAGTTCATCTTTTTGATTCGAATACACCTATGGAAGAAACGCTTCGCGCGCTAGATGATTTAGTTCGCCAAGGCAAAGTTCGTTATATTGGCTGTTCCAATTACGCGGCGTGGCAAATCGCAAAGTCTTATCATATTAGTGACAAAATGAATCTTGAAAAATTCATTTCAGTTCAGCCTCAGTACAATCTTCTCTCTCGTGAAATTGAACAAGAGCTGCTGCCGTTTAGTCAATCTGAAGGTGTAGGCGTCATGGTATACAGTCCGTTAGCGCGCGGCATGCTTTCAGGAAAATATAAAACATCAAATGACGTGCCGCCAGAAAGCCGTGCTGCGCATGGTGAAAAGCTGCTGCGAAACTACTTTACAGACCGAAACTTTCAGCTGGTGGAGCAGTATCGCAAGTTAGCAGAAAAAAATAAAGTCAGTTTGTCTCAGTTTGCTCTTGCGTGGGTGCTAAATCAGCCCGCTGTAACATCAAGCATTATCGGAGCTAGCAAATTGCATCACGTAACAGATGCAGTTGAAATCAGCGATTGGATATGGTCAGAAGAGCTATTAAATACTGTGAATTCACTATATTGATAAAAAGTCCGCAGGTGCTCCTGCGGACTTTTGCGTTTAAATTTTAATTTCTTTTTGCATTATTTTTGCTTCTAGCGAGTCGTACAAAGCGAGCTTATAGTTAATTTGTTCAAGGTATTTAAACGTTTTGGCCATTTCTTCTTCTACCGCTTCTTTATGATGAAGCATCATGTTTTTTCGTTCTTTAATTGTGCTTTCGCCTTGTTTATAGAGCTCTACATAGCGCTTGATTTCTGCAAGCGGCATGCCCGTTGAGCGAAGAGCTAAGATAAAACGGATCCATTCAACATTTGTATCATTATAGAGGCGCTTTCCGTTTTCATCACGTTCTATAAAAGGAAGGATTCCTTCTTTTTCATAGTAGCGTAAAGTTGGTGCGGAAAGCCCGGTTTTTTTATTCATTTCTTTCATGCTATAAGACAAGATTGTTCACTCCCACTTGTGAATCGTAAAGCTTACTTTAAGGTATATGATAATCGATAGTTGAGTGTTTTATCAAATTCTTTTTCGGTTGTTAAAAAAATATGGAACTTTTATACAGTTTGTCCGTAATAACAAGTAGACAATAATAAACTTACTGTAAAAGGTTAAGTAAAGGAGATAGAGTAATGAAAAAAATAAAATGGATTAGTTTTATACTGCTGCTGATTTCAAGCGGAGTCTTTTTTATCAATCATCAGTACGCCATTTTACTAGCGGCTTGGACTGCTTACGGAATGGCTTTATCAATCCTGGTTTATTTCTTTTCATACGGTATTAAGGATTCAAATCAAGAGTAAAAAGCGTATACGCTTTTCTTATTGTTTTCAAAATAAAAACAGAAAATGAAAGGGTGGAAGAAATGGGAGAACTTTTTTGGATGACTTTGTTCGGAGCCTGTATTTGGGTGCCAATAATTTGGAATAAAATTGCGATTGGCAAGCGCATCGCACACGAAGAAAAGAAAGCAGGACGTGATTTAACAGGGGAAATCAATCCGTTTACCGGAGGAAGAATGTAAATAGAGATTAAGACATATCTAAATTAATTCCATTGAAAGACGAACAAATAGGATAAATGAGCTCGTATGAATTACTTGTGACACCGCTGTTGATTTCCGTGCAAGACTTCGCTTTCCGCGGGCGGCAGGTGAGCCTCCTCGTCGCTTACGCTTCTGCGGGGTCTCACCTGTTCCACTTTTCTCGCAGGAGTCTTCGCTTTGCCCTCCAATCAACAGCTAGAAGCAGCTACATACATGAAACTTACATTCAGCCTATCCATAACAAATCCGAACGAATTTAATTCTCTACCAAGAATCTCAATGCATCGTTCAGATTTTCCTACCCTAAAATACTTTTGTCTCAGCCTCTTTATTAGTAAAGAAAACAATAGTTTAATTTTGTTAGTAATAGTATAATTAACCATATTTATTTTGAATAGAAAGGCTGATGAAAAGGTGTTAATATTCTTTTTAGCCGGCACTGTACTTGTGCTGGTGATGATTATTTTTTCGCGTACGTTGTGGGTGCCCAGGGGAATGGCAGAACGTCTCAGCAAGAAAAAGTGGTTTCAAAATCACTGGCTGAGTGGAGGCTATTTGTTTGGCATTAATGCTTTATATTTTGGTACTACGATATTTTTACTCTATCTTCTTATGTTTACAGATATCCCTTATTTACATCTTGTTCTTATGTTTTTAGCGACGATTGTAAGTATTCTCACGTGGCGCGCTCTTAGTACAGCATGGACAGGGTCATTTAAAAACCGTCTTAAAATGTCTTTAACAGGAAGCAGCTTTTATTTAATATTGGCATTGATCATGGTGATCCAGTGGCTAAGCGTTAAGCCTCTGTATCCCAATGAAGATACGTTTATGCGAGCTTTAGGATGGATGCTTGGCTTTTTCGTTTCAGCCGTCGCTTTTAGTATATGTTTTATCATCACTGCGTTTCTTGGAAAACGTTCAGCACGTGTGTAAGGATATCATCCGTTTATTAACGTTCTTTTCTAGTTAACTACTATTGACGAAAGCAGGGGTAAACGTGATTCGAGAAATTTTAGCTTCCGATGCAGCCGCTTTTTTAGCGTTAAATAAAGAGCTTGATCGAGAAACAGCATATATGCTGTACGAGGAAAATGAGCGTGCGACTACGCTTGAACAGCAGAAAAAAATGATTATAACTTTTTTAAAGATGCCGAACTCGACCATTTTAGTGGCGGAACAAGACGGACAGCTTGTCGGACATTTATCTGTGATTGGCGGAAGCGTTAACCGAAAAAAACACAGCGTATACTTAGCTGTTGGCGTGCTTCAATCTTATGGAAACCGAGGCATCGGCACTGCGTTGTTTGAAGAAATGGAGAAATGGGCAGCGCAGAGCGGCATCAAACGAGTGGAGCTAACGGTTATGACACACAATGAACCGGCCATTTCGCTGTATAAAAAGATGGGTTTTAAAACAGAAGGGAAAAAAATATGTTCGCTCGTTGTAGATGGAAAATCAGTCGATGAATATTATATGGGGAAGGTTTTTGAAAAAACGTGCTTAAAGGAGAAATGAACATGGAAACGACGATTGTTCAGTTAAATGAATGGGTGGTAAAGCTTCCTAAAAAGCTTGAAGTACTCTCTGAAGCAGCGGCGTCAAACCGTCCTGCTCCTAAGAATTGGTCACCAAAAGAAATTGCGGGTCACTTATGCGATTCAGCTATTCACAATTTGCAGCGGTTTATCAACGTGCAGCATGAAAAAACACCTTTAGCTCTGACGCCTTACAAACAAGATGAATGGGTAGAACTGCAGCACTATCAAGCTACGTCCATGGCAGAAATAGTTGCCCTATGGCGCAGTTTAAATAAGCAAATTGCTTCCGTTCTTTCCCATATACCGACAGAAAAGTATATGTATCAATTTGAATTAGAAGGTGGAAAGTTCGTTTCGCTTGAGTGGTTGGCTAAAGATTATATTGCTCATTTAGAGCATCATATTAAGCAAATTGACGCTCAACTGCCGCTAGGAGGCAAAGTGAATGAAAAAAGAACATAAAAAAGAAGAATCTCAGGTGAAAGTCGATTTTAGAGCAGGCCGCGCCTATGGTGATCATGAATACATAGAAAGTTCAAAAAAAGGCGCGCTTCTTGCTTGTTACCAGTTCTGATCATTGCCGGAGGTATACTGTTTCTGATGGTAAAATGACAAAAGCCGCATTATAGCGGCTTTTTTTCATAGAGGTGCTGGGTTTTGCTTTCTTTGGGATTGTTGCGGCTTTCTAGAGTGGAAAAGCCTGCGTGTTCTGCGACTATTTTAGCTGCGGAAGGAAGCGTTTCGACTCTTTCCCAAGATTCTGGATTCCACAGCTTTGATCGCTTGAATGCTTTGCTGCAGTGGAGAAAGCATTCTTGTACTTCGACGCCAATAGCGAGCAGCGGAGCTTTATTGTGAACCGCCATTGTTTCAAGCAGCGCTTTTTCTTTTACAATGCAAGCTTTGCCGTTAATCCGCAGCGTTTCTTCTATGCCTGGAATCAAAAAAAGCAGCCCTATTTGAGGATTAGATAAAATATTTTCCAATGAATCTACTTTCTGATTGCCGCGCCTCTCTGGAATCAACAGCTTTTTCTCATCGACGACTTGTACAAAACCAGGGTGATCACCCCGCGGAGAACTGTCGCAAATTCCTTTATAATCAGCTGTAGCGATGATGACAAAAGGGGAATGTTTAATAAATTCCCGGCAGTGTCGATCTAAATAAGGAATTATTTTTTGATGCGCCAATTTGTTAGGCGCGCCGACTATACGGCGAAGCTCTTCTTTCGTTTTTACTCGTTCTTTAAAGTGACTGTTTTTCATTCCTCTTTTCACTCCTACTGTATGCGTATACTGAAAATACCATTTTTATATATGAAATACTATATTTTTATATTTGAAAAACAGAAAAATCAGTATATTTAAATGAAGTAGAAGTGTTATAACGCTAGCTTCGGTCTTTTTTTAAATTTTTGATTGCGTTATCAAATATGTCATTAACCGTTTTCATATGTTCGCTGACAAGATGATTCGAGTCTTTTTCTCGCTGGCGCATGTCTTTTAACAAATCATCCATATCATCTAGCAAACTTTGAAAATACTCATCTTTTTGTTCTTCTTTCATTGTGGAATCGTCCATTTCATCAAGCTTATCGAGCTTATCTTCAATTTTTTTGAAGTATTCATCTCTCAAGAGTCTCACCTCATTTATAAAGTAGCCTTCTGCTTATTGTATGCAAAATGTTTGTATGCATGAGTAAGAAGTAGAAAGTACATAAATAAAAGGAGAGTCTGAAGAGCTCATTTACTCCTTAGTAGGTTACTTTTTAGTTCCCATATTACTTTGAAGTGCGTACTTTTTTTTATTGTGTATATGCTTCATAATAAATTTTGTCAGGAGATAATATGACATTTAATGAATAGATCAGTCGTTGAGTTTACCTTCATACTGATCAATTTCTAAAATAGAGTTATAAAAATTTCAGGAGGTTTTATGAATATGAGAGAGATACTGCAAGGAAAACTAGGTTTTGGAACGGCACCACTGGGCAATATGTATCGTAATATTCCAGAAGAAGAGGCCATCGCGACAGTCGATGCTGCTTGGGAAAGCGGCATCCGTTACTTTGACGCAGCTCCTCTTTACGGAGCTGGCTTAGCCGAGATGCGCCTTGGTGAAGCCCTGTCAAAAAGAAATCGCGATGAGTATGTGCTAAGTACGAAAGTAGGTCGCGTTATTTCAGATGAACTAGAAGACACATCTTTACGTGATATGGGAGAAAAAGGCGGGCTTTTTGAATTTGGCCGTAAAAATAAAATTATCAATGACTACAGCGCAGATGCAACTCTTCGTTCGATCGAGCAAAGTTTAAACCGTTTGAAAACAGATCGCTTGGACTTTGTGTATATTCATGATGTCGCGCAAGATTTTTATGGAGATGAGTGGGTAGGACAATTTGAGTCTGCTCGAACGGGCGCATTTCGTGTGCTTACACGCTTGCGTGAAGAAGGAGTTATTAAAGGATGGGGACTTGGAGTAAACCGAGTAGAACCAATCGAAATCATGCTGGAGCTGGACGAAGCAAAGCCGGAGGTCTCGTTGCTAGCTGGCCGTTACACGTTATTAGATCATGAACGTGCGCTGCAGCGAGTGATGCCCGAAGCCGTAAAGCATAATATGGACATTGTTGTCGGCGGACCATACAGCTCAGGCGTTCTTGCTGGAGGTACGCACTTTGAATATCAAAAAGCATCTTCAGACATTATGGCAAAAGTAGAAAAAATCAAAGCTATTGCAGATCGTCATCAGATCAGCATTAAGGCTGCTGCTGTCCAATTTTCACTCGCTAATCCAGCAGTTGCTGCTGTTATCCCCGGCGCTAGTCGTCCAGAGCGTATTGCTGAAGACAAAGCAGCATTAAACACAGTAATTCCGGCAGCCTTCTGGGAAGAAATGCGTGAACAAAAGCTTGTAGCTCCTCATGCACCGCTGCCAATTAACGTTAAGTGAAGTTAGAGGATAAATGTTTAGTAAGTAGAAAAAGTGTCTCAAAGTTCCGATTTTGAGACGCTTTTTTTGTTTTGAGACAGAGGTTTATAAAAGATTTAGTGATGTCCGGCTATAAAAACGAACGTTTTAACGATTTTCTAGATTGAATATTCGTTTTAATGCTGAATAACCATTTTGTATTTGATACATTTAGAAGGTGAAAAATATTACTCGTATATACTTAGAAATATGGTCTGAGTGTCTCTATCTGATTCCCATTCAAAGAACTGGACTACGAGTTAAAGTATAAAAATGTTCGGTTTATCAATACATAAGCGTTACGCCGTGCTTAATTTCTTATACTTTGACTCTAAAACCCTTAGACTATCAAAAATGTTCTAGGTTTTTTTCTTTTGTCCAATCATCGAGTGTATGAAACAGCAAAACGAAATGGAGTGAAAATAACGATTTATGAAAAACAAGATGTTAAAAACAGGGACTTTACTTACTATTGGTATGGTTTTACTGCTATCTGTACTTGCCGGGTGTAACTCAGCTTCAAAAAAAGAAGCCGGAGATAAACAAAACCAGAAGCCTATCATTGTTCAAGGGCCGATGCCGATAGAAGCGCAGAAATTCGCTGAAAAATTAGAAAATGTAAAAGAAGAAAAGTCAGGGAATTTTGTTTTTTACAAGGGAACTGTCGATAATTATCCGGTCATTGTTGTTAAAACGGGAAAAGGAATGGAAAACACGGCAGCCGCTACAGCGATAGCTATAGAAAAATACCATCCTAAAGCGGTTATCAACCAAGGAACATCGGGCGGACATGATGAAAACCTGAACGTATTTGATATTGTATTAGGGAAGAGAACAACAAACATAGGCTCTTTAAAAACAGAAGATAAAAAAGAAGGCGAAGGAATGGATCCTACTGCTTGGAAGCCGATGGATTTAATGGCTTCTGAAGGAAGCGCTGGAGAAGATCCTGATGCTGAAAAAGCTCGCTATTATGAAGGAGATAAGAAGTTACTTGCGGCTGCAAATGCAGTAAAAGATACATACAAAAAAGGTAAAGTAGTTGAAGGAACGATAGGATCAGCGGACACGTGGAATAACGAAGTGGATCGAATTAAGTGGTTCCACACTAAGTATGGGACGTCTGTAGAAGAAATAGAAGGCGCAGCGGCAGCACAAATTGCAGGAAGCTATGACGTTCCATTCTTAGGTATCAGAGTGCTATCTAATAACAAAGTAAACAATGGAAAATATAATCCAAACACAGCAGCCGCTTGTCAAGATTACGTTTATGAAGTAATTAAACGCTATATCAGCGCAAACGCCAAGTAAATCTTTATTTGAAGTTTTGATGTGTTGCGTTATAATTAAGTGAAAAGAAGCTTATTGATAGAAATTCATTACATATGTTTTTTTATCTTTGGTGACTTGATGATATGTAAATATATGGCGGGCTGGATAACAAGTATTGAAAAATGCTGAGTCGTTAACCCATCATAAGGAAATTTGTACAACTATGCACAAATTTCTTTATGATGGGTTTTTTTGTGGAGGAGTGGAGGTACTGGCGACAACTAAAAAAGCAGCAGATTCTCAGACAGGCTACCAAGTTTTGGACGCTTTACGAACATAAATAGAATCAATGTAAGGAAGTTAGATAAAAGGAAGGGATACAAAGATGTTCAAACTATTTTTATGTAAAAAAAGGAAGTATCTAATTACGACATATCAATTTATTTTAAATATCTCGCTGATTGTTCTTGGGTTTATACTTGTTTATTTTTTATTAAGAGAGCTTTTTTATATTATGAATGATGCCTTAACGGGAAATAATAACGTTCATAAAATTCTTGGGAAAGTACTGGTTTTCTTTTTATACTTTGCTTTTGTTTCAATGATTATGACTTACTTTAAGGAAAGCTGCCATTTCCCGTTAAGCTATCTTTTATATATTGGAATTACCACCACAATACGATTTATCATTGTGAATAACAATTATCAAATTGGAAGTTTATTTTTATCGTTAGGAATTATCGCTTTAACAATTAGTTATTTAATGTTAACAAAAAAAAGATTAGAAGATAATGAAAGGAGAATTTGAGCATGAGTAGAAATAGAGAGCATGAATTTAGTAATTTGGTGCGCGAAATCCGTAAAGAGCAGGTTGGGAACGGACCTAGAGAAATCACTACTCGTTTTATAGATACATGGGCTGTCAGTGAAATGAAAGGCAATCTTACGAATGTAGAAAAATTTATGATAACTTCTCCTGAAGGCAAAAGGATGGTTCATGAGGCACGTACAGAACTAGTGAAAAAAATTTATGATTGCTCCGAGATACGAGATAAGTTTGAAAAACTTGTTCATGCAAAAATTGTAAGAGTTTTTTCAGACATTAATATTGAAGAAGATGTTGCGATGACTACTTTTGTTTTTGATAGAAAGTTAGATAATTAACTAAGATAAACTCCTTGGCGTACGAAGCAATCGAACTGCAAAAACACCAAAAACATAGCAGATATTTGCTGTTGTGGTTTGGATGGAAAGATTAGTATGACCTTAAAAGGAATACGGTTTATTAACCATAAAAGAAGCTGTCGCTAAGTCAAGCTTTTGGCTTAGCAGCGATAGCTTCTTTTAAACATTTATCTAGAAAGAGTTAAAGTTTATATAACCCTTCATACTTTTTTTAAAATAATTAATTAACGGCTGAGCATCAATTCTACCTATAGAAAGGTTAGTTAAGATCTCTCTTGGCGTTTTTAGTTTTCCATACTGGTGGATATGCTGTTTTTGCCAGTCTGCTATAAGTGATAGGTTTTGACTCGAAATGATTTCATCAAAGTCAGGATTGTCTTTGATTACGGCTTCTCTTAGCTGAGCTGCATAAATGAAGCCTAGATTGTAGGAAGGGAAGTAGCCAAACGCTCCTCCGTACCAGTGGCCGTCCTGTAACACCCCGTCACGGTCTGTTTCCGGTTTGATTCCTAAGTACGCTTCATATTTTGCATTCCATGCGGAAGGAAGATCCGAAACGCGAAGCTTGTCAGCGAATAAATCTCTTTCTAGCTCGTAGCGAATGATAATATGCAGCAGATAGGTAAGGTCATCTGCTTGCAAACGAATGAGAGAAGGTGTGACTTCATTTAAGGCAAAGTAAAGAGTTTCAAACGAAATATCACCGTAGATCGCAGGTTCTAACTCTTTGAATAAGTGAGCGTGATTTCTCCAGAAGCCTTCGTGTTTTCCAATGATACGTTCCCAAAAAAGAGATTGAGATTCATGCAGTCCCATAGAAGTGTATGCGCCTAACCCTGTGTCAAGCAAGTCGGAGCTAATTTGCTGGTTATAGATAGAATGTCCGCCTTCATGTAAAAACATAAAAGCTGCCAGTTTTACATTGTGTTCGTCGTATCTTACTGCAAGCCGTGCGTCTTGAGGGTGAATGCCTGCACTGAACGGGTGGGATGTGGTGCCGATTTGGCCAGACTTAAAGTTATAGCCAATAGCAGTGAGAAGGTGTTTTCCGAGCTTCTGCTGATTTTCTATTGAAAAAGGCTTGTTGAGAAATGATGTATTATGTGTAACCGAAGAGCGTTTAATTTTTGTCAGCAAAGGAAGAATAGCATCTTTAATTTGTTGAAAAAGCGAATCGATGGTTTCACTAGAAACGTCGGGCTCATATTCTTCTAAAAGCTGTTCGTAAGGAGCGAGGTGAGGATTACGGTACTCCGCAAATCTTTTATGCATATGAATCAGCTGCTGCAGGTTGTCTTCGACGAGCTTAAATTCATTTTGCTCTCTAGCCTGTGACCAAAGAGCATGAGTAGAAGCTTTTAAAACGGAAAATTGATAATAATCCTCTAGTGGTACAGCGGAAAGTTTTTGATAGATGTTCCAATAGTGCTGTACTTGTTTTTGCTGTAGTTGATTTAGATTTTGTTCTTGAAGATGCCGCAATTCTTTTGCAAAGGTTGGATCTGTTTGCAGTAGGTAAAGCTCTTTTGAAAGCGTACCTTGAATGGTTGCATGCTGTTTTTGGCTATTAAGAGGAGCGGATGTTTTTGCGTCCCACGATAGAAGAGATAAAGCTTGCTTATAGTGTTCAATCCTCGAAATATGTTTTTTGGTATGAAGACGGCCGGTAGAATTCATCATATCCTCCTTTAAAGAAATTAACTTTACCTATAAACATACTAGGAATTAGGGTTTGAAACAAGATAAATTAAATCAGTAATTGCAAAGAAATAGTTTAATTTTTCTAATTTCACAAACAAATGGAAAGGTGGTAGGATGGTTAATATTCATACTAACCTTACAAAAATAGTGGGTTTTAAAAAGCAATTTTAAACATTGGGGAAATGACGTTGAAACAGGTTAAGGTAAAATGGTTATTATTTATTGTGATTACTTTATTTGTCGCAGGTTGCAGCAATAATCAAGCGACCTCAGGGAATAAAAGCACCAGTGCCGCTCAAAAAGACGGAGGTACGCTAAACATTGCGTTTCAAAGCGAGCCAACGACTTTAGATCCTCAAATTACAGGGAATTCTTCGGTTAAAGATGCGGCGCGAAATATTTACGAAGGACTCGTTATTTTTGATAGCAAAGGTAATGTAGAGCCTGATTTAGCAGAAAAGATTGACATAAGCGAAGATAAAAAAGTCTACACGTTTCAGCTGCGAAAAGGGGTAAAGTTTCATAACGGCAAAGAAATGACGGCGGACGATGTAGAAGCTTCGATTAACCGTTGGATCAAGCTATCTTCACTTGGTAAAACAAACTTTGTTGGTGCCCAGGTTAAGAAAACAGGAGACTATACGGTTGAGCTTCATTTGAAAACACCAAATGTGAATACACTGGCACTACTAGCAGATCCAATTCCAGCAGCCGCTATTTTTCCAAAAGAAATCATCGAAAAAGCACCTGCTGAAGGAGCTACTGAGTTCGTTGGTACAGGACCATTTAAAGTGAAGGAATGGAAAAAGAATCAATATATCACGCTAGAGAGGTTTAAAGATTATTCTTCAAAAGGACGAAAAATTAAAAAGACACCTCACGTAGATGAAATTAAAATTAGCTTTTTAAGCGATGAATCTACTAGAATTTCAGGCATTACAGCTGGACAGTTTGACATTGCCTTAGGTGTTTCAAGCGACAATGCGGCTCAAATTGAAAGTACGCAAAACGTTAAGAACAAGCTGGCTCCAGGCGGATTCATTGGTTTATTTTATAATACACAAGAAGGGTTCTTTAGCGATTTAAATGCTAGAAAAGCCGTAAATGCTGCGATTAATGCAAAAGATATTTTATCAAGTTCATACGGCGATTCCGATTATTATGAACTGACTTCATCGATTGTCAATAAAAAGTTTCCGAACTATTACAGTGAAGCAGGAAAAGAAGAGTACAATCAGCATGATGAAAAGAAAGCAAGAAGCTATTTAAAAAAAGTTGGATACACAGCGGGCAGGAACTGCGTCTTTTAACTTCACGCGATTATCAAGATCAGTACAATACGGCTGTTATCGTGCAGCAAGAGCTTGAAAAAATCGGTGTGAAAGTAAAGCTAGAAGTGTATGACTGGGCAACGTTTACAGATAAAGTAAATGACCCTAAAGCATGGGATATTTACCCCGTAGACTGGGCGGCGCGTTCAACCATTTTTCAAGGATTTTGGACGTCAGGAGGAGCACCGGTTGAAAAATCAACAAAATACTTAGATAAAATCAAAGCGGCTGCTTCTGTAAAAGATGCACGACCAGCTATTGATGCTACGCAGAAATACGTATGGGAGGAGCTTCCGTTTACGTTAATTGGTCATAAAGTCAACATTAACGCGGTATCTACAAATGTAAAAGGCTATGACTTTAACTTAGGACCTGTATTTTATAACGTGAGCGTGAATAAATAACATAATGTAAGAACGAGCAAAAGTGGTTTTATACAAAAAAGTTACGAAAGCGGCTGGGACAAGGAGTATTTTAGTTAAAGGAAAATCCGAACGATGAAGATTCTTGGTGGAGAATCCAACTCGTTCGGATTTTTTTGTAATGGGTAGGTTTCATGTATGTAGCAGCATCTAGCTGTTGGTTTCGTCATGTCTCAATTTCTTTCGATTATCTGTTTTTCACGCCGCTCATTAGTAAAAACAAAGGAATACGCATTCGACGCTCGTAAGTTTCAACATTGTCAAAGTGTTCTTGTTGAGGGCACGCTTCCTTTAAGTTTGTGACCGTAAAGCCGCTTTGCTGCATCAAAGAAAAGTACTCTTCAAGCGTGCGATGATACTTTTGAACGTATCCGCCCATCCAGTGCTGCTGACGGAATCCCATTGAGAAGTAGTTATCCACCGTCCAGTTTGTGCGCAGAGCGGAAGGCTGCAAAGTGGAAGTAATGACTGGGTGTTCAACGGAAAAAATAAATCTTCCTTCAGGTTTGAGTGCTTGATTCACTTTAGTGAAAATGGAGGCTAAGTCTTCCATGTAGTGGAGAGACAATCTTGCAGTAACCAAATCGTATTCGGTGCGTGGTGGAGTATAATGCTCCATCGATTCATGGAGCACTCTTGCATTTGGATAGTTTAAAAGCTGTTGCTGAGCCGCGTTTATCATATTGATCGAGCCGTCTACTCCGGTATAAGAGAAACATCCTTGTTCCAGAAGCTCCGCGCCAAATCCAGCGTTTCCGCACCCTAAATCTAAAACGTTTGCATCTGTAACATCACCTAGAAGCTGTAAAATAGCGGGTTTTTCAATCGTATCGTTGGCATTTTTTTTTTGCTGCCGGCGTTTTGTATAGGCCAAAAACGCCTCGTCATTATCGTAAAATTCAGCTCCTGTTGAGATTTTCAACTAAATCAGCCTCCTCTATGCAAAGTACCTCATTATAATCATATATTCAAATTATTTACAATGATTTTGATAGATGTGGAAATGATGTTTTATTTTGGAGATAGTGCTATCATGTGGAGTAACCGGCTTGTACGCGTTTATGGAAGATAAGTCTAAAAGCTAAGAGTTGGGTATAGAAAGGGTCACTCTATGCGTAACTCTTAGCTTTTGCTTTGAAGTCGAAGGGAACCATTTGTTTTGGCGTCGTTCTTATTTCGATAATTTTTCAACAATTGCTGCGTCTATTTGCTGAGATAATACGCTGTTAATCTCTTTTTCGTTCTCCACTTTTTCTAAAATTAGCTGCTTATTACCTGTCTTTATTTTTAACATCGTACCTGAGTGGATGGAGAAATCATCTCGCAGCTTTTTAGGAATAGTAAGTCGAAAACGGTCATCAATTTTTCGAGATTGAGCCGTAAATGTTAAAGTCGTTTTCTTACCAAAACTCATTTCATATTTTTGAATCACAATGTTATTTTCTTTGTTAATAAAAAATTGGACCTCCATATTTGCATCCAATTCGACTGACGCTAAAAGTTCAGAGGTGAGCTGAATCTGCCGTCCAGTTAATGTTGCATAATAAGGAGGAGACGCCGCAGGTTTTCGTGAAAGCGCTATCGATTTTTCGTCTCTTTTTTTCATAACAATTTGCTGTTCTACCACGTATAGTTCTACATAATCAAAGGGCTTAAGTTCATAGTCATCTCGCAGGGATCTTGGAATGACTATTCTACCTATATGGTCAATTGTTCGAATGAAGATATGAGAAGGAACGGGGACATTTTCATCATGATGATCGATAATAATCCAATCATCACAGCTCCGTAAAAAAACTTTGTCGTTCGTCTCGAGTTCTGTTAGTTGCATAAATAAAGAAGGAAGGGATACTCTTCCCATTTCGTCAATTATACACTCTTCTTTTTTTGTACGCATCTTGCTACTTAATCCTTTCTAAAAACATTTTAGATGGGGTATGTTACTTAAATTACACAGCATTTATTTCTTTGTCAAATGAAGCAAATGAGTATTTATTCATCCTACAGATTGAGAAATACAGGAAGTTTGACCTCATTCAGTAGATGCACAGCTGTCCCGTGTAAATAATCATCATCTGAAGAAAATAGTTAATCTGTTAATTAGAAAAGCATAGAATAAAAGCGTTTTTCTTTCTTTTGATTTTATTATCGGAAACAAAGGTTTAAAAAGAAGCTTCCTCCCTTTTCTAAAGAGTAGGTTTTTTATTAACAAAATGCAGCCGGATTTATGCTGAATGATGAATAGATTTATGCATATTAAGTCTAGAAAAAAATTTCAAGCGGTGCTTTTTCACTTTTTTGGGAGAGCAGTTATAGTTGAACAATAAAGAAAAAAGCTCAAAGCAATGAGCTTTGAACCAATTTTTATCGTTTTTCAACCAGCAGTAAGATGAAGGTAGCCAGCGGTCCTAAAGCAAGAGATAATAAGAACCAGTTCAGACCCGTCCGATTTTTACCTTGCGCTAATCCGGCATTAGTTAAAGCCAGTGTTCCCCATTCTGCAACGTATTGATTATCCATATGACACCCCGCTAATAATTGTTTCTTTATTTGATTAAAAAAATCTATATTAGCATAAATATCCATATTTTTGATTGGAATTCCTTAATTAGGGTGGAGAAACGGTGAATTTCTTCAAGAAGCAAAATTCCTATTCTCCTTAACTTAGTGAAGGTAGTAATGAATAAGAGAAGGGTGCACGTAGTAGACGTGAACGTATTGAGGACGATGATAGTGAAACTGATGCATATATTGATTCATAAGTCTTTGAATGGCGTTATACACATTGGGCGGATAGCCATAATAGCCGTGATGAATACCAACTCGAAACAAGGAAACGGGCGTCGTGTTATTGGTTCTGCACATTGTTCTACACTCTTTTACGCTTTTAACCTTGCGCAGCTGCTCCACCCGCTGGTGCTCCGCCCGCCGGCGCAGCTTTTCGCTGTCCTAGTTCTTGATCGAGTATAAAAATAGCTGCAGGGTTATTTTGGGCGATTTTTAAGCGGTCTACAATCGTTTGGGCTTGAGCTTCTTCGTCGACTTGTTCTCGTAAAAAGTCCTGCACGATGACTAAAGTTTGAGGGTCGTTTGCTTGGCTGATAAACTGAAACGCTTGACGATAAGAATTCGTGACGAATTTCTCATGCTCCAGTACTTTTTAAAACGTTTCTAACGGTGTCCCAAACTCACTTGGCTGAGCAGGCAAAGAGTTTAATTCCACCGTTCCGCCGCGGTCAACTAAGTAGTCGATGAGTTTTAGCATATGGGTGCGTTCTTCTTCAGACTGCAGACGCAGCCAGCTGCCCATTCCTTTATAGTTTAATCGATTCATATAGTTAGACATAGCTAGGTATAAAGTCGAAGAGACGTGTTCAAGTTGAATTAAGTTATTGAGCAGTTTTTGAATTTGTTCGTTCATATTTGTTATTCCTCTTTGTTATTCCTCCTCAGGGAAAGGATTTCTTTACTATACTTGCTGCAACCATCACACTTTTTCGTGATGAAAGAAATCTACAGTGATACTATATGTCACTTCTTTAAGTAGGTAACTTGCCCATCCTTTATTGATGCTTCTTACTTACATATAAGGGTTGTATAATATAGGAATAAAAGTAGTTTAAAAGTCTTTTTTTTAGATGGTTAAAATTACTATGTTCTATTTAACCAATTTAGTGATAAAATTGTCACTCTATGCAATTTTAATTGGTGTGAAGGAGTCAGAAAAATGAATATGCAACACGTATTAATACCTGGATTTGAAAAGCTTGCGAGCTTTGTTTTCTGGTATCCATTTATTATGTCTTTATTTTGGATTGCAGGCACGCTTATTTACATACGCTATCGTGACCGAGATCCTAAAGTTGATTTTTCAGCAGTTGATTGGCCGTTAGTGAGCTTTTTAGTGCCTTGCTATAATGAAGAAGAGACGATTGAAGAAACGCTTAAGCACCTTTTGGCGTTAGATTATCCGTCTAAAGAAATCATCCTTATTAACGATGGAAGCACGGATGGAACAGCTGATATTTTAAAGGAAATCAGCAGAAATCACCCTGAAGTTCGTGTGATTCAGCTTTATGAGAATAAAGGAAAAGCCAACGCGTTACATTTAGGTGCACACGCATCTAAAGCTGAGTTTTTAATCTGCTTAGATTCCGACGCTATTTTAGATCAAGACGCTCCGTATTATCTAATCCATCATTTTCTTCATAAAGGGGAACGGCTGGGAGCCGTTACCGGAAATCCGCGCATTCGAAACCGTAATACACTGCTGAGTCGCATTCAGCTAGTTGAGTATTCTTCTATTATCGGTTCTATTAAACGAACACAGCGAATTTTAGGAAAAGTAATGACGGTCTCAGGCGTAGTGGTGGCTTTTCGAAAGAAAGCACTTGTGGACGTCGGGCTGTGGGATCGCGACATGATTACGGAAGATATCGCCGTGAGCTGGAAGCTGCAGCAGCGCTTTTGGGATATCCGCTATGAACCCCGGGCATTGTGCTGGATGCTTGTGCCCGAAACCTTAAAAGGAATTTGGAAGCAGCGAGTACGCTGGGCTCAAGGCGGACAAGAGGTAATGCTTCGTCACTGGAAAGTGTTATTAAAATGGAAGCAGCGCAGAATTTGGATTGTATACCTAGAGCAGTGGATCAGTACTTTTTGGTCATTCGCATGGCTGTTTGTGACTCTAATGCTGCTTGTTACCGCGAGCAGTCCTCAAGACATGCTGTTTTGGTTTACGTTTACGTCATTTTCCCTTGTGTTTATGAGCTTAATTCAGCTATTTATTGCGCTGAAAATTGATTCGAAATACGACAACGTGAAGCAGTATTACGTATGGGCTGCATGGTACCCAGCGCTTTACTGGATTGTGAATACGGTTGTGGTAATAAGTGCATTTCCTCGCGCTATCAGATCTAGAGTGAAAGGAGGCTATGCTACATGGAGCAGTCCAGACCGCGGCTTAACGAAGAGCAAATCATGATTCAAGCCAAACAGCCTCTTGCTCGATTAGTGATAAGTATCATTATTTCATCTGTTTTTTGGCTGTATTGTGCCATTGTTCTTTGGTTTTTCCTTTCAGCTGTTATCGGCGTAAATGACCGTTACAGCGGGGTATTAAAAATTGCGTTCAAAACGACGAACGGCGAAATTCGAACGTTTTTAGTGATTGGACTCGCTATTTTTTGCTTCTTTTTCCTGGCTCTGTTTTTATGGAGATTCTACAACAAAAAGAGATTTGGAAGCTTAAACCGACGAAAAGAGCCGGCGTATACGAGCATCAAGGATTTAGAGAGCCTTGAGCTTTTAACCAAGGATCAAATTCAAGAACTTCAGCGTGCGCATTACATTGAGTTTGATGTTAATCCTTTAAAGCATACTGAGGAGAGGAAGCACGCATGAAGAAATATATATTCTTTCTTTTGATAGCGGCAGCGGTAGTTGGCTTTGTTTTCTTTAAAGTAGTGAACTGGGAAGACAAGGCGAAAGCCACAACGACCGTGGAGCCAGCGCTTGAGACGAACGGATGCTTAGGCTTAAATTATCATCGCGTGCGCAAGCATAATTGGTTTAACCGAATTGTCAGCTCAGTTACAAAATCTGATGAACTGACAGAGTACAGCGTTTACAGCAATGATTTCGAACATCAGTTGAAAAAGCTGAAGGAACTTGACGCTACGTTTATTACGCCAAAAGATATTGAAACGTATCAGCAAAAAGGCACGTTTCCAAAACGCTGCGTATGGATTTCATTTGATGATATTGACCGTACTGTTTATCAAAACGCGTTTCCCATTTTAAAAAAGGAAAACATTCCGTTTACGCTATATGTAATCGCAGGACAAGTGGGGGCAACGGATTTTCAAAATTTAAACATGGCTTCGTGGAGTCAGCTAAAAGAAATGAAAGACAGCGGCCTTGCGACAATCGGTTCTCATACATATGACATGCACCGCTTGGAAGAAGACAAGCCTTTATTTCTGACGCCTGCTAAATACAGCGCGTTTGCCCGTGATTTACGACAAAGCAAAGAAACGATTAAGAACCATTTAGGAATAGACCCGGTTTACTTTGCGTATCCATACGGCAACACAAATGATGACGTAGCTAAGATTGTGAAAGATGCTGGATTTCACCAGGCAGCTATCCTAGCGCCGCATCTTATTACAAAAGACAACGATCCTTATTATCTTAACCGAATTGTTGTATACAACAAAACCTTTCAACATCTTATTCTTCCGTGGCTGACACGTACGAGCTCATGAGAAGAAAGTGGAAAAAGAAGCTGAGACAAAAGTATTTAAATCGAAGGAAGATCCGAACGATGAATCGTTCGGATTTTTTTATTGTTAGGGTGAACGTAGGTTTACTGTATGTAATTGCTTCTAGCTGTTGATTGGAGGAAAAGGCAACGACTCCTGCGGGAAAAGCGGAACAGGTGAGACCCCGCAGGAGCGGAAGCGACGAGGAGGCTCACCGGCCGCCCGCGGAAAGCGAAGTCTTGCACGGAAATCAACAGCGGTGTCTCAAGCAATCCATACTAACTCATTTATCCAATCTATTCACGAAAAGGTATGTCAATTAAGTGAAGAAAGTACACTTTCATTTCTATAAAAATCATTTTAATGTTACCATATAAAAGTTGTGATAACAGACATGGATAAACGAAACGAGCTATCAATTCTTTTACAAACTACGCGTAAGAAGTTTGTGAAGGTGAAAAGAGGAAAAACAGCGATCCTACGCTTGCTATTTTAATAATGTAAGGTAATCGGACAGATTAATTCGTTGTCCGTTGCTGATTAAATTGTATTCATTATTCACGATTCCTCTCTATCATTTCGTCATGGGTTTTGTTTTATCGTTAAAATTTTGATAAAGGTGTATAGGCTATGGAAAACAGGCATTTTGAATATAAATTTAAAGAAGCGCTGAAAAAACTAAATGATATTCAACTTGCGTTAAATGAATCATCGATTGTAGCGATTACGGATAGTCGCGGATTCATCAATCACGTGAACGATAAATTCTGTGAAATTTCTAAGTACGAAAGACATGAGCTTCTCGGTCAGGATCATCGTATTATTAATTCGAAACATCATTCAAGCTTGTTTTTTAAAGAGTTATGGAGCACGATTAGATCCGGTAAGGTATGGCACGGAGAAATAAAAAATAAGGCAAAAGACGGTTCGTACTACTGGGTGGATACAACCATTGTTCCTTTTTTAGATGAACGAGGCAAACCGTATCAGTACGTATCGATTCGCAATGATATTACAAAACGAAAAGCATATGAAGAAAAAATTAAGCAAATGGCTTATTATGATCCTTTAACCAATTTGCCTAATCGCTACTGGCTAAACAAGCAGCTGAAAAAATTACTTTTAGATCGAGAATCTCCTGAACTGCTGGCCATTTTATTTTTGGATTTAGACCGCTTTAAATCAATAAATGATACGCTTGGCCATCATCACGGCGACGTGCTGCTGAGACGCGTAGCAGAAAGATTAAGAAAATGTATTCCTTCCTCTGATTTTATCTCGCGGCACGGGGGAGATGAGTTCATTTTAGTGCTGCATTCACTAAAAAATGTTGAGGAAATTGAAGAAATGACCGAGCAGATTGTAAAAGAAATGTCGCTTCCTTTTTATATAGACGGAGATAAAGTGCTAACCTCTACAAGCGTTGGCATCAGCCTATTTTCAAAGGAATGTCAGCAGCATATTATTCCAAAAGACGCAGATGAACTAATCGACCGGCTGATCAAGCAAGCAGATATTGCGATGTATGTAGCAAAACGGAATGGACGAAACACATATGAAATGAGTTCGTCTTCATCTAATGAACGAATAATTAAAACAATCAGCATGGAAAATGAGTTAAAGTATGCGCTAGAAAGACATGAGTTTCAGTTCGTTTATCAGCCGTTAATCGATTTAAAGACGTCTGGTGTGATAGGGGCGGAAGCGCTTATCCGCTGGGATAGTGCAAAATTTGGTACCGTCTATCCAAATGAATTTTTGCCTATTTTAGAAGAAGTGGGTCTAATTGTGCCAGTTGGCAAGTGGGTGTTAGAAGAAGCGTGTAAGCAGATGAAAGCATGGACGGAGCTGAATTCAAAAGCGAGTAAAATAGGAGTGAACGTATCACCTATTCAGCTGAAGTCCTCACGATTCGTAGCGGAGATGGAACAAATTTTGAAAAAAACGGGCCTTGAGCCGCACTTTCTGGAACTTGAAATCACTGAAAGCATTATTCAAAACAGTCAAGAATCAAAAAAAGTGTTAAACCGCCTGCGGAGTCTAGGGATAAAAGTGGCGATGGATGATTTCGGAACGTGCTATTCTTCTCTTAGCTATCTGAAACACTTGCCGATTAATACGTTAAAAATTGATAAATCATTTATTGACGAATTAGACGAAGTCGGAAAAGTGCTGGTGGAAACGATTATTCAAATGGGAAAGCAACTTAACTTTGATCTAACTGCAGAAGGAATCGAAAACGAAGAACAGCTGCAGTTTGTGACGGAACAAGGCTGTCATATCGGTCAAGGGTATCTATTCGATAAGCCGCTTTCTCCTGAGGAAATGAGCCATTTGTTGAATTGAAGGAAAATCATATGTACGGAAAGAAGCTCTTTAATAGAGCTTTTTTTTTTTTGGTTTTTAATCGGATGGAAGGAGTGAGAAATTCGTGAAAGAGTACGTTGGAATCTGCACAGTATGTCAAAAAAATGTGTACTGTTTAGAGGGCTTTTTAAACGGTGTGGTTGTTGAAGGGAAGCTTGTGTGCTTGGCGTGTGAAGAAGAGGAGAAGCGTGACTCTCATAAAAACAAAAACTAGCTACCTGGGGTAGCTAGTTTTTATTTACTGCGCATTCACTTTTTCAGCTTGCCAGTAATACTCGCTGAACACATCTGAAAAGGCTTTGACAGTGTTTGTAAGTTCTTCCATATTGTTATCGACGCCGCCTACTTCAATTAAAATGGAGCGGTCGGATAAGTCTTGATTATATAACCCGTTATTGCCGCTTGTTTTCTTTTTGCTTAATACTCCGCGGCTAAGGCCTGGATATTTTTCCTCTAGCTTTTCATGAATCGCTTTGGCCATTTTAACGTTTTCATCAAATTTCGGGTTTGCTTCACCTAATACAATCATCATTTTAGCGTACGATTTTCCGTTGATAGCGGCCGTTGTTTTTTCTTGGCGCAGTGAATCCCGATGAATATCAATTAAATAATCGACGTCTTTGTTTTGCTGAAGAGCCGTTTCCACCACGCTGCGAGACATCGCATAGGCTCGTCCTGTACCCCAGCCTTTTTCATTCAGCTTTTGCGTCATATTAGTTGTATCTACTTCCGAACCGATTCCGTCTGCTTTTAATTCCATTCCTAGCATTTGACCAACGAGCGTGATGTTGGTTTTGTTATCAACGGCTTTATTTTCGTTCGCTTCACCTTGCATACCAAGTAAAGGGAAATAAGATTCCCAGCTGTGCGTGTGGTAGATGTACACAACTTTTTTGTCTCCCGTACTTTGCTTGGCCTGTGTTTGAGACTGTTTTTTGCTTTCTTCGTACGTTTTGCTTTCAGCAGGATCCAAATCACGCTCGCCTGAAATGCTTTCGAGCGGAGGAGCCGATTCATGAGGAATCGTGGTATAATCCGTTCCTTCACCGGCTAATAGAATATGAGAATCAAAAATAGAAAATCCGGGCAGTTCTGATCCAAATAGACTTCTTGTATCTGCCACGCGAATATTCGTCGCAAGCTGCAGGGCGACAGAAGAGAGAGGAGGCGGGGAGAAGTCTTCTTCAAAGGCATGAGAGAAATGATGGTTTTCCGTACGCATGAAGTAGAACAAGCTTTGGGCTTTATAATTTGATAGTGCTTGATAGACAACGTTTGAGCGCAGCGTATGCTGAAGAGTTGAATACGTGACGGTAAAAATAGCGGCAGATGTTAAGAGAACAAATAGTATAGCGATAATTAATGATTTATAAGAAAGGATCCAAAAAAGCTTTTTAGGCTTTTCAGTGAACTTGTTTTTCATAGAGTAAACCTCCTCTAATAAAATTTTGAAATCAGCGGATGAGAACTCTAAGAGGAGAATGTTATGTATCTACTATTTACTCTATTAAAAAGAAATAGAAATATGATAGAAACCATGATATTTAACGCCACATAAAAAAGTTTATATTAGGGCATACTGTAAAAAAACGGTGCGTGTTGGAGCTGGTTAGATGAACGACTCATGGGTTTATCATCATTTTATTAATACATTTTTATTTCCTTTAACAATGTTTGGCGTGGCATTTTGTGTGCTAGGGGTGTTGCTGTACATGCTGTGGAAAGAAAAGCAAAAAGAAGGACCAAAAGAAAACAAGAGCTCTTAAATAAGAGCTCTTGTTTTGCCGAACATTCAGTTGGAAAAAGGGAGATTCACTTTCTCTAAGAACTCCATTCGGTTGCCAAAAGGATCAGTCACATAAATTCTTTCGACACCGGTAATGTTTTTGTCTTCTATAAAAGAAATACCGAAGCTAGTCAGATGATCTTTGAACGCAGGTAGATTTTTAACGTGAAAGCCTGGATGCGCTTTTTTTGCGGGTGAAAAGGTAGGTTCAACACCAATATGCAGCTGATAAGAACCAAATTCAAACCACACGCCGCCGCGCTTTTTTAGACTTTCCGGCTTTTTGACTTCTGTTAAGCCAAGAACGGTTCCGAAAAAGTGTCGTGCTTCGCTTTCTGAATTCGGGGGTGCAGCTAGCTGAATATGATCAATATGCGTCAGTGTAAAAGTCATAAACATTCCTCCTTAAATAGTAGAGTACTAGTTAAGTTTACGTGATGTGTACGTGTAAATAAATGACAAAAAGATGATGCTTTTTATAAGAAAAACTTATTGTGTTATATACATATAACACCAAATGAGGTATATTTTTTTTGTTGTTATTTAGGAGAATTGGAGATTAATATGGAATATCATTATACGTTAACAAAAGATGATTACGTAGCTTTTAACATGTATCACGCTCAACATTCGGAAAGAGTACAAAAAGTGCTGAGAGTTCAGCGATGGATGTCGCTTATTTTTCTTCTTATTCCTTTGCTTGTTTCGTGGGTTGAAGGAGAATTTTTACTTGGCATGTTCGTAGCGTTTGCGCTGCTTGCGGTGCTTTGGTTTTTATTTTATCCGAAGTATTTTTACGGCAGTATTAAAAAGAACATTATAAAGGTGATGAATGAAGAAGGTAACAGCACTCTGACGGGTAAGCATACTATGATGGTTACGGAAGATGGCTTGGTAGAGAAAAGCTCAAAAGGAGAAGTGAAGACTCCTTGGTCAAGCATCACTCAAATTAAAGAAACAGATGAACATATCTTTATCCTTGTTAGTGCAATGAGCGGATATGTTATTCCTATAAGCGCATTTGCAGATGTAAAAGCGCTACAGCAGTTTAAAGAAACGCTGAATGCTGCAAGAACCGGAAAAACAGGCTGAGTAGTAATAATAATGTGAAAAAACGCCCTCCTAGATACTTTTCTAAGAGGGCGTTTTTTTTAACAGCAGTCCCAGTTGTACAAAACATCTCTAAAGTTATGGTTGCGAAGATCTTCTTCTTTAATGAAGAAATTGGCCACTCCCGCATCACCAAACATAATATCCGCTTCGTCGTCCATGGCGAATTGAAGAAGCAGAACGTTGTATGCACGCAGCGCTTCATCGTAGTCTCGAGGATCGCTTTGAGTGAAAAAAGCGTATCCGCCCATTTTATGATACTCGCCCGTAAGCTCATCCCAGTAGATTTCTTCAATTTCTTCATCGTCAAATAAATCTGATTCTATATCGTTATATTGATAGTCAGTAGGAGACACAGGTTCGCTTTTTATTTCAAACTGTAAGCCTACTTCTTGAGGAATAGGGAACATACCCCGGTCAATGTCTTCAAGATACGTAAAATCGGTTGTTAACTTGTTTTCGTCGGTTGTTACATCTTCGTAAAAAACGACGCGAAAGTCTTTTTGAGACGTAGGGTGATCAAAGTCAAGTCCGTACATATCGCCGGCGTTTTCATTATCAGCTCCGCAAATGAAAAATTGAAGCATGCCTTGAATGGGCATATTTTTATAGGAAGGAACTTCAGAAAAATTGATTTGTGCCATCAGCAGCATCGGCTTGCCCTGAGAATCAAGAGGATGATTCGCTTCTAGAGGAAGGTAGGGGCTGCCGCCAAACTTGCTTTCATATAATTTTGGACTGTTTATGACCGTATTGATGTGGACATAAGGCTTACATGTTTTTTCGATTTCTTTTCGATAAGGTTCTAGCTTAGGAGGCAGTGCTAATTTTGATAGAGGATTCATATGTACTCTCCTTTTCGTTTGTAATAAAAAGAACATTTGTTCGTATTTATATTTTAACTTAATACATGCTGAAAGGGAAGAGAAATAGGATAAAAAAATCCCTTTGCAGAAGCATCTACAAAGGGTACAAAGAAATGATAGCGTTTTCATTATGATACTTACTGAATAGATTGCTTATTTAGAAAAGAATCCTTTTAAAGCAAATGCGACGTTTTGCGGTCTTTCGGCTAAGCGGCGCATAAAGTAGCCAAACCAGTCGTTGCCAAACGGAACGTATACGCGCATTGTATAGCCTTCTTTTGCAAGGCTAAGCTGCATGTCTGTGCGGAATCCGTACAGCATTTGAAATTCAAACTGCGTGCGCGGGATGTTGTTTTTGTGAGCGAACTCTTTTACTTTTGCAATAATATGGTGGTCGTGAGATGCAATAGCCGTGTATGTTCCGCTCAGCAAGTGCTCTTCAATAATTCGCATATAGTTCTCGTCAATTTGGGCTTTATCTTGAAACGCCACGGTTGGTGATTCTTGATACGCGCCTTTTACCAATCGAAGAGGAATGCCTTTTAGCTCTTTTACGTCTTGTTCAGCGCGGAACAGGTAAGCTTGAATAACCGTTCCAACATTATCAAACGTCTCGCGAAGCTCTCGTAAAATATCTAGCGTCATTTGACAGTGGGCGTAGTCTTCCATGTCGATTCGGACGAAGTTATCGTATTTTTTCGCCGTTTCAAGAATGCGGCGCATGTTCTCAACGCAAAAACTGCGGTCAATATCCAAACCAAGCTGCGTCATTTTGACAGATAAGTTGCACGTTACACCGGCTTGCCCCATAGCTTCCAGCGTTCTGACATTATATTGAGTTGCTTCGATAGCTTCTTCTCTGCTTGAAACAAATTCCCCTAAATGATCAAGCGTACAAACAAGTCCTTTTTCATTCAATTCCCGTACTTTTTTAATCGCATGTTCAATTGTGTCGCCAGCTACCACTTGAGCTGCACCAAAGCGAAGACCCCATTTTTTCGCCGCTTTGTTTAGCGCTTTATTTTGGGAAGCGTGAAGAAACACATTTTTAGATACCTCTGCTAACATAAATATCTCCCCCTATAGAAAAAATACCTTGTTGTTTTAAGATAGAGCAGCCTAGGGCTGCTCTACTGAGTATTAAAGCGTTGTGCTTGTTGTTTTTGCTTGCAAGTGCAGAATCAAGTAATCAGGACCGCCAGCTTTTGAATCTGTTCCTGACATATTAAATCCGCCAAACGGCTGGTACCCAACGATGGCACCTGTACAACCGCGGTTGAAGTAAAGGTTTCCGACGTGGAACTCTTCTTTTGCACGTTCGATGTGCTCAGGCGTATTTGAAAGAAGGGCACCTGTTAAGCCGTAGTCTGTGTTGTTCGCAATTTCCATCATATGATCGAAGTCGCGCGCTTTGCAGAATGCTACGACTGGGCCGAAGATTTCTTCTTGCATTAAGCGTGCTTTTTCATCTACATCTGCAATGATCGTAGGCTGAATGAAGTAGCCTTTTGAATCATCTGCTTCTCCGCCCGTCATTAAACGGCCTTCTTCTTTACCGATTTCAATGTACTTTGTAATTTTGTTGAAAGAAGCCTGATCAATAACAGGTCCCATATACGTGTTCACATCTTCAGGACTGCCCATTGTTAATGTTTTTGTCAGCGCAACTGCTTTTTCAAGAACGATATCGTATACGTCTTGGTGAACAACTGCACGAGAGCCTGCTGAACACTTTTGTCCAGAGAAGCCAAATGCTGAATACACAATAGAAGAAGCAGCTAAATCTAAATCAGCATCTTTATCTACAACGACCGTGTCTTTACCGCCCATTTCAGCAATAACGCGTTTTAGCCAGATTTGACCAGGCTGTACTTTTGCTGCGCGTTCATAGATGCGGCAGCCTACTTCACGCGAACCTGTAAATGAAACGAAGCGTGTTTTTGGATGATCTACTAAATAGTCGCCAATTTCGCTTCCGCTTCCCGGCACGTAGTTCAGTACGCCGTCTGGAAGGCCAGCTTCTTTCATTACTTCTACAAATTTTGCTGCGATAACCGGTGTGTTGTTAGCTGGTTTTAATAGAACTGTATTTCCTGCTACGATTGCTGCTGCAGCTGTTCCTGCCATGATCGCTAACGGGAAGTTAAACGGTGAAATAATAACCCCGACACCAAGCGGAATGTAGTTAAATTTATTTTCTTCACCTTCGCGGCTCTCAACAGGCGCACCGTCTTTTAGCTGCACCATTTGGCGAGCGTAGTATTCAAGGAAGTCAATTGCTTCTGCTGTATCAGCATCTGCTTCTTTCCATGGTTTTCCTGCTTCTTTCACAAGGTAAGCTGAAAATTCATGCTTGCGGCGGCGAATGATGTCTGCTGCGCGGAAAAGAATATCTGCTCGTGCTTCCGGCGCTTCTTTTTTCCACGTATTAAAGGTAGAAAGTGCTGCTTGCATTGCTTTTTCAGCCAAGTCTTGATCTGCTTTTGACACGCGGCCGATAATTTCTGCTTTATTTGCTGGGTTAATGGACTGAATTTGATCTTCTGTTGTAATTAATTCTCCGCCAATTACAAGAGGATAGTCCTTGCCAAGTTCTGATTGTACAAGTTCTAATGCAGATTCAAATGCATCTTTGTTTTCTGCAATCGTAAAGTCTGTGAAAGGCTCGTGTTTGTATTGTTTGATTTCGTTGATATTCATTGTGTTCATTTTCATTACCCCTTTTTTAGAAAATTTGCAACATAATTAATATTCCAACACCCTATACCTGTATTATAATCATCTTATTCTCGTTTTGTACATAGTTTTTTAACAAAAATGTTCAAAAAAATTAAAAATAAACACTTTTGTTTAAAGAACCAATGAATCTATGGCTTTTATAGTAATTTTGAACAAAACGAAAAGAAAGGAGTGTTGGTAAAATATAAGAAAAGATGTTTTGAAGTAAAGAATTACGATAGGGGAAAGAGTTTATCGTTAGTAAATTAAAATGATCTTCCTTTCAAAAAAACAATAGACAAAGCTGTTCAATATAAATTATCATATAATTCGAAAAGTAATTTTTGTCGAATGAAGCTATCTTTTTCGTTAAGTGAAGGCTTCATTTGAATGTACAGATAAAAGGAGGGTAGGAAAACGGCAGTTATTTGTTCACATTATTGTAAGGGCTTACATATTTAACGCGCGATGCGAAGAACGTGTAATTCTTTAAATGACGGTTCCTATAAGGAGGATTTTAACATGAGTCATCAACCGCCTGAGTTAAAAAAAGAATTAAAAATTCGACACATAACCATGATTTCTTTAGGGGGAATCATTGGTGCCGGTTTGTTCATTGGAAGCGGATCGCTCATTAACGCAGCGGGTCCTGGTTCCATTTTTTCGTACGCGTTTGCCGGTTTGCTGGTGATTTTAGTTATGCGAATGCTGGGGGAAATGTCTACGGCTAATCCTTCAAGCGGCTCGTTCGCTACATATGCTAGAGAAGCGCTTGGACCGTGGGCTGGCTACACAATCGGCTGGCTGTACTGGTTTTTCTGGGTAATTGTTATTGCAGTTGAAGCGATTGCGGGTTCAACGATTATTCAATATTGGTTTCCGTCTTTACCGTCTTGGGGCGTGAGTCTGATCCTGACGTTTTTACTAACTTTAACGAACTTATACTCTGTTAAATCATTTGGTGAATTTGAATACTGGTTTTCGCTTATTAAAGTAGTTAGTTTAGTACTGTTTTTACTTTTAGGAGGAGCGATCATCCTCGGTTTAATACCGGGAGTAGAGTCTCCGGGAGCGTCGAACCTTCTTCATAGAGGAGGATTTCTTCCAAATGGAATCAGCTCCGTCTTTTTAGGAGTGGCGATTGTCATGTTTTCTTTTATGGGGACAGAAATTGTTGCAACAGCCGCTGGAGAATCGGCTCAGCCTGAGCGAGCGATCACCATCGCAACAAATACCGTTATTTATCGTATTTTAATTTTTTATCTTGGGTCGATTTTAATTTTAGTGACCATTCTTCCGTGGGATTCTTCAAGCTTGATGAAAAGTCCGTTCGTTTCGATATTAGAGCTGGTAAACGTTCCGGCAGCGGCTCAAATTATGAACTTTATCGTACTGACTGCCGTTCTTTCTTGCTTAAATTCAGGTCTATACACGAGTTCTCGTATGCTGTACTCAATGGCGCAAAAAGGAGACGCGCCGCGCATGTTTTTAAAAGTGAATAAAAAAGGCATTCCGTTTAATGCCATTGTAGGATGTACCGTGATTTCTTACATCAGCGTTGGTTTTAACTATCTTTCACCTGATAAAATCTTTTTATTTTTAGTAAACGCATCGGGAGGCGTAGCGCTTCTTGTGTACCTTGTTATTGCTTTTTCACAGCTTCGCATGAGAAAGCAATACGAAAAAGAAAAGCCGGAAGCATTAAAAATCAGAATGTGGCTGTTTCCTTATTTAACGTATGGAACGATTGCGGCGATCACAAGCATCTTTATTGCGATGGCATTTATTGATTCACTTCGCACTCAGTTTTATCTCACGCTGCTGATTGCTGTATTTGTGGTATGTTCGTACTTCTTTATGAAAAAGAAAAAAGATGATAGTTCCCTATCAGGACAGGGAAATAAAAGAATTTCTTAATAGAAGAGAAAATCATCACGAGGGCTAGGAGGAAGTAAATTGGCAAACAAAGAGTTAAAAAGAGGGCTTGAATCTCGTCATATCCAAATGATTGCTCTTGGAGGAACCATTGGGGTAGGGTTATTCATGGGTTCAGCAAGCACCATTAAATGGACGGGGCCATCCGTCCTGCTTGCGTATGCTATTTGCGGCGTTTTTATTTTCTTTATTATGCGTGCAATGGGTGAGATGCTCTATTTAGAGCCAAGTACGGGTTCGTTTGCGACATTTGGTCATAAATATATTCACCCGTTAGCTGGCTATATCACGGCTTGGAGCAACTGGTTTCAATGGGTGATTGTCGGCATGGCAGAAATTATTGCAGTCGGAGCTTATATGCAGTACTGGTTCCCTCATTTACCGGCGTGGGTTCCCGGAATTGTCGCCATGCTCATTCTCGGTGGGGCCAATTTAATTTCAGTGAAATCATTTGGAGAGTTTGAGTTTTGGTTTGCAATGATTAAAATTGTTACGATTGTTCTCATGATTATTGCTGGTCTTGGCCTTATTTTCTTCGGTCTTGGAAACGGCGGCGAAGCGCTTGGGCTGTCGAATTTGTGGGCAAACGGCGGTTTCTTTACAGGCGGATGGTCAGGCTTTTTCTTTGCCCTGTCGCTTGTTATTGCTGCCTATCAAGGAGTAGAGCTTATTGGAATTACAGCAGGAGAAGCAAAAGATCCTAAAAAAACGTTAACAAGTGCAATTCAAAGCTTAATTTGGCGTATTTTAATTTTTTATATCGGCGCCATCTTTGTGATTGTAACGGTGTATCCGTGGAACGAGCTGGATTCACTCGGCAGTCCGTTTGTTTCTACGTTTGCTAAAGTAGGAATTACAGCAGCGGCGGGCATTATTAACTTTGTTGTCATCACAGCAGCAATGTCTGGATGCAACAGCGGGATTTTCAGTGCAGGACGTATGCTTTACACGCTAGGTATAAACGGTCAGGCTCCAGCCTTTTTTACAAAGGTTTCTCGAAACGGTGTGCCTATTTATAGTACCGTTGCGGTGATGATTGGCTTAGCGGCGGGCGTTGTCTTAAATTATATTGCACCGCCAAACGTTTTTGTGTACGTGTACAGTGCGAGCGTGCTTCCAGGTATGATTCCGTGGTTTGTGATTCTCATCAGTCAAATTCGTTTTCGAAAAGCAAAAGGAGCGGCGATGGATCAACATCCATTTAAAATGCCTTTTGCTCCTGTGACGAACTACGTAACCATTGCGTTTTTACTTATGGTGCTTGTAGGCATGTGGTTTAATGATGAAACGCGCATATCGCTGATTGTCGGCATTATCTTTTTAGCTATTGTCGTACTGAGCTACTATGTACTAGGTATCGGAAAGCGTGCGGAAGTACGGTCTTCTGAAAGACGTAAGCTAGTGAAATAAATGATTTTGTAAGAGAGGCTATAAAGCATTTTAGTTTAAGGAGAAGATCCGAACGATGAATGTAACGCGTTCGGATTTTTTTATTGGTATGGTGAACGTAAGTTTCAGCTCATGTATCTCATTTGTTCGTCTTTAGATTGGATTCATTTCGTTATGCCTTAATCTCTTTTGGACAGAGGAGAAGAACCGAAGTCAGCGCTTTTCTTAGGCTGTTTTCTTCTTTTAATAATGAGGTGCATGGCAAGAAGGAAAAAGAAAAAAGAAAAAACCAGAGTCAAAACGGCGTGTTCAGGCATAAGATAATCCAACTCAAGCGAAATGCAAACGGCGTTTTTCTTGAGGAAAGAGTAACTAAAGAAAAGGAAGTGTTCGTATGTCTGGAAACGCTGGATATGGTCATGGATCTGGTTTTGCTTTATTAGTTGTATTATTTATTTTATTAGTGATCATCGGCTGCAGCTGCTATGGCGGAGGCTTTGGCTGGTAATTCACTCATTTCAAAAGCCCTATAAGGGCTTTTTCTATGCTTATAAATAACGCTTTTTCCCGTTTTGATAAATGTTTACATGAAAACCGTTTACTTCACTCATAGAGATTTTAGAAGGAAAGTCTGCTGCTTTGACAGAGGAAGTGATTTCGACAGTTTGGTACGTCTTTGGTTCCAACGTAACAGTATGAAGCCTAGGCTTATTCATCATAAGTAAAAAAGGGGTATCTTCTTTAAAATAGGAGCGCTCATCCAGTGCTACTTCAAACGTAACGGGTTTTGAGCTGTGATTTTCAAATGAAAGGTCACAGGTGCCCGTTAATACGGTTTCTTCTTTATTTCTCTCAAATGTACAAATGCTGTTTTCTGCATCGTAAGAAACGACATACATACCTGGTAATACGGTTTTTTGCATCGCTTCAACCATATGACCAGGACCCGATATGACAATAAACGCAGCTAAAATCGTTAGTTTTAAACGATGACGATTTAAACTTTTGTAAAGGGCAAAAAGACCAAGTAAAAGTATAATTCCCCATGCATTGCTAGCGTATTGAATTCCCGTCATTGTTTCTTCATCTCCATAGATGGGAAGACCTAAAAAAGAAAAGACAGAATGACTGAGCGGCGTTGAGTTAGGAAAAGGGATGTTTAAAATAAAAACAGCTAGTAAAAAGGTGAGTCCTTTTATCAAAAGTGATCGTTCACGAATCATGTTGTTCCTCCTTAGCTATAAATCACGTATCATTATATACTATTATTATCTTTTTTTTGTAATTAATGGTTATTTTATTGCGTGGGTGGAAAGAGAGTAGAAAGTAAATTGATAAAAAATGTGCATGTCCATTTATAAGTGGCATAGTTCTTAGAAAGCAGGATATAAAATATTTATTTTTGTGGAGATGATACATATTGCTGAATGAAAAAACCTTATGCCGCATCACAATCCAGATATGTTGGTATCCTCAAAGCTGCCCGTAGGCTTTTAGCAGATACGTAATTAGTATAAAGTCTGTCTTAGAACAGAAACTTGCTATTTCTAAATTGATATGTTACACTAAGGTTAATTATTTTTGTTCGGTATGAAATTGAAAGAAGAGAAATATTCTTCAATAGAAATTTTTATCTGGAAATAGTACGATTGAGCAAGGGTAGTAATATATGCGTGGAGTAATTCCACCACTGGAGGAAATAGTATGACTGAAGGTACAGTAAAATGGTTTAATGCAGAAAAAGGTTTCGGTTTCATCGAAATTGAAGGCGGAGAAGATGTATTCGTACATTTCAGCGCAATTCAAGGCGACGGATTCAAATCTTTAGATGAAGGTCAAAAAGTGACTTTCGACATCGAGCAAGGTCAACGCGGTGCACAAGCTGCTAACGTTGTAAAAGCATAATTTTATGCAATCCAAAAAAGACTCCGACTTTGGACGGGGTCTTTTTTTATTGTAGCAAACACGCAGGTAACGGAGGAATACGTATGAGTAAAGCAAAAGGTAAAGGCGGCACGGGGCGAGGCACCGGCAAAAAAGGGTGGAACCGCTGGCAGGCGAGTGCAAAAAAGAAGAAAAATGCAAAGCCTTATAAAAGCAAGGGAACAAAAAATGCTGATAAGCCGGAAGGCAACTAATCCTATATGCGCAGTATCATCTGCAACTTCGACTTACTCTGCTTGAGTAAGTTTATTTCATATGGAAGTATTTTTTTATTGCTTTTTTTACAGATTGCCGTCACTATATGAAATAATAAAGTGATTTGTGTGAATTTTCTATAAAAATTGATTTTTTTTGCAAACACTTTCATATTTCGACAACCTTTTTGATTTTTATCGGTTATACTTCTTTATAATAGATTATAGAAAGATGCAGGGGAGCATAAAGTGAGAGAGGAAAGCGACAGTTTACTCTGTACGCTTTTTACGTTTCTGGACCGTATTGCAGTAGCGTCGTAACAAGTAGATCATGCATCAGTTTAGAACACATCAAAACTCAACTAAGTGTAACGGGGGGATATGAGTGAGCGTAGGCATCGTAATTGAAAAAGTTCAAAATTATGCTATGTTAGAAGATCATGTTTTGGTTGAAATGGTTCATAGTGGAGACGAAAAATCATTAGAGTATTTAATCAACAAGTATCAAAATCTTGTGAGGGGTAAAGCAAGAAAATACTTTTTGATTGGTGCTGAAAAAGAAGATATCGTCCAAGAAGGAATGATTGGACTGTACAAAGCAATTCGCGACTTTAACGAAGACAAGCTAACATCTTTTAAAGGGTTTGCGGAGTTATGTATCACAAGACAAATCATTACGGCAATTAAAACGGCTACTCGTCAAAAACACGGTCCGTTAAATTCGTACATTTCATTGGACAAGCCTCTGTATGATGAAGAATCAAACTATACGCTGATGGATATGATTCCTGGCGATCAAATTGCTAACCCGGAAGCGGTGCTGATTCATCAAGAAAAAGTGGAAGACCGCGAGTTAAAAATTGCGGAAACACTAAGTGAATTGGAAAGAAAAGCATTGACGCTGTACATGGACGGCCATTCATACGCTGAAATTTCGAAAGAATTAAATACGCACGTCAA
This sequence comes from Bacillus sp. ILBB4, assembly GCF_035064545.1. Taxonomy (NCBI): domain Bacteria; kingdom Bacillati; phylum Bacillota; class Bacilli; order Caryophanales; family Bacillaceae; genus Bacillus; species Bacillus sp. ILBB4. The sequence continues at coordinate 119,783 of NZ_JAIQVD010000001.1, read as the reverse complement.
GTCAATTGACAACGCGCTGCAGCGTATCAAAAGAAAGTTAGGTCGAGACGTAGAAAGCAGACAAGCTATTTCATAATAGGTAAAAAACAGCCGGACCTTAAAGGGGGTTCGGCTCTTTTTCACGGTCTTTTAAAATGTCTTGAATAATTTCAATATGAACAGAAGCCCACGATTGTTCACGGAAATGAAGGAACACGCTTGGAATGAGAATAAAAACATACAGCACCACAAAAAAAATCCAAAACCAGCTGCCGTCTTTAAATAAAAATTGCTGCAGCCGCTGGGAAAATAAAAAAAAGAGCCAAGGCAAGGCAGAAACAAGGATAGGGATGACGCCGGAGCCATTTTTTTCTTTGATCATTCGGTAATACACTTTTCGCAAAGTAGCGCTGCCGAGAGTAAGGTAAAGCTGCCGAATTTCTTCCATTTCCGCTAATTCATCAATTTCTTCTGCGTTTTGGTTTTGATGAGCCGCTTTTTTCAGTTTAAGGTAGACTTTATGAGCATCGCCGCGCAGTGAAAACATATACCAGCCTCCCGCATATTGTTTCGTCTTCTTTAACAGAGTTTGCAGGTGCATGTAAATATATACAAAAAGTTTCGTGATACGAAAGAATAAGAAAACAGAAGTGAAAGCGTAAATCATTAGTAGAAAATGAGAGAAAAAAGCTGGTTTTCGCTCTTTTTAGACGCCTTTACACATCAAGTAGCAGCACATATACTAATAAAAGAACAATTAGTTACCTAGGTAAATAAAATAGAAAGGTGAGGTGGGAAAAGTGAATAACTTGGTGTTTCATGAACTTCATCAAAAGTCGAGATTGTCTATTAAAGAAGTAAATGAAGTGTTAAAGGCGTACGGGCTATACAGTTCACAGTATTCAATTTTATTTTGTTTAAAGCGATTCGGCTCAATGACGCAAACAGAGATTTGGCAGTATTTAAATGTCGAAGCGCCAACGGTTACCCGCACGTTAACAAGGCTTGAAAAAAGCGGATGGATCGTTCGAAAAGCAGGCAGTGATAAACGAGAGCGCATCGTTTATTTATCTCCTCAAGCGAAGAAAAAGCTTCCGGAAATTCAGCAAGAAATTGAACGTTTAGAGGAAAATTTGCTGATTGCTTTATCCGACAGCGAACAAGATCAGCTTATCTCGTTATTAAAGAAAATTTGTAAATCTACAGAAAAGGGTGAAATGAATGACGAACCAGCAGGAGCCAATCTGGACTAAAAGCTTTATCAGCATTGCGATTACCAACTTTTTTATTTTTGTCGTGTTTTATGCATTGCTGACGCTGCTGCCGATTTATGTATTAGACGCCTTAGACGGCACGAGTACGCAGGCAGGGCTTGTTATTACCATCTTTTTATTATCTGCGATTATTGTTAGACCATTTTCAGGGAAAGTCATTGAAAACATTGGAAAGAAAAAAACGCTTGTATTTAGTACCCTCATTTTTGCGCTTTCTTCCTTCTTGTATATGCTTATCCACCATTTTAACGTGCTTTTATTACTGCGTTTCTTCCAAGGAATTTCATTCAGCTTAGCGACAACCGTCACCGGAGCGATTGCAGCGGATTTAGTTCCCGCTAAGCGACGAGGAGAAGGACTTGGCTACTTCGGAATGTCAATGAACTTAGCCGTTGTTGCAGGGCCGTTTTTAGCACTAACGCTTCATCAGTACATGGCATACAACATTATTTTCCTTGTATTTGGCGTGATTATGCTCGTTGGCTGGCTGTGCGGAATGATGGTCAAAAATCTTCAAGAAAACGCTGCTCCGTCAGTAAAGAAATCATTTTCACTGAGCGATTTGTTTGAAAAGAAATCCATGCCGATTTCATCTGTAGGTATACTCGTTTCTTTTTCGTATGCAAGTATTATTTCTTTTATTTCTGTGTACGCACAGTCGCTTGGATTGATTAAAACAGCAAGCTTTTTCTTTGTCGTGTTCGCAGCTGCGATGCTGATTTCACGACCGTTTACAGGAAGATTATTTGATAAATCTGGCCCAAACATTGTGATTATTCCATCATGTATTGTCTTTGCGATTGGTCTATTTAGCTTAAGCTTTACACATTCTTCTTGGATGCTGCTGTTTTCAGGTGCGTTAGTAGGACTAGGCTACGGAACGCTGCTTCCTAGCTTCCAAACGCTTGCGATTCAAGCGGCGCCTGCTCACCGAAGCGCATATGCAACTGCTACATTCTTTACGTTTTATGATAGCGGTATTGCGGTTGGTTCATTTGTATTAGGAATTGCAGCAGGTGCTTTAGGGTATTCAAAACTGTACTTTGCGCTTGGGATTTTTGTTCTTTTGATTACACTTTATTACAAGTGGATTGCAAATTTACGTCAAAAACAAAAAGCAGCAAATATCCAGGTGGGCATGAAATAAAAAAACTCGGCGTAATATGCGCCGAGTTTTTTTCTGGATTTTTTACAGGACTTTGGAAGGGAAGCATATTTAAGTCAAAAGGTACTAGCCAATTCCTATCCATCTGCACCATACTTTAACAGGAGAACCATTTACATATAAAACTTCTTGGATGAAATAAAAAACAAAGGAGAACAAACATGAAAGTAATGAAACCTCTTATGGTCACAGCGTTAGGACTTAGTCTTGCCACTTTTTATGAAGGCGCTTTTCCTGCAGAAAAAGCTGTGCAAGTACAGGCTGCAACAGATGAAAACGTGATTGCTGACAAAGCAAAAACGTATGAAGGAGCGGATTACACGTCTGGAGGAGAGACGCTAAGCGAAGGGTTTGACAGCTCTGGCTTCGTTCAATATGTGTTTAAGCAAGCGCTTGATACAACGCTTCCTCGTTCCGTGAAAGAACAGTCAGAGCTTGGAACAGATATCGATAAAAACGAGCTGCAGGCAGGCGATGTATTGTTTTTTGACACGGATGAAAACGGTGAAGTGAACGTAGCCGCTATTTATATCGGAGACGATGAAATGATTTATGCATCTTCTTCAGATGGAAAAGTTGTGGTGAAAAACATTTCAAGTAGCGCGTATTGGTCATCACATTTCGCCAAAGCAAAGCGCATTACAGGAGCACCGGAAATTGCAAAAGATAATGAAGTCATTGCAGAAGCATTAAAACATCTCGGTACACCATATGTATTCGGAGGCGAGTCGCCAACGGACGGCTTTGACTGTTCTGCATTTGTTGCATATGTATTTCAACACGCATCGGACGTGTACCTTCCGAGATCAACCGATCAGCAGTGGCAAGTTGGAGAAGAAGTTGCTCGCGCAGATTTAAAGCCAGGAGACGTTATCTTTTTTAAAGATACGTATCGTGAAGGGATTTCACACGTCGGCATCTACGCAGGCGGCAATCAGTTTATTCATGCCAAGCGCAGCGAAAATGTGACGGTGGATTACCTGACAAGCAGCTACTGGACGTCTAAGTACGCAGGAGCAAGACGCTACGATGACTTATCACTGTCAAAAGACAATCCATTTGTGACGGAATCTCTTAAATATGTAGGAGAAGTACCTTACGCACAAGGTGGGACAAGTCCTTCTACAGGCTTTGATACGGCTGGTTTTGTTCAATACATTTACAAAGAAGCAGCTGGAAAAGACATTCCGCGCTATGCGAGTCAGCAGTGGGAAACAGGAGAAACCATTTCAAAATCTGACTTGAAGCCAGGAGATCTCGTCTTTTTTGAAGGAAGCTCGCTTATTCCATCTATCTATATTGGAAATGATTACGTCGTTCACGTATCTACATCTGAGGGCGTGAAAATTACAAACTATAAAGTAGACAGCTACTGGGCGCCTAAATACCACGGAGCAAAGCGCATGCCATAAAGGTAAAAAACCAAGACAGTCTGGGGCTGTCTCGGTTTTTTAATACGAAGTCAATTGTTTTTGTATGTCTTTGATTCGCTCTAGCGTTATCCCTTCCCGCTGCTCGACGGTTAAAGGGTGATCGGTCGGCTCTAATTCAATGAGCGGCCGTGTTCCAACAGATCTTGTATGCACTTTTGTTTTTAAATTTAACGTTTCCGGATAGCCTGGAATTGAAACTGAAAACCAGCCGAAATAAGGCGGTTCATTTTCTCTTTTGTCACTTTCCCATAAATCTATCATTCGGCGGAAATTTTCTTCACTTAAAGAAACCCATATGTTCCAAGTGAAAAATTCTTCTTCATTAAGAACAGGAATTTCAACACAGCCTCTAATGAAAAAATGTTCTTGATTCATGATACAAATCTCTGAATATATTTCAAAGTCGTTTTGTCTTTCGTCGTCTGACGCGTCATAATAGTAAAAAGGAGCTTCACTTGTATAGCTCATAGGCAAAACAGGCTGAGGGTGTTCACAGGTTAAGTCTTTATAGTGAAGTTTGTTCGTTTTCTTCTTGCCATATAATCGTCTTCTTCGCATATTATTTTAGACTCCTCAGATAAAAGTATCTTCATTATAATACAAAAAAATGGCTGCTTAAGCGTATAATGTGTAAAAAAGTTTGATCCCCCGTATCTTTTGAACTTCCTTTAATCGTTTAGTAAATAGAGAGTGCAAAAGGAGTGAAAATCATGTCACATTCAAAAAAAATCGAAACACAAACAGAAAGCTTTGACGATGCCTGCTGGAACGAGCATTACCCAAAATTGCAGCAGTACTGTCGCTTTTTAGCGCAGAATGTGTGGGATGGAGACGATATTGCCCAAGAAACGTTTTTAAAGGCTCAGCGATATAAAAGTGAAGAGCATAATCTGTCTTCTGCGCTGCTGAAAAAAATTGCGTATCATCACTGGATTGACCTGCTGCGAAAAAGAAAGCGTGAAGGAATAGTCGAAGAAAAAGCTTTGGAACAACAAGCTGAAAAGCATACGTTTGATAGTAAGGGACACTCGGTCGAGCTGCTGATTAGCCAATTTACGCCGAAGCAAGCGGTAATCTTTTTCTTAAAAGAAGGATTCCGCTATCAGCTGAAAGAAATCGCTTCGATTTTACAAACGTCAGAAACAGCGGTAAAAAGCAATTTGCATCGTGCCAAGCAGCGGTTAGAAAAAGACGGGGAGCCATTTTCCACAGATTCTTTTTGGAATGAAAAAGAACGAAAAGAGCTGTCAGAGCTTTTTTATAAGACGCTAGAAGCGCAGGATCCAGCACCTTTGATTCAGGCTTTGCCTTCCTTAAAAAGTGTCATTCAAAAACCAACGTATACTCCGACGTGCACTCTCTGCATGGCTGCATAGCCGTATTACGTGTGATAAGGAGGATATATATGAGCACGATTCCATATGTAATTGAACAAAGTAACCGCGGTGAACGTTCGTATGATATTTATTCGAGGCTGTTAAAAGACCGAATTATTTTAATTGGTGATGAAATCAATGATCATATTGCCAACAGCGTGGTCGCACAGCTCTTATTTCTTGCGGCAGATGATCCTAAAAAAGATATTTCGCTTTACATTAACAGCCCTGGAGGTTCAACTTCAGCAGGGTTTGCGATTTATGATACGATGCAGTATATCGAACCGGATGTTCAAACGATTTGCACGGGCATGGCTGCTTCTTTTGGCGCACTGCTTCTCCTAGCAGGAGCCAAAGGAAAGCGCTATGCACTGCCGAATAGCGAAATTATGATTCATCAGCCGCTAGGAGGAGCCAGAGGGCAGGCAACTGAAATTGAAATTAGCGCCCGGCGGATTTTAAAATTGAAGCAGCATATTAATGAAATCATATCAACACGAACGGGACAGCCGGTTGAAAAAGTGGCAAACGATACGGAACGAGATTATTTTATGAGTGCTGAAGAGGCAAAGGAGTACGGAGTTATTGACGGTATTCTGTTGCCGAAATAAAGAGGTGACAAGGAAGCATAGACGGCAGCGTCTATGCTTGCTTTCTATAGAAATAAGAAAAAAGACCTTAGTATTATCTTTATTTTTCTTAAAAAGGTAGGTATTATATAAAATATAGCAGATTTTAGAAAGAAGGTTTTACACATGCAAGAAGTGATTGGAGTAGAGCAGCGGTCTCTGTTTCAAAAAGTATTAGTAACATTTATTTTTTCGTTATTTATTTCAACAGTTGGCTTATACGCAGGTCAATATGTGCCGCCGGCTTATTTTATTCCGTTAGCGATTGCTGAACTTGTGATGCTGGTTGCGGCATTTATGTTACGAAAGAAAAAAAGCGTAGGATACGGTTTTACATATGCGTTTTCGTTTATATCAGGCATCACGCTGTTTCCGATTGTTAGCCACTATGCCTCAGTAGCGGGAGCGCAAGTCGTTCTTTATGCGTTTGGAAGTACGTTCGTTATTTTTACGGTGATGGGTGTAATTGGCGCAAAAACAAAAAAAGATCTAGGGTTTTTAGGCAGCTTTTTATTAGTGGCGCTGTTAGCATTAGTGTGCATCAGCATTTTCTCGCTGTTTAGTCCATTAACAACGCCTGGACTGATGGCATTTTCAGTGATTGGTACCATTGTTTTCTCACTATATGTGCTGTATGATTTTAATAAAATGAAGCACGGTGAAATCACTGAAGAGCTTGTTCCGATTTTGGCATTGTCTTTGTATTTAGATTTTATTAATCTATTCATCAACTTGCTGCGCTTTTTCGGTATTTTAGGAAGCGACGATTAATAAGAAAGAGACTGGGACAAAAGTGTTTTAGCTGAAGGAAGATCCGAACGTTGAAGATTCTTGATGGAGAATCTTCAACGTTCGGATTTTTTTATTGGTAGGATGAGCGTAGATTTAATCTACTTAGTTGCTTCTAGCTGTTGATTGGAGGACAAGACGGAGACTCCTGGGGGAGAAGCGGAACAGGTGAGACCCCGCAGGAGCCTATGCGACGAGGAGGCTCAGCGGCCGCCCGCGGAAAGCGAAAGTCGAAAGTCTTGCACGGAAATAAACAGCGGTCTAATAAGCAAGCCATAATAGATCATTTGCCCAATTTGTTCGTCTTTAAATTAAAGTGATGTAGTCATGTCTCAATCTTTTTTTGTTTTAGTTATTCTCCGCCATCTCCATCCTCGCTAACGTCATCCTCTGTTTTTTCATAGTTTGGTCCGGTAGCGTAAGGTTCTTTAAAAAACTTGTCAAACCACGTGGAGCTTGTAGCGACCGCGCCGTTTTTAGCGTGAATAAATTCACTGATTGTATATATTTCAACGACTTGCTTTCGATATTTCCGAAATAAAAATGCGCTGGCAACAATGCCAATGCTGATGATTATATACGTATTCATGAAATCCTCCTTATAAAAGGGTTAGTGTTATGTATGCCGGATAAAGAAAGGATATGCGAATCTAAAACAAGTTCGTTTAGTGGTGCGAGTCTTTGAAAAAATGGTAGTATAGAGCGTGCTTAGTACACAGAGAACGTAAACTTTTTTGGAAGGATGCATGCTAGTGGTGAATTTTAAAGAGTTTTTTACTATTTCTTCATATGAAGTAGTTGAATATTGGAGTCGAACAGAAAACGGAAAGAATATAGATGAATACGAAGTGATGTTATATAACGAAAACGTCAGTCAAACAGAAAATGTGATGATCAAGTTTAAAAAGGTGAGCGATGAAATAGTAGTTGAAAAGGTCCAAACTCTCTCTTATTTTGATCAACAGCGTCTTAAACACCCCTGTAAGATTTGCGGCAGCGAAATGATGGTAAAAGAGAACAGTAGCGAAGAAACAGAAGTTTACGTGCATGATTGTTCATTTAACGGTGAGGAAATAGAGGATTGTTTAAGGGAACTAGTACAAAATGAACTTTTGCAGGATGGATTTACTCAAGAAGAATTTGAACGGAACTATGGAGTTAATTATCGTGATGACAGTAATAAAGAATATGGCTTTTACGATGCGCAGCAACGAAATACTTTTTATACCATCTTTAACGATAGTGTTTATCACACCTCTTACGCAGGACCACAAGAGCTGCGCTGTAAGTTTTGCGGAATGGATGAAGAGCTGCTTGTTGTAGACGGAGCCTTCTATCAGAAATGCGCAGTGTTAACTCCACATACCAATCGAATTATTGATATGATTGAAGCAAGAAAACAAAACGAGCCAAACGTAACAAGACGTCCATGAGAGGAAAGGGGGTTGGCAGCTGCTTTATAACCTTCTTGGTAGGAGTTTGCAAAAAACATAAAAAAAGAAGCTTCCTTTTGAGCGAAAGGAAGCTTATCAAGTTTGTACCTATAGGGCTGAGTGCTGCGTAATTAAATAGCTATCGGAATAACCGACGAATCATTAAAGTAAACAACTTCTGAAAGAATACTGCAGCCTTTCAGCTTTTTTAGCTGAGAGAGCGCTTCTTCTTTACTGTCAAACTCGTACATTCTCATTTCACCTTTTCCTACATAACACGTGATTACATACATTTTAGAAGTACCTCCACCTATCATTTATCAATTTATTAATAAAAAGCCATAACAGCTTTTATTCCTATTAAAATAGTGTAAGTGCGCCTGTGATAATAGCAAGGACAATCAGAACAAGAGACGTTAAAACGGCCCATTTAAATGCAAAGCGCTGATGTTCACCAAGATCAACACCTACCATACCTACAAGTAAGAAAGTAGACGCAACGAGCGGACTTAACAGATGAACAGGTTGTCCGAGTACTGAAGCTCGCGCAATTTCCATTGGATCAATTCCGTAAGAAGCTGCAGTTTCAGCGAAGATAGGTAAAACACCAAAGTAATAGGCATCGTTACTCATCACAAATGTAAACGGCATGCTTGTTAAAGCGACGATTGTCGGTAAAAACGAACCGAGTGAATCAGGGACTAAATGAATTAACAGGCTGGCCATTTCGTCAACCATTTTAGTGCCGGATAGTATTCCTGTAAAAATACCAGCTGCAAAAACAAGCGCTGCAACGGTTAACGCGTTGCCTGCATGAGCCATTAAACGTTCTTTTTGATCCTCGAGTTTTGGATAGTTAATCATAAGAGCAAGCGCAAAACCAATCATAAATAAAACGGAAACAGACCAAATGCCAGAAACTAACACGACCATGAGTGCAATGGTTAAAGCTAAGTTAATCCAGATTTTTTTAGGCTGTGTAATATCTTCTTGAGAAGTTAAGGACGCGTCTTCAGCAAAAGCAAGCGAGCTTTTTAATTCAAACTGCTCGATGTCAATAGCACCAAGTCGTCTTCGCTCTTTTTTCCCAAGGATATAGCCTGTAAAGATTACCCACAAAGCTCCGCCAATTAACGTTGGAAGAAGTGGAATAAAGAACTCTGATGCATCGAGGTGAAGGGCGACAATCGCACGAGTAGCCGGGCCTCCCCAAGGCGTCATGCTGCTCATGATACTAAGAGAAAGCATCGCAACTGTCGTTAACACTAACGGACTCATATTCAGGCGTTTATAAAGGGGAAGAAGAGCAGAAACCGTAATCATATAAGTGGTTGTACCGTCTCCGTCTAGTGCAACTAAAAGCGATAAAAGAGCCGTTCCGATGACGATTTTAAGCGGATCGCCTTTTACGATTTTTAACAGCTGCTTAATTAGTGGATCAAACAGTCCGGCATCAATCATAACCCCGAAATATAAGATGGCGAACAGCAGCATCGCAGCTGACGGAGCTACTTGTTTTAACCCTTCTAGCATCATGTCTCCGACGCCTTTACCAAACCCTCCAATCACCGCAAAAAGAAGTGGAATGACCATTAAAGCTACGATAGGAGACATCCTTTTTGACATAATGAGATACGTAAAGACAATAATCATTGTAAAACCTAGTAGTGCTAGCATTCAAACAACCTCCTTTATTTTCCCTCTTTTCTCTGAAAGCGTTTTCTTTTAGAGTAAAAAAACGTGACTAACATCTCTCATCCCCATGTATGAGTCGTAGTTTGATTATTAAGAATTTTTAAAGCCGCTCTTTACTCCCGCTGATGTTTCTTGTTTTCATGTTAGTACATTTTTAAAAATAAAGGAAATATAGGTTTTTTTAGAAAGTTCATAAAAAATTTTTATAATGGTAGTCTAGAAAAAAGCTTGGCCTAAAAGAGAGATTCTTCCAAGACGCAAACTTTTTAGCTTTTGCTTTATTTTTCACTTAGCTTTAAAAAGTCAATAAATGCTTTCACGACCGATAGATTCAAGTAAGAAGGATCATACATGAGCCACGTGTTTCGAAGCAAAGGTGATTCATCTCGGTATGAAAGTCCGTATGTATATAAGTTGTCGCTGGAGTGAAGGCAAATTTCAGGTAAAATTGCAAAGCCTAAATCATTTTTGACCATTTCTTTGGCCGTTTCTTGCCGGTCAACTTCCATTGCCACAAACGGAGGCTCTGAAAACTTGTCATGCCACCAGTCTTGAATGAGATCTTTTAGCGACGTATCGGTTTTATAATTAATATAAGGCAGGTTCGGCAAGTCATCGATCGCAATCTCTTTTTTCGAAATTAAGCAGAGCCGTTCTTTCGTCAGCAGTGATTTTTCTCCGTTCCACGGATAATTGCCTCGTAAAATACCAACGTGCACACGCGAAGAGTCTAATAGATTCATAACTTGCGTACTCCAGCCGGTATTGACGCTGAACTGTACATTTGGGTAGTGAAGAGAGAACTGTTTTAAAATTTTAGGAAGCTTATGCTGTGCAAAGTTACTCGATACACCTAAGCGAAGCGTTCCCGTAACGGTTTCGCTCATATTACGCATGCTGTCTTTTGTTTCCTGCAGCTGCTTCCACATATTTTCCGCATAGCGAACAAGATGCTCACCTTCAGATGTAAACTCAATTCCTTTTTTCGTTTTGAAGAAAAGCGACACGCCAAATTCTTCTTCAAGATTTTTAAGGCGGTAGCTTAAAGAAGGCTGCGATACGTAGAGCCTTTCAGCCGTTCGCGTAATGTTCTTTTCTTCGTGAAGCGTTTTAATTAATATCCAATCTTTTTGATCCATCCCAATTCCCCCTTGTATTTAGATTATAAAAAAATTTTTAAAAAGACAATAAATTTTATGTATTTTACTTATGACGACCTCTATTATACGATAAATGGCAAATGAACCGGTTCTACATAGTAAAAAAATAAAATGGTTTGATGAACGCCTCGGCGTTTGTTAGTAGGGGAGAAAGGTGATTAATATGACGCGCATTCCTGTAACGGTTATGAGAGGTGGAACGAGTAAAGGGGTTTTTATCAATCATGAAGAAATGCCTGTGAACAAATCTGATTGGGAACCGTTTTTGCTAGATATAATGGGAAGTCCGGATCAACGTCAAATTGACGGGTTAGGCGGAGCCAATTCGCTGACGAGTAAAATTGCGATTATAAAAAAATCAGATTTAGAGAAAGCTGACGTAGATTACACGTTTGCACAGGTCAGCATCAGCGAATCCCTCGTTGATTTTAAGGGAAACTGCGGCAATATCTCTTCAGCGGTCGGACCTTATGCCATCGAACAAGGAATTGTACAACCTGTGGAACCGGTGACCAAAGTGCGGATTTATAATACGAATACGAAAAAAGTAATCGTAGCGGAAGTAGAAGTAGAAAACGGAAAAGTGAAAACAGAAGGATCGTGTATGATTCCTGGAGTGCCAGGTACGGGTTCACCCATTTATCTTTCGTTTGAAAACGGAGAAGGAGCCGTTACTGGAAAACTGCTTCCGACCGGGAACGCTATTGATCTTCTGCAAACATCCATCGGGACAATAAAAGCATCAATTGTTGATGTAGGAAATCCGCTTGTATTTGTTAAAGCAGCGGATATTGGCCTAAAGGGAACAGAACTTCCGCATGAATACACGGACAAACAGCTGAAGCTATTTGAAGAAATTCGTTCCATTGCAGCGGAAAAAGCGGGGCTTGCACCTCAAAACAAAGCAACTAAACTATCACCAGCGGTTCCAAAAATGACGATTATTGCTCCTCCTATGGACCATCGCGACGGGACTGGCAGAGAAAAAGCTGCTTCTCAAATGGACGTATTAATTCGCATGATGTCGATGCAAAAACCGCATCAAACGCTTGCGATTACAGGAGCAATTTGTACAACGGCGGCGATTTATACAAAAGGCACGCTTCTGTCAGAAATGGTTCAATTAAAAGGCGATACCGTTCGGCTTGCTCACCCAATGGGAATTATGGAAACCAGTGTGGATCTAAAAGATAGACAGGTTAATGGAATCAAAGTAGTGCGTACAGCCCGTCTTATTTTTGAAGGATTTGTTTATACAAAGCATACGTACGATGTATGTTTATCAAGTTAATAATGTTCTCTAAAAAAAGCTCTTTCTAGGAAACTAGGAAGAGGTTTTTTGTGTTAGAATATTTTTACTGAATATTGAAAAAGTGGGTGGGAGTATGAAAAAAAGAACGTATATTGATCTAAGCCACATCATTGAAGACGGAGTTATCACACATAAAGGCTTGCCGGCACCAATCATTTGCGATTATTTGAGCCGAGAAGCGTCTAAGAAGCTTTATGAACCAGGGACTGAATTTCAAATCGGTAAAATTGAAATGATCACGAATACCGGTACGTATATTGACGTGCCGTTTCATAGATACAAAGACGGAAATGATTTAGCTCAAACGGCTATTGATAAAACAGCCGGACTGGAAGGAATAGTCATTTCGGTTGACCCGACTTTAACGGCTATTGATGAATCTCATTTTCAACATATAGACGTAAAAGGCAAAGCGGTATTAATTCATACGGGATGGGATCGCTACTGGAATACAGACGATTATTTAGAAAACCATCCATACTTAACGGAAAGCGCAGCAGCTTATTTAGTGTCTCAACAGCCCGCTCTTGTCGGAATTGATTCGATGAATATTGACGACACAAAAGGAAAAGCAAGACCAGCTCATACGCTGCTGTTAGGGGCGGATATTGTGATTGCTGAACACTTATGTCACTTAGATCAACTAACCGAGTCCTTTTTATTTTACGCTGTGCCTCCTAAAATAAAAGGAGCCGGAACGTTTCCGGTAAGAGCATTTGCGGAGGTAGAAAGAAAATGATCCAGTTACATAGATATAGAGAAGTACAGGAATTTAAAAACCAAGTAGAGCTGCTTTTATCAAAAAATGAAGTTCTTCATAACTTAGCGCTTGGCATTTTACACGGCTTAAATGAAAACAGCAAACCAAATTTTATGGGCGTTATTTTTAAAGATAGCCGTGCTGTGCTTGTGTTACTGCAAACGCATCCTAAGCAAATCATACTGTCTCAAATACAGAAGCTAACGGAAGGTGAACTAAGCGAAGCGGCAGAGCTGTTACAAGAAATCGACATACCGGGCTTAGTTGGAGAAAGACAAACGGTTTTATATCTTTCTCAAAAACTAGCAGATTTAAAAAATCAAGAAGCTTCTTTGAAAATGGATCAGCGCATTTACCGGTTAGACAAAGTAAAAAAAGCTGCGGATGCTGAAGGAATGCTGGTAAAAGCAAGGTTGGAGCATCTTTCGCTCGTGACAGAATGGATTTGGGAGTTTATGGGCGTCATTGGAGAGCCTGTATCAAAAGAACAAGCTGTCAAAACAGGAGAAGCTTTTATTAAAGCAGGATGGTTATTTTTATGGGAAGTGAACGGGAAGTATGTGTCGATTGCCAATGCTACGCGTCCAACGACTCATAACATTACAATTAACTTTGTGTACACACCTCAAAAAGAACGTAAAAAAGGCTATGCCTCAAGCTGTGTATCCGCGCTTTCTCAGCTTATGCTAGATGAAGGGTTTCAAACAACAAGTCTATACACAGATATGACAAACCCTACGTCTAACAAAATTTACATGGATATTGGGTATGAACACGTAGCCGATTCAGCACTGGTTTTATTTCACGAAAAAAAGTAGCAGGCTGTCTGCTACTTTTTCTATTTCTTAAGGTTTTGCAACTAAATTTACGTGATTTAATGTTTTTGCATCATCAAAAATAAATTCAAGATCATAGGCGCCGGCGTGATACGTGTATCTCGTTTGAGTAGTACCATCACCTTTTACTTTGCTTGTAAAGTTTGGCTGACCTAATTCTTTCTTTAAGTTAGCTTGCGTGATGGACCCTAAATTTGTTTGACGCTCTACATTTGTACCAAAATAGCGGATTTCGTTAATGACATTATTTTGGTCATAGCCAAATGCATATCCAGGGTGACCCATTTCCGCATGATAGTAGTCAAAGTTGTTTGATGAACCTTCAGGCGGTGGGCCGAACTGATCGCGAACGTCTTGACGCAGTGTTTTGCCAATTTTGAAGTCTGCCGTTAAGCGTGGCACTTCACCTTTTACTGCGGCATTGTAAATTTCATTAATGTTTTTTACAGCTGTTTGACTTTGACTGCTTGTTTCTTGAGATGTAGCTGCGTGTGCTGGTGTATCAAGCTGAGCGACAGGGGCAAATCCAAACGCAGCAATTCCTGTAATCGTTGCAGCCGCCGCCGCTTTTGATAGTCGTTGTTTCATTTTCATGATTTTTTCCTCCTATATATAACGATTTAGCAACCTCAGTCTACCTAAAAGAACAGGTAGGCCAGAATAGTCAAGGAGTCTTAGTTTAGTTGGTAACTGATATATATAATTTAACACGTCTTTTAGAATGTAAACGTCAGTTAAAGTAAAAAGCAAAAAACGATTCATTTATCATAGGTGAAAAGGTTGGTTTCTGTTCCTTTATTAGGTAAAAAACGTAATATAGAGAGGGTTCTAATGTTTTATAAAAAACTAGATAAAAATTGTAAGTATGATACAATAAATCAAGTATTTGTTAAAAATACAATATTTATTTCTGGAGTTTTGATGTATGGAAAAAAATTTGATGAGAGGTACGCTTTTATTAACGGCGTCTTCTTTGTTAACAAAAATTTTAGGCTTTATTTATATTATTCCTTTCACAGCCTTAGTGGGAACGTCAGGTTACGCGCTTTATAAGTATGCATACGGTCCATATACCTTGATGCTAAGCTTGTCGACAATGGGTCTTCCGCTTGCTGTTTCGAAGTATGTATCGAAATATAACGGTCTTGGAAACTACCGTGCGGGACAAGATCTGTTAAAAGCAGGACTTCTATTAATAACGATAACGGGCATAATAGGTTTCTTAGTCCTCTATACGATGGCACCGTGGCTCGCTGAACTAGTCATTAACGGAAAAGATTCCTCAGGAAATAGTCAAAAAGACGTAGTGTACGTCATCCGAATGGTAAGCTTTGCTTTAATTATTATCCCGCCTATGAGTCTATTACGAGGCTACTTTCAAGGTAACCAGTCTATGGGACCGTCCGCGCTAAGTACGATTATTGAACAAATA
Source organism: Bacillus sp. ILBB4 (assembly GCF_035064545.1). Taxonomy (NCBI): domain Bacteria; kingdom Bacillati; phylum Bacillota; class Bacilli; order Caryophanales; family Bacillaceae; genus Bacillus; species Bacillus sp. ILBB4. Next base: position 104,510 of record NZ_JAIQVD010000001.1, on the reverse strand, counting down.
GTGCGAGTGTTGTTCATTTTAGTAGGAGCATACGCTGTTATTCACCTTTTTCATAGCACAATGACAAAAGCTGTTGGAATCGGTACGTTTGGAGCGTTTATTGGAGGCGTAGGGGGAATTGGGATTCTTGGAGCGGTTTATTTGAAACGCAAGCGGTTGATTATGAAAGAAGTGAACAGCGGAAAGAATAATAAATCCGTTTCGTTCTCTTCAATGTTCAAAGAGCTTGTAACGTATGCCGTTCCGTTTGTATTAGTTGGTTTAGCTATTCCTATCTATCAAAATATTGATACGTTTACGATTAACATGCTTTTTCAATCAATAGGATATGGACAAGCTAAAGCCGAAACGATCAACTCCGTTATTGGATTAGCCCAGATTTTGGTGATGGTGCCAGTATCTTTAGCGACTGCCTTCAGCATGTCGCTGATTCCGGGCATTACGTCTTCTTTTGTGCAAGGAAATTTACGGGAAGTAAAAGGGAAAATTACAAAAACGCTGCAGCTGCTGTTATTTTTTACTCTTCCTGCTACCGTGGGGCTTTGTTTATTAGGCAAGCCGGTATATATGATGATTTTTGGAGCAAAAAACAGTCCTGAAATCGGTGGAGTTGTTTTACAATGGTACGCGCCTGCTGCCATTTTATTTGCTCTTTTTACAGTAACAGCCGCAATTCTTCAAGGAATTAATCAGCAAAAGAAGTTAATTTTAGGCTTGGGCTTAGGAATTGTTATGAAGATAGTATTAAACGTACTATTGGTTTCAAGCTTTAAAGAAATTGGACCGGTTGTCGCGACGTACGGAGGGTATGGTGTATCGGTTATCTATAACTTTTATTTAATTGAAAAATCCATTTCTTACCGATTTCAATCACTGGGACAAGCTGCATTGACGCCTGTTTTATTAGTAAGTGTGATGTCAGCCGCTGTGATTATCGGCAATTATGCTTCACACTATTTTTTAGAAAACAAGCTGTCCCCATCTTCACTTGCGATTAGCACATCTTGTATTTCAATTGCTTTAGGTGCTGCTGTGTATCTAGTACTTGGCGTAAAACAAGTTTAAGGCAATCTGTTGTATTAAATAGAAGAAAAAGAAAGTAAAGGAGAGAAAGGTGTGTCAAAACGATTTGTACTAACCGTAACGACTGGAGGATGTATAATAATCTTCGGCGCGCTGCTGCTATTAAATTGGGAAAGAGTGTTTGGAGACTACCGTCCGATTCAAACAGCAAAAGCCTTATTCAAATTAGAAGTGGGAAGTCAAGATGTAGCAGAGACTACGGATTCAGATGATGCACTTCACTATATGGTGAAAAAAGGACATTTAGATGAATATATTCAACTGATGAATAAAAAAGGTTATGTGCTAAAAGAAAAAGATATTGATCATAACCGAGTTTAAGGAAGGGCTTTTTATGTACAAAAAACAACGAGGTGATAATTTGAACAAAGCAGACCGTATTAAACGAATGAAAACACCAGAAATTGATCCAAAGTATGAAGGACGAGTGCCTCCGGGTCAGGTAGTAACGGAGCGCTTTCCCATTTTACATGAAGGCGACGTGCCGGAGTATAACTTAGAGGAGTGGACGCTTCGGGTATTTGGATTGGTAGACAAAGAAGTGACGCTTTCGTATCAAGATATATTGGACATGCCGCAAACGACAGTGAAATGTGATATTCACTGCGTAACGAGATGGACAAGGCTTGATAATGAATTTACGGGCGTGCTGTTTACAGACTTTTTAAAAGCAGTTGGCGTGGAGTTGAAAAGTAAATACATCATGCTGCACGGAGATAATGACTATACGTCAAACATTGAAGTAAAAGATTTACTGAGAGACGATATTCTTCTCGCTCATTCCTTTAACGGAGAGCCGCTTACAGCTAAGCACGGATATCCGCTGCGATTGGTTGTTCCGCATTTGTACTTTTGGAAAAGTGTTAAATGGCTTCGAGGCTTTGAAGTCATTGATGAAAATCATCCTGGCTTTTGGGAGCAAAACGGCTTTCATCTTAGAGGAGATCCGTTTAAAGAAGAGCGTTTTTCTGGAGAAGATTTAGGTATTCCAGAAGATGAGTGGGTACATAAAGACTATGATTAATGAAAATGCCTATGCGTGTGCATAGGCATTTTGTCAGCGCTGGCGGTTTAATTCCCACACAACGTGGCGAAGTTCGGGCAAAATCAGCTTGGTCATAGCTAGACGAACAGCACCGCTTGATCCTGGTGTAGAAAAAACGGCTTTTTCGTTAATCGTCCCGGCAATTGCCCGGCTCATAATCGCCGCGCTGCCAATGTCTTCGGTGTAGCTCAGCATGCGAAACAGCTCGCCAAACCCAACGATTTCTTTATGAATCAGCGCTTGAACGGCTTCAATCGTGACGTCTCGTTTTGTAATGCCAGTCCCGCCGTTTGTGAGAACAACGTCAATGTCCTCATCACTGCATCCGGCAAGTATCGCTTGTTGAATCGACGTTTGGTCGTCTTTTACAATTTCATAGGAAGCGACCTGCATGTCGTGTTCTTTCAGAAGTTGGATCATCAGCGCGCCGCTTTTATCGGTTTCTTTTGTACGTGTATCGGATACCGTAATGATTTTGCAGCGAACGGGGTGCGTTGCTTTAGATTTATGTTCATGTACGCTCATTATGTACCTCCTTTACGATTCTGTGCGCTTGTAGTCACCGTTTTTGCCGCCTGATTTTTCAAGCAGATACGTTTCGCCGATAATCATGCCTTTATCAATGGCTTTGCACATATCATAGACAGTTAATGCGCAGGCAGAAGCAGCGGTTAAAGCTTCCATTTCAACACCCGTTGAGCCTTCCGTTTTTACCGTTGCTTCTATTAATAAACGATATTGATCATTGCTTGTATCCCAGTCAAATGAAAGGTTTACGCCTTTTAATAGAAGAGGGTGACACATCGGAATAATGTCAGACGTGCGTTTTGCTGCCATGATTCCCGCTACTTGTGCAACAGCAAGGACGTCGCCTTTTCCGATCTTATGTTCTACAATGGCTTCGTGAATTTCTTTGTTAACGAGTATGCTTGAACGAGCCGTTGCGACGCGGCGAGTGATAGATTTTTCGCTAATATCGACCATATTGGCACGGCCTTGGTCATTAAAATGTGTAAAAGAAGACATCGGTGTTTTCATCCTTTTTCAGTAAATTTTGTTGTATGATAGAAATAGTGAGATATGCTATGATTTTACACCATAGCGCAAAAAGTGAACAGACATAAAGGAAGTGAAGAATGTATGTTAGAAAGCAGAACACCTATTTCAATTCCTGAAGCAATTGAAAAAGTTATGACATATAAAAGAAAAGGCAGCATCGAACGCGTATCGATCACCGAAAGCTATGGACGATATTTAGGAGAAGATATTATCGCCGACCAAAACGTTCCTCATTTTAATAAATCGCTTTATGACGGCTTTGCGGTTCGAGCGCAAGACTGCGTAGAAGTCTCAAGTGAACATCCTGTCGAGTTCGAAGTAGTAGGTGAAATCGGCGCCGGCTCTGTTTATGAAGAAGAAGTAAAGCCGTTTCAAGCGGTGCGCATTATGACAGGAGCGCAGGTGCCTCATTCGTGTGATGCGGTTGTGATGCTTGAAGTAACGAAGTCGTATGAAAAAGAAGGTAAAACGTATATGGCGTTAAGCCGACCTGCTTCAAAGTGGGAACACATTGCATTAAAAGGAGAAGAAACGAAAAAAGGAGACGTGCTTGTTTCAAAAGGGACGCGCATTAATCCAGGCGTCACCGCTTTTTTAGCTACGTTTGGCTATGCGGATGTCGCTGTTGTGAAGCAGCCGGTTGTTGGGGTTTTAACAACAGGAAGCGAACTGCTTGATGTGAACGAGCCGTTAGAACCAGGAAAAATCCGCAACAGCAACTCCTATATGGCACTCGCGCAAATCGTAAGAAGCGGGGGAATTCCGAAATATTTAGGGAAGCTTGAAGATGATTTTGACCGCTGCTATGAAGCAGTAGAAAAAGCGCTCGAAGAAGTGGATATTTTGCTGACAACCGGTGGGGTATCCGTTGGGGACTATGATTATTTGCCGGCTATTTATGAAAAGCTTGGCGCCAATATGCTGTTTAACAAAATTGCGATGCGGCCGGGAAGCGTCACAACAGTCGCAGAACGAAACGGGCAGCTGCTGTTTGGACTATCGGGAAATCCTTCTGCTTGCTATGTCGGGTTCGAACTGTTTGTTCGTCCGATTGTTCGCAGCTTTTTGCATTCAACGGCGCCCCATTTACATAAAACAAAAGCGGTGTTAAACGGACGTTTTAAAGAGCCTAATGCATTTACGAGAATGGTGCGAGGAGAAATTACAGACGAAGGCGGAAGGCTTGTTGTAACGCCAGTTGGAATGGACAAGTCAGGCGCTATTTCGTCATTAGCTGCAGCAAATGCGCTGGTTGTTCTTCTAGGTGGAGAGCATGGGTATGATAAAGGAACAGAAGTGAACGTGCTGCATCTTGAAAACGAAGGCACGAGTTCGCTTTGGGTATAAATAGCAGTCTGCTTATTGCTTGTCTTTTTTTCAATAAGAACTTGAAGCAGCTCTGTAATTCGATCTAATTTGCTTTCAATGCGAACAAGTAAGTAAAAAGATAGGGCAATTGGAAAGCCTAAATCTTTAATATAGCTAACTAAGTTTTCCATAATAGCATACCTCCTTCACTTAGAAGATATATTATAATATGTGATTTCTAAGTATTTGTTCGCAGGACAGACGTCCATTTTTAAGACAAAAGTCCTTGAAAAATAAGAAAAAGCTGCCTCGGCATTGGCAAGCGAGGCTGCTTTTTTGTAAGGGTTCATTTATACGTATCTCAGTATAAATGACTACTAGATCTTAACATGGTTTCAAATGTAAATACTACTTTTGATGTGCTTTAAAGGGTGTATAAAAGGTTTGCTTTTTATATAGGAGTTCTTCATTCCTATCGGAACGAAATATTGTTAAGTCAATGATGTATAAAGAACTGCATCACAAGAATAATCTCCTATCGCAAACCCCTTGTGCGCCAAGGGTTCTTTTTTTGGTGTGTACCGGAAAGAGACTTTAGGTTAACTAGTTGTCCATAGGCTATCAAACTAAAAAATAGATGACTGCTGCCTTTATTTACAAATAGAAAGTAATGTTACATGAGAATTTATCGAATAAAAGGATAAATGAACTTAATTCTTTCATTCTTTCTTATTAAGTTTTAATCGTATTTGAGAAGGGTATAGTATTCTTTAGTCAAATCGCCAGAATAACTGCGCAAACGTTATCTCACTTACAACATAGGTACACTATTCTAAAAAACAGCCGTACACCCTAAAACAAAGGGGAAAACATCTAGTTTTGACAGACAAGAATGCAAAGCGTAGAATTGTTCTAACGAATAGACAATTTACTAGTTTAAGAGTCTTAACATTTAGGTTGATTTTATATAAGGGAGCGTACACACTTGAAAAATCAGTTTGCTCAATTGATACAGAATAATGAAAGCGTTCATATTTACTATAATATTGACGATATGAGAAGTTACTTAGATAACCTTGTGTCTTATATTGTGTCAGGGATTGAACAGGAGAGACATACTTTAGTTATAGAAAGTGAAAGACTAATTCCGCTGATTTTTAAAAGATTAGAGGGAATTTTAACTAAAGACCAATTAACATATATACATACCATTAATAATTTTGATTATTACTGTTCAAGTGGAAGTTTTCAGCCTGCCATAATTTTTGAACATCTTTCTAAACATTTAGAGCCTTTCTATAAAAACAATACGTCTTTTCAAATATGGGCTCATGTAGAGTGGGGACAGCAAGAAGGAATTATACCTATTTTAGAAGAGTTTGAAAATGAAGCAGACAAATTAGTAAACAAAGGCGGATTATATTTAGTATGCGCGTATGATGAAGAGAGAGTGCCAGAAGTTCTTAAACTGGCTTTAATGAAGTGCCATCCATACTTAATTTTAGAAAATAAAATTACTCCATCCAATTTATATATAATGACAGATGCAGTGTGATTAATAATGTGCTTGGGCGTTATTTTTAAAAATCTTTCGTCAGAAAAAATGATTTTGGCGATATGTCTTTCTTTCATTATTTTTTCGATTGTCCAATTCTTTTAAGCAAGACGATATAGACAATGATTAAAAAGCTTAGAACCACGGTGGTTCCAAGCTTTTTAGTTTCTATAAGCAGTATGATAATAACTCGATTTGTCTGGACTATATCCTGAGTTAATGAATAAACAGCAAAAAAGGGGTATTCAATTGAAGATTCCTTTTTAGTACCAATAACTGGTATGGTTTTAACTAGAAGCGAATAACATATGCATAATATTTTTTAGAATTATCCACCATTCAAACCAATAGCAAATAGAAAAACAACAATAGCTATTCCTAATAACCCAACTAAACTTAAGACTCTCAATATCCCTTTTCCAATAATAGCTAATATAAGGGAAAGTCCAAACAGTCCTAATAAGATATTTCCTCCCCAGAAACCATTCATGGAAAATAGGTTACCACTAAAGAACCAGAAACAACAGGCTAATATTAAAAATAGTATAGAGCCTATGCTCGAATATTTTCTAATCATAATTCTTCATCCTTTATAGCGATTATATGTTTAATATTACCATATATTTTCGGTTTTTGATTCCTATTGATTACTTATCTTTTTTCATTTTCCATAATAAGTTTGCAATGAATGCACTAAAAAAGCCAATAGAAATTAACCAAAAACCAATTTGATACAAAATGAAATTCCAGCTGTCTCCAAAAGAAAAAAGTGTAATTCTTCTTGATTCTATAATATCAACGATAATAAATAAGGAAACGGTAATAAAATATATTAAAAAGAACTTTTTGTAGAAATAGCTTTTATAATCACTGCTCAATTTACTCACCTCAACTTAATTTTACGGCAAGTTTATCCATATGTTTATTGTTTTAATTAAAAGCGGCCTAATTTAGGGAGATAATTATCATGAATTATAGCAAAGGCAGATCATTGTACTGCAGAGAAGGTCCATCATGGTAACTGAAAGTACACACTATATTTAAAATTGTAGTTGCTTACTTAGAGATAATTCTGAATTTTTTAATTTATATACACTTAAAATTGCTATAATAGATATTAATAAAAATAGAAAGAGAGGAAAAAATATGTTTAATCAATATCCTATTGGGAAATTTACCGTGAAAGAAAATATTCAGAAAGAAGATATTCAAGGGTGGATTCATGACATTGGAGATGCACCAAAGCAATTAGCTGATGCTGTAGAAGGTCTGACAAAAGAACAATTAGCCACGCCTTACCGAGAAGGCGGCTGGAAATTAAGTCAAGTTGTCCATCATTTAGCTGACTCCCATATGAATGCTTATACTCGTTTTAAATTAGGTTTAACAGAGTATGAGCCTACTATTAAAGCATATGATGAAGTGGCTTGGTCGGATCTTCCTGATAATGAGTTGCCCATAGAAATTTCGCTCCAACTTTTTTCAGCTTTACATAAGCGGCTTCATAAAGTGTTAAACTCACTTAATGAAAAAGATTTGAAGAAAATGATCCACCATCCTGAAAACGGGGAAGTGACGATTGAGCAATTAATAGCCACTTACGCTTGGCATGGAAAGCATCATATTGCTCATATTACCACATTAAAAAATCAAAAAGGATGGTAGAAAGGCATTTAACATTTATTAGAACCAAAAAAGCTCTTTTTAAAAGCTTTTTTGGTTCTAATAAATGACATTATGCTAATTAAAGAGTATACAGCTTAAAAACAGAAAAACTCCCTCAATGCGTTAAGGAAGTTATCTCTAACCCTAAATAGTGATATCATTCATTCTGTATCTCCATATTATAGTGGACGGTGATCCCTTATTTTTATAAGCCATCAGATCTGACTTTTGAAACACCTAAGGCAAGGTTTTTCCACAAAGTTTGTTCAACCACTCCGGCGTCCACCGTATGACAATCAACAATGAGTATGACTTCCGAATGTTTGCCGCGTAAAAGTCGTTGATTTTTCCTGATTACTTTAAACATAAATAGTTTAATTCCTAGTCCTAAGATAAATCCGATAAAAGCACTAATTATTCCCCAGTAGATGGGGCCCCAGCTTAGTTTAAACCCAATGCTTGCACCAATGACTGAAAAGGCTGTGGCTAGAGCCATTCCTAAATCAATAAGAGAAACTCCATCTGCTCGATGAAGGCTATCAAAAAACCGGCGATCTTCCGTTCGATTATTAAGGGGGACAATAAATATATCTTCTTTCTTTATCCCTTTTTTTTCTAGCTCTGAAACAGCTAATTCTATGTAACTGGAGTATTCAAATGTAGAAAAGACCTGCATGTTTTCACTCCACCTTTTTTCCTTTCGCAATACAAAAGCTTGGATGTTGATACGTTTTCTCGAAGAAATTTTTTTGCTCTCTTTCCACAAGTTTATTATTCTCAACAGTATTCATATAGGAATCAAAAGTAGCAAAACCATATAGAGAAGGGAAAAATAACAACCATTCTTTATTTAAAACGGAAGTAGCCTGTTTTATTTCTCCTAAAAATAGCAGAGAAATCCCTTCAAGCAGGTGAGAATAATAAAAGAAAATGACTGCCCAAATGATAACAAAGAAAGCACCAATGATCCGATGAATATAGAGTTGTCCTAGACCTGGCATCAAAAAGGACCAGGCAACCGACAAAATGGGATTCCTTTTATCTAAATAGTTTATTTCCATGGCTCCTATACTAAAGGAGTTGAACCGATGATTTTCTCTTTCAGCTAACACGTATATTTTATTTAAATCAACGGTTGTTCGGTAACTATCCCATATAGCAAAAATATAAACGGGAATATAAATGAGAAGCCATCTTGTATTAAGCACGTCTTTGGCCATATCAATGTTTCCTTGAAAAGAATAAATCATTGCTAAATTTACATGAGATTTAAGGTTTATGACGACCTCCCATATAAATAACACAAAGCCGCGAAGGTATTTAGACAGTAGCAAGTGTCCAAACCCAGGAAAAGCTGCTGACCACCAAGCAACAATATAAGGGTTTCTTAAATGAATTTGAGTCGTTCCAAATATACTAACATGAGCAATATAGCGTCTTGCAGTATTATCATTTTTATAATTATTCATATACAATCTCCTATGATTGGAAGAAAATAAACTTTTATACCTATCATTCATATTTAATATGGTCTTGTTTACTTATTTTATGCAATCCATTGATATACACTTAATCTTTATCAAAATGGAGAATTCGTTGACGAGAAAAAGCTCTTTATTTTTCCATAGAGAGCTTCTTTACATGTTATTTTTGAAAATTGGTATTATGTTAATAAAGAAGTAGTTAGATGCTTCATAGCGTCTTGACTCGTTTGTTCATGATCTAGCATTATGTTCACTATGTTTTTATATTCTATACAACATAAAAACGGAAAAAACTACTGCTCCTGTGCAGTAGTTTTCCTAGTCGTTGAAATATAGATGTTGTGTTGATAATTCTCTATTGCATCTTGAGTAGTTTGCTCAAGTTATCAATAACTCATGTACTAAAAAGAAAAATACACCTTAAATGAGGATTTCCAAGCAATGTTTCGTAGCATGTGGTATGGTTCACTTAAAGTGAAATCTTCACGTTTTATAGTAATTTCATTATCAACAATCCGTGTTTTTTGACTTGTGAAGAGGTGGTGGAACTAACCAGCCTTTTTCTTTGTTAAGTCGCAAAAACTTTCCACCAAGAGCTACTTTTTGCATGTGAATTTGACCAAACATTGCTGCGATATCTTCACGAATAGATTGGCCAATCAGTTGACTACAAGCAACTAGACCAGCAGCTATATCCAGTGAAATAGCCGCAGCAACTTCGGGATCTTGAACACGTGCACCTACTGGAATATCATCTAAACAAGCTTCTGGACGTTCAGGCGGAGTTGGAGGTAAAGCCACTCCATTTTCTTTTAATAGCTTTTCTACACCTTTCATTTCCTGCTGACATTGTTCAATCGTTTCTTGTACCAACTTATATAGATCCTTGTCTCCTACATGATTTAGAAACGTTTGATAACCAGCTACTAATCCTTTTGAAGCAGAAAGAAACGACCATGTTCCAAATACTTCACCATAATGCATCGGTTCATCTGTAGGATTTCCACTTAAAATACCCATTGTTATCCTCCTTAACATATTCATAATAATGTGCCACCTTTCTTACTATGCACACACTTAACGTCTCCATATCATGTTTCATTATTCTTCTAGATATAAAAAAAGAATTTTATCAGTGAATACAATCCACTATTTTACGTATACTATTCAAGCTGCCTATAAGGGCATAGTCACAATACCCTTGTTATACAGAGAGCTGCCTTCTTTGGCAGTTTTTTGTTTTGTCATGCTTTATGTGGCTTTCTGCTTATGACGATAAATAGAAAATGTCCATAATAAAAGGAAGAGTGGATACCCACTCTTCCTTCAGCCATCAATTATAAAGTTGTCTTAGAAGCGTCCGCCGCCAAGTTGTTGCTCAGCTAATTGCACAAGACGCTTTGTGATTTCGCCACCTACTGATCCGTTTGCACGTGCAGTTGTATCAGCACCAAGGTTTACACCAAATTCGCTAGCGATTTCATATTTCATTTGATCGATTGCTTGTTCAGCACCGTATACTAATAATTCATTGTTGTTGCTGCTTTTGTTGTTTGCCATGTTGTGTCACCTCCTTGTTTTTCTTAAGTTTCCTAGGGGCCAAGAAGTATATACATGGTAAATTATGGATGTTTATTTCTTGATCAGGGTGACATACTAATTTTTAGAAACAACCGACACTGTAAAAAGTGGGATTAGATGTTTCATTTCCTTGTTATCTAAAAGTTGCCATGTGAGAAGAGGATTGCAATTGCTATTGCAATCCTCTTTAGGTACCGTATCAATGGTTATTTTTATACGAAGCATAAAATTAAAAATGCAAGAGAGGAAGGGGTTATATTGTCAAAGACACGTCAGAAAAAAGAATACTGTAAAAAGTGCAGAAAAGAAACTATACATACCCTCACAGAAGATGCTTTAGAAATTAATTGGTACTGCCATGAATGTCATTCACAACACGATATTGTAAAAACATTTTTTTAATCATTTCTTAAAGTTTCATTCTCCAATAGACGAATAAATAACTATTTTTTTAGATATATCCATAACTAAACTCCCTATTCGCCTTCGCTATTGAATTTCATTTTGTACGATTATAGAAGCAGAGAAGAACGGGTAAAGTAACCGGGAAGATTTTTAGTGGAGGTGAACGAAAAGTGAGCAGTAGGGAAAGAGATCTTATAACCATTGAAGATGAAAAAGGTATTGAAAAACAATACGCAGTTGAGGCTTTATTTGATATGAGAAATCAGACTTATGCTTTGCTGCAATCGAACGGGGAAGCGCTGTTGATGCGCGTTGAAGATGAAAAGGGTGAACAATATCTTGTTGGATTGACTGATCCTGAGGAACGTGACTCCATTTTAGATGCTTATCAAATCGCTGTAGAGGCTACGCCTGCTGACGAAGAATTTCGCTAATGTGATGAGGAGTGCGTTATGAAGAAGAAAATTGTAGATGCAGCTCATTTGGAGCAAAAAACGCAGATTGAAAAAGTGATCAACGGAATGACCTTTACGAAAAATTTCCGGTCTGCTACAGCAGAAGAATGGTACGTATTTCTTCCAGGTTATGAAGATCCAAGAACAGGTGGAGCTGCAGGAAAAGCAATGATTCATTATAACCTTTATGGAAATAGAGATGTGCTTATTAACACTACAGTCATCTTAGATGATCCAGCACTATTTAGAACAGAAATCCACCCTCTTGTTTATGCAATTGCAGATGAGCTGGTCAACAGGCTAGTTGGCTATGCTGATACCTTGCTGTCTGTTCATGCCGGTGAAAACTCTTTTGATGCAGAATATAAACAAAAAAATAATTAATTAATCTTGATTTATTCAATATTTTTCCTTAAGTATGTGTTTTTAAAAAGTTGCTCATTTGAGCAGCTTTTTCTTTTTTAGAGGAAATATTAGTATGAAAGCTAACTTGTATGAAAGCTTAAAAGGAGGGGAAGCTAAGAAAAAATGGCTTTGATACGGAGGAACAGAAAATTGCAAAAAAAGAATCGATTAACATCTGCTGAAATGGCAAATTTATGGACACACTATATCCGTGAAACATTATCTATATGTGTAAATAAATATATGCTTCACACGATCCAAGATCCTGAGATACATAGCCTTTTTCAAACAGCTCTTCACTATTCACTTAAACACATAGATACTTTAAAAGCATTATTTAAGAAAGAGAAGTTTCCTATTCCTAAAGGATTTACAGAAGAAGACGTAAACTTAGAAGCTCCTCCTCTATTTACGGACGTTTTGTGTCTTAAATCCCTTTATATGATGAGCACACACGGACATAATGAAATGAGTTTATCTTTTACGACTTCCTTACGTCCAGACATTGTTGATTTTTATTATCAGTGCAACCTTAATGCGATGGAGATTTATAAAAAAACTAAGGATCTTCTTATTTCAAAACAACTTTATCAGCAACCACCTACTTACATAACACCGAACAAGGTGGAAATGATTAAACACTACCACTATGTAACAGATGTGTTCGGTAAACAGAGACCGATAAATACAATAGAAAGTGGACATGCTTATTTTAATTTACACAAAACATTTATTGCGAAAGCGATGATCCTTGGCTTTTCACGGGTTTCAAAAAATCAAAACGTACGAGCATTATTAGAAAAAAGCCTGCAAGTAAAAAACAAACACATTGATGTGTTTTCATCCTTATTAACCAAAGACAACCTTCATCTACCTCAATCATGCGAAACAGAGGTTACAAATTCCAATATTTCTCCTTTTTCAGATCGGCTTATGCTTCTTCAAACAGGTTTCCTTTTTGGTGTAGCAGTTACTTATTATAACGCAGCTCTCATTGCAAGTATGAGAGCTGATATTTCAGCACACTATGAAAAGGCGGCCTTGGATAGCTTGTGGATTTATAGCCGTATTGGGAAAGATATGATTGATAATCACTGGATGGAACAGCCTCCTCAAGCAGATGACCGTAAAAGGTTAGATGATTAGAAAAACGTTCTTAATAAATAATGTTTCATCCTCCGAGCATGCTACTGAAGGTGTTTTAAAATATTACGTATAAAGAGAAGGAGCTACTGTTCAGGAGCAGTAGTTCTTTTGTGTTTAGGTTGTATGTAGTATTTTAGTTAACATAAAACGGACAGTAATCAAGAAAAGAAAACAAACTATAAGCCTGTTTTTCGTACGGTCTATCAAAATTATTTCCGGGGGGATTTTTTTAATTATAAAAAGGATCTAACGTAATAGAAGTAGGTGATGCTCATTATCATATAAGCTACTATAAAAAAATACCACAGATAACAAATGAATATAACTTTAAATACCTTATAAGTATAAGTTTACCATATTAGGATTTTTATATATAATCTATAGAGGTTGTTACTTACACATTTTGAGGAGGAGAAAAGAAATGAAGAAAACGTTTGTCGCATTAATTTTTGCTTTATCCCTGGTTGTATCTGCATTAGGAATTCAGCCTTCGAATGCTAAGGCCCAAGCAAACCACAATCCGGTTGTTCTTGTTCATGGAATCAGCGGTGCGTCCTATAACTTTATTGCTATCAAAAACTATCTAATCGCTCAAGGGTGGGATCGCAATGATCTTTATGCTATTGATTTTATAGATAAGACAGGCAACAATTTGAATAATGGACCTCAGCTTGCTCGATACATTGATCAAGTGTTGAAAGAGACGGGTGCTAAGAAGGTAGATATTGTTGCTCATAGTATGGGGGGAGCAAACACGCTGTACTATATTAAATATCTAGGGGGAGGGAATAAGATTGAAAATGTCGTGACGTTAGGAGGGGCGAATGGTTTAGTTTCTTCGACAGCACTCCCAGGTACAGATCTCAATCAAAAAATTCTTTATACGTCGATCTACAGCATAAATGATCAAATTGTTGTTAATAGTCTCTCTAGGCTGCAAGGAGCAAGAAATATTCAACTTTATGGCATTGGACATATTGGATTGCTTTCAAATAGTCAGGTTAACGCGTACATAAAAGAAGGGCTGAATGGCGGGGGACAAAATACAAACTAATTATTTTTCAGTTGGACAAGACAGGCTCGACTTTTATATATTGGGGATCACACTGTTTGCCTTTGTTTTTCAACAGCATGTACCCGATGAAACACAACCGAAGTCAAAGCAGCTCCCACGTCGAAATAGAGCAAACTTAAAAAAGTACCTTAGTTAATCGAGGTGCTTTTTTAAGTTTGTGTACAAAGAATCGAGGATTAAAAACCGCTCAAATTGATTTTCAATCGCGCATTGCGCCTGCTTCTCGAGAAGTCATTGCACCTTGTCCTTCACTTACGTCTCTTTGGATTTCTTGTTTTACCTTTTGTGCATTTGTTGCAGAAGCTGCTGGTTTCTCAGTAAAACCCGCCTTTTCTTTAGCTAATTGATGTTGCTGCATATACTCTCTCCTTCCTTTTTTATTCGTACAAAAAGGAAGAATGGGGACCCATTCTTCCTTCAGCCATCAATTATAAAGTTGTCTTAGAAACGTCCGCCGCCAAGTTGTTGCTCAGCCATTTGTACAAGACGTTTTGTGATTTCGCCACCTACTGATCCGTTTGCACGTGCAGTTGTATCAGCACCAAGGTTTACACCAAATTCGCTAGCGATTTCATATTTCATTTGATCGATTGCTTGTTCAGCACCGTATACTAATAATTCATTGTTGTTGCTGCTGTTGTTGTTTGCCATGTTGTGTCACCTCCTTGTTTTTCTTAAGTTTCCTATTGTGGAAGAAATGTATTCGTGGTAAATAATGGATGTATATTTCCTTGTTAGGATGACATACTAATTTTTAGAAACAACCGACACTGTAAAAAGTGGGATTAGATGTTTCATTTCCTTGTGACTAAAAACTAAACGCTTGCCATGTGTAGGAGAGAGAATGACAACTCGTTTGTCATTCTTTTTTCACGTTCATGGGTATAATATTTGAATGACAAAGGACTAACTCTGTAAAGAGTTAGTCTTTGGCTTAATAAAAATGATTACTTTTTATAGCTATTTTAAGAATTGTGTTTAGTTATTCTATCCATTGCTTCTTGAACTGCATTTACAACAAAAGGGTCTTTTTCTTTCAACTCATTCACGCTGATTTCACCTGATTGTAAACCTCTGCAGATTTCATGGATATCTTCTTCAATTGTAATCGGCAGCTTATTTTCTGTAAGCATGTTACTTAATTCATTTGCTAACATTTTTTGTTGATCCATGGGATGCCCTCCTCGTCATGTAAAAGTATAAAGTGATCAAGCTTATTTATTTTCTCTTCCTTCTTGCTGATTCTGTACTTTTTCAATTCCAGTGTTTGATTCAAATCCGACTCGATAAGTTCCAGATTTTTGTTGCTGTACTGAATCTGGCATTTGATACTGCTTTAAATCATCCTGAAAATGTCTTGTGCTTGGATTTCCTTCCACTTATATTCCTCCTCAGTAAATTAAGTTTTGACGTTTTAGTTTCCCCAGTTCGTAAAACAATTAAGCATGTTGTACATGTCTCTTTGCAACAAGTATCTGATTAATTCTCGGGAAATAAAAATATAACTTAACCTTCCACTTATTTTATCTTCAAATTTTCAAACAATAGGGCTAGGAGGTGTTTTTATGCCAAAGAAAG
This sequence comes from Bacillus sp. ILBB4, assembly GCF_035064545.1. Lineage (NCBI taxonomy): Bacteria > Bacillati > Bacillota > Bacilli > Caryophanales > Bacillaceae > Bacillus > Bacillus sp. ILBB4. The sequence continues at coordinate 88,666 of NZ_JAIQVD010000001.1, read as the reverse complement.
ACTTTAAAGGCGTTGATAATTCAGGAATTGCAGAAAGAGTTGATTATAACAACTATAAAAATAAAGATAGCAACAATGATCCTACGCTTAACCGTATTGTCGAAGAAGATGGGCGTGCTCTTGACCCGAGTGAAACCTTAGAAAATTTTTTTACTGACCTTGAAGGTGAAGAGCCACAAGAAATTACAACTTAATAAAAAAAGTAGAAAACGGCGGATCTTTTTTAGCGAAAAGACCTACGAAACGTAGATATTTTCATTAGAGAACCTGCTGTAAACGAGTTAACCTGGTTTAAAAAATGAGGACTATTAATAGAGGTGAAGTTAATGTCGCACACAGAAACTGAACGAACAACGTATATGTATGATCCTTTCACTATACAAGGTCTTGAAATGAATATACCTAAAGAAGGCGAAGGCAGCCAACCGCTAATAAATCGTTCAGGACTGAGTACCTCTACGTTCAAAACAAACATGAATAGAAAACATTTTGAACGTTATATTTATTAGCAGGAATATCCTGCAGCTTTTTATCTTATAAAAAGATCCTTCTATTTTATATGCTAGAAGGATCTTTCCACTAAATATACTCATTTCAGTATAGTAATCAATTGCTTGTCCCTAACCTATTGGGAAATTCACCTTGGTTTTAGGTGTGGATAGGTAATAAAAGTGGTTAGTGTTTTTTCATATATACTGTCTGTACATCGATTGTAGAAAGGATTTAACGAAATGCAGAAGCAAACCTTAATTTTTAATTTAGACGATACGCTTGTTCACTGTAATAAATATTTTAGAGACACCATAAATGCTTTTGTGGCTCAATTGCAGGAATGGTTTGAGAATCTGACTAAGGAAGAAATAAAACAAAAGCAGTTAGAGATAGATTTAAAAAGTATAGAAAAGTATGGCCTTCACTCTTCTCGTTTTCCAGAATCATTAGTAGCTACTTATTTATTTTTTAGTGAACAAAATCATCAAGATATCCATGAAGATAGAGTCGAAAGAGTCAAGAAAATTGGTCAAAGTGTATTTGAAGTACCGATAGAGCCTTTGCCAAATATGTATGAAGTATTAGATAAGCTTAAAGAACAAGGACATAATCTCTATTTACACACAGGTGGAGACGAGGAAAATCAAAGTAGAAAAATTGTTCAGCTAGAGCTAGCTAAATACTTTGAAAAAAAAGTGTTCATTTCTGAACAAAAAGATACACCTGCATTAAAAGAAATACTAAACCAAATTAAGTACGATCCAAAAAAGACTTGGATGATTGGCAATTCATTAAAAACCGATATAAGACCGGCAGTAGAAGTTGGAATACATGCGATTCACGTACCTTCTGAACTGGAATGGAGCTACAACCAAGTTAAAATTGATATTGCGCCAAAAGGTAAATTGATAACCGTTAATTCATTGCTGGAAGTTCCAGAAATCATCCAAAAGCATGCTCAAGAAACGGTTGTATCCACCTAATACTAGGTCATATGTAAACACAATGCACAGAAGCAGCTAACCGTTGATATAAATCTAAACTTTACTCAACAATAAGCAGATAAAGTTCTTATTTTTTCTTAATCAACTCACATAATATACAAAGGAGGTGACTGATATGGCAGATCAATCCAAAGAATCAGAAAAAATGATATGTGAAGATCATAATTCTCCAGTTGATGAAAGAAGTTACGATTTATACGAAGCGACGCGTAATTCACTTTTACGCAATGAATTAGACGATAAAAACAAAACCATTTTAAATAATATTGATAACGCAGCGATGGATGTGAATCTTGAGGAATAATGGACATAAAAAACCTTCTATTTCTTAATATCATAGCTAACTAAGGATACACATTTCTTTTTCTCTTAGTAAAGAAGACCTTAAATAGTTAGGGTCTTTTTTAGGTATTTCCCAAAACCTTCTATGGTTGTTTCAGATACAGTAATAGGAGTCTACTAACAGCAAGGAGAAGATTTTTAATATGAGAAACAACTATCCTTATCAGCACTCTAATTACGGTGATTATCAAGGGGCTATGTATCCTCAGCAAGGTAACTGCGGTTATCCGCAATCTAAACCTTGTGGTCAATTGCCTCCTCAAACCATGCCTGCTCAGTATGACCCAGTTAAACAAAACACATCTTTTACTGGTCAAGGTGTGTTTGTGCCAGTGGTGCATCCTAGCCATACCACAAATGTTTATCAAAAAATTATAAATATATGCACTCATTCCCGCATACAGAATCCGTTGTATATCAGGAAACGCATCAACATTTTTGTGCTCCAAGCTGTCCTCCTAGAACTCGGCCTTGGTGCTAATAGCCAAAAAAGCCCCTTCATTTTAACAATGAAGGGTTTTTACTATGTGAAATTTATGATGTTATTTAGCTGTCGCTAAACAAAGTAGCCTATTTTAGACCAAAATCCAACCGATATGAGCTATGTCTACATATAATACCTTAACCCATGTATATTTAAAGCTTTTTCCTTTAGTTAAATACAACGAAAAGAGGTGTTTGTATGTCTAGTTATGGTGGAGCTGGTTCTGGTTTTGCTTTATTAGTTGTCCTGTTTATTCTTCTTGTCATTATTGGATGCAGCTGTTACGGCGGCGGATTTGGCTATTAATAACAATAAAAAAGTCTTTCTCTAATTTGAGAAAGACTTTTTTATTCTAGGTTGTGCGGGGTTGCTTTTATATGCAATAGAACTGATTGGGCGGAATTCAAACAATCTATTGCAGAGGGAGTAAAACTCATATATGGGATCTGAGGATGCTTCATTGTATGTAAAAGAAACTAAAAGGTTATTATTTTTTATTTATAGTGGTATAAAACGTAGTCTATCCACTTCGTGGAGCAAATTTCGTTTTTCATCATATGCTAAATATATGAACGAGAAGGAGGTGAAGTTTATGTTCTTTGGCGGTTATGGCGGAGGTTGTGGCTATGGTTATGGCGGCGGCTGCGGTTACGGCGGTGGCAGTGGTTTTGCTTTAATTATCGTGCTGTTTATCTTATTAATCATTATTGGCTGTGCTTGTTGGGGAGGATTTGGCGGTTGCTAATTATTAGCCTGCCTTTATCTCTAACTTAAAAAAGTTAGCTTTATGCTAGCTTTTTTTATTTGTTAAATGGGGACATGTATAGTGATTAGTACTCACATCTGCTGCGTTGACCAATGGTTTACAGCTTGTTACTGAGCGTTTATGGAGTTTTTTACATAAAAAGAATTGAATATACGATTCCTAAAGTATGAAAGTTATTATACTCAGCATAAGAACAATGAATATTTGAAATAAGTTTAGTTGAAAATTCACCTCTTTGTTTTGGAGAAATCATGTAAAATAATGATAAGAGGAGGGATGGAAATGAATGGAACAGACACAATAGTATTAAATATAAAAGAGATTAGAAGAAGAAGTATAAAAGTTTGGCAAGCAATTCCTGATGATAAACTCGATTGGAAGCCAGATAAAGAAGCTATGACATGCGTAGAAATGGTTCGTCATGTCTTGGAGTCAGAATACTATTATCATCTAGCTATCAAAAATTTGGGCAGCTTAAAGGAATTTGATTCTCCTTTTGAAAAAAGACCATTACAATCTATAAAGGATGAATTGGAGTTTGCAGCATCATACCACCAACAATTTTTAGACATGATTACTACTTTTTCTGAAGAAGATTTAACTAACATTCAAATAGACCGTTCAGATGTTGGTTATATTCGTTCTTTAGGGGATATGTTGATGCGGATAGGCTATCATGAATCCGTACACGCTGGACAACTCTTACAGTATTTGAGAATCATGGAGGTTGATCGACCTAGAATATGGGATTAAATCAATTAAATAATATGTATATCATAGATAAAGTTAGTTATCGTAATGTCCCTATTTGCTAAGAAATATTTTTTGTATTTATAGAAAGCTCATTGTTTGTAATCTGTGCTTTTTGCATGTCAATTTGACCAAACATCGCTGTAATATCTTTCCGAATAGACGAGCCAATTAATTAGCTATAAAACTATACCAGCGGCTATCTCCATGGAGATAGCGGCTGCGACTTCTGGATCTTGAAAACGTGCTCTGCATAGAATATCATCCAAACCTGCTTCTAAACGTTCAGGCGGAGCTAGGGGGGAAAGCTACTTCATTTTCGTTTAATAGCTTTTCTGCGTCTTTCATTCATTAGATGAATCAAAATATGTTTCGGCGCTTATTCTCCGTGCTTTAGTTTTTTTATATACCTTATTAAGTACTTTACAAAGATATCATCTCTTACTAACCAAGCGGCATAATTCCTTTTTAAAAAGATTTCTGCTTCCTTAAAGCTTTTAAATGTATGAATCGATAGCCCTTTGCTATTTTCAATTATCCATTCATCTTCATTCTGAAGAGAAACAAGGAACATATCATCATTTTGAGTTTCGTAGAGAGAACCAGATGAAGATTCTTTCAAATTATATCGGTTTCTTCTTGCATCCTCTCGCACAGGATCCAGATGAAATGTATCTGTTACAAACTGGTTATAAGCCTCATTAGTTAACGAACATCCAGCAGCTTTTGCGTGACCTCCGCCTCCATAGTGACCAGCAACTTCTGATACATCCACATGATCATGAATGGTCCGAAGACTAATTCTTTTTCCTCCCATATTTAACATGGCAATGTAATCAAGGTGAGGATATTCTTTTCCTAATTCGTTTCCAAGTTCTGAATGATACGATTCAGCGTACACGATTCCTGCTAAATAGTCACCTATAGAGGTTTGCACCAATTCTCGTCTTTTTCGACGAATATAACGCTCTACTTTATCTTCTTCCATATCTAATATCTTCTGTTCAAACTCGTCAAAAAAGAAGTGGTCACTGTTTTGAAGTCTATTAACCATTTTTTCTTCAAACTCGTCAATAGATATTAAAAAGAAGAGAGCATTTAGCCTGTGTGCCTCTTGGTTGTTGTTCTTTTCCCATTCCCAAGTATCATACTGCCTTACTAGTTCTACAAATTCATCAACCGCATTGGAAGTCTGTATAAGTTCATTTTCTATAAGGTATTCATAAAATAAGGACGTTCCTGAGGCTAAGTTTCCTTCGTTATCTTCCACGACAACGTGTCCCCATTCATATTCGTTGAAATGAAGAGCTGTTTTATGATGATCAAGCAGCTGGACTTTTCCTCCTGTTTGATAAAACTCTTCAAGTCTTTTTTCATTCTCTTCGTTTACTGATAAATCCGTAATAAATAAATGTGTATTTCTTTCTTCATTTTCTAAAAACCATTCTACTTCACGGTTAAGCGATGCAATAGAGTTATAACGAATTTTTATTCTGTCTCCAAAAGCTAACTTTGCTAAAACTCCGCATCCAACTCCATCTAAATCCGTATGCGATAACAGTTTATACATATCTTTCACCTCGAAATTATTATGATACGAGAGAAAGATTTTTAACCACTGAAGCTTTAGATTGCTGGAGAGCACTATCGTACGTAAAACTAATTTTTCTTTAGTTAACTATGTTAGCCTCCCGAGGACATAACATATAAAGCTTCTTTCCACTTGATCTATCTGAACACCAACTAAAGTGCCGCCTTAATTATATGTTTAAGGAAGAGCTTCTTCGTTTAAAAGTATTGTATGTAACAAGAAAACATCTTGGTTAACCATAATGATATCTATGGTATAAGAAAAATATTGTTTTTTTTACATTCTTTTAAGAACGGAAAGGGGATAATATATGAGATCTTCTGCTGAAGTACAAAAGAGTTTCGTTCAAACACCATTAAAAGGGAAAAATATTTTATCGAGACCTTATCTAAACAAAGGGTCTGCATTTACAAAAATAGAAAGAGAAGAACTCAATTTAGATGGATTATTACCGCCCACCGTACTGACATTAGAAGAACAGGTACAACGTGCTTATCAACAGTTTAAGAATGCATCAAATGATCTGCAAAAAAATAATTTATTAAACGATCTGCATAATCGAAATGTGGTATTGTTTTATCGATTATTAAAAGATCATTTAAGTGAAATGCTACCGATTATTTACACACCAACCGTCGGAGAAGCTATTCAAGAATATAGCCATCAATATCACCGTCCTGATGGTCTGTATTTGTCTATTGATGAAGCGGATAAAATGGACATAGCGATAGGAAATGTAGAATTAAGCTCAGAGGATATTGATTTAATCGTGGTTACAGACTCTGAAAGTATTCTTGGGATAGGTGACTGGGGAGTAGGCGGCATTAACATTGCAGTGGGTAAATTAGCAGTATATACAGCTGCTGCTGGTATTGATCCGAGCCGTGTTCTTCCCATTGTGTTAGACGTAGGAACCAATAATAAAGAGTTACTTAAAGATCCGCTTTATTTAGGTAATCGCCATGAGCGTGTGACAGGCGAAGCTTACAATCAATTTATCGATCAATTTGTAAATAAAATAATAAATAAGTTCCCAAAAGCATTGTTACATTGGGAGGACTTAGGGAATAAAAATGCCAGACGCATTATAGAAGAGTATGGGGATTATCTTTTAACATTTAACGATGATATCCAAGGTACGGGTGTGATTACATTAGGTGCTGTATTGACTGCTTTAAAAATTACAAAGACCTCCCTAAAAGATCATCGTATTGTTGTCTTTGGACCAGGTTCTGCAGGTATTGGAAACGCTGATCGAATCCACAGTGCCATGGTTCTTGAAGGTCTTTCGGAAGAGGAAGCATATGATAGGTTTTGGGCCTATGATTATAGAGGACTGTTAACGGAGGAGATAAATGATTTAGCTTCATTTCAGCAACCCTATGCTCGTAAGTTAGAAGAAATAAAGAATTGGAAAAAAGATAAGGAAAATAAAGTACCTTTGTTAGAAGTAATCAAACAAGTAAAACCTACTATCCTAATTGGAACATCGGGGGTAACAGGGGCATTTAAGGAAGAAATTATTAGAGAAATGGCTCGCCATGTAGAAAGACCTGTGATTATGCCTCTATCTAATCCTACTAAGTTAGCTGAAGCTATTCCAAAAGACATTATAAATTGGACAGATGGCAAAGCACTAATTGCAACAGGAAGTCCATTTGATTCAGTGGAGTATAAAGGAACAACATATGAAATTGGTCAAGCCAATAACGCATTTGTATTTCCTGGTCTTGGTCTAGGTGCAATTGCTGTAAAAGCTGAAAAATTTACAGAGACGATGTTCGCTGAAGCTGCAAATGCAGTCGCCCATATGGCCGAAACCCAAACCAAAGGTGATATGTTACTTCCCCATATTAAAGATCTCCAAAATGTATCCAAAACAGTGGCTTTAGCTGTAGCAAAAGCTGCTATTAAAGATGGTGTATCTAAATTTCAAGAACAGGATGTAGAAAAATTAATAGAAAAAGCTATGTGGAAACCAGAATATAAGATTATCCGACCAATAAGTAAGGCAGAAGCGAATTGATCTCCTAGTAAATTTTTTTAAGGTTATTCCTTTCTTGAGTTGATGTAAACATATACATCCAACGTTAAGAAGAGCCCATCTCTTTCAACTGAAAGGGAGTGGGCTTTTTCTTAATATAATATATGAATTCTCTACCATAATTGCATCTCTCAGAATTACAAAAGAGCCGTTTATTTATATATACGGCTCTCTTTACTAATCTGTCTATTTTTGAGGTTTGCTCTTCTTGTTAATAAGTTATTTATTATATGTCGCATCGGTATGTTTATAGTTATCAGTGTTAAGAACGTGTTTATCTAGATACTTATGGAAGAACCATTCACCGACGGCTATAACAATAGCTGACACTATAGAAGCCTGAATAACAGTTATGATATTTCCAAAAAAGGATGCTCCCATTATCCAGATGACTAAAAAAGATAAAATAAGATCAGAAATTGTAGCAACAATGTTTCTTTTTTTGTAGTCTGAGTCATCAGCAGCATTGCGGTATACTAACAAATCACCAAGGGTATAAGCGACAACTGTGAGGACTAAACCGACTAGTATGCTGTCACTAAAATCGTAATTATAAATGCCTGTAAATACTGTACCTAAGACCACAGCGCTCATTACAAACTTTATAATAAGAGCCTTTACATGTTTCATCTTTTTTCATCTCCCTTTTATTATCTTTTAATGAATATATACCCAGTATGAGGGGAGGTAATCTTTTTTAGATAAACGTTTTGCCTTAAGCAAGCTAGCATTTATTTAATCGAATTCCTTAAAAAGGGAAAATCATTTTATTCACTCTTTTAACTACAGGTCTATTGTTAAGAAGGGTAGAATAGCGGGTACATAAAAAGTAAGGAGAAAAGATCTTAATAAAGGAGGAAGGCTTTATGAGTAAAAGTATTATAGGTGTATATGAGTCGCCGGAAGAAACATTAACTAGAATTGAGAAATTAAGAATGATAGGGTATGAGGATAATGAAATTACAGTTCTAACTAATCAAGAGACCGCAGCGGGCAATCTAGCTTATAGAACGAATGTAAACGTGGATAAGCTATCTGCTGTTGACCAAGATGAAGTCACTCATGAAGATATGACTGGAGGGGCCCAGCCGGATTCTTTTTTAGATAAATTAAAGAAATTTTTTGTGGTCCAAAACTACTCAAATGAAGAAGACCGTGCAACAAATTTAGGTATTCCCACAGAGGAGCTAACTTCTCATAAAAAAGATTTGGATGATGGAAAGTTTGTAATTGCTGTGACTTCTCATAAATTGAATGAAAAAGGGTTAGACCTAGAGTGATATATTTGATTTAAAAGTGAAATCAAAAGGGGGTGTAGGCGTTAGCCTACACCCCCTTTTGATATATAGAATTCACAAGAAAAATTTTTCACAAAGAAGATTATTTATTACGATAACCTGCCTTTAAATATTTTCGTAAGTAAAAATCATGCGCTAATTTAATCGTTGAACAAATGAGCAATTGCACGCTCCAAAGAATAAATAACCAAACCCCTATATTTTTTAAGGAATCATAGAAGAATAAAATACTGCCAATTAGGAACCAGATGCCTATCAAGAAGTCATTAATCGTATTTATAACTTTATAATGACCAATAATTTTTACGGTGCAATTAATCACGTTAATTTATAGGCAGATTAGTAAGCACTCTCATCATGTAATAAAAGAAAACAAAGGGACCCTACATAGGGACCCCCAAGAAAAGTTGCATTGATGTCTTATTTTGAAAGTTGACTTACCGGACGCTGCATGTAGCTTCTTGGTAAAATAAATAGTACACTCAATACTAATGACAAGATCCCCACTAGTACAACATATTGTGTACCCATTCCTGATATAAATAGTCCACCCACAGCTGTACCAATTGTTGTTCCTAAGTTAACGGATGATAAAAATAATCCATTCGCAAAATCAGGTGCTTCTGGAGCTGCGGAGGAAATCCAATATTGATTAATATTCGTTCCTATACCAGCAAATATTCCCCAAACTAAAGTCAGGATAGCCATAGGCCAAGTAAACTGTCCGGTGAAAAATAAAATGATGTAAACGACTCCCAATGCGAAAGGGAAAACGACTACAGTTTTAATGGCATTTTTCGTAAGTAACTTCCCTGCGATAATATTTCCGAGAATATTTGCCCCACCGAATAGAATCAACATGAAACTAATTAATTGTCCAGAGATGTTCGTAACGCTTTTAAGATACTCAGCAAGATAACTGTAAACCCCAAATACTGCTGAATTCAGTAAAAGGACGGCAATAATAGAAAGCCAAGTAATAGGTTTTTTTAATACGCTTAGCTGCGCTCCGTATGAAAGTCTTTCTGTAACAGGCATAGAAGGGAAGAATGCCCACGTAGCAATAAATACAATAGCATTAATAACAGCAAAAAACGTCATTGATAGTTGAAACGAAACTGTGCTTGCAAGAAAACTTGCGATTGGTACACCAAGTACCATGCCTGCAGATACGCCAATAAAGACTTTGGAAACAGCTTTTGGAGCGTCTTCCTTGCTAACGGAGTTCGCTGCCATTGTAAAAGCTGCTGAAAAATAAATTGGATGAAAGATAGCTGGAATCACACGCGCAATTATGGCAATAGCAAAGTTAGTGGTGAATATAGAGATAATGTTACCTAAAACGAAAATACCAAGTACAAGTAACATTGCTTTCTTACGGTTGACTCCTGAAAAGAATAACGGCATCGTTGGACCAGATATTGATACAGTAAGCGCAAAGAGACTCACCAGCCATCCGGCCTTTGATACACTGATATGAAAGTGATCCGCAATGTAGGGCAGTATCCCTATAACCCCCATTTCGGTATTTATAATCCCGAAAGCTCCTAAGGTTAAGACAAATATAAGTAGCTTATTTTGTTTAGACATAAAATCAATTTCCTTCTTTCTAAAAAGCGTTATGTTCTAGCTGCTTCAAAGCGGGCATTTTAAAGAGCAATTGTCATGTTTTTACTTAGTCACTTTTTTAATGGTAACTGTAAAATCACCATGAATATTTTCAACGTTTTCTTTTCCAGACTCAATCTGACCTAGTATGATAAGGTCATTTGTGGCATCCTCAAAACCTTTATAAAAAATAGCTACATTGCCCCAAGGAGCGTAATAAGCAAAGTCGCCTTTTTTTGATAGATCTCCAGCTTGTACATCATCTGCTGATAATCTTTTTTGCAAAATACTAATTTTTTCTTTACCTATATAATCTTCAAAAGCTATGGTTAAAGGCAGTTGGGCTAGAAAAGCCATACTTGCTGGGTTATCGTACATCCTAATCAAGACTTCTTTATCGTTAAACGTTAATTTGATTCTTGTATCTGAAATGCGATCTTCTTTTGGCTGTTCTGGTGCTTGGTTTAAAGGATTACTTGTATTATGATCTCTTTCCGCTGCAGATGAATTATTGTTGCTACAAGCAGCGAGGCCAAGACTTGTTACTAAGATAGAAGACAGACATAAGAATTTTTTCATTTTAAGCTCCTTTCCACTTTGAATCATTTAAGGTGTTGCTTGTGTGACATGAACTTCGTTGGTATTTATTCTACCGGCTTCTTTTGAATATAAAAAATACTTATATCTTATATCATGATATGTTTGATAAGCATTTCTGGAGTGTATATACTAAAGCTTATGAAAGGAGGAGGGGGATATGGAAATTCGAGTTTTGCGCTATTTTCTTGCGGTTGCAAGAGAAGGAAACATCACGAGAGCTGCTGATGTTTTGCATGTGACACAGCCAACTTTGTCTAGACAATTAAAAGACCTTGAACAAGAGTTAGGTAAAAAAATATTTATTCGCAGCAGTCACAGTGTCTTTCTGACAGATGAAGGAATGCTTCTGCGAAACAGGGCAGAGGAAATCGTTAATATGGTGGATAAATTAGAGGCAGAATTTAGTTCGATGGAAGAAACAATAGGTGGTGATGTCTATATAGGCGGCGGGGAAACTGAAGCAATGAAACACATTGCACGAGTAGCAAAAGATGTACAGGTACGTTATCCTAATATACGATATCACCTCTACAGCGGAAACGAAGAAGATATAACGGAACGGCTTGACAAGGGATTGCTTGATTTCGGTATTTTAATTCAGCCAGCCGATATTTCAAAATACAATTATCTTAATATGCCTGCCAAAGATGTTTGGGGCGCTGTGATGAGAAAAGACAGTCCTCTTGCCCTCAAAGAAAGCATTCAAGCTGGGGATTTATTAAACGTTCCACTGATTTGTTCACGACAGGCCATGAAACAGACGTTTTCCAAAAATGAATTTGCGGATTGGTTTGGCGAAGACTTTCATAAATTAAACATCGTCACTACATACAATCTTGCATATAATGCGGCCATTATGGTTGAAGAAGGCGTCGGATATGCAATAACACTTGATAAAATAGTCAATACGTCTACTGCTAGTAATCTTTGTTTCAGACCCTTACAGCCAAGACTTGAATCAGGTTTAAATATTGTGTGGAAAAAGCATCATGTTCTTTCAGCTGCGGCTGATGCGTTTTTAAAAGAACTGCAGGAAGAATTTGCACACACTCTAAACTGACAGGGCATCGGTCTAGCTCAAACAAATGGAGTAAAGCGGCTGTAATCGCCCAGGATATTTTAAAGAGAGTTAAAGTTGAAAACCGAGGACAGTAAAAAGACTTGTCTATACGGTATGCTAGATAAGTCTTTTTACTGCTGATATAGAGGTGATGTTAAGATCCTTTGAATGTTTTATTAGCATGTATTAACTCCCATTCGCCAGGGTTAGTGTCATCTGGCGATAAACCGTTAATAATATCAAGATAATGATTTGCTTTTTCGTCCATATATTTTACAGTTCTTTTAGCTTCCTCTAATTGAGCTTTAGCGATCTCTTTTTGTTTTAAAATGATTTGATAGCGCTCATGAATGGTACTTCCACCTTCTAAACACAAATCTACGTAGGTTTTAATGTCTTCCACTGTCATCCCACATTGTTTTAAATATTTAACACCTGTCAGCCAATTAATGGACTCTTGATCAAAAAGACGAATATTGTTTTTATCACGCTGTACGCTCGGAACTAATCCTTTATCCGTGTAGAAACGAACGGTATGTTCCGTTATGTCAAGCAGCTTAGCCACATCTTTCACCGTATACATTTTGGCCACTCCCATAAACATTTTTTCTTTATTACTGTTTAAAATCTATCACATTCGTGTAACACGAAGGCAAGAAGATGATTATGGTTCAAGTCAATAAATTTGTTAGTACCATCAAAGTAATCTAAACAAATACCCAGCTGAACATAAAGCTGAAGGTATAGTTTATCCACTTCTTTCACCGTATACGCTTTAATTCATCATTGAAAGATTTAACTTAATTTATGTAAAGTTCTTGACCTCGTGTTACACGAAGGTATTAGGATAATATTTGTGCAAGATTAACGAAACTTACGATGTAAAACAGGAGGAGTTTTATATGCAAAAAGTTACTTTAAACAATGGTGTCGAAATGCCAATCTTAGGCTTCGGTGTATTTCAAGTTCCTGATGCAGCTCAATGTGAACAAGCAGTATCCAACGCGCTTGAAGCAGGGTATCGTCTAATTGATACAGCGGCGGCCTATATGAATGAAGAGGCGGTTGGTGCAGCTATCAAAAAAAGTGGTATTCCAAGAGAAGAGCTTTTTATCACAACAAAGCTTTGGGTTCAGGATCAAGGTTATGAAAGTGCTAAAAAAGCCTTTCATGTTTCTTTGGACAAACTAGGGCTTGACTATCTTGATTTGTACTTAATTCACCAGCCGTTTAATGATTATTATGGTTCTTGGCGTGCAATGGAAGAGCTTTATAAAGAAGGGAAAATTCGTGCTATCGGTGTATCCAACTTTTATCAGGATCGTTTAGTTGATTTAATCTTAAATAATGAAGTTGTGCCAGCTGTAAATCAAGTGGAGAATCATCCTTTTTTTCAACAGAAAGCTGCAAAGAAAGTGATGGAAGAATACGGTGTGCAAATACAATCATGGGGACCATTTGCAGAAGGTCAAAATAATATCTTCCAAAATGAATTACTTTCCGGTATTGGAGCGAAATATGGAAAAACAGTGGCACACGTTATTTTGCGCTGGCATATTCAACGTGGTGTCGTTACCATTCCAAAATCTGTTCGTAAAGAACGTATCGCTGAAAACTTTAACGTCTGGGATTTCACGTTAAGTGATGAAGATATGGCAGCCATTACTGCTATGGACAGCGGGAAAAGTGAAATCATTGATCATTTTACCGCCGATACGGCTAAAGCCTTAAATGGATGGAAAATTCATGAATAATGAAAGATTTGCACCACCTAGAAAATGAAATTTTTGATAGCACTCTACTTTAAAACAGCCATAAAATTGGCTGTTTTTTATTGTTTGAAAATGTAAAATAACGGTTTCTTTTTTCTTTAATTTATTACAAAAAAATCAAATGTATTTAAGGCATTTCTATCAATTATAGTAACAATTGTTAAATTTTATCTTAAAGGTGATATTCTTATAAATATTCAATCAGTATACTTTCAAAGCTATTTATGGATTTGATTTTACAGTATAAAAAAATATTGAGAGCCACGATTGCTTTATTACTCTTAGACGAAGGATGAGTGATGTATGAACAAACTTATAATACCAGCCATACTAGTGATATTCGCTTTATGGATCTTATTACAATTGGCTTTAGGCGGAGACGTTTTCAAAAACCCGCTAAACTATTTTATCTTAATAACGGTTTTCTTTTTATTTATCAAACAAGCAAAAGAAAAATAGCCTGGCTTGATCGCTGCTGTGTAGTCTATAGTCATAGGCTGCTTTTTCTTTTGGCCGCGTTAAAAATAATTCCGTATATAAGCTAATTAGAAAAAGAAGGTTGAACCTTGCTTTATAAAAAATACCTTACGATTGTAAAAATGGTTAAAAATTATTAAACAGTACCTTGCAATAAACAATAGCTGGTGATATATTGTAATTATTAGGAAATCATTATGAATCAGTACTATACAATAAACAGTAGTGGGCTGTGAAAAGAAAAGGGTGAAGAACAGTGAACGTGCAATTTAAAAAAGGAGTTTTAGAACTTTGTGTCCTTGTGTTACTTGATAAGAAAGACCGCTATGGATATGAATTAGTTCAAAAAATCTCCGATCAAATTGAAATATCAGAAGGGTCGGTATATCCTCTTCTGCGCCGATTAACAAAAGAAGAATATTTTACAACGTACTTAAAGGAATCTACAGAAGGTCCCTCAAGGAAGTATTATCAGCTTACAGCTAAAGGAAGGGATTATTTATACGAACTTATCGATGAATGGAACGAGTTTTCAAGAGGTGTTAATCAATTAATTAAAGAAGGTGTGAACAATGTCGAAGAGTAAATTTTTACAGCAATTAAATGAATCCTTAAAACCATTGTCTTCAAAAGAACGTGCAGATATTCTACAAGATTATGAAGAACATTTTTCCATTGGCTTAGAAGAAGGAAAAACAGAAGAAGAAATTGTAACGTCGCTAGGTTCTCCGAATCAAATAGCCAAAGAATTGCTGGCAGATTATCACGTTGAGCAAGCAACAGCTAAGGCAACAACTCAAAATATTTTGAGAGCCACTTGGGCCGTAATTGGTTTAGCTTTTTTTAATGTAGTGATTGTGCTTGGGCCCGCCGTCGCATTAGCTGGCTTCATTTTGTCAGCTTGGGCCATAGGTCTATGTTTCTTGCTATCTCCTATTCTAGTTCTCGGTGAGGCTATTGTACATTCGAGCGGCTTTTTTCTCTTTAATTTATTCATGTCTTTAGCATTTTGCGGAATTGGATATTTTATTATGTTAGGTATGTTAGTTGTAACGAAGCTAGCTATAAAAGGCTTTGTACGTTATCTAAAATACAATGTATCACTGGTGAAAGGCGGTTTAAAACGTGCTGAATAAAAAGAAACTCTCCATTCTTGCAGGTATTCTCATCCTTGTTGGGATTATAGGAAGTCTCCTTACTTATCGTGCGATTGATCCTGAACCTATTTCAAAAGAAAAAGTTATTAACAGCAATCAAGTATCAAAAGTAAACATTGATACGGATAATACTCGTGTTCACGTGTACCCTATCAAAGGCGATAATGTCAAAGTAACATTAAAAGGCGAAACATCTCCTAATATAAAAAGAGACTTCACTGCTGACGTTAAAAATTCAACGCTTTTCATCTCCTATAATGAACAGCAGCGCAGCTGGGTAAATTTTGATATTGTTAGTGTATTAAAACCGCTATCCATCAACGTTTATTTACCTGAAAAACAGTATAATTCATTGGGGATTTCCAGCAACAATGGGTATGTGTCTGTTAAAAAATTACGCGCAGCGGATGTTTCCATTGGCGCAAACAATGGACGTGTAGAATTAGAGGACATTGATTCACAAAACCTGAACACCAGCGTACACAATGGACTTACAAGCATAAAAAATGCTGCAGCAAAAACGGTTCAAGCAAAAGGGAATAATGGAAAAATAACGCTGAGTAACGTGCAAGGTAGTTTAAAAGGGGAAACCCATAACGGAAGTATCGCTTTAGAAACAAAAGAACTTGATCGAGATATTGACTTTAAAACGAACAATGGAAAGATTAAGATTACGACGAAAAAAGAACCAAGTAACGTTCAATTTAATGTTTCCGTGGACAATGGAAAAGTCGATATTCTAAATAAATATGATAGTAATGCTGTTATTGGAAAAGGAAAGAATATCATTAAACTAGCCACTCATAACGGCAGTATTTCAGTAATAAAGTAACTGTTTGTTATCATAAGCTCCCCTACAAAAAAGCAATGGAACAGCTAGCCTGAGATAATCCAAAAAGGTTTCACTCATTGAACGTTGATGAGTGGAACCTTTTTTAATTTAGTTTATGGCGAAGTAATAGTGGCAGCTAAAAACGAGCCGTATACAAATCTCTCTTGGTTCACGCAATTTGAGCAGGGAAGACCTATAAAAAATATAACTTCTTTTATTTTTTCTTGAAAAAGGAATATTTCTTAAAGTGGTACGATACTATTTTCTGATACAACCTATCTCCTTAACAGGGATGTTCTTCGCTTTACCTATCAGCCACTATCAGAAAGGAGCAAAAATAAATGAAACGATATGTTGCGTACGGCTTGTTACTCACAGTGTCTTTAGTATTTGCGATTTTTTTAATTGTTGATTGGCGCCAATACGAAACTGGGTTAGAACAGGCTATTAAGCCTGCTGATAAGAACTACGAGAACAGCAAAAACTATGTCTCTGACAAACGTATGATAAATGTCATTGTAAAGCTAACGGAAGAAAGTCCTGCAACATTTGGAACAAGATTAAAAAGTGCGCAAAGAATAGATGAGAGACGTGTCCATGTGAATACCAATAAGCTAGAGGGCATTATCGAGTTAAAGGATATAGAAGGCAAGACTTTGGTGTGGCGTGTACTAGACGGCACCTCAAATCATTTAATTATGGAAAGCAAGAACTGGGGAAATGAATAAGGAACCTGCTGATAGTTTCTTTCATTTTTAAAAGAGGGTGAGGCAAAAGTATGTTAGTGATGTCTCAACCTCTTTATGTCCTTCTTATAAGCTGTCGTTAACGATTGTTTTTAAAAAATTAGTCAAAACAGAGGATGAAAGATATTTTTGATTTAATACTCATTAAAATATTCTTGAATCTTTTGAGGATCCTTCGTTCTCGTTAAGGCAAGCATTAAAAGAATACGGGCTTTTTGTGGATTTAGCGAATCGGATGTAACAAACGTATCTTTAGCATCTGATTCTTCATGTGTCACAATTCCGCTTCCTACCCGGCTAGACCTCACAATAACTACGCCTTTTTTTACCGCATCTCTAGCACCTGTTAGGGCAGCATCCGATAGCAACCCATTTCCTGCTCCTGCAACGACTATTCCTTTTGCCCCAGCTTTTACGGCTGTGTCATAAAAGTCCCTAGAATCGTTTTGATACCCATATATGATGTCTACTTGAGGAAGCTTATCTAATTTTGATACATCGAATACTGATTGTGTTGTATGCTTGCGAGTTGGTTTGTTATAAAATATTACCTTATCTCCAGCTATTTCTCCTACATATCCTTGTTCAGGGGATTTAAACGTATCTACTGCCGTTGTATGTGTTTTTGTTATATAACGAGCTGCACTAATTCGATCGTTGAGCGCTACTAAAACACCGGTATTTCGTGCGTCTTTTGTAGAAGCAATTTTCACTGCATTATACAAGTTTAGCGGTCCATCTGCACTTATAGCGGTAGCTGGTCTCATTGAACCAACCACAACCACAGGTTTGTCACTCTTTACTACTAAATTTAGAAAATAAGCCGTTTCCTCCATCGTATCAGATCCGTGTGTCACGACAATTCCATCAACATCCTTAGAAGCTAATAGTGTATTAATTCGCTTCGCTAACTTTAACAAAATGCTGTTATCTATATTTTGACTTCCGATATTTACGACCTGTTCTCCGCTTACATTCGCTATTTTTTTCAACTGAGGAACAGCTTTGATAATTGTTTTAATGTTAAGAGCTCCTGATTCATATCCAGTTGTGTCTGTGCTGCTTTCAGAAGAACCTGCAATCGTACCTCCAGTGGCCAAAATTTTTATATTGGGCAGCTCTTCTTTCACTGAATGTTTTACAGTCATTTTAGAATCATTTACCGATGCATTGACCAATGATAAAGGTCCCGAGAATAAGATAACGCTTGATAAAAAGGTGAGGCCTACTATTCTTTTCAGTTCCATCGTTACTTCGCTCCTTTTACGCAAAAGACATGTAACGATATTATGGGTAATTTGAATTTAAAATATCCAAGGTGCTATTTTATTAAGATCTGTATTTGAAATATCTTTCTCCAAACAAATAAATTAGAAGAAAAGGTACACGCTGTATGGTAAAATGAGTCAATAATATCACAAATGAAGAAATTTATGGAACTGAACTATTCTAATAAACTGCTCTAACCAGTTTTAATAATTTTTTATAGAGGATGGAAATATCTAAAATACATAAGGGTTAAAAGGGAGCGGTTAAAGTGAAGCCGACCATTGTAGATGAACTAATAAAGAAGTTTTCCTTATTTGATTCAAAAAAAAGAGTATGTGGAATTAGCAGTTGATTTAAACGACATTTACGAAAGCAGTAATAAAATTGATCGATTAATTAGAGAAACCCTTCGTTCTTCACTAAATCAAGAAAAGCTAATCAAACAATTAATTGAAATAGAGATAGAACTTGATCATATTCATTGGCATTATAAAAGCTTAAAAAAGGAATTAAAACAATTACTTAATACTTAAATTGGAAGAAGGTGAAGTTTTGAAAAAAGAATTTTATCGAGGAGATAGTTTTTGGAGCGACGATAGTGAATATAAGCGTATAGATTATCCGATAAATGATGAAATCATAAAGCAAGCTGAAGCTATTTTAGGTGTTAAGTTACCTAGTTCATTATTGGATTTAATGAAAATAAGAAATGGTGGAGGACTTAACTATCCATACTTTATGTTACCTGATGGAGATACCGAAAGTATTCCTTATGGAGGAAGAGCAAGGATTAGCGATATTGATCCTATACATTTTGAAAAGGAAGATATAAGCATCTTGTCTTCTAAAGAACTATTAAAAGAAGTAAGCCTCACCGGTGAATTTGTGGTATTATGGACAGATTTTCACTATTGGGTCGTGTTGGATTATCGCAATAGATCACAAAATCCTGCTGTTATGTATATCGCAGAAAACTTCTCAACTTCAACGTACGACACTACAGAATGGGAGTATATTAAAATAGCAGATACGTTCGATGATTTTTTAAAGCAGCTATTTCGTGTGCCACCATTAGATCCAAAATAATTAAAAAATGGTTATAGCCGTAAATAATGATTAAGCTAAATCAGTATCAAGGCTGTATATTTGATCATAAAAAGGGTTCCTATCTCTAAATGGATGGAACCTTTTTAAATACAATGAATTATTAATGTTTATTTCTTATAATAAAATGAATCCAGCTATTAATAAAACAGCACCAAGCATAATCCGGAATCCTGAAGTTGACACTGGATCGGTTGCTATATCTGATGCTACTGCTAAAAAAACTAAAGCTTTTTTAGTTTTTCCTTTTATATTTTTATCCCTTATAATTATAAAAATTCCTGAAACTAACAGATACAAACCAATTATTAAAGATAATATAGGTATAAAAATCATTTTATTTCCACCTTGTTCTAAAGTGCTATAGCATAGTTGTTTTCTATGCTTTTTTGTTACGGTCTAAACTTCTTGACTATGGCAGTAGTACTTTACACCACTAACTTGTTCAACCATATTAAACCTACCTTTTTCACCAGCCTCTTTAGTTTACCTTCACTATTATAGAATATAAAACTAAAAATTCAATTAAAATCCAAAATTATACTATAAGATCATTCCATAATGAGATGAAAAGAGTTAAAAACACTCTTATTTAATATTTAAATATTTCTGCCAGAAAACGTGTGCACTTTTGCACAATGTTTTGATTTATTTAGATGCATTATATTAATCTAGCAATTTTATTTGCGTTACTAAACACTTCATATTGATTATCCTCTTTTTCTTAGTTATAATGTAATTGTTACATTTGTAATAATAATGTAATATATTTGTAACTTATATACGTTTTGCGATGTTAGTTAGATAGAATGGTAGCTAATTTTAAAAAATGAAAAGCTGTTTATAGATAAGCCCTTAGCGGTTGTGGGAGCATCCGTGAGGGGAAAACTTTGGATAAAAAGGTGAGGACGATGTTGAAAAAAATATTTATTTTAGTTGTTCTAGGATATATATTCTTGAGTAGCAAGTATTTTCTTCAAAATTATGTGTATGCGGGCACGTATGAGCAAGATATAAAGGTTAACGATAACTTGGTGTCGAGTCTTCTTTTAGAAGAAGCTGTTTTTTAACGGCTTTTAAGACGCTAAATTTTATATAAAGAGGTAATGGGTAGAGTTGTGATTTCTTCATATTGTCAGTCTCTTTCCTTATCTTCAAAGGTAAAAAGCAGGCGGTAGTTAAAATGATTGCAGGACTTCGGGTCCTAATAGATTTTTACATTGCCTAGACAACAACTAAGTAGAGAAGAACTATGTAATTGAGAAGAGAAGGCTGAGGGAGTAAGAAGAAAATGAAAAACTATTTAAATGTGGAAGAAGGAAAAAATAGCTGGAAGCGTTATGTAAGTACAACAATCCTTGCTTCTGTGTTTATGCTGTTAGGATCAATTATTTATATTATTGCTGAAATGATAATGGTTGCAGATGATGAAAGTGGAAAATCATATTTTGATTTTGATAGTGGGGTAGCTGTAGGAATCAATGCTAATCTTGATTTTCTGTTGTCTCATATTATGTACATATGCTGGATTTTTGGTTTATGGATCGGGATTCGTTTTATTCACAAACGAAAAATGAAATCATTAATCACTGCTAACAAACGTGTGAATTGGAAGAAAGTAATATGGTCTTTTGGAGCTTTTAGCCTGTTGCTAATCGTTTCACAATTAATTGATGTCGTGTTTAACCATTCGGATTATTCATGGAACCATGTAAGTCTGAAAGAGTATGTACTATTAATACTTATTACATTTTTGTTAGTACCTATTCAAACAACAACAGAGGAGCTGTTTTTTAGAGGGCTTCTTCTTCAATGGGTGAGTAAGAAAGTGAAGCGTCCAATTTTACTTGCTATTATTGTTGGACTAATGTTTTCAATAGGTCATTTTGCTAATCCTGAAATGAATAAATCCATTATATTGGTGGGACTAGATTATATTGTAGCTGGTTTTGCTCTTACATATATCGCGATTAAAACAAAAAGCTTAGAAATTACCATTGGCGCACACGCAGCCAACAACATGTTTCTCGCTCTATTCCTTACAACGGACGATTCTGTTTTCGGATCTATACCGAGTTTGTTTAAGGTAGCTAACACTGAGCCAGGAGCTAATCTTATTTGGTCGATTGTTATGTTTAGTGTTTTCTATATCTTATGTAGAGGGAAGATAAAAAAGGAAGAAGCAGCTGACAAAGATCAGCTTATTGCTTAAATTGGCAGAACCAATAACTAAACAGGATAGGAGATGTAACAGAGTGAGTGGAAATCACGATGAAAATAAACCATTGACTCGTGCAGAAATGAAGCGAGGCCACTTAGCTACTCAACATCGCATTTTGAATGTACTTATCGTTCTTGCATCGATTGCTGCAGTGTATCTAGTAATAAAAACCATACTTTAAAAGAGCAGCCTTTATGGCTGCTCTTTTTATTTTGTCCCAACACCTCGCAACTACCACTTGAAAAAAGCTTTTAACGAAATCATTGTAGCGGCGTAGACAAGAGATGAGATTAAAAAGGTTGGCAAGTGCGCGTGTTTTTCAAAAGGGAGTTCTTTACTGATCACGTTAAATAACATTGCACCTGAACTAAAAGCAATCATCGACTCGATAAGCAAGCCGGATGAGGGTCCGAAGACGCCCATGATGCACCCAAGAAAAGTTGCCCCGGCAAGCATATAGCGGCCTCTGCTTTTGTGTAAGCGATTATGTTTTTTTCCTAAATGATAGGACCACCCGATAAAATGAAGGCTGATAGCCAGTCCGTAGAATACTGATTCAACTCGCTTAACATCGGTTGAAAATACGACATAAGAAATGATAAAAGAATAAACCATAAAAAAACTAGCCTGTACCATGTACACGGTCAGTTCCGTTAGGTGTGTGGCTGCTTTTGTCTGAGCAAATGAATACACCGAAAAATAGACGAGTAAGCCGAGAAGACCAAGAAAATATAGTTCAGTATCAAGGGCTAGCGATCCTCCAAACTCTTCTTGTTTCTTATGAAGCGTCGGTAAGATATAAATAAATACGTAGGCAATAGCTACACCGCCTGATAATGAGAGCAGCTTTTGCTCTCCGATTGGAGAACGTTCGACAATCGTTAATGCGTATAGTTGAATGAGGATAAAAACAATACCTATTATGATTGATTCAATTGTAACCATGATGGTCTCCTTTTAAGGTTCACTTTTAGGGTTTAATTCCCTTTAATAGAAGAAGAGAAACCATGATTTAGATGGAAACATTGTTCAATTATAGATAGATGTTTTTAAACGTAATAGTTTGATATTGGTTTTATTTTACACTATATATATAAAGTGGTAAATTAAAATAGGTGATTGATCATGTGCTTAGTTATATTTCTAATCAAGAATTAGGGGTGGTGTATGTATGAAAAAAGTGATGGTCTTTATTACAGATGGTTTTGCTGATTGGGAAGCTAGTTATGTGACAGCTGAGTTAAATAAACAGGGAACAGGATTTCAGGTTCAGACAATGGCAATCGACAAACACCCTAAAACTTCAATGGGAGGATTGACCGTTCTTCCAGATTACAGCCTAAAAGACTTTCCTTTTAAACTGGACTTTGCGATGTTAATTATGCCTGGGGGAACGGGATGGAGAGAAGAGAAAAATCATCAGGTAAAGAAACTGGTGAGCTTTTGTTTTGAACATAACATTCCGGTTGCAGCGATTTGTGATGCAACGACCTTTTTAGGGAACTATGGGTTTCTTGATCAGAATAAACATACAGGTAATTCATTACCTTATTTGAAAGAAGGAGCACCTAATTATCGAGGGGATGAAAATTATATAGAAAAACAATCTGTTAGTGATGGCTGTCTAATTACAGCTAATGGAAGCGGTGCATTAGAATTTTCGAAGGACATTTTAAATAAATTAAATGTTTTAAAGAGTAAAGAACTAGAAGAATGGTACGCTTTATTTAAAAATGGTTTTATTCCGATAACAGGAGAACATATTGAAAAATAACTCACTTTAAATTACTTAAAAAAAGGCCAGATAGTAATAAAAATTTACCCAATAGGATATATGGCTGCTTTTTTACCGTGTAGGAGGATTCAAAATTGAAAAGAAATTTGTTGTTTTTAGGATTCATGTCTATTCTTTTATTAGTATTGAGTAGCTGTGGGAGTAAGGAAGAAAGCGTGCGTTTTGAAGGGGAAGGGGATCAGTGGAAAGCTTTGTATCTTTTAAATAAAGGAGAGAACACTGAAAACGGACAAGGCAGTATTATATATAAAGGAAAAGACAAAGAGAAATTAGGAAAAGTTTCTTATGTCGTGGAAGGGGAAACAAGCAAATTATCAGGTACGGATGACGAGACAGGAGGAAAAATTAATTTAAATGGGAGCTGCAGCGGATGTGCGACTCAAAGCAGCAGCGCTCCTTTTCATGTAACAATAAAATGGAATGGTAAAGAAGATAAATTTGATTTAAAAGCAAAGTAGAACGATAAACTAATAAGTGTCTAGAATGTTTGTTATGTTAGCTTTGCTTTTCACCATACGATTAACACAACAAACGCACTTTATAATTGCTTTCATCATTTACATAACTTGTCCAAAACATTCTATTTATCGTCACTAAGTGCAAGTGTTGAAGCTTCAATAATAACTAAAATACCTTAGTATTTCCAATAAAAAAAGAATCCTTTGCCTACATAGGAAAGGATTTTTTTATGTCCACATTTCCTAAAATACAAACCCTTATAAAATAACTTCCTTTAATTATAATTAATGGTAAAATAATCAATATAAAAGAAGATTACAATGTATTCACCACAGGAAGCCTTATTGGCTAGTTCTCTTTATTTCGTATTTATTATTCTATCTTTTATAATTAGTTTCTTTATCGGAAGGATACTCATTATAAAATCCGATAGATCAGTAGGGGAAGTTCAGGCAATTTCTCTTTTTATTTATTTCGTTTTATTCGGAACGGATTTTAGATATTGGTGGTGGGGACACGCTATGTCTATTCTTAACATCTTTGAGTTTTTAGCAACTACGCTTATAAGTTTTCTTATCTTTGTAATCAGCGAATGTATTCTTTATTTCTGGTTGAAACAGCTATATAAGACGAATGTACAAAAAGGTGCTTAAATTTAAAATAACAGGCGCCAAACTAATAATTATTTCGAACAGAAAGTTTAATGCTGTTACAGGTTATAATACTTACCGCGTTTTAAAAATGTCATTGAAAGAAAGGCAATATGTTGAAAAAAATCGTGACGGTCACCATTGCTGGAATTCTACTAATGGGAGCAGTAATTTTCTATTTTGTTACATTCTTTGCCTATATCCCATCCGCTAAATTTTCTGGATTTCCTGTCCCTAAAAATGCAAAGTTAGTAAAAGAAAAAGAACGTGTAGATATCTATGATTGGTCTAAAGCTTCTGAAGAAAACGGCATCCCGTCAGGATATAAATTAGTAATTAAATCAAAAGGGTGGAAGGAGAGGAGCCAAGAAGGGGCCTCCACTTACTATGAAAAAGGAAATAAGATAATTGATTTAATATCTCAAACTAATGAATTAACTCTAATTAAGGATAAAAATTGAATATACGTAAAAAGGAGTAGATAAATAAATGAGTACAAAAAAAATACACCTTACGCCATTTGAAACAACTCACATTCAATACTTACATAAATGGTTAAACGATGAACGAGCAATACGAATGATAGGCAGGACACCTTTAACTTATGAAGAGGTAGTACAAGAAGTAGAAAAGAAAAGAATGAACAACGATTTAATTTTAGGAATTAAAAGCGATGAAAAAGAATTAGTTGGATGGGTTTTTCTGAAGGATATAGATTACGCACATGGAAGAGCTAGTATAGGAATTCTTTTATCTTCAGAATCTAGAGGTCACGGGTACGGCCGAATAGCCATGGAGCAAATGATTGATCTAGGGTTTAAACAGCTCCGCTTAAACAAAATCTATTTAACTACAAGAGGAATAAACGAACAGGCAATTGCATTGTATGAAAAAATCGGTTTTGTTACCGAAGGGAAATTAAGAAATCATGCCTATGTGGATGGGAAGTACGTAGATACATATTTTATGGGTATAGTAGCTTCGGAATGGAACAAATAAGCTTACTTCTTCACCATAAAAAGCTAAGCTTACCGACTATCATGAAATTAAAAAAGCTAGTGCTTGTATTGTACAAAAATCACGATTTCATATATCATTTATTTGCCGCCCGTAAGTGCAAATGATAAAACTGTAATAATATACGAAGTACTTTAGTATTCACTAAATAAACTATGAATCTCAGGTAAGAGAGAATTAGAGTGATTATAACATTTTTAAACTTTGTATATATGAAATTATAAATCTGGCCACACTAATAACGTATTCTCCCTATTCTAATAAAGTTAAAAATCCTTTGCCTACATCAGGGAAGGATTATTTTTTTATAAATCCTGCTTTAATTGGTTGTTAATCTAAGTAAAGGGGAATTACATATATTAAGAGCACACAAAGGGGATAAATATTAGTGACAAATTATAGGTACTATACGGGAACCCTGTTTGTCAGGGAATTAGAACGTTTAAAAGAAGAATATATTCAACTTGATCTCGACGATGTGAAAAGAATGGTTGAAGAAGATATTTTACTGTTAGAAAAAGCGGTGAATATGTTGTCTACGAATACAGTTTATTAAATTAAGCAACTTAATAAAGCATTATCTAACGACTACTGTTAATTCAATTTTAAAAAAGCTACCTCTTTTGACTGGGAAGAGGTGGTCTTTTTCAATTTCCAGACTGGATAGGGCATACTAAGTAAAAAAACGTTTGAAAGCATTTTATAATATTTCCTAGTTTCTAAGAAATATTGCCCAAACAAAAAAGGACATCTCTTCTATGTCCTGTACCCTCGTATCAGCCCCGCCTACGCTAAATACTATGACAGCCACTCATGCCATCCAACCTATACTTAGTATAAGAGAAAGCGTTTACAAAGTAAAGGTATTGATGAAATATTCTGTCTATTTTTATATTAAACTTATCTATTTCGAATAATATCAAACATGATAGGTGACATTTTTAATGTCTAGAGATTAACTCACTCATTAATCTGTTTAAAGCAATGTGTAATATATCATGTTCTGTATACTCTTGTTCAAAGGCTAGACTTCTTTTTTCTTTTTTCTTCAACAACTTTTTAATTTCATCACATAAATAAATTTGAGAATCCAAAAGTTTTATTTCTTTTCTATCCTTTATTTGTTTAGACATGAAATCAACTCCTTTATGATTCTTTAAGGAACTATTCTATCTTAAAAAGTAAAAATCCTTCTTCTATTACATCGGAATAACGTAATAGGGTTTATCAGAAGGAATCATCTTAGATTAGAGAAAAATAGATCCTGTTTTTTGCTTTTCAGAATTGAATATGTTTTTATAATTTGAGCAACCTACTCAAGCTGCCATAAGATATCATTGGATAAAGTCGTGAAACAGAAAAACCTACCTTTTTACTGAAAAGAGGTAGGTCTTTTCTGTTTTCACTCTGTATATCGCGTTCAATCTTAGTTACTATAATCATTTTTAAAGGAACCAATCAAGCAGAATAACCCTTGAATCAGTTCTGTTCACTGTCCAGGGCTCTTTTTCCGGAATAAGCAGCTTTGCATCATACATTCTTGATATGCAAACGTTCCTCTGAGAAGCGAGTAGTGAGAGACATTACGCTTACAAGCAGCACGAGTGAAATGATATATTTAGAATAATATTATTATTGGTGAAAATGATTTAGGAGAGAAAACTATGGAACTCAAACAGTTAAAAATTTTTCAAGTTGCTGCTCGAGAACTAAACTTTACTAGAACAGCTGAAATCCTTCACTATGCTCAATCAAGTGTAACAGCTCAGATCAAATCTCTTGAGGAAGAACTTGCTGTCCAACTTTTTGACCGGTTAGGGAAGCGAGTTATCTTAACTGACGCTGGAAAGCGCTTTAAGCTATATACGGACAAGGTGCTTGATTTAACCGAAGAGGCAAAGGAGACTGTAGGTGGGAGTGAAGAGCCCAGCGGGACGTTAACAATATGTGCTTCAGAAACCCAATGCACCTATCGCTTACCAGCTTTGCTGAAACTATTTCAAGCTCGTTTTCCTAAAGTGAAACTGATTTTTCGACCTGGAATTTCTGAAAATGATTTTGAGGATTTACTTGCTCAAGGTCTCATAGATGCTGTTTTAATATCTATGACTCGCATTAACTCGGATAAGCTGATTGCCGAGCAGCTTGTCGCGGAACCTATTGTTATAGTAAGTCCGCCGAATCATCCTTTAGCCGATAAATCTGAAGTAAGACCCGCGGACCTGAATAGTCAGTCGCTGCTTTTTACTGAGAAATGCGATTATCGAAATATATTTGAAGCGTCACTTGTTGATGCAGCCGTTCAACCGTTATATGATCTTGAACTTGGTGATATAGAAGCCATCAAAAAATGTGTAATGGCTGGAATTGGAATAGCAGCACTACCTAAGCTAGCAGTGGAGAAGGAAATAGAGGAAGGGAGTATGAGTGTATTAAGATGGAAAGGTCCAGAGTTTCCAATCGTAACTCAGCTGGTCTGGCATAAAGACAAATGGGTATCTCCAGCGTTGAGCGCCTTTTTAGATATAACTAGAGAAGTAATACTGGATAATTAATTTTTAATTTGTATCTACGTAGCCGAACTTTCTCTTTTTACTTTCCACCTGCGCTTATATATGTTTCAAAAAATATAATAACCAATTCAAAAGGAATGTAAAGGTACAATTAAAGAAAATTTCCTTTGAATTTATTGTTATTAAACACCAAGATTAGTTTGCATAAATAGGCTACTAATCCCTTTCGATATATTATTACATATTATAGAGGTTACTAATCGGTTTTTTAGATAGTAACAATCTAAATATTCATCTGTAATGATTGAGGCGGGGCTTGTATTATATATGATAAGAAGTTTGTTGGATATACATATAGTTTATTTATGTTCTCTACTACATTACTATTCTGTATGTGTATTGTCTAAACTACCATAAATATAAGTTACCCGCAGCCTAACAGTTGAATCTACTAATTGTAGAGGTAGAGAAGGTTAAAATTTAATTAAGATATGTATTTGATTTTAGATAATGGGAGGGGTATAAATGAAATCCTATAACTATTTGTGTTCTACTCAAATTGAGGTAGGGATGGGAAAAGCTAAAGAATTGCCAGAAATGCTAAAATCCCTAAATATTGGTTCATCCATTTTAATTGTGAGTGATCCAGGTGTGGTCCGTACAGGACTAGTTTCACCAATTATAACGGCCCTGGAGGCTTCTGGATATCGAGTATTGTTATTCGACTCCATTGAACAAAATCCTCGAGATAAGAATTGCTTGGAAGGTGCTAAATTATTTCGTGACTTTGGTGCAGATGCAGTTGTTGCCATTGGTGGTGGAAGTGCAATGGATACTGGAAAAGCTATTGCACTGTGCGGTCCAAACGGCGGGGAACCATCTGACTATGCAGACGGCCGACTCCTGTATTCAAACATTGCACCAGTTATTTGTATTCCAACTACTTCAGGCACGGGATCAGAAGTTACTCGTTCTGCTGTTATTACGGAAGCATCTACACACCGAAAGATGACACTCAAACATAGTTTGTTAAGACCTGTCTTGGCGATTCTTGATCCTGAACTAACATTCAGTCTTCCCCCTTTTGTTACTGCCGCTACGGGCATTGATGCACTCGTTCATGCGATTGAAGGTTATACGTGTAAAGTAACAAATCCTATTTCACAAGCGCTCGGAGCTCAAGCAATGAGAACCATTGTTTCGGCATTGCCTATCGTTTTCCGCGATGGCAAAAATGAAGCGGCTCGTCAAGATATGCTGGAAGGAAGTCTCTTAGCAGGCCTTTGTTTTGGATCTGCAGATGTTGCCTCGGTACACTGCTTAGCAGAAGCGCTTGGAGGACTTTATGATACCCCGCATGGAGTTGCCAATGCAGTATTTTTACCATATGTATTAAGGTTCAATTCTATGGAGAACAAGCAACTACATGCGACATTAGCAAGGTATATGAGCTTTGCCAAGGACTCAGATTCAGATGAAATAGCTGTTGAAAAATTAATTCAAGGAATTATAGAATTAACAGAATCATTAAATATTCCTAAATTGAAAGATTTAGAGGGTATAAAGAAAGAAGATTTTCCCAGCATTGTAAGGTTGGCCATGCAAAATAACTCAACATCAAGTAACGTCCGTTTAATTACCGAGGGCGATTACATGCAAATTCTTGAACAAGCTTACTTTAACCGTATAGATCAAAATTGGGATTCTGAAGTAGAGAACTTAAATTAAAAGATAAAGATTAAATACTGGCCCCCAATCATCAGGCTGTGTCTAACGATTGGGGGCCAGTTTATAAATAGTATCTATTTATTTTTAATCAGAAGATACGTAATACCAGTTTTTGTGTACTTTTTTATTGAAAATAAAAAGCCCTACTTTGACTGAGGACTTTTTTTAGGTTTATACTTTTTACTTCTTTTCTAAAACATACTTTTTCCTCGTTTCCCTCATGCTCAAAACTACACCCAAAAGTACAATGATTCCACCAATAAATTGGTTTATGCCTACCACTTCATGAAGGAGTAGAACAGAAAATAACACACCAAAAATAGGAACAAGATTCATCAGCGTCATCGCAGAACTAGAAGATAATTTGCGTAATCCAAAATTATATAATAAAAAAGCGATAACCGAGCAGAAAACGCCTAGGTACAATAAGGTTAGAAATGATCGTATATCTGGTGTTTGCCAGCTTGACTTCTCTATAAAGGCTAATGGAATAAACGTAATAGCTCCCGCCAAAGTTTGATAAAAAGAGATAGTAATCATGGAATATTTTTTGACAACTTTACGAGTTGTGAAGTTATAGAGAGCAAAAATAAAACCTGCTACAATTAATATAATATTACCAATTAATTGCTTATCATCTGTCTGAGTTTCAGGACTATAGGATATTTGATATACACCTATCATCGCTACTCCAATTCCTAGGGCCTTTACCCATGATGTCTTTTTTCTAAAAAAAAGAAATTCCATCAAAACCGTTATAGCAGGATACGACGCTACAATAATAGCGGCATTAGATGCTGTTGTTAGTTCAACTCCTATGTTCTCCAGAGAAAAATAAAGGGTAGTGCCTAGTACACCACTCATAGACATTAACCCCATATCTTTGAATGAAGGCTTTGTTTTATCTTTCCTGATTAAGAGAATAAGTCCTAAAATAACAGCAGCTATAACAAAACGAGCCGCTCCTAATGTAAGGGGTGGAAAAGAGGTATAGGCTATTTTTGTTCCAACAAACGATGTACTCCATAAAAGGACGGCTATTACGGAAGCACTTATGTATAAACCATTTCCGCCTCTAACCTTTCTTATTTTTAAGCTTTCTTGTTGTTTCGCTATCATTGTATCCATTATTACACCTCCAAGTAGGATTAAAAACTATATAGTAGCTACTTTTGTAGCAACTAGAATTAAATTATAATTTTTAACCCAAACTGTCAAGGGTACTAATGGTATACTTAGTTTAAAATTATTGACTTTATCCGGGTATTATCAAGGAGGACCAATCATGACACTAGATATAATAAAAATTTTGAAAGATGTAAATTTTACTGAATATGAGGCAAAAGCATATTTAGCTTTACTAGAAAAATCTCCTCTTTCAGGGTATGCTATTTCGTTAAATTCCGGAGTGCCAAGATCTAAAATTTATGAAGTATTAGGAGGACTAGTGGATCGAGGAGAAGTCATGATCAGTCATGAAAATCCCGCTCTATATACACCGTTACCTCCTAATGAATTAATCAACTTGAAAAAACGTAAAGCTGAATCCTCGTTTGAAGTAGCTGAAGAAGCTCTCGAAAATTATTCTTATGTATCTTTAAACAGAGAAAACATCTGGAACATTACAGGTTATGAGCCTATACTAAATCGTACAAAGGAAGCTATAAAAGAAGCTACAGGGCGTATTCTATTGGAAATATGGGCAGAAGATGCCCAGGAACTAAAAGAAGAATTACAAGCAGCAGCCAAAAGAGGCGTAGAAATTTTAATTGTATCCTATGGAGATTTAGTATTTGACTTTGCGCAGGTTCATCAGCATGATGCAAGCGAAGAAATAACCAATGAATATGGCGGACGATGGATTGTTCTAAGTGCTGATGATCGAGAAGTAGTTGCAGGTATATTATCACTTGGTAAGGATAGCCGTGCTGCCTGGACGATGCATCCGGGATTAGTTATGCCAATTACAGAAGTTATCATTCACGACTTGTATATCTATGAAATGATGAAAAAACATCGAGAGATCCTAGAGTCAAGCTTTGGACCGAACCTTATTGAACTTCGTAATCGATTTAAATTTAATTCATCAGGCTATAGCGTAGCAGCAAAATTAGGATTGATTAAATAGCCAGTATTAATGCATATATAACAATAATAAAGTTACTTATTATAGTCACTGTTATTGCTAGCTGTAACATGTTTTACGCAAACTAACTTCGTATTGTAGGGGATGTCTTCATGGTTAATAAGGGCATTTATTTCCTGAGATCTTGAATATGACCATAATAACTTATGCTAGACGGTGAAATGAACTCTGTCTTGATATTATCAAATCAGAAACATAATTCTTAATAAAGTGGAAAATGATAGTAGTAATCTTATAAGGAGAATAGATGATGAGAGATCATGATGATCAAACGAACGAGAGATTAAATCAAATATTTGAAATCATCAATGCAAAAGGGGACATACGGGAATTAAATCAAATAGTAAAGAAATCCAAAAAGGAGCTCAATCAGGACAAAGACGATACTAAACCATAAAATTAAATAAGCTTAAGAAATCATTCTTAAAAGAACCGATTAAGTAAAAGAATTCTTGGAGCAGTAAGCTTTTTTCAAGGATTCTTTTTTAGATTATGAGGTTTTTATAGATCGTTGATATGACTAAATTCTTTGGATAGTTAAAAGAAAAGAGCATGTATAAAAAAGCCCGCATTCTATATTGAAAATCCACCTGTCCTGCAAACAATGGGTGGCATTTTAATAATTACTTTAACATCTTATAACTTATTTAAATAGATTGTCCGTAAACGTATAAGAAAGGGCAGCATTCTATTGAGGAAAGTGTCCTTAATGCAACATAACGTGTGTGAAAATTAATTGTAGCATGATGTTTCTTTGAAAAAGTTGAAACGATAAATACAAAAAGACTTGCTCAAGGTAAAAAGCAAGTTAAAAGAAAGGTAATCACGTGGTAATTCCATTATAATCCACAAATAGTGAGCGTATATTAAAATATAGTTACAATCAAATTAATTCCTAAAAAAGATCAATTGATCTTTTTTAATTGGTGACAATTACATAACGTAAACACTAGCCACCTGAAAGGAGTTAGCTGAAAAATTCTATTACTTCTTTCATAAGAATTATACCTTAAAATAAAAAGCACCCGTGGAGGCGAGCGTTTTTATAAACTTAACGTGTAAAGGAGAAGCGATTCGTCAGCAAAGGGAGGAGGCTTAGTAGTTACAGGACATGCTCGTTTTGTTGTAGTTATACGTATTTAAAGTATTTTAACAAACATCCATTATCAAAGTACTATTTCGTTAATTGTTTATACATTTCTTCTAGCTCTGAAAAAGAGATATCTTTAGATGCATAACCTACAGCAGCATCCACAATTCCATCAAAACCTTCAGGTGAGATACTTTCTGCTTTGAGGTATCGCTCATACTGCTCTAGTTGCTCTTGCTGGGTTTCTAAATCCCTCTCTTTCCCTTCGTAATCAGGAGCTTTCATAGTTTCGATATTTTTCTTAACAACATCAACATACCGTCTTAATTCTTCCACGCTTATCATTCTCCTTACATTTTTGAAGTAATACATAGGTCAAAAATATGAAACGCTGGGAAGGTAAAGGGACACTTTCCCTTTATAAATATTGTGTTAACCTTTCAAAATTATACATCCGAAAACTAAAACACCCATAAAAGGGTGCTTTTAGAAAACCTTCTTTATTGAAAGGAGAGACCATTCACCCGCAAAGGGAAGGACGGACTGCTTATAGTATGTGTTATTTTCTTAAATTTATATGTCAAATAGAAGAGGCGATTGAGCAAAAACCTATTAAACAAAATAACAGTATGAAGAAGCGTGCTCTTTCACATAGAAATTGATATGAGATGATGCGAGATTTTATATAAAATACTTTCTTGTATTGAGCTTTTTAATTTAGCTGCAATCCATCACTTCTAGAGAGTAGCCAGTAGCCAGGGCAGGATTAGCTATTGGTTCGTTTTTGTAACATTAAATATTAAACAATGATAGGTTACTTTTATTCCGTTCTCATTACGATAATCATTTTCATATAGGTTGATTAATTCACGAAAAAACGAAGGGCGTTGACAGTAGTTTTCCTCGTTACTGTTACTTGCTCCAATCTTTTTTATTGATGTAAAAAATGCCTGAACCGTCGGAAAGTATTGAACCTCTAGTTTCTCCATTTTTGATAGTTTAAATGGATGCTCTCTCAATGGAACTAATGCTTGTTCACAAATTTGAGACAACCCTTCGAGAGAAAAAAACGATTGGCCAGGTGAACTGTTACTGAAAAGACCAAGCTTTTGTTTCGCATGACTGTAGCATGAATGAAGCTCTTGAAATGTACGATTACCAAAGGTTGAAAATAGAAGGCTGCCTGTAGGCTTAAGTTGTTTATACAATTTTTTTATTGTCGTATGAAGACTATTAAACCACTGAAATGTTGCATTCGAAATGATAAGGTCATAATGTCTTTCTATACTTAGTTCCTCGATATCTCCACATATGAAAGAAACTCGATCTTCCATTGCTTTTTTCTTTGCTAACTCAATCATTCCTGATGACAAATCAACTGCTGTAATAGTAGCCCTAGGAAATTTTTCGCACAATAATTGTGTTAAATAACCCGTACCGCAGCCAATTTCAAGAATAGTTATTTCCTGGTTGAAGAAATTGGTAGAAAGCTGGTCTATTAACTGGTTTGCCATGCTTTTTTGTACATCGGCATAAGCATCATAAGTTTTAGCATGATTATTGAACCTTTTCTTTAAGAGTTGCTTATTAATCATAAATGAGCTCCTTTTCGAGAAATTTTTCTATAAGTTGCGCACATTGCTGAGGCTTCGTAAAAAAAGGAATATGGCCAGTTTTTTCTAGGATACACAGCTGTGCTTTTCCATCAATCCTTTCAGCTATGAAAGAAGAAGACTCAGGTAAACATATTTGATCATCTCTTCCATGGATTAACAAACAAGGAGTTTGAATTTGATTGAGTTGCATTCTAACATCTTTTTGAAGTAAATAATCTAGCCCTTTAAGGAGGGAGTACGTACTGTCTCCTTGATAATCACGCTGAACAACTTCAATAAATTGATGATGAAATTCTTCTTCTTTTTCAGATTTAGTGAACATGGCGTTATAAAATGCAGTAAGGGTTTTTTCTTTATTACGCTGTAGTTGTTTTTTCATACGTTCAACGATACGTTGCTCCCATCCAACTGTATTTGTATTATGCACATCGTTTGTAAAGCGACTAGTTCCGCCAATTAATATGAGTCCTTCTATCTTGTTAGGGTATAAACTTGCAAGTTCAAGCGTTACAAGGGAACCTAATGACCAACCCATTAAATAAACAGTACCTTGAGTAGAAGTAAGCAATTGAATTGCTCGTTCTCTAAAGTCACTTAGTTCTTTTACACCTCTCCAGTCTGTACACAAAACGTTACATATAGTAGACAATGATTTTATGATTGGGTGAAACGCTGCTTTTTCCATTCCCCATCCGGGAAATATTATAATAGTGGATGGTTTCATTGAATCACACTCATTTCTTTTCCAATTAGAGAAATTCTCTTTATGGCCCAATCTAAATCTTCTTGAGTATGATCGGCTGTTACAGTAAAACGAATTCTTGCTTTATTCTCAGGAACAGTAGGAGGCCTAACTGCAATAGCAGCAATTCCTTCTTTCTGTAAACGCTCTGCAAACTGCATTGTTCTTTTGTTTTCTCCCGTCAAAATTGGAATGATTTGAGATTGACTTTTGCATGTGTTAAATCCTTCGTATGTAAGTGCTTTTCTAAAAAATAGTGCATGTTGTTGAAGAAGTGCGCGACGCTCTGTGTCTTGTTGCACCTTTTCAATCGCAGCCGTTATTGCACCGAGTATAGCAGGGGGAAGAGCAGTTGAATAAATGAATCCTCGCATTCTATTTTTAAAATAATCTATCAGCCACTGTTTTCCGGTAACATAAGCTCCAAATGCCCCTAGCGCTTTACTAAACGTTCCCATTTGAATATCAATTTTATCTTGCAGATCAAGAAAATGCGCATATCCTTCACCATTTTTTCCGTATACACCGCTTGCATGAGCTTCATCAACCATTAACAGTGCGTTATATTGCTCTTTTAATTTAACAAGATCCTCGAGCTTGGCAAAATCACCATCCATGCTGAAAACAGTATCTGTTACAATTAACTTCCGTGACTCCAAGGGAACTTTTTTTAATAAATTTTCTAGGTGGTTCATATCGTTATGGCGATAGCGCTGCAGTTTTGCACGGCTCAGTAGGGCCCCATCAATGATACTTGCATGATTTAACTTATCGCTGAAGATGAAGCCATTACGCGGAACCAGGGCTGAAATGATTCCTAGGTTTGCATTATAACCACTATTGATAATAAGTCCTGCCTCAGCTTTTTTCCAATTAACAAGTGCTTTTTCTGCTTTCTCATAAAGAGAGTGATTTCCTACTATTAAGCGTGAAGCTGCTGCTCCTATTCCATATGTCATCACAGCATCACTCATTGTTTTCTTCAGCCCCTTATCTCCTGCGTAGCCTAAATAGTTATTAGAGGCAAGGTTTAACATCTTATGTCCATTGACTGTAAGCCATGGTTGTTCAGCAAATTCTGTAGTAACAAGGTGCCGTTTTTGAAAAATTTCATCTAAATAGGCAAGTTCTCTTTTTATATCTTCTTCCCAATACAATGCACTTTCACCACCGAAAACAATATATGTTAACTTAATTTTATTTAAAGTTAACAATTATATCTAATCACGCCTTTAGAACAGTGTCAAGATAAAATAATTTAAAGAAGAGATACTAGATAATTGTCTCCACATAGCCTACTACAGTTCATTTTTTGAATCTCATGAGTACACATGCAGCCTTACTTCGGTACCTAAATAAAACGTAAAGAATCAATGCTTTTTTCAATAATCATTTGAAGGTGTTTTGAAAACAATGAGGAATACCTAATATTGGTCGTGGATTTTAGAATAAGGAGGAATCTCAAGTGAAGGGTAAAGAATTACAGTTTTATAACTACCATGTATGGGCAAATCAAAAGATTTTTAGTCACTTAAAAGGCTTGCCTCAGGATATTTACCAGAAGGAGGTTAAGAATGTTTTTTCTTCTGTATCGGAGGTGTTAGGACATATTTATGCTACTGATACTATATGGTTAAGTGTCATGTCAGGTTATAGTTTTGATGAAATTATCAAATCAGGAAAACAACTAAGAGAGAATATAAAAGGCAAAAGCATCGAGGAAATGGAGATGATGTTTCTTAACTTATCTGAGCAATTTAAAGCATTTTTTGACCACCAAGATAACCTTAATCAACTCGTTTTCTGCGCACATCCTAATTTTGGCCAGCTAGAAACTAATCTATTTGAATTAATCCAACATGTAGTTAATCATGGAACATATCATCGTGGAAATATAACAGCTATGTTACGCCAAATGGGATATCCTGGAGTTATGACTGACTATGTTGCTTATTTATATGCAACGAAGGTAAGTAACAGTTAGATATCTTAAAGCGTTCTAAGTTAAAAACTCTCTAAAAATTAATCTTAATAATAAGTTAAGAGGACGATTTGATAACTGCAATTCATCTTACTTCAAAAGTTCTGTAAAGGGTCGCGTATTCTTATAGGAATGTTGAGAATGCGGGCTGAAGAAGAGTATTTGAGTAGAAATGAGAGAGGATTTTACATCATCTAAGTCCCAACATTTGTACTAAAAATCGTATAAAAAACGTAAAAGTCTGAGCATATTCGTACTTATTAATTAAGTTCTTTTCTTAAGAAGAAGCTGCCAAACAGGCAGCTAATAATACAACTCTAATTTTCTTTTAAGGTTTTGCGTTGCCAGGAGGCTTATTAGTTGGAAAAATTGCTTTTCCCACGTCTTCTGCTGCAATTACCGGATCTACCGTATTGCTATTTGGTTTGCCTTTCTGACTATTGCCTTTATCGCGTTTCTGACTCATTTTTAAATCTCCCTTCAAATTTAGTTACATTGTTAAGATGAGTTAATAGAGCGTAGCTTATTCAACCCGTTGTCTTTTTTAATTATATTTATTTTATTGGTGTAAACAGGTGTCTAAGGTTCTAAAGAATCTCCTTTACCACAGTATTATTCCTTTTTTAATACCAATCTAGAACTTAAAAGTCCTTTTACCGGGACTTATCAGACAATAAGCTTCATTAGATAGTTGTTGGATAGGGCATTTGTTTTCTTAAACCGAATATATATTAGATGATTAAAACAAGTTAAGGTGGATTAGACATGGATAAAAGAGTAATTTTTGACTTTGAAGTCGATTTTACTAATGGCGGTGGAATACAAGGACAGGAATTTCGTCTTGATATTGATAGTGATGACATTTCTGATGAAGAATTGGCTAAATATATTGTAAAAGATATGAGACTACTAATGGTGGGTGAGGTAAGGATACTGAACAAGAGAATTATTAGTGAGAAACATAAACGAAAACCTAGCGATGAAGATATTGAAAAATAAAAAACTTACATGTTTTTTGTTTTAACCACACATCCATAGTAGAAAAAAAGAAGTTACCAAAAGGCGACTTCTTTTTTATTTAACCTTGTTTTCACTCTTTTTAAGCCTTAAGGCATAGGGTTCATTAGCTTCCTGAGGTAACTACATAGTATCTAAAAAATCATAATTCCACTTAGCAATCAGTATCTATTTCATTAATGTTTTTCTTTAATATACTCCCATTTATAGACATTTTGTTTTGTTTTTTGCATCTTAGACTGCAAAATTTATAAGGACGAATTCTTTGATAGATGGCAACACTTTTCATAAACAATCTGAAACCCATACAGCACAAACGTTTTTATTAAAAAAACAATGGATAATTGAAATCTAGTCAACCGGGCTAAAGAGACGTATCCTATTTTTTTTAACCATTTTAGTCCGAAGTAAGTAAAAAAAGAATCAATAAGTATATTTACTAAAAGATATAAGTTGAACTTTCCGTAAGTATATTTTAATATCCACAAAGCTCCAACTAAAAAGGGGCCAAATATTAACGGTAATTCTGCTAGAACATTGGGCTTGATGGAGTACGGAAACCACCACCATTTTTTCTTCTCTGCAAACCTGCCTTCGGCAATAAGATATAAACTCATAAAAAGACTTCCTGGAAGGAATCTTTTTAGCGTTCTTTTACCAATAAACGGAATACTAAGCCAAGGTAAAATGGTCATTAAAATGATTAGCAATTTATCTTTTTTCTTCAAATGATATTCTCCCTTTTTAAAAATATGGATATGTATATATATTCCCTTTTTCGTGAGTGTTTATGTGATGAAATAAGAGATCCTGTTTTTTATTACTTTGGTTCATTTCTTCTAAAGCTTCTAATAAACATGTAGTAATAAGAAAACCGAAGGGAGAGCTAGTAATGATTTCATTATGGGAGGAACATTTATTTTGGTTAGAAATAATTCAGGACCATACTTATTTTGTTCGAGATCACTTATCGGTGAAGGAAGTCGAATACGTCCGAACAGCTAAGCAATATATTCATTTGTTTGATGACTTGCTAAAACAACTGAACTATTTATCCCCTGATGTTATGCATAACGATCCTGCATTAATAGAATTCTCAAGAAAGGCCTGGCCAATTGCCAAAGGGTATTTTGATTTTGAAGGGTCTCTTCAGGCTCTTCGAATTGAAAACGCAGTGAATCTAAACTTATCTCCTACTTATCTTAATGGTACGTTAAGTGAAAATCAGGAATATTTAAGATTTCTATCTTATTTAGTACAAGGAAAGGAGCCTGTTCCTCTTAGCTTAGTCAAATTAATGGATTTATGGCTGGAAGATCAGCTTGGACATGCAGTTTTGTTTAAAAACCTGCTTGACCCGATTGAAATTATGATATCTAAACAAGCGGATTCATATATCGGAAAGTTTCAAACATTCATTGTGCAAAACCATCATTTAAAAGGTTATTTACGATTTAAGCAGCCAGGTTTTGCAAGACAAACAGAGTTTGCCTTAGAAGTAGGGAAAACCACTATTGAAATGAGCCGGTTTGTTTATGCTATGACCGAAAAATATAAGGAGAACAAGCTTTTAAATAAGGAAACGTTAAGGTTTCTGATACATCATTTCCCTGAGACTTGTTATTTCATTAAAAAATTGAGTTATTATGCTCCCGAATTGCAGCAAGAAGCCAACCAATGCTCATTAAGAAGAATTTCTTATCTTTAAGATAAGCTAAAACATTTCATAGGACCTAAATCCATTCCTATTTTATATTTCTGTAAGCTTTATTTATAGGCATATAAAAGAAGAGATTGAGACATAACTATATCCATTCAATCTAAAGATGAACAAATGGGATAAATGAGCTAGTAGAGATCACTTGTTACAGGGAAATCAACAGCTAGAAGAAACAGCATATATGAAACCTACGTTTACCCTACCAATTAAAAAATCCGAACGCGTTTGATTCTTAATCAAGAATCAAACGCGTTCGGATCTTCCTTGAACAAAAATACTTTTGCCCCAGTCTCTGCTTTTTGAGTAGTTTGCTATGTAGAAGCTATCTCAATAGTCCAATCTCCAGCATATAAAAACCAGCACTTCTTACATCGCCAGTTATATCTTTCAGTTCTTTTTCTTTCATTACCAAAGATTTTGCTTTTACGTTCGCGCCATCCATATCTAACAACCAAATGATTCGTTCTTAATCAGTTTTTGACATTGACAGATTGATTATATTTTGTGAGACTTAATATACATAATGTTCATTAGTTTACATCATGTACAGAATGTATGTTGTTGATACAAGGTAGTTTAATTTAAATAGTCAATCATCAGAAAAGGCCTAAATGGCTGCACCTATACAAGTCATAATCATATGCCTGAGACTCAATAAAAGTTATACAAGGAGACGAACAATGTCTAAAAAAGCAAAAGTAGATCCTAGGATAAAAAGAACAAATAAATACTTAAGAGACGCTTTAGTTGAACTTCTTAAAGAGAAAGACGTTACATCCATTACGATTCAAGAAATTACGGAAAAAGCAGAATTAACGCGGGGAACCTTTTATTTGCATTATCAAGATAAGCAAGACTTTCTCATGCAGAGTATGAATGAAGTTCTAGAAGAGCTAATAGAGAAAGTAAAACCAAAACAAAATAATGAGGATTCTTCAGAAGTAGAAGAAAAAAATGAATCCGTTTCTTTCTTAAAGCTTTTCGAATTCATCTATGACCATGCCGATTATTTTAAAGTTATGCTAAGTGATCGAGGATTACCTCAATTTAGAAGTCATATGACGGAAATTGTAAAGAAAAGAGTGTATGGAGAGCTAATCTCTTCGATTGGAGAAGCAGAGGATGGACTTGATATCCCTAAAGATATCCTGATTAGCTATATCACATCAGCTCATATAGGTGTCATTTGTTCTTGGTTAGAAAGTGATATGAAATTTAGCCCTGCATTTATGGCTGAAAAATTAACCAGTCTAACACTTTTAGGGCCAATTCGAGTGGCAGGCTTAGAAAATAAAATAAAGCTTCCTTACTGAAGCTTTATTTTTTAGTTTGTTCAAATGCGGATAAATATCTTTCTTCTTCACCATAGCTACTGTGATGGTTGGAAGAAACGTGAGCTTCGCATTTTTAGCTTTTTACAATCATGAAAGGCAGAAAGGAATTGTAGTATGAAAATAGAAAAACACTGGGGGATTTCCTTACTGGCAGTTTTAGCAATTGGTCCTGGTTTAATGTTAAACACTTCATTAAATTCTATACGTGAAATTCTCCAACAAACGTTTAACGATCAATCTTATATTTCGATAACACCGGTTTTAATAGGGGGTATAAGCTTTGCATTTTGTATTCCGTTTGGACCTATCCTTCGACATAAGATAGGGGAGAGAAGGACTTATGTTCTTTCGATGTGTTTGTTTCTTATAGGAGCTATCGTAAGTATAGCTTCTAACAGCTTCTTAGGAATGGGTATTGGTCGTTTTTTTCAAGGAACAGGAACAGGTTTAGCACTTATGATGATGATTCCAATGCTGGTTCTTTCTTTTCCGATTCAGAAACGGAACTTGGCATTACTGATTCTTATCGGCGGATTTTATGGATCTAGCGTTGTCGGTATTTTTCTCGGAATGTTAGTGAACAGCTACGGCCATTGGAGAGGGTTATTCTATATAGCTGCCGTACTTTCCTTACTGGGAATATGCTTCAGCTACAAATTTTTAACAAATGATCACGCCAAGCAACAGCACAAATATCATGAACCATTTGACATCATCGGTGTAGCGTTAATGTTTATGGTTACCGCATTTATTACGTTTACATTACTTAATCTCCAAAAATCAGGATGGACATCTACTTATGTATGGATAGGCATAGTAGGAAGCATCATTTTTTTATGCTTTTTATTTATAGCAGAATGGCATATTAAAAATCCGTTAATTCCCTTTAGATTAGTGGCTTCTCGAAAACCAGCTCTCGCTATCTTAATTGCTGTTATAGGCAATATTAGTATGAGTTTAACTCTTTTATCTCTACAAGGATTGCTTAAAAGCGGATCTAGTTTTGATAAAGGAGACATTTCACTGATCTATATCGGGCTTTTTGCGGGAATAGTGATTGCGGCCATATTAAGTGCCGTATTATATGATAAAGTTGGACCGGGCGTATTAGGTATTATAGGAGCGGTCATTATTATGGGAGTGAACATACAGTGGATGTATTTAGACGGTCATGCTTCTGCATTCCTCTTTGTTAGCAGCTTTGCAGCTTTAATCGCAGGAGTAGGGTTCACAGTTGCTGCAGGTCTTATGGGTGCAGCTTTAGGCGGACCACTACCAAGCTTAGTCCCTCGAATGGTCACGGTTCAATTTATAAGAGTTACAGTATCGGCGGTCATCCCTGTAATCAGCAGTATCGTCTTTGCAAAGATGTATAAAGATCAACTTGCAACGGTAAGTGCAGAGAGTCAGGTTGCTAGTAAAGAAAATTTCACGCAATCTCTACATGTAAAATCTGAAATCATTACTTATCATACATTTTCTACGTTTTCGTGTGTATTGAGCATTGTAGTATTAATTCTTTCATTTTTGATGTTCCTAACAGGTAAAGGCCACAAGCTGGCTCATAAGCCTCATGACAAAGAAAAAAATAAAGAAAAGCTGAGTACCGAAGAGGTTCACCTTAAAAAAGATACTCCCGTTTTTGAGCGTTCGCCTAAAGAGGCTGTTTCGAATCAAG
This sequence comes from Bacillus sp. ILBB4, assembly GCF_035064545.1. NCBI lineage: Bacteria > Bacillati > Bacillota > Bacilli > Caryophanales > Bacillaceae > Bacillus > Bacillus sp. ILBB4. Next base: position 45,563 of record NZ_JAIQVD010000001.1, on the reverse strand, counting down.
TCATTGGTGACAGCGAGTATAGAGCAGCTTTAAAAAAGTTTGGTCAGTCTAAACCTTCTCCTGATAAAATGCTGCATATGAGAGATCAAGAATATAGAAAAGCTCTTAAAAGGATGAAGGATATAGGACAATAAGTTAAACTGAAGAAATTTGAATAAAGCACAGAAAGAGCAAACTCACGTGTAAGGGAGTTTGCTCTTTTAATTTCTACACGTACTCTTTACAGATATGCTTTATGTAAATTAATAACTAATACAAAAATACAGAGGAGAACCTAGATGCATTCCTTTATTTATTAAAATGAAGAGACTGAATTTTAATAATTCTGTTCAGAACTACCAATTATCCACATAAATTTTTAACTATAAATATTCTTCTGTTTAGAAGAATATCTTTTTAGTTAGATAAATTTAGTATGTGAATTCGAGCTGGAGAAAAATTTTAGTGACCAGAATGGGAAAAAAGAGACTACCCTACAAGATAGTGTATGGATATAAAAGGACATTACTTTTGTAGATAACGTCCTTTTACATAGCTAATTATTCTTTTTCAACTACCGTAAAGTATTGGACGTTCCTTTTAACAATGACCAAATCATTTGCTAGATCCAATATTTTACTTTTATCTTCAAACCTATACTGTATGTAGTTCTTTGCACGAATAAGTGATTTAGCTTCAACTAAATGACCTATTTCACCATTAATTAGATGAAACGTTACTTCATACTTTTTCATAAGAAAACACCTCCATAGTATCAATTTTTACTATTACTTAATTTCTGATACTATTTCTTTTGACTGATGATTAAAAAGTTAGTTGTGTTCTATTAGGGCAAACAGAACAAAAAGCATACAACAGAAACAAATTTTAATTGTCACAGGGCACTAAGTTAGGTATATAGCTGTTGTTATTTAGTATATTTTAGATAGAAACAGTACTTATAGCTGTGTTACAATATTCCTGTTATGTAGAGTGAAATTCATTTTATAGTTCTATTTCCTTTTAACTTACTTATTAAAAAGTCCATATTAGGAATGGAAATGAGTTTACATAGGAAGGTTTCTAAAACTGATTTAGAAATGAAATGGAGAGGGATCTGTGGAAAGAAACGAATTTAGAAGACAAAAAGCACTTCGATCAAAAGAGAAGAGAAAGAAAAAGCTTAGTCAACATAATGCCTTAAACCTATCACTAATCTTTATATCAATATGCATTGTTTGTCTGCTAATCAACTTATCATTGAGATAGAAAAACGTTCACTAAAAAGAGTATGTAAAAGAGAGGAAGACAATTTAATATGAGTAATCAACAAACAGTAGCCGAAAGCTCTAACATCAAAGTGCTGCCGATTATTACGTCGTTTCTTATTGCTGGATTTATTGGTTTATTTAGTGAAACAGCTTTAAATATGGCGTTAAAGGAGCTAATTTCTGGCTTTGGTATTCATGAAACAACCGCACAGTGGCTGACAACAGGGTATCTGTTAACATTAGGAATTTTGGTACCTATTTCAGGTTTTATTCTTCAGCGTTTTACGACCAGACAGCTTTTTATAGCATCTCTAATCTGCTCCATCATTGGAACATTTATTGCCGCTATTGCACCAACATTTGGGGTACTCATGATTGCCCGTGTCGTGCAAGCCGTTGGAACTGCTTTACTTTTACCGCTTATGTTTAACACGATTCTTGTTATTATCCCGCCGCATAAACGTGGAAAGTCAATGGGGATTATCGGCCTTGTTATTATGTTTGCGCCAGCTGTTGGCCCAACCGTATCAGGCTTAATCTTAAAAACATTAACGTGGCACTGGATTTTCTGGATTTCACTTCCGCTGTTATTTGTTGCCTTAGTGTTTGGAGCTTTCTTTATGCAGAACGTTACCACACCAACGAAGCCAAAAATCGATATGATTTCTGTTGTTCTTTCAACAATAGGTTTTGGAGGAATCGTATTTGGATTTAGCAGCGCTGGAGAAGGCGGAGGCTGGGGAAGTCTACAGGTTGTTCTAACTCTTGTGATTGGAACTATTGCATTAGTTGCATTTTCTATTCGTCAAACGAAGATGAAAGAGCCAATGCTAGACCTTAAAGCCTTTAAGTATCCAATGTTTACAGTTGGCCTTTTATTAATTCTAGTCTGCATGATGGTACTGCTGTCTGCGATGATGATTTTACCTTTATACTTACAAACATCATTAGCTTTATCAACCTTTGCCGCTGGTCTAATGCTTCTTCCTGGGGGAGTGATTAACGGAATTCTTTCACCGGTTATGGGCGGATTATTTGACCGCTTTGGTCCCAAATGGTTAGTTATCCCTGGTCTTGTGATTGTAGCCGGCACCATGTATGGTTTTTCAACCGTAACGCTGGAAACGTCAACAGGGTTTATCGTTGCCTTACACATTGCGCTTATGATAGCCATTTCGATGATTATGATGCCGGCTCAAACAAACGGATTAAACCAGCTTCCACCTGAGCTGTACCCGCATGGAACAGCGATTATGAACACCTTGCAGCAGGTTTCAGGCGCAATTGGAACAGCTGTTGGAATCTCCATTCTTTCATCAGGTTCAAGAAGCTTCCTTGAGACGGTATCAGATAAAATGGATCCATTAAATCAAGTTCTTGCCTTTACCAACGGTGTTCAGCATGCGTTCGTCTTTGCGATTATTGTTTCAATTGTTGGATTGGTTATCTCGTTCTTTATCAAGAGAGTTAATGTTGAACAAAAAGCACATTAATAAAAAACACAGACCATTGGATGGTCTGTGTTTTTTTGTAATAGGCGGACACTATAAGAAGAACTAGATAAAGTACATTGAGGTGAGTTCACTTATGATATCAAGAAAACACTTAGGATTTAACCTATCTATAATAGCGATTCCGTGGTTATCGTTGTTTTTTATAGGAAAACACAGCATAAGACGTTATTCGTTAGCAGGGATTTTTATTATTATCTTTGAAATTATTAATCATTTGTATGGGCATCAGAGGAAGTGGTGGAGATTTTATGATAAAAAAGATTCGTTTATAAAAGATGAACTTCCTTTTAGTATTGGGCCTTATATGCCTCTTTCAATGTGGCTGCTTAAATCTTCGTATGGAAACTTTAAGAAGTTTTTACTACTGAATATTGTAGTTGATGGAATCTTTGCTTTTTTCTTCATTGATGTTCTTAAAAGGTTGAAAATTGTAAGTCTAAACCGGTTAAATCATTTTCAATTTTTTATCTACCTTCACTACAAAGCATATTTGTTATATGGAGTGCAGTATTTATTTGAAAAGGCAAAAAAATGGAGTTGATTTAAAAACTTAAGTAGAACTATGTAAGCACCTTTTAAAGTTTTACAGATATAGACACCAATCTTATTATTCAAGCAATTGAAAATGAATTAGGTAGCCAAATTGTTGAGATCAAATTGACAAACGGAGATACTGTATCAGTCATGATTGATTAGTAATTGGCTTATGTTGTATTTCAATCTTTAATGTAATTAAAGTTAAATATATAGAAGAGAGAGCTGTTTTCAAGAATCAGCCCTCCTTTTTTATGTTTCTATAAATCATTCATATAGATAGTATTCCAAATAATACAGCCACAATCGTCATAACTAACGCTGTTCCAATGGCATACTTGGCAGCAAAGCGAATATGGTCACCTATATCAATACCTAGGAGTCCCACTAAGACATAAATAGAACCTTGAAGCGGACTTAATAGATGCAAGGGTTGTCCCAGTAGAGAAGCTTGGCCAATTTCTAGTGGAGGGATACCAAAGTGCGCAGCCGTTTCAGACATAATAGGAATAATCCCGAAATAGAAGGGAGCATTTGCCATGAAAAAAGTAAATGGCATACTTATAAGCGCAACAATTACTGTTAATTTTGGTCCAAGAGCATCAGGAATAACTGCTATTAAAGTATCCGCCATAGCTTTAACAATACCTGTTCCATCTATAATTCCAGTAAATATACCTGCAGCAAATATCATGGAAACCACCGTTAATATATTTCCTGCATGAGCATGCAAGCGCTCTTTTTGATCTTGTAAATTTGGGTAATTAACAATCATCACGATAGCAAAACCAATCATAAACAAAGCTGGTAACGGCAAGAACCCTAGAACTAGAGCAGTTAGAAGTAAAAGTGTTAGGATTAAGTTGAACCAGAATAATTTTGGGCGCTTTATTGATGCATCCATTCCTACATCAAGAGCTGCAGCAATTTCATCGTTAAATTCTGTATCTATATTGATAACTCCTAGTCTTTTACGTTCACGTCGTCCAAGAAAATAAGAAACCCCTAAAACCCAAATCGTGCCTGCAATCATAGAAGGAATAAGTGGTAACAGTAAGTCCGTTACATCTGCTTTTACCGCCGCCGTAGCTTGTACAGCAGGACCACCCCACGGAGTCAAATTCATGATACCCATTGCTAGGGCAGGAATACAGGCTAAAATAAGTTTATTCATACCTAATCGATTGTATAGTGGGAGAAATGCAGTTACTACAATTAGATATGTAATGGTACCGTCACCATCTAGAGCAACTATCAGAGAAAGTACTGCAGTACCCATCACGATTTTTAAAGGATCGCCGCCAACCATCTTTATAATTCTTGCGACCAGAGGATCAAATAATCCTGTATCAATCAGCACGCCAAAATAGAGAATGGCAAAGATAATCATAATTGCTGTCGGAGCAATGGTTTCAAGACCCTTCATCATCATTGGTCCTAAATCAGTGAATCCGCCCAATAAAGCAAAAACAATAGGAACCACCGTTAATGCACTAAAGGCAGACAAACGCTTACTCATAATTAAATACATAAATACTACAATCATGGAAAAACCTAAAAATGTTAACATATTATACCCCCTCTAGAACTTTCCTTCATTTTCCCTCTTGTTTATCTTTAATGTCATACTTTTTAAATTCTCATGAAACTATCTAACTGTCATTCTTTATTATAAAGCTGCTTTTCACAATCATTTATGAGTAAAAATAATTAGGTGCCTTTTACAATTTATTGCTTTTAAAAATATTCCTAGAATGAATGTAAGGGTTTACAAAAAAGCTAACGTGAATTACCCCTTAAGCCTACTGGATATATAGAATCATTAACAAATTATTTTCTATTCTCGTGTTCCTTAACCAATCACTCCTTTACTAAAATCTTTTGTTGATGATTGCTCAGAACCAACGGTAGTGCTCGCATCATTTGCGTTTTAACAAGCAAAATACAAGTGTTAGAGTTAATAAACTTATAGTCACTTTGTAGTATCTAAGTAATGGAGCAGTCAGATATCTCCGGATGATATCTAAAAATGATTTTACAGAAATAACTATATTCATTATTACAACCCTTTATAGAAAGTAATAATTATTACTTTTTATTTAATTGTTGTAATAATTGTGACTATTTAAAAGTATACTATCATGGCTTCTAATGAAAAGTAAATGTTTTTTTACAGAAATGAAAAGTGAAAGGGAAGTATTAGACTAATTAAAAAAATAAAAAAGTGGTAAAAACATGAAATGTCGAATTATTTTATACATTCGATATTTCATACTTTTACCACATTCGTAAATTTAATCAGTGTAATGATAATTAATTTTTGTAAGGACTGAATTGATTTTATCCAGACGATCTTTTGTCTTTTCGGGATAATTTATAGCTATTGCACTTACAAGGTAATCGGCTACGAGTAGTGATGATATGGGCGAATTATGAAAAGCAATACTACTAGAGCTACAAGGTAATACTAAATCTGAGTACTTAACTAAAGGAGAAGAATAACTGTCAGTAATTGAAATTACCTTGGCATCGTTGCTTTTGGCAGCTGTTACAAACTCAACAGTTCTTCTAGCGTATCTTGGAAAAGAGGTTGCAATAACTAAATCTCTAGAAGTAAAAGTAATTCCTTTATCCACCCAATCACTTAAGTCAGAGACAATTAGTTCACAGTTTCCGAGTAATCGATTAAGTCCAAAAGATAGATGCTGTGCCACGGGTAAACCACTTCTAACGCTTGTACAAAATATTCGGTCTGCAGAGACAATCATTTCTAACGCTTTATTTAGACTCTCTGTAGAAATCATTTCTACTGTTGATTGAATGTTATTGAATTGACTTTCTGCACAGCGCATCCACAAATCACTCTCATCTAAGCCCTTCAAATTTGTTTCTAATCTGATTTGAGGAGCAGCATTGTTACGTAAAAGCTCCTGAAGTCCTTTTTGAAACTCTGCATATCCAGAATAACCTAGACTAAAAGTTAATCTCATTATCGTGGTCGTACTAGTTTTTACTGTCAAGGCCAATTGATCAACCGTTAAAAAAGCTACATCGACAGGATTTTTAAGGATGTAGTCTGCTACTCTCCGCTGAGTTTCTGTTAGTTGTGAGATATTATCTTTTAATTTTAATATTGGATTTTCCATACCTTCGCTCCAATTAAACAGATTATATTGTAAATTTTATTTTTTTTAGTATATAAAAAGTATTTATCACAATACTTACTTGAATTTTAGCATGTTTACTTTTTTATGTAAAAATGTTTCTTCTAAGTAATAAGGCTTACGATATGTTTTTCCTGTGTTTTATTTACAAAAATAGATTTACTTTATTAGGCACCGGTGATAAGATACATTTAAGGTTGTTGTAATAAATATTACTAAAATATTAAATGTAGTAATATTTATTACTTTATTTATTTTTTACGATGTTTCTCTATCTTTTTCGAAAATGCAGCAAATAAACTGTAGATATTCTGCGAATAGGGGGGCAATATCTAATTTTACTAAATTAATTTTTGTAAGCGTTATCCTGAGTAGGGCATTGATTAGAATATATTAAAAGAGAAGAGGAGTGTATATCAGTGAGTAATTTAGCACCAGTATTATCTAAAGACATTATTAAGAGAGCAAAACTTCTTAACACTACTCTTATATCCGATGCAATGGGGTGTACAGGCTCAATGGATTATAAAATTAAGCCTGTATCTACAGGAATGAAGGTAGTTGGAACTGCTCTAACTGTAAGTTTAAGACCTGGAGATAACTTATTTCTTCATCAGGCAATCTATGATGGTACAGAAGGATATGTACTAGTTGCTGATGGAAAGGGGCATACGGCAAACGCTTACCTTGGAGAATTAATGGCAGCTGCAGCTAAAGCTATTGGACTTGAGGGGATTATTATAGATGGGGCAGTTCGGGACAAAGAGACCCTTAGTCAATCAGGGTTTCCTATTTTCTCAAAAGGATTTATTCCAAATGGCCCCCTAAAAGACGGGCCAGGTGAGTTACATAAGCCTATTTCTTGTGGAGGAGTATCTGTTATTCCAGGAGATCTAATTATAGGTGATGACGATGGAGTTGTTGTAGTGCCAAAAGAAAAGATTGAAGAGGTTCTTTTTAAAGCTGAAAAAAAACTAGAGTACGAGAAAACGCGTTTAGAAACAATCGAAGCATTTGAAAGAGCGCGTCTGCAAGGTGAATCTGGAGGCAACATTCAGCCTTCTTGGTTAAGAGAACAGATGAAAGCATACGGATTATAAACAGAAGGGAGAGCTTTAAAGTGAAATTAGGTTTTATTGGATTTGGAGAGGCGGCTTTTGAGTTGTCAGTTGGCTTAAAAGGCGAAGGTTTAGAAACCATTTTTGCTCATGATGTTATGATAGACCATCCTACATATGGTCCACAAATTAAAGAACGGGCTGCTCAAGCTCAAGTAAAACTTCTTTATAGACCCGAAGAAGTTTTAAAACAAGCAGATATAGTAATGGTAGCAGTACCCGCAGATAAAGCACTTGAAGTTAGTGAAATGCTAAAACCATTTATAAAGAAAGGTTGTATCTATGTAGATGTATCAGCTTCCACTCCTATCGTGAAACAAAAAGTTAACACAAATATACAAGAAAAGAATGCATTCTTTGTGGATGCCGCAATGCTAGGTCCCCTGCCGGTTTATAAACATAAGGTTCCTATTTCAGCAAGTGGTAATGGTGTAGATCGACTGATTTCCTTAATGACTCCGTACAGTATGGACATAACTAAAGTAAGTGAAAAACCTGGTGATGCCTCTGCTGTAAAACTAATTCGCAGCATTTATATGAAAGGTGTAGTTGCTCTTTATCTAGAGTTATTAGAAGCTTCTCATGAATTTAACGTAGAACAGTTAGTCTTAGATTCTATTAGTAAAACTCTAGATAGTAAGAGCTTTAGAGAAACAATGAACCGATTAGTAACGGGGACTTCTATACATGCGTTAAGAAGATCAATTGAGTTAGACGGCTCTATTCAAATGCTAGAGGCTTCTAATTTAAACTCGGTTATGTCTAAAGCAGCAAAAAGTAAGTTAGAAACATTAGCATCATTTAATTTGAAAGAGAAGTTTAAAGGACAAAAGCCAGACCACTGGTTGGATGTTATCAAAGCGTGTAAAGAAGATGCTGCTGTAAACAATTAAATAAACTAATTTATTGTATCAATAGTAAGATACGGGGGGATTTACTTGGGAACATGGAATTTTCAAAGCGGTTCCATTTGGTTAGAAAAGAGGTTCATTCCAAATAAGTCTACAGGTATAACAGTTACTCATAAGAATGCCAGAGATATTCATTTATCAGAATCAAATTTAATTGTAACAACCATAGGGGGTTTTTAATGTGGGTGGTTACTGTAATCAATGCTTATTCAAGAGAAAATAATATTATCATGTTTGAATTTAAAACAGAAAGGGAGGCAAGAGAAACTTTCGTGAAATTACAAAATCATAAAATTTTTTCTGAAATTATCTGTTGTTATAATCCAGCTTCTCCCCTAGCTGTTAACTGAGTTCTTTTAGGTTTAGGAAATCTACTTAAAAAAGATAGTGAAGAAGACCAAACAAAATGAATGAACAAGCAAATATGGTAATTCTCCAGAGCTTGATAATAAAAGAGATTTAAACGTTATGTTTAAAAATAAGATAGTGTTGGTAACCAATGGCGGCACAGGAATTAGAAAGGCTGCTTCCCATGATCAAACTTGTGGAAATTAAAAAATACCTCATATGACACTTATATAAAAGATAATTGCAGGTAAGGAATTGTAAAAGAGGTTACAGGAAGAACTGTAACCTCGATGTTAAACTTCCATTCCTTTAAAAGTGTCGCTAAGGGAGTTATTTAACTCAATAAACTGTTTTTCTATAGGGGTAAATTCATAATTTAGGCGAGAGATGAGATAAAAGTCAGTGTATCTATAGGTTGATGGAACTTCTAAATAATTGTTGATGTTATAACGATTTGCGATACGCTTAGATACTAAAGAAATACCCATACCCATTAATGCAAATTGTACTAATGTTTCTGGATCGCCCACTTCAATAATGTCACCTTGTTCAATATTTAAGCTCAAATAAATATTACGTAGTATTGTCATGTACAAGCACTTATCAGATAGTACAAGTATATTTTTTTGTCTTACATAATCATCAAATGTTGTGTGTGGATCAATCCCTCGACCAATTACAACCATTTCTTCTACTCCTACTTCTTTATACCTTATCTTTTTGTTGTTTAATGATCCAATTGTATAAGCTACATCAATTTGTCCAAGTAGAACTTGATTTTCAATATATTCGGTTGAACCGGTTTTTAACGTTACTGCTAAATCAGGATATGTGTTATAAAGTTTGTTTAAAGCGCTTGAGAATTCAGTTCCCCCAACTGATATCATGGTACCAATACGGAGTTTTTCGTCTTGTTTTTTCATTTTATTTTCAGTTTCTTCCCAAAGATGCAATATTTTTTTAAATTGATGGTACAATTTTTCTCCTTGTTTTGTTAATTTAACTCCTTTTGAATTTCTGATAAACAGTTCTTGGTTATAATACATTTCAATTTTCTTTATTTTTGCGGTCATATTAGATTGCAGATGGTTCAATTTCATCGCAGCAGCAGATATACTTCTTAATTCCGCCACTGAAACGAAAGCTTTCATGTTTTCAATATCCATTCATTTTCACCATCCATCAAAAAAAGTGATATATCCATCATATTTTAACATTTAAAATGATGATTCATTTTAATTATACTTGATTAAAAGGTAAGATTTTCTACAAAATTTTGGAGGAATGTCTAATGACGGATCAATTAATAAAAGTAGGAATTATAGGAGGATCTTTGAATAATCAATGGGCGAGTAAAACACATATTCCAGTACTTAAAGAAAACCCTTTTTATCAAATAACCGCGATTGGAACATCAAAAGCAGAAACCGCAAAGGAAAGTGCGAGGGTACTTCATGCTTCCCATAGTTTCACAGATTATAAGAAATTAGCTGAATCTAAAGATGTTGATTTAGTAGTAGTTAGTGTAAAAGTTCCATTCCATTACAAAGCTTCAATTGCAGCCATAGAGAAAAATAAACATATTTATTGCGAGTGGCCGTTAGGCATAGATACTATCCAGGCTGTTAAACTAGCAAGGTTAGCGGGTCAGGCGAACATTCACCATGCTATTGGATTACAAGCAAGACAATCTCCCGAAGTGAATTATATAAAGGAGGCTATTAAACAAGGAGAAATTGGGAGAATCATTTCCTGCACCATGCAGGTAGCCACACAAGGGAAAGGGGGAGTAACAGATGAAGCAAACAGTTATATTTTGAAAAAAGAAAACGGAGCGAACCTTCTTACCATTAACGGTGGGCACTCGCTTGATGTTCTTTGCTACATCTTAGGTGATTTTAGAGAGTTATCGGCTATAATGAATACGCATTATACAGAAACTCTCATACAAGGAACAGGAGTTACGATACCAAAAGATACAGCCGACCAAATCTTAATACAAGGGACACTCATCGATGACATTTCGGCTTCTGTCCATATTCAAGGCGGAGTTTATCCAGCTTTTCAATTAGAGATTAGAGGGGAAAAGGGGGTTTTTCGTTTAACACAAAATCATTCCTCAGGCCACGTGCAATTTGGTGATCTCAAAGTCGAAAAAGTTAAATATCCTACTTATTTATTAAGTGCTAAAGGTTTTTATTTTGAAGAAATAAACGTATCTTCAGTAAAAGATAATAATCCAAAAGGCTATGTTGAAAAGGCTTATAATATGTTGGCAAAAGATATATTCGAAAATAGAGGTCAAATTCCCAACTTCAATGATGCCGTTAAGCTTCATCAGCTATTGGATGCGGTTCGGACATCTGCAGAGACTGGTGAAAAAGTAGTACTTGATAGGTAAGGCATATTCATAACAACATGTATATTATGTAAAATAATTTAGGTTTATCACTTCTTGGAACGTATACAATTAAAGGTAAAAGGCAGCTAAAGGTGTTATGTGGCTGCGGTTCGTACAAGGCATCGGAGTAGGTGGTGAAGTTCCTGTTGCTGCAGCTTATATAAATGAACTTTCAGTTGCACAAGGACGGGGACGTTTTTTTATGCTGTATGAGATGATTTTTCCGCTAGGGTTAATGATATCCGCGCAGATTGGTGCTTTAGTTGTACCTAGCTTTGGGTGGAAGTGGATGTTTTTGATCGGTGGTATCGGCGGATTAATTGTCTTTTTATTTTTCTTTAAGCTGCGTGAATCGCCTCGTTGGTTAATTTCAAAGGGCAGGTTTGACGAAGCAGAAGGAGTAATTGAAGAAATTGAATCGAGTACGGATAAACGTATAGAAGCAAAAATTAGTGCACCTCAAGCTGTAGTAAAAGGCAATTGGAAAGAATTATTTCCCCCTTTTTACCGCAGTAGAACGCTAATTGTCTGGACACTTTGGTTTTCTTCCTACTTTGTTGCGAATGGACTTAACAACTGGCTCCCAAGTTTATATAAAACAGTTTATAATCTTCCATTAGAGGATTCTCTACACGCAGTGTCACTAACGAATGTGATTCAAACAGTGGCTGTGTTTGCTTGCGCCTTACTTATTGATAGAGTTGGCCGTAAAAGGTGGGCAACTATTGCTTTTCTTGTTGTAGAATTACTTTTAACGACACTTTGGTTTAATGGTGCCAAATCTGCCGAAAGTGTTATGTATTTAGGTTCAGCAGCTTACGGCTTTATGGGAACAATTACGGTTCTACTCTATCTCTACACGCCAGAAATTTATCCAACACGTATGAGAGTACTTGGAATCGCGTTTGCGACAGCATGGCTGCGACTAGCTTCGGCTATTGCTCCTACGATACTTGGCTTTGTGTTAGGCGCTAAGGGAATTACCTCTGTTTTTGTTCTGTTTGCTTGTGTAGCTGCAGTAGGTGCATTTATGGCATTTAAGATGATTGAAACACGTGAAAAGGTTTTAGAAGATATTGCACCATAAAAGAGCAAGTTCCAAGAGGTAAGATTAAGCCAATCTTACCTCTTTTATTAGTGAATGCTGCTATTCATTAATTCTTACAATTTTTAAAACGTTCATTATAAGGAAAGGTTGCTTTTTTGATTGCCGTTATCTTTTATAAGTAATTTTATAAAGAATAGAGGGTAAATCATCAAGTACAAATTAAAAGCCCACCATGTGAAATCGAAATCTTTAATAAATGCCCAATACGCAATAGCTTGTAGCCCTGAGCAAAATGTTAACACTAGAGAAATTAAAGCGTAACCTTTCCATGATTCTCTATGCAGCTTGTATAAATATAGGCTAAACAATCCAGTGAATGAAACAAGAATATCTAGAGGGAAGAACGACCAGTTCCAAGCTATGACTATGGGGTTATCATAATCTTTGAAGGCTGCACTTTTGGGTATCAATTCAAAGTAAGTAACAATCCAATAGATAATAAATCCGATATCTGTAACAAGAAAAAAAGGTTTTAAATATTTCATCTTTTTACCTTGTGTGTTCTTCTAAAGTGGATTTACTAATGTCAGCTTCTTTTTCACCGGTCATATTTAATGTCACTACGCCAATAATGATTAGAGCTATAGCAACAATTTTTAGCAGGCTTACACTTTCATTAAAGTACATAAATCCAATTAGCGTAATAATTATAATCCCCATCCCTGACCAAATAGCGTAAGCGATTGAAACCTCTAAACTTTTTAACGTTAACGTTAAAAAGCACAAACTACAAATATAAAAAAGTATAAGTAGCACACTTGGTATAACTTTAGTAAAACCGTCTGATAATTTCATGGACGTTGTACCAGCTACTTCAAAAAGAATAGCTAAACATAGATAAATCCAATGCAAATCTTTTCGCCACCTTATTTTTTTATAGAAATGCCATTCAAAAGAATATCCATAACAGATTTTAATATTTCACTCATTGTGAGTTTAGTGTTTAGCGAGAAGTTTGGCTGACAAATTTGGTTGATTGCGCCCAAGTATAGCTCTACAAACAGTTGTAAATTAATTTCACGTATAACTCCGGTTTCTATGCCTTCTTCCATAAGTTTTACCACTAGATCCCACTCTTGCTTTAGAAAGTCATCTATCTTAACCCATTGATTATAGTGAAGCCGTTTTAAATCTGCTAATAGGCGAATGTCCATTGTGCTAAACTCTTCAGGAACACATATAAGGACTTGGGTAATCTTTTCAAGTAAATTGAGACTTTCATCATGAAAGATTTCTTCTTCTTTGTTCTTAATCTGTAGGATGAGATTTTCAATTATTGAGTCAATGATTGCGTCTTTGGAGCTGAAATGTTGGTAAATGGTTCGTTTGCTAGTCCCCAAATTCTTAGCTAAATCGCTAATAGTAAAAGACAACCCTTTTTGCTGAATTAAAAAAATGGCTTCTTGTGTAATTTGTTCTTTCATAAAAAACCTCCATTTGGTACCAGGAATAATTTTATAGTACCAAATGTATTTTACAACATATTTTTCCAAAAAATAAACATTTTTATCTTGTGTTTACTTTTTTAGATGTGAAGGATCTGGGCTCTTATTGTTTTGGTTTCAGAGAAATTTATCAATATTTTTAAAATTAAAGTTAATATATTTAATTTTTAATATAAAATTATTTAATTTTATTGTTTTTAATATTAAATATTTGTTATATAATCAAATTAACTAAAAGAAGGAGATTTGATTATGGCTTATAAAGTAATTACAAATTGTCCTGTTTGCAGTGAAACATTAAAAATTACAAAGCTGCAGTGCACTCATTGTCACACGACAATTGAAAATGAATTTGAATTATCTAAACTGGCATCCTTATCAAGTGATCAGCTTCATTTTGTAGAAGTGTTTTTAACATGTAGAGGAAATATCAAAGAAGTTGAGAAAGAACTGGGCGTTTCATATCCAACTGTTCGAGGCAAGCTGACTGACATCATTTCATCTCTTGGATATGTAGAGAAGAAGAAAAATGAAGTAGATGAGAAAAAAGTTGTGTCTATGTTAGAAAATGGTGAAATTACAGCAGAAGAAGCCATTAAGCTTTTAAAAGGAGAATAGGGAGGGATGTTTTATGAAAGAGGAAATTACAAAAGTGTTAACAATGGTTCAAGAAGGCAAAATTGATGCGGAAAAGGGATCAGAACTGATTCAAGTATTAAAAGAGAAAGAAGAAACAGGAAATACGCTTTTAAAGAAACCAAATGCGTATTTAGATAAAACGTTAAAAATTCGAGTTGTGTCAACTGAAAACGATAATGTGAAGGTTAATTTGCCTATCAAACTTGTCAAGCTGGTATTAATGGCTGGACACAGCATCGCAGCGAGTATTCCCCAATCAGAAAAATATGTGAAAGATATAGACATAAACCTTATTGTTGAAGCAATTGAAAACGAGTTAGATGGCCAAGTTGTTGATATTAAATCGGCAAACGGCGATACCGTTTCAGTCATTATTGAGTAATGGTTCGCTTATGATTCATGTAAAAGTGAAAACCAAAGAAGCTCGGTTTAACATCCCTATTCCATATGCTCTTTTAAACGTTGTTATCAGCGTTGTTTTTTCAAAATTTATCCATAAGCATGCAGGTAAATGGACAAAAGAACATTTTAAAAGAAAAGAGCTGAATTTTACTTTTCCGCTAATCGATAAAAGATTGCTAAAGCCTATCGTCAAGGAACTAAAGAAACATAAGGGAATGGTACTAGTAGATGTCAAAGCTGCTGACGGTACGGAAGTAAGAGTTAGACTATGATTTAGTATAAAATACAATACGCTTTACAGAACTAAATTGAAAATCGCTCCAGACGTCTACGTTCATCTAAAGTAGACTACCTAAATACGAAAAGGCTGAAAAAAGAGATCATACAGCGTTCTATCTTGCTGTATGGTCTCTTTTTTGTAATTCCTTTTTATGTAAGGTCAATTTTAATGTTCTTAAAGTGAGAAACAATTCTTTTTGTTATTAAACGACAGGTAGATTTATAAAAAACAGATATTTAATACTATTGTGACAATTAACTACAAGTTGTAGAATACAACATATAAACTTTTAATTCGTTATATTTTGTTCATTAAATAAAATATCATTTTGGTGTACTAAAGGAGATGTATGTAATGGCTGTCAAAAAAGTGATTAATCTTGCTCCAATAACGCCCATGAAAGAATTAAATACAAAAGAGAAGTATTTTAACCCGTTTCCAATCTATGAAATGTTTCGAAAAGAAAATCCCGTACGCTATGATGAGGAAAGAAAGTGTTGGGATATTTTTCTATATGAAGATGTAGACTACGTGCTTAAACATCACGAGCTCTTTTCTTCTCAGCAGCAGCGAATGGTAGAAGGAGAGAATTTATTAAGGATGGATCCTCCACGTCACAAACAAATGCACGATCTCGTTAATAAAGCATTTACGCCTAGAGAAATTAATAATCTTGCTCCTCGTATTAAAGAAATTACGAATCAGCTGCTGCAAGATGTCATGGACAAAGAAGAAATGAAGATGATTCATGACTTTGCTATGCCACTTCCGGTCATCGTCATAGCAGATTTGTTAGGCGTACCCGCTGAGGACAGGGAGAAGTTTAAGGAATGGTCCGATATCCTTGTAAAAGGGGTAAGCGAAAATAAGCCTGAAGCGTATGAAGCAGTAAAGCATGAACAGCAGAATGCCCGCGATGAATTAAAGGAATACCTTCATAGAATTGTGCATGTAAGACGTCTAGATCCTAAACAAGATATCATATCAGCTTTACTTTCATCAGAAGTTGACGGAGATAAGCTTACAGACAGCGAAATATTAGAGTTTAGTATGCTGCTTTTAGCTGCAGGTAATGAAACGACAACCAACCTCATCACAAACGGAGTCCGTCTGCTTACTGAAATTCCTAGTCTGCAAAAGCAAGTGACAAATGATCTTTCACTCGTACCAACTATGGTGGAAGAGGTTCTGCGATTTTATCCACCTGTACAGGCACCTTCACGTATTGCCATAAAAGATGTTGAGCTTAGAGGTAAGACAATTAGAGAAGGGGATGCGGTGACTGCCTGGGTAGCATCAGCTAACCGCGATGAATCTAAATTTCCTCATGCTAATGTATTTCAAGCTGATCGTAAACCAAATCAGCACCTTACTTTCGGGAAGGGAATTCATTTCTGTTTAGGTGCTCCTTTAGCCCGTTTAGAAGCAAAAATTGCGTTTGAAGAAATGCTAAGCAAATGTACGAACCTTCAATTAAAAGAAGGTTCATTGATAGAACGAACTCCCGCACCGCAAATGTACGGTGTAGTAGAATACCCTGTTACATTTTCAGTCACCTCTTCGTTATAGTGAATCGTTTATACTAACAGGAACTCTAGATTACGTTTTTCTAGCTGAATCGTACGGATTGAGAAGGAGCATTTTCATGTCTTGAAAAATGAAAATACTCCTTTTTTAGTTGAATCATAAACATAAAATAGAGCCAGTTATACTATTTAGCCTAGGGATTTGTCATGTTCGAAGCTTCTCCCTTATTAATATAAAAAACATGAAATGTTCATATCCACGTCAAATAATGAATATGCTTTTTATACGTTGTAAAGCATTTCTATAAAATAATAAAATTTATATTGACAGTAGAATCATATGGTTTTATAATTACACTTAATTCGAGATATTTTAATTCGAGATTTTAAAGTGATGAAAAAATAGGAGGAATAAAAAATGGTGAGCATTGGTTTATTGTTAATACGTTTGGTCGTTGGATTATCTTTTATGGCCCATGGAACTCAGAAATTATTTGGATGGTTTGGCGGCCACGGACTAAAAGGAACAGGAGGCTGGTTTGAATCCATCGGAATGAAGCCGGGTGTTAGAATGGCGTTAATGGCTGGATTATCAGAGCTAGTAGGCGGGGCTTTATTTGCTGCAGGACTTCTTACGCCGCTTGGAGCGCTTTTAATTGCAGGAACAATGGTCATGGCGATTGTGAAAGTACACGGTCCAAATGGATACTGGGCAACACAAAATGGGTATGAATATAATCTTACGCTTTTAGTTGTAGCGATTGGTGTAGCAATTGCTGGACCAGGTTATTATGCACTCGACACTTTTATTTTCTAAAAGAGAGAATAGGCTGGAATAAGAAAGGTGCTTTTATTTTTTGGTTAATATCTCGAATTCGAGATATTGACGATAAATAGTTGTAATTTTAAGAGGGATAACGAAACATATGACGAAAAATGTATCGAAGGAGATGGTAGTAATGAGTAAAAAAACAGCGGGTATTCATCATATCACGGCGATTGTAGGTCATCCTCAAGAAAATGTTGACTTTTATGCAGGTGTGTTAGGATTACGTTTGGTCAAACAAACGGTAAACTTTGATGATCCAGGAACGTATCACCTTTACTTTGGGAATGAAGGAGGAAAACCTGGAACCATCATCACATTCTTTCCGTGGGCAAATGCACGACAAGGGAAAATAGGCGACGGGCAGGTTGGCGTAACTTCTTATGTGGTTCCAAAAGGTGCGATGGACTTTTGGGAACAACGATTAGCTAAGTTTGGAGTTTCAGCTGCAAAGATGGAGCGATTCGGAGAGCAGTATTTAGAGTTTGATGATCCTCATGGTTTACATCTAGAAATTGTTGAAAGAGAAGAAGGAGAAAAAAATACGTGGCAAGCTGGTGAAATTAAACCTGATGTTGCTATTAAAGGATTCGGAGGCGCTACGTTATTATCCGTTCGACCTGATGAAACAGCTCAATTATTAGAAAACGTAATGGGTCTACAAAAAGTAGGGCAAGAAGGAGATTTTATACGTTTTCAATCATCAGCTGACATTGGAAATGTGGTTGATTTAAAATTAACAACCATTGGACGCGGGCAAATGGGCGTTGGAACGGTTCACCATATTGCATGGCGAGCTAAAGATGATGAAGATCAGTTAGAATGGCAGAAATACGTAGCCGATCGCGGATACGGAGTGACGGCTGTTCGAGATCGAAATTACTTTAATGCGATTTACTTTAAAGAACACGGAGAAATTCTATTTGAAATTGCAACAGACCTTCCAGGCTTTGCACATGATGAATCACATGAAACAATGGGAGAAAAGCTCATGCTGCCTGAACAGTACGAAACCCATCGAGATCAAATTGAAAGAGCTTTGATTCCTTTTGAAGTGAGAGAATTAGACTGAATTTCACTGAAAAAATTCTTTTAGTAATAGTAAAACGCTAGTTCAACTCTACATTAGGTACAAAGAAGGAATTAATTTATCTATATATAAAACTAATATCTATATTTGAAACACCGTGGTAATATGAAATTAATTCCAAGTAAGGAGGTGAATAGATGACAAAAACTATTGGTCTTATTTGTGGAAGTTTACGAAAGAATTCGTATAACCGAATGATCGCTGAGTCATTGACTACATTAGATGACTCAGCTCAATATCGATGGATTGAAATAAGCAGCCTGCCTTTTTTTAATGAAGACTTAGAAGCTGACGGATCACCAGAATCTGTCGCATCTTTTAGAGCTGCGATTCAAGATGTTGACGGTGTTATCATTGTAAGTCCAGAGTACAACTCCGGAATTCCAGGAGTGTTAAAAAATGCCTTAGACTGGGCATCAAGACCTCGGACTTCTTCTGTTTTAAACAGAAAACCGGTTGGTCTCATTGGAGCAACTCCAGGAGGCTTCGGTACGGCTTTTGCTCAAATGCAAACGAGAGAAGTACTGGAAGCTATGCAAGTCAACGTTTTACCATTTCAAAAAATGCTGATTTCTCAAGTTCATGAAAAAGTTGATTCGCAACAAAAAGTACTTACTGATGAATCAACAAAACGTTATCTTCAGCGCTACCTACAGCAGTTCATTCATTGGATTGATCAAGCGCCTGTTCCTGTTCTAGATTAAGAGAGAGAACACACCTCACGAACCTTCACCTCAGAAATAGTTTTTCTTTCTATACATGTTTTACCTAACAGATCATAAATGAAATCCAAAAAACCGTTCAAATTATAGACCGCTTGTAAGGAATGGAAAAGGTACGTGTATCCTTACTTGCCTTAATTTAAGGAGGATTATAAAATGTCTGATCTTTACTCTCGCCTTTCAAAAGATGATGCTGCCGTGCTTTTAGTTGACCATCAATCGGGGCTTATTTCCGGCCTTGTACGTGACTATGGTGTTGATGAATTTAAAAACAACGTATTAGCTCTTGGTGATACGGCTAAATTCTTTGATTTACCCGTTATTTTAACAACTAGTTTTGAAAATGGACCCAACGGCCCGCTCATGCAAGAACTCGTTGATTTGTTTCCTGATGCGCCAAAAATAGCTCGTCCTGGACAAATTAACGCGTGGGACAACGAAGAGTTTGTTAAAGCCATTAAAGCAACGGGCAAAAAACAGCTGATTATCGCAGGTGTAGTGACAGACGTCTGCGTTGCTTTTCCTGCGCTTTCTGCCATTAAAGCAGGCTACGAAGTGTTTGTTGTGACAGATGCTTCAGGGACGTTCAATAAGCAAGTAGCGGATGCAGCATTAACGCGTATGGCTCACGGGGGCGCGCAGCTTATGAACTGGTTTAGCGTAGCGTGCGAGCTTCAGCGTGACTGGCGCAACGACGTTGAAGGTTTTGGTAATTTAATTTCTAGTCATCTTCCTGGTTATCAAAACTTAATGGGCAGCTATAGAGGAGCTCAGCGCGATTTCAGCAAGCAGAGTGTCTAATGTAGCAGAGACTACATTTTGCTAAAGGTCGTTCTCTTTACATATAAGACATGAAAGTAGAATGGCATCTGTGGATCATTTATGTGACGGAGAAAACGTAACGACATAAGAGAAATTGTTAGATAGGTGAGCCGACTGATGAACAGCTGGCTCACCTATCTTTTACTACGCTACCTGTCATGAAGTATGCATCTCTTGTATATAAAACAAAGTACATTAACGACAGCCTGATAAATGATAGGAAGGGATGCGGAGTAGTGGAAGAAAAAAAAGTTACGTGGCTGGAGCTTTTTTATGATTTGTTATTTGTGGCAGCCGTTGCGACTGCTACGCATGTTTTGCTTCACGTTGAACAAGGGTATATTCATGGAGAGTATTTGTTAAAGTTTGTACTGATCTTTATTCCGATATGGTGGGCGTGGACGGGACAAACGATGTTTATCAATCGATTTGGACAAGATTTTTTGCATCAGCGCATCTTTATGATTCTTCAAATGCTGTTTGTTCTTATCATGATCTCAAGCTTGTCCGTAGATTTTGATCAATATTACGTCTCTTTTCTGATTGGCTATATTGGACTAAGAGCGTTAACTGCTCTTCAGTATCTTATTGTTCAAAAATTTGAACAGAGTGAGAGAAAAAAAGTTGCTGTGTTTTTAGGCGTATGCTTTGGAATTGGCATTTTCATCTCACTTCTTTCGCTCTTTTTTGATTCATGGGTCCGCTACGCCGTGTTATATACAGGAATTGCAGTGGATATGATTTTACCTATTTTAGGACATAAACGGTTAGCGAAATTACCGACCAACACCGCTCATTTGTTAGAACGCTTTGCGTTACTAACATTAATCCTGTTTGGAGAATCCGTTGTCAGCATTCTTGCTGTGATACAGCCACAAAAAGGGGACTGGAATACCATTTTATTTTCGGTTATTTCATTTGTCCTGATCATCGCCATGTGGTGGCAGTACTTTGAGAACGTAGAAAAGAAAGTAAACAAGTCCATTCAAAGAGCGGGACAAACGATTATTTACGGACACTTACTTATCCTCATGTCTCTAAGCATGATTGCAGCATCGATTAAGCTCATGTTTTTACACGAAGTTCAGTACACATTCAGCTTATATTTTGTATTCGGATCCGTGCTGCTCTACTTCATGGCAACCACTCTTGTTTTTCACCAGTATAGATTTGAAGAACATCGTTTGAAAGTGTATCATTTAGGCTTGTTTTTAGGAATTTTAGCTGTGTTTTTTATTATTAACTTACTTTTAGTCGTCCCGAGCACCCTCATCATAGGAGAGTTAGCCATCTTTTTTATTATCTACGCTAGGTTTACGACCACTTAACCAAATAAAGAACGACTATATAATGGAGGTAGCAAAATGGCAAAAATTAATGTAGGAACAGAAAATGAAGCACCTATTGAACTATACTATGAGGACCATGGGACAGGAAAGCCGGTTGTCTTAATTCACGGCTGGCCACTAAGCGGACGGTCTTGGGAATATCAAGTTCCAGCTCTTGTTGAGGCTGGATACAGAGTCATAACGTATGACCGCCGAGGATTCGGAAAGTCTTCTCAGCCATGGGACGGCTACGATTATGAAACATTCGCTGCTGATTTACATCAGTTGCTAGAACATTTGGATTTAACAAATGTGACACTAGTCGGGTTTTCAATGGGCGGCGGAGAAGTAGCTCGTTATGTAGGAACGTACGGAACAGATAGAGTAGAAAAAGCCGTATTTGCAGGAGCTGTACCACCATTTCTTTATAAGTCAGAGGATCATCCTGAAGGAGCATTAGGTGATGCAGGAATTCAAGAATTTGAAAACGGCGTAAAAAATGATCGTTTAGCTTTTCTTGATAATTTTACAAAAACATTTTTTGGGATGGAAGACGGAAATGACTTAGTCAGCGAACCATTTCGACTTTACAACCGGGATATTGCAGCAGCTGCATCACCTAAAGGGACACTAGACTGTATAGCTGCTTTCAGCAAAACGGATTTCAGAGGCGATTTGGCCAAATTTACAATACCCGCTCTTATTATTCATGGTGATTCAGATGAGATTGTTCCATTTGAATATAGCGGAAAGCGAACGCATGAAGCCATTCCTGGTTCTAAGTTAGCCTTAATAAAAGGCGGTCCGCACGGCTTAAATGCAACGCATGCACACGAATTTAACGAAGCGCTCCTGTCATTTTTAAGAGACTGAATGTAAGTGATTATTTTGTAGGTGGAAATCTGACGTATGAATAGGAAAAAAAGAAGTTACCAATATGGTTACTTCTTTTTTGTTTTTACGTGGTTAGGTATAGTAAGTGAAATTACTTAACATCACTTTTTTTATTGATATAAGATTTAAAAATGTTTTTAGTAGCTTTAGAAGTCTCAAAAATATATAGAATAGTAATAGTTAAAAAGAATGTAATAAAAAGTCCAATATAGTGTTTTGCAGGTCCTCATGAAACTCTTTGCGATTAAAGCCTTCCGGATCCTGAGAAGGGAGGAAGGTAGGAGATTTCATAAAGTCGGGAAATGGGCTGAGAAATGAAAAGTGCCCTCCATTTTTTACAACTATATGCTGAACTTTTTCCGCATCAGAAACCCCATTTAATACAAATTCCCCGTGAAAAGAAGGAGTAATCGTATCCTTTTCGCCTGTAATCATTAAAATAGGTATATTGACGTCTTCAAGAGCTCCTCTTTCTCTGAACCATCCGGTGGCTGGCGCTAAAAGAATAAGTGATTGAACCCGCTTATCATGATCAACAGATAAACAATAAGGCTTTTGATCAGGAGATTCAGAAGGAAAAGAAGTGGGAACTCCACCTGCTACAGCAAGAGCCGTATATCCTCCCATTGAATGGCCAATAAGAGAAATGTTATTTGATTTAATGTAGGAAGAAAAGGAATGCTCTTTTAAAAACCAATCGATTACAGTACGTATATGATTAGGCCGATTTTTTAGATTACCTATTGTTCCAGATAGCGTATTATTCTCTCGATTGTTAAACGGATGCTGAGGTATTCCTACAATAAAACCATGACGTGCTAAAAACTGAGCAATTGTTCGATAAGCAAAAGGTGTGCTTCCATCTCCATGAGAAATAATGACCAAAGGAAATAATCCATCTGACAGCGGAGCATCTTGCGCAACGCTTATCGTGTAAGGTCCGATCTTTTCAACTGTTTCTTCTTTATATGTAGGATACATAATAAGCAGAGGAAAGACGTGTTCATTTTCTTGATCTTCTATATCTACGAATTGACATCCGGCATAAAATGACTGTCTTTCATCTTTTTTTATTTGCACGTATATCCTCCTCCTTGCTTTTAAAAATCCCTATTACAGCAGGCTCATATATGAAATTTGATTCAGTTAGCTCTCTTGAAAAATCAATTTGGATACTGTTAACTGCTAAATATATGAACATTTTAAGCCGTAGAAATTACTGTTTAAACGTTATCCACTGCTAGTATCTTGAGATAATTTAAGTTCCATATTCGTATGTGATGATAAAACGATGTTTGTTGAGGGTGTACCAAACTCCATAGCTTTATCAATAAATTCTTCTAAAGTATGTACGGACTCTGTACATACTTTTGCTATGTAACTTATTTTTCCTGCCACACGATAACATTCCATTACATCGGGATGAACGCTACAAAACGCGGCAAGATCCTTACATTTTGTCGTTTCAAATAAAACAAACGCAGTTATGTTTCTATTCAATTTTTCTGCATCAACAATTGTTTTATAGCCTTTTATAATCCCGTTTTCCTCTAACCTTCTCACTCGTTCAATGGTAGAAGGAGAAGATAAGTAAACTTTTTGAGCTAATTCTTTCATTGAAATCTTAGCATTTGCCTGCAGTTCATGAAGTATTTTTCTATCTATTACGTCCATTTTATCGTCAACCTTTTTTTATTAATTATTATCAAGTAATTACCTAATTTAGTAAAGCTATCTTTAGAAATAACCTAATTATTTGTATATAACATTGCATAAATATTTCATAAAATTTACTGAAAGGAGATGATTCTATGAAGAAAATATTATTACTTTTAGCAAATGGATTTGAAGCTGTAGAAGCAAGCGTTTTTACAGATGTGTTTGGGTGGAATAAATTTGAGGGAGACGGCACGACTGAACTAATAACAGCGGGCTTACATCCAAAACTAACATGTACATGGAACTTTACTGTAATCCCGGAAATGCTAGTATCAGATATTAATGTAAAAGAATTTGATGCGCTTGCTATACCCGGTGGTTTTGAAGAAGCAAATTTTTATGAAGATGCTTACGATGAGAGATTCTTACAGGTTATTCGAGAATTTCACTCAGCAGGAAAACCTATCGCTAGTGTCTGTGTTGCCGCTCTTTCACTTGGGAAAAGTGGAATTCTTGAAGGTAAAAAAGCTACTACCTATAATCACTCTACAAGTATAAGAAGGGCACAGTTAAGAGAATTTGGTGTACTTGTTCAAGATGATTATATTGTTGTAGACCACAATATAATTACTTCATCAAACCCTAGCACCGGGTTTGATGTGGCTTTTTTACTATTAGAGAAATTAACTTCTTTAGAAAATGTTCAACAGGTGAAAAACTTAATGGGATTTAACTAATCAACAAATATTGTTCTGATAGCGAATGAGTACTATATTAATCTGTAAAAGGGACAAAGATCTCTATAATTACAAAAAAATCCTTTGCCCTGGAAGCAAAGGGTTTTTGTATAAATGAATTCATTACGTTAAATAAGTTTCCGTCTACGATAATGAAGATTTAATTACCTCTATAACATTCTTTTTTGTCTGGCTTAAATAAGTTCTTTTTTCAGTAGAAATTAATAAGCCTATAGGCATTTGAGGGTCAAAGCCCTTTACTTCAAACGAGATATTACTTGGTTTCACACTAGTTCCTCTAGGGATAATTCCTACTGCATGTCCAAACATCATTTCTGGAATGAGATGCAGGGCACTGCAGCTGTAAACGGTTTTAAAGGCTAAACCATTCTCTGCCAAAAAATGATTGACGGATTGATAGTAATAACAGCTATTTTCTCCGATTAAAATGGGATAGTGGATAATATCGGCTATTTCAACTGTTTCCTGTTGCAGTAGTGGATGGTTAGACGTATTAACAATAAATTGAATTTGTTCTTTACCAAGCGGAGTAAAAGTCACGCCGGAAAGGTTCGTATTCTGTCCGCAAACAGCAAAGTCCAGTTTATCTTGACGTAATAGTTCTGATAAAAGTGCCGTGTTTTCAATAGTAAAATCGCAGTGTATGTAAGGTTTTCCCTCATTTAAATAGCTTAATATAGCTGGCATCAACCTTTGAGCAATCGATTCTGATAACCCTATTTTGATGGTTCCTTTTTCCTCTTTGCTTATACGCTGCGCTTGAGATATGGAATACTCCCAGTGCTTCAACAAGCTATCTACTTCTTCTACAAATAACGTACCTTCCTTTGTTAAGGTTGCTTCCCAGCCTCGTTCAAATAAGAGAAATCCAAGATCTTTTTCTAACTTTTTTATATGAGTGGTAACGGTAGACTGGGCATAGTTTAGTTTTTTTGCTGCAAGTGAAAACGTTCCTTCTGCCACAATTGTTTTAAACGTCGTTAATTCTTTAATTTCCACTTTCTAACCTCATCTCTATCGGTTTTTTCGATAATTACTAGACTTATTTTCAATTATACAAATGAAGAGTATGGAAGTACACTAAATATAGAAAGGAAGATGATCGATGCCATTTGTTAACGTTTATTATCCAGAACATCAATTAAACGATAAGGAACTAAAAGAAGTAAGCAGCAATATTCATCAGTCTTTAATCCAACACTTTCACATCCCAAAAGACGATTATTTTCAACTGTTTTTACCGTATCCATCTCAGCATTTTTTCTATGATTCACAGTATCTCTTAGAAAGGGGAGAAAAAAGAACAGATAACATGATTTATATCTCCATTACGTGCGGGCAAGGAAGAACGGTCGAGCAGAAAAAGAAGCTATACCAATCCATCGCAGAGGGACTTTCCACTCACTTGAATATTTCTACAAACAATATCTTTATTACATTAAACGAGACACCCCTTGAAAACTGGTCATTTGGGCAAGGAATCGCACAAATGATGAATCAAAAGGAGGAAAAATAGAATGAATAATCGCATTGAGTCTAAGCTGCTAGAAGAAATGAGAAATCTTGCTCCTGACTTTGTGAAATATGGAGAACATATCTTATTTGGGGAAGTGTGGAGAGATCCGACTTTAACACCAAAAGAAAGAAGTTTAAGTACACTTTCTGCTTTAATTAGTATTGGCAACACAGAACAAATGCCTTTTCATCTGCAGCTGGCAAAAAAGAATGGAGTGACTGAAAAAGAAATCATCGCATTAATAACCCATATGGCTTTTTACGTGGGATGGCCAAAAGCAGCTGCAGCACTGAATATTGTAGCGAAGCAATGACAGAAAAAGTGCAAGAATCATGTTTGAAAATAAGGTAGGGCGGTTAATTAGTGGCGGCACAGAAAGTGGAAAGACTACTTCCTATGATTTTTAGGTTTTTGTATTATTTAGGTTTTTATGTTAATTTATGGACATCCTTCTGTTAGTTTAGAAAGGAGTGGATTCATATCTTAAAAATAGCAATCGCTTCAATCATTGCAGGTGTTCTATTTAGCTTTTGTACAAAATCAGCAATGTATACAAGATGGTCAAAACGGCTTGCAAAGGCTAATGAAGATACTCATAGGCCCATTAACTTTGTTCTTCAGGGGGCTTTATTTGCCATTATTATGTTCATCATGTTTTTAATTGTAAAACCTTTTACATAGGAATAATGCTATAGCTGGAGTGATCAATTATTAATCTTTCATATTTAGGAATAGGTTTTGTAGCTATTTTTCTATCTACATTTTTATAGTGAAAATAGATAAAATTTATTTTGTTTTTTAGCAATCTACAGTGGCTTGATTACAAAATGCAAACAAAGGGGGAATAGAATTATTTAATGAGAATTTGCTGAAACGATTGGATGAATAAGGAAGATAGGTGGATCAAGCACTTACTACTTACTTCTTCTAGAAAAATTCATAGAAGGCCATATCAACAAAAATGGTGGGGATTCTCAAAATAAGAACATAAAAAAAGCTATTTCAATCGTATTGGCATCGGAGTGAAATAGCTTTTTCTACTTTACATTCAAGAGTTTGTTAGTTCATATGAACATCCTTACATGTGAAGTATATCACAAACTATTTTTGTTGTGAAGATGAAAATTAAAATTTGTATGACAAATTTTATTGCGTTGAGAGATTTTGAATGGGTTATTTAGCTTGACCCTTACGCAGAGGCTATTTTAGAACAGCTGAGCATCTCAATAAAAATCAATGTTACCTCTTAATACCTCAGAGAAACCTGCTTCTTTCAAAGGAGCCTTTTCAATTTCTATAGATAAAAAAATATTTTATCAGGTATATTGTTAGGAGAAGTTTTAAGTGGTAAGTTTGTGTTCACTGTATTTGATATAATAAGCATTTTTGGATGGCTACTCATGTACAGGACAGGAAATATAGATAACAGTAGCTCTGCCGATAAACAACCTTTTTAAAGAAAGACATCTTACCGATAAAAATTATAAAAAGGAGAGACGTAAATGAAATTTGATGTATCTGAATTAGTTGAAGCAAAACGTCAAATTGATTCAACTTTACACAAACTCAGACAGACAGTAAAAACGTTTGAAGCTAAAGAAAATGCTGATAGATATAAATCTCAAATTACCTTAGCTAAAAGAAGAATACAAGCATTCGAAATTTCGGTAGCTCTTATTGAAAGAGAAATAAAGGACTTTAATAACAAAAGCTAGGTATCAGCTTTTACAAAGTGCGTATTTGACGCTGCCATTTATTTTATGAATCACAAAACGTCGGAAAATGCTATATAGTAGTAAAAAACATGTTTTAATTCACCTTCAATATTCGCTCAGAGCGGGATATATATGAATGAACCTTATACAAAAAGAAACCTTGCCAATACTAAGGTTTCTTTTTAGTAAATATAAAATATGTTCTAGGAAATGTATGAACAAAGAATTTTCAGTTAATTACGATAAAATATGTAATGAGAAGGAGGCGATGAAGAATGGAACTAGCTTTTTCACTGACTAAGTTAGCTATGAGAGGACTGTTAAGTGTTATTTTTTACGTTCCAGAAGCTTTTTCTTTTGCAACAAGAAAAATCTCGGGAAATTCAAAGAAGGTGCCATCTTAAACAATCGAAAAAAGCCATCTCTTTTATCACAAGAGATGGCTTTTTTTATCTATATTTATCTTATTTTACCTACATAAACTAAACCATTAGAACGATTGCCGTTCATAGTAACATATTCTACTTTTTTATATTCTACTTCTTCAAATTGATTCGTCCACTCTTTTATGCGCTCTTCACTATGATGACGCAAGATGGCTCCATCAGCTAATTCAAACACTCCATAGGTATGATATTTAGCCAAACCTTTTTCGTAACGGTCTTTGTTTCTCTTATCATGATTGAGCAAAAAATCATTAATATATATGATGCCTCCTGGTTTCAGCACGCGTTTAATCTCGTTTAAAATAGCGTTCTGTTCCTCATCTTTATACACACATGTTAAAACTGCAAAAAGTAAAACAGCATCTAAAGAATAATTAGGAAAAGGGAGCTTCCCACTTTGAATAACTTGAAAATCAATTTCCGAGTCGTTTGACTTAGCTCTCTTAATCATCTCTTCCGAAAAATCTACACCATGTAAATTTTTATAACCGTAACCTCTTAGTTCAGATAAGGTTCTCCCATAACCACAACCATAATCCAATATGACAGCATCACGGTCAACATGTGTGAGAAATAATTCATGTTGAAAAGGCGTAGTAAATTCCTTTTTATTAGCTACTTCATTCCAATATTCGTCTTGTTTAATCATGTGTATGAGACAACTCCTTATTGATATATCAACTTTTATTGCATCATAGCATGTAAATGTATAAAATAATGTGAGATATCTCATATTTTTATAACAATAGGAGAAAAAATGAAATTTTTAAACGAGCCTATGCACAGTTACTATATCGAAAAGTATTCGATTCAATCACTTTTTTCCTTTCCGATTACTCCATTTATTCAAGTCTGCCAATTTGAACGTGGTGAGTTTATTTACAAGGAAGGTTCCTACCCTCAATATATTTATTATCTTGTTGAAGGTAAGGCAAAACTCTATGTTACACACGAAAATGGAAAAGTGTCTTTGATTAATTTTTTACAGGCTCCAACATTTATGGGGGAAGTAGAGCTATTAAATTCGCAACGATATTCTAAAGCTATACAAACTGTCACAAAAACCATTTGTTTGGCTATTCCGATTAATGCCTGTAAAAATAAGCTCTTAACAGATGTTACATTTCTCAGGCATTTATGCAGTTTTTTAAGTGAGAAAGCAACTAGAACTTCAGCAAAGTATACCCAAAATCAGGCATATCCGCTTGAGAACCGCCTCGCTACTTTTATAATGTTGTCGGCTGATGGTAACTTTTATAAAGAGAAACATACTGAAGTATGCGAGTACTTGGGCGTATCATATCGTCATCTGCTCCATGTACTAGCACAACTATGTAAAACAGATATTATTGAAAAGCAGTCACCAGGCTACATCATTCGAGACAGAGAACGTCTTGAAAAACTAGCGAAATTAAATTAAAGATACTCATAATAACCTTACATTTTTAGTTGCTATAATGGATGTTCTAGGAACCTAAAGAGCTAAATATTACAATTTTTAAAGCCCATTAAATAAAAGAGTGCCATCAAAAAATACTGCCTAATTAGGCAGTATTTTTATCTTTTTATGAGAAGTGACGATTAAAGGTATCTTCAACTTTATTTAACATACCTTTATATCCTTCTTCATCAAGGTATCCAATACTTCCAAACAGTAAGTGTTCTACAGTCTCAATTCCAGTGAAATCAAATATTCCAATGTCAGATGTTATTTTCAGACCAGCTGTCATTCCAATCTCATCGTAAACTTCATTAGGAGTACCATGAGTATTAATGATCAAGCCTTTTTTACCTTTCAAAAGCTTAATGATTCCTTCTTCACCAGGAGCATAAGCAAACCCGTATGCAAATACTCGATCTACATATCCTTTAAGAATGGCTGGAAGACCTGTCCACCAAATAGGATAAATAAATGTTATAGCGTCTGCTTCAGAGATAAATTCTTGTTCTGTTTTAATATCATTAGGAGTTTGTCCTGCTTTCATAGCTTCAGTATCTTCTGGTTTCAATACAGGTTGAAAATCCAATGCATATAAATCACGTACAACAACTTCGTGACCGTTTTTCTTTAATGTATTAACTGTTGTATCCAAGATTGCATGGTTTAAGCTTTCTGGATTTGGATGTGCATAAACAATAAGGTGTTTCATTTCAAATAACCTCCAAGTATTTATTTACTTTCATTTGATTATTAGGGGTAATCTAATATTATAGTCTTAGACGTTTTTTAAAAAGTAGTCATTTTTTTATAACATAGTCACAAAAATAGAACCATAAAGAAGGAGAGGTATTGATTATGGCACGAAGTTGGTTCACCCAACCTCCAGAAGAGCATAAAGAAGTTTGTCCAGTTACACAAACTCAAGACATAATTGCAGGAAAATGGAAAATTATCATTTTATGGCATTTAAGCACAAAAACCAGGAGATTTAATGAACTTCAAAGGCTGCTACCTAATATTTCAAAAGGAATCCTAACACGTCAGCTAAGAGAATTAGAAGAAGACCAAATGGTACACAGAGAAGTATATAAAGAAGTTCCTCCAAAAGTAGAATACTCTTTAACACCCTTAGGTAAAAGTTTCCTTCCTATCCTGCATAGTATGGGTGAATGGAGCAAAAAATATTTAAAGAGTAAATAAAATAATAATTACTTTAAAACATTGTCATAGATTTAAATATTTTATCCGTAAAAGTATACTTTTACGGACGATGTATTTGATTCTGTTTCAAAACGTTAAAGGAATAAAGTCAAGGGTTTCCTTTTAATTCTTCTTTCAGGTTCTTATACAACTAAAGGGGCAGTTTGATTGAGTAAGGGATCAGATGTTTTTTCTACTTGCTATTTCTTGTTTATTTGGTATGAGTGCATCTGTAGAAGAGTTTGATCCATTAATTGAAACAGTGGGAGAAGACAATCCTGAAGAAACTAAACGAATAGAAGAAATGTTTGGCGGTACCCCTAAGTGAAAGTTAATGGATAATATTGTGATATGTAGCAGATTTTTTAGAAATTATTGGTTAGTTATAATTCTTTACTAATCGTTCTAAATAAGGTATTATTTAATCATGGTTTGAAATTCATACGTTTATTTTAGAACGTTCATTCTATAATAGATTGTGACGTTTGTATTTGTTAGTATTAATTCATGGATTCTTTTAAGGAGAAATAAAATGGCTAGAAGTAAAGAGTTTGATGAAAAAGCAGTATTAAGAAAAGCAATGGAGCTTTTCTGGGAACAGGGTTATGAAAAAACATCCATGCAAGACTTGGTGGATCATATGGGAATACACCGCAGAAGTATATACGACACATTTGGTGACAAACGTTCATTGTTTTTAGCTTCCCTTAATCTCTATGAAGAGCTCATCGTCAATGAGATGGAAAGCATAATTATGAACACTTCATCTATTAAACAGACGATACGTGAGGTTTTTATTTTCATACTTAATGCCATTGAACAATACCCAAAAGGTTGCCTATCAGTAAATGCAGCCGTTGAATTATCTTTGTTGGACAAAGAAGTTGGATGCATAGTTACAAAAATGTTTAACCGTACTGAAGATATGTTTAATAACCTTATAAAACAGGGCCAAACTAGTGGAGAGCTATCAAAAGAAATCGATTCCCATAATACATCTCGTTTCTTACACAACAATTTGGTAGGGATAAGAGTACTAATAAAAACTAATTACAATAAAAAAGAATTAGAAGGCATCATTAATCTAGCACTTTCAGTGCTGGACTAGCTTTCTTTTTTTACCTTTTTTAGAACGGTCATTCTAAAAATATTATGAAACAAACCATCATAATGCATACTGATAAAATTTCTTTTTAATTTCTAAGGAGGAACACAAAAATGACAAACTTTAAAATACCAACAGAATCAGAATTTATTGAAGCAGATGGAATTCGTTACGCATATAGAAAATTTGGTACACAAAATGGTATACCAGTAGTATTTCTTGTTCATTTTAGAGGAACGATGGAAAACTGGGATCCAAACATGCTTGAACCTATTGCAAATACACGCCCGGTAATCTTATTTGACAATAAAGGGGTTGGTGAAACCGATGGGCAAACACCTACTACGATAGCTGAAATGGCACAGGATGCAGGAACATTTATTAAAGCACTAGGATTAACTCAAGTCGATATTCTTGGTTTTTCAATTGGCGGAATGGTTGCGCAAGAATTAGCGTTACAAGAAGGCAATTTGGTTAGACGAATCATCATGGCAGGTACTTCACCTGAATCTGGCATTAATCCAAATCCAGAGATTTTTGAAAGAATGAATCGTCACGGCGGCACAGAAGAAGATGGAATAAATGATTTTATGTTCTTTTTCTACGAGCAAACCGAAACAAGTAAATCTGCAGGAATGGCTTCACTCCAAAGAATTTTTAATCAGAAAAAAGTAAACAGTTCAGAACAAGTAAAAGAGGCACAATTACAAGCCATTGCAAAATGGGCTAAACAAAAATCTAATCATGATTATAAATGGTTACAAAATATCAAACACCCTGTACTTGTTACTAATGGGGGTAATGATGTGATGGTTCCGACTAAAAACAGTTATATCTTAGCAGAGAAATTACCCAAAGCACAGCTGATTATATATCCTGATTCTGGTCACGGCCATCTGTTCCAATTTCCAGAACTATTTGCAGAAAACGTAAATTCATTTCTTGATTCTAACTCTTACTAAAAAGGAGTATTCAGATGAGCAGATTGTTTGAAAAATCGTATACGAAAATTAGTTGGAATGGTTATTTATCCACATGAGAAACAGCCAAAAGGATGTTTAATAGTAAACACAGCAGTTGAATTATCGTTACTCAATCAAGAAGTAGATGAAAGCTACAATTTCAATTTAAGAGATCAAATCTATCCAATACTAGGCGTTTAATGCATCAACAAAGTTTAGATCTATATATAACTAAAAAACGAAAATAACCCGTTAAGGTTATAAACAGTTTCTTTACAGTATCGATTCAAAAAATTTAACCATTTAAGAATGAACGTTCTAAAAACACAGTGCCAAATGGATAAAAAAGATAATGTTGTAAGTATTTAAGGTTTAGGTGGTGGATTGATCCTAAAATAAGATTTCCTCCACCTAAACGATTGGAATAATATAAGATCTTTATAAAAAGAATTGTATTGAGGGCAAAAAAGTGAAGTGGACAGTGAAAATAATAAAAATAAGGTAAAGAAACTTAATAAATGCAACTCAACGGAAGGGTGCTGATAAAAGATGAAAACACTCATGAAAGCAGCTCAGATAACTAAGTACTCAAAAAATATCCATGCCCAAGTCAATGACATTCCAATCCCAGCAATCAATGACAATGAAGTCTTGGTAAAAGTCAAAGCTGCGGCGGTCAATCCGCTTGAAATGTTGATTATCACAGGTAGCGTAAAACTGATTCAGGATTATAAATTCCCATTAACGCTTGGTAATGAATTGACAGGAGTTATTGAAAAGGTTGGAAAAAACGTGACAGAATTTCAGGTAGGAGATGACATCTATACACGTCTCCCACTAGAAAAAATTGGTGCTTTTGCGGAATACGCCGCAATTGATGCTACCGCAATTGCACCAATGCCAAAAAACTTGTCCTATGTGGAAGCAGCAGCTGTACCATTGGCTGGACTCACAGCATATCAAGGTCTACATGAAGAACTTGAGGCACAGTTTGGTCAATCTGTTTTTATTCCAGGTGGATCGGGCAGCTTTGGTCAAATAGCTGTCCCAATAGCAAAGACAACGGGTCTAAATGTCATTGTTAGTGGAAACTCAGAAGCACGCAAACGCACGTTGGAAATGGGTGCAGACCAATATTTGGTTTATGCAACAGAAAACTATTTTGACTTGTTGTCGAATGTAGATTATGTAATTGATACACTGGGTCCTAAAGAATTTGACAATGAATTGAGTATCATCAAACCTGGCGGAAGATTACTCTCTCTTCGTACAGGACCAAATAAACGTTTCGGAAAAGACAGAGATTTTCCATTTTGGAAACAAAAGCTGTTTTCCATTGCAGGCGCAAAGTATGACCACAAAGCCAAGAAACACGGCGTGGAATACCATTTTATCTTCGTTCGTTCTGACGGCGCACAACTCAAAGAGATTACCAAAATCATTGAAGAGAACAACATTGTTCCACTAATTCATCCAACACTATTTACCATAGACAATGTAAATGAAGCGCTAGAACTCGTCGCAAATGGACGGCCAAAAGGGAAAGTAATTATTAATTTTTAGGACTATACAGGAGGGGAAAACAACAATATGAAATTGGCAAATCGAACTATTTTAGTGACGGGCGGAACATCGGGTATAGGCTTGGCATTCGCGAAAAAGTTTCTTGAAATGGGGAACACGGTAATTGTCACTAGTCGATCCAAGCAAAACATTGACCAAGCAATCAAAGAAAACCCTAATTTAATCGGCATTGCTGCGGATGTCAGTCAAGTGAAGTCGGTTGACCAGTTGGTGCATCAAATCAAACAACAGTATTCAAAACTAGACGTTCTGTTTAACTCAGCTGGTATTATGCGCTACTATGATTTATTTGCTGAAGAAGTCACAGGGGGACAACTAACCGCAGAAATTGAGACGAACTTAAACGGCACAATCTATGTGACAAAAGCATTCCTTCCTCTTCTTGCTAAACAAGAAGAAGCCATGATTGTGAATGTCAGCTCCGTACTAGCAAATATTTCGGTTGCAAGTAGTCCAATTTATTCTGCAACAAAAGCTGGAATACACATGTACACAGATGCGCTACGTGAACAAATTCGAGCCAAAAATGAGAGGATTCATGTCATGGAACTCTGCCCCCCACTCATTTCTGGAACGAATTTAGAGGATAAAATGTCACATGACAAGTCAACCAAATTCATTGATTTGCCATTGGGCAGGCTTGTTGATGCTGGTATCAAAGGCATGGAAAAAAATAAAATTCGCTTGAATCCAGGTTTCAGTAAAATCATGCGTTTTATGAGCAAGATTGCACCAGATTTTGTGACTCATCAATGGGGCAAAACAATGATGAAAAGAATGAATAACGAGAATTAGTGTGGATAACAATTGCAAATAATACCGCTGTGTTTATTTTATCCTATATCTTCTTCAATAGTAGACAAATCGTAATATCATCTGTTGAGGTATTTAGAATATAAAGGTTTATGATATGTGAAACGAGATTAAAAATTATTATGCGCTATTTGTTATTATAGCCAACCTATACGGTTTTTTTATTGGACATTATACTGAACTTGTAAGACCAATTAAAAACGAGCTTTTAAATATCCCTATATTCCCCTCTTTTATTATTTGTTGCTCATCAATTTAATAAATGGTTTCAAAAGGAGTAGTCAATGTGAATTCTCCTCATAACTCAGTTTTAAAAAGATATTTAAAATTTATTTTCTATTTTAGTTTTGTGTTCTTCTTATACTTCTACTTCACATACAGTTTTCAACACTACTTGACTAAATATTTGTTTCTTAACTGTTTACTGACAGGGATCTCTTTTTTAATTCGAAATTCAAGGGGTTATACGGAAAAACTGTAAAAGTATCTGTAAAGGAAAAAACTTATTAAAAGGACTTATGGATTCTTTTAATAAGTTTTTTGGGTCTTAGTATTATCCCTGAATATATCTATACATTTGAAAATATTTTAAAAAATAGTTGAAATGCCCGGTACTAAGTATTACAATCTACATATACTAAGTATTACTTAATAGCTTAATTTTTAAAAGTATTAAGTAAAAATTGGCTTGGTACTAAGTAATACAGAATATAAGTCAAACGATATAGAGGAGGTTCTGAAGATCGAAAATTTAACTGAAATGCTGAAAGGTTCGCTAGAAGGCTGTGTGTTAGAAATTATCAGCCGCCATGAAACCTATGGCTATGAAATTACACGCCGTCTGAACGAGCTTGGATTTATCGAGGTCGTGGAAGGAACGGTCTACACTATTCTCGTAAGATTAGAAAAGAAAAAACTTGTGAATATAGAAAAAAAACCATCAGATATGGGCCCACCCCGCAAATTTTATTCGCTTAATGAGGCGGGCTACAAGGAGCTTGAGCTGTTTTGGAAGAGGTGGGATTTTGTATCATCAAAAATCAACGTCTTGAAGTCAAACTAGCTTCATAAGATAGACCGTCGGATAGTTTTAAAGCATCTTATGAAGTTTTATAAAAAGGAGGAAAAATGACATGCTGGAAATATTCAAAAAAATGATTGGTGATAAAAAAGAGTATAAAATGATGATGGCACGGGTTGAAGCCTTGCCAGAGGACTATCAGTTTGTATTTAAAAAAATTCAAAACTACATGTGGAATTTTTCATCGGGCAACGGAATGGATATGCTACACATGCAGTATGAATTAATTGATTTATTCGAAGCAGGTGCTGCAGAAGGTAGACAGGTGCTCGAAATTACTGGAGACGATGTGGCTTCCTTTGCTGACGAATTAGTGGCAAATGCTAAAACTTATATGGTTAAGTATCGTGAAGATTTGAATCAGAGTATTAAGGAACGATTAGGAAAAAATAAATTTAATCAATAACATCGACTGAATAGCTAGTTGCAAGTATAGATTGTTGCTTTTGCTATTCAGTCATTTTTTAAACTTAGTACTAAGTAATACAGAATATAAGTCAGACTGAATAGTGAGGTATTAAAAATTTAGCTCTACGAGACGCTCAGCTTAGTTAAATCATGACAGTTCTAGCAAGCCAGCTTGTGAAGCTTTTAAAAGGAGGAAAAACGTATGAGAAATACAGTGATTTTTGTAAAAGAGTTAAAAAAGACCTTTAAAGACAAAGAAGTATTAAAAGGGGTGAACGTTGAGGTGCAGCGCGGTGAAATTTTTGCACTGCTGGGCTCAAATGGAGCAGGGAAGACGACGACAGTTAACATTCTTTCAACACTGATGAAGGCTGATAGCGGCGAAGTAAGTATTTGCGGATTTGACGTCCAACGTCAACCGGCTGATGTCCGCCAGAACATCAGCCTAACGGGGCAGTTCGCAGCTTTAGACGGCATGCTCACTGGGAAGGAAAACCTGATAATGATCGCCAAATTGCGAGGGGTATCTAATCCTAATGAAGTAGCTGACAATCTCCTTGCAAGATTCAGCTTGACCGATGCAGCCAATCGCCGGGCGGATCAATATTCCGGTGGAATGAAGCGCCGTCTTGATATAGCTATGAGTCTGATTGGCGCCCCAGCCGTTATTTTTCTCGACGAACCGACGACCGGACTTGATCCGGAAGCCCGGATTGAAGTCTGGAACACCGTCAAAGAGCTTGCTGGCGGTGGTACGACCATCTTGCTCACGACTCAGTATCTGGAGGAAGCTGAACAACTGGCAGATCGGATAGCCATCCTACATGGCGGAAAAATCATCAAAACCGGTACCCTTACCGAACTTAAAGAGATGTTCCCCCCAGCAAAAGTGGAATACATTGAAAAACAGCCAACATTGGAGGAAATCTTCCTCGCGATCATCGGTAAAAAGGAGGAAATGTAAATGAAAAACAAAACAGGTGTATTACTAGGACGTTTGATGCGCACTATTATGCGCAGCCCGGATACAATTATTACGGTGGCGATTACGCCGATTATGATGATGCTACTGTTTGTCTACGTATTTGGGGGTGCCATAAATACAGGAACAGCCAATTACGTCAATTATTTATTACCAGGAATCTTGCTGATGGCTATCGCATCCGGCGTCGCTTACACTTCCGTGCGGCTATTTAATGATGTAAAAAGTGGACTGATGGCCCGTTTTATTACTATGCCTATTAAACGGTCTTCGGTATTATGGGCTCACGTGTTGACATCTTTTGTTTCCAATGCGCTTACTGTCGTAATAGTTATCCTCATCGCGCTCTTGATGGGTTTCCGCTCCAGCGCTGATATCCTAGATTGGTTCGCGGTAGCCGGGATACTCGGGCTGTTTACGCTAGCCCTGACATGGTTGGCCATTATTCCAGGACTGACAGCGAAATCTATGGAAGGAGCCACAGGCTACTCGTACCCACTAATCTTCCTACCTTTTATTAGTTCTGCCTTTGTTCCCACTGAAACGATGCCTAAAGCTGTTCGTGCATTCGCTGAAAACCAGCCCGTGACTTCAATCGTGAATACAATTCGTGCACTCTTGTATGAAGGATCAGTTGGCAACGATATCTGGAGTGCCCTTGCCTGGTGCCTAGGTATCATGGTCATCGCTTACTTTTTCGCTAGTAAAGAATTCAAACGCAAATTAGGGTGAATTTTATAAACTGAGCAAGCTATCCAAGGTATATGGAATCATCGAAATTTTAATGTAAAGTATTGATAGCATTGTTCCCATCGAGGAGAAATCAATCAGCAATGAAAAGACCTCTCTTATATGAGTGGTCTTTTTTATGTGTATTTTAAAACGCTGAAATTTGCAAGTTATACGCAAAATAAAAGTTAATTTCGTCAGGGAGTGTTTCTCAGCATGTTAAAATCGTCGATTTATTAGGTTTTTATTTATAAATGATTTTGACAAAAATGCATCTTTCTAATTGGGAGGTGCTTTTTTCGTTCCCTATAAAAATATAAAAAAGAGGAGAGTTTTTATGAAGAACATTTTTATGAAATTAATGACCGTTCTTACATTATTAATGGTCGCATTATGTGGAGTGAATCAGGGGAAAACAGAAGCAGCAAGTAAACCAGCAAATCAAGATTTAATCATATAACAAGCTTGCGTATTTTGATAATGGTTATATTGAAATCGTTGATCCAGTAGCAACGGGGAAAACATGGGTCAAAACACCTGTTGGCTTTTTTAAAGTGGTGAACAAGATTAAAAACCGCCCTTACTATACAGGGCATATTCCTGCGGGCAATCCTCGCAATCCATTAGGAAAACGTTGGTTAGGGATAAATGCAAACGGTACGTATGGTGATACGTATGGCATTCACGGCAATAACAATGAAAGCAGCATTGGAAAATACGTGAGTCAAGGTTGCGTGAGAATGCATAATGCAGACATCGAAAAGCTTTATGATAAAGTTCAAGTTGGAACACCGGTTGCGATTACGTATTCCTATAAGAGCTTCGTTGATCTTACAAGCGTATATGGATATAAATTCAAAGGCTACAAGATGAAAAACAATTAATATCTGAACAGCATTCCCAAGTTCTTCTCATGCTCATGTGAGTGAAGTATCTATTTGGGGTAACTTAACAGGATGGGAAAATGAAGGTCTGTTCGGTGCATTAACTGGTTGGGAAACATCCGGTAATCCATTCGAGACTGAACAATTAGATTTGTTCATCTTTGAAGAAGCAGAACCAGTTGAGTTTCCATCTATAAAACAAGAGGGAGACACAAGATGATTTTTTTAGTAGGAGCATAGGTTAACCCTCTTGTTTCTTTTGTATAATGTTAATAATTGCAATTACTAAACGACTAAATAAAGCTCTTACATTAAGGCTAATAAGGCTGTAATACCATTTCCATCCTTTTTGCCACTTAATTAGTTTCGTATATTTTTCTGCCCATAACTCAACTAAAAATAGTGAACTGATGGTAAGTACAATTTTATATACAATTTTAAAAGGATTATCATTTTTTGTTAAATGATAAAGCCATAAAGAAACAGTTGGTAAACATAAGAAATCAAATAAAACATTCGATTTAAACTCTTTAGGTATAAAGCGTATAGGGTATTGAAGTATTCGACGGTTAACTAGAAACCTGTCAACGATAGCATTTGTATATCCATTCATAAACAAGACCAACAGTGAGTCTTTGACAGGGGTTTTCTTTAAAACGAAGGGTAAGCTACCTAAAAATATGACGGTTATACACTTTAGAAATCGTCTTTCTAATTTTTTACTTTTCATATAGTTTCATCTCCTTTCTTAGTCGTAAAATTAGTATTAGCTGTTCTATGATTTACGATGCAACAGTTTTTCCTTTGTCATGCAAATGTAACAAAATAAACCATGACAATTTTTATCAAATGGTTACATTCGTTCGGTATCAAAAAACTGAATGGGAGTGTTGTCCATTGAA
The DNA here is from genome assembly GCF_035064545.1 of Bacillus sp. ILBB4. Lineage (NCBI taxonomy): Bacteria > Bacillati > Bacillota > Bacilli > Caryophanales > Bacillaceae > Bacillus > Bacillus sp. ILBB4. The sequence goes on along the minus strand of NZ_JAIQVD010000001.1, from coordinate 5,056 downwards.
GAAAAAGCTAGTACCTATCATAATGGCTTTGGGAGTTTTTATCCCAAATCAGGCATTTGCTGCAACGGGAGATAGCATTATTAAGACAGGCTAATTCCTTCCTTTATGTATTTATTGTTTCATACCTTATCTTTTCGTAAATATTTAGAATATGCAATAACATTTATACTAACTTAAAAATTCTTTAATTCATTTAAGTAATCTTTAATTCATTTAAGTAAATGGTTAATTATTTTTGTTATAGATACTTTAGTATTTATATCTGTTGTCGAAAAAATCATATTTGTCGTCATTTTAGAGTAAATGATAAAACTATATTTTTTATAGTAAAGTTTATACATTTACTGTTTTAAGTGAAAAGCGTTTATATTTTATTTTTAATTAGATTTATCTTATTAAAAACATATTAATGTCAAATAATTATACACTTTTTGTTTAGTAAACATGAATATATAAATTTCTTAAAAGAAAAGTAGAAGATAGAGTGGTATATGGTAAGAAGTAAACCCAACAATTTTTCCGCATAATTTCTTTTATTTGAATTCATATACTTTTAGGTCTAAGTAGATTCTTAGATTAAATTTTTATGGATTTAAAGTGACCACTCACTTTTTATTGACATCAGAAATTCTAGATTCCATAATAAAGAGTGAGTGATTACTCACTAAAATAGATATGGAGGTTAGGATTATGAATGCCAGCGTGACAATTCAAAATGTAAGCAAAAGTTTCGGAAAAAAAACAGTATTAAATAATATTAGCTTGAATATCGATACAGGCAAGATCTATGGGTTTATTGGACCTTCCGGAGCAGGGAAAACCACATTAGTGAAAATGATCGTAGGCATGGATAATCCTGATACTGGAGAAATTAATGTACTAGGCAAAAAGATGCCTCACTTGGAGTTGCTTCATAACATTGGTTATATGGCACAATCAGATGCTTTGTATTTAGAATTAACCGGTAGAGAAAACCTTAAATTTTTTGCTTCCCTTTATAAATTGAGTAAGGCTGAACGAAAAGAGCGAATTGAGTATGCAGCCAATTTGGTTAATTTAACGGAGGATCTTAACAAAAGAGTCTCTGCCTATTCGGGTGGTATGAAGAGAAGGTTATCTCTAGCCATAGCTCTCATTCAAAATCCAAAAATCCTGATTCTTGATGAACCAACGGTAGGGATTGATCCTGAATTAAGATTTAGTATTTGGAACGAGCTGCTACGCTTAAAAAATGAAGATGGTAAAACAATTCTTGTTACGACGCATGTTATGGATGAGGCAGAAAGATGCGATGTGGTAGCTATGGTTCGAGATGGAAAGATCTTAGCGAGTGGTACACCTAAAGAATTGAAAGACCTATATCAGGCAGATAATTTTGATCAAGTATTTCTAAATGCGGGGAGGGAAAAGGCATGAGAACGTTGGCTCTAATCAAAAGAATTATGCTTGAAATGCTGCGAGATAAGCGCACATTGGCTTTATTATTTCTTGCTCCATTATTAGTTCTAACAATCATGTACTTTTTCTTTAATGGTGACACGGTTCAGCCTAAACTGGGCATTATAAATATTGATAAAAGATTTGTCAAAATGTTGGATAAAGCCGATATTGATATCAAACGTTATAATACCGCAGAACAACCAAAACAAATCGTGTTGAATGAGCATCTTGATGGTCTGCTTCAAAAAGAAGAGGACAAATATATTTTAACCTTACAAAACAGTGATCCTTCATCAGCCAAAGTTTTACAAATGAAAGTCAAACAAGCTATATCAGCTCAAGCACAGCAGCAATTACTTAAGCATATACCTGTGCAAGTTCAAACAGCAAAACAAAATGTAGAGACAAAATATGTTTATGGAAACAGCAATACCGCATTTTTTGATGTGCTAAGTCCGATATTAGTTGGTTTCTTTGTATTCTTTTTTGTATTTTTGATTTCAGGGATCGGATTATTAAAAGAGCGCACCTCAGGAACTTTGGATCGTTTAATGGCAACACCACTCCGTAGATGGGAGATCGTTACCGCCTATTTAGTTGGTTTTGGAATCTTTGCTATCATTCAAACAATTATTATTGTTCTCTATTCAGTAAACGTTTTGGATATGGTAGTTATCGGTTCCATTTGGAATGTTATACTCATTAACTTACTATTGGCATTGGTGGCTTTATCTTTGGGAACCTTACTATCTACCTTTGCTGCATCAGAATTTCAAATGGTTCAGTTCATTCCAATAGTAGCTATTCCACAAGTATTTTTCGCTGGAATTTTTCCACTTGAAGGTATGGCCGATTGGCTTCAGACACTTGCCAAAGTAATGCCGATTTATTATGGCGCTGATGCGTTAAAAGGTGTTATGTATAAAGGGCTTACATTGATTGATATTGGAAATGCCCTACTTGCATTAAGCATTTTTGCGATTGTTTTTATTATTCTTAACATACTAGCTTTGAAACGATACCGTAAGTTATAATAAATTCTTTAACGTAAAGGAGGTGTCTGGCGTTGTCGAAATACAACTTATTAGAAGCCATAATGGAGCAATCAAAGTCCCCAAAAAAACAAACCAACAAAAGGCAAAAAATCATGGAGACGGCCATTACCTTGTTTGCTGAGAAGGGCTATTCAAACACCCCGACAAGTGAAATTGCAAAAGCTGCAGGTGTAGCCGAGGGCACTATTTTCCGTCATTTTAGTACGAAAGATAACCTATTAATTAACGTAATCGTATCATTTTTAAAGGAATCGATCCCTTTAATGGCAGAGGAGCTTTTCGAAGATATTATATCTCGGAACGTATTATCTTTTGAAGACTTTTTACGAGAGCTCATCAAAAACCGAATGGAGTTTATCAAAGAAAATAAAGAGATTTTTCAAATTATTATTAAGGAACTTCTATATAATGAAGACATTCGAAAAGAAATGATTCCTTATTTTGTTGAAAATGTAGGATCGCGTCTCATGCATTTGATTCAGTCTTACCAAGAACGTGGCGAATTGATTGATATTCCATCCAAAGACATTCAAAAGATGATTTTTGTTTCTATCGGAGGCTTTTTTGTCACCAAATTTGTGTTGATGCCAAATGATGAGGGTGATGAAGAAGCAGAAATCGGAAATATTGTAGGATTTATAATGGATGGAATAAGGGGGAACAATTGAGACAGAGTTGAATAGGTCATCCTAAAACTGTTGCATGAATTCATGCTTTTACTTTAATTAGAGGTCTGTAACCTTCTTAACCACTAGATTTTACACTAGAGCTCTCTCTAACGTACAAACCAGCATATGAACAAAAAGAAGTAGACTATTCTTTGGATAATCTGCTTCTTTTTAATTTTATTATTTATAAAAATAGATGTTCCTTTTTATACAAAGGGAAGTCAAAATAAAAAGAAACCTATTCCTGCATGGAGGAATAGGTTCGATGAAGTAAGATGATATAGGTGTATTTAACCATCTAAAATCAAATGCATTTCTATTATAGTCTAAATTGGAAAATAAAGCACTTACATTTTATGAAAGTTACAAAAAAATCCGTAACCACGAAGGGTAACGGACTCGTTGGAAGTTGATTTTAAGAACCAATATGCACTTCTTAGTTTACCATAATATCTAATATAATGAAGGCGATTACAATAATATGCAATACAAAAAAGTATGCACCAGGTAAGAAATTCTCTGGGTAAGGTTTTTTATTAGATAGCTTACGCATATGACAAAATGTACAGTAAGGTCTATTATTTTTCGAACATCTAAAAACGTTTATTTTCATGAGCTTTTAGTAGCTCCGAAACTGTCACACATTCATACCCTTTTTCTTTTAAGACAGGCAAGATACGTTTGAGAGCTAAAATGGTCTGACTTTTTCCATGTACATGGTCGTGCAAAAGAATGATATCCCCATTTTCTATATCATTTAATACTTTTTGAACAATATATTCCACACCGGGTCGATCCCAGTCACGCGTATCATGCTTTTGAGACCATAACACAACCCGCAAGTTTGAGCGTCCTACCACGTCCACTAACTTTTTGTCATAAAACCCTTGAACAGGTCTAAATAATGAGGGATTATACCCACTTATATTGGAAATAGTGTTCTGAGTTAATTCGATTTCTTTGATTAGTTGTTTCTCAGAAACATTTCCAGTCCAAATCAAATGATGAAATGTATGATTTCCAACTTCATGACCTTCTCGTATCTCTCTTTCAACAATGGATGCATGACGTTCTACACGAGACCCTACAACGAAGAAGGTCGCTTTTGCATTATATTCTTTCAAAATGTCTAAGATTTGTACTGTTTCATCCGATGTTGGTCCATCATCAAACGTAAGAGCTATTTTCTTTTTTTCGATAGGAATAGAATGAATTACACGATCTTGAGGTAGAGGGATAGAAAATAATGGTTTCATCAATGAATAGGCTCCAACCATTTTTTCACTCATCATGAACACGGTAAATAAAGATAACCCAACCAGCAAAATAATCCTTCTCATAAGCATCTCCTTCTTTAAAACGTTATGCGTTAAGATAACCTATAGAGTGATTTTTATGTATAAGTTAACTATCATTTGCTATGAAGGTGCCAAGAGAAGAGCATCGGTTTTTCCTCGTTTGTTGTTAGAAGGTAATCGCCATGAAGCATCAATCGCTTTAAAGTCTCTATTCTTTTAGCCGAAAAACTGTATACGCTATACAAACTTAGTTACCATAATGCCTCTTTATCGGAAATTACATGCTGAAAACCTTTTTTTGTTAAGAAAAAATTCATATCTATTAACAAGTTAGTAAATATTATCCAAGAGGTGATAATGTGGATAAGAATAAGTTAAAACTCACATCTTCTGAAATAGGGACACTATGGGGAGAGTATGTAAACGGAACAATGACGGATGTAGTAAATCGATATATGTTCTCTATTATTGAGGATGAGTCAATAAAGACCATTTTTGAAGATGCTATCAAGACCTTCGCAAAACAAAAAAAACAAATTGTAGCTTTTATAGAAAACGAAGGGTTTCCAGTTCCAATTGGATTTACTGAGTCTGA